>NZ_JACSQM010000003.1 GCF_014836645.1 Fictibacillus norfolkensis
CCCTAAAGAATATAGAGCTGAAGCCGCTTAGCTGGTTTTTATTATTTTCACTGTCTACTTGACAGGGTGCAGTTCATGTATCCTTGCCTTTTTCATGGTTTAATCTTGCTAACAATTAGGGGTTAAGGTCTTGCATTATAAGTTTCGTGCGTTGAATGATAAAAGTGTATGTATTCCGTAAATCTTTTTATTTTACTGAAAAATATGTATAGCAGGCGGTTGTACAAGCGGATTGAAAACGAACGAATAAGATATGAAAGGCATGTCATGTAAATAGGAAAGGTGATCGTTAAAAATGAGTAAAGCAATAAGTCCTTTTTTCTTTAATTCGTTTCCTAAGAGCGGGACACATCTAATGTTTCAAATATTAACAGGAATTCATCCCATCACATTTGATCAAAAATTACATCTATATGAAGGTATCTCAGCACAATTAGCAGGACATCAGCGCGAGTTAGAGAAACTAAAAGAAAATGAATTTTTGTCAGGACATATTTATTTTTCCCCATCATGGGTGAAGCTTCTTCAAGATCTCGATATGAAACAAATTTTCCTCTATCGCGATTTGCGTGATGTGGTGGTTTCTTATAACTACTATATTGAGAAAGTAAATGCTCCACTTCATCAATATTATCAAAAAAAGCAAATGTCTAAAAAAGAACGATTGTTATCAATCATAAGAGGGATTCCTGAGGCAGGTCATCTGGGTATTCATGATTGGTTCTCGGAATTTAAAGGGTGGTTAACTGCACCTAACGTGCTTTCTGTTAAATTTGAAGATCTAATAAGAAGTGAAGATTCTCTAGACCAATCGGTTCATAAAGTCGTACAGTTTATTACGGAAGGGGAACTTGAAAACCTCGATATCGTTATCAAACGTGCGAAAGAAAACATTTCTACTCAGGATTCAGCTACTTTTAGAAAAGGTAAGATTGGCAACTGGAAAGAAGAGTTCGACGATGAAATTATTACAGCTTTTAAAGAGACTGCTGGACAATTGCTTATCGAGTTAGGATATGAAAAGGATTTACTTTGGTAAAGAAGTATTCCTGCTATAACTTGAAAAAATCGCAACGTAATTTGCTGCGGTTTTTTCTTATCATTTAAATGGAAGAACTTATTTAAGTTAAGAAACAGTTTTAAATACAAAATTTTTTCTTCCATCTTTTTTAAAAGTGGTACAATAGTACAAAAGTAGGTAAAAATTTCAAAAGGGAGTGAACACTATGGGTTTAGTCTTGGAAAAGGATTATATTGAATACTTTACTAATAACAGAGAAGAGTTCCAAGAATCTTTATTAGCTGAAGCCCGAAATGTTCGTGGGAAAATCGAAGAAATATTGGTGGTAGGTAATATTGATTTATTGTCTAATGCTCATAAACTTGTGATGTATACCATCCAAGGTAAAGACCGTGAATTAGAAGAATTCGCAAAATTTGAAGGTGTATCGTGGGCATCCCATAGTCTCACGCTTGCATTTAAACTAGAATGGGTTCAAGCCATTCGAAGAACGGTTTGGAAATTTCTCCAAGAATTTAATAAATTAAATCATATTGACTTAGAGGCTGAGAGTTTTTTTAATACGGAAAGACAAATTAATGACCGCATTGATAAATTTTTAAATGAGCTATTCTTAAGTTATTCAGAGTACAAAGATAAGCTGATCGAGTCTCAGAAAACACTCGTTGAAAATCTTTCTGTTCCAATTATTCCGATCACATCGAAGGTTTGTGTACTTCCACTAATTGGAAATATCGATACATATCGAACAGACACGATTGAAGAGAAAGTTCTTTTGGAAATCAGCAGACTTCGCATTGGAACGTTAATTATCGATTTATCTGGTATTGCCCAAATAGAGACAGATGCGATCGAACGGATCATGAAAGTTATGGAAGGTGCGAACATGATGGGTTGTGAGTGTGTGATTACTGGTCTGCGTCCAGAAGTTGTACGTAAGATAACAAATATCGGATTATCTTTCGAGAGCAAGGCTCAGACAAAAGCTACACTTCAGCAAGCTTTAGAAGATTATTTAAGATAGAGAATTATTAGATATATATAGTTGCAAAGAGTGTACATTACTTTATTAGTGTACACCCTTTTTTTGTATCATCTATTTTGCTAGCGGGGCTAGCTCTTTTCGAAAATGAATGTCAGCAGCATCAGGAGTAGGTAATCCTTCCCAGCGAAACAGTTCTTGGTAGCCGTGACGTTCATAGAAGCCTGGCGCTTGAAAGGTGAAAGAAGTAGTGAAGACATGTGTGCAACCTCGTGTCAGAGCTTCATGTTCAAAATCTTGGAGTAGTTGAGAACCTAGTCCGTCTTTTCTAGCATCTTCACGAACCCATGTCATTGCAATACCAGCGGCTACGCCCCAAGTCCAATCACTCATACCGGCTGCGAGTTCGCGATGTTTATCTAAAATTTGCACCGTCAATTCTCGAGCAGCAGGAGTGCCAATCGTCGCTGCATTGTTCACTTTGTCCAATTCATCAGAAAGCCGCTGATCTAATTCGACATTTCCTTCACCAACTAACACCTCGTAATGATCTTTCATTTGTTTCCTCAACTCCTCGATTCGTTTAATAAAAATGAACGTTTATGTATGTAAACAGTATATCAAATGGATAAATCAAACAGTTGATCAAATAAGTTTTGTGAAAAAGGAGATTGGGTAAGACAGTTTAATCATACTGTTAGCCATATTTCATGCTCATTTTAAGTAAAATGAGCGATCAGCAGTAGTCAGTTTCAAATCTTAGGTGGTGCAACTTCGTTTATCGGTGGAAATTCAGTAAACATAGGTGGTAAACAAATCTTTACAGGTGGAAAACACTTAATTATCGGCGAACGTGTAAGAAATATAAAAACACGTACCGTGAATACACATATCAACTCCAAAAACAATAGCAAAACCCCCGATCACGATGGTCGGGGGTTCATATAAAAAGAGTAATTATTCTTTGAAATTACTTCTTTTTGCTTTTTTTCTTAGATTTTTTGTGCTTTTTATTGCAATCACATTTAGTTGGAGAACCAGGATCGATCACTTCTTTGATTACTTTCTCCTCATACACGTCACGGCGAACATATTTAACGTGTTCACGCTTTACACGAATGATCGGATGAACGAATGTGACTTCTTTCTCTGTGTATGAATCCTCAATGATATATACAGGATCACAACAGATTACTTTTTTCTTCTTTTTCTTACAATGCTTGTCTTTACCCAAGATAGCACCTCCTACATTTCATACTTTAGTAGATGCAGTTGCAGGGTAAAATGATCTAGACAAGTCACTATTTTTATAAATTATAAGGAAAAGTCCTAAGTTTAAACATCCCAAAAATCACTTAGTTTTGCGGTGTCTTCTTTCTTTTTTACGATACTTAATACAATCCTCATTGTCGTTCCATCAGGTTTATAGGAAGGATCACCTAGCAGTTTCTGTACTTGGTAGGAAGGAAACTTACTGGCTTCTTGCAGCCATTGTGGATCTAAATTGTGTTTTTGAATCCACGTATTTAATTTTGTGTTCATCATTTTCCCTCCGATAGAATCTTTCTGTTAATAATATACCATTCCTTTAATTAAACTTATACATATTTTATACATAATTTAAACGATTGATGTTTAACTCTGTCTAAAAAGGTTTTAAACGTATTGAGTTGAATTTCTAATAAGGTATTTACCGAGTATGGAGGACAAGTAACGATGAAAAATATTTATATCAAACTTCTAGATGAAAGTGATCTGCAAGCATTATTTGATATTGAAACAAGAAACAAGGCGTTTTTTCAGCAATATACACCTGACAGAGATTCGGATTTTTATTCTTTAGATGGTCAAGCAAGAAGATTGAAAGAGATAGAAGAGCGAAAAGAAAACGGGTTAGGTTATTCTTTTGGTATTTATCTTCATGACACACATGAATTAATCGGACAGATTTGTCTGTTCAAGATAGAAAGAGGACCTGCACAAAAAGGGATGGTTGGTTATTCTCTTGATAAATTCCATAACGGCAAAGGGTATATGTCGGAAGCTCTTCCACTTATTATAGAGTTTGCGTTCAATGAGCTTAAACTTCATCGAATTGAAGCAGAAGTAATGCCACATAATATCGGATCTATCAAATTATTAATAAAAGCTGGATTTCATAAAGAAGGAATTTTAAAGAAAAATGTGAAAATCAATGGCAGGTGGGAAGATCACCAGATTCTTGCCATTCTTAATGAAGAGGATATAGATATTTAAAATGTAAGAGCAGGCTGTAATCGTCGTTCGTTATAGCCTGCATCATACTTCTTAATAAGATGCTTGAGAATCGTTACGTTTATTCTTTTCAATTTCACCGTTTTCGGCCATCTTTAACTTGTTTACATATGCAGCGAGCGCTAGTTCATATCTTACTCGTTTACTTGCATCCACAAAATGAGCTTCTTTAACGATCCCTGAGAGAGAATACCGGTGACCTTTATAATCGACGTTTAATTCGGTAATTTGATTAAATGTAAACCTTTCCACAGGCTTACCATCCAGATCTGTTAAGAGGTACTCACTATATTTCTCGTTACACGTTCTTGCTACTTCCTCCATAACGTGAAACGCCTCATCTGGGTTTTGTCTGTAGTTAAGGATAAGACTTTCGTTCACCCGCCGCATCCCACGGTTTCCGTTTTGAAGCTCGTTGATACTTCCATAAGAAACAGTGTATAGATAACCGTCGTATTGACGAATTTTAAGGTGACGCACACTTATTTCCTCGATTTTCCCCTGTTTGTTACCGTTGATAATTACATAATCACCGAGGTTGATCTGCCGTTCAAACAAGTAGGCAAGTCCCATAATATAATCTCGAATGATATGTTGGAAAATCAATGCGAGAGCACCGGCTACAACAACTGAACCTGTAACAAGTCTCGGTAAATTGAAGAAATGGCTTAATACGTAAATGAAGAAGAACACCAATCCAAGAACCTTGAGAACTTGATCTGTAAAATGCATCAACGTCTCTTCACGGTTTTCATCTAGAAAACTTGTTTTATCAAAGAAAAGCTGAACAGATCTTCTAATAAAATACGCTGTGACTACGATTATTAAAGCTACGATTAAAATTTTTACAGGTAATTTGTTAAACAACTCTAAGTTAAACATTCTTTCAACTCCCACTCTTACTATACCAATAGAATGCGGATTATAAGCAAAATTATTTTCCCTTGCCCAATGGATTTTATTAGATAATGAGAGAAAGGTCAATAACGCGATTTCCGTAATCATTAGTGATTTCTGATGAGGTGAGGGGAGAATTACAGAATTATGAATCAAAATTAGTTCAAATAAAAAAACGGTTTCAATGAATGAAACCATTTATGTTTTTCTATGAACGGACTTCTCCATGGAAAGTTATGGTTGAAACCATAATTAAGCAGGTATTAAAACAAACTGTTCAGTTTCTTGAATCGCGATTAATTGATACGTATGGCTTTTTAATTCTTTTCTAATTTCAATCGGAATTGTAAGTCTTCCTTTGACACCGATTATTGGAGTGAACCGTCTTGCATCCGCCTTATCAATGATAATTCTTCCGTCTTCTACATCAACGCCTACTTTTTCTCCAATTTGAAACTGAAATTCTTCTCGCCATACAACAGGGAGGTGAAAATATCCTTTCTTGTTGTCGTAAAATTTATTTAGTACAACTGACATCGTGTCACCCCTTAAAAAAATTCCAAATTATGTATACTTATACTTAATTGTTTATTTTTATAAATGTTACCATAATATCTCTATAATGTTCAATATTAATTGATTTTGAAGAAAGTGTGTTAGTAAGGGGAAGAGGAGCATGGTGGCTTATAAAAAGAAAAAAAGTGGATGATTGAAAATTCATCCACTTACTTAAATTACGACTCTATTTCTGGGTAGTAGAGTACCGTTGTATAGGATTAACAAGATTTCCTTGTATCGGTTCATAATAAATTTATATTAACGCTTGAAACTGACGTTACGTCATTTTGTATACTAATAGATAACGACTTACATTAAAAGGATGATGAGATGAAACGTGAAGATGTGATTATCTATGGATGTGTCATTATAGGAGCTGGTGTTGGTTTAATAATAGATCAAGCGTTTGCTGGTGTTCTCATTGGATTAGGAACGGGTTACTTGCTGAACACTTTTATAAAAAAATAATCCTTTAACAATAGATCTTGAAAGGTGTGTTTATCAATTGCTGCACATTCATAAGGTAAGTGAGTTGACAGGTGTTACAGTCAGAACCCTGCGTCACTACGATCAGATAGGCTTATTACAATCAACATCCAAGACGGAAGGTGGACACAGTCTATATAGCAATGGGGATTTAAAGAAGCTACAACAGATTCAATTCATGAAAAAGATTGGATTTCGTTTGAACGAAATAAAGAACATGCTGAATTCGAGTGACTGGGATTGGTCAGATAGTCTAAGAAATCAACTTTCTTATGTAAAACAAGAGCAAGAAAACTTAAACAAAATGGAGAGTGCTCTACGGGAATTAATACATGGAATGGCAATTGAAGATGAGAATAATGAGATTGCCATTCAAAAGGTCATGCAATTAGCCAATAGCAATAAAGTGCTTCAGCAGAAATATAGAAGAACATTGTTTAAAGAAAGAGAATTAAAGCTGTGGAAAAAGGTCCCAAATATGACTAGCGACCATCCAGATACTTTGGAATGGATTGCTCTTATTGGACAGTTGAAGCGGTTTATTAATGAGGATCCAGGTTGTTCGAATGTTCAAAATATCATTAGAAGAATGGATGAAAAAAGAGCAGAAACATTTGGTGGTGAAACAGAGTTTCTAGATAAGCTGTGGGACGTTCGTATGTCTGAAAAAAAATCAGAACAATTAGGATTATATCCCATTGACCAAGATGTACTGGAATATATGAATGCTGCTTATAAAATCTTTATAGGGAAAAAGGGGTAAGCTCATTCTGAAAGAGGGGGAATTCAGTGACTGTAGATCTACTTCTTATAATTGGAGGATTAGCTGTATTGGATATGCTAAGTCCTGCGACAATAGGGGTTACAGTTTATCTCCTGTTAAACGAGAAAGAGAAACAAACCTCTCGTATTTTCTTCTACCTTATAACCGTTGCTGGTTTTTATTTTATAGTGGGTGTTTCTCTTATGTTAGGAATATCAACTTTGCTTGAAAGCGTATCTAACATTTTTCAAAATAAAACCATAAGCTGGATCATCTTTATCATTGGGACGATTTTGTTTATTGCTAGTTTCTATGTTCCTGCAAATAAAAATGTTGATTTGCCTTATATAAAGTCTAAACGATTGACTTCAATCATAATCCTTGGATTGTCAACTTCTCTTATTGAAGTAGGAACCGCTTTTCCTTACTTTGCTGCGATCGGTATTTTATCTACTAGTGATCTTACAAGCATGGAATGGGTTAGTATTTTAGCTGGATACAATTTTATCATGGTCTTGCCACCGCTCTTGTTGTATTTCATTTATCTTTTATTGGGTAGATGGATGGATAAACCTTTAATAAATCTGCGTGAAAGGATGGTTAAGAATTCTGGTTTAGCTCTTTCATGGATCATGTGTATCGTTGGAATCATACTGATTTTTAATAGTTTGGATTATTTATAAGCAGTTAAAGATATCTGGATGTATAAACTCTTGTGTGCAAAATGCTATTAGGGGAGTGTGTCCTACAAATGATAAAAGCTGCTATGTTTGATTTAGATGGTACGCTATTAGATCGGGATGAGTCTGTGAAACTATTTATTGATGAGCAATATAACAGATTTGCAGAGCTAAAGGATTATGTAACGAAGGAGATGTATGTTAAACGATTTATAGAATTAGATAACCGAGGATATGTTTGGAAGGATAAAGTATATCAGCAAATCGTTTATGAATTTTCATTACCTGAACCTGCGTGGGAAGATCTTCTATCTGATTACATGAATGAATTTAAGAACTACTGCGTTCCTTTTCCTCGTCTTATAGAAATGTTAGAGAATTTAAAAAATAATAACTTCAAGCTTGGAATCATTTCAAACGGATTTGGACAATTTCAGAGCGATAATATTAAAGCTTTAGGTATTAAAGAATACTTCGATGTGATATTGATTTCTGAATGGGAAGGAATAAAGAAACCAGATCCTCGAATTTTCAATATAGCATTAGAGCAACTACAAGTATCTCCTAATGAGGCTATTTTTGTAGGTGATCATCCTGAGAATGATGTAAAACCAGCTCAAGATGTTGGAATGAAAGGGATCTGGAAGAGAGATGCTTATGGGGAAGATGTTGAAGCAGATTATATAGTGGATGATTTGTTGGAGGTTCCTTTAGTTATTCAGGAATGTAATCGATTAGGTGAATACCACATTTCATCAGGAAAATAGAACTATAGATAGAATTATTAGCCCTTCGTATACTTAAGAAAAGGAGGAGTCATCACATGTCTGATAACTGGAATTTTTATATCGATGAATTGGATGGAAATCTTGCTTCATTTGTTGTTGATTTGGATGTAACGGAAGAAATTAATATTAAAAAATACAATTGGTTATTTACAGTGAAACTTACTATTAAGTCGCCTACTGAGTTAGGTTTCCCTGAAGAAATAGAAGATGAATTACTTGGTGAGTTAGAATACGACGTGATGGAAAAATTGTATGTTGAAGATATCATTCAAGTTGGACGATTAACTACGAACGGAACACGAGAATTCTTCTATTATGCTAAAAAAGAAAAACAGATCAAAATTATTGATAAACAGGCACTCGCTATTTTTGATAATAATAAATACGAAACGGAAATCTCAAGTATAGAAGAAGAGGAACCGTGGTCATTTTATTACGATTTCCTTTATCCAAATGAATATCATCTTCAACAGATGAATAACCGTGATTTAGTGGAATTGCTTGAACAAGAAAATGACGACTTAGAACACCCCCGTGAGATTCAGCATTGGATTGAGTTTCAAACATTAAAAGATTTAAAAGCATTTGAACAAGACATTATTAAAGAAGGATTCAAAACGCAGGATTTCGAACAGGAAAAGAATGAAGAAGGAACATTTTCTATCACAATCATTAGAGAAGACGGTGTAGATTACGAGATGATTGATGCTGTTACATACCTGATAATTGAAACAGCTCAGAAATATCATGGCGAATATGACGGGTGGGAGTCTCCTGTTGTTCTTAAAAAGTAAGATCTCAAATTATCATAATTGAGGAGCAATCTGATGACAGAATTAGTTAGCGGATACCAATGCACATGTTGTGGCACATATCATGATGAACTTCCTTTGAATTATGGAATAGAAGCACCTGTCTATTATGAAGAGGCAACAAGAAAAGAGAGAAAAAAGCATTTCGAACTTACTGATGACTTTTGTGTAATGGACGGTGAACATTTCTTCATAAGAGGTTGTATTGAAATTCCCATTATTGGATCTAATGAACTCTTTGTATGGGGTGTATGGGTATCACTTAGTAAAGAAAACTTCGAACGGACTTTAGAGCAATGGGATGACCCAAATAGTGAACAACTGAATCCGATGTTTGGGTGGTTATCTACGCATCTTCCCATGTATCCTGAAACGGTAAATTTAAAAACGAATGTACATACCCGCTCACAAAATTTGCGACCTTTTATTAAGCTCGAGCCTACAGATCATCCATTATCTATTGAGCAAGCACAAGGGATTACAATGGATCGTGTTAAAGAAATTGCTCAATTTTTTTGCGAACTTGAAAAATAAGTGTATAGAGAAGTTTATGAAAGAGATCTGATAAATTTATTCATCGGGTCTCTTTTTTGTAATTGGAACTCGTCTTTTTCTATAAAATGGGCTCATTCGTGGACTTGCTACATACTTCCATTATAATAATGCTAACAAGCTTCTTTTTAGGAGGAACAACGATGAGTGCTGAAAAAATTCTAATTGTTGAAGATGAGAAAAAGATAGCCAGGGTTATTCAACTAGAACTTGAACATGAAGGATATGAAACGGAAACTGCTACAACGGGCATGGAAGGATTAGAAAAATTCAAATCAGGAAACTGGGATCTTATTCTGCTCGATGTTATGCTGCCTGAATTAAGCGGGCTAGAGGTGTTAAGACGAATCAGAGCGACAGGTAGTCATATTCCAATCATTTTATTAACGGCCAGAGATGCCTTGCCAGATAAAGTGAGCGGGCTTGATCTTGGCGCAAACGATTATGTGACTAAACCGTTTGAAATTGAAGAATTGTTGGCTAGAATCCGGGCATTTCTTCGCATGAATCAACACTACACCGAAGACCATGAAAGTGAAAAATTTGAGCTCGGTGAACTAACCGTTGATTTAAAAACAAGAGAAGTTAAACGTGACTCTACCTTAATTGAGTTAACACCGAGGGAATTTGATCTTCTTGTTTTCATGATGCGAAACAAAAACCAGGTATTGAACCGTGATCAAATATTATCAAAGGTATGGGGTTACGATTATTATGGCGATACCAATGTTGTGGATGTCTACATACGTTATCTGCGTAAAAAGATAGATTCCACTTTTTCGCTCCCCTATATTCATACGATTCGTGGAGTAGGCTACACGATGAAGGAGTAACCCATGAACATAAAAAATCGGATAACTTTGTTTTCAACGGTATGGCTATTAATTATTTTACTTGTCACGAATAGTGGCATTTACCTATTGTTTCAAAAGAATCTACATGATAATGCTCTTGAAGGTACAGAGATAAGGATGGAAAGTTTAACGGAAGCCGTTAAAACATCTACTGAGACAAAAATGAACATGACACAGCTATTGCGTGCCTACCTTCCAGCAGATTCAATGATTCGTATTATTACTGGTGATAACCGTGTAGCAGCT
This sequence comes from Fictibacillus norfolkensis, assembly GCF_014836645.1. Taxonomy (GTDB): domain Bacteria; phylum Bacillota; class Bacilli; order Bacillales; family Fictibacillaceae; genus Fictibacillus; species Fictibacillus norfolkensis. Next base: position 10,914 of record NZ_JACSQM010000003.1, read on the forward strand.
ACTTCGTCGAGAATTACAGATGATGATAAGCTCCAGGATATCAAACCGATCTATAGATCTAATCAATACAGTGATGTTAAGAAATTAGACGGAATGGTTTACACGGTTTCTCAACACCCGGTCATTTGGATGGACGGGGAGGTTGTTTCTTTACAGTTGATCGAAAAAGAATCTTCTATTCAAAACACTTTGCAGATTTTAAGAATCGTCTTAATCATAGCAACATTACTCATTTTAATTCCTTCTTACATAGGAGGGCGATTCTTAAGCCGGTTGATCTTAGTACCGATCAGCAACTTAACGCGAACGATGGAAGAAAACCAGAAACGTGGGACGTATAAGCGGATCACGATCAATAAGAAATCGAATGATGAACTGAATAAGATGGCAAGAACGTTTAACCATATGATGGACCTGCTTGAAAACAACTACAAAAAGCAAGAGCAGTTCGTATCTGATGCTTCACATGAATTGAGAACGCCGCTTACTGTAATCGAAAGCTATGCGAAAATGCTGAAGCGGTGGGGAGGAAGTCGTCCTGAAATTTTAGAAGAAGCTGTAGAAGCGATCCACTCAGAATCTATTCGGATGAAAGAGTTAACCCAACAAATGCTTATTCTTGCAAGGGATGAGTCGCAAGTGGATCTGCAATTAGAACAATCCGATTTGGTTGAAATGGCTAAAAATGCGGCAAAGAATATGAACAAGGCGTACGACCGTGACATTCATGTTCATTCCAACTTAGACGAAATTCATGGTGAGTGTGATTCATTAAAAATTAAGCAAGTTCTAATCATCCTTTTAGATAACGCCATTAAGTATAGTTCGGGAGCTATTAATGTGGAGATAACCAAACAAGGTAACTCTGTCAGGTTCTCCGTAACAGACTATGGAATCGGCATTCCAAAGGAAAATCTAGAAAAAGTCTATGATCGATTCTTTCGTGTAGACCAAGCTAGGAGTCGTGATACAGGCGGAGCGGGGTTAGGCTTGTCCATCGCTAAACAAATCATTTCTGCTCACCAAGGGAACCTTCATCTGCAGAGTGAAGAAGGAAAAGGAACAACCGTTACAATGGAGATTCCTTTAAAACAGAGTTAATTCTCATCATTTTCTCATCTGATTCTTATGGAGCTTTCATTCTTACATGAGAAAATTCATGTAAAGGGGGAATACGTATGAACAAAAAAACAGCTGTGATTTTTGGAATAATAATCGTTATTCTCCTTCTTGTCTTCGGAACAAGAGAGTGGGTGAACGGTAACCAAGGCAGTACACTAGAAAAAGAGAAAATGAACAGAATCATAAGCGCAAAATATCCAGGAGAGATTCTATCTACAGAATTAACGAATAGAGAAGATAACCGTCAATACAAAACAGTGTTGAAAAGTGAACAAGGTGTATATGTGATCTGGTCTGATGCGGTTTCTGGAGAAATTCTCGACATGAATCGAACAGATGATGAAGTATCTCAAGGAAAAAGTATTACAAAGGATGAGGCGGAAAAAATTGCTGCAGAACACGGCGATGTGAAGTCTCTTGAATTTAATGAAGAAAACAAAGTCTATCTTGTTCGTGTCCAGAATGAAGGCAAAATATATCGTTTAGAAATTAACGGGACCACTGGGGATCTCAAGAGTAAAAACGAGGTTGAATCTGGAGATGAACCGGCTCAGCCAAACACAAAAATATCAGAAGAAGAAGCCAAACAAATCGCCCTCAAAGAAGTAAAAGGATCCATCACAGATATTGAGTTAGATGATGAAGACGGTGTGATCGTTTATGAAGTTGAGATTGTAACGAAAACGAAAGAAGCACAAGTAATTATAAATGCGTTTTCGGGCGAGGTAAACTCCATAACGATGGAAACAAAAGATAGTGACTAAGAATGCTCTAATCTAGAGCGTTCTTATTTTTTTAGAAGGCATTTAGGAAGTAGTTGATTTACGTTCCCAGGTGCTCGCTTTCCGCGAGGCAGGCCGTGAGCCACATTCGTACGTTTCCGTATAAGTGTCTCACCTGCCCGCCTGTCCTGCAGGAGTCTCCCACCTTCCACTCCAATCAACTGACAATGAAGACAAAAATTTTAAAGCTACAATTTATTAGGAAACGGGTTTGAGAAAAAACACCACTTATTCTCATCGTTTTCTAATGTTCTCTTCTCTTTGTTCTCATTTTATCTGTCTATTATAAGGATATAGTTAAAAACAAGGAGGAAACAACAAATGAAAAAACTAACAAAAATCTTTGCAGGTACAGTATTAGTCGGTGGTATTGGAGTAGGAACATATACTTATGTAGAAAACACACCTAGCGCGTTTGCAGCTAAGAATGTAATTTCAGAAAAACAAGCAAAAGACATTGCATTGGAAAAAACAAAAGGCGGAACGGTTACTGAGATGGAACTTGATCGCGATGGTCTTAAAGATAAGTATGAGATCGAGGTTCATAACGGAGACAAGGAATACGATCTTGATATAACAGCAGAAACAGGTAAAATCTCTAAAATTGAAGAAGGTTTGAAAGATCAAGATGACAACGACAATGACAACGACGATGATGGAGATGACGATATAAATAGTGATGACGGCAATGAAAGCCCGGATCGCGATGATCAAATAGATCCTGCAAAAATTAAGATCACCTCTGAACAAGCGCAGTCCATTGCACTGAAGAAAGTATCAGGAACAGTAAAAGAAATGAATATTGATGATGATTATGTTTACGAGTTTGAGATTCAAAAAGACGGTAAGGATATTGATGTCAACGTGGATGCTGTAACAGGGGAAGCTGTCGTTGATAAGAATGACAACAATTAATCACCATAGCAAACGAGGCTGCCTAGTTAAGGCGCCTCGTTTTTTAAGTTTGCGAGCACATCATTAGCTGTTTTTCTGTTCATTTTTTTTATTGGATTTTCAAGTAGAATAGTTATTTAGAACACAATGAACTATGAGTGGAAAAACAAGATAAACCCTTCGAATATCTAACTTTGTTAAGTTTTAAATGATATTAAATAAGGTAAAAATCTTAAAAATAATATATAATCTTGTAAGTATAGAGTTGTTCATAGTAGTGCAAGTATTTTCTCAAAGAGTATCTTGTTACTAAAATGGTCATTCTATGGATATTACATATTATTTTTATGAGATGTGAAAGGAGATTCATGGATGGATTCAATTTGGTTAGAGTACGGCTGGGCATTATTGATATTAATTGGACTTGAAGGTTTGTTATCTGCTGACAATGCCCTTGTACTAGCGGTTATCGCAAAACATTTACCTGAGGATCAGAAGAAACGTGCGATTAGTTATGGGATTCTTATGGCGTTCGTTTTCCGATTTGGTGCACTTTTTGCCATTTCCTTCATCGCGAACGTATGGCAGATACAGGCGATCGGTGCAGCTTATCTTTTATACCTAGGATTAAAGCATGTTATTCAAGCTAAATTCGGTAAAGAGAATGAGAAAATCCAAGAAGACGTAGAAGAAGAAGCAAAAGGAAAAGGATTTTGGCCGACAGTTGGTAAGATTGCTATCGCTGACTTAGCGTTTGCGATTGATTCGATTCTAGCTGCAGTTGCTCTTGCTCTAGGTCTTCCAGATTCACCACTTGGTGATTTTGGAGGTATGGATGGTGGACAATTCATCGTCGTTGTTCTTGGAGGAGTTGCGGGTCTGATCTTGATCAAGTTTGCAGCAACTTGGTTTGTTCAGTTGCTAGATCAGCGACCTGCTTTAGAAACAACAGCTTATGCCATCGTTGCTTGGGTAGGTGTGAAGCTTGCGGTTATTACACTTGCTCATAATGATATTGGCGTATTAGATCACGATTTTCCACATAGTACGGTTTGGACAATTATTTTCTATGGCGTGTTAGTCGGTATTGCGTTAATCGGATGGTTTGCACCGGCTAAATCGAAGAAAACTGAAACGTCTTTATAAGATAAACAAAATGGAGTCAGCGGAGAATGATATGCTGACTTTTTTTGTTTTCTTTTTTACTTTAATTACATTGAAGATTTATTCCTATTTTTTAAATTGGTATACAAATGATAAATGGTAAGTATGAAACAAATAATTAAGCCAAATCCAAGTCCGAGAAACCCCTGCATCCTTACCCATCCAATTGTAAAAGACATGAATACCCAAAGGTACCAAAAGCTCCCCAATAGAATGAAAATTGGTCCAGCGAATACCTGCAATCTTTTGTGTAATTTGAAAGCTAAAATGGATGCACTAATCATTAGAAAAGTGAAAATGGGTTGAAAATGTAGTTCAAATCGAGATTGCGCATCTTCTGGTGTCTCATATGGTTGATTTAATTCTATAAACGTAAAAACAATGGTTATTAGTAATAGGATTGCATAGCTCCACATAGCTCCTCTATTTACTGAATACATGTAAAAACTCCTCTCAAATATATGTTTAATCACTAATTCCATTATATGTTAATTTTATCTATAGAAGTTAAAAAAAGTTACTTATAATAATTTTGTGCATTGACATTGATGCTTAAGTCAAGAAGGATTAACGTGATTGAATATGGAAATATTGCTCTTAATCAAAAATTCATTGTCTGCTAATAGTAAAAAATATGTACCTATAAAGGGTGTGGCAGTGGCCATTCGTTGCACTATATGGGTAGAGAAGGTGCTAAAGAATTATGGGGACTAGATCTATGCACGAAGCAGATTGAGACAGCCAGAAACGTTTTACACGATCAACAAGCAGAGGTTACATTAATTGAATCTCCTATGGAGGAGAACCCAGGAATACCAAGCAGTTATTTTGATATTGTTTATTCGATCTATGCTTTGGGTTGGACAACAAATTTAAGTCTTACGTTCTCAAATATATATAGCTATCTCAAACCAGGCGGCGTTTTTATTTTCAGCTGGGAACATCCTCTTCATGATCGGTTGAAATACGAACAAGAACAGTCTACGTTCATATTTAACAAGTCTTATGTGAATGAAGGTCCGGAATATAATGAAGGTTGGCAGAATTTAGCCGTCATTCATCATAGAAAATTAAGCACTTACATAAATGCTTTAATCGAAGCAGGTTTTATGATTGAAAAAGTTATAGATGATGTTTGCTTACCAGATGAACAATCGGAGAATCCCGCGAGATGGTATTCCACTCAAAAAGCAAACCTTGTCCCAGCTACTTTTATAATAAAAGCATCAAAAAGCTAAAAACCGTTACACGAGAGTTCACCAATGAAACCTCTAACTTTAACTACCGTGTCAGTAAAGAGATTTATGTTAAACTTGCCTTATTCTTAAGATTACTAATAAAAGGAACCCGGGAGATGAGACTATGAAACCACGAGTTACGGTCATTACATTAGGCGTTGAAAACTTAGAGAGATCGCTCCAGTTTTATCGGGATGGTTTAGGTCTCCCGACTAAAGGAATTATAGGTAAAGAGTTTGAGCACGGAGCTGTTGCTTTCTTTGATTTGCAACAGGGATTAAAGCTTGCCATTTGGAACCGCAAAGATTTGGCACATGAGGCTAAAGTATCCCAGGAAACTCCGAATCCTACTGAATTTACTCTCGGTCATAATGTAGGAAGTAAAGCAGAGGTTGATAAGATCATGAAAGAAGCGGAACTTGCAGGAGCCTTCATAACAGATCCAGCACACGAAACGTTTTGGGGTGGGTATTCTGGTCACTTTCAAGATCCAGATGGACACTTGTGGGAAGTCGTTTGGAACCCTGATTGGGAAATTTCAGATTAAAAAGTAAATGTTTAAAGATGAAATAAAATGAATGTGACATCTTGGAAAGGAGAACACATATGACCAGTTTTGTAGATAGCCCCGACGGCGTTTTTCCATCAGTTTGTTCTTTAGATTGTCCAGACCAATGTGGGTTGCTCCTCCATAAAGAAAACGGAAAAATTGTAAAAGTGGAAGGTGATCCCGATCATCCGGTCACGAAGGGATTTATTTGTAATAAAGTTCGAAATATGACTGAACGTCTATATGATGAAAAGCGTTTAAAAAATCCGTTGAAACGTGTTGGAGCGAAAGGTGAAGGGCACTTTGAACAAATAAGCTGGGATGAAGCGATTGATACGATTACGACTCGTTGGAAAGAATTAATTCAAAACGACGGTACAGAAAGTATTCTACCTTATAGCTTTTATGGAAATATGGGTAATCTTGCAGCTGAAGGAATGGACCGTCGTTTTTTTCATAGACTAGGAGCTTCTGAGCTGGATCGAAGCATCTGTAACTCAGCAGGTGCAGCGGGCTACAAATATACGATGGGTGGCAGCTATGGTATTGATCCTGAAGATACGATTCATTCCAAACTGCTCATTTTCTGGGGTATTAACGCCGTTAGTACGAATATGCATCAAGTATCACTTGCACAACAAGCACGTAAACAAAATGGAGCGAAGATCGTCGTCATTGACGTCCATAAAAATCAGACTGCAAGATTTGCAGATTGGTTCATCCCGATCTTACCGGGAACAGATACGGCTCTTGCATTAGGATTGATGCATATTCTATTTGCTGAGAACCTGGTGGATCATTTATTTTTGGAACAGTACACCGTTGGATCTGAACAGCTCCGTGAACATGTTGAACAATATGACCCGATTACAGTTTCAAGCATTACGGGAATACCCGTGGAGGATATCTTAAAGCTTGCTCGGATGTATGGCCAAACCTCTCCTGCGTTTCTTCGCATTGGAAACGGACCGCAACATCATGATAATGGCGGTATGTTTGTGAGAACGGTATCTTGTTTGCCAGCATTAACAGGACAATGGCTTGTAAAAGGTGGAGGGGCGATCAAAGGGAATTCGGCTTATCTTGCGTTCAACACTGCTAACTTACAACGGCCGGATCTGCAGCAAAATAAGAACACACGTATGATAAACATGAATTTGCTTGGAGAGACATTGCTCACATTAGATCCTCCTATCAAATCTCTTTTTGTATATGGAACGAATCCAGCTGTTGTAGCACCTGCAGGGAATAAGGTTCGTAAAGGATTAGAGCGAGAAGACCTATTTACGGTCGTTCATGATTTATTTTTAACAGAGACGGCAATGTATGCAGATATTGTATTACCAGCTACATCTTCTTTTGAGAACACAGATTTTTATACGTCGTACTGGCACCATTATATTCAGCTTCAACAGCCTGTGATCGAATCTTACGGAGAATCGAAGTCTAATGTAGAGGTGTTTCGATTACTTGCTAAAGGCATGAATTTTCCAGAGACGGCATTTGATGATACAGAAGAAGAACTAATTGATCAAGCACTAGATACTCCAACAAATCCATATATTCATGAGATTAATTTTGACGTATTGATTAAAAAACAATATGTAAAGGCAGAGGTGGAATTTCCAACTAGGCTCCCAACACCGAGCGGGAAAATAGAATTGTATTCTGAGAAGATGAAACAAGACGGCTATCCAGCACTGCCGACATACATCCCTTTGATTAATGATTCTGACCATCCTCTTAGGTTTATCGCAGCACCGAACCATAACTTTCTTAACTCAACGTTTGCAAATCAAAACAAACATATAGGACTTGAAAAAGAACCGGTAATTGTTTTGAATCAGTTTGACGCTGACCTGGCAGGAGTGAAGGATGGCGAAAAGGTACGGGTGTGGAATGAGCAAGGAGAATGTGTACTAAAAGCGAGCGTTGGTGAGAATGTTCTACGTGGTGTAGCCGTTACTCAAGGGCTATGGAGTGCAGATGATGATACAAAACATCTCGTCAATTCTCTTACACCCGATCGCATAGCAGATATGGGTGGGGGCGCAACCTTCTTTTCTGGAAGAGTTAGCGTAGATAAGATTTAATTCTCAAATAAATAGATTTAAAGAAGCTCTCCTTCAACTATAAGGAGAGCTTTCATTTTTATTCATGGTAGTTGTATACAACATATTCTTCAACCTTACCGTCGAGATACCAAGCTGTAAAAATCGTACTAAATGAATAGCCGACTAAGTCAGTATTCCCAAATAAATAATACATTTTTATAAAAGTTGGGAAATAAACAAAAATACACCTATGGTTATAAGGTCTAAATGACTATCATTTTCCCAAGTTCATTAGCTGGTTTTATAGGTATAATTAACTACAAAAGAACAAATTATATAGTTCTTTTTTATTATGATGATGGTATTGAAATTGAAAGGGTTGAAGATGTTGAAGCAAACGTTACTTCCGGATAAACTTCTATCACAATGGCATCCTACAAAGAATCAAGGCATAGATCCAGGTGAGACGAGTTTTGGCAGCTATGAATACATATGGTGGATCTGTTCAAAAGGTCATGAATGGGGAGCGACTATTCGTGAACGATATAAAAAGAATTTGGAGTGCTCGGATTGTGTAAGAGAAGAAAGAGCACTGAAAAGGTCGTATCAGTTCGAAGAAATTTCGAAAGAAACTTTAAAAGACGCAGATCCTGAGCTATGTCAGCAGTGGCATCCGACTCTGAACAAAAATCTTACCAGTGCGGATGTTGACAGCAAGGAAGATTGGCCACGTAGGTGGTGGATTTGTAAAAGAGGACATGAGTGGGAAGAAACCGTGATTGATCGAGTACATAATCCTAAAAGTGTATGTGTGTATTGTTCAGACAAAAAGGCGTATGAAAAGAACTGTTTGGCGACGATTTACCCCGAACTTGTAGAAGAATGGTCTACAGTAAACAATGGGAAAAGTCCACATGATGTCGTGTATAACTCTAACGAGGAAGTGGCTTGGGTATGCGAAAAAGGACATGTTTGGCGAGAGAGAATTCGTAAAAGGATTAAAAATAAGTCGCGATGTCCAGAGTGTGTGAAAATCGAGCAATCACTATTCAGTATGTATCCTGAGATTGCAGCAGAATGGCATCCAGATCGTAATGGTACAATGTTTGGCGTTCAAAAAACAGCCAAAGATGTATCTGTAACATCCTACAATAATGTTTGGTGGCGCTGTAAGAATTGTGGTGAAGAATACACGGCAAGGGTGAAAGATCGTGTGAAGGGAGTAGGGTGTAATTCGTGTTCTTCTTAATGATTAAAAAATTTTAACAATTGTGAGTAGCTGTCCTACATATCAAAAAATAAAAAAGCAATATAGAATATCAACACCATGCTTCTTGTCACTTGAGTGTTACAGATAACGAATAGGTACAGCGTTTTACTATCAAGGTATCTTCATATAAACTGATAAGTAATGAAACTCTGTAAATTTTATCTGTGCTAAGGAGATATGATATGGAAATCTTTTCGCAATACCTAGCTGGAATTGATAACCCCGATCACAGACACCGAATGGAGGAGGTTTTGGAGTGGGTCTCTCAAAAATTTCCTACATTGGAACCGCAATTCAAGTGGAACACACCGATGTATACCGATCATGGCACATTTATCATCGGTATCTCAATGGCAAAGCAACACATGAGTATTGCTCCTGAAGAAATTACCATGGTGCGGTTTGCCGAGAGTATCAAAGAGTCAGGTTATAGCTCAACTAAGGGCTTGTTTCGAATTCGCTGGAAAGATGAAGTGGATTATGAGCTGCTTGAGAATATAATAGCGTTTAATATAAAGGACAAAGCAGAATACACGAAATTTTGGCGTGAGTAACGAACGAAAGCATGATGTCAGAGTCATGCTTTTTTTATTTTCAGAAATCGCTTTGGAGTTTATTTTTATCCGTTGCAAACCAGAAGAATACTTCAACGTTTCAATTGATTACATGACTAATGATTATACTGGCTCGGTGCTACCCCATCCATTTTTAAACATCCTATTAAAATACGATTGGTCACAGTACCCAAGATATTCAGCGATCTTAGGGATGCTACATTTGATTTAGGAGCGGCAAATTATAGATGGCATCCACTTCAAGAGAACCCGGATGCCTATGCCTCCTCACACAATCATTGGATCTCTGCGCTTCAAGGTAGAGCGGAACTGCTGCAACCGCTGAGATTGCTCTTCAAACGATGTTAATCTACTTATCAGATTCATTAAAGCGAGAAGTAACGGCTGATAAAGTCATTAAAATGTCTAAATCAACTAGCCTTAAGCCTATACCTAAAACTGAAAATGCCGGTGACAACAGATCAAGATGTGCTGGATGCATATTTTGAACTACAAGACCTTGTTGGCGTTCGTTCAGCGTTCGATAACTTGGATAACGCTATTGTTGAACCGGTAAAAGCTGTACCTGGTTACGTTCAGTTTCGGTGGGAAGCTCCAACGGGGGTAAGTATTTCAGCAACCAAACGCAAATATTCATAGTCTTCTAGAAGCTTCAATTAAAGGTGAAATCAAATTAGAAGATTATCTTTCACAGATTAATAACCTAGCAAATACAAAGTATCAAGAAGCTAAGAAGGCGATTGAATAAGGAAGAATACTTTTATTTTTGCTTTGATGCATTTCATGTAGCAGGGAAATGCATCTTTTTTGTTGAAATTAAGCTGTTCATAAAGTAATTAAATGATGATCAACGGAAAGGTGGTTAATTTTATGGAAACAAGTAATAAAGTAATCATCACGGTGGAAACAACCGTAAACAAACCGATTAAAGAAGTTTGGAAATGTTGGACGGAACCACAGCATATTACAGGATGGAGTTTTGCTTCTGATGAGTGGAATGCTCCAAAAGCAGAGAACGATTTAATAGATGGCGGAAGGTTTCTTACTAGGATGGAAGCGAAAGATGGCAGCTTTGGATTTGATTTTAGCGGAACGTATTAAAACAAATGAATACATTGCTTATACGTTAGATGATGGAAGAAAAGTAACGATTACGTTCGTCAGCTTAGAAAATGAAACGAGAATCGTTGAAACATTTGAAGCAGAAGAATCGAATCCGGTTGAAATGCAAGAAGCGGGTTGGCAAGCGTTCATGGATAATTTTAAAAGGTACTGTGAATCTCAAAACTAATACTGTTTTAAAAGAGAGTACATTTCTTTAAATAGAAATGTGCTTTTTTGTTTGCCTATATTTTAAGGTATAACTAGTTGCGAAACTTAAGAAAGTCTTAAGATTTTTGCTAACTAAATGTAAAGGATTGCTGTGTAGAATAAAGATAATTTCAAATATATGCCATGCTATAATGCAGAAGGGAGTGTGAGGACATGAATCATTTTAATGTGCTAGTTGTAGACGATGAAAAAGAAATTCGTGATGCGATAGAGATCTATTTAAAGAACGAAGGAATAACCGTTGTTCAGGCTAGAGATGGAATTGAAGCAATAGAGAAATTAGATGAACACTCTATACATCTTATTGTAATGGACATTATGATGCCAAAGTTAGATGGAATCTCGACCACCTTTAAAATTCGAGAACAAAAAAACATACCGATTATTATCTTAAGTGCAAAGAGTGAAGATACAGATAAAGTACTAGGACTGCAGATCGGTGCGGATGATTATGTGACAAAGCCGTTCAATCCTTTGGAGTTAATCGCTCGTGTTAAATCACAGCTAAGGCGTTACGTGACTCTAGGTACATATGAGGGGAAGACAAATCTAATCAATTTGAACGGTCTGACACTTGATAAGGAAGCAAAGGAAGTCGCCATAAACGGAGACTCTGTAAAATTAACGCCTATAGAATACAAGATTGTGGAGTTGCTAATGTCTTACCCTGGAAGAGTTTTTTCCATCAATGACATATATGAGCGAGTTTGGAAAGAACCAAGTTACAATGCTGAAAACACTGTGGCCGTTCATATCCGAAAGATTAGAGAAAAGATTGAGATCGATCCGAAAAATCCTAGATATTTAAAGGTGGTATGGGGAATTGGATACAAAATGGAAAAATAGAACCAAGTGGGTTGTTTGGATCATGCTGTTGACCTTTGGGTTAAGTGGAATAATTTCGATACTAGAAAATGGTCATTGGTATTTTAAAAAGGATTATTTTCATACTGAGGAATTTAACTCAGAGTTTGAGGGATTTATCAACTATATTAATACTTCTGAAATTAACTATTTATCTAAAGATGAGCTTAAAAACAATATTAAAGTCTCAAAAGAAGAAATCGAAGAGCATCGTACGCGCTATGGAAGTTTGTCAGAGCAGATAGCCGATATCAAAAGCCAGTATGAATACCAGATTGACGAAGCGAAGGCTGCTAAGAACGACGATGTTGTTAAGCTTTATGAAGAACAAAGAGATTCAAAAGTTAAAGATATCATGGAGAATTTTAAAAGCGATGAGCATATCAAAGCTAAGATCGTGAAGGAAAAAGAAAAAGAAGTAGAGGCACTTGTTAAAGAAAGACAAAATTACATTTCTGATTATGATCCGAACATTTTGGGTTTCAACTACTACCTGGTAGATATGAACTCTAAAGAGGTATATACAAATCTTTCTTCAGCAGAAGGTCCTGAAGATCTTAAGAATAAAACAAATTTGTTCACAAGAGAGTATTCATCATCATCTGAAAACGGCAACTTACGTATTAGTGGACCAAATCCTTTCATAGAATATCATTACGAATATTTTCCTCAAAAGTCAAAAACACTTCAGGGAATAATTACTCTTCCTGAACAAGGAAGTTGGTTGCAAAAACAAGTAGATGATTTTGAGAAGAGACAAACGGTGTTTTATATTATTTCAATCTGCAGTATTGTGATTCTATTCATTGTGTTTTTATGGGGAAGAAGACTTCATCCACTACAGATGATATCTTCTTCAGACAAAGTAAAGATCTATCGTAAAGTACCTATTGATATTCGGTTGGGATTCTTATTGATCAGCTTGTTTTTTGCAATCATGGCAATTGTTATGAACGCACAAAACTACGATAATTTGGTATTCTCATTCATGTATAATGATGGTCTATTCGAATTTCTGATCACAGTGCTTATGGTGAGTATTACTCTTATCCAAACCACTTGGATCTACCGTGATGTGAGAAACAGACAGTTATATCGAGATGCGTTTATCTCTAAGTCAGCCCAATGGTTTTACCGGTTAGTTTCTGATGCATTCTACAATAGAAGTGTTGGCATACAAATCATGCTGCTTCTTATCGTTATTTTCTTATCAGGTTTCGGTGCTGCAGTCGTATTCTTTCATCCAATGGCTTTCGTCGTTTATTTCATTCTGTTTTTATTCTTTACTGTACCGGTATTAATCTACCTTTTAAAAAGAATTGGGTACTTTAATAGAATTATTCAGCATACGAATGAACTTGCATCGGGACAGATGGAGCAAGACCTTCCTAATAAAGGTAAATCAGCACTAGCCATGTTAGCTGGAAACCTGAACATATTAAAACATGGTGTGAAAACGTCAAAGCGTGCTGAAGCAAAAAGTGAGAGGCTTAAAACGGAGCTGATCACCAATGTTAGTCATGATTTACGAACTCCTTTGACATCGATTATTACGTATACAGAACTCTTAAAGTCACAAGAGGTAACAAAAGAGGACCAGAATGCTTATTTAGAAATTATAGATCGCAAGTCGAAGCGTCTAAAGGTTCTGATTGACGATCTGTTCGAAGTATCTAAGATGGCAAGCGGGAATCTGGAGCTGATTAAACATGATGTCGATATCGTCCAGTTGCTTCAACAAGCCATGGCTGAATACAATGAAACCATCAAAGAATCGTCACTTACTTTCAGGCTAGCAACGCCTAATGTTCCGGTCCATGCTCATGTGGACGGACAAAAGATGTGGCGCGTCTTTGATAACCTGATCGGCAATGCATTAAAGTATTCTATGGAGAATACTAGAGTATATGTGTCCGTAACAGAGGAAAATCGAAAGGTCATCGTTTCTTTTAAAAATGTCTCGAAGTATGAACTAGGCGGAAACTTTGAAGAACTATTTGAACGGTTTAAACGCGGAGATACATCACGTCATACTGATGGTTCAGGCCTTGGTCTCGCCATCGCAAAATCCATTGTAGATCTTCATGAGGGCAGCATGGACATCGATGTTGACGGTGATCTGTTTAAAGCTACAATTGAACTGGACGCGGTGAAATGATGAAGATAAACAAGAAATTCTTAATTGGTATGACCATTGTGTTGTTTAGTATTTTCGGTTTTGCGGATAACGCGGGTAGTCCTAAATTGAAAGAATCGGTTAAAGTTACTGAGATACTTCAAACAAGTGAATAGGTTGTGTGGAGCACTTCTTCTATTGGGAGAAGTGCTTTTTATTTTGTTTGTTCGCATATTGGTGTGAGGGTATTTTAGAGGTATGTTGTTGTCAGAATATGTCGACTCGCCGATATATGTTAAAAACTCGCTGGATTATGGCTATTACTCGCCGGATTATATCCGAAATTTCTAGAATTATTTCCAAAACTTCTAGAATTAATTGCAATCATACCCCGTGTGGTATGGATTAAGAATTCGATATTCACCTCATTTTGGCCCAAAACGGGGAGATTCAGCTATGCAACTAGGGGTTGCGCCTCATAGCAACTAAAGTTATCTTTACTTTTTGACCATAAATTCACAATAATGAGCTTATACATACAAAAAGGTGGCTACAATAGATGGTTTTTGGTGAGAAATTAAAAAGTGTTAGAAAGACGAGAGGCTGGTCTCAGGAAGAATTGGCTGAAAAACTTTTTGTTAGCAGACAATCTGTTTCTAAATGGGAGAACGGACAAAATTATCCGAGCATCGAAGTAATCATTAAGCTAAGTGATCTGTTTGAAGTAACGATTGACGAATTACTCAGAACAGATGAAGACTTAAAAGAAAAAGTAATAAAAGATAGCAAACAACTTGCTCATCCTAAATTAAAGTTTTTGTTTGATGTTGTGTTCTTACTCGGAGTGACCTTGTTAATCATTAAACTAGGATTTCTAGGGCTTAATAAATTTGCAAATTTAGACTCTTCATTGCCTGGAGGAAAGTTTCTGTGGAACTTTGGACCTTTACTATTCATGGTTGGTGGAGGAATTGGAGCGGGAATCGTTAAAGAAAGATATAAGGTGGAATAAACATTAGAAAGTAGGATTAGGAAAAATGAATCCACATATCCAACCTAAAATGGAAAAAAAGAGAGCAGTCTCCTTGGATGTAGCAAGAGGAATTATGCTTTTATTGATCGTGTTGGCTCATGCACCTTTATTTTTATATGAATCGAATCCAGGAGTCATGAGTCGTCCAGAAAGTCTGAGTACTCTTGAGAGAATTTTTAATTCAATGGGTGAGCTTTTTATTGATAATCGTGCACGGCCATTATTTGCTGTGTTATTTGGTTACGGGATGGTCATGATGTTCGAAAGTCAGTTATCGAAGGGGAATTCGCCAAACGTAGCAAGGAAGACGATTAAAAGACGCTCGTTACATTTAATTTTGTTCGGAATCGTATTAGCTGTAGTTGTAGGTGGTCAAGATATTTTGATGGCTTATGGAATTGCAGGTCTACTCGTTAGTAAGTTACTTTTGCTTAATAACAAGGTCTTAATAAAGGTTACTGTTTCTTTGACCATAGTCTATATGATTTTTATACCAGTCATTTGGGGCTTGTTCCTAAAGGAAATTGGTGGTTACGGATTCGGCACTGAATTTTCTTCAGATCAGTCGTATAGTCAGTTGTTTATGGAAACCATGATCTATTTTCCGACTATCCCAGTCTTTATACATTTCCTTTTCCCAATCCTTCCTTCTGTACTTTTAGGAATATGGATGGGAAGAAAGAGACTTCTAACAGAGTCACATAAATACATGCGTGAATTAAAAATCCTTGCAACTGCGGGTATTGCCATTTCGTTAGTAGGATCGATTCCATTAGTATTATTAGGTGAAGTATGGGAACCTAGTTTATTTACAGCAGGAAACATTTACGGAGTTCAAATTCTTACAGGTATTGCTGGTGGTATTGGATATGCAGCCTTTTTTGGACTGATTGGGTGTCTCATCAAAAAGCCAGGTCCTATTGCAAGATCACTCATTGCTCTAGGAAAACGCTCCCTAACATTTTATATCTTGAATGAAATGATATTAGTGATTTTACTTTCACCTGTAGCTTTTGGTTTAGGAGGAGAGTTGAGTATCATTAGTGTGACAGGGATTGCCTTCTTAATATGGGTAACTGGTATATTCATGGCATCTCTATTGGAAAAATTTAAGCTGAATGGACCATTTGAAACTCTTATCCGCTACCTGGTTTATAGATAATGACTAGATATTATGATGAATAAACCAAAACCAACGCCGGCCAGATTGATTCTGGTCGGCGTTATGTAAACAGGTTTTTACTGATCTATTTCAAACATATAACGATTTGTCTGCACACTAACTCCGAGTACGATTCCCATTAACATCATATTGGACAAAAGAGAGCTTCCTCCATAGCTTAAGAACGGAAGTGTGACCCCTGTTACCGGTAATAAACCAATATTCATGCCCACATTCTGAAAGATCTGGAACGAAAGAAGTCCGATAATCCCTGAACACATATATCCGCCGAATGAGTAGTTTGATTTCACACCTAGTATCACAATTTTATAGATTAATAAGAAGAATAGACTCACTACGATGGATGTACCGAGAAAGCCTGTGTCTTCACCAATAATGGAAAAGATAAAGTCAGTGTGAGCCTCAGGTACATACATGATCCCCTCCATCCATCCCTTACCAGAATACCAACCTGAACCGATCGCAGTAATGGCTTGTTTCGTTTGATAACCTTGGTCTGTGTATTCAAACGGATTTAACCAGCCGTTTATCCTACTTCGTTGGTGAGGAAGAAGTAAGATGAGCAGTTTCGTCTGAAAAAAGTTATTAAATTTAAAATAGATGACGATTAATGCTGTCAAGACGATAGATGGCAGTGAGATTACAGCCAAAATGATCTTCCAGCTTACTCCTGATATAAATATGATGGACAGAATGATGGAAAGGTAGAGCATGATCATTCCTGAATCTGGCTATATGGCCACAAAGATAATAGGAGCTAAACTAGCTATTCCCATTTTGTAGATGAGATAGAGATCCGATCGTATCGTTCGCTGAATATATTGGTAATTGTGAGATTCAACGATATTACTAAGTACTAAGATCAAAGCGATCTTCATAAATTCGGAAGGCTGAAACGAGCCAAGGAAAGGTAATTGATACCATGCTTTAGATCCGTTGATGGGCTTTGCGATACTCTCTGGCGCAAAAATGAGCATCACAATAAAAAATAAAACAAAACCATAAAAATACCAAGACATTCTTTTCAGCTGCTCAAAATCCAGGCGCGCAATGGCAAGCATTAAAATGGTACTTAAGGTGTACCAGAAAATCTGTTTAGGAACAAAATTACCGTTATATTGGCCAGACTGTTGGCCGCTAAATATGAACATGAAACTAATAATTGCTAGTAAGAAGAGTATAAATAGAATTCCATAATCCAATTTATCTATAAATGTTTTACTATTTGGAGTCTCCATGTACCGCACTTCTTCCTGTTTTCATTATTTTACCAAAAATAATGATACCACATTTTGGATGGATTCATACAAGTTTAATCCATTACGATATGTTGACTTCAAAAAATAGTGTGATAAGATTACCTTACGACCGTTCGGAAGGTGGCTTGTAAATGACATATGATCAACTAAAACAAACAGCACTCATCCAGTTTGCCCAACTAGGGTTTGAGGGTGCTTCTTTGTCTGTAATCGCAAATGAGGTAGGGATAAAAAAGCAATCGATCTATACTCACTTTAAGAGTAAAGATGATCTCTATATACAAACGTTCCATGATGCAACGGACTATGAAATCGATTTTGTTAAACAATTTATTGAAGATCAGGGATCTCTTAAATTAAGAGAAGTTTTGTCCAAATTTTTAACGGAGTATTTAGAGCGATTTGAGAAAAACAATAATATGAAATTTTTTATGCGAACGTCTTTTTATCCGCCAGTGAAGCATGAAGAAGTTATTAAAATGGGAAGCAACAAATTTGTCGATCGTTTGGAGAGTTTGTTTACAGCACTTTTTGAACAGAATTCGGACCTGTTGAAAGCGAATATTACTCCCGAAACAGCGGCTCTTGCGTTTTTAACCATGTTAGATGGACTTCTCGTTGAGTTGATCTATGGAATTCCAGAACGTCTGCAAAAAAGATCAAAACAATCGTGGTCCGTGTTCTGGCGGGGTATTAGTAATGAAAGTGGTGAATTGTAATGAATCGTTCATGGGGTTATGTACTTTTAGGTTCAGTGTTTGAAGTGTGTTGGGTAATCGGTTTAAAGCATTCTTATAATTTCTTGACGTGGACGGGAACAACTGTAGCCATCATCTTTTCCTTTGCGCTTCTTATTTTAGCTACGAAACAACTTCCTGTTGGTACGGTTTATGCCGTATTTACTGGATTAGGAGCAAGTGGGACAGTTTTGATGGAAATGCTTGTTTTTGGAGAGCCTTTTAAAATGTTAAAAATTATACTCATTCTTGTTCTTCTTGCTGGAGTTATGGGACTTAAATTAGTAACCGGAAAATCAAAATCAGAAGGAGGGGTTCAATAATGGGCTGGATCTTTCTGGTGTTTGCCGGTCTTTTTGAAGTAGTAGGAGTAACAGGAATGAACCTTGTTGCAAAGAAAAGGAATAGTGTTTCATTCCTCGTCCTAGTTATAGGGTTTAGCAGCAGTTTTCTTTTGTTGAGTCTCGCCATGCAATCTTTGCCTATGGGGACTGCGTATGCGATCTGGACGGGAATCGGTACAGTGGGCTCAGGACTAGTCGGAATCTTATTTTATGGTGAATCAAAAAATGGACTAAGAATTCTGTTCATGGCAATGGTACTCAGTGCCGCAGTTGGACTTAAACTCATTAGTTAAGGAAGGATTTCTATGTTGTTAAGTAGAATGTAACTCGCTATACATTTTAAGTAGAAGAGGGATCTCCTTGGGAATTCATGATACGTTTCGATTTGGTTCTCATGCCATGATATTTAATGCAGAGAATAAGCCTTGTTTCGTGAGTGTAGAGAAGAGCTTGGGATTGATGTGATTGAACCTGATTTAACAGGGTTGTATTATCACAGTTCAATTAACACTCACGCAGCAATATTCCGATGCAGGATCTCAGAAGATGCTGAAATTGTTCTAAGCTCAGAACACTCTGACTTTAAATGGGTCGATATAGCAGAATTGAGTGAGAGTCAGCGAATTCGAGCTCAGGATGCTTTGAATTTTCAGGGGCAAGTTTTTAGTAGAGCTTTTTAATCAATTGATTTACGTGAAAAGCGTGCATTTCTTCCTAGGTGGAGAAGTGCTTTTTTTTATTGTGATTTATAGATAGTAATACCTATAAAATTGGTCTTATTCACAAGGATATGGCAAGAAGTTGTCGAAAATCATGTTAGTCAGGTAAATTTAGGAAGTAGGGAACAGAATGTTAGAGTCTATACAAAGCATGTGCTTACACGTGGTCTTCATACTTTTTACCATCCTTATTTATCAAGTATTTTTTAATGAAAGAGATGATGAACGAAAACGAATTACTTCGAAGTTCTTTCTGGTCATGCTGATCATTTTAATTTTCACGATGAGCCAGCCCGTCGTTTATTCTGAAATCTATAAGTACGACTTTAAATCGGTTGCTATTATTTTGTCTTTCTTATACGGTGGAAAAAGGGTAGGTTTTTCGAGTCTTTTAGCACTTCTTATGGTGGGTTACTTCACTGATCAGAATTTAGTTGTTTTGCTAGGAAATTACATGGTGCTCTGCTTATTGTTATTGCCCATTACAAAGCTCTTTCATCGCTACGGTATCAAAGGCAAGGTTACTGTTATCAGCTTGTTCTATTCTTTGATCCCAATAACAAGAGGAATCTCACTACTAATAAAAGGGGACGAGCAGGAACTCTTTTTCGAGTTAAGTTCTTCGCTTATCGTATTGGCAACGTTAATTGCAGTTGTGCACTTAATTGAGAATATGAAAGAGCAGATGGAAATGAGACAAGAGCTCGTTCGTACGGAAAAAATGAATGTCGTCAGTCAGCTTGCTGCTTCAGTTGCTCACGAAATTCGAAACCCCATGACTTCCGTACGAGGGTTTATGCAACTCATGCAAAAAGAAGATTTAACGAAGGAACAGCAGATGTACATAAGTATCTCGATTGAAGAATTGGATCGGGCACAGGAAATTATCAATCAGTATTTGGCGTTAGCTAAACCGCAAACAGATCAATATGAAACCATCGATCTCACATCAACTATTCAACAATCAATAGATGTGATGCACTCTTATGCCATTTTGAACAGTATACATATTGCACAACACGTAGAATCCTCTCTTGAAATCGAAGGACTTAAATTGGAGATTCAGCAAGTCTTGATCAACATCATCAAGAATGCTATTGAAGCAATTAAGTCGAAAGGTGAAATCAGGATATTGGCCTATAAAGATATAAACGATTTCGTTTGTATCGAAATTAAAGATAACGGTGTTGGCATGTCTAAAGAACAATTAAAAAAACTAGGCAGTCCATATTATTCTACTAAAGAAAAAGGAACAGGACTTGGTTTAACCGTATGCCACCAAATTGTAAAACAGATGGGTGGACGCATTACAATTACTAGCGAGTTAACAAAAGGAACAATATTTACGATTAAATTGCCTTCTAAGTGATGTTGCGCAGTAAAGTTTTTGAATGAATAGAAGAGGAGAGAAGAGTTATTTTTCAAAGAAAATTAGTAGCGGCTTCTTTATCAGGTAAGATTTATGCCATCATTTTAGGGTTCTCTATACCTAATCCCTTTGGAGATGAATCATTCAATTCAGTTCTAAGTTATGTATTTGCTTGTATTGGAATAATCCCTGTTTATATGATGTATAGTTTTCCTGCGATATTAATCTATGGTGTTTTAACTTCTGTAATTAGTGATAAAGTTGGTGAATTTATTTCAATTAAATCTGAAAATAAAAACGCAGAACTCATTATTTCTGGCTCATTGCATATGGTTTTCGGTTTAATCTTGCTTTTGTTTAGTCTAGGGGCCGCTGTCTTGTACTTTATTACTGATAGGATATTGAAAAGAAGAAATAAAAAAATTAAGTGGTATGATGCGCTAATAAGTCTATCCATACCTTGCCTCACATGGATCGTCACTATGGGAACAGTTTGGATTAAGGAATTGTGAATAAAGGGATAACGGTTACCCAACAGAGGTGTGTAGATGAAAGTGAAAATTGTAAAGTACAAGGAAACTGATACAGAGGAGATTATCAATCTGTTTTATGAATCTGTACATACCGTAAATGCCAAAGATTATTCATTACTAGAGTTGGATGCTTGGGTTTCCTATTATGAATTACAATCTATGGTGGAATCGTGGAAGGAATCCTTGAGTCAAAACATAACTTTTGTAGCTAAGAATAAGGATGAAATTGTTGGCTTTTGTGATTTAACTAATAGTGGACATTTAGATAGACTGTATGTTCATAAGCATTACCAGCGACAAGGTATAGCTTCGGCATTAGCTAATTTGATTGAATCTGAAGCAAGGAAACTAGATGTATTGAGTATTGATACTGATGCAAGTATTACGGCTAAACCTTTCTTTGAACAGCGAGGCTACCGAGTAGTTTGTCCTCAAAGTGTAGTCCGCCATGGTGTTACCTTGATTAATTTTAAAATGACTAAAAATCTAAAGTGATTAGACAATTCTAGGACCATGAAATAAAATAAGATGCTCTCTATTCCAGCAACACCAAAAAAAACGATCAGAGAACCTCTGATCGTTTTTTGTGTTAACAGCTTGTCTTATAATTTTTGAGAAAGGGAGAACGTTCTGCCATGCTCAGCTTGCTCAACTGAATTTGTGGATAGTCCAACAAATACAGCAGTTAGTGCTAGTGAAGTGATGATAATACCTGCAGCGAATTTTTTCATTTTAGTGCCTCCTTTTTTTGTAAAGCGCGTTTTGCTTCGTAAGACTCTTTAAAATAGTAACTAGCTTTATTGTGGTTCTCTTTGTTGAAGAAGACCTGTGCAAGTTCTCCAGCATAATCTTCTACGAAACCAAAGAGTTCGTGTTGTTTAAAATAGTCATTTCCTTCTTTAACAATACGTTCAAGCTCGTTTATATCTGTTGCCTGATTTAAGGCGTTCAGAATTTTGAAGTGATGCAAATATTCTTCATTCGCGAGCTCGATTCCTTTATTGTAGAAAGGTATTGCTTTTTCTTCATTATTCAATCGATAGAATTCTCGAGACAATAAGAAGTGTGTCTTATAAAAGGCTTCTTCTTCCTCAAATACCTCTAACAAATAGCGTACTGCCAGTTCGGACATGTTTTGTTCAGCATACAGATAACCAATGTTGTATTTGATCAGTGAGGTATATGACTGGTCAACGCGTTTAGCGAGATCAAGTGCGCACAGAAAATGTTCTTCTGCTTTCCCGTATTGTTTCAAAGATAGAGAAGCAAGACCCAGAATATTTTCACAACCGGATTGAAGCAGTTCGAAATCTTCCGCTTCTGATAACGTTTTCAAAGCTTCGTTCGCATAATCAAGTGCTGTGAGTGGCTGACGGATGTGATAATACAGAACGGCAGCTTTATGATAAAAGTCTGCTCGCACGATATCATCCGTCATGCTGCTCAATACATTTAATAAGTTAAATGCTCTGATAAAGCGCAATTCTGCTACTTCATAATTTCCTTCAGCTGTTAATAGCATGCCGGTAATTAAGTTCATATAGTACCCAAAAATATCTGTTCGATTTAAATGAACATCATTTAGCGTATCTAAAATGGCGTGAGCAGAAGCTAGCTCTTTTTTCAAAATCAAGTAACGGCTGTTTAACAATTGATAATACAACTGTGTAGACGGGTCTTTGATCTGTGTGATCTCACTCTTAATCTCGTTATGTATACTCTCTGATTGTTGTATGTGATTTGTCCGGATGGCCGTATGCCAGCGCTCGAGGGACTGTGTGATGGGCTCTCTAGTTCCGACGTTCATGGAAAACTCCTTTCTATAAGACTTGTAATTTAAATCTAACATAAAATGGAAAAATAAAACTTGGGAAAATTCCATGCTAGAGGGTAGCATAAAGTGACAGTATTCTCTTTAATTTTCCCAATAATCTGACACTGAGTGGCTATCTTATTGTTTCGTTTAATGAAAACATGATTATGAGGGTGGAAGGAGTAGAACGGCATTTATGGAATTAAAGTTCATAGGGTCTAAATAGTAATGAGAGAAAAAGAGAGAAGTGGGGAGTGGGAACCTATGTTTTTGAAAAAATCATCTCAATCTGGAGAAATACACAATGTTTCTTATCTAAATGGACAGGTACGTTTTCAAGGTGTCTCTCTGAATGTATATAGTTTTCTTGTTGATGGTGTATTAATCGATACTGGCGCGCAATCTTTACATCAACACTTCAAACCTTTTATTGATCAAGCTGATTTCGATCACGTATTCATAACGCACTTTCACGAAGATCATACAGGCTGTGCTAGTTATATTGAAAAAACAAAAAAAGTTCCAATCTATTTAGATGAAAAAACGATTGATTATTGCGGTAAACGAGCACATTACCCTATGTATAGGCAGTTCTTTTGGGGAAGAAGAAAACCATTTCATGCGCAAATAATGCCAAGTGGATTTCAATCTAGAAATGCAAGTTGGGATGTAATACCTACTCCTGGCCATGCACAGGATCATCATGCATTCCTTAGTCGAGAGACAGGACAACTTTTCACAGGTGACCTATATGTAATGGAAAGGACTAAAGTGGTTCTCGAGGAAGAAAGCATTCCCTCCATTATTCAGTCTTTGCAACGAGTTTTAACATATGATTTTCAGGAAGTGTTTTGTAATCATGCAGGTTTTATTCAAGACGGAAGAATGGCACTACAACGAAAACTCGACTATCTATTAGGTATACAGCATGAAGTTTTAACATTACACCAAAAAGGCGACAGCCCTGAAGAAATTCGTCAAAAGCTGTTTCCTAGAAGATTCCCCATAATCAAATTTTCTCGCGGTGAGTGGGATTCTATCCATATTGTTCATTCCATCATGAAAGAAAATCATATTATCAGCTCATAATTTTAGAAGAAGAGGTTAACATTATGTCGATTAAACAAGAGAAGAAAGCGATCGTTCGAACAGTCCGTGTTGAGGATGCTGAAGCTATTCTTCTGATTCAGCGTGAAGTGATTTCTGAACACGATTATTTTATTGCGGTATCAAAAGAATTTAATAAGAAGATAGAAGATCATGAAGAATGGATAAGAAACATTCTCGAGCATGAACGTGAGACGATGCTTTCGCAGAATATGAAAATAATGTGGTTGGATGGATCGTTTTTCGGTCACAAGAAAGAATGAGAATGCACCACACTGGTTCATTTGCCATCATGCTTCGTAAAGAATTTAGGAATAAAGGGATTGGCAAGCTATTGATTCACGAGCTATTATCTTGGGCCGAAAAACATCCGGTCATTGAAAAGGTTACTTTAGGAACGTTCTCTACTAATTCTAGAGCAATAGAATTGTATAAAAAACTAGGATTTATAGAAGAAGGGCGAAAAGTAAGAGAGTTCAAGTTTAGCAATGACGAGTATGTGGATGATGTGTTGATGTATAAATGGGTAAAGTAAAAGTCTGTGATTAGCGGGAACTTCATTAAAAAGAAGTTCCCATTTCTTTACTTATCTTTCCTTCACAACCTTCTTTCTTGCTAGCGATAAAAGAAATAAAACGCCTACAAATAGAGATGTATAGACTAAAAGCTCAACATTTGTTACAGAAAATTCTTTTGCGAGTATAGTAGAATACGCAAAAATTGTGGTTGTAAACAGTTTGGATACAGCAGCTACAATTAAGAATTTGCTGAATCTGAATCCACTTAATCCTGCTCCTATACAAATGATCTCATCAGGTAGGATAGGAATGACAAACATGATGACTACAAAGAGCATTTCGTTTCTTTGTACATATTTTTGGTACTTCACGAGTTGTTTCTTTTTAACGAATCGCGAGACAATTCGTTGTCCGCCTATTCGTGCAATAAAGTACATAACAACAATTCCTGATAGTGTTCCTATAAATCCTAAATAAATAGCGGTTACAGGTCCGAAAACGCTACTGGCCCCACCAGTTGTTATCACTTCAGGAAGAGGAAGAATGATCGGCTGCGCAAAACAGATAGCTAAATAAATCCATTTTGCTGTAGATTCATGAAGCTGTAGCAATTGTTCAAAGCCATACATATCTGTTAGTACCAATAGCTTGGTTAGATAGAAGGTTGCGATTATTAACATGCATACGGCAACTAGATAGATGAGTAATCGTCTGGTGATTTTTAAGAATTGCCTATTCATTTTAATTAAGAAAAAACAGTCTGTTATGGCAATGAATAATATAAGTATGAATCCTATCCATTGAAAAACTGGTGTAATGGTTGGCAGCAACTTAAAGAGTATGACAAGTGTTAATGACATTAATAGGACGTGCGAAGTAATTTCAAGAGTTACTTGTTTTTTTGAAAGACTGTCAGTCATGCTTGGTCTCCATTTCTATGTATTCTAGAGTTAGTTTAAACATTTGGGAAATGACGTGACAGTTGCTACAGATGTAAGTTAATTAAGCCTTAAGACGTATCCGGTATGAAAAAACAAAATATTTTGACAAAATTCGCTAAAAGTATAGATGGCTTGATTTTTAAATGGTAAAATATTACTATGCAGAACAAGTGCTAGGGACATTTGTACTGTATGGATTATCATGGGGTTAATAAATTTTAAGGAGGTATTTAATGAAGCGTAGAATTGTGCACGAGAAAGTGGAAAAGTATTTAATTACGAATAGGACCATTGCTATTCATCCATTTATTAATCAATGGGGAAGGGTTTGCGCAGAAATTTATGAAGAAGATGCCGTCTTCCTTGTAGAGAAGAAGCCTTTTCGAATCATTAAAGATTCTTGTCCTTATTATGGAAGTACATATGATGGCAAGAAAGATGCAACTCAGATTATATTAGGAAGGATGTGTTTTCCTCCTATCATGATTGACACGAAGCTTGACATATTCTTCTTTCCCACGAAATCACCACGAAAAGACTCCTGTATCTGGCTCTCACAGCCACACATCGATGATATTGAATCCATTGACCGTAAAAAAGTTAGAGTGCTCTTCTTAAACGGAATGGATCTACCTATTGAAAGTACCTCTCGTGCCCTTAAAGCAAAACTCCATCGAGCAGCTCATTACAGAAATGTACTAATAAATCGAACAAATCGAAGCCTAGATAAGGATAGTGAAAAAGGTTTAAAGAATAGTGATTTGATCTTAACGTAAATAATTTTGAACGTGAGCGCCTGATGATGAATTTCAGGCGTTTTTAATATGCGAAAAAGTGAAAGTTACATATATTAGTATGTGATCTTTTGTTAGAAACTTTCCTGAAATCCTTTGTAAATACTGAAGATTAGAGAGTTTGGGCACACTATTCATATAATTATCACTATTTATCGGCTTTCAAATAATTTATAATTATCATATAATAAAGATATTAAAGACTTAAATATTAGCAATACTAGTTGATATAGTTTTCATAGAAACAGGAAAAGCTGTAATCAAGTTGTCTCTTCTTATATGTGAGACGACGGCTTTTTTCTGTAAATTTTAGGTGAAAAGGTTGATAATGATGAGCAACAGAGAAACGAACACAGACGTCCTTTTAATTGGCGCTGGAATCATGAGTGCTACATTAGGAACGATCTTAAAAGAAATAGCTCCAGAAATGAAAATTAAAGTATTTGAAAAACTTGATAAAGCAGGAGAGGAAAGTTCAAACGAGTGGAACAATGCGGGAACTGGGCATGCTGCACTTTGTGAACTAAATTACACATCGGAAAAACCAGATGGATCGATCGACATTTCAAAAGCCATTGAAATCAATGAACAGTTTCAAGTATCTATGCAGTTCTGGTCCTACCTTGTTGAACAAAAATTGATTCGTAATCCAGAAGATTTCATTATGTCATTGCCGCACATGAGTATGGTTCAAGGAGAAAACAACGTTCAGTTTTTAAAGAAACGTATGGAAGCGCTAACAGAGAATCCTCTCTTTAAAGGGATGGAATTCTCAGATTCTCCAGAGAAATTGATGGAATGGATTCCATTGATCATGGAAGGACGTTCGTTAGACGAGAGTATCGCTGCTACGAAGATCGATTCAGGAACAGATGTTAATTTTGGTTCTCTCACTCGCATGTTATTTAGTCATCTTCAGAAGCAGAATGTTGATGTTAAATACAAACATAGCGTGGAAAATCTAAAGCGTACAAGTGATGGCTCTTGGGAACTGAAAGTCAAAAATCTAAACTCAGGTTCTGTTGAGAGACACACAGCGAAATTTGTTTTTATCGGTGGTGGAGGGGGAAGTCTTCATCTTCTTCAAAAATCCGGTATTCCTGAAGGAAAGCACATTGGTGGATTTCCAGTAAGTGGGATCTTCATGGTATGTAAGAATCCAGAAGTGATTGAGCAACAGCACGCGAAAGTATACGGAAAAGCTAAAGTCGGAGCACCACCAATGTCTGTTCCTCATTTGGATACACGATATATTGACAACAAGAAATCGTTATTGTTTGGACCATTCGCTGGATTCTCACCAAAGTTCTTGAAAACAGGGTCTATGCTTGATCTCGTGACATCTGTAAAACCTAATAACGTATTAACGATGTTAGCTGCGGGTGCTAAAGAAATGTCATTAACGAAATACTTGATTCAACAAGTGTTGTTGTCAAAAGAACAGCGAATGGAAGAACTACGAGAGTTTATCCCGACTGCCAAGAGTGAAGATTGGGATCTTGTCGTAGCTGGGCAACGTGTTCAGGTCATCAAGGATACAGAAACAGGTGGAAAAGGAACGCTTCAATTCGGTACCGAAGTGATTACTTCCGCTGATGGTTCGATTGCTGCCTTGCTTGGCGCATCACCTGGTGCGTCCACTGCTGTTCACGTTATGCTTGAAGTTTTGAATAAATGCTTCCCACAAGAGATCGGAAAATGGGAACCAAAGATCAAAGAGATGATTCCTTCCTATGGTCAGCGATTGATGAACAACCCTGATTTATTAAAGAAAGTACACGCATCTACAGCTCGTACTCTAAAACTTGATGCGAATGAACCTACTTTAGCTGATTTTTCTGAAATAGATTATACCGTTTTACATGAAAAGATTTAGAATTATTGTTCAAAAGAGCCTTACTTAAGGCTCTTTTTTGCTGTTCTTATTCTATTATGAAGGGGTTAACTACTTTTTTATGGATTGTAAATAAGATTAAATAATGACTAGGAGTTTTAGAGATGAATACAGTTAAACACAATAGTAAGGCTTGGGACAAAAAGGTTGAAGATGGTGTGAGCTATACGAAGGCTGTATCGAAAGATGTAATTGAAAGAAGTAAATTAGGAGATTGGCGTATTACCGTTACAACAGAAAAACCAGTTCCTAGAGGTTGGTTTCCAGAGTTGTTAAGTGGGGTGAAGATTCTTTGTCTTGCTTCTGGAGGAGGTCAACAAGGTCCTGTGTTAGCTGCTGCCGGCGCAGAAGTTACTGTTATCGATATATCAAAGAAACAATTAGAAAATGATCAATTGGTAGCAGAAGCAAACAATTTATGCCTAAGAGTCATACAAGGAGATATGTGTGATCTCTCCATGTTTGATGATGGGGAATTCGACTTGATCGTTCATCCTGTGGCAAATGTATTTGTGGAGGATATTTCTCCCGTATGGAAAGAAGCATCACGTGTTTTAAAAGACAGAGGCGTACTCATCTCTGGTTTTACGAATCCATTGTTGTTTATTTTTGATGATGAAGAAGATCAAAAGGGAAATTTAGTGGTAAGTAACAGAATTCCTTATTCCACTCTCGATTCTATGACTGAAGAAGAGAAGTCTGTGTATCTTAAGGCTGATGAAACGATAGAATTCGGGCATACGTTAGAGGACCAAATACAAGGACAGATTGATGCAGGTTTTGTGATTACTGGATTATATGAAGATGATTTTGGTGGAAGAAGACCGATCGATACCTATATTAAAAGTTTTGTAGCAACACGCGCGGTTAAAATGAAAATTAAGTAAAGAGGGGAGAACTAGCTTAGAGGTATACTCAACTAAGCTAGTTTTCTTTATTTTAGGATAGATAATTCTTAGCTAAAAAGTAAGCACTTACCGTAAACAATTGTGTAATTTTTTTATCTTCTATGAGTTCTTCCATAGCATCAAAAGGGAAAGTCTTAACTTTTACGTCTTCGTTATCATCTAAGTTTTGAGACGATGTTTCGAAGGCATCTAAGATTAGAAATGTTATAACCTTGTTCGTTTGGGTAGCAGGGTTTACCATGAATTCTCCAAGTAAGATTGGTTTTTTAAGAGAAGTGTAGCCTGTTTCCTCTTGAACCTCTCTTATGATCCCCTCCTCATAGGATTCACCTTGTTCAACTTTTCCAGCCGGAACTTCTAAAAAGAAGTCGTTGCCAGGATGCCGGTATTGTTCAACAAGTAAAATCTGTTTATCCTTTGTTAGAACGACTGCATTCACCCAATCAGGATATTCATGAACATAATAGTAAATCGTTTCCTCTTTATTTTGCAGCTCGAAGCTGTCTTTTCTTAAATGACCGAAGGAAGTTTTGTAAATATATTCTGATGATATGGTGCTTCGTCTTGCCAAATGTTCATTCCTCCTCATGCTTTACTGATTGTTTACGTAACAGTTCTAACTCGTTTTTTATTGTAGATAGTTCATTCTTTATATGTGTAAGATTCTTAGAGTCATTAATTCCGGTTCTCACCGCTAGATATATTACGAAGAATAAAATAAAACAACCTGACAATGCTAATAGAATCTCCTTGCTCTTATCCTCCTAATGAGGATGATTCCCACTCTTCTCGAAGGATGCCCATCCGGATGGAATCATAATAAACTCCGTTGTAATAGCGGCATTTTCTCATTCTGCCTTCCATTTTCATGCCGAGTTTTTCGCCAACCTTAATCATCCGTTCATTTCCTGACCATGTGGTATACCCAACACGGACGAGTGGAAGCGTGTTGAACAAGTGATTGATCCACAGAATAAAAGCTCTAGTTCCATATCCACCGCTCCAATACTTGGGATTGTAGATTCCAATTCCCATCTCTAACCATCGAGAAGGCTCGTGCTCCCAATAATAGCTCACGGTTCCAACCAACTCACCAGCGACTTCTATTGCCCACCGTTGATCATGATTCACATAGTGATCTTTGTTCCACATAAATTCTTCAAAAGGAATTTGTTTGTGATCAAAATATGGAGCATCCCATTGTTTCCATTCTGGTTCATTCTCTTTATAAATGAGTTCCCAAAGCTTGGGGAGGTCTCCTTCTATGATGGGTCTAATACGTAATTCGTTATCGTGATATGACATTCCATTCCTCCGTATTTTTTGAACATTTACATTTTGTTTTATGATACCATTATTTGTAAAGGCAATCTTATATAATTTTGGGGGAATTATGAAAATAAAAATCATACATACGAACGATCTTCACAGTCATTTTAATAACTTTGCGAAAGCAGTAACCTTAATTAATCAGCATAAAGACGATAACACTATACTGGTGGATGCAGGTGATTTTGCTGATTTCAAAAGCATCGAACTACAAGGAACGAGAGGATTGGCTGCGGTTGAGCTTCTCGGTGCCGCTGGTTATGATGCATTAACGGTCGGCAACAATGAGATGTTTAATGGGGCAGAGACTTTAGAACATATGGCTACTCAAAGTTCAGTTCCGTTTATCAGCAACAACCTCTTTAAGAAAGATAAGAAAACGATTCCTGGCGTTCATTCGAGTGTGCTCATCACTAAAAATGGACTTCGTATTTTCGTAACTGGCGCTTCACCTGACTTAGGAGCTTTTAATGAGGGATTAGGATTTCATGGTGAAAACTACATTATCGCTATAGCTGAAGAACTGGAGCGTCATCGTGGGAAATATGATCTTTGCATCCTTCTGAACCATGTTGGAACGCTAGCGGATACTGAATTAGCTAAAGAGATTTCTGGGATCGATGTGATCGTTTCTTCGCATGATCACGTTCTATATAATGAAGCACAAGTAGTCAATGATACGTTCATCATAAGTGCCGGGAACTTTGGCGAACATATTGGTGTATTAGAACTTGAAATAAACGGGACACATAAAACCGTTTTACAATCTGCGGTTTATTGTACAAAAGATTCGAAACCAGACGAAGAGATCTTATCCATTCTTAAACGAAGTAAAGAAACCGCCATTGAGATTTTAGGGAAACCTTTGTATAGAATTGATGAACCGATATGGCACGATGTAATTGGTGAAAATCCGATTACAAATCTTATCGCAGATGGTTTAAAGGATATGCTCAATACCGATATAGGCTTGATAAACAGTGGGATTGTTAACGCCGGAATCTTTTCTTATCTTTCTAATAAAAAATTGATAGAGATCTGCCCATCTCCTTTGAATCCAACATCCTTCGAGATTCAGGGTAAATACATTATGGAAGCTGTTCAACAATCCCTTGATGTCCAACATTGCTTACAAGATGGAAGAGGACCGGGTTTCAGAGGGAAGTATGTTGGGAGACTGCACATTTCAGGCGCAGAAGTTGTTTTTGATGGATTAAATGTGGTTGAAATGAGGATAGGCGGTGAACTAATTGATGAAGAGAAATGGTATTCCGTTGCATCATCAGATTATCTTCACCGAGGGTCAGGCTATCCTTCACTTGCTAACAATCGAAACGAGTATTACCGACCAGAAGAGATCAAAGAAATAATCAAGATTTATGCCGACAAAACAGAGTTTGTAAGAAGAGCTTTTGATACAAGATTTATTGAACTACAGAAGATTAAGGGGTGAACACGGTGGAATGGTTAACTTTTTTTATGGCTGCAACAGCCTTCATTTTTGTGTTCCAAGAAATAGAAAAGCGAAAGAAAATTGAAAAACGACTTCAGCAGTTAGAGGAACAACAGAAATAAGTTCAATCTTGGACTAGGAGGGTGGCTATCATGGAGAATTGCGTGTATTTTAAAGATACCTTCTTCTCATCAGGCAAAACTGACTAACTCAAATCATTTATTCACAGATGAGCTCACAGATGAGCTGATTGCAGTTGTTATGGGGGTAAATGCAATTGAAAAACGCAACTCATCATCTGCAGGTGCTGGTGCTTGAGGCTCTGGCAGCAGAAATTAATCTATAAAAAGAAGCTTTTTACTCAACCGGAGGAGAACGTTGAGGGAAAGCTTCTTTTTTATTTGAGTGATGTCTATTTGAGATTGATATTATAATTGAATGTGTGCACGAAACATACAAGTGAAATTGTTAAACCATATATCCACGGTAATTCCAAATAATTTCACGGTAAATGGAAATATATTCACGTATATGCTTGATAATTTCACGGATAAAATTATTTATCCAATTTTCGACAAAGCTACATTCGCCAAACACTACACTACCGCCATATATATACCTAGATACCACACTACTCCGTAATCCCTGCCTGCGTGATTTCCACATTCACTTTAACGTTGATTGGAATATCTGGATACTGATCGTCCCACTGTTTAAAATCAAATCCTCGTGTTCTGCTTCTTGCC
This sequence comes from Fictibacillus norfolkensis, assembly GCF_014836645.1. Taxonomy (GTDB): domain Bacteria; phylum Bacillota; class Bacilli; order Bacillales; family Fictibacillaceae; genus Fictibacillus; species Fictibacillus norfolkensis. The sequence continues at coordinate 43,555 of NZ_JACSQM010000003.1, forward strand.
AGATCGCCTAATCCAATCGTATCTACCTTTGCTTTTTGTAACTTCTTGACGATCATATTGGTCCGTTTATTCATTGCTTTTTCTGCAGCACGCTCAAGCTGCTCGACAAGAGATGGATCACTAACAGGGATTTTGGGTGCTTCACTTACGCGTCCTCTAACATTAACAAAAATGTCTACTGATGGCGATCGTTTTACGTCTTTAAATTCATATTCTACTTTAGACTTCAGGTTTTGAATGGTGAAGAATTGATCTTTTTTAAATTTCACTTCATAGATGCCTTTCTCAAAGGGTTCAATGAGAAGCTTTAAAAGAAAGGAATCTTCAAGTTTTAGCTGTCCAACCATTTTATCGTCTTTTAAGAGAGCTGTTCCTACTACTCTAATTCGATCTCCTTGCTTCTCTAAGAGTGGCAAGTTTGGATCCATCCCTTTTCCGTAATATCTATACAAAAAATCATGTATGTTTGACTTTGGTATGTTTGCGTTCATATTTTGATCTAGAAGATGGAGCAGATACTTAGATGGCGTTTCACTAAGAGGATACTGCTGCTTTAATAATGTTTTTGTACTTCCATAAACGATGGCCATATAAAGATCCCGACCTAAGGAAGGATCACGCTGAAGTGTGTCGACTAGATCATAAATTCCTTTTTCAGCTAAGCGGTCATTATAAAGAGCAATTTCTAACCTTCCGATTTCAAAAGGTTTAGGTGATTCTGCTTGTTCTAATGCCCTTGCCATCTTGCTCGTATTCGTAGTAGCCGTGAATACTTGTGAGATCGGAGGGACATCTTCACCTCGCTGGGGAATGGCTACCATCCCGTTTAACTCTACTTGGTTGTTCGACTTATAATCATAACCAACTGCAGAAACGAGCTGAACGTCTTCGAGGATTTTTTTGCTCGGAAAACAGCCTGTTAACAGGAATAAAGTGAAAACGATAATAAGATGTTTTTTAACCATTTTTTGTTTTCCTTCCTTTTCCTAAAATTAGTTGGATAACAAATAGAAAAGGAATATAGGCATATAGAATATAAAAACCAATCTGAGAAACTTTCGTATTCAGTATATCTATTTGCTGCCGATCAATAATTAAGACGCTACATATGAAAATAACGAGAATCATGATACGAAGTGCGCTCTTTTGTTTGATTTTATACAACCGATGAATACCACGGCTGACTGACCATAAGCCGATACAGATATTAGGCAGAATAACGAAAAGCCAGAGTGCGATACCAGCATACTCAAATCGTTGTGCAAAAGGGAGGTCAACAATTTTCCAGAGTGTTAATGTCGCCCAAATCGTATGTTGAAGTTGCTCTTGATTGAAATAAACAAAAGAAACAAACACCGTGATTAGGTAAGTAAACATCGTAAATAAGTTTCCAAAATGAGCCCACTTTTGAGACTTTTCTGGCTGTTTTAAAAAAGGCATGTATAACAAAATAAGTTCAAGTCCTAAATAATCCAGAGTAACTCCTTTTGTTGCAGCCATTAGATCACTAAACGAATGATCAAGAATGGGTAAAAGATTCGTATAATGTGCGTTTTTCAGTGCGTAATATTTTAATGAAAATAAAGGAAGTGAGATGAAAAAACCTAATACGGAAAGCCCTGCTACAACCCGGATTCCTCCTATGACGTATGAATAGGCTAGTCCTAATAAGATCAGAGCAATGATCGGTGTACCCAGCTCAGGAAACACCCAGATCTGAATGACTTCGATATACGTTCTAAGTACGGTTAGGATCGTAGAACTAAAATAGATCAACAGCAGAAAGCTTAGGGTACCACCGATCCATCTGCCGAACAAGTTTCGATGTACGCCGATAATATCAGCGTTCTCTCTTGACAGAACACGATAGATCATCCAGATCAACACGTTAAATGATAGACCTCCGACGATTACAGAAATCCATGCATCATGTCCTGCTGTCTTGGCTATATAACGCTCGAAGCCAAGAATACCAACTCCAATCTGCATGGTGGTAACCATATAAAAAGCCATATAAGGTGATATCTGCTTGTTTTCACTGATCTGAGACATACATACCCCTCGCTTTTTAGTCTTCTATGTCATGTTTTTCTTTTGCGCGTTTTTTATTCATTTTAGCTTTATCTTGTGGTCGAACTGATGATGGCCGTCTGTTTTGTACACTGAACGGCAAACGGATAAGGGCATCTTTTAAATCATTTACACGAAGCGGGTATAGGGGTGCGATGTAAGGTCTTCCGAGAGAAGTAAGTTTTAATAGATGTGAAACAATAAATGCAAAGCAGATCGCAACACCAAGTACACCTAAGAACTGTGCAAATAATAAAAAGGGAAAACGAAGCAAACGAATCGTGTTACTCATTTGATACACAGGTGTTGTAAAAGAAGCGAGTGCGGCTAGAGCTACGATGATCAACAGAACGTTACTCGTTAAACCAGCTTGAACCGCTGCCGTTCCGATAACGATACCTCCAACGATACCGATCGTTTGACCGACTTTAGATGGTAGTCTCGCACCAGCTTCACGAAGCAACTCAATCGAAAGCTCTAGTACAATAGCTTCCAATATAGGCGGGAACGGGATATCGTTACGTGAAGCCACAAGTGTAGCTAGAAGGTTTTCTGGAATCATCTCATAATGAAACGTTAAAACAGCTACATAAAGCGGCGAAGATAACACAGAGAACATAACCGCCATCAATCGGATCAATCGAAAAACAGAAGCGAGCGTCCAATTGAGAAAATAATCTTCAAATGCAGAAAAGAACTCTACGATCGTAGTTGGACCAGTCAATGCATGTGGTGATCCGTCAGCCATAATGGCCACTTTACCTTCAGATAAAACACTCGCTACTCGATCTGGTCGTTCTGTATCGATGAGCTGTGGAAAAGGAGAGTTCTCGTTGTCTGAAATCATTTGATTGATATAAGAACTATCTACGACATGGTCGTATTCGATATCGGTAATACGCTGAATGGCGGTATTCACATTTTCTTCATCAGCGATTCCATCGATATAGATAATTGCAACTCTCGTTTTTGAAAGTTTTCCTACCCTAACTTCTTTTACTGTAAATTCTGGAATAGGAAGTCGTTTACGTATCAAGTTTAAATTGGTGTCGAGTGATTCAACGAATGCTTCCTTTGGACCAACAACGCTAAATTCGGTTTCAGGAATTGAGATCTGTCTGTTTTCAGTTGATAGACTGGGAACGAGCAAACCCTCTGGGTCGTCCTTGTTCATTTGAATGAGAATGAAACCTGCTGTTACTTTGTTCGCGATATCATGAACATCATCCGTTTTGACCATTCCATCTAATGGTAGATGCTTCTGGATATCGTCTAAGTTTTTAAGAGGGATTTCTGTTATATACGGTAATAAATCACGATGAACAAATTCTGGATTTACAAGAGTTTTATAATAAGAGATGTAGAAAGTGCTGAGAGATGATTGCTTCACAGTAGAGAAATCAGCTGAAGCCTTCAGCTTTTTCATGAGTTCTGGAAATGTCAATGTACCTTTTGTAGAGTTGGAATTTGATTCTTGTTGTTGTTTCTTCTTTTTCTTCTTAAAAAATATCATTGAAATCACCCGTTCGTTAATACGTCGTAAACTACTACATTTGTTTATCATTTCCTAGGTACATAAATATATTCTGTAAGATGGAATGTGCCGTTATGGTATATAACATTGACAACCATTGGCAAGTAGCCTAAGATTATCATTAAATTAATATTCAAACTCTTATTAAGAGCAGGCGGAGGGAATTAGCCCTATGAAGCCCGGCAACCATCGGAAGAACTTTGTTTTGACCGAAACGGTGCTAAATCTAACAGCAGTTACTGCTGAGAGATGAGAGAACGAACGGATACTATGTATGAAGCCGTGTTCTCTAAATGAACACGGTTTTTTGTGTTTATTAATCGGGTTTATGAATTGGGTTTAAACGTATTCTTAGAGAGAAAAGGAGTGGGTGATGTGGTGACATCGGATTGTATTTTGTGGAAGGGAAGAATACTGGCTCACACCTTAAATTTACCTCATGGGAATGAAGAAGGTGAGAATAAGTTTCCGTTGATTATAATCTGCCACGGTTTTACAAGTACGCGAATTGGAGTTGATCGTTTATTTGTTAAAACGGCTCAAGCACTCGTTAAACTTGGGTTTGCTGTATTGCGATTTGATTATGCTGGGTGCGGTGAGAGTGAAGGGGAATATGGAGATAATGAATTTGCTTGTTTTATTGATCAGACGAAGGAAGCGATTTCCTTTGGAAGCAAACTGACAAATATTGATAAGCATGCCATAACACTAATCGGACATAGTTTAGGTGGGGCTGTTGCGGTTTGCACGGCAGCGGATGATGAAAGAATTAGTAACGTGATCACTTGGTCCGCTGTAAGTAAACCTTTCGCTGATATCAAAGAAATCGTTGGTTACAACGGTGAACATCTAGATGAAATGATCGGCTCATCTAGGCAGCTTTTCTTATGAATAGAGGGTTTTGTAAAAAGTTCTGGGGGTCTCTTTTTAGTAATTAAGTCTAAATTTGAAAAATTAAGTCTTACGCAAGAACATTAGGTCGTACTGTACACTAATTAAGTCGAACTAGACATGAATTAAGTCTAAATTCAAAAATAAAGGCCGTTCGACAAATCCGACTTCAACCAAACCCAACAAAGCGCGGTATGATATGATGAAGTCGGACAAATTCAGCTTAACCAACATTTTATTAAGCGGGTGGAAAAGGAAATGGCAATTGATTTTTGGTCACCTGTCAAATTATCACTCGGCATAGCGGTGACAGCTTCATTGATCGTGATTCTTGCAGGAATTTTCTTTGGGAGGATCATGGCTCATAAAAAATTTAAAGGCAGGACCTTCGTTGAAACAATATTCCTACTTCCGCTCGTACTACCCCCAACGGTTGTAGGTTTCTTGTTAATCGTTTTGTTCGGTCGTAACGGTCCAGGTGGACAGCTAGTAGAGTGGCTTTTTAATCAACCGATCATGTTTACATGGTGGGCAGCCGTTATTGCGTCTGCGGTTGTGGCGTTTCCACTCATGTATCAATCCGCAAAAGCGGGGTTCGAATCGATTGACGCAGACATCGAGAACGCAGCGCGAGTTGATGGGGCAAACGAGTGGGATGTATTGCGGAAAATTTCTGTACCACTTTCTGTTAGGGCCATCACATCTGGTGCTATTCTAAGTTTTGCTCGAGCATTAGGTGAGTTTGGTGCAACGCTGATGTTCGCCGGAAACATACCTGGAAAAACGCAGACAATATCCACTGCAATCTATATTGCGATAGAGTCAGGAAATATGGAGCTTGCTTGGATGTGGGTGGGAAGTGTTATCGGTATTTCATTTTTAATGCTAGCCGCTGTGAATCGCCTAAGAACTTAGCAGGAAAAAGAATCTGCAATGGTTCTATTTTGAAACTACAAACATTGGTATGGCAGGCGGTTAGGCTTCGGTATTAAACCATTCTCCTCACTGTGTGTGTATGAATAAAACACAGCTTCTCTATAGAGGGCTGTGTTTTTTTACGGCTGGAATCCCATGTGAAATACTTATTCGCTTTTTCCTATACTTACCGCGAACTTACTATGAGAAAGGTATTTCAATCGAATGGATTTGTCTTTGAAATGATCATTGTAAGACTTAGCTGTTATATTCAAATGTGCCACTTTAATTTTTTTTTTGATAAATCGTTATAGAAGAAACATAGTCAGGACCATTTTTCGAACCATACGTTAAGGATGAAGGGATGCCTTCTACCAAGTTGAAGTTTCTAGCTTCATAATCACTTATGTCTTCGTAGAGTTGAAACATGGTGTGTGCGAAAATAATCGCAACTGCAATGGAACCAGTGATTACAACTGAAATAAGAAGGCGTTCTATCCAGCAGATTAATCTTGAATAACTGGCAACAAAGCCAATAAATAACGATAGCAGCGACTTGGCTAAAAAAAGGAAAAGCTCCGTCAAAACAAGGTGATCTTGAAATACTGTCGAAGATAAAAATAAACTCAAAGCAGAGAATAGCAGAATCACCAAAAGTAAGATGAGAGGAAATATACTCGGAGTCCTAAAGCTTCGAGATCCTGTGATTCTTTTCTTTTTTCGATAACCCATAAATATCCTCTCCTTTATAAAATATATTCAATAAAGCTAAACCACTATTCAAGAGTGAAGATTCACCTCACTGGTTCCCGAATAACATTATTTGCCGACGGAGAAGGAGAGTATTACATGAAATTAACTCAAGCGCAACAACTCGCGATTGAATACGTTGAACGTTATGCTGCACAACATAAAGAAGATGCTCAAGCAACGATTCAACATCTATTAAGAATGTCCAACATAACAAATGATGAATATCAAAAGGCAGTCCATAAACTTAAAGAGCATGCCCGAATCGCTCTTCACTTTCATCCGGATCGGCCAAACTCTTCAATGAATTGTATTGCAGAAGCATTGCTTAATGATGGGATATATAAAAGTCAGTTTGAAACGCTGCTTTCAAACGGAAGTGTATCTGCCTATCCCGGAGGCTTGCGTGATCGGTGGGAAAATCAATTATTTGGAGGAGCTTACCAGACAAAGGGTACGACCCTTAATGAACGAGCAAAATATGGTGCGTTAAACATTATGAAGCATTCAGATGGGCCAGCGCCACGGTTTGGTTCGTGTTACTTCTTACTCAAGCCTGAAGTTTCAAAACGAGCTACTTTTACATACCTTGATTCTCATCAAAATCCTAGAGAAAAAGGGACATTTGGTGAGTTCGATATGATAATTTCCGCATTGTTTGAAGAAATCTTTACGAGAGATTATGCGTTAGGAGAGCCTAATCTTATGGTGAGTTCTTTGATCCAGCACCTTGTTCAACAAATAGAAATGCCGTTTGAAGATCCAGCTGAAAAACAAGTGTATCGAAATCTAAATCATTATATTGAGGCACAAGTTCACGGTGATCTTTTATTAAAGAAAGATGCTGAAATACTTGTTGCAGACCCTTCATTTATTGGAACGAAGGTTGGAGATACGCTTACAAGTCTTTGTGCAAAATATGATATTAAGCTTTATTATCATTCTGGATTTCAATTGTCTGTACATCAAGTTCCTTCAGATTTTAGAGGACGGGAAATGCCGTCATTAGCAAAAAGAATCGCTAAAAATCAATTGATCGATGCACATCTTATAGGTGAAGCTGTAATGGATTTAACGAGAAATCCAGTGGCTTGGAGCGACAGAGGTACGCAGAAAGAAATATTACAAGAGTTGAAACTTCTATGGCATGTGTTAGTGAAGTATGGAAAACCATATAGTAAAAGAAGATAAGTAAGAACGGAATAACATCTTGCATTTATTGTATTTATCTGTTACTATCGTTTCAATGCTAACGATTATGAAAATTGATAAGGAGTGGATCATATCTATTCTTTTGATGAGTACGGTGAATTGCTGCCGGAAGAGAAGGACACCATCAATCAATTGACTAAAGCACCGATCGAATCACTCAATCTGCATTCTATTACAGTGGTTACAAATCTGTATCGAGCTGCTCAAGGATTGCGTAATAAGATGGAGCGGGAAGTATTAGCAAAGCATGGGTTATCTTGGACGTCTTTTTCTATTCTATATGATCTGTGGATATGGGAATCCGTCGAAACAAAGAAGCTAGCATTATCCGCTGGTGTTTCAAAAGCAACCATAAGTAACATCACGAATACATTGGAAAGAAAAGAATTATGTTATCGTAAGGTGGATAATCGTGATCGGCGCATCACGTGTGTTGTTCTGACCGATAAAGGCAGAAAAGTGATGGAGGAACTGTATCCGAGGTTTCATGAAGGTGAGGTTGAAGTCGTTTCTTCCTTGTCCGTTGAAGAGCAGACATTAATATCAAATTTACTTAGAAGAGTTATTCGAGAGAACGACTTTTAAATTTTATATAAAAAATGCGATGACAGGAAACGCAGTAGCAATGATCTCCCTGTTTTAGAGAGCTGGTGGTTGGTGTGAATCAGTACAAAGATCATGTGAATTACATTTCCAAGAGCTTTCTTCGTTACTTTTATAAGAAACAGACGAAGAACGGGAAAACCGTTATTTAACTTGAGTGGAAGAATATTTGTTCTTCAATTAGGGTGGTACCGCGTGTAAATTTAGACCACGTCCCTTGTGTTATAGGGATGTGGTCTTTTTATCGTTTCTTGAGAATTGAGTATTACAATAAATAGAGGAGGAAAAAGGATGATTCCGGTTATAGAACAACTAACAGAGAAACAGAGAAATGAAGTTAAGAGGCAGATGGAAATCTATAAGCAAGGCGTTCAGGATATAATTCCTACAGAAGAGTTAGAAACCAAAGTGGCGAAGTCTATTTTAGAGAACCGCCCACTGAAAATTAAACTCGGGCTAGATCCTTCAGCACCAGATGTACATCTTGGTCACACAGTGGTGTTGAATAAATTAAGACAGTTTCAAAAAAATGGTCATGTCATTCAATTGATCATTGGAGATTTTACAGGAAAGATCGGAGACCCTACAGGAAAGTCTGTCGCGAGAAAACAATTAACAACAGAAGAAGTGGAGCACAACGCGAAAACGTACTTCGAACAGTTTGGAAAAATAATAGATATGGAAAAAGTAGAGCTACACTACAATTCTAAATGGCTTTCTAAGCTGAATTTTGAAGATGTTATAAACCTTGCTGGTAAAATTACAGTGGCAAGATTGTTGGAGCGGGATGATTTTGATGAGCGGATCTCAACAGGAAAGCCGATCTCGCTGCACGAATTCTTCTACCCGCTCATGCAAGGTTACGACTCTGTTATGTTAGAGTGTGATATTGAATTAGGCGGAACGGATCAACACTTTAACATTTTAATGGGAAGACACTACCAAGAGAAGTTTGGAAAAGAAAAACAGGTTGCTATGCTTATGCCCCTCTTAGAAGGTTTAGATGGCGTTGAAAAAATGTCTAAATCCAAGAGAAACTATATTGGTATTGATGAAGCTCCCAATGAAATGTACGGAAAGTCAATGTCCATTCCAGATACGCTGATGATCAAATACTTCGAACTCGTAACGGATTTAAAAAAAGAAGAGATTGATACAATTAAGACAGATGTTGCGACTGGGAAGCTTCATCCACGTGATGCAAAGATGCTTCTTGCTCGAACGATCGTCCATATGTACCATGGTGAAAATGCAGCCAGCGCAGCTGAACAAAATTTCATTACTGTTTTTCAGCAAGGAACGCTGCCTGATGAGATTCCGGTTGTGATATGGACAGGAGCTGATAAGATCTCTGTAATTGATTTAATCGTGGAATTAAAACTACTTTCATCAAAAAGTGAAGCTCGTCGAATGGTTGCCAATCATGGGGTTAAGATTAATCGTGTAAAGGTGGAGGACTCTACTTTAATCGTCGCTATATCGGATGATTTAATTGTTCAAGTTGGAAAGCGTAAGTTTGTACAGATTAAAAGAGGTTAAATAAAAGGGCAACATAAAGTTGTCCTTTTTCACTAATTACAGATATAGCAGCTATAATGTAACTGCTTACAATTCTTTTTTAAAGTAGTTGCTTTATTAATGATCTCATCTACAGATCTAAAAACTTCTTTTTCGTTTGAGATAACAGCAATTGAAAGTGAGACAAGTGGAATATTCTCTTTTACTCCGTTTCGATTTTCGGCAAAGACAAAACCAGAGTCCCAATCTATTTTATTGTAAAAAGATTGCAGTGTGCCGTTAAAAGCTGTTATGAGTTCTTCACAAGCCATGATGTATGCATGGTGAGGGAGCGTCGCAATAAAGTCATCTCCCCCAATATGTCCTACAAATGCGTTTTCTTTTGATAATATCTTTTTAATGATCGATGCAGTCTTTTGAATCATTCTGTCTCCTTCTTGGAACCCGTACGTATCATTAAAAGCTTTAAAAAAATCCAGATCAATATACAATAATGTAAATGCTTCTGCTTCTATAAGTTCAGCAAGTTTCTCATCAATAAGTTTGTTTCCAGGCAAACCAGTTAATGGGTTTAAATATGTTGCGATCTTTGCTTGAATATCAGCTAATTGCGTGAGCAAATGTCGAATGCTTACTATGCCCAGTAGTTCGCTGTCTTGAGTGACGATCACGTTATCGTATAATTGTTCTTGATTTCGTTGCATGGCTAAACTGCTAACTTCAGTGAGAGGTGTAAAAAAATCAACGATTAAAGGATTAGGATTCATGATCAGCTTGATAGGTCTACCCATATATACATTAAATCCGTAGAGCGTGCCTAACTTTTGGTAGAATTGTGAACGGGTGACTAAGCCAATTGGAACTTTTTGATCTGAAACAACAATTCCGTCATAGTTTGGATGTTCTTTAAAAAGTTGATCAATCTCAGAGCTTTTTGTCTCAGGATTAACAATCGGTGCGTTTTCTATAATGTTCCCAATATAGGTAATCATCTGCTATCTCCTATTAACGGTTTTTAACTTTGTTTTTAAAAGGCTAACATTTTGTAATCCATATTGCGGAAGAGAACCATTCAGTAAAGTCGGTAAAGGTTTTCCAAGGTGATATCCTTGTCCAATATGTACGCCTGCCTTTTGTAAATAGATTAGTTCGTCATTAGTCTCGATTCCCTCGGCGATCACTTTTGTTCCTGAGTTGTGCGCATAATCGAGCAGAAGCCTTACAAGATGCTGTTGTGTAATCTGGGAATGAATACCTCTAATAAGAGATTTATCAAGTTTAATAAAGTCAGGTTTCACATACAGAATGGTCTTTAAGCTGTTATAGCCTGTACCAGCATCATCAAGTGCTATACGAAACCCTTGCTGTTTATAATGTTGAATAACCTTTACGAACTGAGCATAGTCCGTAACAGCTTCTTTTTCCGTTAATTCAAGTACGATTTGTTCAGGTTTAAAGTTATAATTCGTTAATATTTCTAATGTTTCTCCTGTCCGATAAGAAGGGTCAGCTAATACTTGGGGATGAACATTAATAAATATCATTTTTTGATTGTAGAACGGTTCAGCGTTAGCTTGATCTGCAATACGTTTAAATGATAGTCGTCTAATAAACGTTTCAATCGAAAACACTTCACCGCTCTTTCCGACAAAATCATAAAATTCTTCGGTATTTGTAAACGCATTTATATTTACAGGACGATTAAGAATTTCAAAACCTAATGTTTGTCCTGTTCTCAAACATAGGATAGGCTGAAAATACGTTTCAATCGAATGTTCGTCTAATGCATTTCTTAATGCCCAATATTTATTAGACTCATTATATAGTTTTTTTCGGTGCTTTTTTAAAAATGTTAAGTAATGCAATAATTTCGATAGGCTATTAGACATGTTTATTCACCTTGTTGTGCTTTAATTTTTGTGTCATTTGTACTAGTTCATTATAGTATGAAAAAAGCAGATAGTTTATAAAGGTATTGTAAATTCTTGACTTGTAAACATGTAAAACATCTCAACGATGTACTTTTTGTAAAATATTGAGAAAAAGTAAATAAGTCAAATAAAGGCGGTTGTTTAAAATAGAGATTAAGTGGCATGAAATCACAAATCAAACGATGAAAGAATTAAAAGATGCTCTTTCTTTTTATAATTATTCATTTCCGATAGAAGTTAGGGAAACTGAATCAGTCTTTTTGCAAAGTTTAAGATATGCTGAAACACAAAAACTCAATAACTATCATTTTATAGCCGGATATCAAAATGAAGAATTAATCAGTATTGTTACGGCTCACTATTTAGCTGACGTAAATGCAGGATTTATCGTGTATCTAGTAACAAATCCTAAAATAAGGAGTAAAGGGTTAGGGGCAAAATCTCTTCAAAAGATTGAAGAAGTTCTTCAACAAGATAGTATTCATGCAGGTTATGATTCATTAAAAACGATCGTTCTTGAGACTGAGACAGAAGAGATGGTACACAGCGAAAAAGAAAAGGAAGATTGCGTAAAGCGAACGAACTTTTTTATGAAAAACGGCTTTTATAAAGTGGAGGATTTTCTCTATTTCCAGCCACCTATACATGATGATGGCGTAGATGTACCTCTTCATTTATTCATGAAACAACGAACAGAACAAGAAATATCGAAGTCTGAAGTGAAACGAATAGTTAAAGCTATGTATGTTGAAAAGTATCATCATGGTAATGGTATTGAAAAAGAGGTATTAAATACTTCATATAGGAAGATGAATTTGGAGAAACATGATTTGTTTTGTGATTAAAAGAGAGGTGTCCTGTCATAAAAAGAAATCTAATCATTATAATGGTTTGCGTTATGTTCTTATCTGCTTGTCAAAAAGAAGAAAACAGAAAGTATGTTCATTGGGGAGAAACAACGGAGAATGACATAAAACGATTAACCGAAAACGGAATCGATTTTAAAGTGAAAAACGAAAATCTTTACATCCTTGAAGATCAAATGAAAAAGGCGGTAGCTTGTTGTACTTAGTTAAACAGTATTAACAGTTACAAGTAAAAAACACAAGGTACTTCCGATTGGGGAGTTACCTTGTGTTTTTTGGTTAAGCTAAATCATTCCGTTATCTAAATGTATGATGATATTTACTTCCTTGTACTATTTTGGTCAAACAACTTACTAATAATAAAGAAATGAAAAGTAGAAAAATTGTTTGATATTCTGTTTTCATTTATCCAAATCCCCTATAAATAAATTACCTTAATAATACCATAAATATGAAATTTGCAGAGAGAAAAAAACGACCGAATTTGGTCGTTATGGAAAAAGAATAATACGCATTTAAATGCTAACCGTCGGCTCCATAACATTCAAAGTACGATTCATCGTGTTCATGTTCACATTTACACCTAGTGGAATCGCCGCTTTATAATAGCCGTGAGCACTTGTTAAATTCGTCATGAGAGGTTTGCCGAGTGGAACAAGAAATTCATCGATTACATTTTCAAATGTTTTTCCATATGCAGTTTCACATTTTGTACATTCTCCTATGATGATTCCGATACAATCTTCAAATTTACCAGCGAGCTTTAAGTTGTTCAAATATCTATAAACGGTGTTTACGGGCTCGTGAGTCTCTTCAAGAAATAATATTTTCCCCTTTGTGTCAATTTCATAAGGAGTTCCTAAACAATCTACGAACGATGTTAGGTTTCCACCTACAATAACTCCTGTAACGTTGCCTGTAACTTTACTTACAAGCGGAATATTTGGTGGATTCATGATCTGCCATGGTGCAGTTGTTCGGGTGATGCTATTAAAGAATTGATTGAAATTATAAGAAGGAGTACCCGACCGAAAATCCAAGAGCATCAAACTTTGAAACGTAACGAGATCCGATAGTTGATACAGCACATTTATTAAAATGGTTATATCACTGTAACCTGAGATGATCTTGGGATTAGTTCTGATAATATTGTAATCAAGATAGGGTAGAATGCTGGCTACTCCCACACCACCTCGAGTTGGAAGAATCATTTTCACCTGATCGTTTTGAAACATCTTCATCAAATCCGAAGCACGTTGCTGTGGGGTTCCTGACAAAAAACCGTTCGTCGCGTATACATAGTCTCCCACAATCACCTGAAAACCCATGTTTTTTAACATTGTGATTCCTTGATTAATTATGTTCGCTTCGAGCGGGCTACCCAATGTAACAATTCCAATGGTGTCGCCTTCCTTTAATTGCTGCGGTTTGATTGACATCCTAACAGCTCCTTTCGGAGAACCGAAATCCTATACGCTATTATATTGGGTATTAGAGAATCGTATGAAAAAACGTCCAGAAAACACGTTCTGGACGTTTTGTTATATAGTCTATTTTTCATTAGAATATGGTTTAGGCTGGTAAAAATAATTGGGTTTTACGGTATCATTTTTGTAAGGTTTATGAAAAATGTGTGTTGTTGCAGGACTCATAGGTGGAATAAGCCACGCCCAGTTACCCATTACATTTCTGCCACTTTCTGACTCTTTTTCTTCGAATTTTTTGAACTGTTGAGCAGCCGTATGATGATCTACGATAGTAACACCGTCATCTCGGAATGAATGGAGCACTGCGATGTTTAACTCAACAAGCGCTTTATCTTTCCATAAAGAGATCGAGCTTTTTGTATCTATGCCCATGCATGAAGCAATCTGTGGAAGCATATTGTAACGATCTTCATCCGCTAGATTTCTTGCACCGATCTCAGTCCCCATATACCAGCCATTGAATGGAGCTGCCGTGTATCGGAGCCCGCCAATCTCTAGAGCCATATCAGAAATGAGGGGCACACCGTACCATTTTAGCTCTAGATCTTGAAACCATTCAAACTCAGGGTGACGGATCTCTACTTCTAAAGTTGAAGATTGTGGGAGTTCAAATAACTTAGGAAGATTATTGTTTACTTGAATTACAAGGGGCAGGATATCAAATTTTCCGTATTTTGGTTCCCAGCCGAGTTCTATGCATTTTTCTGTAAATTCAATAGAAGAAGGATCACCAATCATACCATTCTCCATTTGATAGCCCGCATATCGAATCAACTGATGATTCCATATACGCACATGGTGTTTCTTTGTTTGAGGAGGAAAAATAGTTATCGTTGGCCGAATTCGTCCATGGTTAGTCGCATATTTCATGTGATCAATGATTGCCATAAAAATTTCTTCTTCTGTCTCAACATGTCGCCGATCGAACGTCTGCATCTGGTCCCAAAATAATCTCCCAATACAGCGATTGCTGTTGCGCCACGCTACTTTCGCGCCATAATCAATTTCAAAAGGTAAGTGTTGATATGTACCATCTATTTGTATTTCTTTTGTGATTTCAGAAATTCGATCATCAATCTCACTCTGTGTTTTATTTAATTCCTGATAACAGGAGGTGATGAACTCTGTTGCTTCTTGTAAAAGATTCATTTCCAAAATAAAGCCCCCAACAAAAATAAGTGTATTATTATAATAGCCTAGATTACAAAGAAATACCGCTTGTAAGTGTTACAAAAATAGAACATGAACGAGGTGAGTTGATGGGAACGAGAGCACCCTACCAGGTTTTGGTTATTCCCTTTGTTTTGAAAGAACATGGTATTGAATATGCTATTTTGAAACGTTCAGATATGGGTTACTGGCAAGCTATTGCGGGTGGCGGGGGAATGGGAGAGATCCCTGAACAGTCCGCTAGGAGAGAAGTCTTTGAAGAAACAGGTATAGGTGAAGATTGCCGGTTAATTCAATTAGATTCAATAACTTCTTTGCCAGTTGTACACGTAGTAGGTCACTTTCTTTGGGGAGAAGAAATGTTCGTTATACCGGAGTATTCATTTGGGTTAGAAGTCTACGATCAGAAATTGCATCTATCAAAAGAGCACACTGCCTACAAATGGGTTTGCTATGAAGAAGCTGTCTCCGCGTTAAAATGGGATAGCAACAAAACACCACTATGGGAACTGGATACAAGATTAAACATAATAAACAACATAAAGGGAAATTGTGCTAAACTATGAAAATTAAAGGAGGTCATAAGAATGAACGGTACAGGTTGTTTAATTTGTGAACGGATTGAGATGATCCAAAACGGAACAAATCCATATTTTGTAGCAGAGCTAGAGACGGGTTTCGTCGTGATTGGAGATCATCAATATTTTAAAGGATATACGCTATTTCTTTCAAAACAACATAAGACAGAACTGCATTTTTTAGAATCAGAAGTGAAGAAGACGTTCTTACATGAGATGAGTATAGTAGCTGAAGCGGTTTATAACGCATTTAACGCTGAAAAATTAAACTATGAATTATTAGGAAATGGTGATTCTCATCTTCACTGGCATTTGTTTCCTCGAAGAGAAAACGACTCGCCTGTAAAAGGTCCTGTATGGTGGGTAGATAGAAAAGAGATGTTCTCTGATAAAATAAGACCGTCACAAGATGAGTTGGAAGCAATGAAGAACCGTTTATTTGCAGAACTAAGCAAATTGGTTTCTGTGACAATTCGTTAAAGAAAGGAAATGAATGAAATGAGTGATCATCCTAAAATTGAAACGAACCGTTTGATCTTAAGAAAGGTATCTCAGGATGATGCGAGGGATATGTTTTCTTATCTATCGGACTCTGAAGTTGTAAAACATATGGGCCTCGAACCTTATCAAACGGTTGAAGCGGTTTATGAAGAAATAGAGTGGTATCATTCTATCTTAAAAGAACAAACCGGGATTCGATGGGGAATCACATTAAAGAATTCCGATAGAGTAATCGGAAGCTGTGGATTTCTGAATAGAAATGATAAGCATTTTCGCACAGAAGTAGGGTTTGAATTGAATAAAGAATATTGGGGAAAAGGTGTTGCTCGAGAAGCGTTAGAAGCAGTCGTAACATATGGATTTGAACATATGAAATTGGAACGAATCGAAGCACTAATAGAGCCCAATAATATTTCATCACAGAGTCTAGTAGAGAAGGTTGGTTTTCTTAAAGAAGGATTGTTAAGACATTATGAATACACATGTGGCAAATTTGATGATCTATACATCTATTCTTTGCTAAAAGGTGATGAAATTCATTTCAAACCCGAACATTAAACAAAAAAAATAATTGAATGTTAAGTTTTATGTTGAAAATAAAAATTATTATTGTTATATTATCAAAGTAACATACATAAAAACGAATTACTCGTATATGCTCGGTAATATGGTCTGAGTGTTTCTACCCGGTTCCCAATGAAAGAACTGGACTACGAGTTGAAGTATCAGGTTGAGTAGTTATCCTTTTGAAGAATAAGTACAACAGCCGTTAATTTAGCAATATTACTTTGTTTAAAGATACTTTGACTCTGGTGGTCTAGAGGTAGAACATACTTTCTCTAGGCTTTTTTTATTGAGTATATTGGAGTAATCCGTGACATCTGGAGGGTAATATTCAATGAAAAAATACGGATTATTAGCAATCGCAGCTGTTTTAATTTTATCCGCGTTAGCTGGATATAATTTCAAACAAACAGAATCTGGAAAAGAAAAAGCAAAACGACCGATTATCATTCAAGGGCCGATGCCGATTGAGGCTGAGAATTTTGCAAAACGCTTAAAGAACGTTAAAGAAGAAAAGTCTGGGAACTTTGTTTTTTATAAAGGAACATTAAATAACTATCCGGTAATTGTGGCCAAAACAGGTAAGGGCATGGAAAACACGGCAGCAGCTACTGCTATTGCTATCGAAAAATATAAACCTGCAGCCATCATTAATCAAGGTACATCTGGTGGACATGATCCGAGCTTAAACGTATTTGACATCGTTCTAGGAAAAAGAACGGTTAATCTTGGATCTTTAAAGACGCCTCACAAAGAATCAAATGAAGGAATTCACCCTACATCATGGATTCCAATGGACCTCATGGCATCAGAAGGAAGTGCCGGTGAAGATCCGAATGCAGAAAAAGCCCGTTATTTTGAAGGCGATGCAAAGCTTTTAAAAGCTGCTCATGCTGTAAAGGATAAGTATTCAAAAGGGAAAGTTGTAGAGGGTACGATCGGTTCTGCAGACGTTTGGAACAATGAAGTTGATCGTATCAAATGGTTCCATGAGAACTTCGGAACTTCTGTTGAAGAGATGGAAGGTGCATCAGCTGCACAAATTTCCAAAGCGTATGATGTGCCATTCCTCGGCATTCGTGTGCTTTCAAACAATAAGATAAATGGCGGTCAATATGATCCTACAACAGCAGCTGCGAATCAAGATTTTGTATTCGAAGTGGTTAAGAAATACATCTCTATGAAAAAAGGTAAATAGCATAAGGAAAACCCCGCTAACCAAATTTAGCGGGGTTTATTTTTTTAGAATAGCCTTATTGAATTTTTTCAGCAGATGACCAAACTGCTCTCGTTCTTCATCTGTCCAATCCTCTGTAAGTACTTCAAAACGATCAAGTCGAGCTTTTTTGTACTCATTAAAATCTTCTGTACCTGATTTTGTTAGTTGTAGGAAGTAAGCTCGACGATCCACATGGTCAGGAACTTTGTACACATATCCCTTTTTCTCAAGTGCTGCAGCTTGTCGACTAACGGTTGATGTATCGAGCTGCAAATTTTCAGCGAGGGTCTTCACACCAAGAGGTCCATGAACAGATAATTGGTGCAGAAGGAGGTAGGCTGATCTGTCTAGATTTCCGATTTTGTTTTTGGATGTAATCGAAGTGACGCGCCTTACAAGGACAGCCATCTCAAGTTCGATCTTTTCAAGTATGGATTTTTTCATCGTTTTTGCCACCTTTATATACAAAACTCTATCAACATGATAACCGATTCATGCACGATTCAACAACAGAATCATAATTTGACAATCAAATAGTTGTACTATACAATTACATAGTTGTATTATACAATAAGTTACAAGAATAATAAAATATAAAGGAGATGTGAGGATGTCAACAAACACACAAAGTGTTGGTGGAGCTAAGGTTTCAGGAGTTTCGCTCGATAAACAAAGTTTATTTCATCAGCCGATCTCCGTATGGGCTGTTTTTTTCGCTTGTATAACAGCTTTCATGGGAATGGGCTTGGTCAATCCTGTTTTACCTTCGATCGCTGAAAATCTTCAAGCTTCCCAAAGTGAAGTGACGTTACTTTATACGAGTTATAATGCAGTGATGGCTTTTGCCATGCTTATAACAAGCACGGTTTCTTCTAGACTTGGCAATAAAGGGACATTATTGACTGGGGTATTTATAATAGCGACAGTATCTGCGCTAGGAGGTTTTGCTGATAACATCTGGACATTAGTGGGACTCCGCGCAGGTTGGGGACTAGGAAATGCACTATTTGTAGCAACGGCACTAGCTGCGATCGTATCTCTTTCAAGCAGCGGAACAGCTAAGGCAATTATTTTATATGAAGCAGCCGTAGGTTTAGGAATCTCAATCGGACCCTTACTTGGTGGGACGTTAGGTAGTATTTCATGGAGGTCTCCTTTTTTAGGAGTTTCGACTCTCATGATTCTTGCATTCATGATTCTTTTGATTTTGATGCCTAAACCGAATGCGCAGTTAGCTGTGAAAAAGAAAAAAACACCACTATCCGCTCCGTTTAAAGCGATGAAACATCGTTCACTCTTAGTACTGGGAATCGTTGCGGCACTTTATAACATTGGTTTTTTTACGATCATGGCTTACGCACCATTTGTTCTTGGCTTACATCCGAAGGGATTAGGTTATGTGTTCTTAGGCTGGGGAACACTGCTAGCGATTACTTCGGTATTCATGGCACCAAAGCTTGAGAGAACGTTCGGAACGGTAAAATCTATGGCGATTATGCTTTTCTTGTTTGTAGCTGATCTTGTCATCATGGGATTATTTACTTCAACTCAATGGGTGATCATTTCAGCGATCGTTTTTGCTGGAGCGATATTAGGTAATACAAATACCTTAATAACAACAGCTGTGATGGAAGCCGCACCTGTTGAAAGGTCGACTGCATCAGCAGCGTATAGTTTTCTTCGGTTTTTAGGAGCGGCAATATCTCCTTATATGGCGGCAAAACTTGCTGAGATCTTTAATCCACATCTACCGTTTTATGTAGCTGCAGGATTCGTATTTTTATCAATCATATTCATCGGATGGAACTACAAACATCTAGCGCACGTAGATAGAAAAGACACTGCCCATTAAAAAATAGTAGTGAAAAAGCCTGCTCCGATAGTTGGAGCAGGCTTTTATGATTGTGGGGAATAAATGAATCCAGGAGTTTAAGGCATGAATCCACGAGTCTGCAATCCTCGAGACCGTTCAACTCTAGCGGCCGATGCCAAGCACTTACTGCTCGGTCAATATAAGAGGGCCATCCTTAGTGATTGCAAGTGTATGTTCATATTGAGCTGATAGCTTACCGTCAATGGTTCTAGCTGTCCAGCCATTGTTGTCCATCTTACGTTGCCAAGCACCTTCATTAATCATCGGTTCAATTGTAATAACCATACCTTCTTTCAGTTTCAAGCCTTTTCCCGGTTCGCCGTAATGAGGAATCATAGGATCTTCGTGAAGGGTAGGGCCGATGCCATGAGCTGTAAAATCACGTACTACAGAATAACCTTCTGCTTCAGCATAACTTTGGATGACATGTCCAATATCACCTAGACGATTGCCAACGACGGCTTGCTCGATGCCTTTGTATAAGGAGTTTTTAGTTACGTCTAGCAAACGTTGCTTGTCTGTCGAGATATCACCAACAGCATAGGTCCAAGCAGAGTCGGCTAATCCGCCTTTTAGATTGACGACCATATTAATGGTTACGATATCACCCTTTTTTAAAGGCTGTTTACGCGGAAACCCATGACAGATCTCATCGTTAATGGAAGCACATGTTGCGTATCGATAACCGTGAAATCCTTTTTGTTAAGGGGTTGCCCCATGTTCAGCTAAGAACTTTTCAACGAACTGATCAATCTCTAGCGTTGTGATACCTGGTCGGATTCGTTTAGCGATTTCTTTGTGAACGGCCGCTAGCAATTTTCCAGCATTGTGCATAAGCTCAATTTCTCGAGCTGATTTCAAATGAATCATGTAAATCCCTTCTTTTCAAGTCAGATTTCTATTTCATTATTGTAATGGAAAATAATTAGAAAATGAAATATTGTGCTACAAATGAAAAAGGTTCGGAATAATACCGAACCTTTTCTCTAATTTAATATAAAAATACCAACTAACGAGTAGACGATAACTGTAGAAAACAGAATCGTCATATGGATTAGAGAATAGATAAAGAGCAGCTTTGCCCATTTCTCAGAATCCTTGTTTTTCTTGTAGCCATAGATACTTAGCACGAGCCATCCAACATTCATAAGAAGTGCCACCAACGTTAAGCCTAGGCTTAATGGTAGAAACAAGAAGCTTGTTAAACTCAGTAACACAAGATAGATATTGGTTTGTGTATACGTTCTTTTTACCCCTTTTACAACCGGAAGCATCGGTATTCGAGCCGCCTTATATTCATCATGACGGCGAATGGCGATGGCATAAAAGTGAGGCATCTGCCAAATGACCTGGATGATGAAGAGTGCTGCAATCGCGGGGTGTGCAAGTGTCCCAGTCATTGCTGCCCAACCGATAAGTGGAGGCATCGCACCTGAAATACTGCCTACTTCCGTGTTATAGATCGTTCTTCGTTTCGTCCACATCGTATAAGGAACGACATAAAAGAAAAGACCTAAGAAACCTAATAATGCCGCAAGCGGTGTAGTGAAGGCAAGGGCGATAATACCAAGCACAGCCATAATACCAGCGAGTGTAATAGCAAATTTCGTATCGATCTCACCTGTAACCGTAGGCCGGCTCTTCGTTCTTTCCATGATCGCATCAATATCGCGGTCATATACATTATTTAACGTACCAGCAGCACCTATTACTAAAATGGTTCCGATCAATGCGAATACAACATCAAGCAACTTAGTGCCAGGATCAATATCGTACGTATATAATGCCAGCGTAAGTCCGGCAAACATAGGAACGAGGTTAGACTTAATGATTCCCGTTTTCACAGTTTGTGACAGAATCGCTGACCGTTTTTGTTTTTCTACTTTCAACGTTTTTTCCATACTATAAGACACCATCTTCACAATAATTCTCTCTCTATATTATCCATATAGTGTAACCTTAAATCCACTTCTATTAAAGCACTAAATGAATTCCCAGTTCAAATAATAGAACACCTTAATACACTTTACACAAAGGTTTTGTGAACGTTCTGTGAGGTTTATGTGATAGAAATGTGATACAAACGCTTACGTAGCTTATAATCGCTCTGTTTCATTCCTTTGTTTTTTATTACCGACATAAATAAAACGGAGTGCAACTAACATCAAAAGGATCGCGAGCATGCGTTCCCAAGTGAAAGGAACGGATAGCCCTCCAAAAAATCCAAAATGATCAATAACCATACCTGAAGATAGCTGGCCGATGACCGTTGCAATATTTGTAGCGATGACTCCAATACGAGGAACTGCAACCACCGTTAAAAACAAGTAACCAACCCCGAACCAAACGGCTGCTAGCTGCCATTTTGGTGCTTCAAAGACCTTTAAGATGTTACCTTCACCAAAGAAAAGAATAAGAATGGCTAATAGGAGAGCTCCTGAGAAAAACGTAAAAAACGCAGCTTCATACGTACCTGATTTTCTACTGAATGCTCCGTTAATAGAGGATTGAGCACTAAGCAACACGCCACCTATGACTGATCCTAGAAGAATTATTATTGCATGTTGTAATCCCTTCCTTTCTAGTAATGAGCAGCAGTGAGAATGTCATGAGAGCCACTGCAATAAGTTTTTCTTTGTTAACATGGGCTTTTGAACTCCCTAACCAGCCCTTGTGCTCAATAAGCATACTCATAGCCATCTGACCGATGATGACAGAAATCATTGCTATTCCAACGCCAACAATCGGTATAGATATAATTAAGATTGTCAGATAGATGGTACCTAGGACTCCACCAGAAAGTTCCCACTTTGGCGGGAACCCTTACCTAAAAACAGAACGACGATTCCTAAAATAATGGCACCAACAAAAAAGTTGTAAAAGCTGCTTTCTAATTTTCCAATCGTTTTGCCTAGTTCTCCGTAGATCGCCCCTTCAACTTAAAGAGACTCCGGCAAGTAGTGCTAAAAGATAAGTCCATATCTTCATAAACAAAACTCCTTCATATTTACATATTTAAAATTATCGATATAAAAAACAAAAAAAGAAGAACCTATAATTCTTCTTTCAGATAGGTAGCTAACTCTTAAATGTTTTTTTCGTTTCTCCGATAGTACGTCCATTTGCCATGACGCTCTGATTCAAGCAAACCAGCTTTCTGCATCATCGATAAATATTGGGATACAGTGGATTGCGAAAGATTCGCTTTTTCCTGTATATCTCCCACACAGATACCGACTTTCTCATTAATCGTTTTTGAAAGATGAGCAGTACGTTTATCAAAGTGTTGTAGAGGTTCTTAGAGCCATTTCAGAATGTCGAGGCGAATGTCGTTGGAAAGCGCCTTAAATACATCGATAGGATTGTTCATGTTTTTTATTCTAATCGGCTTTTCTAGATCTTTTTGTAAACACTCGTTAAAATTGGAAAAAAATGAAACAAATTAGTTTCTTGAATCGTAATATTATGTAGAAAACAAATGGGAGGGAAGTAAAGATGGAATCCATATTATCGATTCTAGTTCTTGTTACGTTGATTTTCTCCATTACATATGTCATACGACAAAGGCGTTCACAAGGAATAACAGGTCTGAGGACGGCATTAACATCGATTTGTTTTTTCTTAATCGCGATAGTTAATCTTTTAGCCTACTGGTTTGATTTCCTAGGAATCTGGAGCTGGGGAACTTCGGTTGTTCTTTTACTGTTGGGGGCTTACTTTACTAAATACTTAAGAAAAGTTGAACAAGTTTAAATGTTTTCATAACTTCACTTTAAATTAAAACGTTCTTACTACTAGAAAATATTAAAATAAGGTTTAAAGTCCTAATTTTGAAGGGTATTTGTAAAAGTAGAAAAAATATCCAATTAATTGTGATATAGTGCCTATATGAATATTTAGTGTAAGGCGGTGAAATTTCATGGATCCTTATTTATCATCCCTATATAGTTTGTTAAGGATTAAAGAGGAACAGTTGGAACGCTTGAATAGATGTCAAAGTGAAATGCAACAACATCAACAAGCATTTCAGAATGACAAATACCTGTGTTTAAATCCTGAATTATCTTCTGTAACTTGGACTGGAATGCTAGCAAATCAATTTGAAGATATTCGAGAAAATAGAATGTTGATAGAGTACGAAGATATAGAAAATAATCAATTTGAATCTGTTTTTAGTGTGATTAGTAATAAGATTATGGATATTCAATCTGAGATTAAATCTATTCAGGACTCAATTTCTGTAGCTAAACAAGCTAGTATAAAAAGTTAACGTAATCTTAAGGAGTGATTAACTTGGGTGAAATCAGAATTAAGTATAGTGATGTTCAAGAGTCTTTGTCCAAAATCCAATCTGCTGTTCAATCATTGAAGCCAAATACACCTAAATCTTTAGGAGAAGGTAATGTTTTAGAATCAATAGACAAATTAAATAGCTTAAATCAAATTCTTCAACAAACTTTAATGACTTATCAACAATTAATAATAAAGAATTTAGAAGGTACTCAGAAATCTGTAAAAATGATGCAAGAGACCGATGAGGGACTAGTAACAACTATGATACAAAGGTAAGGAGGAAATGGAAATTAATGAAAACGCTTAATGCTGACTCCCTTTACAATGGGGTACATGAGTTAGATTTAATTTTGTCTAGTTTTACAGATCAGTTAAGACAAATCCAGTCTGCAATTAATGAACTTGTTTCTTTAGAAGATTCTCTAAAAGGAAAAGGAGGAACCTCAATAAGGGGATTCTTCCAAGATTGTCATGAGCCATTTCTAACCTTTTGTATTTCATGTTTAACGAACTACGGAAACACGTTAAAGAATATTCAAAGTGCGTTAAAATCTCTAGATGCTTCTCCCAATGCATTTATCAGGCAAAGTTTTTTAGAAAATGAATTAAGAAACGGTTTGCGAAAAGTTAAAGAGAATACAATTGAATTAACTCAAGATGCCAATCAAAGTATGCAAAGTGTCAGTGATATCGTCTTTCTTCCTAGGCTTAACGAATCAGAGTTTGTTAATCAAGTAGAAGAAGCTAACAGATCATCAATTCAAACAATAGAGAAATTAATAGAGTTTGATTTAATGCAAACCAATGCTCTTAGTTCAATTGAACAACAGATACTTAAAATGAACCAATTTATTGAACAAATCGAATCAATGTTTCAAAGCGGTCAATTAAGTCTAGCTAGTTATAAACCAGGTCAATTGTGGAGCCGGAATAAATCTGAAGTAGGGAATGGAAATTCAAAATCAAAAGAATCAAAGCTTAATAATCCAGTAAAAGAGAAAGAATTAGAGTGGTGGGAAAAGGAACTTCCTGGTGATGACCCAAGGGCAGTTCTTGATTTATCTGCTCCTGTAAATTCCGCAGGTAATGCGTTTGGAACTTTAACAGAAGGAGCAGCGTTTGCGAAGTCTGCTTATAATACTCAAGTAAAAGGTTTCGGTATTTCAAAACATAATGATAACTTTCACGTAAAAAATGGAAAAGTAGAGAATATCAAAGGTAAAAAGTATCATAAAAATTGGATTGATTCACAATTAAAAAGAGGAAATACACCTGAGATAGCTAAGCATGTTAAGCCAGGATCTATAGTAAAAACCACTATGAAGGGTGGACTTTCATGGTTAGGAGTGGGTATAACAACTACTGAAAATGCATATGAAAATATAAAGAACGATGAATCAACCTCTAAAATTGTTGGGGATGCTGGTGTAGATGTAGGTCTAGGTGCAGTGTCACTGGGCACAGGTGCAGTTTTTGTTTCTGCAGTGGTTGCCTCTGGTGGAACAGTACTAGTAGCTGCAGCTGCTGGTCTAATAATTTCTTCGGCTATAACTTTTGCGTTTGAAGGAATAAAAACAGGAAAAGATCAAAAAAGTGCGTCTGATAAAATAAAAGATGGAGTTCAAAAAGGCGTTAAAACAATTGCTAGTTGGTTTAAATAAATTATTAGGTGGTTTTAGAGTTGAAACTTGATGAAAACATTAAATTTAGAAATTTACCTGATGCATTCAAGGAACATTTAACCTTCTTTGCTTCATTTCAAATAAAACAAATAATAGGGGCATTTACGTTTATTGGGCTTGATTTAGTAATTATTATGCCTTTACTTTTCCCATATATTGAGGAAGTGTTATTTATAACCCTCCCCTTAATTCTCCTCATTAATGTTTGGGCAATACGGTTATTAATCAAAAACCCATCTGAAACTGAATTTGAGAGTTTGCTATATTTAGGTTTTTTAGGTGCTGTAGGATCGTTCTGCTATTTCGTTTTAACCCAAAAAATGAGTTATTGGTTATTAAATATTGATTCTCCTTTATATTACATAATTTCACTTGTTGCTTATGTTGTTTTAATTCTCGTTTTTATTTATAAAAAAAATAATAAGTTTTCCTCTATTCAAATCGATGTAAATAAGAATAATAGCAGTTTGATTTGGAATAAAGTATTTACTTGGTCGGTACCTGCTGGATATATAATCGTTCATATTCTAATGAACCAATCATCTGCTTTGCTTCATAGTTATATGATAATTATGTACTCAGGACTTTTGATATTCTTTACAGATATTTCAGTGAAGTTTTTCCATAGATACCTGTTTATAAAGTCAAATATACACTTAGTTAAGCTGTCAAAGTCAAAGACTTCAAAATTAAATGCAAAAAAAATTTAAAATAAATTATTGCTATCATATTCATTCTTTAATTATGAGTAGAGTGGCATAGTCTTGATAGATTAATAGAAAAGGAGATAAGTTAATGAAAATACAAAACCTTTTACCTAACGGCTCAATAGTGTTACTTACAGGAGGAAATAAAAAATTAATGATTTACGGCAGGAAACAACTTGTGGTTGATGAACAAGAAATACAATATGATTATATTTCGGTTCCATATCCTGAGGGACACATCAATGAAGAACATACATATGTTTTTAACCATTCAGATATTGAAGAAATTATTTTTAGAGGATATGAGAACGAAGAGGAACAAGAATTTCAGTTGGTTTTAAACTCCGTAAATTAATAGTTGATAATATTAATAGAAATAGATCATTCGTGTATTTGAATGATCTAATTTTTTTACTTTTGGAACCATTTCTTTATGAAAACCAACATTGGTTTAGTGAAAATTTTAAAAATTAATAAAATAGGAAAGGCGATCAAATTAAAGAGAAAATTGAAAATCATTTAAGTGAAGCAGGGTTTATCATTCTATTAATTGGAGTTGTATTAGCGCTGTTTACGGCTTTAATTAGTACAAAAGGATTTTGGAGAACTACTGCTTTTAGTGGAATCGGTTTGTTTTTAATTATCTTTATTTTTGGAGTGTTATCTTTTATCGGAGTAATATAAACCTTTCTTTCATATCGTATGATAAGATATAATCTTTAATAACGATATAAAAGAGGTGGTTATCATGATTAGTTCGTCAAAGTTAAATCAATATTGGACAGATATCTATTTTCACTTGCACTACCCTCACGGGGAGAAAATTACTCATCAAGTGGTACGAATACTACAATTAATTGATAAGAAAGATAGGGTAGTTGTGAATGATGTGGCAACTCACCTCGAGATTTCTCACAATACGGCTTCTGAGCATGTGAAGCGAATGATTAATAAGAACTATATAGAAAAGAAACGTGATCAGAATGATGAACGAAAAGTCATTCTGCAGTTAACGGATTTTGGGAAAAACGTACTTCATGAGAATACGAGCCTAGATGAAGAAAAGTTGAATCATATTTTTAGTGATATGGATGAAGTTGAAAAGGAGTTAATCTCAAAGGCATTCAAACTACTAAGTGAGCGTGCGAAATCATGTATGTAATCATGAAAATCCTAATTTCTGCAGGAGTAATAGCAGCTGTTACCGAAATTGCTAGAAGGTTTCCTAGCTTTGGTGGAATGGTAGCTGCTCTCCCACTCGTTAGTTTGTTAAGCATCATCTGGCTTTATGTACAAGGAGAGCAAACCAAAACGTTAAGCAATTTTGCACTTGGAGTTCTTTGGGGGTTCCCGGCGACTGCCGTTTTATTGATTATCGTTTATGTTTCATTAAAGCATTCATTCTCATTAATCGCGTGCTTAGGTTTAGGTATAAGCGGTTGGTTACTATGTATTTTGCTTCAAGAGGTGGCTTTTAAATTTGTGAAAAACATTGTTTGAGGATTGTTGATGGTCAACTAAGTATCTTTAAAAGAGGTGGAAAAATGCAAAACACAAACTTTCCTTCAAAATTAGGCAAACCCGCTGAAAGAGCTTTAACATCTGCTGGCATCTCGACAATCGAACAACTAACAAATTGGAGGGAAGCAGATTTAAAGAAATTACATGGTATGGGTCCAAAAGCGATGGAGAAGCTCTTTGCTGCATTGCAAGAAAGAGGACTGTCATTTAAGAAATAGTACATTGTTTTATATATAAAAAGGAGAACGATTACATGTTACAGACAACACTCGAAAAAGCATCAGTTAACGATGCGGTACATTTAACAGCAATTATGAAAAAAACCTTTGATTATGAAGCGGAGAAGTGGATTTCGAACCGTGACATCATCGATTATAATATTCAGCCGCCTGGATACACATCTGTTGAAATGACTAAATATATGATTAGAGAATTAGAATATTTTAAAGTAATGTACGATGGTTTACTTGTTGGAGGAATCATAGCCACAATTTCAGGAAAGTCATACGGAAGGATTGATCGGATTTTTATTAATCCAGAACATCAAGGTAACGGGATTGGATCTGCAGTTATCAACTTGATTGAAAAAGAATTTCCATTTGTAAGAGCTTGGGATCTAGAGACATCGAGCAGACAGCTTAATAACCATCACTTTTATAAAAAGATGGGTTATGTTGTGACTTTTGAAGGTGAAGAAGAATATTGCTTTGTAAAACATATTAAGCAGCCAGTGCAACATGAGAGTATGTTGAAGGATCAAAATTTATCTTATAAACAAATTGAAAACTCTGATCTAAGTCGCTCTGAATTTTACCAAGTTACGATGGAAGGCAGTTCGGTGAGTAATAGTAATGTGAGCCATATACATATGAGCAATTGCAATTTAAGTCATTCTAAGTTTCAAAATATTAACTTTAGAAAAACGATGTTTGCCGATTTGAATTTATCAGATAGTGAATTCATTTATGTCACGTTAAGTGGTGCGCGATTCCTAGATACGAACCTTGGTGACAAAACTACCCCACTTATATTTGAAAGGTGCGATCTTACTGGTTCCAAACTAATAAATTGTGACCTTAAACATGTTGAGATTGAAAACAGCGATATTACCGGTATGAAAATTGATAACATTCCTGTTGAAGAATTGCTTCACTTGTACTATCAATCTAGTAAAAGCTAAGACCACTGAAAGAACAAAAGGAGATCAACAAATGATTCAGCAACTAAACGGTCAACAAATCGTAATCAGAGAAAAAAAGTTATACGTAGAACGGTACGGTTCAAATGATAAACCAGCTATCCTTTATCTTCACGGCGGTCCTGGAGAGAGTTGTAATGATTTTTCTTATCATCAAGCAGAGAGATTAGGAGAACACTTTCATCTTATCTTAATTGACCAAAGAGGCGTTTGTCGTTCTGAAAACATAGAAAAGGACGAACCATTTGGATTTCAAGATTTGATTGATGATTGTGAAGCTCTCCGAGAGCATTTACATATAAAAAAGTGGTCACTCATCGGTCATTCATTTGGTGGTTTTTTAGCACTAGCTTATGTTCGGCAGCATCCTGATTCCATAGAGAAAGTGATTTTTGAAGGACCTACCTTTGATTTTGAACTAACATCCAGAAGTCTTATTAGAAAGACTGCTCATTTACTTAAGAAGTATGGGCAACATGAGGGATACGAAAAAGGATTGCTCCTTGCTGAGGGAGATCATTCCATTCGTGAATTAACAGAAGAATATATGAAGTTGAGTGATGAGTTAGGTGAGAACCGTATGGAGATCTATCGGCATAATCATAATAACCCAACTGATTATTATTCATTTTATTCTGAGGAAGAATGGGACGAATTCTATGACCGTTCAGAGCACCACTACAATTTGTTAAGAGAGGAAGGCAAGATATTTGATTCTTTGTTAGATGACATTAAGTTTGTTGAAAATCCGATGTTGTTACTCGTTGGAAAATATGATGCTTGTACGTGTGATAAACATTTTGAGGTGTTCGAGCGAGATGCTATTAACGGAGAAATCTTTATCTTTGAAGAAAGTGGTCACACTCCTCATTACGAGGAGTCAGATAAGTTTAAGCAAATTATCATTGAATATTTGCAAAAATTGTAATTGGAAGACCATATATGTGGTCTTCATTTTAAATTTTATCTTATAGACGTCGCTTCTGTTTTGAATAAGTTTTCTATAATGTTTTGTGGTAGATGTAAAGTTAATTCTTCTTTTTTTCCCACATATAGGCTGAATGTTCTTCTGATAACTGAACTTCGTAAGAGTCAGCGTGACATAAATAGGTAAGTAATACTACTTTTCTAGTGGGGTTTGTAAAAAAAATAGGATAAACAATTTTTAATAGGTAGAGGTGAACAATGAAACTTGTATTATTATTTGGTCCA
Source organism: Fictibacillus norfolkensis (assembly GCF_014836645.1). GTDB lineage: Bacteria > Bacillota > Bacilli > Bacillales > Fictibacillaceae > Fictibacillus > Fictibacillus norfolkensis. The sequence continues at coordinate 73,850 of NZ_JACSQM010000003.1, forward strand.
CAAGCGGTTGGGAAGATGACTGTTGGACATGAGTTAGAGAAGGTTACAAAGTTAAAGCTGTTCCATAACCATATGACGATCGACCTTGTTACACCATTTTTTGAATATGGTTCTGAGGAAGGGCGTAGACTGGTAAACTTATTTCGTTCAGAGATCTTTCAGACATTTGCGCAGAGCGATCAGTATGGGATGATTTTTACATATGTTTGGGCTTTCAATTATCAGGAAGATTGGGAGTTTGTTGAAAGTGTTTGTCAGGTATTTGAGAAGGAGGGTGCAGAGATCTATTTTGTCGAACTTGAATCTGATCTAGAGACAAGGCTCCAAAGAAACACTACTCCTCATAGGTTAGACCATAAACCTTCTAAAAGAAATATTAAGTGGTCAGAAAATGATGTAAAGACATCGATGGAAAAGTACCGTTTGAACTCTGAAGAGGGAGAGATAAAAAGAGAAAATTATCTTCGAATCAACAACGAAAATTTAAACCCTGATGAAGTAGCTGCACAAATAAAATATACATTTAGCTTATAAAAAAGGACCTCGGAGGTCCTTTTTTGCTGCTTATACGTGAAAATCTGGTGCTTTGTCTGCCACAAGGTTTAATTGGATGCCGTGTTCCAAATACGCTTTTAGCCCACACAATACCATTGTATATCCTCCCATTGCATCAATGGCATGGTTTAGTACTTCATCACCATTGCCGGTAAAACCAGCATTTGTGATGTTAACCATAGTTTCATTATTGTTGCGAGAAGTAAATGACCACTCCACTGTTGTTCCATTGGAAGATGCAATCAAAATGCGTTTATTTGTTTCTAATTCTTTAACATAAATCTCGTCGGACACTCCGTACATTTCCCATTCCCACAAAACTTTTCTTCCTTCTGATAGTCTTCCACTGCTTTTAGTAAACCAGAATTTTGTAGTGATGTCAGGCTCTATAAAAGCTTCAAATACGAGGTTAGCTGGTTTCCTAATAAGCATTTCTGTGCGTACGACAGGATTCAAGTTAATAGACTTATTCATATTTTCTCCTTTCTTTGTACGTTTCTGCATGGTTTTATTTCATTTTATTATAGAAGAATTAGTTATTAGGAACAACGCTTCTATAGAATTTTAATTACAATGCTTCACATAAAGAACAAAATGTTACATGTATATTTTTTGAAATTAGGGTGGGAAAATCATCACCAATGTTATATGGTGTGTATATAGATATAAACACTATAACAGTTTCAAAAAGGTGGATGATGTTTATGAACCGATGGCAACAAGCATTTCGGCTATCAAAATTTGAATTAATACATTCAAAGAAAAGTATTTTAATCTTACTTTTTTTATTAGCGCCATATTCGTTTTTCTTGACGATGTCCATTAGTTCGTACTTAGAAGAACACTTTATGCTTTATGATATTTTCTTTTTAGTTACTTTTGGTGTTGCAGCCATATGGGCTAAACCGAAGGAATATCAGTATCAAAGAATCGCTGACGATATGTGGGCACAGCCGTTTACAGTCTTTCTTAACCAACTTCCTATTCCAAGAGAGATTGTGGTAAGAAGCCGATTTATTATTTATTTTATTTACTCACTTCCGTTCCATCTAGCAGTATTAGTGATCATGTATAGCTTTGCTCCTGAATTGCGACAAACGTTACCGCCCCTTGAGTTTATAGCATTTTCACTCATCTGGCTGAGCTTTGGGATCTGTTATGGAAGTGTATATCCCGCAAGTGATTCAGGAGATAAAGTCACGAATGTGAAGATGGCGTTTTACGCAGTAGTTTTATTAGGAAGTTTCACCTTATTATTATTCGCTGTTCCTTACCTCTCGAGTCATGGATTAGTGGGACTTACCATTTTGCTCGCAAGCAAATGGCCCATCGTTTCATCTGTAATATCCGTATTCGCAGCCGGTGTAAGTGTTGTATTTTGGATGAGATATATGAAAAAACATATAAATAAATTGGATTATTTTCAGTAAAGAAGGGAGGAAGCATTTAAATGGAACTTCCTATTAAGCTTTCTAGAGATTCCAGGGTTCCCATCTACCACCAGATAGAAGGACAAATTAAAGCACTAATTGTTAGTGGTAAGTTACCAGCAGGTTCACCTCTCCCTTCCATTCGAGCACTTTCAAAAGACTTAGAGATCAGTGTTATTACTACTCGGCGGGCTTATCAAGATTTAGAGTACGGAGGCTTTATCAAAACAACGCAAGGAAAAGGAACTTTCGTTGCTGAAGTGGAGGTAAAAAAAATGGAGAAGTTAGCAGTATCATCTGTATCTGAGGCGATTGAAAAAGGTGTAGAAACCGCTCTTCGACACAATTACTCAGTAGATGAAATTCGATCTGTGTTTGAAGAAGTGCTAGCAAGACTTAAAGATAACGATCGAGGTGGTAGTGAATGAAACTTTGTACACAAATTGAAAGAGTTGAGAAAACAGTGGATGATTTCACAGTTGGTCCAATAGATTTAGATATTGAACTCGGTACGATTACGGCACTAATTGGCAACAACGGTGCAGGGAAAAGCACACTCATAAAAATGATGATGAACCTAGTGAAACCGGACAACGGCCTATTGTTGCATTTTGGAACAAATATTAAGTCCAGTGAACATTGGAAACAAGAAGTTGCATATCAACCACAATCTGTTCTAGGTTGTGATTTGTTAACTGGTAATCATCTAAGAGATTTAATGGCACCCTGGTATAAAAATTGGGATCAAGAAATGTTTATGAATCTTGTAAAGACGTTTGAAATTGATCTCAATAAAAGGTTCATAAAAATGTCTAAAGGCATGGGTAAATATGAAAAAGAAGAATTAGCTTTTCGATATAAGCGCTATTGGTTTGAAGATGCATTGGGGATCGAAAGGATTCCTGGTGAGATCGACCGGTTGAACGATCGTTTGCTCATTTCTAATGATGTAGAACAAACTGACACATACTTGAAGAAAAACGAGATAAAAATTATGCAATCAGAGGTTTTAGAAGTAGAAGAAATTATAACTTACATGCTAATGGGGAGGTAAGAGATGATGAATGAACGCATATTAAAAGTAGAGAGATTAGGGAAATCGTTTAAAGATAAGAGAATTATTTCGGAAATCTCTTTTGAAGTACATCGTGGTGAGATCATGGGGATTCTTGGGCCAAATGGTGCAGGGAAATCTACAACGATCCGTAACATTATGGGCATTATGTATCCAGATGAAGGATCCATTCATTTTCATGGGAATTCTGAAATTCCTCGTCATAAAATAGGCTATCTACCTGAGGAGAGAGGTTTGTATAAAAACGTAAACGTGATGGATATCTTGCTTTATTTCGCTGAACTTAAAGATTATCCACAAAAGAAGGCGAAGAAACGTGCTCTGGAGTATTTAGAGAAATTCGGACTTGCTGGTAAAGAGAATACAAAGGTAGAAGAGCTGTCCAAAGGGATGGGGCAAAAAGTTCAATTGATCGCGGCGATTATTCACGAACCAGAACTGCTAATTCTAGATGAACCGTTTTCAGGTCTTGACCCTGTAAGCCAAGAGGTATTTAAAGAAGAAATTAAAGAACTTGCAGCCAATGGCACAGCGATTCTCCTTTCTTCTCATCAGATGAATATGGTCGAAGAATTATGTGATCGATTATTTATGATACATCGAGGCAAGAAAGTGATTTATGGTGCCATGGAAGATGTAAAGAGAGAATACGCAAACTTCAAATGTACGATTATAGGTGACAATCCTGAAGAACTGTTGCGTAATATCCCATCTGTTCATCGCGTTGAGAGTAAAGATGATCGAACGATTCTTTACTTAGAGCAAGACGTTCACATTCCAACCTGGCTTAGAGAGCTGCCAGGAGAGTTGAATGTATATGAATTAATAATCGATCGTGTATCATTGCATGAGATTTTTATTGATATCGCTTCTGATAAAAACATGATTGTGAAAGAAGGTGTGAAGCATGCGTAACAGCTGGAAAGTAGCTAAGTGGGAACTTAAGCGGAACATGAAAAATAAATCCTTTATCATATCACTACTCTTGACACCGCTATTATTTATCGTGTTCGCTAGTTTTCCGACACTCCTTGAAAAGCTGGAAGGAGAACCTGATTCAGAGACCGTAACAGTTTATGTGAAAGATGAACTAAATCTTTTTGATGAAGTTAATTCGTTGGTCAAATCTCAAGATTTATCTTGGAAGATGGAAGAAGTTACAAATGATTCAAAAAAGATACTTAAAAAGATAGAAACATCCGACAACCAAGCTTACGTGGCGTTGACCGAGAATGCAATAAAAACAGGAGAAGTGAAGGTCTTCATTAGTAATGAGATGCCTGAAACCTTTTCAAGTGAGGTGCAATTTCTAGAAGCTCCACTGCGTCAGGTGAAATATGATCAGCTAAATCTGTCACCAGAAGTCGTTCAATCGATAACAAAAGGAATAGAGATCAAGTCAGAAGACGCTTCAACAAAAGCTGGTTCAGGCGCTGAGAATCCGTCAGACAAACAGAGTGCGGATGACAGCTCAATGGAACGCATTATTCCAGGCGCATTTGCTGGTATCGTCCTTTTTTCAATCGTTATGACAGGTATGATGATCTTTCAGAGTGCCTCTCAAGAAAAGAAGGAAAAAGTAGCAGAGATTGTATTATCCTCTGTAACACCTGGAGACTTAATGCAAGGGAAAATTATCGGTTATTTCATATTAGGGCTCGTTCAAGTAGGGACTTGGCTATTACTTGTTGTTCCGATTGCAGCATGGAGATATGAGCTCCCGATCGTAGAATATCTCTTTGTACCTGAACTATTGCTATTGCTAGCGATCTCTATTGCAGGTTACTTGATGTTTGCTGCTATTTTCGTTGGTATTGGTGCAACGGTTGAAGATATGACAGCTACAAGCAATTTTCAAGGAATCGTGATGATGCTGCCGTTTCTTCCACTCATATTTATCGGCCCTATCTTGGCAAACCCAAGCGGCATCATCGCCCAAGTTGCCACATATTTTCCACTTACATCTCCAAGCATCCTTATCCTTCGCCTATCCTTATTGGATCAATGGCCGTGGGTTGAGATCATTATTGCATTAGTTATCTTGTTAGCTAGTATTTGGCTGTTGATGAAATTAGCAGGAAAGGTATTTAAAACAGGGATTTTACTTTATGGAAAAAATGCAACACCAAGTGAGATCTGGAAGTGGCTGCGTTACTAAAACAAATTGTTTAAGAAAACTCATTAAATTCATTAACAGGGAATGATGACGATGACAAAATTGTCTTTTAGTGGTTTAAAATATGGAGAAAGTGAAGTTGAAATAAAAATATTGGTGGATGTACAAAATGATTGGTTTGAGATAACGCATACCAGTAAAGTGTCACAAGTAATGAATAAATCAACAGGTGAGTATATACAAGTGAATCGAAATACTTTGAGATGTGATTTTGTTTCATAACCCGAAACTTATAAATGGAATGTGACTGAATAAATCAGTCACATTTTTTTGAATTTAAGTGTCTTGACAGTTGAGATTTTGGTCAATTAGCCATTTTCTATACTTTCACGAGAAAACATATTTAAGATATTCATCATTTCTCTTCCCAGTTAAGAGGTGGCTTGTTTAATTGTGGCTTGTATCCCAATTCTTTTGACGCAGCCACAATGAACTCTTTTCTAAAAAAGAAGCTTCTGTGGTAAACAATTTTATTATTTTCGACTTCTTGATATTGAATATCGTGTACAAGCTGACTTTGATCAGACTCCGCCAATACGACAATAACATGTTTACCCCATAGCTCACATTGGATAGCATGATGTCCGGGTAACCCAAATGCAAGTGAACCGTTTCTAATTTCGTCTTTATTCACTTCTAAAAATCCTAATGATGCTTCATAGTGTGCTTGGTCACTGATCAGTGAAAGCATTCCTTCTAGATCACCATGATTAAAAGCCTTTAGATAGGCTTGAATAATCTTTGATCTTTGAGGGGAAGCATTATAGTTCGATTTAATAGATTGATGTTTAGTAGTTTGTATTTTGTGTCTCATTCTTCGTACTGATGCATACACAGCACCAGGTGTTGTTTTTACAATACTAGCTATTTCGTCCGCTTGAAAACGAAATACCTCTAGTAAAAGAAACACTGCTGTTTGTCGAGGGGTAAACAGCTCATCTAACTGTTGAAGTGCTTCTTCTAACTCAAGACTGTCTGAGAATTCTTCAAATGCATCACTTTCTTCCGATAAAACGCCAAGTGTTCGTTTTTCTTTTCTGCAGAGGTCGATCCATGTATTTGTTGCAATGCGAAATACATATGATTTTAGATTGGTAGGATGCCATCTTGTATAAAGTCCTCCAAGTACTTTAAGCATCGTTTCTTGATACAAATCTTCACCATCCCAAGGTGAACCTGTGAGGTATCTGCAATAGTTCCATAATCCTTCACTATAATCGCGAATTTCTTCTTCAAACTTTTGTCGTAAATCGTTTGCTTGAGCCTGAAGTGTATGTGTTGTTGGCTGAGACATTTTTAAAACTCCTTTCTTTTACCGTTCACTATGTACAACGAATATTCTACTGAAAATTATACGCTTTTATTGAATCTTTTTTAAAAAAGTTAGTATTTAAGTGTGTTATTGTAAAGTTGGATAAAAGTTACATTTTTAAAGTGTAAAGGAGTAAGCTGTATGCAAAGGGTTACCTGTAATGAACGGTCTAGTTCGCTCTCAAGATCACTTAGACGGAATTCCAAACCATATGAATACACCATTCAAGGAAAAGAACAGATGACATACGGAGAGTGACGTGATGAAATTTAAACTACCTGAACCATTTATTAAAAAAATGAAAGGTGTTCATGGAGACGGAGCTAGTGCATGGCTAACTAATTTTGATGAATTAGTGGCTGACTGCGAAAAGCAGTATGATTTAAACATAAAACACCCCTTTGACCTTTCATACAATTTTGTTGCTCCGGCTAAAAGGAGTGATGGAAGTGAAGTGGTTTTAAAAGTGGTGGTTGATCAGAAAGAATTCGAAGCCGAGCTACTTGCACTTCAGCTTTTATCAGGTGAAAGTACAGTTAAAGTGTTAGCGTTCGAGAGGGAACGAGGCATTATGATTCTTGAACGAATACAGCCAGGACAAACTTTAGCAGAAATAGAAGAAGATGATAAGGCGACTTTAATTGCTGCCAATGTGATGAAGAAGTTAATGATTCCTGCCCCAGTTGATTCTAATCTTTCCACTGTTCTTGATCGTGAAAATAGTTTGAAACGAATCTATCAAAATTACAACAGTTATCAACCTGTTTCAAAAGCAACCATAGAAGAGGCTTTATTCATTACTGAAAAGTTAAACACTTCTATAGAGAAGCCATATTTACTTCATGGCGATCTTCACCACTACAATATACTAGCAAATGGAGATTCTTGGACTGTAATCGATCCAAAGGGTTTGATCGGAGATCGTGAATATGAGGTGGTTCAATATTTGCTGAATAAATTACCTGAACATGGAGTGGAAGAGATTACAGAAAAACGAATTGATATTTTTGTAGATGTACTGAATTTAAATAAAGAACGAGTTTTGTTAAGAACCTATTCACATGCTGTGTTAGCAACTTGTTGGACAATTGAAGATGGTCATGTGCAGGACAGCTTTTTAAATACAATTCAAGTCTTCAAAAGCTTAGTGAGGAAATACATAAATAAAGACGCACTCCTCTAGATTGAGAAGTACGTTTTTTTTTGGTATCAAACCACTCTTATGACAACGCTACCTTTCTTACGGCCAGTTTCAACATATTCATGAGCTTCTGAAACTTGCTCTAGCTCATAATAACGATCGATGACGGGTTTCATTTGACCTGATTCAATTCGTTCTTTTAAGAATTCTAGATCCACTGTACGCTCTTTTGCAATACCTTGCCCATCAACTGTTACGAATTTACCGTTTGCTTTTAATACATTTTGACACTTAGAGGTTGATAACTTGCCTACAGCATCAAAAATGATATCGTATTTTTTATCCGTTTTTGTAAAATCCTCTTTTGTATAATCTACGACATGATCAGCTCCTAATGATTTGACCAGTTCTAGATTGGTTGGACCGCATACGGCCGTTACTTCAGTATCATAATACTTGGCAAGTTGGACAGCAGCTGTTCCCACAGCTCCAGATGCTCCATAGATCAAAACATTTTGTCCCTTAAGGATCTTTCCTTTTCTCAAAAAATGTAGAGCTGTTGTTCCTCCAAAGGGAATGGCAGCGGCTTCTTCAAAAGTTACATTCTGTGGTTTATGGGTGACTATCCCGTCTTCACGTAGACATGTGTATTCTGCATGTGCGCCAAATCGCATCCCAGTCATTGCATAGACCCCATCCCCTTTTTTAAAGCGTGTAACATTCATTCCGATTTCTTCTACAACTCCTGCTAATTCAACACCTAAAATCGGTTTCCGTGGCCTTCTTATCCCTAAGAACAAACGCATGGGTAACCAGTATAAGAGGGGGCTGTTAAAACCACGAACCCTTACATCCCCAGTTGTTACAGTTGTAGCATGGATTTTAATAAGGACTTCGTTTTCTTTTGGAGCAGGTTTAGGGACTTGTTGAAGAATGAGCACTTGTGGCGTGCCATACTTCGTACATAATACAGCCTTCATAGAAAACCTCCTATTACATGTATTCATACATCTTATGTTCATTATTTGAACTAAAATGATAAGTTTAAAGGTTTTAGAAGGAAAAATAAGACTTTTAAGGAATGAAATATGAATCACAATTTTAGACTTACATGGAGGACAGCTTATGAATATACTGAAACGCTTTTTCTTTAAACGATCTAAAAACAACATCGGAGAGCTTTGTGGACTTATTGTGATTCTTACGATTATTCAATTTGTGGATTTTAAAAGTATTTGGGAGAAGCCCCTTAACTATATTTTAGTAATTTTAGGTAGTGCTACATTATATCGAATACTTGTAGAGATATTTGAAAAAATCCTTGGTGAAAAAAATAAAGTTGTAGGATCTCGATATACGTTTATTACAATCTTTGTATTTGTATTCCTGGTGAACTTTATTGATAAATAGGTGATGAATGTGACACTTTAGATAGTTTTTACACGGCACTTGCTATTGTTTTCATACAATATCGGTTTGAGCGAATGAAGTACAAAGGAACACCATTGAAACGAACTGGACGATTAATGATTGAAGCAATCATTTTTACGCTGATTCTGTTTTATGGAAGTAAAATATTTAATTAGTGGGTGAAGAATTGTGCCAGCTTACGGAAAATATCTACTTTATATCTTTGAACATAAGTTAAATGTTTTTATAGAATGCTGGAAGCTAGGACTTTATATTCAAGCGTTTACACATGATCTATCTAAGTTTCATCCAGCTGAGTTTTTTACATACGCAAAGAAATTTTATTCAGATGAAAAACCGAGTGAAGTGGAATGGCAATATGCTTGGCTTCATCATCAACATCACAATAAACATCATTGGAATTATTGGGTGGTCGATCAGCTTAAAAGAGAAGCGGTTCCGATTCCCCGAAAGTATGTACTTGAGATGATCTGTGATTACAAATCTTTCTCAAGAAGATGGGGAAGGAAGCAATCAGGACCAACTATATCGGATCGATTGATCGCCAATCTTCTGACTGATCGTGTAATTCTGCATCCGGACACAAGGAAAGAATGTGCACAAATAATTGAAAATTTGGAACCCGAGAATGCTCAGAAATCAATCTGAGTATTTTTTATTGAAAATAATTGTAAAATATTGCAACTTTTCTTACAGTTAAAACGTGGTTGATATGAAAGGGGGAGCGGTTGTGCAACTGGAGGATGTATATAAACACTATATGAATGATCTGTACCGCTATTTGTATTCTCTTTCGAAAAATCACCATGTTGCGGAGGATTTGGTGCAAGAAGCATTTTACCGAGCATATCTAACTTTGGCAGACTATGAGATTAACAATATTAAAGCTTGGTTGTTTAAAGTCGCGTACCATGCATTTATAGATCATCAAAGAAAGAATAAAAAAACGATTCTTACTGATGAGATTAAAGAAAATGTAGATATGATAGAAAATACACCGGAGAGTAAGATGCTAGAAAAGGAATCATTTTTATTATTAATTGAGGATTTAAAGTGTTTAAAAGAGATCGAAAAACAAGCGGTTCTCTTGTGCGATTTGAATGAACTTAGTTATCAAGAAGCAGCTGAGATTTTAAACATAAAGCTGAACACATTAAAAAGTCATATTTCAAGAGGTAGAAAAAAGCTAGTGGAACGTGTTAAGGAAAGGATGAACCTAGATGAGCGACGAGCATAAACCAGATCAAAATAATGACGAAAATCTATATAAAGCTTACATGATGAAAACGAAGAACGACATTCATACCTCACCAACTCTTTCTGAAGAAGAGCAAAGAGAGATCATTCGAGTAGGATCGAATACAGCTCGTAATGCAACCGTTATGATAAGCCTAGCGATCTTGCTTCTTATTCTTCCTCTCATGACATTAATCACTTATTTGTATTATGGTATTGGTGGTAAAGCGAACACGATGATTGACGTAGTAGGAAAGACGATATATGTAACCGAACCTAATATTAGTTTAGAAGAGATGGAGATCGAGAGCGAGATCGGCTTGTTTTCCATGAATGTTAAATTTGATACGTTTAAGCGTATTGGTAGTGAAGATTATTTAGCTGAAAAGGTGGATGTATATTTCGGATTAGATGAGCCTAAATTTCCTGAAAAAATATCTTTCTTAGAACAGCTTCCACCGATGGGCTATGGAATTGATGTGGTGAAGGATGGTCAGAAAATGTATCATCCCGATGCAATGGTTCCATTTAATACACCCGAAGCATGGGATGTGTTAGATGGTCTTCCTGATGGTACTGTAGCAGAAGCATACCTTTCGTTTTCCCAATTAATTAACCCTGATGATATCGATGCTTTCTTACCGAAAGAAACGGAAATTCGCTGGTTGGCGGTTGATACAGGATTAGAAGCGGAACAACTGGACAAAGAAGGTGTTCCGATCACTCCAATCGGCTATCCGGCACAGGTCGATACGACCACCTGGTCACCTTTTAACGGTAGAGATCAAACGAATGAGGAAGTATTTCTCGATATATTAAAGTTATTAGAGAAAAATGAAGAAACTGCAGAAGTTGTATCCAAAATAAAATCACTTGAAATAAAAGAGCGTCGTAAGTATGTGGAAGACAAAGGGATTCACATTTATGGAGCGGTTGTAACCGGACCCATTCCAGAGTTAAGAAAATTAGAACAGGTGAAAGAAATTCGAGCAGCAAAAGTAGGGGAGATAAAATTATGGAATTTGAAATAAAAAAGAAAAGGAAAAGAAAGCTGCAGACGTTAACAGGATTTATTTCTTTTATAATTGGATTACTCGCTCTAGCTGTATTAAACATTGGACTATTAATAGAAACGGTGGATATACCTGAATTATTTCTATTTCCCTTACCTTTACTTGGGGTTTTCTTAGGAGTAGTTGGGTTGGTTACGAAGAATCGATCCAAACAGTTCGCATGGTGGGGAATAGGAATCAATGGATTTATCCCAATTTTCTTCATAATCATGATGGGATTATCATGGACCATTAACGCTAAACCGTAAGTTCCAGTGAGGCAAAGGATCTGAAGTGTCAGATCCTTTTTTCTTTTACTAATCAATTGTAGGGCGTAACCAAAGTTTAGAAAAATCAACATATCCGAAATGCTTAATGTTCACGTTCATCAATTCAGTAGAAAAAGGAATGTACCTTTTTTGATAATATAATGGAATCATAATGGCTTCATCAATAAGTTCCTTTTCGACTTCAACATTCAGATTCGTCCATTCTTCAAATGGCGTGTGAACATATTGAGAGATGCGTTTTTGCCATTTTCTATTTTTTCCTAAAATTAAAGGGAGTGGAGCAAATCCATTTGTTAAGAAAAAATAGAAAGATAGATCTTGATTCAGCTCGAAAATTTCACCATGTATAAACATGTCTGTTTGATCTGTAAGCTGTTTATTAAAAATAGCGTCTTCAAAAGATACTTTTATAACTTTAACTGGAATGTCATATTGAGCAAACGTGTCGAGAAGCCATCTTGAAGCTTCTTCTGTATGCTCAGCTATCCTTATGATAAGAGGTTCTGCAAATTCTGGCCGGACAGTTCTCGGTATTGAATAGGGTAGGCGATTTCCAATCATGCAGCTGTTGTCATTAGGAATGGCTCTTGACTCATACTCTCGTATTCTATGACGGTTCATTGCTAGAATTTGATGGATGTATTGCCGTACTTCCAATTTAGCTATCTGTGATTCTTTACGGTACGCATTCATAATAAGCACACCAAATCCTGAATCACTCTCTACTTGAAAGGTTTCATGATGATCTGGTTCCATAGAGGAGTGGTAAACGATTGGAAAGTCTTTCGGAACTTTTACGAACTCAACCGCATCAAGTAAAGGCCGTTCTTGGAAATGTTCTTTAAAAGCAACAAGCGTTGTTTTTTGATCAGTGTCTTCTTCGACCAAGAACCCTCCAGTCCCATATATTCTCCCTTTGCTTTCTTTGTAAATACTCGATGTCATCATACTCAACAATGGGAGAATGTAGCTGCAGCCTCCGCTGTATAAAATATCAACTACAAGTGGAGCTTTGGATACGATTTCATCAATCGGTGTCCATAAATCTTTATTTTGCTCATGAAATCGAAGCTTTTCTAAACAGTTGATAACATCTGTTGCTGTTAAAACAGAGCCGTCGTGAAAACAAACGTCTTTTCTTAAATAAAGTCGTAGTTTCGTAGGTGAAACATCCCAGCTGTGAGCAAGTTCAGGTAGGATTTCTCCTTGATCGGTTAACGATACGAGTCGGTTAAATACATTCGATACCATATTTGCGCTATGAGCGTCTGCGGCATCTAATGGGTGGAGGGTTCTAAACGGAAAGCGCTTTGGAACGACGAGTTTGTCTTTCGCTTTCTGTACGAAACCAAATTGCGTATGAAATTTGTTCATCAATCTTATCTTCGTATCCGTCGACCAGTCGTACATCAAATATTTACTGCTGATTTCAACCGGTTCATGATCCAACTTGAGAAGCACTTCATCTTCAAAGTTCTCCTCGATATTTTTCAGCCATTGAAGACGTGAGACATTTCCTCTTCCACGACCTGGGATAAAAGTTAACCATCCTTCATCGTTCCATTTTTTTAAGTATCGTGTAGTTTGTTTCTGGCTGATCTGAAGTGCTTCAGCAATCTCTTCTGTTCGTATATGACCTGATGGAAAGTATCTCCATAGAATGAGAAGTTTGTTATCCATGTTCTCCTCCCGTTTAAAAGTAGACATGTTTTATTTAATTGTCTATTTTTATCATTTGTAGTCTAGTTTAATATTACAATACAGAGAAGGAGGGGACAACATGGGATGGAGAGAATACCCCCAAAATATTAAAGTACGGTTGATTACATCGTTCTTTAATCGAGCTGTTTCTTCGGCCGTTATGCCATTTATGGCCTTATTCTTTGCAACTGAAAAGGGCAAAGTTTGGGCAGGAACATTTTTAATTTTAACAGTAGTCATCGGATTCATTGTCAATTTAATCGGTGGTTACATTTCGGATCGTTTTCCCAGGAAGAAAGTGTTGATGACAACATCTTGCTTAAACGCAGTCATGTTTTTACTCATGACCGTTAGCTTGCTGCCTGAACAAAATTGGATCTTGCTCTTTGCACTCGCTTATATAGGATTCACTATTACAAGTAGTCTAGGCAGACCTGCCATGCATGCGATCATTATGGATTCGACGACACCTGAAAACAGAAAAGAAGTATATACGCTTGATTATTGGATGATCAATCTGTCTATGGCAATCGGTGCTGCTTTGGGTGGATTGCTTTATGTAAGTCACCAGATTGAACTTTTCGTGTTGTTAACTGTTACTTCAATCAGCATTCCCATTGCTTATGGAATTTGGCTCTGTGATGAGTTCACTGGCTTTTTGAAGAAAACGCATGAAAATGTTTTTCTCGACTTGTTTCAAAACTATAAAGTGGCTTTAAAAGATTCTGCATTCGTGAAAGTGGTTATCGGTGGAACCTTCATCTTTTCAGCGGAATTTACATTAAACAGTTATATTGGGATTCGTTTGGCTGAAACCTTTGAATCTTTCCACATTGGTAATTTTGAGATCACTGGCGTTCGGATGCTCAGTATGTTAAACATCCAAAACATGTTGATGGTTGTTTGTTTCACGTTCTTAATCAATCGGGTTATGGATCGTTTTTCTAAGAAGAATGCTTTATTGATTGGGTTGTTGTTATACGGGATCGGTTACGTGACCGTTACGTCAGCAAACGCTTGGTATGTATTACTTCTATTTAACGTGATTGCTACAATGGGTGAGTTAATCTACTCTCCCATTAAAGAAGCGGAAAAAGCTAACATGATACCTAGCGATAAGAGAGGATCATACTCTGCTTTTGCCAATGTTTCATTCAGTGGAGCAGATATGTTAGCGCGTTCGACGATTATCTTAGGGGCCTTTTTAGTACCAGTGATGATGAGTGTGTATATGGGAGTCGTGATCATAATCGGTGCGTTTTTCATGTATTCTGGACTCTTCTTAAGAGAAAAGCTAACAGAAAAAGCTGTGAAAAAAGAGGTAGTTGCGCAAGTTGTGAAGTAAAGATAGTTGAGAAGAGGAAGGTTAACAGATGACGTCCACCTCAAGTGAACAAAATTACTCTTTGTTCGATCGGTATGTACATCCATCATTCATTACGAGGTAAATACAAATAATTACGTGGTAAATCTCAATAATTACGAGGTAAATTAATTTAATTCCGTATATAAGATTATTTATCCGATTTTCGATAAACTTTGTCAAGCGCATTGAGATTGAAACCAGCAAGAAGAAAAGAAAAGAAGCTTGGAATCAATTCCAAGCTTCAATTATTTATGAATTGGATTCTTTAACCGAAGCGATCTCGATCTTTTCTACAAACATGTTGAAAACGCTGCGTTTTTCTTCAAGTTTTTTCAGCTGTTGCTTCAAATCATTGTACTTTTCTTCAAAAGGTTGTTGATAGGTTTTCTTGATGTTCTTGATCATTTCTTCATTGATGGTTGATTGGATGACTTGTTTCGTGATTCCAAATTTATAAGAATAAAGTTGAAGTTCTGTTTTAACTTTGTCGTACTCTTCATCTATTTCATTCTTTTGTTGCTCAATCTCATCTTTCCATTCTAGTAGAGCATCCTTTACATACGGCTCCATGTTTTGCCTCCTTACAGTGTTCGTATTTCTGTCATTACTTTTTTATGTACTCTATACACTATTAAGAGAGAATCACTCATTTATGGGGGTATTTTCACTCGTTGACTAAATTTTTCCATCAACATATCATTGATTTAACTATGTAATCAAAGAGCAGATAGAAGAAGCGATTAAAAGCAGATTCAAATGTAAACAAGTGCAGCCATTCGCGCTGCAGAACAAAAGAACTAGCCATGACTGGTTCGGGTTTAAGTATATTTCTCGAAATTCAGCACAACCACTTTTTATTCATATCATGTGAAAATTGTGAATTTGTAGAGGTGTATGATCCTAGTGTTCTTGAAGGAAAAAAGAACAGTTGGGGTCTGTACTTGATCTTTTATTCGGATAAAAACTCTAAAGAGGTGTTGTGAAGCATGCCGGTATTTGGATGGATTTTTCTTGTAATCGTGCTGGGCGGAATCATTGTTGGTTCTTTTGTTCATAAGTATCGTTACCGTAACATGAATCTCATCTATACTGCATTTGGTCAGGAAAACTATTTTAATGTCATAGCCAAACTTAAAGCTGATGGTGTGGCATATAAAGTGAGAATTCCGGGGCAGGCATTTGGTGATAGAGAACGGCCGGTAATTGATAACACGCAATACGACATTTACGTCAAGAGAGCAGATGCACATCTAGCAGCGGATGCTCTTAGAAAGTAAGGGGATGAAACGATAGTGAAAACTTTAAATTATGTGGAAACCCAAGAGGAACTGAGGCTTATGCTCGGAACTCCAAGTCTTAGGGGGCAGAATAAAGTTATTTCTAAAATAGATGAACATTGCAAAGACTTTATCGCTCATTCACCATTTTTAATTTTAGCTACGTCAGATCATGAAGGGAACTGTGATAGTTCACCTAGAGGTGATGCTGCAGGTTTTGTACATGTGATAGATGATCACCATCTCGTGATTCCTGACCGACCAGGGAATAAGCGGGTTGATTCAATGTTTAATATTCTCTCAAATCCAAAAGTAGGCTTACTATTTCTAATACCAGGAATGGGTGAGACGCTACGGATTAACGGTAAAGCAGCTGTTATTAAAGATGAAGAATTACTCAAAAAAATGGAAGTAGGCGGAAAAGCGCCACTTCTAGGAATTCTTGTTAATGTAGAACAGTGCTATATGCACTGTGGGAAAGCGTTTAAACGATCAGGACTTTGGGAACCTGAACGTTGGGAAATGAAAGAATCTCTCCCGAACGCTGCAAAGATTCTAGCAGCTCATGTAATCTACCTGAAATGACTGAAGAAAGAATAGCAAATGACCTAATTGAAGGCTATAAGAACAAGCTTTACTAGTTGGAAGTCTTATAGGAAACTTTCAAAAGCACTGCATGTACAGTGTTTTTGAAAGTTTATACGGTATTCTTTGGTTTTAACAACTCAAGTAAAGAATCATTTAATGTATATATTGAACTCTGCATTACGGTATGTATAAACATTTCTTTTAATAAAGAAGCGGATTCAACCAAACTATCACACGTTATATCTTTTGGATAAGTTGAAAGGTATTTCTCTAGAAAGTCACTATTTAACGAGGCGTAAGCTTTAAACTGATGAAGTTTTTTGTCTTCATTTATTGCCTGAACGATTAACGTATAATCTCTCATCGACTCTAGCATCTTTAGTGCGTATACGAAATTATCGCGCTTCAACTCTTTCTCTAATCTTATGAAACAATAAATAAATTCGAAAACAGGATCTTCGAAAGTAGCATACTTTAAGGGTTTGTTTGAAAAAGCTCTATCCTCTTTTCCCATCTTCTCAGAGACTAAGCCTGTCTTGTCCAAAACTACTTTCCACAACGGAGATCTTACACTCAATGAATTCCTTGGAAGGATTGAAACGTTGAATTCCAACGAGTTTTCTAGAATAACAATTAATAGATAAATATTTTTTGAAAACTGCTTCTCTTTAATGATAACGGGTTTCAAACCCTTGTAAAATTGTTGAATATGATCTTTCGCTCCAATGACTTCATCCTCAGATGACGTAGCTATCATTAGATCAATATCCGAGAATTCGTCTTTGTATCCCGTTACACCAGAACCTAATTGAACAACACCTTCAACCATAGGCAGTACATTTAACATATCGATCGTTCGCTGAAAATAATCATCTCTTTCTGTTGGAGTATACATAAGACACCTCACATTATTTATATGCTTTTTTAATATTAACATAATTTGTAAAATACTGTAACAGTAATCAACAACTTCCACATGCAACAAAGTTTACGAGATCACACCTAAAAAACAATAGTTACCCGATCATCGAAATACCGGATAACTATTGCTTATATTTTTTAATATAGTGGTGGGACACTCTGAGGATGGTTAAATACATTCTCAGGATCATATTTTGTTTTTACTCTTTGTAGCCTAGCAAAGTTTGTTGCCCAATAAGCTTTACCGAAGTTTTGTATGTTTTCATCTGGGACGTTTACATAAGAACCTACTGTATAAGGTTTTAACTGCTGACGCACAGACTCGACTGATGCAAGACTACTCGCTTCCTCAGATTTATCAACCCACGTTGCGTTCCATTCTGTGTAAAACAACGGATCACGCCAATAGAAAGCTGTTTTGTCTTTTGGCACACTGCTGATTGCACCGCCCCAATTGGTAAAGTAGAAATTGGTTTCTGTTCCAGGTGCTTCTTCTAAAAACTGTTTCATTACCTTAATGGGTTCTTCTGGCCAAAGACTAGTCGCCCAAGAAGAAGAAAATTTAAAGTTTTGATCAGCATAAGGTGGTTCAGGTGGATCAAGGAATTCGATACAGTCTGGGTAGAAGAGCGTTTCTATAACTACTTCTGAAGGTGTCCCAGCATTTAGTAAAGGCTGCAGGATTTGAATCAATTCAGGTCTTGAACCTAAGAAAAGGCCAGTTACTTGACATAATCCATTTACTTTGCTGAAAATCTCAATATAACTGCCCAATCGTGAATCTACAAACGGCATCAAATTCTGCCATGCTTCAAATACGGTTTCGAGCTGTTCCCATGGCCAAATAATGTTAAAGACCGTTGCGGTTTCAGGTGCACGATGAACTTTAAACGTATATTCCGTATTGAATCCAAACGTACCTCCACCGCCTCCTCTAGAGGCCCAAAACAAATCTTCGTTGCAAGTTGGACTGGCTTTAAGAATCCGTCCTTTTGCATCTACGGTCTCCAGTGCAAGAAGGTTATCTGATATGACACCAATTGTACGTGAGAGTAACCCGAACCCTCCACCAGTAGTGATGCCTCCGATTCCAACTGTCGGACTATCGCCAAAGACAGCCAAAAAACCTTCTCGAGCAAGACCTTTTACAAGAGGTCCGACCCGAATTCCAGGTTGGACAGTAGCGATTCCCTTTTTCTTATCTAAGTGCACTTTATTCATATCACCTGTGTCGATAACGATTCCGCCCTTTACAACATTGAACTCTTTGTCAAGAGCATGTCGGCCACTTCTGACCCTTAATGGAACATCGTTCTCTCGAGCCCATTTAATTGCATTGCTGACGTCACATGCATTTTGTGCGAATACGAATACAAGAGGATATGTGTTGACATAAGGGTTCCAGTTTCGAACGGCTTCATTATAGCCAGGGTCACCTTTAAAGATTATTCTTCCTGTTAACTCTGTAGATCCCATTAATTCCACTCCCGGCAAAGACGTATTTGTAGTTATATAAATGTATGCAGGATATGGATAGTCGGTTAAAATCTTTTATGAAGCTGAGCTCAGTCAGACAAAAACTTTTAAGGAGTATCTTAGAAAAAGAATGGAATGTGAGTTAAAAAAAGTGATGAATAAGGGAATGCTATAACTAAAGTTAAATATAGGTTAATGCTTTATAAAAGCAGTTCATTTGGTAAAAAAACATCTACATGATATCATTTCCAATTATAGTTTTAGAAAAGGAGGGGAACCGTGCAACGATTATATAACAGGCACCATTGGTTAGCGAAGATGGTAGCAGCTGACCCTGGATATGTGCGGTTGCAACAAGCTGGAAGAGCGACTGTTAGTTTAATTCTTGCTGTATTCACTACCCTTCTTATCATGCGATACACCGGTCACTCTGGAGGTATCACACCAGCTATTGTTTCGGGTATGCTTGGGTTGATGGGCATCATGGTCGTAATGGATGATACAAAACAAGAGATGAGAGTAACCACGTTATGGCTAGGTGTTTCAGCTATGATGGGCATTACAATCGGTTCTCTTGTCGCTAACAATGCGTATTACATAGATGCAGTTTTAGTGTTAAGTGTGTTTAGCAGTTTTTATTTCTCAAGGTATGGTACACGCTATTTTTCCTTGTTCATGATCTTTTTTATGACCGTTTATTTTTCCTCAGTTTTAAAGTTATCGAGTGACCAGTTGCCTTGGTTTTATGTTGGAATATGGTTCGGCGTAGCTTATGCCTTTATCCTTAATTTCTTCTTGTTTCAAGATACGGCGAAAAATTTAAAAAGTAGTATTCATTCGTTTCATATACAAAGCAATCTGACTCTTAACCTCTTGATCGAAGCCATGCAAGATAAAGAATCCAATACTCAGCGTAAGAAAGAATTAGAGAAGAACGTTGCCAAACTAAGAGATTACGCTCTTATTGTTTCTGGCTATATCAACGAGAATGATGTGAGGAAAATATGGCCAGGTCTCTTGCCGAACCAACTTCGACTATATGTGTTTGATACAGGCATGTTGATTGAAACGTTAGTTGACTCGGTTCGAGGATTAAAAACAGCAGATGCTCTACATGTTGAAGAGATCAAACAATCACTCATTGCTGTGACGGTTGCTGTTCGTGATGCTGAAGTACTCGCTCCACATGTGAAAAAACAAAATATTCTCCCTGCTGAAAAATCGGTTCAGCAACTTCGAATGTTAATCATGAAACTTTTTGAACGAGAAGAGCCTCCACAAGGATGGATCTATCTTATCCGCCGAATTGAATCGATCGCTAATCACGTGATAGAAGGTGCTGTAACGATACAGCAATCTCTCTATTTAGAGTCTGTAGATAAAAAAGAAGAAGAGACCGTCGATAAAGTGGGCGAAGAAGATACGAAAACAGAAGACAAAGCGTTAAAGCCCTCTACTAAAAAAGCATATCAAGCACTTGTAGCAGCAATTCTATCTATTATCGTTGGTCTGATCATCTCACCTGCACAGCCATATTGGGTTCTGCTTACAGCATTTGTTGTTCTACTTGGAACGGAGTCCATCGGACGGATTTATACGAAAGGATATCAGCGTTCTTTAGGCACGATCATAGGAGCTGTTATCGGTTTTGTCCTTGCTAAATTTCTTTCGGGACACACCGTTTTGGAAGTCATCTTTCTCTTTATTGTTGTTTTTCTAGCGTTTTATTTAATGACCGTTTCCTACACGTTAATGAGTGTTTTTATTACTATGCTTATTGCGTTTATGTACGATCTTTTATTAGGTGGTATTACGTTTTCACTGATTGGAGCCAGAGTTCTTGATACGGTTGCAGGGGCATCCATAGCGTTAGCTGTCTCTTATTTGATCTTTCCGAAGAAAACGAAAGTGAAGGTAGCTGAATCGATCAACGAATTCTTAGAAGAACTCGCTCCTTTTGTCTCCGAATACGTTAGAGGGTTTAGAGAAGACGTAAACGTTAAGGATCTGTCAGAAAGTGCGTTTAAGCTCGATACGAAACTTCAGACGATCAGGGATGAAGCGCAATCCTTTCTCCAACGCCCAGGATCACCAATATACGCTGATATGGTAAGTTGGATGACGAGGTTAGCTGCTATCAATTATTACGCAAAACATTTGGTCGCTTCTGCTTACAGAAAAGGATTTGATTACCCTGAAGAACTACTCGAAGGATTTATACAGATCGAGACGAAAATAAAGAACAATATTGATTCATTAGCTAATCTTGTAACAGAGAATGAAGGTGAATATGTTCTTCAAACATTAGAAGAAGAACGAGAAAAGTTCGAGCGTCTTGCGCCAAGCCGTAAGCAATCTCAGCGTGATCTAATTCATCACCTCTATTATGTATGGCGCATCAACCAATCCATTGTTGAGCTAGGAAATGAGTTGGGAGGAGTAATAGAGCACCAAAATAAAAATAAGTAATAGATGTACAAAAGGAGATCATTTCGTGAAATCGAAACGCAAAGTAATTTTGTATATTGCTTCAAGTGTAGATGGATTTATCGCAAAAAAGAATGGTGATATTGATTGGTTATCTGTTGTTGAACGTCCTGGTGAAGATTATGGCTATGAATCATTCATTAATACTGTAGATACGGTGATCATGGGAAGAAAAACGTATGACAAAGTGTTATCATTTGGAATTGAATTTCCTCATAAGAATAAGGATTGTTATGTCATCTCGAGAACCAAAACCGGCAATGATGAAAATGTTACTTTTTTTGGAGGGGATGTTAGTAATCTGATTCAGGAGTTAAAGAACAAAGAGGGAAAAAACATTTTTATTGATGGTGGATCAGAAGTTGTAAGAGAGCTTAAATCACGTAATCTAATCGATGAATACGTGATTTCTTATATTCCAATCATGCTAGGTAATGGAATTTCGTTATTTCAAGAAACTAAAATCGACACTAAGCTGGAGTTGGTCGATAGTAAAACCTTTGAATCAGGCTTGGTACAGGTAATCTATAGAACGGTATAAAACGGAGCAGCAACTTTAGAGTTGCTGCTCTTCATTATTTAAAGGGGAATCTGGAAGGAATCACATAGAAAATAAAGAAGTTAGTTTGAGCATAGATAGGAGGTACAATATTAATGAAATCGTTGAAATCAATAGATATTCAAAGAGCATCTCAAGAAGACCTGCAAATGATTATGAGTCTATTAAAAGAATGTGCACAATGGTTGAAAGATAGGAATATTGATCAATGGGGATTTTTGCTCGGTGGTGGTGAAGATACAGAGATCAAAAGTGCAATTGAGAGAAACGAAACATATAAGGTTACAAGGAATGAACAGCTGGTTGCTACATTTACCTTATCAATAGAACAAACAGAGTGGGACGAGCATATATTTGGAAAAGATGAAGTCCATGATTCTCTCTATATACACCGTTTAGCTGTGCGTCCGTCATTTATGAACAAGGGGATTGGTAAAGAAATTGTGAATTGGATTCAAGCAAATGTTGAACATGGTAGAGAATATATCAAGTTAGATTGTGTAGCAAATAATATTAAATTAAACCAGTTTTATGTTGAAAATGGATTTGAATATATTGGTGAGTTCGATAATCATAGTAAATATATGAAATTGCTTCATAGGAGGAAAGATGAGAGAAACTTTTGATCAATTTTACAAAGAGTATATAAAAAGTTGGAGAAACTTTTCTATCAAAGGTATAGAGGATGTTATTTCGTCTAAATACACAGCTCGGGAAATTAGAGGCAAGGATGTTTATGATTTTGGCTATGAAGAATCAATTGATGGATGGAATCATGCATTTAAGGAATTAGGTGAAAAGCGAGCTGTGTGGATTCTAAAAGAAGACGTAATCTTACCTTTAAAAGATGATGAAGTGATGGCAATTCTTTGGGCATCTCTAATTGTTAATGATAAACCAATTGAAACGGCTAGTTTATTTTTCCAGACTTTTAGCTGGGAAAATGATAGCTGGAAATTGGTCAGAAGCTACATTGAGGCAGGGTTATCGATAGAAAAGATGTTGAGTATAGAGATCACCTCAAAAGAAAGGTAAGATTCGGTTATGAACTTTTCGATAATAGCTGCTATGGACGAAAATAGAGTGATAGGCAAAGACAATGATTTACCTTGGAGGTTGCCAAAAGATTGGAAGTACGTACAAAAGATTACGATGGGAAAAACCATCGTTCTAGGTAGGAAAAACTTTGATTCTATTGGTAAAGCCCTGCCTGGAAGGAAGAATATTATACTTACGAGAAAAAAAGATTTCTCACCCCAAAATTGTATCGTTGTCCATTCTATTGATGAGGTATTGAAGGCGTGTGATGGTGATGAAGAAGAAGTCATAATTTTTGGAGGAGAGGAAATCTATAGGCTGTTTATGCCGATGGTAACTAAAATGTATCTTACAAAAATTCACCATGCCTTTGAAGGAGATACTTTCTTTCCCGAATTCAATGAAAGTGATTGGAAAGAGGTTTCTAGAGTCAAAGGAATCCAGGACAAAGAAAATCCGTATATCTATTATTTTCATCAATACGCTAGGGAATTGTGAAAATTCAATTCAATTCATTTCACTAACATCTTACATTAAATCAGATAAAAACAAACTTGACAGAAATTTCTAATCATCTTATTATTAGTAAAAGTTTTCCATCGTTTAAACGTGATGATTAGGAGTAGTAAGGATCGAATTGTTGTTAAGAGAGCTGCAGATTGGGTGCAATGCAGTCAACATATATCCTGAACTTGCCTAGGAGTGGACAGACTGAATGAAGTCTGCACGGTTAACCCCCGTAATCAGGTTCTGAGGTTTGCATGGATTTTTTGCAAACAAAGAAGAGTGGTACCACGTTAGGAATAGCCTATCGTCTCTTTATCGAGATGATAGGCTTTTTGTATTTAGGAGGAGAAAACAATGAGTAAGGATTGTTTTATTTGCAACAAACATAAAGGCACTATTGATACAGCTGGTGTAAAAATATTTGAAGATGAATATGTTTATGTGGGCCATATCGATAAAGGTGTTCGCCCTTCTTACCTAGGGCATATCATGATTGATCTGAAGCGACACGCACCAGGTCTTGGTGATCTGACGATTGAAGAAGCCAATGCATTCGGTCAGATCATGGCTCGACTGAGTAAAGCAGTGAAAGAGACAGAAAATGCTGAGCACATTTATGCGCTCGTATCAGGTAATTCTGTTGCACATCTGCATATGCACATCGTTCCACGTTATCCAAATACACCAGAAGAGTACTGGGGACCGAATGAAGTATATAGTTGGGCAGACGCTCCGTTTGGAATGAATGAAGATATAGTAAAAGTTTGCGAACGAGTGAGAAATTATTTGGAGGAGAATAGTGATGAAGACTAATATGACGTGGGTTGGAAGCGATAAAACATTTATAGATGAATTAGATGTAACACGAGTACAAAACGTAACCGTGGGCAGGTTTGGAGGAAATTCTCAAGCTGGTTCATATAAAAATGAAGATGGATGCTTAGTATGGGCGAACGAAGTAGAAAATTGGGAGTTTACAATGGTACTTGATGGTCATAAGACAGCCCAAAGTGTTGAACTGGTCCTAAATCACTTTGAAAAAAATGAGGATGAAATTAAGTCTGTTCTCTCTGAATCTGCAAGTGTAGCTCTTAAAAAGCTAGATTATCTTATACTCGATATCTTTCAAGATCCTGATTTTATGGATTCTTGTCGAAAAACAACAGGTGAAACAGCTTGTCTGATCGTTGTTCGAAAAGAAAAATATTTATGGTGGTTCTCAATTGGGGATTGTATTCTTCATCTTTTCCATCCAGAGCTGATTGTGCTAGGTGAGAGACAGCTTGTTCAACGAAGTTTTTATGAGTGGGTGGGTGAAGTGAACACATTTGAACTTCCGGTTCCTTGTTATCGTTCAGGTAAGAAAGAAATGAGAAAGGGACTTAACCAAATTTTCATGACGACTGATGGGCTGACTGAATGTCCGGGTGTTCCATATGAAGATGCGGGAGAGGTCCAAAAAGTATTGAGCGATAACGGTGTGGAAAAAGGCGTTCGATTCCTATTAGAAGAAATAAGAAGAAATAGTGTAAGAGATAGCACGACCATCATTGCGTGGTCTGTTGATATAGAGGAAACAGCTAGTATGCCAAGTGATCTGTAGAGCTGCTTCCTCCTATTCTAGTGTTGGGATTTATTATTTGATATCAATATAATGCTGAAGCACGCGCGGCGGGAAATATTTTAGTGGGAGTGGGCGTAAGGAAACGACAATGGTGTGGGGCATGATTGAGTCTTTTTGAGCTTGTTTAAGGCAGTTGTACATGTTCTTGCCTCCGACAGAGTTGGCAGAGTGTATGGTTATTCGGTTCGCAAACAGCTTTTCATTAACCATCATTTGTACAAGCATCATGCCGTTTCTCGTTCTGCTCAGTAAATCATGATCCAATGATAAGTGTTCAATGTCATGGTTCCTTAGGAGAGCCATACACTCATCTATTGTTTCAACGAAGACATATCCTTCTGGCGGATTCCGGTAATCATCCATAAAAACACTAATCTTTTTCATTTTCTTGCACTCCCTTCCTTAACGGAGGGTGACTAAGAAAAGTCAAAGGCCCTAAGTTATCTTGATATATTAATTATAACACATTATTCCAAAACAAGTTTTACATGGGGTATTAAGAAAGCAAAACGAATACTTTACTCATTTACAATAAAAGTAATTTAAATATTTATTTATATTAAATATTAAGTTATTAAATTCTTCATCATTTTCTATTTTCCTTCAAGAATAGTATGTTTTTTATCAAATATTAACAAATGAAATTTAAAATTGTACAAATTTGTTGAAATGCCCCAATTAAGTCTTGAACATTCCCTTTAAGACTCTGTTTCATTACGAACAGATATTCGTTAAAATAGAAAGTGAGGTGGTATACATGTTTCGAAAAAAATCTATCCAGCAAGTTATGGACGTTTTACGAGAGCCAGAGCTAGCTAACCAAATTGTTCATTGGAAAACAATTGAGCCACGAGAAGCGGTTTCTGTGCCACTTCCTGACTCTTTGCACCCGACTATTCAATCCGCTCTTTCTAAAAGAGGGATTTCTTCCTTATATATTCACCAACTATCTGCCTATGAAGCTGCCTTACGTGGTGAAAGCTTTGTAGCTGTTACACCTACCGCGTCTGGAAAAACGCTCTGCTATAACCTTCCTGTATTACAAGAGGTCGCTAATAATCCAGAAGCAAGAGCTCTGTACCTTTTTCCGACTAAAGCACTGGCACAAGATCAGAAGTCAGAGATGAACGAACTGATCGATGAGATGGGATTGGATATAAAAAGTTATACGTATGATGGGGATACTCCCGCAAACATTCGACAAGTGGTCAGAAAAGCGGGAAACATTGTTATGACGAATCCTGATATGCTACATGCTGCGGTTCTTCCTCATCACACAAAATGGGTATCACTATTTGAAAATCTGAAGTATGTAGTGGTAGATGAGTTACATACATATCGAGGCGTTTTCGGCAGCCATGTTGCAAATGTAATACGCCGACTGAAAAGGATCTGTAACTTTTACGGCAGTGACCCCATTTTTATCTGTACATCTGCAACTATTGCGAATCCAAAAGAGTTGGCAGAGCAACTTACTGGAAACCCGATGACTCTGATTAATAACAACGGAGCACCAGCCGGTCGAAAGCATTTTCTCTTTTATAATCCGCCCGTTGTGAATAAACCGCTGAACGTCAGGCGAAGCGCTACACTTGAAGCTAGAAATCTTGCGAAGCTGTTTTTAGAAAACCATATTCAAACGATCGTTTTCGCACGCAGCCGTGTACGAGTAGAAATATTGCTTACTTACTTGCAAGAACTTGTAAAAAAGGAGTTTGGTACGAAGTCCATTCAAGGGTATAGAGGCGGATATCTTCCTAAACAGCGGCGTGCTATCGAAAAAGGACTTCGTAATGGAGATATTATGGGAGTTGTTTCAACAAACGCCTTAGAATTAGGAGTAGATATTGGTCAGCTTCACGCTTGCATTCTCACAGGTTACCCAGGATCGATCGCAAGTGCATGGCAGCAGGCTGGGCGGGCGGGTCGTCGACAAGATGAGAGTGTGGTGATCATGGTGGCTTCCTCTTCTCCACTCGATCAATACGTGATTCAGAATCCCGCTTACTTTTTTGAACGATCACCAGAGTCTGCTCGGATGAATCCTGATAATCTGATTATTTTAGTTGATCATCTAAAATGCGCATCGTATGAATTGCCATTTCAAGAGAAGGAGAGATTTGGTGATCAAGAGATAGAGGATGTTTTAGAATTTTTAGTAGATGAACAAGTGCTTCACAAGAGAGGGAAGCATTTCTATTGGATGAACGATTCTTTTCCTGCGCATAACATTTCACTTCGTTCTGCTTCACAGGAAAACGTTGTAATCATCGATCAAAGTAATGTGGCTGATGTAAAAGTGATCGGCGAGATGGATCGCTTTAGTTCGATGACACTTCTTCACGAAGAAGCGATCTACCTTCATCAAGGTACACAATATCAGGTTGAGAAGCTCGATTACGAAGAAAAGAAAGCTTTTGTTCGTGAAGTGGATGTTGATTATTTTACAGACGCAAACCTTGCTGTATCGCTGAATGTACTAGAAGTAGACAAAGAAACGACTGATGAGCAGAATGCTAAAGCATATGGTGATGTGATGGTAGTCGCAAAGGCAACCATCTTTAAAAAGATTAAATTTGAAACACATGACAACATTGGCTCAGGGGCGATTCATCTTCCGGAAGAAGAGTTGCATACATCTGCCACTTGGCTAACGTTTGAAAATAACGAGTTAAGTGAAGAGAAGCTTGAGGCTGGCCTCCTTGGAATCGCACACGTTTTGCGGCATGTCGCTCCTTTATTCGTTATGTGTGATGCAAATGACCTTCATGTTGTACCGCAAGTTAAAGCAGTACATAATCAACAGCCTACTATCTTCATTTACGATCGATACCCAGGAGGAATAGGTCTAAGTGAAAAGGTGTATGGCTCTTGGGATACTGTTCTTGACCAAGCTCTCTCTATGATACAACGTTGTCCTTGTGAAAGCGGCTGTCCGTCTTGCACGGGTACATTAGAAGAAGGAAATAACAGCAAAAATCTCGCCATAAAATTGATCTCTCAAATCAAAGGAGCGGCAGAACATGTCGATTAAAAACAAGCTGAATCGACTAAAAAAGCATATGGTCAACCCAGTCGTTGATCCTCCTGTTGAAAGTAAGCGGAATTTAGAAGATTCAACTGGTGAAAGAATTCAACATGCAGACTATTGGGAGAAGTTTGGAGCTTCAGCTTATTTTTTCGAAGATGATTATTGTATCGTTCGAAAAGTGAAATACTCTCTAGATACACAATGGGGCCGTTATCGGTTTTCCGATGTTTTAAATGCTGTATCGAATTGGCAAGATATTGATGCCGCTCATCCACTACACGCTAAGAATCTTGACGCTTCTGATCTATTGTTCTTTGATACAGAGACTACAGGTTTGAGTGGCGGAGCAGGAAATACCATCTTTATGCTTGGAATGAGTCAGATTAAAGGAGATCATGTCTTAGTCCACCAATTCTTTTTGCCTGGTCCAGGATCTGAAGTGGCTCTTTACCATTATTTTTTAAATCATGTGAAGGAACTTCGGAACTTAGTCACCTACAATGGGAAATCGTTTGATTGGCCACAAGTGAAGACGCGGCACACTTTAATACGTGATTTTGTACCTTCATTGCCAGAGTTTGGTCACTTTGATCTGCTGCACGGAGCGAGGAGGCTTTGGAAAGATACGTTGCCTGCTGTAAAGCTTTCTGTTGTTGAAAAAGAGATGCTAGGTGTGAATCGAATACATGATACCCCTGGTTATCTTGCGCCAATGCTTTATTTTCAATATTGCAATGAAGGAGATCCTTCGCTCCTTGAAGGTGTTTTTCAACACAATGAGTGGGATGTTCTTTCTCTTATCACTCTTTATACACACATGTCTGGGATTGTAACAGGTAATGGTTTTCGAACTGAGAGAGAGACGTATGAATCAGCAAGATGGTTTGAAGCCTTAAACCAAAAAGAACATGCAATGTCTCTTTACCAGGAAGTGCTGCAAACTGGTACTTCACTGACATCCCAATCTAAAAAATCGTTAGCCGCACTATACAAAAAGTCTGATGGGTTAGAGGTTTCTGTTCGATATTGGTTAGAGTTGCTTGATGAGAATGATTTAGATGAAGAACCGGCTATAGAACTTTCTAAGTATTATGAGCATATTCAAAAAGATTATGAAAAAGCTCTTCACTTTGCTGTAATGGCTTATTCCAGGTGGAAGGGTAAAAAACGGTTAACAAAAAGGAAAGAAGAACAGGAAAATCAAGCGTTCGTGAGAAGAATCGAACGATTAGAACAACGCGTCATCCAATATTCGTAAAAATTCGTCAAATTTATGAATTCTTTCAAAATATCTCTTCTCAATTGGCTTTGTTTTTTGTAGAATATAAGAGGACATAAAAAATGTTCTTAAGAAAATAAATTCCCCCTTTTTTTATTGCCCGGGTAAGCGCAAAAAACGCCATAAAAACTCATATTTCTACTGAGTTTTCGTCATATTTTCAGACGGTTCGATTGTTTTCGCAAAATAACCCGGAATATCGATAGGGAAATATATATTTTAAGCTATGGAGAGATGGTACGTGAAGCAGTGGATTGTTGTTCTATTTTTTGTGATCGTCGGGTTAACAGTAATGATTGGCAATCAAATCAGTCACACAACACAAAACTTTTAATGAAGCCCCGGCTATAGACAGAGCCGGGTGTTTTTCATTAATAGGAGGTTTTCTAAACATGCTTCAAACACTGCTTGTCAGTGGCTACAAAGCTCACGAACTCGGTATTTTTAGTGATAAACACGAAGGGGTATACTACATCAAGAAAGCAATTGCTCAAAAGTTGGTCTCACTTTTGGATGAAGGTTTAGAGTGGGTAATCATCAGTGGGCAACCTGGTGTAGAAATGTGGGCTGCAGAAGTGGTATTTGAACTTCAAACAGAATTTTCTGATTTAAAGCTAGCTGTTCTTACACCGTTCTTAGAGCAAGAATCTCGTTGGAAAGAAAATGTTCAAGAAAAATATCATGAAATTTTAGCTGGTGCCGATTTTGTTGATTCGGTAAGCCGCAAGCCATACGAGTCGCCAGGACAGCTTCGAGTTAAGAATCAGTTTCTTGTACAAAAAAGCGATGCTGTCTTGCTTTTATACGACGAAGAAAAAGATGGTTCGCCGAAGTATTATTTAGATGCAGCCAAACAAAAGCAGGAAATGGACAATTCGTACGAAATATTTTATATTACTCCTTATGACTTGGATGTTCTTGTACAAGAGGAACAATACAATCGTAATGAATAAATGAATCTAAAGTCGAAAAAAATTGACATTTAGGTCAGGTAGTGAAAAAATAATTTTAGAATCTTTGTGTGAGGTGATTCACATGAGTGAACAGCGTTTTCATTTAACGGCGAAAGAAATATTGGAAAAAGACTTTAAACAAGGCTTTCGTGGCTATGATCAAGACGAAGTAGACAAATTCTTAGATCTTATTATTAAGGATTATGAAAATTTTCAAAAAGAGTATGATGCAGTTGTTCAAGAAAACAATCGACTGCGTAAAGATGCTCAAAATTCTACTGATCATCAGCAAACACGCAGAATGTCCGCAGTAACTTCAAGCACGACGAACTCCGATATTCTTCAGCGTTTGTCTAACTTGGAAAAACATGTTTTTGGCAGTAAACTGTACGATTGATTCCAGTAATTATCCATTTGTTTTTCTACATTCAGCATGCTATAATGAATCTTGCTTTTAAAAATTAAATCAATAGCGTTCGGGTAATCGCTGGATCTGATTTTTCAGGTTTAGAGGAAAGTCCATGCTCGCACGGATCTGAGATGACCGTAATGATCGTGCCTGGCCAAAAAATAAGCCAGGGTAGATTGGTTTGCTTGAATAAAGCTTACTGAACTAACGGCAGGGAACGCACCTAAGTCTTATGGATATGGTGTTAATACCTTGAAAGTGCCACAGTGACGTAGTCCCGATGGAAACAAAGGGAGTGGAACGCGGTAAACCCCACGAGCGAGAAACCCAAATTATGGTAGGGGAGTTTCCCATTTCGGAATTGAACGATTGGGAGAACAAGAAGCCAAGGCTTTTTGTAGATAGATGATTACCACCGGTGTACGAGGCTACCAGCCGTTTGTAGTACTAAGGAACAGAACATGGCTTACAGAACGTTATTGGTACCTAAATTAAAGCTGAATGAGGGCCCCGTTTACCGGGGCTTTTTCTATTTACATAAAAAAGTGCAGCTAAATAAGGGTATACTTATTAACATAAGAATCGATGATAATTAAGGAGTTCATATTATGACACAATTAAGACTGCTAGCAACAGCCGCTATGGGATTAGAAGCACTCGTAGCCAATGAAGTTCGCGCGCTAGGTTTTGAAAATGTAAAAGTAGAAAACGGTAAAGTTTATTTTGATGGTGATGAGAAGACGTTAGTCAAAGCTAACTTATGGCTAAGAACGGCAGATCGCGTAAAATTAGTGGTTGGTGAGTTTAAAGTGGAGACGTTTGATGAACTTTTTGAGCAAACGAAAGCACTTCCTTGGGCTGATTTTATTCCTGAAGATGGAGAGTTTCCTGTAATCGGCCGGTCCGTAAAATCAAAACTATTTTCTGTATCTGATTGCCAAGCAATCGTAAAGAAAGCAGTAGTTGATAACTTGAAAACGGCGTATAACCGTAAAACATGGTTCCCTGAGGACGGAGCTTTGTATCGTATTGAGGTTGCGATTCATAAAGATATTGCGACATTAACACTTGATACGAGTGGAACAGGCTTACACAAGCGTGGATACCGTGAGTTGCATTCAGGTGCGCCGATTAAAGAAACGATGGCTGCTGCTCTAATCATGCTAACGAATTGGACGCCTGATAAGCCTTTCGCAGATCCTTTCTGTGGATCTGGAACATTGCCGATTGAAGCTGCAATGATTGGACAAAACATTGCACCAGGACTAAATCGTGAATTTGCTTCAGAAAAATGGAACTGGATCGATAAAAAAGTCTGGTATGAGGCAGTTGGAGAAGCTCAAGACGTTGCGAAATACGATCTGCCTCTTGAAATCCAAGGATCTGATATTGATCATAAGATGATCGAACTATCCAAGAACAATGCAAACGAAGCTGGGTTCGATGATTTTATCACGTTTAAACAGATGCAAGTCCGCGATTTCACGACTAGAAAAGATTACGGTTGCCTTGTGACGAACCCGCCTTACGGAGAGCGACTAGGTGAGAGAGAAGAAGTAGCACAGATGTATCGTGATCTAGGTATGGCGATGAAACCGTATGATACATGGAGTGTGTACGTCATTACTTCAAATGAAAAATTTGAAGAATATTATGGCCGTTCAGCAACAAAAAAACGTAAGCTTTATAACGGTGATTTGAAGACCGACTATTATCAATACTTTGGAAAACGTCCGATTAGACAGCAACATAGCTGATGAGTGCGTTTTGAATATATGGCGTGGGTCCCCGTGAGCGTCGAAGATTGTAGACTCGCGGATGAAAGTCAAAAATTTGTGGATTGAGAAGCAAAACTCGTGGATACAGCTATAAAATTTATGGATTTAAAGAGAAAACTTTTGGATTCATACGCCCAAAACGATAAGAAAGGCTGACTTTTTTGATTGAGTCAGTTTTTTTTAATGTGAATCATACAACTAATAGCAATAAAACTAAAATAATTTCACGTACCGTACATATTTAAGATCCTATTATTCAAAAAACATAGGAAATAGCAATTTTGAATCTAATTTTAATAAAACTACACATACTCACTGCTACATTGATCCATCATTATATAGCTTTCACCACCAAATACTGAAACAGAGTTTAAAGACCTTATAAACGCGTACATACTATGCCTAACCATTAATTTAAAGGCAGGTTATTTCTATGTACTCACAATTTAGTCATTTAGAAAGCATTCAAAAGGCATTACAGAACCTACAACCACACCTGGAAGATCATCATAAAGCCGAAATTCAAAGTGTCCTTCAACAATCGATTGGTCACGTAAATAATATTAATCCGTCCTTTGCTCCGTATGCAGAACTATTAAAGGAAGAATTTTAAAAAAACAAAATCGACCAGCAGGACTTTTTTATTTTGTCACGAATTCTTATAACGGTATGTTTTTTAATGAAACAATGAAACCGTGAAGGGATGGAATAGTAAATGACGCAAACAAAAGTTGCTGTTGAAAAAGAATTCTTAGATTATGTGAAAAAAATGGTCCACATCAATGAAGCGATCGGACTCATGTATTGGGACCTTCGCACAGGCGCACCTAAAAAAGGTGTCGAACAACGTTCTGAAGTAATCGGAACGTTATCATCTGATGTATTTGCGATGTCTACTTCTGAGGAAATGAAGAGTTATATCGAAGAACTTTCTAAGTCAGGTGTACAGGACTCTTTGTCTGATGTTACGAAAAAGACGCTCCAAGAAGTAAAGAAAGATTACGAGCGTAACGCTAAGATTCCTCCAGCAGAATTTAAAGAGTACGTTATTCTTCAATCCAAAGCAGAAACAGTATGGGAAGAAGCGAAGAACACGAATGATTTCTCCTTATTCCAGCCGTATTTAGAAAAGCTTGTTGATTTCAATAAGAAATTCATTGGCTATTGGGGATATGAAGGGAATAAGTACAATACACTCCTAGATATGTATGAGCCAGGTGTTACCGTTGAAATTTTAGATGAAACGTTCTCAAAACTTCGTGATCGAATTGTACCATTACTTCAGAAAGTAACAGAAGCTGGGCAACCTGATACAAAGTTTTTATTTGAACATTTTCCGAAAGAAAAACAAAAGGAGTTCAGTTTGCATGTATTAAAAGACATGGGTTATGATTTTGACTCTGGTCGTTTGGATGAAACGGTTCACCCGTTTGCAATCGGATTGAATCCTGGAGACGTCCGTGTAACGACAAAGTATATGGAGAATGACTTCCGAACGGCTGTTTTCGGAACAATCCATGAAGGCGGACACGCACTTTATGAGCAAAATATATCCAATGAGTTAGTTGGGACACCTCTTGCTACTGGTACATCTATGGGCATTCACGAGTCTCAATCTCTGTTCTGGGAGAACTTTGTAGGTCGTCACTTTGGTTTCTGGAAGAATCAGTACAACATGCTTAAGACTGTTTCAGGTTCACAGTTTAACGGTGTAGAACTAGAAGAATTCTATCGTTCTATTAATGTGGTTGAGCCTTCACTCATTCGTATCGAAGCTGATGAGATGACATACCCACTTCATGTTATTGTTCGTTATGAAATTGAAAAAGGTTTGTTTAACGATGAGATCGAAGTAAAAGACCTTCCGCGTATCTGGAATGAGAAAATGCAGGAGTATATTGGTGTAACGCCGAAGAACGATGCAGAAGGAGTCCTTCAGGATGTTCATTGGTCAGGCGGAAGCTTTGGTTACTTCCCATCCTATGCCCTTGGATATATTTATGCAGCGCAGCTTAAACAAGCAATGCTGAAGGATATTCCTGACTTTGATGCACTTATGGAGTCGGGCAACTTCCTGCCGATCAAAGAATGGTTAACGAAGAACATTCACCAATATGGCAAGATGAAGAAACCAATCGAAATCTTAAAAGACGTAACAGGTGAGGGACTTAATCCAGATCATCTGATCGCTTATTTCGAAAAGAAATACAGTGATATTTACCGCTTAGAGAACTAATTACACCCTACCGGCGGACTCGAATTTATTTATCGAGAATGCCGGTTTTTTTACATAATCTGAAAGTATAACCTATTTTCAGAATGACATTTATTGTTGCAACAAATTTTTGATGAACGTATAAGTTCAACTTACGCTGTCCCGAAAAGCTTGGTATGATCCAAATTTCTTTATAAAAATGTTTCATTAGTACATATTTTGTCTAAAACTATATAAAAAGACACTAGGAGGAAATATTGATGGGAGCTGCAACGATACAAGATATCCAGAACTTGTTAAAATTAAGAAAACGAATTGCTGTAGTCGGTTTATCTGATCAACCTTTTCGTACATCTTATATGGTTTCAGAATACATGCAGAATGCCGGCTACGAGATTATTCCCGTAAATCCTAATTTCAAAGAGGTTTTAGGGCAAAAAGCATTTGCAACGCTCGAAGAAATTGATGGCCATGTTGATATTGTCAATGTATTTAGACGCAGTGAGTATTTACCGGAAGTTGCTCGTTCTGCAGCGAAAATTAAAGCTGGTTTCTTTTGGGCACAGCTAGGACTTTACAGTGCAGAAGCAGAAGAGATTTTGCAAAGTGCGACGATTCCTTATATTATGGATAAGTGCATTAAAGTGGAACATGCTATGATACGGTAGTAATGAACCACCCGCAATCATACGGGTGGTTTTCCCATGCTATCTAGTCATGTCACTTTTTTATCAGAAAATATTCTTTTCGACACTAAAGGTTTTCAGTCGATATACCGAGAAATAAGAGGAGAATATACAGACAACAGTAGTATAGAAACAAACGTTCTGCTATTATAGTAGTACTGCAGCAACGCGAAAGGAGCAACACAACTTGGCTAGTAATAAGTCATTAATGGAGTATAACGATGATGCCATTCAGGTGCTCGAAGGTTTAGAAGCCGTTCGAAAGCGTCCAGGTATGTATATCGGAAGCACGGATGCTAGAGGCTTGCATCACCTCGTATATGAAATTGTAGATAACGCTGTTGATGAAGCTTTAGGCGGATTCGGTGATTACATACATGTGAAAATTCACAAAGATAATAGTGTGTCGGTATCTGATGATGGCCGCGGAATGCCTACAGGTATGCACAAACTTGGAAAACCAACTCCTGAAATTATTTTTACAGTTCTTCACGCTGGCGGAAAGTTTGGTCAAGGTGGATACAAAACATCTGGCGGCCTGCATGGCGTAGGTGCATCAGTAGTAAACGCCTTATCTGAATGGTTGGAAGTAACGATCCACCGTGACGGCAAGACTTATCGTCAGCGTTTTGAGAATGGCGGTAAACCGGCAACAACCTTAGAAGTGATCGGAAATACACGTAAGTCTGGAACGACCGTCCATTTCAAACCAGACCCGACCATGTTTTCTACGATCAACTATAACTATGAAACATTAAGCGAACGTTTACGTGAAGCAGCATTTCTGTTAAAAGGGATCAAGATCGTACTTGAAGATGCGCGTAACGGTGAAAAAGACGAGTTTCAGTTTGATACAGGTCTTGAGGCGTTTGTAAAATACTTGAATGAAGATAAAGACTCTCTTCACACGGTTGTGAGTTTTGAGGGCATACAGAATGAGATCGAAGTAGATTTTGCGTTTCAGTATAATGATGGTTATGCAGAAAACGTATTATCATTCGTAAACAACGTTCGAACTAAAGACGGCGGAACGCATGAATCGGGTGCGAAAACGGCGATCACTCGAAGCATTAACGAATACGCTCGAAAAACGAACATGTTAAAAGAGAAAGATAAAAACTTAGACGGATCTGATATCCGTGAAGGTTTAACAGCTGTTGTTTCCGTTCGAATTCCAGAAGAATTTCTGCAATTTGAAGGACAAACGAAGAGTAAACTAGGAACGAGTGAAGCGCGTTCTGCTGTAGATGCTGTTGTAGCGGTTAAGTTAGCGTATTTCCTTGAGGAAAATCCTGCAATTAGTGAAATGCTCATCCGTAAAAGTATTAAAGCCGCGCAAGCACGTGAAGCAGCACGAAAAGCACGTGAAGATGCTCGAAACGGTAAAAAGAACAAACGTAAGGATTCGATGTTAAGCGGTAAATTAACTCCAGCTACATCAAAGAATCCTGAACGAAATGAACTTTATCTTGTTGAGGGTGATTCTGCAGGCGGATCGGCTAAGCAAGGAAGAGACCGTAAATTTCAGGCGATCCTTCCGCTAAGAGGAAAAGTAATCAACACAGAAAAAGCTAAGCTTGCGGACATCTTCAAGAACGAAGAAATCAATACGATCATCCATGCGATTGGAGCTGGAGTAGGCTCTGATTTTACATTAAAAGATGTGAACTACGATAAGATCGTAATCATGACTGATGCAGATACGGATGGTGCACATATCCAAGTGCTATTACTAACTTTCTTCTATCGCTATATGAAACCACTTATTGAAGAAGGAAAAGTATTCATCGCGCTTCCTCCACTTTATAAAGTAAGTAAAGGGACTGGTAAGAAAGAAGTCATCGAATATGCTTGGGATGAAGACGAGCTTAGAGAAGCACAGAAAAAGATCGGAAAAGGCTATATCATCCAGCGCTATAAAGGTTTAGGTGAGATGAATGCTGACCAATTATGGGAAACAACGATGGATCCTGACACACGTACATTGATCCGAGTAAGAATTGATGACGCTGCCCGTGCTGAAAAACGTGTATCTGTCCTAATGGGAGATAAAGTAGAACCACGACGAAAGTGGATCGAAGAACACGTTGCGTTTGGCATAAACGAAGAAACTAACATACTAGATAACGAGAACTTGTCAGCATTCTGAGGAGGTTTAAAGATTGTCACTGCTTGAGAAATTTAGAGAGCTGCCGTTAGAAGACGTAATCGGCGACCGCTTCGGAAGATACAGTAAATACATCATTCAGGAGCGTGCATTACCTGATGCAAGAGACGGCCTGAAGCCCGTTCAGCGCCGTATTTTATATGCGATGTTCGCAGAAGGAAACACGAACGAGAAACCATACAGAAAATCAGCAAAAACGGTCGGTAACGTAATCGGTAACTATCACCCCCATGGTGATTCTTCTGTTTATGAAGCGATGGTTCGTATGAGTCAGGACTGGAAAGTAAGAAATGTTCTGATTCAGATGCACGGTAACAACGGTAGTATTGATGGAGACCCTGCAGCTGCGATGCGTTATACAGAAGCTAGACTATCTGCAATCGCTTCTGAACTGCTCCGTGATATTGATAAAGAAACAGTAGAATTCGCACCAAACTTTGACGATACAACCGAAGAGCCGATCGTATTACCAAGCCGTTATCCAAACCTGTTAGTCAATGGATCAACAGGGATCTCGGCAGGTTATGCGACAGATATTCCGCCACATCACCTAGGTGAAGTAATCGATGCGGTTACGATGCAGATCGATAACCCCGACGTTTCTCTTGAGGAATTAATGACCGTGATCAAAGGACCAGATTTCCCAACAGGCGGAATCGTTCAAGGTCTTGATGGCATTAAGAAGGCGTTTGAAACTGGAAAAGGCCGCTTTATCATTCGTGCAAAAACGGAGATCGAGAGCTTAAAAGGCGGTCGTCAGCAGATTGTCATTACTGAAGTTCCTTTTGAAGTGAACAAAGCGAACCTCGTTAAGCGCATGGATGAGTTGCGTTTAGATAAAAAAGTAGATGGTATCGCTGAGATCCGCGATGAGACAGATCGCACGGGTCTACGAATCGTGATTGAGCTTCGTAAGGACGGTAATGCAGAAGGAATTCTAAACTATTTCTTTAAAAATGCAGACCTTCAAGTCTCCTATAACTACAACATGGTAGCGATTCATAACAAGACACCGAAGCTTATGGGTTTGAAGGCGATTCTTCATTCTTACATTCAGCATCAAAAAGAAGTTGTTACTCGAAGAACACGATATGATCTAAGAAAAGCAGAAGAGCGTTCACATATCGTTGAAGGTTTGATCAAAGCTATTTCCATCTTAGACGAAGTGATTGAAACGATCCGTGCTTCTAAAGATAAACGAAATGCAAAAGACAACATCATTGAAAAGTTTCAGTTTACTGAACCTCAAGCTGAAGCAATTGTTACGTTACAGCTTTACCGTTTAACGAATACGGATATTACGACGCTTCAGTCGGAAGCTGAGGAATTAGCGAAAAAAATTACGTATCTTCGTTCCTTATTAGACAGTGAGAAGAAGCTATTTAACGTTATCAAAAAAGAAATGAATGAGATTCAGAAGAAATACGCTGATCCACGCCGTACAATCATTGAAGCGGAAATCGAAGAGATCAAGATCGACATGGAAGTAATGATTCCGTCCGAAGATGTTATGGTGACTGTTACAGAAGATGGATATGTAAAACGCTCTAGCGTTCGTTCATACAGTGCTTCAAACGGAGAACCGCCAGGCATGAAAGATACAGATTCTCTTCTCATGGCGTCTCAGCTCAACACAACAGAAACGCTTCTCATGTTCACGAACAAAGGAAACTACGTTTACCTGCCTGTATACGAGATGCCTGAGATTCGTTGGAAAGACATGGGGCAGCATTTAGCAAGTCTTGTTGGACTAGATAAAGA
This sequence comes from Fictibacillus norfolkensis, assembly GCF_014836645.1. Classification (GTDB taxonomy): domain Bacteria; phylum Bacillota; class Bacilli; order Bacillales; family Fictibacillaceae; genus Fictibacillus; species Fictibacillus norfolkensis. The sequence goes on from NZ_JACSQM010000003.1 coordinate 113,371, forward strand.
TGAAAGACTGATCAAAGCATACCCGATAAAAGAGTTTGCAGAAAATCAATTCCTTATCTTCTTTACTAAGCAGGGTATGGCGAAGAAAACAGAACTCAAGTGTTATAAAGCAACACGTTATAATCGTCCGCTGATGGCCGTTAAACTAAAAGCAGATGATGAGGTCGTAGACGTTTCGTTAACAAACGGAGAACAAGATGTTTTCATTACGACACATTTTGGACTGGGATTATGGTTTGCTGAAGAAGAGATCTCAATCGTTGGGCAGAGAGCTTCAGGAGTTAAAGGAATTAACTTGAAAACTGGTGACCATGTAGTTAGCGGATTTGCGCTACCGGAAGATCCAGAAAAAGCACAAGTTGTTATTGCTACACAGCGTGGTGCACTTAAAAAGATGAAGATTTCAGAATTCGAGAAAACATCACGTGCTAAACGCGGTCTTGTCATGGTGAGGGAGTTAAAATCGAATCCTCATCGAATCGTGGGGATGAAGTTAATTACTGCAGATGACACAAAGTTTGTTTTAGAAACAAGTTCAGGAAAAGTTGAGAGGATTTCTCCATCGAACTATAAGCCAGCTGATCGATATAACAATGGATCGTTCGTTGTGGATACAGGAGAAACAGGGCCTATAACGCGAATCAAATCATTGGTTTCAACCGAACAATCAAAAGAGTAGCTCTTGCTGCTCTTTTCTTCTTTTTTGTTTGAAAACTTGGAGGTTCTTGAAAGTGGTTGATCTTCGTTCCAGGATGCTCGCTTTCCGGGGGGCGTGCGGTGAGCCACCTAGCGCTCTGCGCTGTCAGGTGTCTCACCTGTCCCGCTGATCCCCCAGGAGTCTCGCACCTTCCACTACAATCAACTTATCAATGAAGAAAATAAAACAAGATTGTTAATGAAGAGAAAGAAAAATAAAAGAAAAAGTACACAACCAGAGAAATGAGAGATACATAACATGAAGAGCAACACACATTTACTTGGAGGCGTTGTAGCAGGGGCTGCTTATAAAGCATTTACAGATTTGCCTCCAGAGACTCTGCAGCATGAACTGACTTTTTTTGGTGCGGCTGTTCTAGGCAGCTTGCTTCCAGATCTTTGTCATCCAGGTTCATATTTAGGGAAGAAAACAGTTTTTTTATCAAAAACGATTTCTAAGACATTTGGGCATCGTACGATTACTCATAGCTGGATGATGATTTTAGTATTATTCTTGTTGCCACAATGGATAGATTGGCGTTACGAAGAAAGTTTAAGCATCGGTTTGGTGGTAGGGGTACTTTCACATCTTATTTTGGATGCTGCGACATCTAGGGGTATTCAACTTCTGTATCCGCTGCCCATTCGATTTCGTTTTCCATTCTACACGAAAACAGGTTCAAAAACAGAAACGAACATAGCGTCATTACTCGGATTGTTAGCCGCTGTCTTGATGATTCATTTATATATCGTGTCCCTGTTTTAAAGCAAGAACTTAAAAAAGGTTTAATTTACTTCCTCAATGGTAATACAACAATTGTATACAAAAAATGAGGAGTGGTTAAGTAATGGCTAAAATTGCAACAGTACTCGCAAATATGTTTGAAGATGTAGAATATACGGAACCGGCAAAAGCTTTTCGAGAAGCTGGCCATGAGGTAACCGTTATCGGCTCAGAAAAAGGGGCAACACTTGAAGGAAAACAAAAGGAAGCTCAAGTGACGACAAATGCAGCAATCTCAGAAGTATCACCTGGAGATTATGATGCCCTTTTCATTCCTGGTGGATTTTCGCCCGATATATTAAGAGGTGATGACGAATTCGTACAGTTTACGAAACATTTTGCTGATGAAGGGAAGCCTGTTTTTGCAATCTGTCATGGTCCGCAGCTCTTGATTTCTGCTGAGGTTCTAAACGGAAGAAACATTACCGGATTTAAGTCCATTCATGTTGATCTAAAGAACGCTGGTGCAACAGTTAAGGATGAAGAGGTAGTCGTTTGTGGAGGTAATCTTGTAACGAGCCGCCAACCAGATGATATTCCTGCCTTCATTCGAGAGTCATTAAAAGCTCTGCAACAATAAGTTGATAAAAAGATGAACCGTCTAGAAATAGCTTCTAGGCGGTTTTTCAATGTTGAAACTAAATCTAGCACAAAGCGTACAATAGGTATGAACATATAGATGGGATGAAGAACGATGGAATCAAAAGAATATTTATTAAAAGAACTTCAACAGATCGAGAAATGGGAAAAAGATCAAAAAGGGTTATGGTTCTGGGAGCGAATTACTCGCCTGCCGTTTAAACTGCTAGATAAAGTGACACCAAAGTTTATTCAAAATAAGATTGGTACACTTCTCGATGAGATAGGTGGATACATACAAAACGGTGGACAATATCTATCTAAAGAGAAATCGGTATTTCAGTTCTTCGAAAAACAAACAGGTAGAACGATAGAAGAGTTAGCAGACTTTAAAACAATACCAGTGGAAGAAATGAAGAACGTTTCATTAGAGTTAGCAAACAAACGAAAAAGTGCAGCAACCCTTCAAGGAGCCAGTACTGGAATTGGAGGTATCTTCACATTAGCCATTGATATACCTGCTATATTAGCAATCTCTTTAAAGACCCTACAAGAAATCGCGATCATACACGGGTATGATCCAAACGATAAAGAAGAAAGAGTCTATATCTTAAAATGTCTCCAGTTCTCTACGTCTGATTATGTAGGTAAAGAAGCGATTCTTAATGAACTTGCTGCAATCAGTAAGGATGAAATGAAAGCAAGAGAAGTCGTTTCTCAAATACAAGGGTGGAGAGAGGTCACATTAACGTTTACAGAGTCATTTGGTTGGAAAAAGCTGTTTCAGATGGTACCAATAGCAGGAATCATATTTGGGGCATTCGCCAATCGTTCGATGATCAGTGATCTTGCAGAAACAGGAACCATGCTTTACCAAAAGAGAAGGATTATAGAAAGACTAAATTCTGATTCCAACACTATCGTTGAATCGCAAAATTAGTGAAAGTGAAATATGCGAAAAAGACATTTTTCTAATACGATAGAAAATGTCTTTTTTTTGTAGATACAAACAATAGATAATCGTATTTCAGTTTAGAAGGACTAATGAACGTGTATGTTGAAAAGTACATGTAATACACATAAGAAATTTATGTAAATATTAGAACTCAAGCAGGTGACCAAGGAAACATGGAACATATTGATAAAAGAAATCGGTTAGAAGAAAAACCTTTTAGTTATCGAGAAACAAAAGATCACAACGTATTTTTAGATTATTACGGAAAACAAGTGAAAATTCTTAAAGGAAAAGAAGCTGAAAAGTTTTTAAATAGAATAAAAGCAGCAGACAGCGAAATGGCAGAACAATTGATTATGGCTAAAATAACTGGCAATTTCAAAAGGGGTAATGAACGTAAAACATGACATGATTTCATTTCCTTGAGAGGCACAAATTCTATTAAACAATGATTTTAAAACATACTCATCAACGTTCAGGAGTGAAGTAGATGAAGGGGTTCAATTACAGTGATTATGATGGATTAGGGCTTGCAGAGTTGGTTAGAAAGAAAGAAGTCCAGCCCATTGAATTAGTTGAAGAGTCCATCAAAAGGATTGATACTCTAAATCCGAAAATCAATGCTGTTATTAACACGATGTACGAAAAGGCACGGGTGACGGCTAACAATGAACAAAGTGGACCGTTTGCAGGTGTACCGACGCTGTTGAAGAATATTTCGCAAGAGGTGGAAGGTGAACCGATTACAGCAGGCTCTAAAGCTTTCCTTTCTTACCGTGCAAAGGTAGATTCTGAATATGTACGAAGATTAAGAAAATCTGGCGTTGTATTAGTCGGGCAGACGAACGTTCCAGAGTTTGCGTTAGTCGCTTATACAGAACCTGTCCAATATGGACCAACACGCAATCCGTGGAATTTAAACCATACTCCAGGAGGTTCAAGTGGAGGCTCAGCTGCTGCAGTCGCTTCTGGTATGGTACCTTTTGCGGGTGCGAATGACGGCGGAGGTTCTATCCGGATTCCAGCATCTTATTGTGGCCTGTTTGGATTAAAACCAACAAGAGGAAGAACCCCGGTCGGTCCTAACTTAGGCCGTTCCTGGCAAGGAGCGTCAGCTGAACACGTCCTAACACGAACCGTGAGAGATAGTGCAGCCATGCTCGATCAATTGCAAGGTCATGAGAAAGCAGGTGCCTTTCATACTCCAAAATTTGAAGGCAGATTCCTAGATGCTGCTAGCACTCCAATTAATGGGAAGTTAAGAATTGCTTTTTCTGTTTCATCTCCCATCGGAACAGAAGTTCATCCTGAATGTAGAGATGCCGTGCTTAACTCTGCAAAGATATTAGAATCTATGGGGCACGATGTGGAAGAAGTTGATGCTCCTGTTGATGGCCATAAGCTAGCGAAAAGTTATTTAACAATGTACTTTGGTGAAACGGCTGCTACTTTAACGTCTCTGGAAAGTATTCTTGGCCGGAAAGTGACTTACCGAGATGTAGAACCTTCTACTTGGCTGCTTGGTTTGCTCGGAAAAGCAACTTCAGCAGAAGAATTGGTTCTCAGTATAAGAGAATGGGATAAAGCCGCTCACCAGATGGAGACCTTTCATGAGACTTATGATATTTACATAACACCAACGACGGCGTTTCCCCCTGCTTTAATTGGAGAACTTCAGCCAACAGCTTCAGAACAATTCCTTATTCGAACTGTCGGTAGAATCGGGCTTGGTGGATTATTAAAGAAGGCAGGAATCGTCGATCAGATCGCTCGAAAAAATCTGGCTCGAACTCCTTTCACTCAGTTGGCGAATCTGACTGGACAACCGGCTATGAGTGTTCCACTTCATCTTACAGAAGAGGGACTACCGATCGGCGTGCAGTTCATGGCAGCTAGAGGTCAGGAGAGTTTGTTGCTCCAATTAGCTGGAGAACTTGAACAATCTGACCATTGGATAGATGTAAGACAAAATCCATTATTTTAAAATCGTCTAGCTCCTGCTAGGCGACTTTTTTTCGCGCAGATAAATTTACTATCATTCACATAAGTGACAAGTACATGATCATACAATAAGAGTGGTTCTTTGCTCTCTTTCATTCTTAATTAACTTTAGAAGGAGGTAACAAGTTGAGAACGATTCTAAAGTCAATGAACATACTGGACTCATTAAGAGATCCTTCAAAGGAAGATCTCAAGACAGCGCTAATTTCTTTAAATATAGAGCTCGGGGATCTCCAAACAGAACTGAAAACCTCAGAAAGTAAACCGTATTATAGAAAGCTTTTATATCAGAATGAAGATGTAGAATTATTGGTTATGAATTGGTCTCAAATAGAGTGTGCTCCACACGATCACGGATCTTCTCAAGGCTGGATTAAAGTGCTTAGTGGTTCTTCTGAAAATACTGTGTATGAGATTAAAGAAAATGGGCTGCCTTCTGAATTATTTTCAACGATTCATGATAAAGACCAAATTTTTTACGCACCTAAAAAAGGGATTCACAAGATGAAAGCCCAAAAGAAAAGCGATCTTGTCACACTCCACCTCTATTCACCGCCAATCAGTGGTATGAAAGTATATGATCTTGAAAAATGTTCAGTTTGTGTAGTCTCTGATGATTGCGGAGCATGGTGGCCAGATGAGCAGCGTCAAAAGTTAAAAGAGATACAGTTAAATTCTTGAGTAACAGATACGGAGTCCAATTAAAGCCAATGTTTAATTGGACTTTTTTCATTCACTTTCCACTTCTCTTTTCTAAGTCCTTAGCAGTATCACTCAATTCAACTTCTTTTTCATCCTTTAAAGTCCCAAATAATACATCGATAAAGGGAGTTGAAACGCCGTACCAATAGTTCTCGTTTTTATAATGATGCAAGGTATGTGTCTTCTTAATCCATCTGCCAAACCTGGTTTTCGGCTTCAGCGGCCTATGAGCCACATAATGTTTCCATTCATAGACGAAAAACATTAATAAAAGACCGATAGAAAAAGACAAGGTGTACTGAATTGATTGTGTGAGGAGAAAAAGGAGAGTAGATAATAGAAAGAGGCTAGGAATGCTATACCAAATTGGCAAGAATAACAACTTTAATTCATTTGGCTTTTTATGATGATCATAGTGTAATCTTTTTATTAATTTGAACAACAATGTATTTCTAGGTGCTTTAATATGAAAGAAAAAACGATGCGTGAGATATTCGCTGAACATGTAAATCAAAATACCTAGTGGAAAGAAAAGTAGAACTGTTGTCGTAAGGTTCATCGTAAACAGAAAACTGATTATTAGGATAAAAATAAACATCATAACTAATATATCAAAATGCAAGAAAAAATCTCGATATACCCCTTTACTCTTCATTACTCTTTCCTCCATTCATCTTTTTCTTCCAAAGATCTAGACTTTCTTCCATCATGGATTGCGTTATTTTTTCAGTTCCTTCAATGTCACCGATTAATATCGATTCCAAAAAAGCTACGTAATATTGTTTAGAAAACGATCGAGAAGAGGAATCATCGAAGTATTTGAGTGCCATTCTGTAATACACATCTTTAAAGCTATTCAGGATCATGCGATAGATCGGGTTTGGAGATAACTGAGCCATATCTTGCTGCAGATGATAATCAAAAATGGCATATGAATCTGATTCATCTTTCAATTCATCCAGAGATGAAAACAAGGATATTAGTTTTACTCGGTTGTGCTTAACGGCATCTTTTATATATGTTGGGGTTAAAGAGACCCTAAGTTCAAGCATATACACGATAAACTCATCAGGAATTTCGTCTTGCAGCTGAAGTATATTGACGATCGTCATTAAGTTTCCTTGTTTCCAATAATCATTTACCGTGGCTGGCATTCCCTTATGAAAAACGATCCAGCCATCCCGCTCTAATCGCTGCAAAGCCTCTCTAATTGTTGGTCTGCCTACATTATAAAGTGATGATAAATCTCTTTCAGATGGAATTGATTCATGAATTCTTATTTTTCCTTGTAGAATGGATTGGATGATTTGTTGCCCAATCATTTCAGAAGAACGCTTCTTCATGGCAAGTTACACCTCATTCTTGTGGCTATACCAATTAACGATGCTGGTAATACCAAATATATGAATGTAGATGATTTTCATGCCATTAGATTAAATTTATCATGATGCTAAAAACCACCTGTCCTTAGATGCAGGTGGTTTTTGTGTTTTCCCATTTTTCTAAACTGTATAAAACAGAAGACAGTTACAAAAGCTGAGAACATCAATTATTTAGAAGGAGGAGAATAGAGATGAGCCAGCAATTTTTCAAAAGAAAACGTCACGACTCATCATCATCAACTGAAAATTATGACCATCTTCATGTATCCTCTGATCTAAAGACGAATGTAGCAGAGATTAAGAACATTCTAGGAGAGAGTATCGATGTAAAAATCGTAGAGTTTTTAGAGATGCCTATTCCTTTTAGTATTTGTTACATCGAAGGATTGATCAACAAACAACAACTAGAATTATCCATTATTGAGCCTATAAAACGGACACAACTAGCAAATAAAAAGTTACAACCGAAAGAACTTATCCATCAAACAGAAGTTTCTGCAATGATAAGTCCTTGTCCTCATTTCGATTTGATCATTACCCCAGTCTTAAAAGGACAGGTCATTATTTTTGTAGACGGGATGACCGAGGCATACTCTATTCCCCTTGAAACTTGGGAGACACGCGGTGTAGAAGAACCTGAAGCACAAACAATGGTAAGAGGTCCACGTGAAGGATTTATTGAAACGCTTCAGACCAATACAACCTTGCTGAGACGCCGAATCTCAAATCCTACTTTACGCTTTAAGGCATTTGAAGTAGGAAAAATAACGAAAACAACGATATTAGTTTCATATCTAGAAAGCCAGGTCGATCAAGAAGTCTTACAAGAAGTGATAAAAAGGGTATCGAATCTAAACACTGACAAAATATTTGAAAGTGGAATGCTTGAAGAATTAATCGATGAGAACGGATACTCTCCGTTTCCTACTTTTCAATCTACAGAACGTCCAGATGTAGCAGCTGCCGCGTTATCTGAGGGTAACGTCGTAATCATGTTCGAGGGTACACCGTTCGTCCTTATCACACCAACAACATTTATATCGTTTTTCCAAGCGGCAGAAGATTATTACCATCACTTTGATCTCTCAAGTTTCATTCGCGTGATTCGAGTTATTTCTTTCATGATTTCATTAGCACTTCCGGCCGCTTATATTGCTGTCACCACCTTTCATCAAGAGTTGATTCCAACTAATCTTCTAGTCAGTTTAGCCGCTCAAAGAGAAGGTGTACCGTTTCCAGCTTTCGTTGAAGCACTCGTTATGGAAACAATCTTTGAAATCTTGCGTGAAGCTGGTATTCGAATGCCGCGTCCAATTGGTTCTGCTGTTTCGATTGTAGGAGCGATTGTAATCGGTGAATCTGCCGTAGCCGCAGGGCTTGTTTCACCAGCAATCGTAATCGTCGTTTCATTAACGGCCATTTCCAGTTTCGTCTCACCTTATTATGGATTTAGTGGTGCTGCACGTTTGCTTAGATTCGTACTAATGATTTTAGCAGCAACAACAGGCATCTTTGGCATGATTTTTTTCATGATCGGTCTGCTGATCCACCTATGTTCACTAACGTCCATGGGAAAACCTTACTTCACGCCGTTAGCCCCTTTTCAATCGGGAAAACAAAAAGACAGTCTGCTGCGTCTACCTTTATGGTGGACACAAACAAAACTGCATAGAAAATGGGTAAAAAAATCATGAGAAGATGGAATATAGTTGCTGTAATCATCTCTTGCGCATTAATACTATCTGGTTGTGCTGGTCGAATAGAACTGAACGAACTCATAATCGTCTCCTCTATTGGCGTGGATTACAAGAAAGATAAAACGATTGTTCACTTTCAAGTGGTGAATCCAGGAGGCACAGCAGGGGGGCAAGGTGGTGCACCATCAGGAGGATCTGGGGGATCAGTTTACACTTATACAGTATCAGGTGAAACTCTTTATGATGCCGTTGAAAAAGGAAGAAATATTTTGCCGAGAAAATTACTTTTTTCACATATTACAAGTGTCATCATTGGTGAAAAATATGCAAGGACCAAAGGAATAGCTCCAATATTTGATTTTCTGGAACGAAACCATGAAGTTAGGGATAATCTAATTATGTTTGTCGCAAAGAATTCGACCGCAAAAAATATTCTTTCCATTTATACACCAATTTTTAAGAACCCTGGTGAATCATTAAAGAATAGAGTGAGATTAGCTGCCACATCTACTGGTATATCAGATGGAATAAAGGAGAAAGATGTCGTTCGTTGGCGGTATGGTGAGTTTAGGGACCCAGTCATTCAAGGCGTAGAGATTGTTCAGATTAACGATAGTCAAAGTGAAACATCCAATTTAGAAAATATAAATGCGAATGATAAGACTTATCGGATCTCAGGACTGGCGGTCTTCAACAAAGAGAAAATGGTGACCTGGTTGAACAATGATCAAACGAGAGGTTGGTCTATTATCAATCAAAGAGTAAAGGATATCTTTATTTTGAGTCACAAATGTGATAGTCAAAAAGGTAATGTAGGATTTATGGTAAAAAGTGTAGACTCAAAAACAAAGGTCCTTTATAAGGATGGAAAATTAAAATATGTTGTAAATGTTAAAGGCAAAGCAATCTTACAAGAAGTTACATGTGCAGTCGATGTTGGTAATCCAATGGCCCTGCTTGAGATGGAAAAACGAGTGAACGAGGAGTTAGCCAGCCATATAAAAAGCACGGTGAGAAAGGCGCAGAAAGAAAAGACGGATGTTTTTGGATTTGGAAAGTTACTTTATAATAAACATCCTGAAGTCTGGAAGAAATACAAAGAAAATTGGAAAGAAGAGTTTTCCGATGTGGAATTAGAAACGAATGTGTCCATTAAACTTGAATCTGTAGGAGCGAGGGTGGAAACCATTCATGAGCAAAAATAAATCCTTTCGTGTTACGCTTACGACTTTCTGGATCTTCTCAATGATGAATTTAGCAACATTCCTCTCAAATAGACAATGGCTTCCTTTTTCTGAATGGATTGATGCTATTTATGCACCACTATATAAACTGATGTTTGGAGGATAAACATGAACCATACTATAAATCGATGGCAGCTTGTTTTAATCGTAGTCAGTTTTATTATGGGAAGTTCTTTATTAATGGCACCAAACTTAACCGCCTTCTTCTCCGCTCAAGATGCTTGGATATCCATGCTTATTGCGGTATTGATTGGATTGATCTTGAATGTAACTTGGATATTAATCTTGAAGCGGTACCAGTTTCGCTCAATCTTTCGAATAACCGAAGTCGCTGGGGGTAAAGTCCTTGGAACGATATTAAATATCATAATCATCTTTTATGCTCTTCATTTAGCTGCCTATGTCGTTCGGAATCTTAGTAACTTTATGATTTCAAACGTCATTCCAGAGTCAAGTCCATGGACCTTTCAAATCATGATCATCTTACTTGCCGTGTATTCTTGCTTTTATGGATTAAACAACATTGGGCGTGTAAATGAGTTTTTAACGCCTTTTATGATTCTCTTTTTTATTTGTTCGTTAGCCCTTACTACGAATCAGTTCAGATTTTCACACCTTCAGCCTTTTTTTGAACAAGGGATGTTAAAAATTTCGCAAGGTGCATACACGACGACAGGATTTCCTTTTATCGAGATCATTCTCTTAGGAAGTGTTCTCACATATGTGAAAAACAAAGATAAACTCTCAAAAAATTATCTAGCAGGAATCTTGTTTGGTGGGATGGCTCTTATCTTAACCGTATTTATAGCTGTAGGAGTAGAAGGAGCTTATATGGTAAGAAGACAAAGCTATCCTACTTATGAATTGATGAGAGATATATCAATCATTAATATTTTTGAAAGGGTAGAGGTTATAATAGGTGTTGTATGGATATTTGGAATACTTGTTAAGATTGTTGTATGTCTTTTTACAGCGTTGAAAGGATTACAGCATCTATCTAAGTTTTCTAACTATCATCCCTTTTTACTCCCTGCTGGATTATTAATCTGGGCGTTGAGTAACCATATCCATACGAATGCAATGGAATTCACAGATTTTGTAGGGCGAAATTGGACGCTATGGTGGTTTACCTTATATCTGATTTTACTTGTTGTTTTAGGTATAGGTATTTTGCGAAAGAAGGATAAGAATATGGATCAGCATGCAGATGATTCCACTCAATAGTACTTTCTATAATAGTGACAGAGAGCAAGTAACGGCCAAATTTTATCATAACTATGGTAATGGATATAAAAAGCGCCAGGTAAGCCGGCTCCTGTTGGGTAGCTGGCTTCTTCTTGTTTAGATAGCAACCAATTAACAGCTTTTTTCATACTGAGATTAGGCTGATCCGAGATAGCCGTTAATGTGTTAAGCGCCCAAGCTGTTTGAGAGTGTGTACTTTTGTTTAAGCTAACATACTTTCTCTTAGTATCACTCTCACAAGATTCGCCCCAACCTCCATCTTCATTTTGAATCGATAGCAACCAGTTTTTCGCTTTTTGAATTACTTTATCATTCTTGTGAACACCACATGCGATTAAACCTGTAACGGCAGCCCACGTCCCATAAATATAACAAACACCCCATCGCCCATACCATGAACCGTCTATTTCTTGATTGGATCGTAGCCAGTTCACACCTTTTGTTATTAAGAGATGATCTTGATTCAAGCCATGGTAATTTCCTAAGAACTCTAAAGTCCTGCCTGTTATATCTGGAGTGGAAGGATCGATTAGAGCGTCTTTTGCGTGCTTGATGGGGAGGCTTCCAATCAGATAACGATTTGTATTCTTTTCAAAGGCTGCCCATCCTCCATCATCGTTCTGCATAGACAGAAGCCAAGCAAGCCCTTTTTCATAGCTTGAATAATAAGAAGAATGGGTATGACAGTATTGTGCGATGGTACGGAGTGACACTTGAGTATCGTCTAGATCTGGGTGCTGCGTATTACCTAAAGAAAACCCCCAGCCTCCTGGGATTGCATCTGGATTATGAACAGACCAATCACCATGTTTTTTCTGCTGTTGTGAGAGAAGAAATCTTGCACCTTTTAATAACTGAGCGTTTGATTGTGAAACACCTGCTTCAAGCAATGTATAAAGAATGAGGGAAGTATCCCATGTAGTAGATGGTGAATTCTGCAGATGCAGCGTATCATCTACCTCACAAAACATCTTCATCAATCCGTTCAGAGCGTTTTGAATAACCGGTGATGATCGATCAAATCCTTCTGAAAGAAGACCATACACCATGAAAATCGTGGTTAAGGCATAACTAAGAAGTGTTCCATCTGGTTCGATATGATTTTGTATATAAGACATAATGTTGTCTTTCTTCGTTTTCATGTAGGATTCTCTAATGTTCAACAAGGAGAAAAGATTTATCCAATCTTCTATGTTAGAACCTTGATCTGGTTTACCTAATAGTACTGAAAGATTAGGTGTGTAGCTTGAAGTTAGTTTCTTTTTACCTTCAATCATCAACAGAACAGGAGCAAAGTGAGCTCTAGCATAGCTGCTGATATCAAAACGGTTAATGGGAGAAGTAAGGGGCAGTGAAAATAGAATGGCTGGATCGATCGGTAGCTCTGGCCAGTGATATAAACCGTTCATGGCTAAAAAGACTTTTGTTAGAAGGTCGGCATTTTTTAATCCACCATTATTTATAATGAATTGTTTGGCGTTCTGAAGCGGTTCTTCCGTGTGTGAGTGGGGCTTTGAATACAACAGAGCTGTATAGGCTTGGATAGTTGCTGACAAATTCGCTGGCTCCTCATCAGGATATACACGCCATAAGCCATCGGGAGACTGTTTGGAAAGGATTCGATCGGCTACCCTTTTAATAAGGTTTTCATTTTTGTAATCTATGGTCCGTAATAAAATGAGCACATATGCATCGGTAATTACAGAATTCTCAAAACAAAAACGCCAAGTCCCATCCGTTTTTTGGAGGGAAAGAAGCTCATTACACCGTTTATAAATCTCAGATTCGATTTCTTTAAAGTTCAAATTCCTCACCGCACTTTATCCATAGTGCTTTCAGTGTATGTAGTATATGGGTTATCCTATGAACAGGTAAGTGCAATCACTGTTCTTTTTTTAATTATCACGATAAAATCTTGTTAGGAATTGAGTTTTTGTTTTTAGGAGGAATTAGTTTGAGTAATCAAGAGCTTGCAACATTCGCAGGGGGTTGCTTTTGGTGTATGGTTAAACCGTTCGATGAGCTACCTGGCATTCATGGTATCGTATCTGGCTACACAGGTGGAGAACTTAAAAATCCAACATATGAACAGATTAAAACGGGTGAGACCGGGCATCGTGAAGCGGTTCAAATCACATTTGATCCGGAGATTTTTCCTTATCAAAAATTGTTAGATCTGTATTGGCCGCAAATTGATCCAACAGATGACGAAGGTCAGTTCATCGACCGTGGAACTCAATATAGAACGGCGATCTTTTATCATACGGAAGAACAAAGAGAACTTGCCGAACAATCTTTAAAGAATTTAGAAGAAAGCGGAAAGTTTAAAAAGCCGATCGTAACAGAAATTTTACCAGCAAGCGTGTTTTATGAAGCTGAAGAGTATCATCAAGATTTTTACAAGAAAAACCCAAAAGCCTATAAAGAAGAGCGCGAAACTTCAGGTAGAGACACTTTTATTGAGCAGAACTGGAAGTAAGTATACCGTAATTTTATTATGTTAACTATTGTCTCTTTTTTATGCAAGGAATGTAGATGACAGGATTATTCTACATCCATAGGAGAGTGTAGTTTATCATCATGAATATCTATATACAGTTTATTGTTGCTAGTAAGTAGTGCATAAACTACTCTTTCAATTGTAAGATTACGTTTCTTGAGTTCTGAGAGCAGCCATTCTTTAGAGATGTCATTTTCTTTTAAGTTGTTCAGTAGAATCTCACCGTCCATCATCAACTCGATGGGGAGTTTCACTTCTTCTTTAAAGATATGTAAGTCTTTACGGGTGACAGTAAGGTGCGCTTCTTTTTTCTTAACAGAGAGAAGTCCGTTATTCTCAACGAGTGCGTAGTCTACATCGTCTATAGAGAAAATATCTTTTTGCCTAAGCTGCTGATTTAAATAATCAAGGGTATAACGCATTTTTTTCATGTTATGCTCTAATATTTTTCCGTTTTCAATAACGACAGTCGGATCTCCTGCTACGTATTTTCGAGCTCTTTTACTCTTTAAGGAAAGAAATGCAGAAAGATAGATCAGAAGAACAAAGATAAAAAACACGAGAAAGATATAACGCGCTTTTACTTCTAATGCAAATGCTAAGTTTGCAGTGACAGAACCGAGCGTGACGACAGCGATAAAGTCAAAGATCGTCATTCTTGATACAGTTTGCTTGCCTAAAATACGAGCAGCAAAAAATATAGAAAGAAAGGCAATTATAGATCGAATAATTACATCAACATAAGGATTCACGTAGGTCACATCCCTGAAACTACAATTTAGATACTACTTTATCTTTTTATCCAACTTCTTGTAATTTAAGACGATTTGATCATTAAGAGTTATAAAAAAAACGCACAGAATCATTCCTGTGCGTTATCTTACTTACTTCTTGTTCTTTTTATACTGATTCAACACATGAACCATACCTTCTTCAATAAGTTCATTCGCTGGTTTATCAAGTTTTTTGGCTAATGCCTTAATTTCAGTGTATAACGAATGGCTTAATGTAGTGTTCACATTTTTTCGATCATGGTTCTTTTTTCTTATCTCACTTGAATACATGTGCATACCTCCAACAGGAGACTTCATAATCTACTTGATTCAGTCTATCATAATTCCAAAGTGATACGACTATTTTCTTTGTCTAGCAACATACGGATAGATTGGATCTTTTAAGTGGAATTCATAGGTTTCACCATCAACGATACCCACAACTTTTTCGCTATCATATAAATTCAGCAAAAACCCCGCCATCTCTTTACTTGTATGAAATTTAGGAACTGTTCCTTCATACTGAAACTCTTCGAGATCCATGGAACGCTTTGCAAATTCTGTTTCCGTAGCAGCTGGAGCTAACACTTTTGCTTGCATGGCTTGTCCTTTACTCTTTAATTCTTGTGCAAGTCCTTCTGTAAAGGCACTCACATAAAATTTAGATGCGCAATAGGTAACAGCATCCGCAACAATTGTGTAGCCACCGCCTGAAGAAATATTGATAATCTGAGTTCCTTCCACGTCAGCATAATCTCTAACATAAAGTGATGAAAGAACGGTTAATGCTTCAATGTTTAAATGAAGCATCGTTTCAATTTTATCTAAATTTTGCTCTCCAACTGAAGCGAAGTTCCCAAAGCCTGCATTGTTAATCCATGTTTCAATCTCATAACTCTTAAGCCTTTCGTAAAAATCATGTACTTTAGATGTAATCGATAGATCAACTGTGGAAACAACAACGTCTAGATCTGGGTACATAGACAATACGTTTGCTCTAAGTTGCTCTAATTCTTCTGTTCTCCGAGCTGCAATAATTAAATTCTTGCCTCTAGCAGCAAATGCAAGTGCCGTTTCGTATCCAATTCCAGAGCTCGCTCCCGTAATCACTGTGTATTTCATGAAAATCACTCCTTAAATTTATTCATTTGGTAATTCTTCTTGTGTTTTATTATACTGATTAGAGTAAACTCTAAGTCAAGAAATCAGTTATCAGTTGGAGTGATAGACATGTATACCATTGGAGAAGTTTCTAAACTCCTTAACATTAGCACACATACTCTGCGATTTTATGAAAAAGAAAAGATCATCACACCAGAACGAACAGTTCGTGGTGATCGACGTTATTCAGAATCTCATGTTCAATGGCTGCGTTTTGTTATCAAACTTAAAGAAACGAAGATGCCGCTTGTTCAGATTCAGGAATATGCTTCTTTATTTTTACAGGGTGATGAAACTACTCATAAGAGGTTGAACTTATTAAAAAATCACCAAGATCATGTCCAGAATCAAATTCAAGTATTGATGGAAATTGATGATTTGTTGCTTAAAAAGATATTAGCTTATGAAGAATATCTTCGTAAACAAGATTTCAGCTAAGACATAGAGAGGTGCAACTTACATGACGCAGAAAAGGATTAGAGATTTTGGGGTAAAGATCGGAAAGCTGGAGACTGGCGCTTCTAACTCAATTACTGATGTAGAAGGAGTTACAGTAGGGCATGTAACGCTAAGCGAAGGGAATATGCAAACAGGAGTTACTAGCATCATTCCTCATGACGGAAATATTTTTATGGAAAAACTTATCGCTTCGAGTCATGTGATCAATGGATTCGGGAAAACGATGGGAACCATTCAGATGAAAGAACTAGGGGTGTTAGAAACTCCTATTATACTGACTAACACGTTAAGTATAGGAACCGCCGCAGATGCTTTAATTCAATATATGTTAGATAAGAATCCTGAGATTGGCCAAACAACAGGTACAGTAAACCCTATCGTTGGTGAATGTAATGACATGTTTTTAAATGATGTAAGAGCACAATTTGTAAACAGAAATCATGTCGTAGAAGCTTTAGAAAATGCTGGTACAAAAGTAATAGAAGGCAGTGTTGGGGCGGGCACGGGAATGCTTTGCTATTCATTAAAAGGTGGAATCGGTACGTCTTCAAGATGTTTTTCAATCGACAATGAAACGTTTACGGTCGGATTACTTGTATTGTCAAACTTCGGCATATTAAGCGACCTTCTAATAAACGGTAGAGCTATCGGACAAGAATTAAAGGAAGCTTTACTAAAATCGTGGGAAGAAAAGGACAAAGGATCTGTCATGATTATTGTTGCTACAGATCTACCCGTTTCTGAAAGACAACTGAACCGAATTATTAAGAGATCTGTGACAGGTTTGTCGAGAACGGGTTCGATTATTACGCACGGCAGCGGGGAAGTGGTGATTGGTTTTTCAACAGCAACTAAGATTCCACATAATAAACCGAATCATATTACTACGATTCCAACGATACATGAAGAAGATATGGATCTAGCATTTCGTGCTGTTGGAGAAGCTGTAGAAGAAGCAGTGTTAAACTCACTAGTAACAGCTACACATGTAAAAGGCCGAGACGGGAATGAACGGCCAGCGTTCAAAGATCTTCTAGCAGAATTCGATATCCAATTAACGTAAGTAATACATAAAAAAATCCCTATCGAAAATCAATCGATAGGGATTTCTCACATGTGTTAAACAAATAGATTTAATAGTAGGATAAAACCTAATCCGGCAACTGAGATAATGGTTTCTAATAAAGTCCAAGTCGCAAACGTTTCTTTCATACTCAAACCAAAATATTCTTTGAACATCCAGAAACCTGCATCGTTCACGTGTGATGCTATTAAACTACCAGCACCTGTAGCAAGTACGACTAACGCTAGATTAACATCGGTTTGACCTAATAATGGAATGACTAGACCCGCTGTTGTTAATGCTGCAACTGTTGCAGATCCTAAAGAGATTCTAAGGATGGCTGCGATGATCCATGCCAGTAAGATAGGAGAGAATGTTGTATCTTTAAACAATTCTGCTACATAATCACCAACGCCACCGTTGATCAATACTTGTTTGAAGGCACCGCCTCCACCAATGATCAATAGCATCATTCCGATATGTGTAATAGCTGTCGTACATGAATCCATAACCGTTTTTATCGGTATATTTCTTGCTAACCCCATCGTATAAACGGCAACGAGTAAAGAGAGCAACATGGAAGTAGAAGCGTCACCAACAAAACGAATAACCTCAAATGTCTTTGAGTCTCCAATACCCATCGTATTCTGAACAAGTGTGATTACAGTAGCGATTGACATTAAAATAACTGGAAGCATAGCTGTAAACACTGAGATACCAAATGAAGGTGTATCTTCTAATTTAAATACTTTCTGTTCACCTAGTGAAGCAATATTTCCTGTTTTGTTGAATGAGTCAGGAACAATCTTTTTTGCAATTTTCGTAAACACGGGTCCTGCTAGAATAACAGTAGGAATCGCAATAATAAAACCATAAAGTAATACTTCACCAATATTAGCACCAAATTCTCCTGCGATTACCGTTGGACCCGGGTGAGGAGGTAAGAATCCGTGTGTTACTGAAAGTGCTGCTACCATTGGAATACCAAGATAAAGAATAGAAACGCGTAATTGTTTTGAAATGGCAAATACGATTGGTATTAATAAAACTAGACCTACTTCAAAGAATAAAGCGATACCAATAATGAACGAAGCAACAACGATCGCCCATTGAATTTTCTTTTCACCGAATTTCTCAATGAGTGTGATGGCAATCCGCTGAGCACCGCCGGCATCAGCAATTAGTTTACCTAACATAGCTCCTAGACCGAAAATTAACGCCAAATGTCCAAGTGTTCCACCTAAACCTGCTTCAATCGATTTAACAATTTCTCCAAGTGGCATACCTAGTGCTAATGCAACACCAAATGATACGATGATTAAAGAAATGAATGTGTTTAATTTGAAATACATGATTAATAATAACAATGCTAAAATTCCACAAGCTACGATAAATAATGGCATGATAGATCCTCCTAATACTAATTTTCTCTATGAATTAAACTTCTTTGATAAGCTGCAATACGCGAATAATCTTCTTCTAGTTTTCTAGATAGACTGATAAAGATGGGTAACAATTCTCTATATTCTTTTACAGCTTCTTCATTTGGAGAGTGAGTGTAAGTACTCCCGATCATTTTTGATGCTGCTTGAAACGATTCTATTTTTCCTGTTGCATATAACCCTAAAATACATGCACCTAAACAAGAACTTTCGTAAACCTCTGGTACCGCTACCTCTGTATCAAAAATGTCTGACATCATCTGACGCCAAGTTTCTGATCGGGCAAAGCCTCCAGTTGCCTGTATTCGGCTCACAGGTTCATCCATACATTCAACCAAGGCCAAATATACGGTATATAGATTATAGAGGACACCTTCAAGTGCAGCCCTGATCATATGTTCTTTTTTATGAGACAACGTTAGACCGAAGAAAGATCCTCGAACATCTGAATTCCAGAGTGGAGCGCGTTCACCAGCGAGATAAGGATGAAACAATAAACCATCAGCTCCGGGTCGCACACGTTCTGCTATCTTAGTTAAAATCTCATAAGGGTCTATTCCTAGACGCTTTGCTGTTTCAAGTTCTGAAGCTGCAAATTCATCCCGTATCCAGCGCAGGACAACACCGCCGTTGTTTACTGGCCCACCGATGACCCAGTGATTCTCTGTTAGTGCGTAGCAAAAAATCCTGCCTTTCTCATCTGTCTGCGGCTTATCAATGATTGTACGTATAGCACCACTCGTACCAATCGTTACGGCTATTTCACCTTTACCAATCGCATCTACACCAAGGTTTGACAGCACACCATCACTTGCTCCAATGATAAATGGTGTTTTCGGATCGATGCCGATCTGCTTGGCTATATCTAATTGACAATCATTGAAGATTGTTATTGTAGGGACTAGGGTTGATAATTGATTACGATTTATTCCTGCAACACGTAAAGCTTCTTCATCCCAATCCAGCTCTTTCAGATTCATCATCCCCATCGCTGAGGCTAGAGAATGATCTACAACATACTCGTTAAATAGGCGCTGAAAGATGAACTCTTTAATCCCAATATACTTTTTAGCTCTTTCTGCGATTTCAGGCTGATCATTGACGATCCAAGCAATTTTACTTAATGGACTCATCGGATGGATAGGAGTGCCCGTTCGTTTATAGATCTCATGTCCGTTACATTGCGCTTTTATTTTTCGTGCCCAAGCTTCACTGCGATTATCTGCCCAAGTGATGCACGGTGTTAATGGCTGATCATCTTCATCCATTGCAATCACGCTGTGCATGGCACTGCTAAATGAAATGAACGAAATAGCGCTGGATGGAATAGAAGAACGTTTGATAACATTTGTAAGGGTTTGCAAAACCGTTCGGAAAATTTCTTCTGGATCTTGTACCGCTGTAGAAATATCAGGTGTGTGAAGCGGGTACCCAATGTTTTCCTGTGAAAGAATTTCACCGTTTTCATTAAACAACACTGCTTTAGTACTTGTAGTTCCGATGTCGACTCCTACCATATAGCTTTTTCTATGTTGTGAACCGTCGATATCCATCATTTATTTACTCCTTTTCTTGCTCCCGTGCTTTCGATAGCATTTGTTGTGACATCCATAAATCATCTACTTTTCCTTGAACATCATCAAAATTTTGATGAAGCGATTGAATCATGATTTCTCTATTTTTAGATGAGATCGCATCAATGTAGAGTTCATGGTTTTTCATGATTCGAGAAAGGTCATCATATTTTTCGTTAAAATGCATGCGCATCGATAATAAGATGAAGCTTTCCATAACAGGTTTTGTATTGTTCCAAATCATTGTGATGTAAGAATGATCAATTGAACGAATGATTGTTTCATGAAACAAGACATCTTGAAGAGCAAATTCGTCAGCATCTTTGTACTTTATTGCGATCTGCATCATCTCAAAAATTTTTGTGAGTTCTCTAACAACGTGAGCCGTGTCGTTTTTAACAAGTCGTTCAAACACGAACGTCTCAATAAGAAGTCGAACATCATAAATTTCTTCTATTTCTTTTTCAGTTAAACCGACCACAACTGCACCCATACGCTCTAAACGAATTAAGTTTTCATTCGATAGAACCTTAAGTGCTTCTCGTATAGGAGACCGGCTAACATTATATTCAGCAGCTAATTTATTTTCAGAGAGGGTGGTACCGCTTTCAATGAGTCCCGAGATAATCCTCATTCTCAGTTCACATGCGACACGTTCCCCAGTTGATGCTTTGGAAAGCCACTTTTCAGGATAAAGAAAATCCTTCGAATCGTTCAACATAACAACCTCCTTTTGTAGAACGAGTATACTTGTATACAAGTATTATAGTACAGTGATTATAAAATGCAAGCGCTTTTATTTAATCGTGAAAAAACAGAAGTTGATATGGATTATTTTAGAAAATCAGAAGGGGAGAGCACTGGAAAGGCCGGGGACAGGTGTAATAGTCATTACTAAAGAACGAGCATGTGCTTCACAGATCATGCAGCCAATGATTGAAAAGGCAGTTAAATAGAAAAGAACAATCTTATTAATGAAGAGATTGTTCTTTTCTTTTTTTATTCAATAAATGAAGGCACTTCTTCTTTCTTCATTTCAGTTTCGTGAAATTCATTATACCGTGGGTGCATTTTTAATAGTTCATCAACCGTTACAATTTCATAACCCATTTGCTTGAGTTTAGGAAGAATGATTTTTAGTGCAGCAACGGTTTGACTTCGGTTCCCGCCGGAATCATGTAAAAGAATGATATCGCCGTTCTTTATATTTGTTAGAATATGCCTTGCGATCCTATCAGTCCCTGGATTTGTCCAGTCACGAGGATCTTGGTGCCAGGACCATAAAATAATCTTATATCCTTCTTTTTTTAAGACTTTTAAACTGTTCTCTGTAACCGTTCCACCTGGAGGTCGAAATAACTTTATATAATCTGTATGGTGACCAGGGTCTAGAAGGTGCTCGGTCTTTCTTGTTTCAACAACCACTTTATGCCTTGAAATAGCATGAAAACTAGGGTGATTATACGTATGATTTCCGATTTCATGTCCTTCTTTTAGTTCTCTTTTGACAATCTCGGGATATTTCTCAACCCGCTTACCAATAAGAAAGAACGTTGCATGAACGCCTTCCTCTTTTAGAACATCTAGGATTTGAGAGGTGTATACAGGATCTGGTCCATCATCAAATGTGATTGCTATTTGTTTCTTATTTGAAGGGACTTCCCATATTACATCTCCATACTTCTCGATTTCGAATCGATTTACAACGCCTGCATACACGGTTGGTCCGAATAAAAGAACATGACATATGAACATAGAAACAATCACTCTTACAATGGTAGACATAATGAGCCCTCATTCTAATATTTGTTAACATTAGTATTTGTATGAAGAAACTCATTTATTACACATAACGATAGCCAGTTCTTGCAACAAAAAAGCTGCTCAAAGGATTTCTTTGAACAGCTTAAGCGTTGTGATTTACAATCCACTTGGAGAAAGTGAGATCGCTTTTAGAGCATGATCTAAGTCATAGATTAAATCATCTACTGTTTCAATTCCGATTGAAAGGCGGATTAGTTCTGGACTCACGCCTGACTTTCTTTGTTCTTCTTCAGATAGTTGTTGATGAGTAGTGCTAGCTGGATGGATAATCAATGATTTTGAATCTCCAACGTTTGCCAAGTGAGAGAAGATGCTAACATTTTCGATCAACTTTTTACCTTCTTCAACACCGCCTTTAACCCCAAATGTTAAAATCGCACCCGCGCCTTTAGGAAGGTATTTTTGTGCTAGTTCATAGTAAGGGCTGCTTGGAAGTCCTGCGTAATTTACCCAATCAACAGATGGATGATTCTCTAAGAACTTCGCAACTTTCAATGTGTTTTCAACATGTCGTTCTATACGCAGAGCAAGTGTTTCCAGTCCTTGAATAAAAAGAAAGGAGTTGAAAGGTGCGATAGAGGAACCTAGATCTCGAAGCAGTTGAACACGTGCTTTTAGAATATAAGCAAGTGGACCAAAAGCATCCGTATACACGATCCCTTTATAGCTTGGATCTGGCTCAGTCAAGCCTGGGAATTTCCCATTGCTCCAATCAAATTTTCCAGAATCTACGATAACCCCACCGACTGAAGTACCATGTCCTCCGATGAATTTTGTAGCAGAATGGACGACGATATCTGCTCCATGTTCGATGGGACGACAAAGGTAAGGAGTAGCCAACGTATTATCGACAATAAGAGGAACCCCTGCGTCATGTGCGATGTCAGCGATAGCTTGAATATCTGCAACATCGATTTTCGGATTGCCGATGGTCTCGATGTATACGGCTTTTGTTTTTTCTGTAATAGCATCTTTAAACGATTGAAGATTATCAATCTCAGCGAATTGTGTATGAATGCCGAGTTTGGGGAGAGTAACAGAGAACAGGTTATAGGTCCCACCATATAGAGAGGTAGAAGCTACGATTTCATCACCAGAGCCAGCGATGTTAAATATAGCATTTGTAATGGCAGCCTGCCCGGATGCAAGAGCAAGAGCACCAACACCGCCTTCAAGCTTCGCGATGGTTTGTTCAAACGCATCTTGTGTTGGATTCATCAAACGCGTATATATGTTACCGAACTCTTTTAGAGCAAACAAGTTCGCTGCATGCTCTGTTGAATTGAATTGATAGGAAGTGGTCTGGTAGATGGGTACAGCTCGAGCTCCTGTTGTAGGATCTACTTTTTGACCTTCATGTAAAGAAATCGTTTCAAACCCATACTGTCTTTCTGCTTTTTGATC
Organism: Fictibacillus norfolkensis; assembly: GCF_014836645.1. Taxonomy (GTDB): domain Bacteria; phylum Bacillota; class Bacilli; order Bacillales; family Fictibacillaceae; genus Fictibacillus; species Fictibacillus norfolkensis. The sequence continues at coordinate 136,856 of NZ_JACSQM010000003.1, forward strand.
AGTCATATTCGAATCTCTCCTCAACGTTATTTTTATATCCAATCGCATTCAGTTTCAACTTATCCCAGAAAAAAAAGACCTCTTCCAAAAGAAGAGGTCCCGATGATTTCACCCGATCGAAGTCTCATCTTTCAGAACATTGATTGTTCTGCTGAAATTAGCACCATGCGTTTCCGCTGGTTGCCGGGCATCATAGGGTCAGTCCCTCAGCCTCTCTGGATAAGAAGATTTGAATATTGAATTAAGATTTATAATACATAGGTCCTTATCAATAGTCAACAGAATTTTTTAAAAATTTAGGATTTTTATTTTCCGGATTACTTTTTACTGCATAAATAACTCCAACCGCCCAAAAAGCAGCAAGTACAAAGTAGATCGAGAACAACATGTTATGTGAAACGCCTAGAGTATGAAGAAGGGTGCGGGTATTGGTGATAATAATCAATCCACCCACTAGTACCCCTAGTATGTGAGAAGGAATGAGACGTACTAACCATGCGGCAATAGGAGCTGCAATCACTCCACCTAGCATTAATGCTCCTACCCATAGCCATTCTACTTGTTCCCAGCCGAGAGCGATGAAAAATCCGATTGAAGCAGATACTGCAACAGCGAATTCGCTCGTATCTACAGAACCGATCACCTTTCTAGTTTTCATGTCTTGTTTTGCCATTAGGACTGGAGTAGTGACAGGACCCCAGCCTCCTCCACCTGTAGCATCTAAAAATCCTGCTAATAATCCAAGTGGTACGAGTTGTTTTTTAGTAAAGGGTCTACCACTCGCTGTTGCTTTCTTCTCTCCAAGTTTAAACAGAAAACGATATAAGATATAAATACCAAGGATAATTAGAAAGATTGAGATATACGGCTTTATTACATCTCCAGGTAGGTTGCTTAAAAAACAAGCACCTACAAATGCTCCGATCGAACCCGGCAGAATTAAGCGGAGAACAACTTGCCGATCAACATTTCCGAATTTAATGTGTGAAGCGCCGGATGCCGCAGTGGTTACAACTTCGGCAAGATGTACGGATGCAGATGCAGCTGCAGGAGCAATTCCCGCTACTAAGAGAAGTGATGTTGATGTAACGCCATAAGCCATCCCTAGTGAACCATCGATCAACTTTGCAAAAAGTCCAATTAGAGCTAATACGATTAACTTTTTCATATTCTTCCTCCCCAAAATAAAAAGGCCCTTAACAAGTGATGTTAAGAGCCTTCGGTTTACCGATCAGCGATACGGATTAAATTTTAGTTAATACTATATGATCCTAAAACATAAAAAGTCAACTGTTTGTTGAAATTTTTTGTAAAAATAGAAAAATGAAAAAATAGGTCTTGATATCCACTTCAGATATGTTATGATTTTATAAAATTTAAACTCTTATCCAGAGTGGTGAAGGGAACTGGCCCGATGAAACCCGGCAACCTGCGATTTGTAAGGTGCTAACTCCAGCAGAATGTATTTACATTTTGGAAGATAAGGTAATATGTTTACCTCCACTATCTTTCCGAAATGGGAAGGTTTTTTTTATTGTTGTTTTCATATTCATTGTTGCTTTTGAAAGAGTTGATTTCCGTTGCAGATACTCGCTTTCCGCGGGGCAGGCGGTGAGCCACATTCGTACGTTCCGTATAAGTGTCCCACCTGCCCACCTGCCCGCCTGTCCCGCAGGAGTCTCGCATCTTCCACTCCAATCAAAAGTCAAAGATGAAATAAGTAAGACTTAGAAAACAACTATTTTTAGGAAAGGGCCTTTAAAAGATAATGAATGTTGTAAAGGGAGGCAGTGGAGTGGCGAATGAAAAGAGTGCAAGTGATTTTCTTCCTCAGCTTGAAAAGATGCTGAGCAGTATTAAATTTGGTTCGATCACTTTAATCGTCCAAGATGGAAAAGTGATTCAGCTTGAAAAGAACGAGAAGGTAAGAATTAAATAGTTCGCTGACTAGAAAACTAGAGGCGGTTTTAACGATAGGGCTAAGCTCTTAAATCGTTAAAGCCGCTTTTTGTATGTTAAAAGGAGGTAGCAAATTGCTAACGTATGCAACTTGGAATGAGAAATTACCAGATTTTAATCACGAAAATCCGACAAAAGGTGCTTTAGATGTGTTGGAGTGGGCTTATGGAACATACGGTGAGGACTTAGTATATGCTTGCAGCTTTGGCATAGAAGGTAGTGTTCTTGTGGATCTTGTTTCACAAGTGAAGCCAGATGCACAGATTGTATTTCTCGATACAAACCTGCATTTTCAAGAAACCTATGACGTAATTGAAGCTGCAAAGAAACGATACCCTTCTCTTCGAATCAAGCTAAAAACGCCAGCTCTCACTCTAGAGGAGCAAGCAAAAAAACACAGTGATGGGCTTTGGAACGTGGACTCCAATCTATGCTGCACGATCAGAAAGGTGATTCCTCTAGAAGAAGAGTTAAAAGGGGTAAAAGCTTGGCTCTCTGGTCTGCGTAAAGAGCAGTCAGCAGCCAGGAGCAATACCGATTTCGTTAACAGAGATGAACGGTTCAAAAGTATTAAAGTTTGTCCGCTCATCCATTGGACGTGGAAGGATATTTGGCGGTATGCCCATAAGCACGACTTGCCGTATAACAAACTACATGACAATGGTTATCCAAGTATAGGCTGCGCTCCTTGTACACAGGCAGCTATTAACGCAGATGATCTTCGTTCCGGACGATGGTCAGGTACTGAAAAACTAGAATGTGGACTTCACGAGACTACATAGAGAATCACTAGGAGGAGAGAAACAATATGAGTACGATTCAACCGCACGGAGGGCAATTAATCAATCGATTCAAGCCTGACAAACCACATCAGCACATAAAAAAAGAAATTAACCTTGATGCAACAGCACTTAGTGATCTTGAATTGATCGCGATCGGAGCTTACAGTCCATTAACAGGATTTTTGAACCAAAAAGATTATCAAACCGTTGTCCACGATATAAGGCTCAGTGATGGTACGGTTTGGAGCTTGCCCATCACGTTACCGGTGGATCCTGATACAGCATCGACACTTACAAGAGGAGAAGAAGTTCGTTTAACATACGATGGCGTAACCTATGGAATTCTTAAGGTAGGTGATGTTTATACTCCTGTTAAACAAATTGAAGCGGAGCGTGTTTATAAGACATCCGATCATAATCATCCTGGAGTAAAGAAGCTGTTCGAACGACGTTCTGTTTATGTAGGCGGCGAGATTACGCTTGTTGAACGAATTGAGAAAATTTCGTTCAAAGAGTATCATCTCGATCCTAGTGAAACAAGAAAACAGTTTACGGAATTAGGTTGGAGTACCGTTGTAGGTTTTCAAACGAGAAATCCCGTTCACCGTGCGCATGAATATATTCAAAAAGCTGCACTGGAAATTGTAGACGGTCTCTTCTTAAATCCACTCGTTGGTGAAACAAAGTCTGATGATATACCAGCTGATGTTCGAATGGAAAGCTATCATGTTCTTCTAAAAAACTATTATCCTAATAACCGCGTTTTTCTTGCCGTATTTCCTGCCGCGATGCGTTATGCAGGCCCACGTGAAGCCATCTTTCATGCGATCGTTAGAAAAAATTACGGCTGCACACACTTTATCGTAGGTCGTGACCATGCTGGAGTAGGAAATTATTATGGAACGTATGAAGCACAAGAGATCTTTTCACAGTTTACAGAAGAGGAGATCGGCATCCAAACCTTGTTTTTTGAACATAGCTTTTATTGCAACAAATGTGAAGGAATGGCTTCTTCGAAAACATGTCCACACCCAACGGAAGAACATGTCATCTTATCCGGAACAAAGGTAAGAGAGCTCCTTCGAAATGGAGAACTTCCACCTAGTACGTTCAGCCGAAAAGAAGTAGTAGAGATCTTAATAAATGGACTAAATCGAAATGATGAAAATCATAGAATAGGAGATTCAAATGAGCAATCCGCACAATATAATTTGGCACGATAGTTCGATTTCAAAAGAAGCTAGGCGAAAACAAAACAACCATTCAAGTTTTGTACTTTGGTTTACGGGACTTTCAGGATCAGGAAAATCAACGGTTGCTAATGCATTAGCACAAGTGCTTTTTGATCAAGAAATAAGAAACTATGTGTTAGATGGAGATAACATCCGAAATGGATTAAACCGTGATCTTTCTTTCTCAGATAAAGATCGAAATGAAAACATACGACGCATCTCTGAAGTGTCAAAGCTATTTGTAGATAACGGAACGGTCGTACTTACAGCTTTTATCTCTCCGTTTATACAAGATCGGGAAATGGCGAAGAAAATCGTTTCAGAAGAGGAATTTATAGAAATTTTCGTTTCATGTCCGATTGAAGAATGTGAAAAAAGAGATCCAAAAGGTTTATACAACAAAGCGCGAAAAGGTGAGATTCCTGACTTTACTGGAATTGATTCACCTTATGAAGAACCGGTTTCACCCGCTCTTACCATACATACAACCGAACAAAACGTTTCAGAGTGTGTGGAGAGCATCTTACATTATTTGAAAAAAAGGAAGCTGATTTAACTAAATAAAAAGGAGATTGAGAGAATGGCATATGAAAAGACGTGGTCAGAAAATCCGAAGATCAATAAAACGGAACAAAAAAAACTCGTAAAAGACGGCTTAAAAATATTTGAAGATATCCCTCATTACGCAGAAAACGGCTTCTCTTCTATTCCAAAAGAAGAATGGGATAGTTTTAAGTGGGCGGGGCTCTATCTGCAGCGGCCAAAAGAAGACGGCTATTTTATGATGAGAGTTAATGTTCCATCAGGCATATTAAGTTATGAACAAGTAAAAGCATTGGCTCATATTTGCAAAGATTATGGCAGAGACGTATTCGATATCACGACACGTCAGGCTATTCAATTTCACTGGCTGACGATTGAACAGATTCCGGATATCTTTAATCGTTTAGAATCAGTCGGGTTATCGAGCGCTGGTGCATGCGGTGATATTACGAGAAATATCATGGGGAACCCAATAGCAGGCATCGATCCACATGAACTCTTTGATACCACTGAAATTGTAAAAGAAGTATATGAGTTCTTTCAGCATAATGAAGATTTCTCGAACCTGCCAAGAAAATACAAAATGTCGATCAGCTCAAATGTAAACAATAGTGCACATGCTGAGATCAACTGTGTGGCCTTTACTCCTGCATACAAACTAATTGATGAAAAGGAAGTTCCAGGGTTTCATATCAAGATTGGCGGAGGTCTTTCTTCTCGTCCTTTCTTAGCACAGCCACTCGATGTGTTCATTGAACCAGAACAGGTTAAAGACGTTTCTATCGCGATTACTACTATTTTCCGTGACTACGGTTATCGGGAAAAACGTCACCTTGCACGTCTTAAATTCTTGATGTCGGATTGGGGACCAGAAAAATTTAAAGAAAAACTCTTAGAATATACCGGAGCGCTTCACTCTAAAGGAAAAGATGCTCTTAAAACATGGAACGGCGGTTACTTCTATGGTGTTCATCCTCAAAAGCAAGAAGGATTAAGTTATATCGGCTTTAACGTACCTGTTGGTCGACTTCATGCTGACGAAGTTTTAGAGCTTGCTGAAATTGTGAAGAAATATGGAAACGGTGAAATCCGAACGGTAAATTCTCAAAACTTAATTATTCCTAATGTGAAACATGAAAACGTCGAGTTGCTTTTAAAAGAAAGCATCTTCAAACGCATTACAACTCAGCCGCTATCTTTCATTGGCCATTCTGTTTCTTGTACCGGTATCGAGTATTGCAACTTAGCACTCGTTGAAACGAAAGAAAGGATGCGTAAAATCGCTGAGAACCTCGATCAGAAAATAACACTAGATGTTCCCGTTCGCATTCATATGGTGGGCTGTCCTAACTCATGCGGACAGCGTCAAATCGCAGATATTGGTCTTCAAGGTGTATTGTTAAAAACGAAAGAGAAGAAAATGGTTCAAGCTTTTGAGATATATGTAGGAGGCACACTAGATGATGGCGGAAAATTTAATGAAAAGCTAAAAGGAAAGTTTCATGCGGATTCACTAGACGAAGTATTATTACGGTTTCTTACCACTTTCAAAGAAACGAAACTTCCATCAGAAAGCTTTTTTGACTATATAGACCGTGTCGGGTTGTAACATCTTCAAATAGAGTTGGACCGAATCGCAGAAGAATTAGAAGAAAAAGTCTCATAAAATGGAGGTCTCGCTATGTATTTATACCGTTTTGAAGTGATTTCGAAATCAGAGGTTATTCCTGTTGTGATAGCCGCTTCAACAGATGAACAGGCTTTTCAGTTGGTTGACATCGAGCTGGAGAAGTATTTTTTGAAACAGCCTGAAGTTGATGAGATCTCTCTTTATGAAAAGAAAAGAATTCGAACGGGAAACGGATTCGTGCTGTATGAACGTGAAACGATATTAAATCCTTAAGGAGTGATGATGATGGGAAAAGTATATCTTGTCGGAGCTGGTCCGGGTGACCCAGGGCTGATAACCGTAAAAGGTCTGCGTTGTATTCAGGAAGCGGATGTCATTTTATATGATCGATTAGTGAACAAAGAGCTGCTCTCTTATGCAAAAACCGACTGCGATTTAATCTATTGCGGAAAACTGCCAAACTACCATTTCATGAAACAAGAAACGATAAATAGTTTCTTAGTTAAACACGCTCAAAAAGGAAAAGTAGTAACTCGCCTTAAAGGAGGTGATCCCTTCGTGTTTGGAAGAGGAGGAGAAGAAGCAGAAACACTTGCAAGAAGTCGCATACCGTTTGAGGTAATTCCTGGGATAACATCAGGGATTGCAGCACCAGCTTATGCGGGTATTCCTGTTACACATCGAAACATCGCTTCAAGCTATGCAGTCGTTACAGGTCATCGCAAAAAAGGCAAAGAAGATGAATTGAAGTGGGGAAGTCTAGCAAACGGTATTGATACGTTAGCAATCTATATGGGAGTGGGCAACCTAGGTTATATTTGCAAACAGTTAACGAAAAACGGAAAAAGTAAAGAAACACCAGTTGCTCTCGTTCAATGGGGTTCCCTAGAGAATCAACGAACCGTAACAGGTACACTCGATACGATTGAGGAAATCGTGATTAACGAACATATTGAGAATCCGAGTATGATTATTGTTGGTGAAGTGGTTCGTCTTCGCAGTGAACTGAAATGGTTCGAACAGCTGAACGATGAACGAAGTAAGCTTGCTGACGTAAGAGAGGCTTTGTAAATGAAGGCTTTGCTCTTTATCTGTCACGGTACAAGACTTGCAAAAGGACGTATGGAAGCGGAAGAATTTGTGAGACTCTGTATGGCACAAGTAGATGTTCCTATTAAAGAGATTTGTTTTCTAGAGCTTGCTGAACCCTCTATCGCTCAGGGATTTGAAAGGTGTATACAAAAAGGAGCAACGAGCATCTCTGTGATTCCTGTGTTCTTATTAAGTGCAAACCATATAAAAATAGACATACCAAAAGAACTTCAGCACTTGCAAAATAAATTTCCAGGAGTTGATGTAAATTACGGTCGTGCTTTCGGTGTACACGGTGCCATTTCGCATTTGTTGTGGGAGAAGATTACAAAAAGTAGAGTTAATTTGAGGAAAAATACACAAATCCTGCTTGTAGGCAGAGGCAGCACCGATCAGGATGTAAAACGGGACCTAGAAGCAATTGCATCTAACGTTCAAAATCATTACGGAATTCCTAGTATTCAAGCTTGTTTTCTAACTGGTTCAGAACCAAGCTTTGAGAAAGCACTCTGGAGCAGCAGCGAATCATATGAGCAAGTGATCGTTGTGCCTTATCTTCTATTTTCAGGACTATTAATAAACGGGATGAAACATACGATAACTCGCTATCAGCAGCAAACCGCACAAAACGTAGCTCTTTGTGACACGCTTGGCTACCACCCTATCCTTAAAGACGTTTTACTCACGCGTATCAATGAAACACTTGAAACAAAGAAGTATGCATTTTCTTAAAAAGCGAGGAATGCTATGTATCCCATACATGTAAACTTGATTGGTAAAACGGTTGTAGTTGTAGGCGGTGGTTGGGTAGCACATCGAAAAATTAAGGATTTATTGAATGAAGAAGCGAAAATTACAGTAATCAGTCCAACGGCTGATAACGAGATTCAGGAATGGCATGCTGAACGAAAGCTAACCTGGATAAAAAGAGAAGTGGTACGTGAAGATTTGGAAGAAGCATTTCTAATCGTTGCTGCGACCAATTGTAAAGAGATTAACTCTTGGATTGCAGAACAGATAAGTTCAAAACAGCTTGTGAATGTAGTCGATCAGCCACACCTTGGTAATTTTATTGTTCCTAGTGTTGTAAAAAGAGGTAAGCTCATCCTCTCCGTTTCCACATCTGGTGCTAGTCCGAGTCTATCTAAATCTATAAAAAAAGAGCTTCAGCAAAAATACAGTGAAGAATATGAAACGTATTTAGATTTTTTATTCCAATGCAGATCCATCATTAAGAATGAATTTCCGCAAAATTGTCGAAAAGCCTTATTAACAAAGTTAACAGATCAGTCCTTTTTATATGACGAAGAAAAACAGCGCTCGTATAAACAGGAATTATTAAAAAGAATAGATCGCAATTTAGTAAATGAACCAATAAATGAATAAATCCTTATCAAGAGAGGTAGAGGGAACGGCCCTATGAAACCTCAGCAACCAGCAGCTACAAGCTGAAAAGGTGCTAATTCCTGCGAGTTCAATTGTTGAACTTGTAAAGATAAGAAGACCCCGACGCTTAAAAAAGTCTTCTTTTATAGAAGGCTTTTTATTTTTATATAGGAGGCTATCATGAGTTTAATCACAGACTTACAACAAAACAAGATACTGATCGGTGATGGTGCGATGGGAACGCTTCTGTATTCGTATGGATCTGACTTTTGTTATGAAGAGTTAAATCTTTCTCAAGAAGAGCAGATCTATAACATCCATCGCGCTTATTTAGATGCAGGTGCTGATATCATTCAAACGAATACGTATGCAGCGAACTATTCGAAGCTCGAACGCTATGGACTTCAAGATCACGTAAAAGAAATCAACAAAGCGGCGGTTCAAATCGCCAGAAAAGCCGCTCATAACAAATATGTTGTAGGTACGATTGGTGGAATACGAGGCATTAAACCGAATAGCATTTCTTTGGATGAGATCAAACGCAGTTTTCGTGAGCAGCTGTATTGTTTGTTGATGGAGAATGTTGATGGCATCCAATTAGAAACCTATTATGACCTAGAAGAACTTGAAACTGTTTTAGAGATTGCTAGAAAAGAAACAACACTTCCGATCATTGCACAAGTGTCATTGCAAGAAGTCGGATTTATGCAGGACCGGACCCCGATTTCAGATGCTCTGACCCGGCTTGAGAACTCAGGTGCTGATGTCGTAGGATTGAACTGTCGTCTAGGGCCGTATCACATGCTGATGACACTTGAAGAAGTTGGATTACCGAATCAGGCTTTTCTTTCAGCGTTTCCTAATGCATCGCTTCCTTCCTATACAGATGGCCGTTTTAATTATGAGGGGGACGCTGATTATTTTAAAGAATGTGCCCATTTGTTCAGGCAGCAAGGTGTTCGTCTATTAGGCGGTTGTTGTGGTACGACGCCTGCTCATATACAAGCATTCTCTAGTGAACTTAAAAACTTAGAGCCTGTAACAGAAAAAGAAGTAAAACAAAGAAAGCAAAAGATTGTTATTCAATCAGCATCAAAACCTAAATATGTACCACTAAGTGAAGAAGTTAAGAAGAAACAATCCATTATTGTGGAATTAGATCCACCACGTAAACTTGATACGTCACGTTTTATGGAAGGAGCAAAGGCTTTAAAAGAAGCGGGGATTGACGCGCTTACTCTCGCTGATAATTCGCTTGCTTCACCCCGTGTCTGTAACTCTGCATTAGGGTCAATTGTGCAGTCCCAACTAAACCTTCGTCCGCTCGTTCATATTACGTGCCGCGATAGAAATTTAATCGGCCTTCAGTCTCACTTGATGGGTCTTCACACGCATGGCATTCATGAAATACTAGCTGTGACTGGAGATCCCGCAAGCGTCGGAGATTTCCCAGGTGCGTCGTCTGTATATGATGTCACGTCTTTTGAACTGATCAAGCTCATCAAGCAGTTTAATGAAGGATTATCTCTATCAGGGAAAGAACTTGGAGAAAAAACATCCTTTACGGTCGGGGCTGCTTTTAACCCTAACATCCGATCTATTGATAAAGCCGTTGAGCGGTTAGAGAAGAAAATTGAATACGGCGCAGATTACTTTATCAGTCAGCCTGTTTTTTCAGAGCAAAGACTAATAGAAACGTATGAGGCTACAAAGCACATTGATAAACCGATCTATATTGGAATCATGCCGTTAACCTCTTCCCGAAACGCAGAGTTTCTTCACCATGAAGTTCCAGGCATCAAACTATCAGATTCTGTACGTGATCGCATGAGCAAGTATAAAGATGATCCACAACAGGCATGTAAAGAAGGCTTATTGATCGCCAAGTCATTATTAGACACAGCCATGGAACTCTTTAACGGCATCTACCTGATCACACCATTCATGCGTTACGAACTAACCGTTGAATTAGCACAATATGCACGAGCTAACTCTCCATCACTTTTAGCCAGGAGGTCACAGAATGCCTAAGTCATCAATAGACAAACAGCTGCAATCAAAGATTTTAATAATGGATGGTGCAATGGGAACAATGCTCCAAGAAGCGGAACTCACACCAGAAGATTTTGGCGGTGAGGAGTATGACGGTTGTAATGAGTATTTAAATGTAACGGCACCCCATGTGATCGAATCCATTCATCATAAATATCTTGCAGCAGGCGCTGATATCATTGAAACGAATACATTCGGCGGTACAAATCTCGTACTGGATGAATACACACTTGGACATAGAGCTTATGAGATCAATAAGCTAGGAGCAGAAATTGCAAGAAAAGCCGCTGATGTTGTTTCAACAGAACAGTGGCCGCGTTTTGTTGCTGGCTCACTCGGTCCCACTACAAAAACCCTGAGTGTTACGGGCGGAACGACGTTTAATCTGTTAAGAGATGCTTATGCTGAACAAGCACGAGGATTGATTGACGGAGGTGCAGATTTTCTTCTTTTAGAGACAAGCCAAGATATGCTGAATGTAAAAGCTGGCTATTTAGGGATTGAGCAAGCTATTGAACAAACAGGAAAAAAGATCCCACTTATAGTTTCTGGAACAATTGAACCGATGGGAACCACACTTGCTGGACAATCAATTGAGGCCTTTTATATATCGTTGAAGCATATGAACCCGATCGCGGTAGGATTAAACTGTGCGACAGGTCCTGAATTCATGCAAGATCACATACGCTCCTTATCAAATCTGTCTACTACAGCCGTAAGCTGTTATCCGAACGCAGGTCTTCCTGATGAAGAAGGAAATTATCATGAAACACCAGAATCATTGGCTACTAAACTATCTGGGTTTGCAGAAAAAGGGTGGTTGAACATTGTTGGAGGTTGCTGTGGTACTACACCGGCTCATATAGAAGCACTTTCAAAAGTTATGAAGAACTATTCACCACGTCACCTGCAAGTATACGAAACTCATATGGTCTCTGGAATCGAACCTTTTATCTATGATGATCCTTCGTTAAGACCGATCATGGTAGGAGAAAGAACAAATGTAATCGGCTCACGAAAATTCAAACGGTTAATTGCTGAGGGGAAATTTGAAGAAGCGGCTGAGATTGCAAGGGCTCAAGTAAAAGGCGGTGCACATGTACTCGACGTTTGTTTAGCTGATCCTGATCGGGAAGAATTAAGCGACATGGAAGCGTTCATGAAAGAAGCGGTTAAGAAAGTGAAAATTCCATTTGTCATCGATTCTACAGATGAGGATGTTATTGAGCTAGCGTTAAAGTATTCACAAGGAAAAGCCATCATCAATTCCATTAATTTAGAAGACGGGGAAGAACGGTTTGAAAAGGTGATCCCGCTTCTTCATAAATACGGAGCAGCGGTAGTGGTTGGAACGATCGATGAGATCGGAATGGGTGTTTCGGCTGAGCGAAAATTGGAAATCGCAAGAAGATCGTATGACTTATTAGTGGATAAATATAACGTTTCACCTTCAGACATCATTTTCGATCCGCTCGTTTTTCCAGTGGGAACAGGTGATGAACAGTACATTGGCTCAGCGAATGCAACGGTTGAAGGCATTCGCCAGATCAAGGAAAACTTTCCACATTGCTTAACCATTTTAGGAGTCAGTAACGTATCATTCGGATTGCCACCGGTCGGACGCGAAGTATTAAATGCGGTGTATCTCTACCATTGCACAGGAGCGGGACTTGATTACGCGATCGTAAATACTGAAAAGCTAGAACGTTTCGCCTCTATTGCACCGGAAGAAATTGAGATGGCAGAAAATCTATTATTTCGAACAACAGAGGAAGCATTATCTACTTTTACAGACTTTTATAGAGGCAAAAAGAAAGAAACAAAATCAAAGCTGCCTGATATGAGTTTAGAAGAGCGACTGCACTATTATATCTTAGAAGGTACGAAGGAAGGATTAATTCCCGACTTAGAGATCGCATTACAAAAGTATGCTACTCCATTAAGAATCATCAATGGTCCTTTAATGGATGGCATGAAAGAAGTGGGCAGACTTTTCAATGAGAACCAGTTAATCGTTGCAGAAGTCCTGCAAAGTGCGGAAGTCATGAAAGCATCTGTTGCTTATTTGGAACCTTACATGGAAACGAATGATGAATCTGCTTCAAAAGGAAAGGTGTTACTTGCTACAGTTAAGGGTGATGTTCATGACATCGGTAAAAACCTGGTAGATATCATTCTAAGTAATAATGGATTTAAAGTTGTAGACCTAGGGATCAAAGTAACGTCTCAAACGTTAATTGAAGCGATCAAAAAAGAACAACCAAATATTATCGGACTTTCTGGATTGCTCGTAAAATCTGCTCAACAGATGGTGTTAACGGCAAACGATATGAAAGAAGCGAACATTTCAACACCCATTTTAGTCGGCGGTGCTGCATTATCAAGAAAGTTTACAGACACGAAGATTTCAAAAGAATACGAAGGAATGGTTCTTTATGCAAAAGATGCGATGGAAGGTCTCTCGTTTGCAAATCAGATTCAAACTCCAAAAGAGTTCGACCGACTATCGGTAGAACTTGCACAGAGAAAAAAGACGATAGCTCTAAACTCTGAAATCAATGAAAGCTCTGCAGGGGTTGCAACTGCCGTTAAAGTGCGGTCAAAGGTTTCAGAAAATGCTCCCGTTTTTGTTCCGAACGATACAGAAAGACATATTCTAAAAAACTACTCACTCTCACATATTCAGCCTTATATCAATCAACAGATGCTACTCGGACATCATCTTGGTATAAAAGGCAAAATAACGAGATTACTTCAAGAAAAAGACGAGCGAACACTTGAAATTAAATCATTGATCGATCATCTTTTAAAAGAAGCGAAAGAAAAGAATTTGATTCAACCTTCCGCTCTATATCAATTCTTCCCTGCACAAAGTGATGGAGACCAGATTCTGATCTATGATCCGATTGATCAAAAGACAGTAATAGAAACGTTTGACTTCCCGAGACAAAACAAAGAGCCTTATCTTTGTATTGCAGATTATTTACGCTCAAAAGAAAGCGGGAAAATGGACTATGTTGGTTTCTTTTCAGTTACAGCAGGGACAGGTATTCGTGAACTCGCTGCAGAATATAAGAAAGAAGGACGATTTCTTGAAAGTCATGCACTTCAAGCTTTAGCTTTAGAAACGGCAGAAGGTTTCGCTGAACTTCTTCACCAGCAGATGCGAGATCGCTGGGGCTTTCCTGACTCGGTAGATTTTACGATGAGAGAACGATTTTCCGCTCGTTATCAGGGACAAAGATTTTCATTCGGCTATCCCGCTTGTCCAGAATTAGAAGATCAGCAAAAGCTATTTAAATTGTTAAAGCCAGAAGATATTGGTATTCAACTTACTGATGGGTGCATGATGGAGCCAGAAGCCTCCGTTTCTGCGATTGTTTTTGCTCATCCAGAAGCACGATATTTTAATGTGTTAAGTTAGAAAAAAAGCACCTGATTGAAGTTTCAGGTGCTTTCATCATTCGGATTTAAATAAAGAAAGGTGTTTTAAGTTTTAGATGTTTGAAAAAAAGCTTTATGAGCAGATGGAGGAAAAGCAAACCACTCGGCTACAGCATCTGCTTGTTCTTGATTTCTTACACCTTCTAATAAAGTATTAACAACATGCTGCGGCAAAGGTTGAGTCATCGCATTCGTCCATTGTGTAACTTCAGCTACATATGTTTTTATTCGATTCCAGTAAGATAACCCAAGTTTTTCGTCCCATTTGTCGTGTTTAAAATCAACAAGTGTTTCGTACAATTGCTCTGCACAGTATGAGGACAGATTCGAACCTTGCCCAGTGATGGGATCATTGAGAAAGACGCTGTCACCACAACCAATGACGAGCTTATCATTAAATGACATGTAAGGATGGCGAATTACTGGTTTGATGGCGACCTGTAGAAAAGCACGGTCATCAATTAATGAGAATTCTTTCGGATTCAATCGTTCATGAATATCTGGAAAAAACTCTTCAACTGCCTTTTTCATTTGTTTGTTGAAAGCTGTGGAGTCTTTAATCGTTTTAAACGTGTCTAGTTCTTTATGAGGGACCGCCATGATAAATAGTATGGTAACTGAACCTTTTTCAGTTTTTGCAGGAATTTCAAACATTTCACCAATTTCAGGGAGGACCGTGACATTAATTCCTAAAGGCTTGTGTTGGGTAACACCTGTAAAGTAACCTACTATACATTTACGCTGAGGTACATCAAACGGTGAAAGTTCTTCTATAGAAGGAAAGGAGAATAGCGGGCCGGATTTCCCTGTGCAATCAACAACCAAGTCATAGTGTTCTACAAGTGATTCAACATTTTCATTGTCTACTTTTTGTTCTTGAAACGTAACACCTTTTGAAGCTAAATCCTCCATACAAGTTGCATAATACAGTCGTTGATCTACAGATAAGGCATCTTCTTGCAGCATACCGGTAAAAAGCTTTTGGTTTCCAATCGTTACTCGGACACATTTTAACGGTTCGGTATCATGCCATTTTGGCATGTGAAAACTGGTTTCGCGAGATAGGGTCGGTCCGAAATGAACTTGAGTTGACATAACTCGTCCAGAACGTATCTTTTCTGGAGAAGTAGAGTGAATAACCGTAACTTGAAAATCCTCTCTGAGAGCATAAGCGAGCTGTAAACCAGAGGTACCGCTTCCGACAATACAAATCTGTTTCTTCAAGATCATCGCTCCTTCTATGTATTTTTTGTAAACAAAACATTGAACTCGTAACGCTCTCAGTCTATTTTTGATTCCGAATTTTGTAAATGCGTCTTTTTGTTTAATTTCATCTAGGTACATATAAACAAATCATATGTTGAAGAAAGCGGGGAAGCGGGTATGATAAATCAAATTGAACATTCATTATCTGAATTATTAGCTTCTGGCAAAGGAATGTATGGCTGTTCTTTGTTTGATTTTAAAACAAAAGAGAGTTTTGCTTTCCACGAAAATGAATCATTCTATGCTGCTAGTATTATAAAGGTACCCATCATGGCTGCTGTTTTTGCACACGCATTTGAAGGGAAGTGCCGCTTAAAGGATAAAATTCAGATACATGAAGAAGACTTTGTACCTGGGGATGGTATTTTGAAGCATTTATCTGCAGGTATGGAATGGACAATTAATGATCTAATTGTGTTAATGATTATTGAAAGTGATAATACTGCAACAAATGTTTTGATTGATTTAGTAGGTATAGAGAACATAGCATCACACATGATACGATGGGGATTTAAAACAAGCCAACTGCATCACAAGCTGCAAATTTCACCCGACAGAAAACGTGGTGGATTCAATGTTATAACACCGAATGAAATAAATCAGTTTTTAATCCAATTAGCATCAGGTAGAGTTGTATCAATGAAAGCATGTGATCTGATGATTAAGATTCTAAAACAACAGAAGATGAACGAGTTAATTCCAAGTTTACTGCCAGAGGTAGAAGGTGCTATTGGAATGATTCAGAATTGGGAAGCAGCTCACAAGACAGGCTATGTTTCAGGGGTGGAACATAATGTAGGATTATTCTATTTTCCAGGTCATACATACGCAATTTCTGTATTGAGTAAAAACGTTCCAAATCGAACTGAACCTAAGCAGATTATGGGAGAAATCGGACAATTAATATTCAAATTCAATGCTTCAAGACAAAAAAAAGCTAATGGATGCTTCTAGTCCATTAGCTTTTTTATGTTAACAAATTGAATCTGTAGATTTAGGATTTCTCAATCCGAACATCGGTCGAACGAACAAAGCTAGATACGTACCTAACATAGCCATAACTGCCCATACCCAGCCGTGAAGACTAAATGAAGCTATTCCGCTAAAATAAGCACCAATGTTGCAGCCGAATGCTAAGCGAGCACCATATCCCATCAATAATCCACCAATTATGGATGCGCCAGCAATACCGGGTTTGATCTTTCCAGGTTTAAACGTTCCTTGGAAAGAAGCTGAAATAAATGCACCAAGAATAATGCCGAAGTTCATTACACTTGTTCCATCTGTAAGGACACTTTTTGTGAGAGCTTCGCCATTCTTGCCATCAAAATAACCCCAAGTCGATACGTCAACACCAGTTGCCATCATGGCTTTGCCGCCCCATAATGCAAATGCTGATGTGATACCCCATGGACTTCCTTTAACCGCTAGTGTAAGTGCATTTAATAATGCGAGCACAATTGCAGCTGTAAATAATGGCCATGAGCCACGAAGCACCTTTTTCCAACCAACTGTAGTTGGGAGAGGCTTCATCATAGGCGGCTTTTTCTTTTTGGCTATTTGAACGGTTATCCAATAGATTAGTCCAAATAATCCTAATTGGATTACTAAAGCGCCAAAAAAGCCGAGACCTGGAATTTGATTTAAAGAAAGTGGTGGTAAAGAAGGCAATCCCATCCAAAATGCGAAGTGGTAAGCCCCAAGAACAGATCCTGCAATAAATGAGATAAGGGTTAAAATCATTGACGAAGATCCGCCACCTAAAGAGTAAAGTGTTCCTGATGCGCACCCGTTTCCGAACTGCATCCCAATACCAAAAAGAAAGGCACCAACTAAGATACTAATGCCAACTGGTGATACATTTCCTGTGGGTTCAACACCAGTAAAACTAAAACCAGTACTAAAAATAATGGCAAATAATACGGATGCAACTGCAAGCATCAGCATATGTGCTTGAAGTCCTTGAACGTTGCCGACTGAAACCAATCTGCGAAATGCTGAGGTAAAGCCAAAGCGTGCATAAAGTAAAGCTCCACCAAGTGCTAATCCGATGATAAAAAGGCTGCCTTGTGTCCAGCTCGCAACTTTAACTGTAAATAATAGCAGAATCATTGCTGCTAATACTCCTAAAAATACGTAAGTTCTTTGCATAGGCTGTAATTTTGTAACAACAGTAGTGTGCTGAAAAGATCGTTGTTTATTTGATGAAAGATAAGTTTCTGTTTGCTCCATAACTATAAACCCTCCAAATCCTATGAGTTATGTCGGAATTATAGCATTATACTATGAATCCATTAATATGAAAAGTTATTTTGATTTATTCCACTAATGTCCATGTCGAAAAAGTGAAATCAATCATTAAATAATAAGGATAGATAGGGAAGGGGAATAAAAATGTCTAAAAGAAGAAATCACTTTCATAATAACTGTTTTTCATGTGATGATTTGAGTAGAGCAGGACTTGGTTCTGGAATCGCAGTAAAAGAAATATCTTTCCAACCATTAACGACAACGACTACAACTTTTCCAATACTAATAACACTTGATGATGGAGTAGCGACTACTGGTATTGAATTTTTGAGAAACGGTGTAGCTTCAGGTTTACAAACTCTAACAGGCGGTGTCTATGACATAGCATATTTAATTAGTTCCACAGTCACAACTACAACTGGAGTTGCAAATACACTGCTATTCGAGCTTGTTACGAGCACAGGGAGGGTAATTGCAGATTCAACGTCAACTCAATTCTTTCCTGCCGCTTCACCAGCAGGGTTTTCAGCGAATACAAATTTGGAGCTAGGGCTGAATGTGAGATTGATGCCAGGAGAATCCGTTTCAATTATTTTGAGATCAATAACTCCATTAATATCTGCAGGAACGATTACAATTAATACAGCATCATTGTTTATTACACCAACTCCAACTATTGAAGAATTTAGAGAAGAGTCATCGAACTGTTGTATAGAATCAAGCATTCATCATTGTAAGAAAAGTAGTTTGTTTGGTGGTCAGAAAAATTCGCAGTATAGAAAAAGATAATAAAATTTTGCTGTGTCTTAAGATGTGGCAAATTACATACATTTAAGCTCGATTTTTTAATTTTCGTCTCACTATCTTAAGTAATCTTTGGTTTTGAGACTTGTTTAAATATGTTTTACATAGTTGCCGAGAATAGATATTACGTTAACTAGTAATAAATAATTAACTTACTTTTATATATAATCTCATCCCCTAGTAGTTAGTTTTTTGTGTGTAGTAAAATATAAACACCAATCCAAAAATTTGCGATTGGTGTTTTCTTACACTAAATATTATTTTCATTACTAATGGAGTTATATTTCAGCTGAAACTCTCCATCAGTATTTAACCAACGATAAAAAGTATTAATACCTATATTTGCACTCTTACAAGCCTCTGGCAAATCTCCATTTAAATTGTAATGATAAAGTAATTTTAATTTTCTTGCTTCTATTGCAGATTTATTGGCCTTAAATGGACGATCTTTTAATTGTTCTGGTGGCATCTTTTCTCTGTTAAATTCAATGTATTTTCTTACAATATATAAGTTTTTATCTTTGTAAATCCATTGCCCAAAGTTATAAACTGTTTTTCTCCCAGATAGGAATAATCTATGATACTTTTCCTTACTAACTATAAAAGGTTCAAATGAATAACATTCTAATCTTTTCTTAAGATGTTCCATGAATATTTGTGAGCCACCAACAAAAGATACTGTTCTTTTTTCAAAATTAATATTCCCATCGCCATCAAAGAAACCCCTAACAAAATGACTTAAATACTCCTCTGGTACATTTGGAAACTCTAATGTTGTTGACTTCTTTGGAGTCATCCCATGTAATTGCATAAGATCTTCTTTCATAATCTTGCTAGAGATATTTAATAAATGTACGCCTGTTCGTGGATTAGTTTTGATGGGATGTGTAGACTGAAGTTCTTTTCTTATATCTTCGAGGATCTTGGGGTATTTTTGTGAAAAACTAACCAATTGCAAATCTTGTGGCAAGCAACCATCAGCAGCGAAAAAACCCAACACATATGCCATAGATGCTGACCATGTTTTGAAGTAATCTTCATTCACTGAATAACGTCTTAACCAGCTGCTATGTGGTTGTCTTTCAACGTTGTTTTGCTGCAGAACAGAATTGATATATCTCGCTGTCACATTTGCCTGTAATGCAATCTCTTTACTGCTCATACCGCTTTGAAATTGTTCAATAATCGTAGGAATACTCATGGTGCATTTCTTTTTACGCATACCAATCAACTCCTTTATTCACTTATAAATATTATACCGAACATTTGTTCTCTAGTCTAGTTTTTGGCACTTTTCGCAATAAAAAGACGCTATCTTAAATGACAGCGTCCTAAAAAATTTCTATTTCATTAACTTTTTGATGATCTTCAAACCATATTTGGCGTTCGGATATCGAAAACTAAAGTCAAATTTATTCGTTTGGTTGAGCACACTTTTGTTATGAGAAAACGCAACGAAACTGGACTCACCGTGATAACTTCCGATCCCGCTCTCTCCTACTCCACCAAACGGCAGATAAGGTGTGGCGATGTGCATCAATGTATCGTTTATGGATCCACCACCAAATGAGATGTTATTCACCACTTTTTCTTCGACCTTTTTGTTAATTGTAAATAAGTAAAGTGCGAGTGGTTTTGGACGTTCTACAACAAATTCAATCACTTCATCAATGCTTTCGTATTCCATGACTGGAAAGATGGGTCCAAAGATTTCATCACTCATAACAGGTGAAGAAGTATCAGATGGAGCTATTAAAGTTGGTTCAATCTTTTCACTGGTTTCATCGTATCGACCACCGAAAAGTATTTCTCCTTCTGATAAGTAACTTTTTAAACGATTAAAATGACGATCATTTACGATCTTACCGAATTCTTCGTTCTGCAGTGGGTTTTCTCCGTAAAATTCTTTGATGACTTCTTTAAATGTATCAATGAATGGTTGACGTATGTTTTTGTGCAAATAGATATAGTCTGGTGCTATGCATGTTTGGCCAGCGTTCGTGAACTTTCCGAACGCTATGCGCTTCGCAGCAAGCTTGAGGTCTGCTGTTTCGTCTACGATACAAGGACTCTTGCCACCTAATTCTAATGTGATAGGAATAAGCCTCTTACTTGCTGCTTCCATCACAATTTTACCTACAGGTACGCTGCCTGTGAAGAATATATAATCCAATGGTTGATCGAGCAATATTTGATTGGTTTCGACTCCGCCTTCTACGACTGCGATAAAGTCAGGATGGTAGTATTCTTTGATCAGTTCATCCAATAGTTTTGACGTTTGTGGCGTAAGTTCAGATGGTTTTAATATGGCCGTATTACCAGCTGCGATAGCACCAATTAACGGAGCTAGTTGCAGTTGAAACGGGTAATTCCATGGAGCAATGATTAATGTGACTCCATAAGGTTCAGCAATCGTATACCCCTTTGAGCCAATATGAGTTTTTGCTGTTTTTACTTTTTTTGGTACCATCCATTTTTTAAGATGTTTTTGAGTATGACGAATCTCTTCTAATAAAAAGCCGATCTCAGTTGTGTAGGCTTCGGCTTCGGATTTATTTAAGTCTGTTTTTAAAGCGTGAAGAATCTTTGCTTCGTTGTTTCGAATAAGCTTAGATAGATTGTTCAAAGCTTTCATACGGAAATCATATGATCGAGTTACTCCGCTTCTAAAATATGTTCTCTGAGCTCGTACGAGTTTGTCGATCGATTCCTTTTTGTTGTCTTTCATCGTGTTTGGCTGATTCAAGCTTTACGCCTCCTACAACATAAAATTAAGTGTTTAAACTTATGAACATGTATTAGTGAAATCACTATAATATGTTTACGATAGGTAGTCAATCATTTTGACTTTTCTCATCTATTTTAGTGATACATTACTAAAATAACCCTAAAAAAAGCGAACTAAACAAAAAGACCCTTTCCATGTAAAAGAAAGGGTCCGCTATTTGTAATTTTAGTCTTGCGGAACGGCAGAAACTTGCCACTCTACTCCATATTTATCTGTTACTTGGCCATATGATGGGCTCCAGAATGTTTCTTGTAGAGGCATTGTAACTTTCCCCTCTTTAGAGAGTTTCTCAAAAACTTGTTTTGATGATTCTACTGAATCGATTTGAATCGCGATGGTTACTTGATTTCCAATCGTATAAGGCATCCCTGGAAAATTATCAGAAAGCATCATAACGGTATCGCCTACTTTGAATTGAGCGTTCATTACGCGGTCCTTTGCTTCTTCCGGAAGTGGATGATTAGGATCCTCTGGCATCTCTCCGAATGTTTGAAGTGAGATAAGCTCTGCGTTAAAAGCATCAACATAAACTCTACTGCTTCTTTTCCGTTTCCATTTGTTACTACATAAGGATTCACTGCTACAATCATTTTTAGCACCTCATCGTCTGATTTTTTCGACCATAGAACATTTGTTCGTTTTCATTGTATCAAACTTTATTTCCCATTGCTACAATTTTTATTTCTACTAAAACAGATCTACACCTTCTTTTTCATATAAAAAAGAGAACCCTTTAGGCTCTCTTTCATCTTCATCATTTTAAATCAATACTATAAATTCCAAATCCGTTTGCATCTGTTTTGTTAGTGTATTGAATCTTGCCTGTCTCACTCGTATATTTTTGACCATTTGGTGATGATAGGAATGTTACATTAGCATTTCCGCTAATCGGAGCAATCGACCAATTATTATCCGCAGTTGGCGTAATCTCTTTCATCTCTGTAATGTAATCCATTAAGATCTGACGGTTCTCATCAGCAGAGTCAACTACATATTCGCTGCCTTTTACACCTGGGAAGTTTCCGCCACCACCCGCTCTGTAATTGTTAGTTACTACTATAAAATCTTGGTTAGGATCGACTGCTTTTCCATCGTACGATAGATTCACGATACGATTGCTATCAGCATTGATCACTGCTCCGTTTTTGTCATACTTAGGAGCTTTAGTTACATCTACCTGATAATTAACGCCGTCGATTACGTCAAAGTTATAGACAGGAAAGCCTGCATCTAAAAGTTCTTGTGTTTCTGTTTTGTTTGGATCAATCGTCTTAAATTTACCTGCAGACATTTCTAGCCATTCTTTTACAACAGATCCTTTTACTTTAAGTGCTTTTAACGTGTTGTCATAAAGGTAGAGGTCACCTGCGCTTCGAATCGTAAGTGGTCCTTTTTGAATCTCAGTAAATTCACCTACGCCATTTCTTCCTGCTTTAAATGGTGCTCCAACTGAAAGAATAGGAAGATCTTTGTATTCTGGCTTGTTTAATGAAATGTATTTTTCTACATACCATTTCTGAGCATTCGTTACGACTTGAACAGATGGATCATCTTGAACGAGTGCAAAGAAGCTATGAATATCGTCCGTCGTTGAACCGATCGGTGTGTTTACGTACTTGATCGTAGCTTCATGAGCATTTTTAACAGTCTTAACCACTTTTTCGTCTGGCTTAACCGCAGCGGCACTTCTTACAGAAGATTGAGAGGAAACCACTTTCCATCTTCCACGATCTTGTTGAAGTGTTAAGTCGATCAATCCGAGTGATCCTCCACCATAGCCTGCTTGCACAGCTGGTACACCGTTAATTGTACCTTTTGCATTCTCAACACCAGGAAGAACATTACCTTTTGCGTCTTTAAACAATGAATCTAATGATTTCTCATCAGCAGCCGGGAATATCTTATGTGTGTGCGAGAACGTAAGAGCATTAATTCCTTTTACTTTGCTGAGTGCATAAATCACATCCTCTGTGTTCGTTTCACTTCCATTAAAGCCTGAGTGAGCTTGAGCGATGATGATATCTGCACCTTTTTTCTTCATCTGCGGGATGAACTTTTCCGCACTTTCAATAATATTTTTTGTGATTACTTTTCCATCAAGGTGTGATTTATCCCATTCATTGATCTGTGGTGGTACGAAACCAATATAACCGATCTTTAAAAGCTTTGGTCTGCCGTACTCATCTCTAACGAACTTCTTAACGATTTTATAGGGTGTGTATTTGTTCACATCATTTTTAGGATTGTTATCATGGTCATCTACGTATACGTTAGCGTTTACAAAAGGAAAATTAGCATCATCGTACGTCTCTGCTAAAAAGTCGAGTCCGTAATTGAACTCATGGTTACCGAGTGTTGCCATATCATAATCCATAAGATTCATAGCTGCGATAGCCGGATGAACTTCTCCGTCTTTTAACGGTGCAATCTTTGCTTTGTATGTACCAAGTGGCGTACCTTGAATCAAATCTCCATTGTCGACTAACACACTGTTCTGACTGTACTTTAAGTCTTCTCGAGCTGTTTTAACCAGTGTAGCTGTCTTTGCTAGTCCAACGTTTTCAGATGCAGCATTTTTGTAATAATCGAAGTTAAGTAGGTTTGTATGAATATCTGTTGTTTCCATGATTCTAAGGTTAACTTTACTTTTGTGTTTTGCTGGCATTTTAGCGATGGCTTGGCCCGCTAGAGGTGAACTTAATAGACTGATAGCTAATGTAAGGGAAGCTACTTTCTTAACATTTTTATTCATAACAATAACCCCTTTGTTTCATATGATTGAGACTAACTGGTCAGATCAAGAAAGATAGGAATATATTTAGATTCAACTAGAGATCTGAACATTTTGGTCCCAAGGAAGATTATAGTCTTCCTTTTCTGATAATACTAGCTTGTTTTTTCAAGATTCTGTGCATTCTTACACAATGTGTATCTTTTCAACGTATACATATAGTATAGTAATCTTGTAGTACCCTTTAAATTCCCACAAATGAATCGAAAGGAATGAACAACAAAATGGCTAGATCAAAAGCTAAGAAAATGAGAGAAAAAAGAGTTCGTGAAGGAAAACGAAATCCCATTCATGATCGAAGTGCTTTTGCTCATCAAGAGATGTATAATCTGATGACAACGAAGAAAACAAAATCAAGAAGTGAAAAACTTAATCGTATTAAACATAAGAAGCGGCTATCATCCACTGGTTTCAGTGAGGATCATAGCCGCTTCGTCGTTTATACCGCTTCCTTCTGACTTTTTTGCACGTGAGAAACGATCACTTTTTTAGACTTTGTGTTAAATAGTAAATTCAGTAGAACAGCCATCAAACTTCCAGCTACGATTCCGTTTTCAGTAAGAATTTGAATACTTTCCGGAAGTCTGCTGAACAGTTCAGGTTCAACGGTTACCCCTAACCCCATTCCAACTGAGCAAGCAATAATAAGAAGATTTTCTTGTTTAGCGAGGTCCACTTCACTTAGCATTTTGATTCCAGATGCAAACACCATTCCAAACATGGCAACCATTGCTCCTCCCATAACTGCTGTTGGGATTAATGTCGTAAGTGCAGCTACTTTAGGAATCAAGCCAAGGAAAATCAACATTCCCCCTGCAACATAGATCACCTGTTTTGCTTTTACTCCAGATAACTGAACAAGGCCTACATTTTGTGAATATGTCGTATAAGGAAAGGCATTAAAGATTCCACCCAAAATGATGGCAAGACCTTCTCCTCGATACCCTTTCGTTAAGTCTTTTGGTGTTAAGTTTCTGTCGCATATCTTTCCTAACGCCATAAATACACCTGTTGACTCAATCAAACTTACGATAGCCACTAAAATCATGGTAATGATCGCACCAAGTTCAAAGGTAGGAACTCCAAAATAAAAAGGCGTTGGCATGTGAACCCATGATGCTTCCTTAACTGGCGTGAAGTCAACTAAACCTAAGAATACAGAAACTATAGTTCCCGCTATGAGACCGATCAAGATAGAAACAGAACGAATGAAACCTTTAGAAAATCGATATAAAAGTAAGATAAATGCTAACACACCAAAAGAGAGCAATAAGTTTTGTGCTGAACCAAAGTTCTCGCTTCCCGCTCCGCCTGCCATGTCTTTGATTGCAACGGGTATTAATGTAATTCCTATAATCGTTACAACAGTTCCCGTCACGATGGGTGGGAAAAGCTTAAGAATTTTTCCAAACGCTCCGGCAAAAATAACAACGAATAGACCTGCTGCAATGATGGAACCGTAAATGGCACTCATTCCATATTGTCCACCTATAGCAATCATCGGTCCTACCGCTGTAAAGGTACAGCCTAGGACAACGGGAAGACCCACTCCGAAAAAGCGATTCTGCCAAACCTGTATAAGTGTAGCTAGTCCACAAGTTAGAAGATCGATAGCTACTAAATAAGCTAATTGTTCAGGAGATAATTTCAGTGCACTACCTACTATCAAAGGTACGATCACTGCTCCTGCATACATAGCAAGAACGTGTTGAATCCCTAAAGAAAATACTTTACCCTTCTTCATGATGACATCACCTCAGATTGGATGAAAGATATCCCGTTCGTGTTCATTTCTTTTATTCGCGCGATCGATTCAACACGATATCCTTTTTCCTCAAGTTTTTCACGACCAACTTGAAACGACTTTTCGATGACGATCCCAATTCCAGCGATCATAGCATGAGCTTGATCAACGAGGTCCGCTAGACCAAGTGCTGCTTCACCGTGAGCTAGGAAATCATCGATGATCAACACTCGATCACCAGGCTGAATGAATTTCTTAGCAACAGAAATTTCGTTTTGTTCTTGTTTTGTGAAAGAATAAACACCTGATGTTAAAAGACCCTCAGTTAAGGTTAATGATTTCTTTTTTCGAGCAAAGACAACAGGAACATGTAATTTCAATCCTGCGAAAACGGCAGGTGCTATACCGGACGATTCTATCGTAACGATTTTTGTAATTCCTTCATTCTTAAAACGATCGGCAAATTCAGTACCTATTTTCAGCATGAGATCTGGGTCGATCTGATGGTTCAAAAACGAGTCTACTTTTAATACGGACGGTGACAATACGATCCCTTCATCACAAATTTTCTTTTCTAAAAAATTCATTTTTCCACCCCATTGTTTGATTTAAACACAAAAAAACCGGAGAACGCCTTCTCTCTGAACGAGTGAAGCAATTCTCCGGTTAAAACAAAATCGGAACACATAAATAGCCCAATACATCTATAGAAAGATGCATGGAAAGTTTGCGTCACTCGTAGTCAAACCCTTAACGGGGGTTTGGTAGAAACTTGCAGGCCATATCCCTGCGATTATACGAGCTGTATGAAGTTAACTCACATTATACGACAAAGGTTTGGAAATGAAAACCTCTTTAAGCGATTTTGCGATTTTTGCTATTCTTTGGAGTATATCTATGGAAGATCGGATAAACTAGAAAACCTAAGAAAAATAATCCGATTCCTAAAGTAAAGGTTTTTGCATCCGCTGTTCCGGAAATAATAACCCAGCTAGAGTAGATGAATGCTAACGAGGCAATCGCACCGTCTCTTACGCGTGATCCTTTTATCTCTTTATAGGTTTCTCCACTATAGACAAGCTTTAAAAAGTAAATGGAAGAAATCAAGTACGGAATTAAATATGCGAGCGTTGCTGAAGTAGTTAAGAACGTATAAGCTTCACCAATCGTACCTGAAATCGTAGAGAAGATAAAAATTTGAGACATAATGTTTGTAACAGCTAATGCGTTCACTGGGCTTCCGTTCTTATTCACTTTAGCGAAGATAGCGGGAAACACACCTGATTTAGCTGCTTGATAAGGAACTTCTGAACTTAAGAGAATCCAGCCGATCGTTGAACCGAATAAAGAGATAACAGCTAACAATCCCATTAAAGAAGCTCCCGTATTTCCAATCAGAACGGATAATACATCAACGAACGGTTTGTCTGAACTCATTAGAACCTCACGTGGAAGAACATTCATTGTAAGTAGTGTTGTAATCATATAAATGCTTAATGCTATAAATAGACCCACAATCGTTGCTTTTTTTACATCTCGTTGTGAAGAAGCTCTTCCGGATAAGACTACAGCTGATTCAATCCCGACAAATGCCCATAATGTAGCAATTGCCGCCATATTGATCTGACTTCCAAGACCATGAGAGGTCCCTTCATTGTCTACAATCGGGAAGTAAGCATCAGCAAAGATGGTTGACTCTACTGCGAAGAGTGCAGCCACAATAAATAACATAAATCCAATTACCTTAGAAGCAGTTGCAACAAAATTAAGTTTACCTGCTCCGTTCATGCTCTTGATTAAAATAAAATGTGTGAACCATAGAAGAACGGTACACACTGTAAACGTAATAAGCTTACCTAACTGAATATCTTGACTGAATACTGTTCCGATAACCTTTGAACTTCTCATCATTGGGAAAAATGTTGATAAATATCCAGCAAAACTCGTGATGATTGCAACGTTGCTGATCCAATTCGCGACCCAATATCCCCACACCATACTAAATCCAGCTACATTACCTGCTTTTGGATTGGAGAACAAAGCTCTTGCATAACTTTGAGGACCTGCTGTTAATTCTGGTTTTCTTATGGCTAGTGACCCAAAAACTAACGCGATCATCAATACGCCAAATCCTGTAACTGCCCATGCCGCTGTAACGCCAAGTGGACTAGCTGTTTGAGCTAATGTGTTCGGTAACATGAAGATTCCCGAGCCTACCATGTTTCCAACGACAAATGCAGTTAGCAGCCACACGCTCCAATTATTATTTTTCATGATGTAAGTACCTCCTGTTGATATAAAGTCAATAAAAAAACACGTATGGAAACGCCCATACGTGAATATAATCAGCATCCTCCAAAAATCTCTAATAGCTCAACGCAGAAAGTTCTGCGACAGTTCTGCACTTGTTCAATGCAGCCCCAATGGGTTGTTACGTGGATATCAACCCATTTCGGCATCAATTCCTTTTAAACTGTTGTCAAAAGCACCACTTGCCTCTAACAGTTCTACTCATAATTCATGCGACCTCTACCTCACAGAGATTAATGTGAGGACTTTTATTTAATTCATTTAGTGTAACGTTTTGTAGATTAACAGATTGTTCTTTATGCGTCAATGTTTAACCATTATTTATAATCCGAACTCTGCCTGATGGTTTCGTAGACTCTTTTTCCGATTAATGCGTATCCTTTTTCATTAGGATGAAGCTTGTCAGAGAAATAATCGCGTTTATTCTTGTCGATGAAGAGGTCATCCGTGCGTATATAAGCGGTATTTTTATTTTTCTTTGTCACTTCAATCGTAGATTGATTCCAATTTGATACTGCCTCGTTGACAACAGCCATATCACTCCATTCAGCTTTAGGGTTATAGATCCCTAAAATATAGATGGTCTTCGGATTTTCTATATTTTGTACCTGTTGTATGATCTGGTTCAGGTTCTCCTTATAGATTTCCTCGTTCGCTGCAAGCTCTTCTTTGTTGAATTTCGTTAATAGATCTGTGCTCTTCAGAAAATCATTCGTTCCAATATTGATGAAAATCACATCAGAACTTTTAGCTGTCTTTGCTATCTCAGGATTTTTCAACCGCTTACGCAAGTCTGTGCTTGTATCATTTGGAACTCCAAAGTCATGTACAACAAGATGTTTGTTTAAATCCTCTTCATACCGATCTTCAACATCTCCTATATACCCATTATCCTTTGTATCACCTAATCCGTATGCGAGTGAATCTCCAAGAGCAGTAACTTCCATTTCTTTGGAATTGAAGGAGTATACCCCAAAAGCAACGCCTAACACAATAATGATACACGCTATCATTATCAATGATATTTTCTTCATGTTCCTACCTCCGACTTTCTAGTTGTTTATTCTAAGTATGTATCAGGGGGAATTTCTTTAGACCCTTATGCATTATTGGTATTCATACCTGTTTTGGTTAGCTTTTAAACAAAAGATACTTACACCTGTTGAAAATCGGGTCAAAAAAAGACAACAGAAATCGTTCATGTTGTCTTAGTAGATTATGTTAACTTTTGTGTTATCAAGTCTGCAACAAGAATATAGCGCTCAGGTGATGCACCTATAAAATCAAAAGGATAACAAGTGGATACCGTTAGTGTTGCTCTCGGTTTAGGTACTATGACCGTTCTGTCGTCTTTATCTACGATGCGCACATGTCTAATTTTATAGGTAAAGGTACCTGCTGACGTTTCTACGATCAACTTGTCACCCTTTCCAACTTCACCTAACTTGCGAAAAACAGTATCTCGATGTCCAGAAAGAACGGAATTATCCTGTTCTCCTGGTAAGACACTTTTCTCAAAATGACCTACACCTCTTTCTAACTCCTCTTCATCCGTTCCATGAAAAATAGGTAGTGTAGCATTCAATTTTGGTATGAGCAAGTTCCCAATATTCTCGCCTTTATTTGGTCTTATCGAATAAAGGGGTTCTCGATTTAAGTTTCCTTTGTGCAGCCTTGAGGGTTCTTCCGCACTTTTTACAATCTTTGTCTGACCTGTGTGAAAGAGCATATACCCTTTAATAAATGTGTAAGCATTAGTTGTACTGAACCAAAAACCGAGTAAGATTAAAACAAATGAAAAGAAAAGAAGTATCTTTCGAATGCTGCCTCTTATTCTCATTAGATTCCTTTGACGCGAAATCTTCTAAATAGGAATATTCCTGCCGCTAAAACACTTAACCCTATTAAAGAGTTCTCTAAGTGGTTTGTAGCGGTTGTTGGAAGTTTTCCGCCTTTCACTGTTTTTACAGGTGGAATTACTTTCGTCGGTGTTGCAGAAACAATCTTTTCAACTTTTTGAATATCTTTTCCTGTTTCTTGTATCAGTTCAGATCCAAACATTTCGGCCGTAATGCGTATATCTGCTAATAGTTTTCCTTTTAGATTATATATTTCCATAATAAGATCATTTCCATTTGTCGTTTCCATCATCATTAATGAATCCATTGAAACAGGTTGTTTTTGTCCATCAACAACCAGATAATACTTTGTCTCAAGTTGTAATAGTTGTTTCATCTCAGAAAAGATGGAAAGAAGTTCAGCAACTTGTTCGGAAGTAAGTTCGTCTGCTGTTTCAAAATCTTCAAACGCCATCATTCTTTCGGCAAGGGTCATCATTTGATCAAGGAAAACTGCATCTTCCCAATTCAGAGTCTCCATATGACTCAAAAGATTTTCTATTTCTGTTTCTGTTAAATCAATCTCTGTAAACAGATCCTCGATATCATCACCCATATAGTCATCGCCATTTATATAAAAATCAACGGCTCCTTCAAGATCTTCAATGTATTCGTAGTTTTCTCTCGAATCATCATTTTCTTTTAATAAAGCATCCAGTTCCGCAAGGGAAGCTAAGTTATAATCTCTTAATAGCTGTTGAAGATTATCATCGTTAATAAGAGTTCCTTCCCAGTCGTCTCCATTAATATAATAATCTACCGACCATTCCAGGTGTTCGATATATTCATAGTTTTCACGTGAATCATCGTTTTCTTTTAATAAAGCATCCAGTTCTTCAATGGATTTTAAATCGTAATCATTTAATAATTTTTGAAGGTTTTGTTCGTCTATAGGTGTGCCGATCATAAAATCAACTTCTTCAAACAGATCCTCTTCAAAAATAATATAAGTTCCATCAAGAACATCTTGCCCTTCCTCAATAGATCCATATTCTACAAGAAGTTCATTGAGTCTATCTCGACTGATGTCAAACTCTTTTAACACGAATTGAACACCTTTTTCTGATAACGGAGTACCAAGTTCATCTGCCGATTCAAAATCTCTTAAAGCCGACTCTTTGCTGTTCAAATAAGCAACAAAATCCTTAGAGTTCCACCCGATCTCTTGTAAGAACACTTTATACTCTTTGTCGTTCGCATTGATTGCAAACGCTGACAATGGCAAAATGCCGAGGCTAATCGTAATAGCCAATAAGAAAGTAACAACCTTTTTCATCCCTGACCCCCAGAAAACTTGTTTAATATAATTTCTAGAAAATTATACTGCCAAAATCTTTTTTTGCATACAAGTTTTTTTCTTTAATAGAGAAATTGAGTGTTATCTATTTTTTCTTATAAATTGCTTAATAATGTTAGTCTTTCCACCTAAAATAGAATGTTCATGATTTCTTCATTGTAAATACCGTCAACTTTGTTTACGATAAAAGTAACTTCTTTTTATTTAGTAAAAATTCTACGAGGTGAACAATGGGTAAACAAAAAAAGAATAAGGCATATGTAAACAGCTCAAAGAAAAAGAACAACTCTTCTCCTGTTTGGCTTTTTTGGACGATTGGTATTTTGACTCTAGGATTGATCATTTTTCTGTTCAGCGGTGCACTTGAAAATGATGATACGACAACAGCTGATATTTCCTATGAAAACCAGCCTTACTTAGGTGAGAAAGATGCGACTGTTAATATTATTGAGTTCGGAGATTACAAGTGTCCTGCATGTAAGAACTTTAATGAGTCATTCTTCCCGCTAATTGACAAAGAAATGATTCAAACAGGTAAGGTGAAATTCTATTTCTTAAACTATCCGTTTATTAATGTAGACTCAGAACGCTCTGCTATTTTTGGGGAAACCGTTTATAAAGAATTAGGAAATGAAACGTTTTGGAAGTTTCATAAAACGCTATACGAAAAGCAGCCTGACGATCAGAATCTAGAACGACAAGATATCTTTACCGAGAAATTCTTAACAGAAACACTTGGTGAAGTGACTTCAGATGAAGATGTTAAGAAAGTAACCGAAACATGGAAGAACAAGGACATTGAAAAAGCATTAAAAACAGACGAAACACTTGTAAGTGAACTTGGTGTAACTAGTACACCTACATTGTTTGTTAATGGTAAAAAGTTTGAAGGTACATCTTTAGAAGATTTAAAGAAAATGGTTGATGATGCTGTGAAGGAGAGTAAATAAAGGTGGGTAATAAACCTTTGTTGATCGCTTGGATCGCATCGATCGTTTCCATGGTAGGAAGTCTGTTTTTTAGTGAGGTCATGAAGTTTGTGCCATGTAATTTTTGCTGGTATCAAAGGATATTGATGTATCCGTTAGTAATTGTGCTAGGTGTAGCCTTTTATCAACAAGATCATAAAGTCACACGTTATGTCCTTCCTCTATCTATTCTGGGCATCATCGTTTCAGGCTATCATTATGCTCTTCAAAAAATACCTGCATTAAAGGCGTTTGAGGTATGTACATCAGGTGTTCCATGTTCAGGTGAATATATCAACTGGCTAGGATTCATCACGATCCCGCTATTAGCGTTTGTTGGATTTACAATTATAACAATTTGTATGTTATGGATGAGAAAGCAAACGAATTAATCGGTTGCTTTTTCTTTTACGCTGAAAATACAAAAGAGCCTGCCCTATAAAAAGGACCGGCTCATCACTTGAATAGAATTATTTTAGATCTACGTTATGATACACTTGCTGCACGTCTTCTAAATCTTCTAAAGCATCGACTAATTTCTCAAACTGAACCTGTGATTCTTCAGTGAGTTCCACATCGTTTTGTGCAAGCATTGTTAGTTCTGCTACAGAAAACTCTGTAATCTCTGCATTCTTAAACGCTTCTTGTACAGCATGAAACTGATCAGGTTCAGCGTAAACGATAACAGATTCATCTTCTTCGATCACATCACGAACATCTAGATCTGCTTCCATCAACAATTCCAAAACATCATCAGCTGACTTTCCTTCTAGCCCAATTACAGCTGTTGCATCGAACATGTAGGATACAGCTCCAGAAACACCCATGTTTCCATTATTTTTATTAAAAGCAGAACGAACTTCCGCTACAGTCCGATTCACATTATTCGTCAAGGTATCCACAATAATCATTGATCCGTTCGGACCAAAACCTTCATAACGAAGCTCGTCGTAGTTCTCGTCAGAACCGCCTTTTGCTTTTTCAATCGCTCGATCAATGATGTTTTTAGGTACGCTATATGTTTTTGCTCGTTCCAAAACCACTTTTAACGACTGATTAGATTCTGGATCAGGCTCACCTTGTTTTGCTGCCACATAGATTTCACGACCGAATTTTGCATAAATACGGCTCGTATTTGCGTCTTTTGATGCCTTTTTCTCTTTAATATTATTCCATTTACGTCCCATATTGCTCACTCTCTTTCAACTATAAATCTATGTAGAACATTATACATCAACTTAACTAATATTTAGTAGTATAAGAATCAAAACGAAAAGCAACCTGATAACCAGGCCGCTTTTAGCTATCGTCCATATTTATAGATTCTTTCTGGTCTGCCTACACCACCATAAGTGATGTCTGCTTTTGCTTTTTGTTCTGAAACGAGATATTCCAAGTATCGCCTTGCGGTTGTTCGGCTAACTCCGGTACGCTGTCCGAGGTCTTCTGCAGTAAAACCTTTTTTGTGCTGCATCAATATGGTCAATATCTTTTCTAGTGTAATAGGATCTATTCCTTTTGGGAGTAAGAATGGTTCAATCTCTATCTTTTCGCGTTTTAATAAAGAATCGATCATGTTTTGATTGATTTCTTTATCAGCTGACAGTTGTGTGATAGATCGCTTATATTCGTTGAATTGCAATAAAGTATCTTTAAACCGCTGAAAGATTACTGGCTTTACTATATAATCAAAAATTCCATCCTCTAGAGCGTGTTTTAAGGTTTTCACCTCTGTTGCAGCTGTTACCATGATGACTTCCATTCCTCGAAATTCACTTCGAATCCACCTTAGCAGATCGAGTCCATTCATATCTGGAAAATATATATCTAAGATAACTAAGTCAGGTTTTAATATGGAAATCTGTTCTTTCGCTTCTTCCTCGTTTAATGCAATGCCACATACAGAAAAGCCTTCTACTTTTTCAACAAATTTCCGGTTGATCTCAGCAATACGAATGTCGTCTTCTACGATAAAAACTTCCCATGAGCTCATGATGTCTATCCTCTATTCTTTCGGGATTATAACAGTGAAAAGCGTTGTATCAGCTTTTGTTCTCTCATAAAAGATTTGACCGTTTAATACTTCTACAGCTTGTTTGATCAGAAATAAACCGTATCCACGATCTTGTCCTTTTGTAGAGAATCCCTTTTTATATAACATATTAGCGATATTCTCAGGAATTCCTTCTCCATTATCTTCAACTTCCATGATCAGCTGTTCTCCGTAATCAGAAAGACTGATTTTTACTATTGGGTCATGCGTTCCGGACTCCATTACAGCATCCATTGCATTGTCTACTAAATTCCCAATAATGGTAACAAGAAATTGTCGGTCAATCGAGTCAGGTATATCTTTTAATTGACTGGCAGAATCAATTGTAAAGGCAACTCTCAGTTCGTTTGAACGATTAAACTTACCGATTAACAAACCGCCTATATAAGGATCAGAAATATAATCCATGATAAATTGTGTAAAGTTTTGATGAACATTTGATTCTTTCGTAATAATGTCTTGTGCCTCTTGATAAGAACCTAATTGAATCAAACCTGAAATTAAATACAGTTTATTTGAGAATTCATGAGTTTGAGCTCTTAAGCCCTCACTATAGCTTTTAACTTGCGCGAGTTCCTCATTTAATCGATAAAGCTCATCTCTGTTTCTAAATGTCGCAACAGCCCCTATTACTTGATCATGATCATCTAATATAGGAATGCGATTTGCGATAACTTTCGTGTTTCCGAGTTTCATCTGTTCGTCAAATTCATTTTGACCAGAAGCAATGACATCAAGTAATCTTGTATTTGGTATTGCTCTTAACACATTTTTGCCGATTAGATTCTCACTTCCTGTTTGGAGCATCTGAAGAGCAGTGTGATTTGCGAGTGTTATTTCACCTTCCCGATTAACAGCGATCACCCCTTCTCGAATCGCTTCTAAGATCGCGCTTTTTTCTTTGTATAACAATCCGATCTCTTTTGGTTCTAATCCATGGGTGGCTCTTTTTACTCCTTTTGCAATCATTACAGAACCGAGTGTTCCTAACAGCAAAGTAATGGTACCTATAATGATAATCTTTAATTTATACGGCCAAATCTCCTCTTTAATTTGATCGGTTAGAAAACCTACTGATACCAATCCAATAATTTCGCCGTCATTATTTCTAATAGGTGATTTTCCTCGCACAGCTGGACCTAGAGAACCTGTTGCTTCAGTTATACTCGGTTCACCTGATAGGGCTTTTTGGTTGTCACCACCTACCATTTTCTTCCCAATTCGTTCTTTTATGGGGTGTGAATAACGAACACCTTCTTTGTTTCCAACTACGATGTAATGAGCTCCAGTCTTCTTTCTGATCTTTTCTGCATAAGGCTGGATCGATTTAGAGGGTTCATCACTTTCAAACGCATCAATAATAAGTGGGTTGTTACTTACCGCATAAGAAACACTTAGGGCCCTCTCCCCAATTTGACTTTTCATCGTGTCTTCAAACATATTTTGAAAGATAACCGCTAATATGGCGATCACTAAAAAGATTAGGGAACAGCTGATGAGAATTAATTTTGTTTGCAGTTTCATAGTTTCCCTCCGTAGAAATAGAAAAGACTTTCTTAGAATAGAAAGTCTTCTCTACCTATCTTCTTTTATCCTTCAACGTTTACAACAACATTTTTTCCTTTTAACCTTAGAACAAAAGGTATGAGAATCCATAGAACGGCGCAAACCAAGAAAAATGCAGATATAGGTTGTTGAACAAATACCATAAAATCACCGTTTGATGTTGTTAAAGCACGTCTCATGTTGTTTTCAATCATTGGTCCTAAGACTAAGCCGAGTACAAGAGGAGCGATCGGATAGTCGTTCTGTGCTAATAGATATCCAGCAAGTCCAAAGCCGATCAATAAGAACAGATCGAACGTGGTTACTTGTACAGCGTAAACTCCAAAGACAGAGATAGCGATAATAATAGGCAGCAAGTATTTAGCTGGTGTTTCAATAATTTTCGCAAAAACCTTAACAAGCGGCATGTTAAGGATAAGAAGCATCAAGTTTCCGATAAACATCGAAGCGATTAGCCCCCATGCCACGTCCGGGTGATCACTAAATAATAAAGGCCCTGGCTGAACGTTATACATGATAAGAGCTCCCATAAGAATCGCTGTCGTTCCAGATCCCGGAATTCCGAGTGTTAATAATGGAATCATTGCTCCTCCTGAAGCTGCGTTGTTTGCTGACTCAGGAGCGGCAACTCCGGCAATCGCACCTTTTCCAAACTTTTCAGGATTTTTACTTATCTTCTTCTCAGCGATATATGAGAAGAAAGAAGCGAGTGTTGCGCCTGCACCTGGTAAGACACCAATAAAGAATCCTAAAAAAGAACCTCGGGCAATCGGTCCAGCACTTTCTTTTAGATCTGCTCTAGAAGGGAGAACTCTCCCAACTTTCGCTACCTTTTCTGCATCTTCTTCCTTATGCAGAATCGTCTTAAATACCTCACCTAATGCAAATAGACCTACAGCAACCGTTAAAAATTCAAGTCCTCCAAATAGAACAGGAATATCATAGGTGAATCGAGCAACACCAGAAACCGCATCGATTCCGATCGTGGCGATCAAAAGGCCGGTTACGGTCATCATCCATGCCTTCGTGATCGATCCTCCTGCCAAGCCACTAACTGCGGCAAGGCCTAACAGCATTAAAGAGAAATATTCAGCTGGTCCGAATTTTAAAGCCATCTCTGAAAGTGGATCTGCTAATAATACCAATCCGATGATGGAAACAATTCCGGCAAAGAAAGAACCGATTGCTGCGATCGATAAGGCAGCGCCTGCTCTGCCTTGCCGAGCCATCTGATAACCATCAAGTGTTGTAACAACAGATGAAGATTCACCAGGTGTGTTTAATAGAATGGATGTAGTAGATCCACCATACATAGCTCCATAATACACACCCGCTAAAAGAATGATAGAACTTGTAGCTGCTGCAGAAGGATCCATTCCGCTAGTAAAAGTAGCTGTTACAGGAATTAAGAGTGCAACACCACTCATCGGTCCTATTCCAGGTAAGACGCCTACTGCCGTTCCAATTAATACACCGATAAAAGCAAAGAATAGATTTTGTGGCTGTATCGCCGTTTGAAATCCTTGCATTAAAAAATCCATAACTCCCATTCTAAAACCCTCCTAACTAAACCAAATTGGCATTCCAGGCAAAGAACCTTCCAACACAACAACGAATAAGAAATAGACAAAGAATGAGAAAGCCAAAGCAATGATTCCATTTTTTATCCAACTTCCTCTTTCCATAGCTTGAAAGGAAACATACAAAAATAAGAAAGTACTTAATATATAACCTAGTGTTTCGATGAAACCTGCGTACAGAAGGCTTGCAGTTAAGATAATGATAAATCTTTTAATCTGTAAACTTTCTGTGTTCTTTTTTTCTTTTTGTATATTTTTAAAAGATTCAAGAAAGAGTTTAACGCTAAGTAATATAAGAATAAGTCCTAAGAGAAAGGGAAAAACGTTAGGTCCGACTTCACTTCCATAAGCACTTTTCGAAATGTTGCGGCTTTCTATTAAAAAAGCTGCCCCAAGTAAAGCAAATAAGATGCTTGCATAACGATCAAATTTTCCTGTTTGCAAAGTACTTCCCTCCTTATTTGAAAAAAGGAGAAGTAGAAATACTTCTCCAAGTCCCATCTATTTATTCATTCCTAATGATTTCAACAAGTCTTCTACTTGTTTTTCTTGATCTTTTAAGAAGGTTTCAAATTCTTTACCATCTTTAAATTCCGATTCCCAGCCGTTCCGCTCTAGCTCGTCCTGCCACTCTTTACTTTCGTTTAATTTCTTCAATGTTTTATCCCAATATGCCACTGCACTATCAGACATCTCTTTCGGTCCGAAGACACCTCTCCAAATCGTGAAGTCTGCATCGATTCCAGCTTCCTTAAATGTCGGAACATCTGCCAGGTCACCTTTTAATCGTTCCGTTGAAGAAATACCAAGCACTTTTACTTTCCCAGCTTTTAAATATTCACCTACCGCAGAAGCATCAGTTGCGATATAATCCGCATTGCCCCCCAAAAGGGCTGCAATTGCTTCCCCACCGCCATCGTATGAAACATACTTGACTGTTTTAGGATCAATGTCAGATTTGTAAGCAGGTAGAACAGCTACGAGATGGTCCATAGATCCTGGTGCGGATCCTCCAGCTGCTGTGACAGACTTTGGATCATTTTTAACAGCTTCCATCAATTCTTTAAGATTGTTGTATTTTGAATCTTCTTTTACAACGATTGCTCCAAAGTCTTTTGTTAATTGTGCAAGTGGTGTCGTATCCTTAAACCCGTACGGACTATTTCCTTCTTTTTTCAAGTTATTGATTAAGATCGGCGGAGAGTTCACATAAAGCTTGTAATCATCTTTTTTATGCTGTGTCGCAAATTCCGCAAGATAGACAGCTCCGCCTCCTCCAGGTTTGTTTTCAACAGTCATCGTTTGGTCAACTGTTTTCGTTTCACCTAAGATTTTGGTCAACGAACGTGCCGTAAGATCCCAACCACCTCCAGCACCCGATGGAGCAACAACTGTTATTGGTTTTTTCGGATAATCAGATTCTCCTGCATTTGAACCTGATCCTCCGGTACTACAAGCTGTTAGTGAAGAAAGTATGACGCCTGCTACAAGCCAATTTTTCCATTTCTTCGTTTTCATTTATTCATATCCCCCTCTTTTATGGTAGCGCTTTCATTTGCTTTTCATTATCCTACCATTCACATTTTTAAATGGAAGTTTAACAGCATAAAATGCATTTTGTTCATATTGTTCACGAAAAAAAGACCACTAAGAATATCTTAGTGATCCATTGCTACAAGCTGTTAACGTTGTGATGAATTTATATTTCTTCCGTAAAAAATCTCATCCATCTCAGCATTGATCCGTCCAGTGATGTGTTCTTGAGTATCGCTATCTATTTCATCCTTTGTATAACCGAAAAGATAGTTATTGAGTTCAAAATTCTTTAATTTGCACTTTGTGTGAAAGATATTTTCTTGATAGATATTTGTATCAATCATGGTATAGGTTTTTTTAATATCTGCAGACAAATAGTTTTGTATTGAATTGATATCATGATCAATGAAAAGCTTGTGGCCTTTTATATCCCTCGTAAATCCTCTAACCCGATAATCCATCGTCACAATATCCATATCGAATGAATTAATAAGATGATTGAGTGCTTTAAGCGGTGAAATTTCTCCACAAGTAGAAACATCTATATCAGCTCTAAACGTACTAATTCCCTCTTCAGGATGAAACTCAGGATATGTATGAACGGTTAGATGACTCTTATCAAGCTGCATAACAACAGATTCTGGCATGGCTGTTGAATTTTCATCAAATGAATCGGTTGGTACTTCTACAATTGGTCCTTCCGAGACAAGTACAGTAACACTGGCTCCTTGAGGCACATAATCTTGTTTGGCTATATTTAGCACATGAGCTCCAATCGTATCGGAAACAGTTTGCAAAATATTCGTAAGCCTTTCCGCGTTGTATTGTTCATCAATATACTCAAGATAAGCTTCTCGCTCTTCTCTCGTTTTCGTATAACAAACGTCATACAGATTAAAGCTAAGCGATTTAGTTAGATTATTGAACCCGTGTAATGTTATTCGTTGATCTGGTGAGATAGACATATGTTAGACTCCCCTTATGTTTAGACATTGAATATTCATTTCAACGATGGAAATATATCTATAATACCCATTTATACAATTTAAAAAACGGTTTGAGGATGAAATGGGGAAACAGCACTTTATGATGGTTTGTTTCCTGGCCGTAGAATCAGTCTATAAAAGGTGAATCCACAAATGTAGAACCCCAATCCACGAGTTTTGGGGATGAATCCACAAGTTTCGTGGCTTAATCCACGAGATTTTGCTGTTTATCCACGAGTTTACAATCCTCGACACTTATCGACACGAACCTCTTTGCAATTTTCAGCTTAAGCCAACACGAAG
Organism: Fictibacillus norfolkensis; assembly: GCF_014836645.1. GTDB lineage: Bacteria > Bacillota > Bacilli > Bacillales > Fictibacillaceae > Fictibacillus > Fictibacillus norfolkensis. The sequence goes on from NZ_JACSQM010000003.1 coordinate 177,116, forward strand.
CAAAAAAAAAATCCTCAAAAGCCATACCAAGCTTTTGAGGATTTTTACATTTAGGCTTTCTCAACTTCAGCCACTGGAACAACCTTTTGTCGAATAAGCGGGAGCATCGTTAATATACCGATTGCAAATAGAAGTGCTGCCCCTTCAAACATCAATACCAGTGAAAATGTCTCTTTTAGCCAACCCGTAATGGACATCGTAAGAACCATCGCACCCATAAATAATGGATTTAATATTCCGTTAACACGGCCGATGAATTTAGCCTCCGTATTCTGGAGAATGAGTGTATTGATACCGATATGAACGCATGGCATGAATAGACCACTTATAAACTCGGCAGATAAGGTTAACCAGAAATGTTCGGAGAATCCCATAATCATAAATCCAATCGCACTTGCTCCCATACCTAATGCCAATAATAATTGTGGCTTTACTTTGCTTGCGATTCCGATGGTCAAACCTCCACCTAGAATCATTCCAGTACCGAAAGCGGCCATGAGCCATTGAAGTTCTTCTTTCGGAAGACCTAGTTGTTCTGTTACTAAAAAGACGGTTAATGGCTGTGTTAAGCCTAAAGCTAACCCGGCTACGGCGAAACATGCACCAAGTAAGGTTAAAGAGCGTCTGTTGAGCACATAGCCGAAACCTTCTTTCATCTCTAACCAAATAGAAGGTTTCTCTTCCGTTTTTTCTACTTCTTCATCAGGAGGAAGTAATAGAAGAATTACGGCAGACAATACGAACGCTATTCCCATGATTGCGATTGCAGCTGTAATCCCAAATTGCTGGTATACGTAAGTTCCGAGAATTGGACCTAGAATCATAAATACAGCAAAAAGTGTTTGATACATCGACATCCCTAACTGTACCATTTCCTCAGGGACATGAATCTTAAATAACTTCATACCTGATGGCTGAGAAAATTGAGACAAGATCGATGAAACGAGCGTTGCAAAGAATATGACTTTCCAGCTTCCAAAAAGCAGCGTTAATAATACAACAAAGATAGAAACAGCGCTTAATAAATCACACCAAATCATCGTCTTTTTGGGTTTCCATCTATCAGCAAACGTTCCACCGATAAATGAAAACAAAAATATTGGAGCAAACTCTGCTACAGATATTAAAGATACAGCGATTGGATTTTCGTTCGTTTTTTCTATCACGTACAATAAGATGGAATAGTTACGAACCCATATCCCTATCTGTAAAAAGAGTACCGAAAAAAGAATGGTACGAATTACTTTGTTTTGAAAAAGCATACCCATTGTGATCTTGGGTTTGTTTTGATCTTGTTCCACTTTATTAATCCCCCTTATTCGAAGAGACGTTATTTCCACTCTCCAAACCAATGTTTCCATTTATTTAAAATTATATCCTTTAATGGTGGAGAATCAATTCCTTTTTGTTTCTTGAATTCATTATAACTAGCAAAACCTATGAGAAGGATACCTGTTAATAATAAATATACCCACCATGGCATGTTCCCCCAGTATGGGCGAGTTTGAACCAAGACATTCAGAAGTAGTACGATCAAGCCAGTAAAGAAATAACTTTTTTGCTTGGAGATAAATCCATATATGATGCTAGTGAATGATAAAGAACCAAGTATGATCGCATCCATAACTTGATAGCTCTCTATCGCATCGATCATCAATGTTACCCCTATTACACCAAGTAACACATATTGAATCAGGTTAGCTATACGTTCCGAAATGTCCCACATTTTTCTTGTGATCACATAACTTAATAAGATCCACGGCAGTACAATGAGTTCAGTCTGAATAATCTCTGGAATTTCAAATTGATCAAGAAGTGAATAATAAGAGAACAGGACAAGCAAGCTGGAACACGTTTGGAGTATTCTCTTTCCGATCAAAACATCCAAGAATCGATTTCCTTGAACGTAAAAAAGAATAGCAAGTATGACTAGACCAATCGTTGTTAACATATTTTCCGATCGCACCAATCCTGTAAGTACATGAATCAATCCAAAAGCTGCAAAGAAATCAAATTGAACAAAATCAGATTTACTGTATAGCTTTTTAAAGAAATACATACCCGCCAGTGAAATCAGTATGCCTGAGATGAACCAAGCAAGTGAATACATTTCAGCGGCTATTCGATGTATGAACAACCATTCTTCTAAATCGATCATTAAGTAGATCAACATGATCACTGATGTGTATTTCCAGTACCTTTTTAACGATTGATAGAACAATATAAATCCGATTAGTGCTGCTGCATGAATAATAAGAAAGACCTCATCAGATCCTCTAATCGTTATATACTCTCCTAAGAAAATGACGGAAAAAGGTACAAGGAAGAATCGTAATCGTGTTTTCCATTGATTATTTAAAATAAAATAAAACCCTGCTAGAAGAATGCTGTAAACAACAGGACCTTCATTCGTCAGCCATTCTCTAATAAAGTATTGGAAACCAATAGCTAAAAATATCAAACTAGCATAAAGATTATACCTGATTTCGTATTCTTTACGAGCACGGTATACGTACATTCCATAAAGAATCGCAAGTAAAATGAACGGAACGGTTGATGTTGTTATGAGTAAAGCATATACTCCTAAGATTAAGGTGATTAAGTGCGATACAACCTTCGTTGGATATTCACTGCTTGAGTCGATCTTCTGGAATACCTCGCTACTCATTAATAACAAATAGGAAATGATGATGAATGCATAAACGGATTCCTCAGTCCCTAATGTAAATCCTAGTAGTTCTGCTACATGATTCAGTGTAAAGAATAATGCAATCTGTATCCCAGAGAATCCTATCGCCAAATTAAAATGTTTAGTGAAAAACCATAACACGATCATTAGGAAAATAGACGATAGAATCTTTAGCCACGTAAAATCACTTTCGACTAAGATGACCAGGAAATTCATAGTCGTCGTAATGGTTGTAATTGAAACAAATGAAGTCGCAAGCTGCTTCTGCTTTCTTTGCCAAAGATAGACTACTAAAGTGACGACACTGCCAAGAAGTAAAGAGTATGATAATGTCGGTGATGGCAAGTACTTCATCCCCAACATAGAGAAAGTAAAAAAAGTAAAAATCGGTACCAGCCAGGTGGCTACCATTTTTTCTTTTCCATTTTCAATTAAAAAGTGACGAACAGATATTATGAATAAGATAGCGGAAATCACACTTCCTTGACCATAATGAGCGAACTCCAAGGACAATAGAAAACTAATAAGTAATCCTCCACCACCGACTAATAAACTTGCTCTGTTCAGTGGTTTGAGATACTGTCCGATAGAATAAGATAATGCGCTTGAGATACCAATTGCTAGAGTCCAATAATCTTCAAAGCGATCACCCGTCACATGATACACTTCCATAAACGCACAGAATAGATAAAACGGTGCCAAATATTTAAAGAATGAAAACGTAGAGTTGTAGCTTAAGAATATAAAGTTACCAGCTAAAACTAGATACCCTAATAACAACCACACACTGCCTTCTCCTACAGACAATAGCACGCCTTCAACGGTTATATATAAGAAAGCAAGTATAGATATTACTCCATTAGCAAGCTGATAATATTTTTTTAATACTGTATCTGAAAAATTAGCAACCACCACTAATACAATCGGTATAAGCACGATCAAGAACAAACGATATTCTATTAACAGAGAGTTTTGAATCAATTGATAAAGACCGTACGTGATAAAACCGATAAAGAAAAGTTCATATTCTTTTCTTTGATTGACCATTCTCATCGACAAGTATAATACGGCGGTTAAAATAATATTGAAGCTTTGGTATAGTTGATTCTCAAATAGAATTAAAATGAACAGTGTCGATAGAATCAAATTAACTTGTATAAACAAAGGCAAGATTTGAAGAAATATAGATTGCTTTCCTTTTTTGAAATGATACAAAAGAATAAATCCTACATTTCCTAATGCATAAACAAAATAAAAAGCTTCCTTTGTTAATCCAAACGAAAGGATTAAATACGCATACCCAATTGCGATAGCGACAAAAGTAAACCAGCTGAATAGCTTGGATTTAAAGTACATCCCAAAATAATAATAGATCGGGGCACAAACGACAGTCGTCATAACGCCTAATATATATCTTCCCTCTCCATAAAAACTGAGCCATTCCCCAAATAATTCAAAGTAACCCGCTGAGAGTACGGTAATCGGAATAAACAGGGCAAACAGAACAAAGAACGTAAAGGCCGTTTTTCTGATCTGAAGTATTTTTTCCGAAAGTACGCCAAGGCCACCAAATAATAAGGCTATACCTCCAACTAGCATTGTTTTTGTAATGGAACTAAACACATCCCAGTTGCTTGTAGCAAGAGTAAGTCCTCCTAATAAAAGCAGAATCACTCCCGCTGCCATAATGGTTGTAATATTTCTTTCTCTTCTCTGTTCAGGTGTGATTTCCACTTTTGGATTAGGTGGAGGAGCTACTGTTTTTACTGGCTGTGGATTTTGTTTAGGTTCATCACTCGTAACTTCTGCTGTATGTAAATTCGATTCGTTAATTTCTTTTTTTCTAACATCTTCTCTATATCTGTAATAACCATCTAGAACCTTTAAATAATCCTTCTCTTTTACATATCCTCCTTCTTTTAACTCGTTAAGATCTTTAATGAATCTGGACTGGTCCATCATACGCCCCCCTAATCTTCTCCTTTGTTGAATGTATGTAACAAAAAGAAAAGAGATAACATGTAGTTACCTCTTTCTTAACTTCTGTATCATCGTCATAATTTTACATTAATTACCTTTACGTGTCACTAACAACTATTAGTGAAAAAGTTCATCTCACACCCTTTTCTTTCTCATCATACTCTGTATTACATCACGAAAGGGCTAAATGCCCATTTCAACGGGGAGGAATACAGATGGGCGTTGAACTAACAGCGCTGCATTGGATTTATGTTGTGTTTATCGGTTTGATCATTGGTTTTATGGTTAAGAGACGCGATACTACATTAATAAGTATTCTCGGTATCTTCTTAATCTCTATTACTGCGACTAGTTCATTAACGGGTTCTGTCAGCAGTATTTTTAATAGTTTTATTTATGCGATCACTGAGCTTCTTCCTACAATACTTGTAATCTCAATCATCGTTGCCATGAGTAGAGTTCTGACCTCAACAGGCATCAATGATGTGATGATCTCTCCATTTTCGAAATTCATTAGAACACCCGGACTCGCTTATTGGACAATAGGTATTCTAATGATGATTATTTCTTGGTTTTTCTGGCCATCACCTGCAGTGGCACTCATGGGTGCCGTGCTTCTTCCCGTTGCCATTCGGGTTGGTCTTCCTGCACTTGGCGTAGCCATGGCTATGAACCTGTTTGGCCATGGTATTGCTCTATCAGGAGATTTTATCATTCAGGCAGCACCTAAACTAACCGCTGATGCCGCAGGTTTGCCGGTAAGTGAAGTAATTAATGCGAGTATCCCACTCGTGTTTGTTATGGGTCTTGTAACGACAATAGCGGCTTTCTACTTTTTAAAGCGGGACTTGAAGTCTGGAAAGTTAAACGAGAGTACAGGGCTTACTGTGAACCCAGTAAAAACTTCAAGTGATCAAGAGTTAAAGTTGCTGTCGAGTAAGCAAAAACGATTCTTTGCTCTCTTTATCCCTGTCATGTTTGCAATGGATGTAACAGCGATGTCCATGTTTAATCTACAAGGCGGAGATGCAACTGCACTAATCGGCGGTACCTCTGTATTAATTCTGCTTTTAATTACGATGGTCAGCCATAAGAACAAAGGATTAGAGAAAACAACTTCTTACATGATTGATGGTTTCCAATTCGGATTTAAAGTGTTTGGTCCTGTTATTCCGATCGCCGCCTTTTTTTATCTAGGTGATTCAGGATTTGCTAAGATTATCGGTGAGTTCCTGCCTAAGACATCTCATGGTATCGTTAATGATCTTGGTGTAGCACTTGCTTCTGTGGTTCCGTTAAGTAAAGAGGTAGGCGCCATAACATTAACTACTGTGGGAGCTATTACTGGTCTCGATGGCTCAGGATTTTCAGGAATCTCACTGGCAGGATCTGTCGCAAACATATTTGGTACTGCAATAGGAGCAGGAGCAGCGACATTAACAGCACTTGGTCAGATCTCGGCAATCTGGGTTGGAGGAGGTACACTCGTCCCTTGGGCGTTAATTCCAGCTGCTGCAATCTGCGGAGTTGATCCTTTTGAACTTGCTAGAAGAAACATAAAACCTGTTTTTATCGGATTAGTTGTAACTACCATTGTGGCGATCTTTTTGATTTAATACGCAGAAAAAGAGGAGTGGGCTGGTTGCCTCCTCCTCTTTTTCATATTATTTTCTAAAAGATTGTTGTTTTTAGACGTTTATTTCTCTTCTTGTGCGAGTTGATTGAAGCGTAAAAACTACTTTCAAAGAGTATTAATGAATACGAAAATAGTTATTAATTATTTGTAAATGTATCCTGAACAAATTCAATAAAACGAATCATATCCTCTTTTGAAGCAAATCCAGCTTGAGCAGATTTGACAATTCCGCCGCCCTTACCATTAAAAGAACTAAGGTTTTCTTTGAAGAATGAGCCGCAAGAAACATGTGAAGAACCATCATGCATGACGATGATACGATTTTCTAAGCTGGAAGCAAGTAAGATCAATAAAGGTTCCTCACTCGCTATTTTTATAGCAAGATCTTTCGTATCATTAAAGCTTTTATCTTCAAAAACATGTATGAGCAGTCCTGCTATTGCTTTTGAAATAAGCTCTTTACTTAGAAAATGATTATTCTCCTCTTTTAGTCGTCTGTTCTCCAATTCAAGTTCCTTCTGATTGTGCTCCCATTTTTCAAGACGATTCATCACTTCATCTCGACCCGTATTAAATTTGCCTGAAATCATAGTAAGCATTTTCAAAGCTTCATTGTAGTCTACTAATGCACGCTGACCACATTTAAAATACAATCGTGTGGCACCTTTTTGTTTTTCGGCTTTCAAAAGTTTGATGATTCCGATCTCAGCGGTTGAACGAACATGAGTACCTCCACATGCATTATGCTCGATGCCTTCAATTTGAACAATTCGAATGTTCTCCTTAACTTTCGGCATCTTTAATAATGGCAATTGTTGAAGCTCTTTATCGGAAACAAAGTATGTATGTACCGTTCTGTTTTTATAAATCTCCTGGTTAACGGATTTTTCAATGAAATCCATTTGATGTTGACTCAGTGTGTCTGTTTCAATATCAATCGTTGCAATCTCTGAACCTAAATGAAAACTAATGGTACGTGCTTGATACAACGAGTAACAAACAGCAGATAGCAGATGCTGTCCGGTATGATGCTGCATATGATCTAATCTTCTATCCCAGTCTAACTCACAGGTTATCGAGGATGTTTCAGGCAGATTTCTCACTTTATGTATCACTTCGTCATCTTCAATAAAAACATCGAGTACATCATGTCCGCCAATCGTCCCTGTATCAAATGGCTGACCACCACCTGTAGGATAAAAAGCGGTACTTTCTAAGATCACAAAAAATTCTCCATGTTTATTGAACGTTGTTTTTACCTTTGTTTCCCAGTTTTTTGTATACGGTGAAGAATAATATAATTTTTCAGTCATAACTTTTCATCCCTTCTTACTCATTATTCATAGTTTAAACGAATTAGAGAGATGAATAAAACAAAAAGGAGAAAACCTAGATGGTTTCCTCCCTATGAGATGAGACACATTATATGATTTATTTAGAATCTGTATAAATGTGGATGGCATCTCGTAAAAATGCAGCGGTTCCTGGCTGTTCTTTATCATAATAGGCAGTGAACCGTTCGTCGTCTACATACATCTGTGCGAGATTCGCATGTGCTTCTTTGCTATATTCGTGCCAGTACAGCATCAACCACTTCTTGTGGAGCTCAGCTGCCTTTTGTGCTGCATCTCCAGCAGGGTCTCCTTTTTTAAAAGCTTTAGCTAGTATAGCGTGAATTTCCTCTGCAAGTTTAGTAGCATTGTCATGTTCGCTTTGAGTCATGTTCAAAACTTTTTTCTTAGATTGATCAACAGCTTGATCTCCATATTTCTCACGGATCTCTTTACCAAATTTTTGTTCGTTTTCTTCAACCATCTGTTTTTTAAATCCTTCAAATTTCTCTATATCTTTCATCGTTATTCTCCCTTCGTTCGCAGCGATCGTCTGCTCCACATTCAAAATCAGACGGTCTAACTGTTCTCGTTTGTTCAGGAGTTTTTCACGGTGTTCACGTAATGCTTCAGCTGGTGAGAAGCTTTGAGATGTGACGATTTCTTTAATTTGATGCAGTGGGAGATCGAGCTCTTTATAGAACAAAATCTGCTGTAGTCGATCCACTTCTGCTTCACCATAAATTCGATATCCTGAGGAGTTTATTCTTGCCGGCTTAAGAATATCTATCTCATCATAATATCTTAATGTTCTGGTGCTTACTCCTGCTAGTTGGCCAAGCTTTTGTATGGTGTATTCCAATGTGATCACCTCCTGACACACTTAACTCTACACCTTTACGCTGCGTGAAGGTCAATAGGCGTTTCATATATTTTTTTAGTTTTATTTAAATAAAATCATTATCAATACCCATAAAATGGTAAAATGAGATTGGAGGTAAATGCCATGAAAAAAAGTAGTACGTGGTCACTGGTCTTACTGATGTTAGGATTGTTAATTATTTTTAATGGAGATTTTTTAGGTCACAATGAATGGATGGTTCTAGGGGGATTTCTCATAATCCTGCTTGGGGCTATGTTATGTTTTGTAGCATTTTTTCAAAATGAAAAAGGCAACGCAAAATTTATAAATCTTGCTTTATCTATACTTGTGATATTTATCATCACCTGGTATAGACCTTTTGAGATTATAAGAATAATTAGTTGGCTGAAAAACATCTCTTAAATGCTATAAACCATTTACACCATGATGAAAAACGCATATTTTAATTAATATGCGTTATATTGCTTATGATATTTTAAACCTTTTTTTCGTCCTAAAAGCAGCAATAGCTGCTATTACGATTGCTCCAGCTGTATCGGCAAGTAGATCCACCATCGTGTCAAAATTCCCTCCGCCTTGTAAGGTCATTCCAAAGAATTGATCCATGCTGAATTCATAGATCTCCCAAACCACCCCTCCAAATACAGAGAAAGCCAGTACAAATAAAAACACAAGCCAATAGGAAATCTCTTTCCTAGCTTCGGGGTGCGTCATCCTTTCATAAAGTGCAATGGCTACAAAAGCCAATAATGCTCCACTTAAAAGGTGTAAGAAGGTATCCCACCACCCTAAGCGATAGAAATCTAAGATAGATCCTAAATACTGCGATGCAACCAAAAAGGCAAAGTATGATATCATAATAGGCATATTGAATTTAATCTTAGTGAATAGAATTAAACATAATGGAATTAGCCCACAGAATATACCACCGAACGCCACCTGATAACTGTGTGTCTCACCTTTTGAAAAATAATAAAAACATAGGTAAGCCATAAATATGGCATAGGCAGCACTAAGAACAATCAAGATTTTTCGTTTCAACCTATTTTCACCTCACGAAATTAATCTCTAAAACAGTAGCTAACTAAAATAACCTACAACTTTTCTTAAAATATCCTTGATTAACAGGTTTAACCTTTTGATTGCGATATATACTTGGTTTCTCTCCAAATAAAAAAGACACAGAAATGTGCCTTAAGAAACCCTTTATTCATACTTATGCATATTACGCTCACTCTATATCTTTAATGAAAGCAATCAAACGATTCACCTCTTTAAAACCTACACTTTTATGAAAGTGATAACTCGTGATATTGGACTGTTCAATATCTGAACCAATCTGACTGCAACCTTTTGTCTTTAACCAGCTTTCTCCTTTTTCTATTAATTTTTTCGAGATGCCCTTCTTTCTATACTCTGGTTTTACATAAATGCCTTCAATAAACCCTGTTGGACTGTCTTGAGATCCTTCGACATAATCACTTCTAACGGAAATATGAATAAATGCAATGAGTTGAGCATGCATTAGATATACAATCACTTTATCCTTATCAGAATTTAGAAGTTGTTCGAATTCTTTTCTCAAATCACTGAACTCATTATCTGGCCATAATGCTATAGCCAATTCGGTCAATGAATCAAGATCGTGTTCATTTGCTTCCTTAATCGATGCCATATTCAACACTCCTGTTTAGAATTTTAGACTTTCTTATTTCGACAAATGCACATGTGAAAACCTTTTTTTTGAGCGCCATAAGAAATAGTAAGCAACTTCTTTTCATTTTTTCTACCGTTGCTTTATAGTCTAAGATAATTATAGGGTTATTTTGGAAAAGAGGAGTTTTTGGTGAAGTATGCTATTAAGCTAATCTTCTTTTTTATAGGCTTATTAATCTTTAGTTATGGAATCGCCATGGCCGTTCAAGTAAAATACTTAGGAATCAGTCCATGGGACGTGTTGAACCTTGCTTTGTATGATCGGTTTGGTTTCACGATCGGAACTTGGAATATTATAGTGGGTTTTTTATTAATAACTTGTACGATGATTCTCAATCGAAAGTATATTAACATTGGAACTTTTTTAAATGCAGTATTAGTTGGAGTTTTTGTAGACTCCTTTTTATTTCTTCAGATACTTCCTAACTCAACGAACACATATATTGATACATTAATCTTGTTCTTTGGCATTTTATTAATGGGAATTGGTGGAGGTATGTATTCAGCAGCAGGAATAGGAGCGGGTCCGAGAGATGGACTCATGTTATCTTTATCAGATTTAACTGGATATTCAATTAGTAGAGTAAGAATATCCATGGAGTGCCTTGTCTTAGTGGTTGGTCTAACTATAGGTGGGCCAGTTTTTATTTTCACATTTCTATATACGTTCATCCAAAGTCCCATCTACCAAAAATCCTATTTGGGTTGTAAGAAGTGGATCGCAAAGTATATGTATAGATTTGACGAAAAAAAGAAGTTTGTTAGTTAACGCAAGCAAACATAAGAAGAAGGTTTTGCAATGAAGTATAAAAGTTTAAATCAACATAAGAGTTTTCAACTATTAGTAACATTGAGTATTGCCTTAGTAGGCGGTCTCTTATTCAACTTATTCAGTTGGCCGATTCCTTGGCTTTTAGGTACTATGACTGCCGTATTGATTGTAAATCAACTAAGTTGGACCCAGTTATACTGGCCTGTTCTTTTAAGAAATACGGGTTTGATCATCGTTGGTTATTCAATAGGTTTAACGTTTACGAAAGATACGTTAAAGCTTATGATCACTCATTTGCCATCCATGGCATTCATGACGATCCTATTATTATTAATCTGTTCAGGAATGGCATTTGTCATATCTCATTTTACATCCATCAATTTCCCGACTGCTCTTACCAGCTCAATTCCTGGTGGTCTATCACAAATTATTACATTTGCAGAAGAGACAAAGGGAATTGATATTACAACCGTTACGTTCTTTCAAGTCACACGTCTCATTGTAATCATTTTCGCTGTTCCATTTCTGATTTTCAGTCCTATATTTTCCTCAGGAAGTCCGGCTATTATTCCTAATGTTATTTCAGAAGGAACCTCTTCTTCCTTTTTCCCACAGATTATTCTATTTGGATTATTTTCTGTTGGGATGGCTTTATTAGGGAAAAGAATAAAGCTTCCTACAGCTTTTTTGCTCGGACCAATTCTAGGAATTGCAGCTTTAAATATCGTTGGTTTAACAGGACCTCCTCTTCCTGCTTCAATACTTGATGTTTCTCAATTTTTAATCGGGGGATATATTGGATTATTATTGAAGCCTGAAAAGCTTAGAAAAAAAGCTAGTATGATTCCAATTGCGTTGATCAGCGGATTCATGTTGGTAAGTATCGCACTTCTTCTGAGTCTTCTGTTGATCTATCAATTTAACTTTTCTTTCATCACTAGTTTCCTGAGTATGGCACCTGGTGGAGCTGATCAGATGGGGATTATCGGACATGAGCTAGAAGCGGATGTAACGATGATTACAGGTTATCAACTTTTCCGCATACTTTTTATCTTTTTTGCAGTACCCCCTCTCTTAAAATGGGTTTTGCGCGCTCAAATGCATAAAATAGTCTCAAAAAATGATTAATATTTCACTTTATTAAAGACTTAAACATCCCATAATTGAATGATGGGATGTTTGTTTTTTTGGAGGACTATTAAGATTTTTTTATTTTCTAATGCGAATGACTTGTCCTTTGTTTGCTTGTAACATACTATTGGTTTCTACTTTTATCAATGAAAACTGAGAACCGCCTCCCGTGTATATGTATGGAAGCTGGGTTACTTTTGGATCAACTAAAAAAATGGCTTTAAACCCAAATGACGGAACTCCTCCTGCAGGAAATCCAGTATGAGCTAATATTTCATCCTCTGTTGCGAGACGAGGGCGTTCAATATTCAGAGCTTTTCCAACTCGTGTTGTGCTCACCCGGTCTTCACCTTTCACAATGGCTAAAATGAGCTGTTCTTTATTATCTAAAAGACAAATGTTTTTTACGAAATCATGCTGGGATACATTTATGGCTATAGCAGCATCTTGAACAGAATGACAAGATTCCTTTAAAACCAGATGAATGGCACCTATATTATTCTCGGCTATAAAACTATTAATTGCATAATGATAATTTTCCACTCGTATCTCCCCTTTTACTGACGAGGTAACGCTGAAATCACGGCACCGACTGCCTGGATCCAACTTCCTGCAAAAATTATAGATTCACTATAGCTTTTATCTTCATTCGGATGGTCAAGTTCAAATTTCCCACCTAATGCCTGTAATGAGTTTCCAGCTACTTGAAGTAAATTTGAAATAATAGTTATCCCTTGATTTGATGGTGAATCGCCTAGTTCGTTATCGAATTCAACACCTAGAACAATTCCGGCTCCAAATGCTTGTAGTAAATTCCCTTTAATATTCAAGACTTGAGAAGTATCGTCCTCTAATGGTAAGACCATACCTGCGATTACCGTCGTATTTCCAATGGCTTGGACTTCATTTCCGATCCTCTTGAGGGTAAACGGGATTTGTCCATCAGCAATTAAACCATTTCCAGTAGCTTGCAGAACATTTCCTATTAAATCGAGATCTTCCTGAAACTGATCGCTCAAGACCGGAATCGGTGTGTTGGCAATCGCTGATATGACTGTTCCAATCGCCTGTATAACACCGCCAATTTGTTGTTTTTGCTGATTATCCATTCGGCAACCGTCCATTTAATGAGATGTTTTAATGTATTCGTGGACGAGAGGAAACGTTATTTTCGCTGAGGTGCTAAATTTAACTGCTTCCATATTTCAGCTAAATCATCACCGATGTCATTGATGACTTCATTCGTTTTAAAGTAATTATTGTGAGAGAGTGGTGTAGAACTGCTTATAAATCCGCCGCTGTTTAATTCTTTATCAACGGCAATTGCTCGATCATAAGAGTCATTGATCGTTTTTAGAGGATAACCGAACACGTCATCTTTATCGTACATATTTACCCATTTCCCTTGAATCTCAGGGTGATGATTCTTTAAATGTGGCGATGGAACTTGTATGGGCTTATCGAAATCTGTATACCTGAGACCCCATAACGCCAGTGGACTTCCTAATGTATAAAAGCTGGTTAGAGTCTCACCTTTTTCTAAAGGAGTCTTATGCATATTTCGCACGACATCTTCAGATATTCGTTCAGAAATGAATTGTAGATCATAAAAATAATTACTCGAAATCACGGTACCTAAACTATGTGCAATGACAAAGAGTGGTGCATCTTCACCAGCCACTTCACTTAATTTTCGAAGTCCCCTAGCATATATCTCATGTACTTTAATATAGTTCGGGTTGTGATCGACTACAGGCTGGTAGGCGATGGCATCACCAAAAAAGTGGATGACAAACTGTCTTAACTGCTTGAAATCTAAATTGTCTTCTTTATTAAGTCTTTGCCACAAGTGTGATTCCCTTTCATTAAAGACACTTCCCCAGTAAATGGGTTGGATGATCAATTCTTCTTCAGGAGTTGCATAAAACGGTTTGATCTGTTGAGAGAATCTTTTGGTAAGCACTTCAATAAACAAATCCGAAAAATCTTCGTTTTGATTACCGATTCCATGAAGAATAGCTACTGCGATTTTTTTAGACATGATGTATCACATCCTTATTTAAAAGTGTTTTTACGCAACAAAAGAATATGTTCCTAACTTAATATCAATACTAATGTTAGATTGTGAGGGATTGATCATGAAAGTTAACAAAATCCATGTGGTTCTATTAATCATCGTTTCCTTCTTTTTTCTGTGGTCACTTATTAAACCTGTACATTATCCAATATGGATACTAGAAGTCGCTCCATCTGTTATCGCTATACTCTTCGTTTTTTTCCTTTATAAAAAGCTAAGGTTCACTTCTCTTACATACAGCATCATTGCTTTATTATCGATATTGACATTCATAGGTGGACATTATACCTATGATGACGTTCCCTTTTTCGATTGGCTGCAGCAGCACTATGACTTTAATCGCAATCACTATGATCGCTTCGGCCACTTTATGAAAGGTTTGTTGGCGATTGTTATACGCGAGATCCTGCTTATAAAAACACCTTTGCACATTGGAAAATGGGTCCAATGTGTTGCAATTAGTATTACGTTGGCAATCGCCGCTCTCTATGAGATTGTTGAATGGATCGCGGGCAAGATAGCAAAACGTGAAACAAAAGACTTTTTAGGTGCTCAAGGAGATATTTGGGATGCTCAATGGGACATGTCACTTACGCTACTCGGTTCATTTCTCGCATTGTTATTGCTCACTTCATGGCATAACAAGTTGTTTCAAAAAGAAAAAAGTTAATTTTATTGTTTTATTAGTATTAGATCAATTTGATATAAACCCTTCTATTGTTTTCCCTTTTTTCGTCATAAACAAAACTGAGGTGAAAAAATGCAAAAAGTAAGCTCGGTCGTTTGTACATTTATTGCGGGATTTCTGTTGTTCTTTGCATGGTCTGGTTATTTAAAGGATGAATTTAATATAAGTGAGTATCGAGGTATCATCGTTAAAAAGGAAAGAACTGATAAAGTAATAAGCATTGGAGATTCATTCGTAACAGAACCACATTACATGGTATTCTTTGAGAACGGTAAGAATCTTCGTGTATCAAATGCTATATATATGAAGATAAAAGAAGGCACTCATACCGTGCTGATGAAACAAAATGATAACATCACCTTAATGAAATAAAGAGACTGAAGGGATATAGTTTCAGTCTCTTAAATCAGATAAATATCTCACATCGGTATTTGGTAGGAATGGATAGTGGGTAGAAAGAAGATATGCGAGTCCTAACAGAACAAGAAAATAGCATAAGAATAATAGATCATTTCTAGAAAAGCCGACCTCATAATAATAGGTCCTCTTTCTGTTCGATTGAAATCGTTTTGCTTCCATTGAAACGGCTATGCGATAAGCTCTGCGAATGCTTTGTGATAATAAAGGAATCGCGAGCCTCTGCATTCTTTTAAGAAAGTGATTCTTTTGTTCAATTCCTCTAACTCTTTGAGCATTCATAATGATTTGGTATTCCTCAATCATGATAGGAATTAATCGAATGGCTGCCATGAAACTATAAGCAAACTTGGGTGGCAGTTTAAGTTGTTGCATGAGAGAATAAAACAGCATAACTGGTTTGGTAGTTAAAGCAAATATCAATCCAAGCATCGCAAATGATAAAGCTCTAAATCCTAAGTGAATGCCTCTTATCAAACTCTCCTCTGATATTTGAACATATGCCCATTTAAACAGGATTGTTTCTCCCTTTCCAAATAGTATCATGGAAGAAGAAGTTGAAAGAAAAACAAACAAGAAGGGCAGGGATAGTAATAGTAATTGCTTATAAGAATATCCTGTACCAAATATAAACAATGTTAAGATCACACATGAAAAACCAACCATAAAACTAAGATAATGAATGTTGATGGCTAATACGAACAGACTCAACAACGTTAATAGTTTTAGAGAAGGATTTATGCTGTGTAACCAAGTGTACTTCCCACTAAATAATGAATTCATGCAGAATCTCCCTCTGTACTTTACCGCCTTTATTAAGTTGATGATCAGTTACAATTTTACCGTTCTGTACCTCCCATAACCGTGTTGCAAAACGTTCTGTGATATGATGATCATGTGTGACCATGAGAATGATTGTTCCTTTTTGACGCTCTTGTTCGATCCATTCCAAAATCCTAAACGTGTTTAAAGAGTCCTGACCAAAAGTTGGTTCATCAAGAAGTAATATATTTGGTTTTTGTAAAAAAGCAGTGGCCACACTTAGACGTCTCTTCTGACCAACAGATAATTGGTAAGGATGTTGACCCTTTTTGCTTGTCAACTCGAGAGAAGTGAGTATCTCTTTTACATCGGATTCAACTTCTTGCTCGTTTTGTAATCCATAGGTTATTTCATCGTAAACAGAATTTGTTAGAAATTGATATTCAGGGTTCTGAAATACGAGGTAAAGAAGTCCAGAGATGTCTTTCGTTTTTTGAATAGGTACATCATTGATTAAATAGTCTCCAGATGTTTTTATGAGCTGCATCATAGCTAGTAATAATGAACTCTTTCCTGCTCCGTTTTCACCCATTATTGTCACCCATTCTCCTGAATGGACCACTAAGTGATCTGCCACGATCTTAACTTCTCTGTTTCGATACCCTTTGAAATTCTGTAATTTCATGGTGTTTGAAAGTTCTTTCTTGTTATTCATGATTGGTTCTCGTTTATAATCATCCCATGCACCAGGGTACCAAATTCCATACTCTTTGATCTTTTCCTTATAATGAGTAAAGACCATTGAAGTGTTGCCATCAGCAAGGATTTCTCCATCTGGTGTAAATACAATAAGACGAACAGCGAAATCCAGGATTTTCTCAATTTTATGTTCAACAATGATTAACGTCTTATCTTTCCATATTCTTTTTACCGTTTCCCAAATTTGTTCGGTACCCTTTTCATCAATAAAAGCAGTTGGTTCATCTAAAAATATTACATCTGGTTTCAGTGCTAATACAGATGCAATAGCTAATCGCTGCTTCATTCCACCTGATAGATGTTGAATCGGTGTATGAATGTTCTCAAGTTCAAGCCCAACCTCTTTTAATAAAGAACAAATCTTGCTTGACATCTCTTCTCGAGGCACTTCCAAGTTCTCAAGAACAAATGCTAATTCTTCATCAACATATGGCATACAGAACTGAGTATCAGGATCTTGAAATACAAATCCCCATTGATCAGGGATTTGTATTTCATCACATTTCATGGGAATATCAATTGTTCGTGGTACTAGTCCAGAAAGAACTTGCAACAGTGTAGATTTGCCACATCCTGAGGTGCCAAGAAGAAGCACTTTCTCACCACGATTAATAGACAAACTCATATCTTTAAACAGCATTTCTGATTCGCCCGGAAACTTTAATCTCAGATTCTTCACAGAAGTTATGCTTGTCATCCAACCACCTCAGTTATTGATCTAATGCTTCATGATCCTTTTTTGACGAAGATCGTACTAAATTCGTCACTCCTGTAGCCTCTAAAGCTTTTGCGATAGAAACGGCAAAAAATCCTGTAAACAAGATAGAACCGATCATTCTAAATACGATTAATAAAGTTAGATTCCATGTTGAAAGATCACCGATATATCCTTTGTAAAAGTCCATGATTAAAGATCCTGTACATGAACTCAGCGCAGCGAGTGAGATGACGAAAAGGTCAAATCGTTTATAACGAAATGCGAATAGGATAAATTCTGCAAACAATCCTTGAATGAGTCCGTATAATAACACTTCAAGTCCAAATTCAGAACCCATTAAAAATTCTCCTGAAGAAGCAGCAATTTCAGCCAATAGAGCAACACCAGGCTTTCGAATGATTAGGAACGCAACTGTTGCCGCCATGAACCACATCCCATATATCAACTGATCGATGTGAAGGCCAAACGGTTTAACTGCATAATATAGAGGTCCCCAAATCTTATATAAAATGCCAAATGCGATTGAAATTACGATCGTTACAAGGATATCGGTTAACTTTAACCCTTTTTGCATGCTACCCTTCACTTCCAATCGGTGTTGTGGTCAGGCTGAATGGAATCGGCCACTTTTCCAACGTATAAGCCATTTCCCAGAAGGAATACTCATACTGACAACTGATTAAGAAATGTTGAATCATTTTGTTTTTTTCATGTTCACTTGCTTTTTCAGCCAATTGGTTCAATCGATCAATCTGTTCTTGTACAAGTTCTGAGAACCATTCTCCTCCATAGGCAGCAATCCACTCTTGATAGATAGGCTCTTGTGGTGAAGCCCCTTTGAACGTTTCACCAATCTCCTGATAGATCCAATAACATGGCAGGATGGCTGCGATGATTTCTCCTAAACTTCCAGACTCTGCTACACGATAAAGGTGAGATGTATAATGATAAGCGGTCGGTGCAGGTTCAAAATTATCTAGTTCTTCTTCTGTCACCCCAAGCTGTTTCATAAATGTCTCATGAAGTCCTAACTCCGCATCATTCGTACCTTGTGCATGCGCGGCCATCCTAGAAGTCGTATATAAATCCTCTGCTCTTGCCGCACCCATCGCTTGTATTCTTGCAAAATGAGATAGGTAATACGAATCTTGTAAAACATAGTACCTAAAGCGTTCTAAAGACAGGTCACCATCTGTAATTCCCTTCACAAATGGATGTTGAAGGTTCGCTTCCCAAATGGAAGCCGCTCTTTCTCGCAAGATATCAGTAAATGTGTTCATATGAATCCTCCTTGTTTTATCCAACAAAAAAACCACTCTCAGCTAAGAAAGTGGTTGTATATGGAGAATTCAACACAGGAATAAAGACTCCGCAACACCACTTCCCTACGCTGGTATAATCCAGATCAGGTTCTAAGAGTCTCAAAGTCACACTTTGATCTCAGCCTTATAAAAGGCACCCCTAGTGGTTAGTTTTTATGTAGTTGGTTTATGTCTTAAATGATAGCAGTCTCGTTTAGATTGTCAACTGTTTTTAAAAAACCCAACCTTTGTATAGCAAAGTAAAGGGCAAAGCCGTAGTAGGCTTTACCCTTTAAGGCCTTCATTTACTTACTCATCGTTTCTGTTAATACAGGTACGATTTGTTTTTTACGAGAAACAACACCTTTAAGGACGGCTGTATTGTTTTCTAATTTAACGTTATAAGCTTCTTCAACAGATTGTGATCTCTTACCAAGAGCTAACGCTGTCGAGTCATTTGTTAAAATATCTGTTACAACAAACATGAATAAGTCTAGACCTCTGTCAGAAATCACTTTAGTAATCGCTGATTCTAATTCCTCTTGATGCTTTAATACATCGCTGGCATCAACCGTATTCACTTGAGCAACTTCAATTTTGCTTTCACCGATGTTAAATTCTTTTGCATCCAGTGAGATTAACTCTTCAACAGATTTATCACTTAGGTCTGCTCCTGCTTTTAGCATTTCTAAACCGTACTTTTCCGCATCTACTCCTGCAATTTCAGCAAGTTCGCGTGCTGCAGCAACATCTTCTTCTGTGCAAGTAGGTGATTTGAACAACAAAGAGTCAGAAATAATCGCAGAAAGCATAAGTCCTGCAATATTTTTCTCTACTTGAATACCGTTCTCTTTGTACATCTTGTTCAAGATTGTAGCTGTACAGCCAACAGGCTCTGCACGATAGTATAATGGATCGCTTGTTTCAAAATTCGCGATGCGATGATGATCGATTACTTCTAATACTCTTACTTTTTCAATATCATTTGCACTTTGTTGACGTTCATTATGGTCAACTAAGATTACTGCGTTTGCTTCAGCAGAGACATGTTCTACAAGTCGAGGAAGCTCAGCATTGAAATGATCTAATGCATATTGTGTTTCACCGTTAATTTCACCTAGGCGAATAGCTTCTACATTTTGTCCTAATTTAGATTTCAAGTCAGCATAAACGAGTGCTGATGTAATCGTGTCAGTATCTGGATTTTTGTGTCCAAAAATAAGTACTTTTTCCATGCGTCTACTCCTTATAAATGAAAAATTGTGTTTTGCCTAAGCCTTATTTTATCATAGATAAAAAGCTTATGGCTTTTGGAGTTTATTGTAGCATGGAAAAAAGTATTAAGGCAAAACCGTACTGCCCATCAACGATAGATCAACTTGACGTGCACAATCACGACCTTCTTGAATTGCCCAAACGATTAAACTTTGACCTCGTCTAGAGTCACCTGCTGCAAACACTCCATCTACATTTGTTCTATAGTCACCATGTTTAGCATTGACTTTATTATTATTAATTTCTACACCAAATTCTTTTAAGACTGGAAGTTCAGCACCTTCAAAACCGATCGCAACAAAAACAAGATCTGCCGGCCAAACCTTCTCTGATCCTGGAATTTCTTCAAAAACCATATTTCCAGCATCGTCTGACGTACGTTTCATTTGAATCGTATGAAGTTCTTTTAATCGACCATTATGATCTGATACGATTTTTTTCGTTTGTACAGAGTACTCTCTTGGATCATGTCCGTATTGAGCAGTCGCTTCTTCATAGGCATAATCCATTGTAAAAATATTCGGTTGCTCAGGCCACATGTTTGCATCACTGCGTACATCAGGAAGTTTAGGGTGTTTGCCAAATTGAACGATACTCTTACACTTTTGCCTTAGAGCTGTTGCCACACAATCAGCACCCGTGTCTCCACCACCTATTACGATGACATTCTTACCTTCTGCATCAATAAATGGTTCAGAAACTTCAATATTCAATAGTCTTTTTGTTGCCTGAGTTAGATAGTTCATAGCAAAATGAACACCTTCAGCTTCTCTTCCAGGAAGAGTCAAATCTCTTTGTTTCTGTGCTCCTGTACACAGAATGATTGAATCAAATTGATTTTTTAGTTCTTCAGAAGTAATATCTTTTCCTACCTCTGTGTTAAGGATAAAATCAATGCCCTCTTGCCTTAATAACTTGATTCTTCTTTCCACTACATCCTTATCTAACTTCATGTTAGGAATTCCATACGTTAACAATCCGCCAGCTTTGTCTGCTCTTTCATAAACTGTAACAGAATGACCAGCTTGGTTCAGCTGATCTGCTGCTGCAAGCCCGGCTGGTCCTGACCCAACGATTGCGACCTTTTTTCCTGTTCTTTTATTTGGAATTCTAGGTTGAATCCAACCGTTCTCAAAACCTTTATCAATGATTGCTTTTTCAATGTTCTTTATCGTAACAGCAGGACCAGCTAACTCAACTGTACATGAACCTTCACAAGGAGCCGGACAAACTCTACCAGTAAATTCAGGAAAATTATTTGTTTTTAATAGACGATCTAAAGCTTCTTTCCATTTCCCTCTATAAACAAGGTCATTCCACTCTGGAATGAGGTTACCAATGGGACAGCCAGCTGCAGCCCCATTAATCTCAATACCGATATGACAAAAAGGTGTTCCACAATCCATACATCTAGCGCCTTGTCTTTTTAACATATCTTCAGGTTGTTTTTTCGTATATTCTTTCCAATCTTTAAGACGTTGGAGAGGCTTTCTCTCTATCGTTTCTTCTCTTGGGTATTCCAAAAATCCGGTTGGTTTGCCCATTTAAATCTCTCCTCTCATCTCAATTTATTTCAGAATTAATTTTGTTGGTCCAGGTCTACCACTTGCTTTCGCTGAGCTTGATCCAGCTTCAAAAGCATTCATGATCGCTTCATCTTCTGTATAACCCGCTTTTTTCTCTTCTTCTATTTTCTTAATCATTTCTTTATAGTCATGTGGGATGACTTTCACAAAATGCGACTGTTCTAATTTCCAATTTTGCAGAATAGCAGAGGCTTTTTTACTTTGAGTGTATGAAAAATGATTGATGATCATCTGCTTAACCGTTTCTGTTTCTTCAGAATCCATTAATCTCTCAAACTCAATACCTTCTTTGTTGCATAACTGTTTTAGTAAAAGTGGCTGATGCGTGTAGATGTAGGCGATTCCTCCACTCATACCTGCTCCAAAGTTCTTTCCAACATCACCTAAGACAACTACACGGCCACCTGTCATATATTCACAGCCATGATCTCCGATTCCTTCAACAACGATGTTGGCTCCACTATTTCTAACTGCAAATCTTTCTCCAGCTAATCCATTAATGTATGCTTCACCACTTGTTGCTCCATAAAAAGCAACGTTTCCTAAGATGACATTGTCATCAGCCAAATATTCTGCTGATTTAGGAGGTGCAACAATTAATTTCCCGCCAGATAAGCCTTTTCCAAAATAGTCATTGCTGTCTCCGTTCAGATAAAGCGTCATGCCACGTGGCACGAATGCTCCAAAACTTTGACCAGCAGATCCAGAAAAGTTAAGTGTTACAGTATCTTCTGCAAGACCTTCTTCCCCAAATCGTTTTGTTATTTCACTACCTGCAATCGTACCTGCTACACGATTCGTGTTCTTGATCGGTAAGTTGAGTGAAACAGATTTCTTCGTTTCTAATGCTGTCTGGAGCTCCGGTAGTATTTCATTCATATCAAGGGATTGATCGATCTTATGATTTTGAGAGATCTGTTTCGTGCGATTACCTTCTGCTTGATATAGCAGTTTTGATAAGTCGAGATGCTTCGCTTTCCAGTGTTTTCTCGCACGATCTCCCACCGTTAATACGTCAGTACGCCCGACCATTTCCTCCATCGTACGGAAGCCTAGTTCAGCCATAATCTCACGAATTTCTTCAGCCACAAATCTCATATAGTTTACAACGTGATCAGGATCACCCATATATTTCTTTCTTAATTCAGGATTCTGTGTCGCTACACCAACAGGACAGGTATCAAGATGACAAGCTCGCATCATGACGCATCCTAATACAACGAGTGGAGCTGTAGCAAATCCATATTCCTCAGCACCTAACAATGCAGCAAGCACAACATCTTTTCCTGTCATCAGCTTTCCGTCTGTCTCAAGTGTTACACGTTCACGAAGTCCATTAAGCATCAACGTTTGGTGTGTTTCAGCAAGTCCTAACTCCCATGGAAGACCAGTATGCTTGATACTTGTTTTTGGAGAAGCTCCTGTACCTCCGTCATAACCACTGATTACGATTACATCAGCTGCGCCTTTTGCAACACCTGCCGCAATCGTTCCAACACCAGATTTCGCCACAAGCTTAACGCTAATTCTTGCTTCACGGTTTGCGTTCTTCAGATCATGAATAAGTTGGGCCATATCTTCAATTGAGTAAATATCATGATGCGGTGGAGGGGAAATCAATCCTACCCCAGGAGTTGATCCACGGACATCTGCTACCCAAGGATAAACCTTATTGCCAGGCAACTGGCCGCCTTCACCTGGTTTAGCTCCTTGTGCCATCTTAATCTGCAGTTCATCTGCGTTTACAAGATAGTGGCTTTTTACACCGAATCTACCTGAAGCAACTTGTTTAATGCTGCTTCTACGGTTATTGCCAAGTTCATCAGGGATAAAACGGGCTGGATCTTCTCCGCCTTCACCACTATTGCTTTTTCCGCCTAGACGGTTCATTGCGATAGCAAGAGATTCATGTGCCTCTTGACTGAGAGAACCGAAAGACATCGCACCAGTTTTGAAGCGCTTTACAATCTCTTCAACAGGTTCAACTTCATGGAGTGGTATAGACGTTGTTTCAGGCGCAAACGAGAATAAGTTTCTTAAAAAAGTTGTTCTCTCGTCATCAGCCAGTTTTGAGAACGTTTTAAACAGTGAATAATCATTCTTGCGACAAGCCCATTGAAGGGTGTGAATCGTTTTTGGATTAAAAGCATGGTGTTCACCATTATTTCTCCATTGAAAATCACTTCCAGAATCCAAAGTATCATCGATGTTCTCTTTAAAGCCTTGTTGATGTCTTAGAGTAGCCTCTTTTTCGATCTCAGCTAAGGTGATTCCATCAATTTGAGAAGAAGTAGCTGGGAAATAACGATCGATCACTTCTTTTCCGATTCCGACTGCTTCAAAGATTTGAGCACCTCGATAACTCTGAACCGTTGAAATACCCATTTTTGACATCACTTTAACGATGCCATCTGTTATTCCTTGTTTATAGGTTTTGATGGTCTCAGATAAAGAAAGATTGATGTGTTCATCTTGGATCGCTTCTTCAAAGGTTTTATAAGTTAAATACGGATAGATAGCATCTGCGCCGTATCCAATGAGCGCTGCAAAATGATGAACTTCTCTAACTTCACCTGATTCTACGATCAAACTTACTTTTGTCCGGAGTCCTTCTTTTACAAGATGATGATGCAGAGAACTTACAGCAACTAAGACAGGAATAGGAATAGAAGATCTATTCATTTCTCTGTCAGACAAAACTAATAAAGTTGCTCCATCTTGAATCGCTTCTTCCGCATATTTAAATAGAGATTGCAACCCGAGTTCCAAATCTTCCGAAAATAAAGTCTGTAGAACTGCTGTTTTAAATTCATAAATCATGTTGTCTGTGATTTGATTAAACTCATTCGATGTTAACACAGGAGAGTTCAATTGAATTCTCTTCGCATTCTGTGGTCCAGGATGCAGAAGATTTCCTTCAGCTCCGAGCAGCGTCATCGTAGAAGTAACAATCTTCTCGCGAATAGCATCAATCGGAGGATTCGTAACTTGGGCAAATAGCTGCTTAAAATAATTAAATAGGGATTGCGGGTTATCAGATAGAACCGCTAAAGGTGTATCGTTCCCCATTGACCCGAGTGGATCTTTTCCTTCTGTAATGACAGGAATCAAATATTTATGAATATCTTCATACGTATAGCCGAATGCTCTTTGTTTACTTCTTACATTTTCAATAATAATTTCAGGCTCTTCGCCATTTTCATCTAAGTGATGCAGTCCATTCGTCAGCCATAATTCGTATGGTTCTTTACTCGCCATTTCTGTTTTGATCTCATTGTCTGTAATGATTCTGCCTTCTTCTAAATCAATCAAAAGCATTCTTCCTGGACTTAACCGCTCTTTATATAGAACATTCTCTTCTTCAACTTCAATAACTCCTACCTCAGAAGAGAAGATAATATAATCATCCTTCGTTACATAATATCGCGCCGGACGAAGGCCGTTTCGATCGAGTATCGCTCCAATTTGCTTTCCGTCTGTGAAAGAGATAGCAGTCGGCCCATCCCATGGCTCCATCAGACAACTATGATACTCGTAAAATGCTTTTCTCTCTTCTTCAAGATGAGGATTCTCACTCCATGGTTCTGGAATAAGCATCATAGCTGTATGGGAAGGCTTTCTCCCTGCCAGTACAAAAAATTCAAAGGCTTGATCAAGGATAGAAGAATCGCTGCCATCGGCATCAAGAATAGGAAGCAGTTTTCCAATATCATCTCCGAATGCTTCAGAAACAAATTGCTTCTCACGTGCCTTCATCCAGTTCATGTTTCCTTGTAAAGTATTGATTTCTCCATTATGAATGATGTATCGGTTTGGATGCGCTCGTTCCCACGTTGGAAACGTATTTGTGCTAAAACGGGAATGCACTAAAGCGAAAGGAGACACGAAATCAGTATCTTGCAGATCATAATAGAAGGCATCCACCTGTTCTGGTGTTAACAGACCTTTGTATACGATCGTTTGTGATGATAGACTAGAAAAATACGTTTGAAGTCCTTGTTCTCTTGCCCAGTGCTCTGCTTGTTTTCTGATTACAAATAGTTTCCTTTCAAAAGCTAGATTCTCTGAAATCATATCGTTGCAAGCAATAAAAACTTGTTTAATTAAAGGACAAGTTTCTTGAGCCTTTTTCCCGATTGTTGTTACGTTGACGGGTACCGTTCTCCAGCCTAATAATTGTTGTCCTTCTCGACTAATAAATTGATTGATTTGATTCTCTAATCTCTGTTGAGCTGCTGGATCATTGGGAAAGAAGATCATTCCTACCCCGTAACGTCCTTTTTCAGGCAGTTCAAAATCTGTAACTTTTTTAAAGAAATCATGCGGTATCTTTGTCATTAAGCCGGCTCCATCTCCCGTTAAAGGATCACTTCCTTGTCCTCCCCGGTGGTCAAGCTGACATAGCATATGAAGGCCTTTTTCAACAATCTCATGGGTAGCATGCCCTTTCAAATGAGCATATAGACCAATGCCACAAGCGTCATGTTCGTTCTTTGGATTATATAAACCTTGTGGTTCTGGAAATTGACTAAAGGTCATTTTGAACTCCCCCTTAAGTTTATCAACTGAAATATTCGAAACTTTCTTTCATTTAGTTTAGGTTTTATAATTAATCGAAACAATATATAATTTAGATTAAAACGATCTCAAATTGAGAATGATTGGTTGTGACAAGGCATGGAATTCAGACAATTACAATATTTTATTGAAGTTGCAGAACGAGAACATGTTTCGGAAGCAGCAATTGCTTTGCATGTTGCACAATCTGCAGTCAGTCGTCAGGTTGCAAACTTAGAAGCTGAACTTGGTGTAGAGTTGTTTGAAAGAGAAGGTCGTAATATTAAGCTTTCTCCTGTTGGTAAGCTGTTCTTGATACACGCAAAAACAGCTATGAAAGCAATCGAACATGCAAAAAAACAGATTGATGAATATTTAGATCCTGAAAGAGGAACGATCAAGATTGGATTTCCTACAAGTCTTGCAGGACATCTTCTGCCAACTGTTGTATCAGCTTTTAAACGTGAACATCCGAATATAGCCTTTCATTTAAGACAAGGTTCTTATCGATTTCTTACAGAAAGCGTTAAGAGTGGAGATATTGATCTAGCATTTTTAGGACCTGTCCCTACAAATGACCCTGATTTAGAAGGACATATCCTTTTTACTGAAAAAATTTCTGCACTATTACCTGAACAGCATCATTTAGCAGAAAAAAGAAGTTTATTATTAAGTGATTTACGAAATGATGAATTCGTGCTATTTCCGGATGGGTATATTTTACGAGATGTAGTTGTAAATGCTTGTAAAGAATCAGGCTTCGTTCCTAAGATTGCATGTGAAGGTGAAGATCTAGATGCGATAAAAGGGCTAGTAACAGCTAGTATGGGTGTTACCCTTTTACCCGATAGTTCCTTTTATGAAACGAAGCCACGTTACACAGTAAAAATACCGATCGAGATACCAGATGTTAAACGTACAGTGGGAATCATAACCCCACGCAGTCGTGAACTAGCACCTGCCGAACAAGTTTTCTTTGAATTTGTGATTAAGTTCTTCTCTGTTTTAGAGCAATATCAGTAATTGACTGTTACTTAAAGATGTTGAATGATGAAACAGAAAAAGCTTGGCAATTTTTTGCCAAGCTTTTTTATCTTAGTCAATTACGTTTAACTAGCAACATGAGATTGGCTGTTTTCTTTTCTGATGTTCCGAATATTGATGCGAATAAGCAGGGAGATAGCAAGGGCCAGAACAAACGCACCTGTAAAGATATACAGCGTTAAAGAATAACTGTTCGTGGATTCACGTATCCAAGAGACAACTAATGGACCTACTAGTCCAGCTGCGGCCCAAGCGGTCAAAATATACCCATGAATCGCTCCAAGTTGCTTCGTTCCGAACAAGTCTCCTATATATGCAGGTATGGAAGCAAAACCTCCGCCATAACAAGTAAGAATTAAATATACAAGCAACTGAAAGAAAAAGGCGTTCGTAACATTTGGTAAAAGAACGAATGCCACCGTTTGTATCGCGAAAAACGTAGTATAAACGTTGGGGCGACCGATATAATCTGAAATCGACGCCCAGCCGATTCTTCCAAAACCGTTAAACAATCCCATGATCCCAACCATCGTAGCAGCTGAAGCGGCACTGAGATTTGCAATATCTTGTGCCATGGGAGACGCCACAGAAATAATGGCGATCCCGCATGTAACATTTATAAATAACATCGCCCATAAAGCCCAAAAACGAATTGTTTTTACTGCTTCATTTGCCGTTAATTGCGCAAGATCTTTTGTTTGGCCATCTTTATTCTTACTTTCTTCTTTCATTCCTTCTGGCTTCCAATTCTTTGGAGGTGGCGTTAAATATAAAGAAGAAAGTAACATAATGGTAAAATAAACAGCACTTAGTACGTAAAACGTATTTGAAATACCTATACCTGTGATCAGCCTCGCGATTACAGGGCTAGCAATAAGGGATGCAAAACCAAACCCCATAATAGCAAGACCTGTGGCTAATCCTCTTCGATCAGGAAACCATTTTACAAGTGAAGAGACAGGTGTGATATAGCCAATACCCAGTCCGATCCCTCCTAAAGCACCATAAAAAAAGTAAAGCAGATAAATAGAGCCTAATTGATCAGCAAAGCCTGAACCTAGCAACCCTGCACCAAAACAAAATGATGCTATGATGCCTGATTTACGAGGTCCATATCGTTCAACAAAATGCCCCATAAAAGCAGCGGATAAACCTAGAAACAGGATTGCGATACTGAACGTTAAAGAGATTTCACTTAGTCCCCAATCGTGTTCTTCCCGGAGCGGATTTGTGAATACACTCCATGAATAGACAGATCCGATCGAAATGTGAATACCTACAGCAGCTGCAGCAATCAACCATCGGTTTTTTACCTTTTTAGCCATCCGGAATACTCCTCTACACTTTTATTCTAAGGTTTTCTCCTTACTCTGATTTACACGTTTTTGAGGTGAGTTCCCTGTTGTCTTTTCAATATGTTCTGTTTCTTGGCCCATGCCTTTTAAGAACTGCATGAGAATGGTCACAGCTTTATTAATTTCAGGATCTTTTAGTGAACGAACTAAATCAAAGTAACTCGTCTTCTCTTCCGTATCTTTGTATTCAGCCACTCGTGCGATGCCTGCATCTATTTTTAGAAGAAAAGGTTCAAGTTGCTTTACATTAATCATTCCTAGAGTACCTAAGAGCAATAGAAGATTTTTTAATGTATTTGTGTTCTCAGGCTTGTCCATCGCTTTGACCGCAATATCCATTACTTTATCTCCTTGCCCGAACAATCCATTTAATAGAGGCAAAATTCCTTTATCGTGCATATGGTTCATGATCTCAAGTGTTTGAAGAATCGCAGTCTTGTTCTCAATTAGAGCATCTTCGACTTCTCGGAGGTCATTAGAACGTTTCTCTTCTGCTGTTATCGTTTGTTTTTGAACGTTTTTAATCGCCTTAGCCATGTTGATTTCGCTCCTTTTTCACAGCATCTCCTGGGAAAATATAATCCTTTCTTGCCCATTTCTTCTCTACGTTAACTCCGATTTGTGGTTGTGGATTTCCGTACCTGAAATTTGTTTTTGGCAACGGATTCACACCCTCTTCCAACAAGATCTCAAGTTTAGCACTTGTCTCTTTGTAGGCAGGTGTATCTGTATCTTTATCTGAATAACTGCTCGTAAGTAGATTGATAGCCGCTTCTCCGCTATCGTTCATAGGCAGATATACTTCTTTGCCTTTTACACGATCCGTTATTAAACAATGAACTTTTACATTTCCGTAAGGCGATGATAATCTTACTTGTGTTCCATCTTTAATTCCTCGTTCTTTTGCTAGTTCAGGAGAGATTTCAAGAAAAGTGTTAGGCGTCTTAGATGTAATCCCCTCAGATTGATACGTCATGTTCCCTTCATGAAAATGTTCTAAAAGTCTTCCGTTGTTAACGTGAATATCGTATTCTTCTCCGAACTCAACAGGCTCTGTCCAGTTTACTGGAAATAGTCGCGCTTTCTTATCTTCAAAAGGAAATCCTTCTTTAAAAAGTATTGGAGTATCCGTTCCGTCTTCAGCCACTGGCCACTGCAGGCTTTTGTACCCTTCTAATCTTTCATAGGATACTCCCGCAAATAATGGCGCTAGTTGTGCAGCTTCTTCCATAATGTCACTCGGATGTTTATAATCCCATCCAGCTCCAAGCCGATTTGCAATATCACGGATAATCTCCCAATCTGGTTTAGAATCTCCGAGTGGCTCCAGCACCTGATACAATCTTTGGATTCTTCTCTCCGTGTTTGTAAAAGTACCTTCTTTTTCGAGACTTGGACTTGCTGGTAAGACAACGTCAGCAAACTGAGCCGTTCGTGTAAGGAATAGATCTTGAACAACAAAAAAGTCTAGTTTCTCATAAGCTGCGTGAACATGGTTTATGTTTGAGTCAACGATTCCCATGTCTTCGCCTTTTAAATACATACCTTTTACATGACCATCATGAATACCTTGAACCATTTCATGATTGTTAAGACCAGGTTCTTCTGGAATCTTTACACCCCACGCTTTTTCATACTTCTCTCTAACCTTTCTATCGGCAACTTTCTCATATGAAGGTAAGCGATCTGGCATGCTACCAAAGTCACTCGCTCCTTGAACATTGTTATGTCCACGTAACGGGTAAGAACCTACTCCTTCTCGTCCATAGTTTCCTGTCACTAAGAGTAGATTGGATATAGCCGTGCTCGTATCACTTCCGCCCATATGTTGAGTGACTCCCATTGCCCAAAGAACACAAACACTTTTTGATTCTGAAATGGTTTTTGCTAACTGGATAAGGATATCTCCAGAAAGTCCTGTTACTTTTTCTGCATATTCTAATGTGAATTTTTCAAGGTTCTCTCTAAAATCATCTAATCCATTCACATGCTTTTGCAAAAAATCATGATCAGCTAATCCTTCATCCAAAATATACTTCGTAACGGCAGAGAGCCACACGAGATCCGAACCAGCACGTGGCTGAATGAATAGATCGGCACGTTCAGCCATCTCATGTTTTCTAAGATCAGCGACGATTAGTTTTTGGCTGTGTAATTTATGTGACCGCTTAACACGTGTTGCTAAGACGGGATGAGATTCTGATGTGTTTGAGCCGATTACGATAACCAGCTCTGATTTTTCAATATCTTTTATAGATCCTGAATCACCACCGTGTCCTACCGTTCGAAATAATCCCATCGTGGCTGGAGTTTGACAATAACGCGAACAATTATCAATATTATTTGTTCCGATAACACCACGTGCTAATTTTTGCATCAGATAGGATTCTTCATTCGTGCACTTAGATGAGCTGATAAACGTAAGTGCTTGAGCACCATCCTTATCTTTTATCTCTGTAAATTTAGAAGCGATTAGGTTGTATGCTTCGTCCCAAGAGGCTTCCCTAAACACATCACCTTCACGGATTAAAGGTTTTGTTAATCGTTCTTCACTGTTAACAAAATCCCAACCGAACTTACCTTTAATACATGTTGAAATGCCGTTTGCAGGTGCTTCGATCTGCGGATCTACTTTTAAGATTTCTCTGCCTTTTGTCCAGACATCAAAGCTACATCCTACGCCGCAGTAAGTGCAAACGGTTTTTGTTTTCTTTATTCTTTGTTCTCTCATCGCAGCTTCCATATCTGAAATAGCGAGTATAGACCCATAACCTGTCTCAACACCTTTTGTGATCTCAATCATCGGACGAAGTGTTTCGCGATTGATACCCGTCATATAACCTGTTTCACCCTCCATACCTTTTTCCATCATGGCGTTACAAGGGCAAACAGTAGAACAGTGACCACACGATACACATGATGATTCATTGATTGGAACGTCTTTGTCCCAAATCACTCTTGGCTTTTCTCGTTCCCAATCTATTGTGAGTGTCTCTGTTACTTGGACATCTTGGCATGCTTCAACACATCGCCCACACAATATGCATTGATCAGGATCGTATCTGTAAAATGGGTTTGAGTTATCTACTTCATATGGCTTATGTTCAAAAGGAATGCTTTGGTGGTTGATCTTCATTTCTTTTACCGTGTTATGTACTTCACAACCGCCATTGTTATAATCACAAACCGTACAATATAACTCATGATTAAAAAGGATTCGATCCATTCCGATCACTTGAGCTTCTCTTACCTCATCAGAATTTGTATCAATGTCATCTCCGTTATTAAGTGTCGTGGAACACGCTCTAACAAATTCACCATTCACTTTAACGATACATGTATCACAGGTTTCAATCGGTCCTAGGCTCGGATGATAACAAACATGAGGGACTTGATCTGGAGAGCCATCTAGCAGATTTAATACGGTTTCTCCACTACTAGCACTCGTTTTTGTTCCGTTTATTTTAATCGTTAAATCTTTCAAATGACCTTCACCCTTTCTTGAAATAAACATACAAAACATTCTGACATCTCAAACATCCGTTTCCCTAATCGTTATTTCCTTAAACAAATGCAAATTATTCATTCCTTGGCAGATAAAGAGACACTCTTAATGAGTGCCTCATTTGCCTCTTTGTTTAATCATCTAAATCAATCTCAATAAGATCATAAGAAGTAAAAATGCCTAATGGTTTTTCGTTCTCACTTCCATTTAAAGTGATGATGATTGCCTCAAGCTTTTTCCCTTCCTTATGGATGCTTTCAAAGATCTCTTCTGCTTTAAAGATACTTGAAGTTTTAGAAATAAAAGCAACCAGCTGTTTTTGTTCATTGCCTGCAATATCTGATATTCTTGCGTTGTTAAGATCGATTACTTGATCGGCAAGCCGGTCTGTCAACCAATTCAATAAGTATGTAGCCGTTAAAAGCCATAGGTACTCTCCTTTGTCATTATAAATTGGAAAACGTGAATACGATGTTTTTCGAATACAGCTTAAAACATTTTCCAACCGGTCACTTTCTTTAAAATGATGAACTTTTTTTGTTGCAATGTTCAGCGCTGTTTCAGGTTTCATAAAATAACCCGCTATTTTTTCTATTCTCTCTACGATCTCTAAATGTGGTTCAGCAATGTAAAAATCATGATCAACTTTCTCATGGACTATAGCATTTCTAAGCTTTGCGAACTGACCCAGCTCATTATAAAAAGATCGGATAAGAGAATGCTTTTTCATTCCTGTTTCCACCAGGTTTTTAAACCGATCATCTTTCGTATCTTTGACTTTGTCGATTAAACATTTGTGTATCTGGTTAAAGGCGATCTCAAAGCGTTCTGAAAGACTGTTTTCTTTATTGGATTTTATATGAGTGACGTTCATGGATCGATCTCTCCTTCTATCTCGCTATACCATTTTACTACCCAATTTTCCAACAACTTCAAACTAAAATTTCTTGTCAATATGTAAAGTTTTGGAGAGTGCTCATGCTAACATTTTGTTAATCCTTTAAAGAACTTATAGAAAATAAAAACGAACCCAGAATGGATTCGTTTGTTTATATTATTCACTTTCAGGAAAACGAGGTAACGGATCGTTAAGTTTATCCCAATCTTCGTTATCCATTTCAGAGTCAGTTAATAAGCATCGATCTAATTGTTCTAACAACTGTTCTTTGTTGTAATCAATTCCGATAAACACTAGTTCAGTAATTCGATCACCATATTCTTCATCCCAGTTTGGATTCTGACTCTTTTCCTCTTCTATGATTTCCTCTTGTTCTTCTTTCGGCAGAGCTGCCACCCATTGACCAGCTGGCTGGAAGATAATACTCGTTCCTGCTTGACTTAACAAGATTGCCCAATCGTTTCGTGAGGCTACCTAAATAAATCCTTTTGCTCGAACAATTTCAGCTGGCCAATTCTCTAAAAAGGTAAAAAGTCTTGCAGGGTGAAAAGGTCTTTTCTTTCTGTATACAAAAGAAGAGATCCCATACTCATCTGTTTCTGGAATATGTTCTGTTTCAAGCTCTTTCATCCATCCCGCAGATTCACTTGCCTTCTCAAAATCGAAAAGACCTGTAGATAGAATGTCTTTGGGATCTACTTTACCGAATTCTGTTTCAATCAGTTTTGCTTGTGGTTGTAATTTTTTCAATACTCTTCTGAGTTCTTCTCGGTCCTCTTTCTCCAATAAATCACACTTATTTAAAACTAAAACATCACAAAATTCTATCTGATCAATGATCAGGTCTACTACTTCTCTCGTATCGGTCTCATCTAATGCTGCTTTTCGATCTAATAAACTCTCTCCAGAAGCAAAATCGTTCCAGAATCGATTTCCATCAACTACAGTTACCATCGTATCCAATTTGCATAAAGAAGCAAGATCAACACCTGAATCTTCATCTAGATAAGTGAAGGTTTGTGCAACTGGAATCGGCTCGCTTATGCCCGTTGATTCTATGAGAATATAATCAATATCACCGTTTTTTACGATTCTTTCTACTTCTATCAGTAGATCCTCTCTTAGGGTGCAGCAAATACAGCCATTTGTCATTTCAACGAGCTTTTCTTCTGTTCTAGATAACTGCGTCTCATTTTTTATTAATGCAGCATCAATATTGATCTCACTCATGTCATTAACGATTACAGCAACCTTTAAACCGTCTCGATTTGATAAGACATGATTCATCAATGTGGTTTTACCTGCTCCTAAAAATCCGCTCAACACGGTTACTGGTACTCGTTTTGTCAATGTATGAAGCATGTATAAAAACTCCTTTTAAATCGTAATCATTACGATTAATATCGTAAATCAGGTTACAGCACAAGTCAAGGCTTACTTGCCAAAGTCTTATTTTTCTCATGTTATGGATAAACGAGCACAAAAAAAAGACGTGTTTTCATTTCAATACACGTCTTCTACTTAAAAATCGTTCCATTCAATTTTTCCGCATTTATTTTCTGGATCAAGTTCAATTGCAAAATTATGCTTTTCATAAAAATGAATGAGTCGATCTACATGTCCCCAATCTCTTTTTGCAATATCGCCTTTTATCGTTGGGATATTTTTATCCGATGCTGTCTCTTTCAAATAATGCATACAGATTGAGCCGTATCCTTTATTAGCAGGCCCTTTAATATCACCAATATGAAGGGTGTTTTCATCTTCATAGACGGCATCAATTGAAAAATCCCATCCATCATACCTAGATTCACAATCATTGATCATAATTTTACATTGATCCAGTTGTTCAGATTTATAGACGATCACAAGGTTATCGTCCTTTGTTTGATCCACTCCGATCACATCATAACTTTTAGCAATTTGCTTCATATCGTTCTGCATACGCAATAATTGAAACTCGAGTTCGTTGCGATCGAGTGTTATTTCTTTATCTTGTTCTTGTCCAAGCAATAGCATTTAATCTAATCTCTCCCCTACAACAAGCTGAAACACACAGTTTCTCATTGTACAAGAGGTTAATAGATATTTCAAATGTATTTTATTACCACTTCGGCTCGATTAGATAAAATTCTGTTTGTCTGCCTGTAAAAAACTGCATTTTACCTTCTCTCAAACAAACCGTCTCCTCTAGATAGATCGGAACAGCTTTGTTCCATTCTGGTATGAAATGTCTAATGTTAAATTCTAGTGCATAGCATGTGTTATTCTCAATCCTTAGCTCTCCCCGAACAGGAATATACTCTTGTTTATCATACAGTCCGATAATCGGTCCTGCTCCATGACAATGATAGCCGATCGGATGTGAATAAAGCATAGCATCGATATGATTTAGTTTTGCTTTTTTTAGTACACTTAAAAAAACTTCATTACCCGTCATTCCAACTTTACTTTCTTCAAAGAAAAAATCTTCAAATTTGTTCGCCTCACTTAATGCGTTTATTAGCCCTGCAGGAGGTTCTTTTTCGTTATCTCTAAGAACATAAGCTAATTGTTGTGTATCTGTACAAAGACCTAGATATTCAATGCCAAAATCTAGATGTAGAATATCGCCTGGAAGTATAACGTCTTCCAATCTGTCTGAAGATCCATCCTTTCTTTGAATATCTACAGTAGGATAGAAGGATGTTTTCAAGCCTAAGTCTCTAACGTGTTGTCTGATCCTCCCAACTATATCCTGTGTTGAGGTTACATGAGGTTTGATTCGTTCGTTCGTAAACGTTTGTTTCACAATCTCTTTTGTTATGCCTTCTAATATTTTATACCAATTAAGTTCAGATTCTGTCCTTGTTTGAAGCCAGTCAACCGCAATGGATTCAGATGACATCAATTTTTCTGCATGTCTCTTCTCTAAGACTTTCAGTAATTCCACATAATTTGAGTGGCTTAATCCATCACAAAAAGCATAATGCAATGAAGTATTAACGGCTATTGATTCAGGGTCGTATTTATCAACCAACCGTTTTAAACCAGTAAAAGAGTCTTCACTATCTCGCAGTGGAAAGCATGAGTAAAAAGGTTCGAAGTTTTTGTTTGAAGAGATAACAAACCGTTTAATTTCGTCAGAATGGATATCCTTAACAAATGCAAAAATGGTTAGTCTTCTCGAACTATCGATCGCAGCCGGAAAGAAAGTCTCTCCAAGTGGA
This sequence comes from Fictibacillus norfolkensis, assembly GCF_014836645.1. Taxonomy (GTDB): domain Bacteria; phylum Bacillota; class Bacilli; order Bacillales; family Fictibacillaceae; genus Fictibacillus; species Fictibacillus norfolkensis. The sequence goes on from NZ_JACSQM010000003.1 coordinate 213,405, forward strand.
TCTTCCTTGTATTCTTTGCCGATCGTCAACCACATGTCTACGTTATGTTTCTTCATTAATAAAGGCAATAATTGCTGCAGTCTTTCAAAAAGCAACTGATCCATAATCTTTTCTTGTTCTGTTAATGATAGAATTTGAATGGCATTTTGTTCTGTATGTAATGTCACAATAATCTCTCCTTGTTCTGCTATAAGCTTATCTTCTCCTTTCAATGTTTAAAGTCCTTCGAGGTCTTGTTTCATTTTTTTTGCATATGAATAAAAGGACAACGTGTACAAGGAGATGCACTCATCGTATGAATATATTTTTCAGAGGAGTATTGTTGCTTGCTGCTGCTGCTTTAGTCGGCGAAAGTTTAGAATTTATTGTGAACATGGTTTTAGCTAGAGAATTAGGTGAACTAGGACTCGGTCATTATATGTCGATCTTTCCGACAGTCATTTTAATCATCATTATCGCGAGTTTGGAATTGCCGATCTCCATCTCAAAGTTCGTTGCAGAAAAAGAAGAAAAGCAACACTATAGCATGTTAAAACATGCCACAAAAATGACAATTTTATTGACTGTAGTAATGATTGTATTTGCATTAATAATCTTGCCTTTCATACCTGTTTTCAATAGTTATCATCCTTTAGTGCGATGGCTTATGGTCTTATTGATCCCTTTAATTTCTCTAACATCGATTGCTCGAGGGTTTTTTATGGGCAAACAGCAGATGGGTAAGCTGGCGTTCTCAAATTTATTTCGAAAACTAGCTCAGCTCATCTTATTAACGGGTATCTATCAGATGTTTTCTTTTGATAATGAAACGGCAATCCTTATAGCTTTAGCCACATTTGTAGGTAGCGAACTTATCGTTTTTGTTTATTTATTCACAGCCTATTTGATTCAATACAAAAGAATGCAATCACACAATAATGAACACCTCTCTTCCAATGAAGTAACTAGAAGCCTTATGGCCGTAACGATTCCAACCACGGGCCTGCGACTATTTCATGCAGTTACGAATGCGATACAGCCCTTTTTAATTAAGTATGCGTTATCGCTTGCAGGCTTTTCTGGAGTTGCAGCAACGGCAGAGTTTGGTTTATTGGCAGGAGTAGCAATATCAATCGGTTTCTTCCCTGCGTTTATTGCTCACTCTCTTTTGGTCGTCTTGATTCCTACTGTCTCAGAAGCTACGGCTAAAAAAGACGTAGAAAAATTGAAAAGCCTTTTAATTCGTGTAATGGGCATAACTGCATTATATGGGTTTCCAGCCGTCGCTATCTTCTTAATGTTCTCAGAAAAACTTACCTTAATGTTCTTCCATTCACAATCCGCAGCCACGTATTTAGAACTTTTGTGGCCGAGTTTTTTATTTACTTTTTTCTTGATACCTCTCCAAGCATATTTAATCGGTTTGGGTTTAATTACAACAGCATTGGTTCAATCAATTTGGTCAACTACTTTATCATTTGTTCTAATGTACATGTTAGGATCTCAACCATCATTAGGAATGCATGGCATCATCATTGGAATGAACGCAGGTTCCGTGCTCTTAATGCTTCTTCATTATTTCTCAGTATGTAAAGCGATCGGTTTCAACACATGGTTGAGTGCAAGAAATAACTATCAAGATTAAAAAAAGCGCAAAAGCAGGATATATTTCCCCGCTCAAGCGCTTTTTTGTAATCTACACGTTAGTTGAAGTCGTTTGCGTTAAGAAAGCCTGAACGCCGTACTTTGTATGTTCCTGCTTCTTGAATGCCCATTGCGAAGGGATTCGTGAACGAAGAAAATCAAGCTGCTCATCTGAGAGGTTCATTTCCATTCCAGATTCACTCAATAAAAAATCTTCGTTTTCTTTTAGCTTATACTTGGTCTGCATTAAGTTCAACAATCCCCTGATCGTAATAAACTTGAACGTGTAGCCCATTGTAATCGCAGAAACAACCATTTCCCAGTTCTGTTCTGCAAAATCGAAAAAGTAAGCCCAGCTCGACTCTTCTTTACCCACATGCTGAAGTGCTTCGTAATTTCTAGATTTAACAACTTCTAACAACCGTTCTCCAGAAACACCGCCTGCTATAGCAGATTCCAACAATAAGCCGACAGGCATCGATAACTTAACCATTCTGTATTCTCCTCTAAATCCTATTTCATTGCTACTTCTCCGTTTCTTCTAGTAGCAAGTCTCCAAATAACGAATAACAAAAGTAAAATAGCTAACGTAAAACTCGTGTAGGTAAGAATATCGATCTCTCCCTTATGTCTAACCCCTATTCCTACATAGGCCCATACAAAAACGAGTGGATAGATAACATCTTTGTTCAAAAGGGTAAAAAAGATCGCTAATCCTGTACCAACGATTAGCATGATCACAGTCCAAGTAACTGATGAAAGTCCAAAACCATTCCAGCCGCTATATTTTAAAACAACAGCGGTATTGACGATTGTCGCCACACTGATCCATCCTAGATATACCGAGAACGGAAGTCGAATGAACGAAGACTTGTTATCTTGATTTTGAATTTTCGTATAGATCATAATGAGTGACAATAAGAGGCCGATCATAACAATCCAAGACAAACCTAGAAGTTCATGATGCCAAACAAATATCCATGTACAATTTAAGATACAGTTCAAAACAAACCACAGACCGATACTTTCATACACGGGTTCATTTCTGTTCTTAGGGAGCACTTGAATGATCACCCAGATCGTTAGCAGTACATATATGAGTCCCCATATGGAAAATACATAACCTGCTGGAGTGATCAACACATTATATTTTGCTGATAATTCTCCTGTTGTCCTTCCATTCAATGGTAGTGCATTAGCAAGATAATTAACAAAGATTACTGCTGCAAGTGCTACAATGTTCAAAATAGCTCTAAATGTTGCTGACATGAATGGTTCCCTCCTTTGGATGTATAGTTTCATATATACCCAAATTGGAGTGGAATTATGAGAAAAAGGCAATCTTAGTTAAATTACCTAACCATTGTTAACTGCTAAATGCTTGTGTTCCAATATCCGCTTCACGTTTAAACAACCTGCTGTATACACCATTATCAGACTTCAGCAACTCTTCGTGAACCCCGTCTTCGATCATTACTCCGTTCTCGATGACGATCACTCGATTAGCAGCCAAAACAGTTGAAAGCCTGTGCGAAATAATAAAGAGCGTTTGTTTTGATTTTCTTTTGTTGATCGCTTCATTGACTTGCACTTCTGTAATGGGATCTAAAGCAGAACTTGCTTCATCAAGAACAAGAACGGCGGCATCTTTTACTAGAGCTCGTGCTAATGACAACCTTTGCTTCTGACCTCCAGACAACAAACTTCCTCTTTCACCGACAAGGGTGTTCAGTCCTTCAGGAAGAGTAAGTAAGAAATCTCCAAGACCGCTGTCTTGAAGAGCAGAAATCAATTCATCATCTGTTGCTTCAGGTTTGGCGATTCGTAAATTATCCGCTAAAGAACCATTTCGAAGCTGGACATCTTGTGAAACGATCGCAATTTGTGAGCGAAGCCATCCTGCATCAATCGTTGATAGCTCTTCCCCATCTATAAAGATAGCTCCACTCTCGGGCTCATACAATCGCAATAATAAATCTACAACCGTTGATTTTCCAGATCCACTCGGTCCTACAAGTGCTACTGCTTCTCCAGGCTTTACAGAAAATGATAAACCTTTTAATACTTTATCTTCTTTTTCAGGATAACCGAATGCAACATCTCTAAATTCGATCTCTCCTTCAACTTCTTTAGGTATAAATCCTTTTTCTGTTTCGGCACTCGATACATTTTGACTGAGTAAAAGTTCAGATCGATCTAATGCAGGGCCAGTTCTTCTTACAGAAAGCCAGTTTCTTAACATTCGTTGCATCTCATTTGCGGCGATTGCCACGAGCCCAGCTGCAGTTAGCATCTGACCAGCAGTTAATTTATCGGTCCAGATCAAATATGCGCTTAGTCCATACACGACAGCTAATGCAAGACCGTTGTAGCTTCCGATAACCACAATCGATTGCATCCTAGCTTTTAATTCGTGTCGAGATTCTCTAATGAACGATTTTCTAATCTCAGCTACGCTTGATACCTCACCATCAGAAACGCCTAATACTCTTGAAAGGTGGATCCCAGTTACAGACTCCCGAAGTCTCTCTAGATAACGAGAAGCTTCTTTTCTCGCATTCGCAGAAGATTGCCGTGTCCGTTGACCGACAGCGTTTGATGTTAAATAGAAGATAACGCCTAACACAACACTCGTAATCATTAGATATGGATGAATCCAAAGAAGGACGATACTGTATAAAATAACACCTTGAACGGATGCCATAAAAGTCGAACCTTCCCAAGCCAGGAAATTATGCAGTGTATCTGGATCATCAGAAACACGAGCCATCATTTCACCAGATTGGTTGTTTTGATAAAAAGAAAAGGGTAGGTTCTGCAGATGTTTAAACAATCTTAACTTTTGCCAGTTCGTTACGGTCTTCGCGACTTGGTGACAAAAATATTCATCGATAACCATTAGAATCAAGTCAGCAACAGCAGCAAAGATCAATAGCCACATCAATCCCCATAGAAGTTGATTGGATTCACCAGGTAAAATGGAATCAACAAGCCAGCCTAGTGCGAGAGTTGGTATAAGGGCAGAAAACACTTGTGATACGGCAATAACAAACGCATCAGCTAATACCCACTTTTTATGTGGCTTTAAAAAGGCTAGAACGCGTCTGCCGTCTCGATTTTTTTGTTTTAATGCTGTCTGGCTCATATCGCTCTCTCCTTTTCTAATTCACTGTACTGCGCCATATAAAGTTCATAGTACTGCCCCCGCTCTGTAAGAAGCTCTTCGTGCGTACCAGATTCTGCTACAACACCTTTGTCTAGAAGTATGATTTTATCTGCACCCCTAACCGTGATCAGCCGGTGAGCAATCGTAATTGTCGTTCTGCCTGGTATGAGCTCTTCAAGAGCGGATTGAACGCGTTCTTCTGTCTCGCCATCCAGTGAAGAAGTTGCTTCATCAAAGATTAATAGCGCAGGGTGCCGAAGAATTGCTCTTGCAAGTGCAACACGTTGTCTTTGTCCACCAGAAAGTTTAAGCCCCCGCTCACCAACAATAGTCTCGTAGCCTTCTGGCAAAGCAGCGACAAAATCTGTAAGTCCTGAAGCCTCACATGCTGCATCTAAATCGGCTTGAGTTGCATCTTTTCTTCCATATAATAAGTTCATCCGCAGTGAATTGTTTAAAAGAAACGTTTCCTGCGAAACGACTCCTACCTGCTGACGAAAAGAATTCCTATTATACTCAAACAAGTTTTGTTGGTCGATTTCAATAGAGCCTGCCTCAGGTTCATAAAGACCGAGCAGCAATTGGATGAGCGTAGATTTACCGCCGCCGCTAGTACCGACAATACCAATATGTTGGCCAGCTTTCATATTCAATGAAACGCCTTTTAACACATATTCTTCGTTGCCCGGATAACGAAACCAAAGATTATCAATATCAATGTCCCCTCGAACAGGTTGCATCTTTGGAAGATCATCTTCATGTTCTTTTGGTAAATCAAAATATTCATAGATTCGCTGAAGAGCAGGAATAGCCTGTTGTATGATCAATGCATTCTCAGCTAGTGAACGAATGGGAAAAAACATCGTAGGAATAAACCCTAAACAAGCAACAAGTGTACCGACAGAAATCGTATTATTCCAGACTGCGATTCCTCCAACAAGCATGACTACGCCTGGTGTAGCGATATTAAATAGATTACCAAGACGCCAGTTTACTTTTCCGATTAAAGCGGCACGTATGGAATAATTCTTCCAATCTGTAAGCTTTGTATCTTGTGTATGTATTTCTCTTTCTTGAGTTTGAAAAGTACGAACTAGTCTGGTTGATTCGATACTTTCTTGAAGGTGGTGATAAATATCTGCGCGCATATCCCTCTGAACAGCACTCATTTTTCTCATAGTCGTTCCAAGTTTAAATGATGGGTACAGATAGATAGCGAATACACAGAACATAACGATCGCAACTGGCCAGTATAGAGCAAAAACTGCAATAAAAGCAGCGATCGCACTAACTACTTGTTGTACGAATCGAGGCACGACCGTATTATTTAAGTTCTGTACAGCTTCTACGTCGTGAGTGAGACGATATAACATATCACCACGAGGTGTAGTCGTAAAAAAGGACATCGGTGTTTTATGCAACCTTCCAAATGCACGCATCTGCATATCTGTGATAACATCTAAACCAATCTGAATTTGAATAAATTCTTGTATTGATTCAAATACTACCTTAAACAAAAATGAGAAAAGAACTCCAGCTACTAGCCAACCGATCATATCCGACATCTCATTCGGCAGAATTTCATCAACAAGCTTTCCTGCTAGTATGGGTGGGATTACGGTAAAAGCGCCACCGATCAGCGAACAGATAAAAGCCAGAAGAAGCCCCCTCCAATAAGGCTTAAAGTGCTTTAATGTCTCTCTTAAAAGCTTCAATTTCATTTCCCCCTCTCGCTTTCAAGCACTTTATTTTATACTAAATTCATAAAATTTTCATTATTTTTACTTGTTATTTTTTTGAAAATATAAGAATAAATTCATTTATATTTAGTTAGCACTATATTAAACATGTAAGATTTTTATTCAAATTTAGTGTTCAATCAAAAAAATAACTTATTAAAGCTAATAAGCACTTTAATAAGTCATCTTCTTGTTCGTTTATTGTAGTTCTACACGTTTGAGAGGTTTTTTTGCTGGCCCTTCAACGACCGAACCATCGAATGAAAAACGTGAACCATGACACGGACAATCCCATGTTCGATCACCGCTGTTCCATTCTGTTTCACAACCAAGATGTGTACATGTGGTGTCTACAATATGAAGTTCACCATCTTGATCACGATAAGCCCCACACCTTTCACCATCAACCGTAACGGCACATCCTTCATCTTTATTTAAACTTCTTGGATGTTTAGACGGTTTGTCTAACTTCCCAGAAACAAAATGCTTTGCGACATCTGCATTTTCTTTTATAAACTGTTTAATATCAGAGGGATCACCTTGAAACCTTTGTGGTTTGTATAGATCAGCATATTCATTCTCTCTACCCATGATATGATCTCTTATAATTAATGCAGCAAGAGTACCTGTCGTCATCCCCCATTTTTTGTAACCGGTAGCTACAAAAATGTGATCATGCTTATGCGTAAGCTTGCCGATGAATGGTATTTTATCGAGTGTAATCAAATCCTGAGCCGACCAGCGATAAAGGACTCTATCTAATTTTAATGATTTTCTTGCTTCTTTCAATAAAGCCTCATAGTGCTGATGCGTTGGAATTCCCTGTCCTGTTTGATGACTTTCTCCACTTAATAACACGATCTTTTCTCCATCTTGTAAGATAGAACGATAAGAAAATGAGGTTTGATCTACTCCCATATACATCCCATTAGGAAATGTATCTTGTGTTTTTACGGCCAATACATATGAACGCTCTGCCATCATTCTTGTAAAATAAAAACCTAATCCATCAAAAAACGGAAAATGTGTGCAACAAGCTACAAAGTCAGCAATAATTTTGTGTCCATGACTTGTTTGCACTACAGCTTTTTTGTCATTCTCTTCTATAATATCTGTTGCTGTCGTGTTTTCGTAGACCTCAACACCTAGCGAGTCCATCTCTTGTAATAAAGCGGCTAAATATTTTACTGGGTGGAAATGTGCTTGATTCCTCATTACAAGCGCTTTTTTATGCGGTATGTTAAAAGGCAGTTTTTCAACTAGCTCACCATCGATCTCTAACTTTTGGTAAGCACCTGCTTCTTTGTTAAGCTTTTTGATTCCTTCATCGGTGTTGGCAAATAGATAGGCATCGTGTTTTTCTAAGTTACAATGAATATTGTTTTGTTTAACAAGATTCTCAATAAACTGTTTAGCTTGTTCGTTTGACTCATAATAAAGACGTGCCCGATCTAATCCGATGTGTGAAATAAGGTGATCATAGATAACATCATGTTGAGAAGTAATCTTTGCAGTTGTATGACCAGTTGTTCCATTAATCACTTTGCCTGCCTCGATCAATATAACCTTTTTACCTTCTTTTGCTAAAAGATAAGCTGTTGTTATCCCGCTTATCCCAGCTCCTACAACAACAACCTCCGTTTGTGTATCTTCATTTAATATAGAGTATGTAGGTAGGTTTAATTGCTGCCTCCAGATTGGTTCTGGAAACTGTGGCATGTTATTTTCATAGTTACTCATAAGGTACCTCCTGTTTAGACACGTTTTCTCACCATTATTCCCTATACCTCGAAATAACAATCAATAAAAACTGTATAAAAGAAGGATCTTTTCTAAAGGATGTTTTTCGAATAGTTTAAAGCTTTTGGAAGTAGTTGATTTACGTTCCAGGCTGCTCGATTTCCACGGGGCAGGCGGTGAGCCACATTCGTACGTTTCACTCTTAAGTGTCTCACCTGGCTAGTTGCAGTGGCTAGCCCCTCGAGGTCAAAAGTTAAATAGACCATGAAGGCAAAGAGCGCCTTCATGTCCCATTTCACCTTTTGTTTGTCGAATCTGGATAGAGCCATTTCCACTTTTAGGACTGCCCGCCTGTCCCGTACCCTGGAGCTGAAACCAACTCCTTATAACAAAAAAGAAACAGGCTATTTAAAATATCCTGTTTTATCAGTAGAATAGATGAATTTATTTGCTTAACCGCTTTTCAATCGCATAATCAAAATTCCCATTATAACTTTCTAGACATCCGCCTTCTAACCAAATGGTACGTTCAAAGAGTTTGTTCATAAAATATCGATCATGTGAGACTGATAGGATCGTTCCATTAAACTCTTCTAGAGCTTGTTCTAATGCTTCACGTGAATCAATATCCAAATGGTTTGTTGGTTCATCCAAGATTAAGAAGTTGAATCCTTCATAAACAAGCTGTGCAAGCCTGAGTCTTGTTCGTTCTCCACCGCTCAACTCATTTCCTTTCCTATAAACAGCTGCTCCGTAGAACAAAAACTTTGCTAGATGATGACGAGCTTCCCCTTCTTCCATCGGTACTCTTTCTCTGAAAATATCAAGTACAGTTCCAGTAGAACCAGCAGTAAGTCCACTTTGAGAAAGATAACCTATCGAAACAGATGGTCCAAGTTTTATATTGCCGTTGCTGTGATCCAGAGTTTGTATGATCTCTAGCAGTGTCGTTTTTCCTGAACCGTTTTTACCGACGAGGGCTACCTTCTCACCATATCGAATCTGTAGTTCAAGATTACTTAGGATGGAACGACCTTCAATCAATTTATTTAGCCCTTTAATTACTGCAACGTCCTGACCGCTTCTCTTGTTAACTGAGAATTCAAATGCCGCTTTTTTACGTTCCAGTTTAGGGCGTTTCATACTCTGTATTCGTTGAAGTGCTTTCTCCATGTTCCTCGCTCTTTTAAAGAATTTTTCATTTCCTGATCGAGCGCCCCAGTCTCTTAGTTGTTTGATAGACTCTTTAATCTTTTTAACTTTCTTTTGCTGTTCTTCATATTTCTCAAATTCTAGAAGAAGATTGTTTTCTTTTTCCTTGAGAAAACCTGAGTAACTTTGATGATATAAAGTACATTCACCATCCTCTATATCAATAGTCTTTGAGGTTACTTTATCTAAAAAATAGCGATCATGACTGATAATAATAACGGAACCTTTGTATTTTTGAAGATAGATTTCAAGCCAATTCATCGTTTCGATGTCGAGATGATTGGTAGGTTCGTCTAAGAGTAAAAGCTCTGGCTCTTTTAATAACAAACAAGCTAGACCGACCTTCGTTTGTTCTCCTCCACTTAGTTGCATAAAAAGATGGTGAGAGAGTTGTGTTAGACCTAAACCAGCCAAAACGCCATTTATCTTCGACTCAATCGCATAACCACCGAGCTCTTCAAATTCTTCTTGCAATCTATAAAGCTTATTCAGATTTTTGTCTAATCGGTGTGTATGCTCTGGATCACTTAACAATGCATTAACCTGCTGAATTTTATGTTCAATTTCATTGATTTCTTGAAACGCTGATGAAACTACATCATATACTCTCATATTCTCGGAATGCTCAGGAAGTTGTTCCAAATAACCGATCTCCGCATCCTTCCTGATGGCTATAGAACCTGAATCCGGATGATCAACACCACTTAACAGCTTAAACAATGTCGTCTTTCCTGAACCATTCTGTCCTACTATACCTATGCGATCTTGTTCGTGAATTTCAAAAGATATATTTTTTAGAATCTCATTTCCACCATACATTTTTTTAACTTGATGAACAGTGCAGACTATCATTTTTATTTTCTCCTTTTAATCCAATGCCACTGTCCTTTTTTGTATACAAAAAAACCATGAGCAACATACCTGCCCATGGTTACTAACAATTAAAAAAGGATAGGGTAAGGTTACTTTGTGATGTACTTTAGTGTTTTAACTGTAAATGGACAGACTCCGCCAATTTTTGAAAATACATAAGTAATCGCACGGAAAACCACCAACCAGTCAAACATTTGTACACCTTTAAGCATGCCTTACACCTCCTTTTAAGAATTTAAAAAATATTCTAGTAATAGTATATGGTATTATTACTTAATATGCAATTAAGAATAAAGTTGAGGATAAAGAAAGGAAATTTGCTTTTTTTGTCGAAATAGTTTTAAATATTTATATTATTCTGAAAAGGGTGTGTCCTATGAAAGTAAAATCCAACTATCTAACTAAATCAAAAGTAACGTATGTAACAGAAAACATGTCAATCAGCGAAGCTCGATATACCATTATTCAATCTGGGTATCGCTGCATACCCGTTTTGGATGAATCCGAACAAAAATTTGTAGGGCTTCTTTTTAAAGAGACTACATCTGATTATATTATTGATAATATCGGTTCAGTTAAAGATCAAGTTAGTAGAATTGTAGAAGAGAAAGACGCATTTATTCATGAGAATACAGCTTATTTCAAAGTGCTTTTCACAATCAGACGCCTGCCATTTATGGCTGTAGTCGATGATGATCATAATTTCCTAGGAATCATTACTCACTCAAAAGTTATGGATATTCTAGAAGATTCTTATGGTATCAAGAAGGGTGGATACTCTCTAACGGTTTCTACTACTGAAGGTAAAGGTTCGCTAAGAAAACTATTTACAGCTATCCATGAAGAATACAATATTGAAGGTGTTTTCACGCAAGACGCAGGTAAGCAATTTCTTCGCAGAGTTATTATCACTTTCAATGAAAGTGTTTCGCGTGAAGAAATCGATGAACTCGTACACCGAGTCGAAGCGAATGGGTTCAAGGTGGCAGACATTGAAGATCTACGAACATTCTCAAGTGTTCAATAATACAAAAAACGTTCCCTTTTAATAAAAGGGAACGTTTTTCTTTACGATGAGAGGACATTCAATTGTTCAAAGAATGAAGGGTATGAAACAGCGATCGCTTCACTGTTTGTAAGCGTTGTTTCGCCTTCTGCGATACAAGCGGCAACACTCAACATCATTCCAATTCTATGATCTCCGTAGCTTTGCACTGAAGCTCCTCGCAGTGAAGATTTACCCTGTATGATCATACCGTCTTCTGTAGCTTCAATATCTGCACCCATCTTTTTTAGCTCGTTCACAACGGTTTCAATTCGATCTGTTTCTTTCACTCGAAGTTCATGCGCGTCTTTTATGATTGTCTTTCCTTCTGCTTGAGTTGCGGCCAAAGCTATGATTGGAATTTCATCGATCAATCGAGGGATAAGATCGCCTTCAATAACCGTTCCTTTTAAATCAGAGCTTTTAATGACTAAATCTCCGAAAGGTTCTGATGCTTCCTCATTTATATTTTGGTAGGTGATATCTGCCCCCATATTTTTAAGTACATCCAATATTCCGGTACGCGTTGGATTCAACCCTACTTTTTTTAACGTGATCTCACTGTTTGGAACAATCGCACCGGCTACTAAGAAAAAAGCGGCTGAAGAAATATCACCTGGTACTTCAATGTGTGTTCCCTTTAACTTCTGGCCACCTGCGACTGAAACATTTAGATCATCGGTTTCAACTTCTACTCCAAACGCTTGTAGCATTCGTTCTGTATGGTCTCTCGATTTGAAGGGTTCTTCTACAGAAGTTGTTCCTTCTCCATCTAATCCAGCCAGAATAATAGCTGATTTAACTTGAGCACTGGCGATTGGAGAGGAGTAATGAATACCTCGTGTTTCGCCCCCTTTTATATGAAGAGGGACCTTATTTCCTGAATCATTTCCATCAATAGCAGCTCCCATTTCTTTTAAGGGTTTCGTCACGCGATTCATCGGTCTTTTTGCGATTGACTCATCCCCTGTTAAGGTGGATTCAAACGGTGTATTAGCGAGTATTCCTAGCATCAGACGGATCGTAGTACCTGAATTCCCTACATACAAATCTTCTGAGGGTGGTGTTAATCCTGCAATTCCTTTTCCTTCTACTGTTACTTTTTCACCTTCTTGTTTTATCGTAACACCAAGTTTCTTGAAACATGAAATGGTACTTAAACAATCTTCGCCTGTTAAAAAACCATCGATTGTCGTTGTACCGTCAGCGATGGATCCAAACATGACTGCTCGATGTGAAATAGATTTGTCACCAGGCACTTTAATAGATCCTTTTAATTGTTGAATAGGTTGTAATTGCTTTGCCATAGAATAGTACCTCCTTATAAAGTGATTTGTGTTAAGTAATTCTCTTTTTGTAATATTTCTTGTGCCTGGTCTCGATCATTGTCATCTTGAAAACTCAATCGAAGTACTCCATTTAATCCTTCTCTTACTTCTAAAATACTGAGGTTGATTATGCTGATCTCTGATTGTGCCAAAAGAGCAGTTATGTGAGATAGAGCACCTACTCTATCGAGGATATCCACATATAGATCTGAAAACGGATGAATTGCGCCTTTTGACCGAACAGGTAAGGAATCTCGGAATGATTTTGCTCCATCAAAGTATTCATAGAGTTCCGCTTCATCTCCCTTTTCTACGAACTCTATCACCGTATCCATTTCATTTTTCCATTCGTGTAAGAGAGTAAGAAGATGTGTCTTATTTTGACTGACTATATCGCTCCACATTTTAGGAGAGCTTGAAGCTATGCGCGTAATGTCTCTGAATCCTCCTGCTGCAAGTTGCTGAATCAACGGTTTTTCCTTCGCATGATGCTGTGCAATCCTCACAAGGCTTGAAGCGACAAGATGCGGAAAGTGACTTACAATGCCTGTAAGAAAATCATGTTCATCTGGATCAGTAACGAGAAATTTGGCTCTAGTCCCTTTTAGCCAAGTCTTAGCTTCATCAATATCCATATCAGTTGTTATAGAGTTTGGTGTTAGAAAGTAAAAGGCATTTTCTAATAGATGGACTTTCGCACTTTCTGCTCCCGTTTTATGAGATCCAGCCATAGGATGACCTCCAATAAAACGAATACCAAAAACAGCCATTTCCTCTGCTTTATTCATAATGGATTTTTTTGTGCTTCCAACATCCATAACTAACGCTTTAATTACAGGTGAAATGGAAGCTAGTTTCTCCATCACCTGTAACGTTGCTTCAACAGGTGTTGCAATTATGATAAGATCTGCTATTTGAGCAATCTCTGTGAAGTCTGAAACAGCTTCATCAATTACACCTATTTCTGCTGCAGTTACACTATTTTGAGCATAAACGTCATACCCATAGATTGTTGCTTCGTGTTCTTGTTTGATAGAAAGAGCGATTGAACCACCGATCAATCCAACCCCTATTAGTAAGACGTTCTTCATTTACTCCTACTCCTTTTTAAGCCTCTTCTATAAAAGAAGTTAATTTTCTCTCTAATGATTCTGAAGTAAAAGGTGATAAATAGGGCTTACCCAAACCGTTCAGAAGCACCATTTGAATCATGCCTTTTTCCGCTTTTTTATCTTTTTTCATTCGATTGACTAGCGAGGAAGCAGATAAGTGCTTAGGAAATGATGGATAACCTAAACTTGTTAACCAATCCTTTAGTTCTTTTCCTAAAATTACAGTATCTTCTTTAAGTGAAAGTGCAAAAAGCATACCTAATGCAACTGCTTCACCATGAGTGATTCCTTTGTATTGAAGCTCTCCTTCTATAGCATGGCCGAGTGTGTGGCCAAAGTTTAAATAAGCTCGAATTCCCTTTTCTTTTTCGTCTTGTGTAACGATCTCATTTTTAATTTTAATGCCTTGTATGAGAGCTTTTTGGAGAGAGTCTCCGAAGAGATCATCGATGTTTTTAATGTTCTCATGCAAAGAATGGTATAGATTTTCATCAGCGATCAATGCATGTTTAATGACCTCCGCAAAACCAGATCTTTTTTCACTTGCTGGTAAAGTAGTTAAGAAGTCTGTTGAATAGATTACCGTTTCTGGTTGATGAAAGACACCGATCATGTTCTTACCTTCAGGATGATTAATACCTGTTTTTCCTCCTACTGCACTATCATGTGCGAGAATCGTAGTCGGAATTTGAATAAAGCGGATTCCTCGCATATAGGTACCCGCCACAAATCCAGCAAGGTCTCCAATCATTCCTCCACCAAGCGCAATAACAACAGATGTCCGGTCCAGTTCTTTACTTAAAGCAAAGCTTTGACAAGCCATATAATTCTCAAATGACTTTTGATCATCACCAGCTTGAATCTGAATCGTTTCATGAGAGAAAGCATCGCCGATCACCCTTTGTACGGTTTCTAAATAGAGACCTCCAACGTTTTCATCTGTTATGATCAATAGGTTCTTAGGTGAAGGGCTAAGGCTTTCTAAGACTGATTTAAGCTCATCAATTACGTTATCACCAATAAAAACCGGGTAGTTTTTTGAAGGTGTTGTTATGTGAATCGTGTTCATTTAAAACACCCTTGCACGTTCTTGGTGCTGCACGATGTTTTTCTTAATCACTTCCATGTTATCTTGTCCAAATTGATTAACTAGCGCACTTGCGAGCTCCCAAGCAACAACAGACTCTGCTACAACACTTGCAGCGGGAACTGCACAACTGTCAGACCTTTCAATGCTTGCGGCAAAGACTTCTTTTGTTTCAATATCCACACTGTTTAGCGGTTTGTATAAAGTAGGAATCGGCTTCATCACACCACGAACAACAACTGGCATCCCGGTCGTCATTCCTCCCTCAAAGCCTCCTGCGTTGTTTGTTCTTCTAGTATAGCCACGTTCGATATCCCAAACGATCTCATCATGTACTTCACTTCCAGGTTTTCGTGCTGCTTCAAAACCAATACCGATCTCAGCACCTTTAAATGCATTGATACTCATGATTGCTGCTGCTAATTTGGCATCTAACTTATTATCATAATGTGTGTAGCTACCTACACCTACTGGCATACCTTCTACGATTACTTCTACAACCCCACCGATCGAATCGCCGTTTTCTTTTGCGGTATCGATCGCTTCCATCATCGTCTTTTCAACATTTTTATCAAAACATCTAACAGGAGAAACCTCCGTTTTTTCACGAAGTTCTTCTAACGATTCATATGAAGTATTCTCAGCTACGACACCACCTAGTTCTAACACGTGGCCTCCAACTTCAACTCCAAGCTCTTTTAGAACTTTTTTCGCAACAGCTCCTGCTGCTACTCTTACCGTTGTTTCTCGGGCTGAAGAGCGTTCTAGTACGTTTCTCATATCTCGATGATTGTACTTAATAGCACCGTTTAAATCTGCATGACCTGGTCGAGGTCTAGAGATAACACGCTTCACTTCAGCGTTCTCGTCTTCGAGAGGTTCAGCACCCATGATCTTCGTCCAATGAGTAAAGTCTTTGTTCTCTACTACAAGTGTAATCGGTGAACCAAGCGTTACTCCGTGTCGTACACCACTTACGATCTGAACCTGATCTTTTTCAATCTGCATACGTCTTCCACGACCATGCCCTTTTTGACGTCTAGCTAGTTCTTCGTTAATGTCTTCTGCTACTAGAGGCAAACCTGCTGGTACACCTTCAATGATTGTTGTGAGTTGAGGGCCGTGTGACTCTCCTGCTGTTAAATATCTCATATTCTATTCCTCCTGTTTGCCTTTTTTTATAGAGAAAACTTTTGTAAACCACGTTTTGATCTAGTCACTCTTTTATTTCTGATAGTACAAAAAAATCCCTGCTAATAAGCAGGGACGAATTATCATCGCGGTACCACCCTGACAGCAAAGAATAAATCTTTGCCACCTTCATTTTGTTAACGGAAATTTTTCCGGCTTTTTTACAAAAGCATGCTCAAGAATTGTAATTCGTGAAAGGCTGTGTACTGATTTGCACCACCATCAGCTCTCTAATAACAGGGAACCATTCCACTACTGCTGTTCTATCATTGCGATTTATTTTATAAAGTTATAAACAGTTTTAGCACGTTGAAGCGTTGTTGTAAAGGGAATTCATGCATTTTTCTTAAAATTTACAATACCTTCATCTATATGTCAAAAAGCACTTTAAACAGCTTCAAAATTATTTTAAATCTTTTTTCTTATAAGTACTTGACATTCTTTTGAAATCCCTTTAAAGTTACAAACAATACTTTATGAGACACACGCTTTAAAGCGCGAAAGTGTCTATGTAACGATGTATATAAATAAGCCTATGAGCGGCCGCGATATAGGAACTAATGACACGAGTATAAATATGGGGAGGAACCGCACATGTCAAACGAATTAGTAGACTTACGCAAACAGATGGATGATATTTCTTTAAAGATTTTAGAGCTTCTAAATGAACGAGGAAATGTAGCCCAACAAATTGGGAAGCTTAAAGAAATGCAAGGTGTTAAACGCTTTGATCCTGTCAGAGAGAGAGAATTGCTTGATCTGATCGCTTCTCATAACGATGGTCCTTTTGAGACGTCAACGGTGCAACACATCTTCAAACAGATCTTCAAAGCAAGCTTAGAGCTTCAAAAAGACGATAATCGAAAAGCGTTACTCGTATCTCGTAAAAAGAAACCTGAAGATACAATTGTAAATGTAAAGGGTGAAAAGATCGGTGATGGCAATCCTCACTTCATCATGGGTCCTTGTGCGGTAGAAAGCTACGAACAAGTGAAGCAAGTAGCAGAAGTCATTGCAAAAAAAGGATTAACTTTAATACGAGGTGGCGCATTCAAACCGCGTACGTCTCCTTACGACTTCCAGGGACTTGGACTAGAAGGGTTAAAAATTCTTCGTAAAGCAGCAGATGAACATCAGCTGGCTGTTGTGAGTGAAATTTTAAATCCGAACGATATTGAGATGGCACTAGATTATGTTGATGTGATTCAGATCGGCGCACGTAACATGCAGAACTTTGATCTGTTAAAAGCAGCTGGATCTGTGAACAAACCGGTATTGCTGAAGCGTGGGTTAGCTGCAACGATTGAAGAATTCATGTACGCTGCAGAATACATCTTGGCTCAAGGTAACTCACAAGTTATTCTATGTGAACGCGGAATTCGTACGTACGAGAGAGCAACAAGAAACACGCTAGACATCTCAGCGGTACCTATTCTTAAAAAAGAAACGCATCTACCTGTAGTCGTGGACGTAACACACTCAACAGGCCGAAAAGACCTTCTCCTCCCTGCCGCTAAAGCAGCAATGGCGATCGGTGCAGATGCAGTTATGGCTGAAGTGCATCCTGACCCAGCAGTAGCGCTATCCGATTCAGCGCAACAGATGAACATTCCAGAATTCCACGAATTCATGGATGCTCTTTTAAACAAAGAAAAAAAGAAGATTCATTCTTAATAGAAAGAAAAAGCCTGGCTCGCTGAGTCAGGCTTTTTCTTTAGTTACTAAAGGGCTTAGCCTTCGAAATATTCTTTGTAGTATCCACCTATTTTCCCTGTGTTATCTACTACAAAATAAAATTCCTCTGTTTCATTCTTTAGTTCATAGGTTTTACCAGCAGTTAAAGCACGGTTAACCATATATTTTTTTGCATCCGTATGTACACATTTAATCTCACGAATTGTGTCTCGATCCGCCCACTCTAAATGAATCATGAAGTCTCTCTCCTTATAAATTTCTTTTGTTAAATCATAATGTGCCCCGCTCTTTCTGTCAAATTCATTTCCTAGGGTACCTTTCCTAGTATTTCACTAATCGTTTCGGTTAATATGATAATGAAGATATTATTAGAATGGAGATTTACATATATGAAAGCATTAGTTTTTGACTCCTTCGGTGGTCCAGAGGTTTTAGAATATCGAGAAATCAACGACCCAATTATCGAAGAACAGGACATTTTAGTTGAAATGAAGGCCATTGGCTTAAACTTCGCTGATGTTTATAGAAGAAAAGGAAATTATCATCTTGAAGGACAGCCTCCTTACATCCTCGGATATGAAGGAGCCGGTATCGTAAAAGAAGTTGGTAGTGCTGTTAATGGTGTTTCAGTTGGGGATCGTATCGCATTCGCAGATGTACCTGCCGCTAACGCGGAACTTGTCTCTGTACCTCGCGACAAAGCAATTCCCATTCCAGAAGGTGTTTCCTTTGAATCAGCTGCCTCTCTTTTGTTACAAGGGTTGACTGCACATTATCTTACGCGGGATAGTTTCTCCATTAAAACAGGTGACGTGGCATTGGTTCATGCTGCTGCCGGCGGTGTTGGCCAGTTATTGATTCAAATCATCAAGTTGCTTGGAGGAAAAGTTATTGGTTTAACTTCTTCAGAGAAAAAGCGTCAATTCGCTCTTGAAGCAGGTGCAGATTCCATATTCCTATATAATGATAATTGGAAAGAAAGCGTGTTGAGTGAAACTTTTGGCAAAGGTGTAGACGTTGTTTACGAGTCGGTCGGTTCTACGATAATGGATAGTTTTGAAGTTACAAGGATTGGCGGCACCGTTGTATTCTTCGGTATGGCCGGCGGTGACCCTGTGTCCATTGATCCTCGTATGCTCATGGATACTTCTAAGACGTTGACCGGAGGCGACTTGTGGAATGTTCTAACCTCTCATGAAGAACGTTTGATGCGTTCAAGTGAGTTATTTCAGTGGATTAAGGATGGTCATGTGAAAATAACTGAGACATCTTTTTCTTTACAAGATGGTGCAAAGGCTCATGAATATTTAGAGAGTAGAAAAAGTACTGGGAAGATTTTGTTGATTCCCTAAGATGTATAATAGAAAAATTAGGGTGGCTGCTGGTTGCAGCTGCCTTTTTTGTGTTTTAGTTGCATAATGCAAATGTTACAATCTTTGAATAGTCGTATTCTACAAGTATAATCAGTTGCATTTTGCAAGTTACTATTAGTAATTAAATAGCAGGTTCGTTGATTCATTTTTTTATTAGATTAAAATAATTTTTTGCTAGTTGAGTTATTCAGGAATCTGTAGCTGGTACGTTGCTGAATTAGTAGGGCCGCTCGGGGTAAGATTCATGGATTTCAGAAGATTTTTCATACATGTAGATGAATCGATGTGTAAAAAACGTCGTAACATTTTATTCTTAGCAGGTTCTTCAAAAATCATTGCGTAGTCTTGGATAGCTTTTTTATGAGCATCTTTGGATTTTATATTGCACTTAGAACAAACCCAAGTACTTCTCTCTCGTCGCATAGGAATATGATTGCAGCCTGGACAAAAGACTCCGGTGATAATGTCCGTGTGATTGATATTGTAAGTTTTTAATAAGTCTGGGTTATGTCTTTCATGTTGCTTTAATAGTTTTGAAGTTATTTTTGAGAGGTCCTTCTTTGAGAGGGTTTCTTTATGGTACGTTGAAATTTGTTGAACTTTGTTAGCTAAACCCTTAGCTCGAATAATATGGGCCGCTTTTTCGCCATAATGCGGTGATAGCGTAATAAAAGATTTTGGATTAGTTAGAACAACGAGGGAATAAAGCGGGATTCTAGGCAACTGATTTCTTTTCAACCAGCTTTCGAGATATATTTTTTGTTGTTGGACCTGGTTTACTGGATCAGGAAATGTTTCATCTACTCCATTTTTCGTTCGTTTCATCTGATCGAAGTGATGATCAAAATATAGATCACCAGAGAGATTTTTAACTTCGAGCAAAACGCCAAACGAAGAATGAAGGATCAAACAGTCAATTTGAAAGTAGTACTTCTTTTCTTTATCTCTCGGTAGTCGCAAGTCATGAAAAATGAGGTATGAATTCTCATCTAAATCGTGCAGAAAATAATCTAATGCCACTTCGCCTCTATAACCTGCTGAATATCTTGCAAATTCAGTTTGTAATTCACCGTGTTTCAGGTGATTGTGTACTAATCTTGGTAAGATGGCGTCCAATTTTAATAATTTTAGGGACTTAGTACGTGGTTTTTTTATCAAGGTATCACCTCTTGCTTTTTAATACATATTTCATTCGATAAAAATTGATAAAAAACCTTTATTTTCAGCAATGGTTTGATGATTATTTTTTGCTCAGAATTTAGGTTGTGCACAATTAAGTCTAAAATGAAGAAATTAAGTCGGAATGGACTATCATTAAGTCGTGCAGCGCACCAATTAAGCTGATATTAACCGCAATTAAGTCGAAAATCAAAAATAAAGGCCATTCGACAAATCCAGCCGCCTGTATACTCGCTAACGAACAACCTGTTCAAACCCACCAAAAAAAACCCCCTGCAAGCAGGGGGCGTTCCATATCATCATTAAATTACTAAACATTAACCTTCTAAAAGAAGTGATTCTGGATCTTCCAGAAGTGATTTGATCGTTGTTAAGAAGCTTACTGCTTCTTTTCCATCTACAATACGGTGATCATAAGAAAGCGCGATGTACATCATCGGACGGTTTTCCATGCGCTCTTTATCGATCGCTACTGGTCTCCATTGGATTGTGTGCATTCCAAGGATACCTACTTGAGGTGCATTCAAGATAGGTGTAGAAAGCATAGATCCGAAGATACCACCGTTCGTGATTGTAAATGAACCGCCTTGAAGGTCTTCTAATGATAGCTTTTTAGAACGAGCCTTCTCAGCTAAGTTTCCGATTTCTCTTTCAATACCGGCGAAGCTTAGACGGTCAGCGTTGCGTACAACTGGTACAACTAATCCTTCTTCTGCTCCAACTGCGATACCGATATCGTAGAATTTCTTAAGAACCATTTCATCCCCTTGGATCTCAGCGTTGATCGCAGGGAACTTTTTCAGTGCTCCTACAACAGCTTTCGTGAAGAATGACATGTATCCTAGTTTAACTCCGTTTTGCTCATAGAACTTGTCCTTACGACGAGCACGAACTTCGTTGATCGCCGTCATATCAACTTCATTAAACGTTGTGAGCATCGCTGCAGTTTGTTGAGCTTCAACTAAACGTTTAGCGATCGTTTGACGTCTGCGGGACATCTTCACGCGCTCTACAGGTTTCTCAGGATTTACCGCTTCAACAGAAGCAGCTGGTTTAGAAGCTGATGCTGCTGGCTTAGATGCTGAAGCAGCTTTCTCCGTGCTTCCACCTTCAGCATGACGCTTCACATCTTCCGTGCGAACGCGTCCTAGAGGATCGCGGGCATTCACTTCAGAAAGATCGATGCCTTTCTCACGAGCAAGCTTGCGAGCTGCAGGAGATGCGATCGGGCGATCAGAAGCTTTAACTTCTTCTTCGGCCGCGTCTTTTTCCACGACTGGCTCTTGTTTTTGTTGAGTTGGTGCTTCTTTTTCTTCTGTCTTTTCTTCTGCTGCTGGTTCTGCAGACTCAGAAGCACCGCCTTCAACGATAGAAGCGATGATATCCCCAACTGCTACAGTGTCGCCTGGTTCAACTTTAATGTTTTTTAGTACGCCATCTCGCTCAGCACTGATTTCAATGTTAACTTTATCAGTTTCTAGTTCTACTAAATCTTCACCTTTAACAACTGTGTCGCCTTCTTTTTTAAGCCATTGTGCTACTGTACCTTCTGAAATTGATTCGGCTAATTCCGGAACTTTAACGTCAAACATGTTCACGGCCTCCCTCTCGCGATTGAATGTCTAGTGCTAATGATGTTTGGATAATTTGTTCTTGTTCTTTTTTATAGATGTCTGGTTCCCCACCAGCCGTACTCGAACGTTCTTGACGTCCAATATAAGAAACGTGTGCTTTTGGAGCTACAGCACGAAGTTTAGGCTCGATGTATAACCAAGATCCCATGTTCTTCGGCTCTTCTTGCACCCAGATCAAGTCTTCAACGTTTGGATACTCTTTTAACAGAGCATTCATCTCTTCTTCTGGGAACGGATAGATCTGTTCAACTCGAACGATATGCATTTCCGTTCTTGCTACTTGATCTTGCTCAAGTGCTTTTTCAAGATCAATCGCAATCTTACCAGAGCAAAGCAAGATTTTCTTCACTTTGTCTTTTTCTTTTCCTAGACCAGGCTGTTGTAACAACGGCATAAAGTGGTCACTTTCAAATGCTTCCGCCATGGATGCTACTTTCGTGTCACGCAGCAAGCTCTTCGGTGTCATAACGACTAACGGACGAACTTCATCCATAGATAAGAGCTTAGCTTGACGTCTTAGCAAATGGAAGTACTGAGAAGCAGTACTTACGTTAGCAACTGTCCAGTTATTTTCTGCACCTAACTGCAGGAATCTTTCTAGACGTGCACTTGAATGCTCAGGTCCTTGACCTTCATATCCGTGAGGAAGAAGCATCACCATACCTGATTTTTGGCCCCATTTCGCACGACCAGCAGATAAGAACTGATCGAACAGAACTTGTGCAACGTTTGCGAAATCTCCGTATTGAGCTTCCCAAATAACAAGCGTTTCAGGTGCAAAAACATTATATCCGTACTCAAAACCAACAACTGATGATTCTGACAGTGGACTATTATGAATCGCAAACGAAACATCGATGTCATCCATCGCATGCAACGGAGAAAATTTCTTTCCGCTCTCGCTATCGTTTAAAACAAGGTGTCTTTGCGCGAACGTACCACGCTCAGAGTCTTGCCCCGTAATACGAATCGGCGTTCCATCTTTTAGGATAGAAGCGAACGCTAATGATTCAGCCATACCCCAGTCGATCTTTTCCCCTTGGAAAGACTTGCGTCTCCGTTCGAGGATTCTCTTGATTTTAGGATAAACGTTAAAGTCTTCTGGGAACTTAAGCATGTTCTCTGTAAGTTCTTGAAGATCACTAACTGAAATGGTGGTATCGATATCAGGAAGTGCTTTCGATAACGGATCAGGAAGTCTCGTGTCTTCCAATTTAAATTTTTCTTTGCGATCTTGAACTTTTTCATATTCAGTCTGATGCTTCGTTAACACATCATCTTCAATGGATTTAACTTCTTCTTCAGAAAGTACTCCTTCTTTAACAAGCTGTTTTGCATAAACGTCACGAACCGTAGGGTGACTGTTTACTTTTTTATACAATTTCGGCTGTGTTGCAGATGGATCGTCCATTTCATTGTGACCGAATCGACGATATCCGATCAGATCGATCAAAACGTCTTTTTGGAACTTTTTACGATATTCATAAGCAAGATGTACAGCTGCAATACATGCTTCTGGATCATCTGCATTAACGTGAATAATCGGGATCTCAAACCCTTTAGCAAGGTCACTCGCATATTTCGTTGAACGAGAATCGTCGCTATCTGTTGTAAAACCTACTAGATTGTTCGCGATTATATGAAGTGTCCCACCGGTTTGGTATCCTCTAAGACGACTTAAGTTCAGAGTTTCAGCAACGATTCCTTCACCAGGAAAAGCAGCATCACCATGGATAAGAATCGCAAATGCCTTCGAAGTATCTTGAACCGGATACCCTTTTTTGTCACGCGTTTCCTGAGCCGCTCTTGTATACCCTTCAACAACTGGATCTACATACTCTAAGTGACTTGGGTTATTCGCAAGTGAGATTTTAATTTTATGAGATTGATCTGTTTCAACCAAACGGCTTGCACCTAAGTGGTACTTTACATCCCCAGTCCATCCAAAGTTAATTCCTCTCGAACCTTCAGAAGGAATTAGCTCTTTGTTTGGAGAATGATGAAATTCTGAGAAAATTAATTCATAAGGTTTGCCAAGAACGTGAGCAAGAACGTTCAGACGCCCACGGTGTGCCATTCCGATCAGAGCATGTTCTGCTCCGTCACGGCATCCTTCTTTAGCTGCTTCATCAAGCATCGGTACCAGCATATCAACGCCTTCGATAGAGAAACGCTTTTGTCCAACGAATGTCTTATGAAGAAATTTCTCAAATCCTTCAACTTCACTCAGTCGTGTTAAAAGGTTCTTCTTATCTTCAGCCGAAAATTTAGGATAGTGTTGGCTAGTTTCAACCATGGTGTTTAACCATTGGCGTTCTTCAGTCTCATGTACATGACTGAATTCATAAGCGATTGTTTTCGTATACACTTCCTGAAGCATTTGGATCGCTTGATAGCCGTCTTTAACGCTTGATGGCGCTTCTTTCCAAATAAAGGAAGGTGGTATCGCTTTCAAATCTTCTTTTGTTAAGTTAAATTCTTTCGGGTCAATATGGTGGTTGTCTTTCGGAAATTCCCCTACTGGGTATAAGTTAGCTGCTAAGTGACCGTAAGTGCGAATGTTTTCTGCTAATTTTAGTGCAGCTGCTAATTTCTCGAAATCCAATCCATCAAAACTCTGTGCAGTACGTTGATTTGATACAGAGTCCTCAATCGGAGGCCCCCAAGCATCAAATTTCTCTTTGAATGAACTGTCAACAGATTCCGGATCCACACTATATTGATCATATAGTTCAAGGATGTAGGCCGTATTTGGTCCACTTAGTCCCTGCCAAGGATTTTCTGATTTGGAACGTTGATGACTCATCTTTTGTTCCCTCCTGCTTCCCTTTGTAAGTATTGTGCTGTTGCTGTTAACAGGTGATTCATCATTTCTCGCCATTGAATTTTTCCCTATTTAAAGCGCTCTCAAACAATGAATGAAAAGAACCTTATCATTGATAAGGTTTCAACTGTAACAATGGTCATTGCCATTATACTATATTTTCGCAGAAAGTGAATTTTGTTTTTTACGATTTATGAGATAATTTGCCCATTTTGTTCTGCTGACAGTAAAAATAAGGAGCGCAATCCATATCAAGGTAAATGAAATGACATGAATCTGACTAAATGTTTCATGATACAAAAATACACCTAATACGAGCATGATAGTAGGAGCAATGTATTGTAGAAAACCGATCATCGTCATTGAGATCCGCTTTACACCTTGCGCAAAGCAAAGTAATGGTACTGCAGTCACTAATCCAGCTCCCCATAAGAGCAGTGTCGTAGAAGGGCCTCCATAGATAAATGACGCCTCTCCGTTCCATTGAAGATAGATTAAATAAATGAAAGCGAATGGAAAGACAAACATCGTCTCAAATGTTAAGCCCGTTAACGAGTCAAAACTCCCAAGTTTTTTTACAAGTCCATACAGGCCGAACGAAAGAGCTAGTGAAACAGCTACCCAAGGAAACTCTCCATGTTGCCACGTTAATAGAAAAACACCGCAGGCGGCTAACATAAAGGATACGAGCTGCCAGCTGTTTAATTTTTCTTTCAATACAAGCATGCCCAGAATTACACTAACAAGTGGATTAATATAATAGCCTAGACTAGCTTCAACAACATGGTCTGTATTAACGGCCCAAATATACATGACCCAATTCCCGCTTATTAATAGTGAAGCGGTAAATACAGATAGAAATTGTTTCTTATTACCAAAGAGCACTTTTACATCTCTTGTAAGAGAGTTTTTCTTTTTTAATAAGAACATTACAGCGATCATTAAAAGAAAAGACCATAAAATGCGGTGTGCTAAAATCTCAACGGAACCTGCTGATTGAAGTGGTTTCCAATACAGTGGAAGGAATCCCCATATTAAATAAGAAAAAGCGGCATACCATATACCCTTCGTATGTTCATTTAATTTCATTGTCCGTTCCTCGATCCCATAATTTATATGAAGTTATAAGATTATATAACGGAATCTAGATGATTTGCTACTAAATAAACTTTGCTGCTAAATTACGGATAACTTTACATTTTATTCGGTGTTTGCACGCCTAATAATCGTAATCCTTCTTTCAGGACGATCTGAACTGCTGCACAAAGCGCTAGTCGTTCTGCCGTTTCTTTACTATCTAAGATTTTCACATGAGCATAATAATGATTAAACTTATGAGATAGCTTTAAGACATATTTCGAAATTACAGATGGTTCTTTTCTGTTAAAGGCCAGTTCAACAACTTCCGGAAACTCATTTAATTCAGATAGGATTTCCCAGCTTTCAGATTCGATGGACAACTCTTGTGGAACACTTCCGTTAAAGTTCCCTTTGTTCAATAATGTTTGAATTCTAGCTGCTGTATACTGCACATACGGTCCTGTATCACCTTCGAACTTGAGCATCATCTCAAGTGAGAATTCCACATCGTTTCCCTTCTCATTTTTTAAATCATGAAAGATAACGGCACCTACCCCTACTTGACGAGCGACAGTTGCTATTTCTTGGAGTTCAGGATTTTTGCTTTTAATATTTTGTTCTGCTAACCTAACAGCTTCTAAAATAACAGTTTCTAATAGAACCGTTTTTCCTTTTCGAGTACTCATCTTCTTACCGTTCTGTAAAATGAGCCCGAAAGGAACATGGTGCATGTGATCAGCCCAATCATGACCCAGCTTTTTCAATACGCGTTTCACTTGTTCAAAATGTAGAGATTGTTCGTGTCCGACAACATAGAAAGCCTCGTCAAAGTCATAGGTCTTCTTTCTGTAGATAGCAGCAGTAATATCACGTGTGGCATATAAAGTGGCACCGTCTGTTTTTTTGATCAAACACGGTGGCAGATCATCACCTACACTTACAACCTGAGCACCATCAGAGTGTTCTAACAAATTCTTATCTTGCAGTGCTATTACGGAAGCTTCCATCTTATCGTTAAAGAACGCTTCACCGTTATAAGAATCGAATTGGACATCCAACAATTTATAGATGTTCTGAAATGCGTCTAAGGATGCTTCTTTAAACCAGATCCATAATTCTTTTGCTTTGGGATCATGATCTTCTAATTTCTTAAACCACATTCTCCCTTCATCATTTAACGAAGGATCTTTTTCAGCTTCTTCATGAAAGCGAACGTAAAGTTTAGTCAGCTCTTCGATCGGATTATTTCGTACTTTATTTTCCTCGCCCCACTTTAAATAAGCTGAGATCAATTTTCCAAACTGAGTTCCCCAATCTCCTATATAATTTATTTTAACTGTCCGGTAGCCGCATTTTTCACTGATAGCGGCTATTGAGGAACCGATTACAGTTGAGCGTAGATGTCCCATTGAGAACGGCTTTGCGATGTTTGGTGAGGAAAGATCTAGAACGATCGTTTTTCCATGACCGAAACGATGGTTGGCATAAGCGTCCTTCTCTTTTAAAATTTGATTCAGCAGCGATAGAGCTTCTGCTTTTTTATTTAAAAAAACATTTACATAGCTCCCTACAGCTTCAATTTTCTCAAACTCACCTGAGATGCTTCCTTGAGCTAACGTTTTTGCGATTTCATTTGGAGATTTCTTAAAGATCTTAGCTAACTGAAAACAAGGAAATGCTAGATCACCATGTTGGATCTGTTTTGGCTTTTCAATAGAGGCCTCAATTTGTTCCAATGTTAAGCTGTTACCGATGTGATCTTGTAAATAAGCTGCAAATAAATGTTTTCCGTTCATTCGTTTCCCTCCCTAAAATAAAAAAATCCGCCTCTTCTAAATTAATAGAAGAGACGGATATTAACCGCGGTACCACTCTCATTGCCTAAAGGCCACTTGACTTGTTAACGGGAAGTCCCGATTTGCTCTACTTCGTTTTCAAGCAAACATTTCCAAAGTGCGCTTCGTCTGAAAGTTGTGCAAGGCTTACACCAATCCCTTGCTCGCTATGAACATCCTTACAGATTACTCTCTTTTTCATAAATGTTCTGAGTTATAGTTTTTCATATTATATGAAGGTAAAAGCAAAAAGTCAACTTATTCCTTTTTATCAAAATCCAAGTAATCTCTCATTCGTTTGATGTATCGTTTTAACCGAAATAACGTTTCCGTTCGTAAATACTTTGAGTTGAAAGCAGCTGTAACTGCTGGGACCGATACAAATACTCCATGCTCAGTTACTCTTACCGGTATGACACCTGTATAAATTGTTTCCCCACTGGTTTTATATAAAAGCTCTGTTGATACCAGTACAATTTTTTCGTTGCTTTCCTCTCCTGGCAGAACAGATTGAACTTCAAAAAGAAATTGAACACTCATAGTTTCTCCTTCACGTATATTAGTTATGTTTTATGATATAATGCATTGTCTCGAATTGACAGTTTAACTACTAAAGGAAGTATGCAGATGATACAAACATATTCGTTAAGAAGTAAATATAAAAATTTCTTAATACTGGTTATTCCTGTATTGATCACTCAGTTAGGCTTATATGCCATGAATTTCTTAGATACGGTAATGAGCGGCCGTTCTGGTGCTGATCAACTAGCAGGTGTAGCTATCGGATCGAGTTTATGGGTTCCGATCTTCACTGGACTAAATGGTATCTTAATGGCATTAACACCTATCGTTTCACAGCTTGAAGGAGCTAAGAATACAAAAAATGTGCCCCGGTCCGTCATGCAAGCTGTTTACTTGTCGGTCGTAATTTCAGTCATCGTTGTTGCTTTAGGATCAGTTGTGTTAGATCCTATTTTAGGGGCGATGTCTCTCGAAAAAGAAGTAGAAAATGTTGCAAGAGGATATTTAATCGCATTATCTTTCGGCATCATGCCTCTGTTTTTATACGGTGCACTTCGATCTTTCATCGACGCTTTAGGCCAAACTAGAATTACGATGTTTATCACACTGATTGGATTACCCGTAAATGCTATCTTTAACTACCTATTTATATTCGGTAAGGGTGGTTTTCCAGAATTAGGTGGTGTAGGTGCTGGTGTGGCAACAGCAATAACCTATTGGGTAACTGCGATGATAACCGTTATGATCGTTGTTAACATGAACCCGTTTAGAAGATATAAACTGTTTCGAACGGTCTATAAACCTTCTTTAACTGCTTGGAAAGAACAGTTGAAGATCGGAGTTCCGATTGGTCTTGCCATCTTCTTTGAAGTAAGTATATTTGCTGCTGTTACACTTCTAATGAGTGATTTCAACACGATAACAATCGCGGCTCATCAAGCTGCACTAAACTTTGCTTCATTCTTATATATGCTGCCTTTGAGCATCTCTTTTGCACTCACGATTGCAGTTGGTTATGAAGTAGGCGCGAAACGCTTTAAGGATGCCGCACAGTATAGCTATATAGGAATTGTTACAGCTGTTGGCTTTGCCCTAATTCTCTCTGGTCTCTTAATGGTGTTCGATGAACAAGTAGCAAGAATCTATTCAAAAGAACCTGAAGTCATTCAACTTACGACTTCGTTCTTATGGTATGCGGTTTTCTTTCAACTAGCTGACGCTATAGGCGCTCCGATTCAAGGTGCACTAAGAGGCTATAAAGATGTAAATGTGACCTTTATGCTTTCGTTTATCTCCTACTGGGTGCTTGGTCTACCGGTTGGATACTACCTAGCTAATTTTACTTCGCTTGGTGCTTATGGGTATTGGATTGGATTAATATCTGGTCTTTCAGCTGGTGCTATCATTTTATTTGCTCGATTAAAATATATACAATCTCATTCTTATTCCTCTTCTGAACAAAAATAAACCAGCTCAAGGCTGGTTTATTTTTGTTCGAAAAGAGTGAGGTATTCTCCGTATCCTTTTTCTTTTAGTTCGTTCTTAGGAATAAAACGAAGTGCTGCAGAATTGATGCAATATCTTAATCCACCTTGATCTCGTGGACCATCTGTGAATAAATGTCCTAAGTGAGAATCTGCATCCTTACTTCTTACTTCCGTCCTGATCATGCCGTGAGATAAATCTTCCTTTTCTTCGACAGTAGATGAACGAACAGGTTTTGTAAAACTTGGCCAGCCACAGCTGCTATCAAATTTGTCTAATGAACTGAAAAGAGGCTCCCCAGAAACGATATCCACGTAGATTCCTTCTTCTGTATGGTTCCAAAATTCATTTTGAAATGGAGGTTCTGTTGCATCTTTTTGTGTAACGTTATATTGCATAGGGTTAAGGGTTTTCAGTATTTCTTCTTTTTGCCCACTATCTACCCAGTGTGATTTGATAAAGGCATCTCGTCCTGAGCCTTGGCGATAGCGCTTGTAATGAAAAGGATTCTTTTTATGATAATCCTGGTGATATTCTTCAGCCGTATAAAACGTATCAGCAGGTAAAATTAAAGTTGCGATCGGCTTGTCGAATCGACCGCTCTCTTCTAATTCCCTTTTTGATTTTTCAGCAATCATTTTTTGTTCTTCATCATGATAGAAAATGGCAGTACGGTACGAATCCCCACGGTCGTAGAATTGTCCGCCAGCATCAGTAGGATCAATTTGTTTCCAAAAAACTGAGACGATTTTTTCATACGAAATGATGGATGGATCAAATGGAATTTGGACTGCTTCAAAATGGCCGGTTGTTTCACTGCAGACTTCCTTATACGTTGGATTTTCTTTGTGACCACCTGTATAGCCTGATTCTACAGAAATAATGCCTGGCCACTCTTCAAACGGTGTGACCATACACCAAAAGCATCCTCCAGCAAAAGTAGCTTTTGCATAGTTACTCATGAGATCAATCTCCTTTTTCATCTGTTTGTTTCATCATATAAGAATGTCCATAAAAAGCATAGAAAAAGGCTCTTACCCTTTTTTTACAATTGGACCTGCTGTCACTGGTGGCTTGATCGGTGCAGGACGGGTGCGTCTATTTTGTTTTCGCGTATTTTGCAAGAAGTAATACAGTCCAGCTAACACGATAGCACCACCACTCCATTGAGAAAGAGTTAGTGATTCATCAAGAAATAAGTAAGCTAACAAAGTTGCCCCAACAGGTTCACCTAAGATTGCCATTGATATCGTAGCAGCTGTTACATATTTTAATAGCCAATTGAACAATACATGTCCAAATACTGTTGGTATGATGGCAAGCAGAACAAAGATCCCCCACTCTTTCTCTGGATAGCCAGTCATCGGTATAGCTAATGTCAAATTATAGATTCCAAAAACAATGACAGCTACAAAAAATACAGAAAAACTATAAAGTGTAGCAGGAAATGTTCTTAGAAGCTTTTGACCGATCAGCATATGAGCTGCAACTACAATTGTCCCTAAAATAGATAAAACATCTCCTTGAATATGTTTTATTGAGATGCCAATATCTCCCCAACCAATCATAATAGCTCCAACGATCGCAACCACCATCCCGATGATTGCAGCCTTTGAAGTTTTTTCGCGAAAGGCTATGTAAGCCCCTATCATTACAAAAACAGGCTGTAAAGAAAGCAGTATCGTAGAGCTTGCAACGGTAGTTAATTTCAAAGACCCCATCCAAAACAAGAAATGAAGAGCTAGAAAGGTTCCCGATAAAAATAACAAAAAGCCTTCTT
The DNA here is from genome assembly GCF_014836645.1 of Fictibacillus norfolkensis. GTDB lineage: Bacteria > Bacillota > Bacilli > Bacillales > Fictibacillaceae > Fictibacillus > Fictibacillus norfolkensis. Next base: position 244,928 of record NZ_JACSQM010000003.1, read on the forward strand.
GCCAAGTCATTTTTTTCAAAAAACGAACTTGTTTCCAAACAAATGGAAACATTAAAATCAATGTAAATAATAATCGATACATTCCTTGAACAGAAACAGGTGCATCTGACCATTTAACAAAAATAGAAGAAAACGATATTGCGATGATCCCAATTACTAATGGAATAAATACAGGTATCTTTAGTGAATTATTATTCAAGTGGTCACCTTTCACTTTCTAGGCATATTTATGATATTATCTATAACTAATACTTTTATTTTTTAAAAAATATGTTACAGGAGGATATATATGAAAAAAAGATATATCATCTCCTTGTTTGCTTTGCTGTTGGTCATAAGTGCAGCCGGGTGGTATTATTATCCACAATATAAAATAAACCAAATCAAGAAAGAATCTGTAATCGATCAAAGTGATTCTTCAGATTCGAAACAGATCACTTATCTGCAATATCTAAAGAATTCTCCAAAATCCACTTTGAATCACCTCGTGCTAGGCGATTCAGTAGCTGAAGGAAGAGGCTCTGAGCAAGGTGGTTTCGCTAACAAAGTGAATGAGAACCTGCAGAACTTGACAGAAAAAACCTTTATTCTCGAAAATCAGGGTGTTTCTGGTTTTACGAGTCAAGGCTTACTGAATCAACTGGACATTCCAGCTGTTCAGCAATCTGTAGAGAAAGCAGACATCATTTCAATAAATATTGGCGGTAATGACCTCGTACAAATTGCAAAGAAACAAGGTCCACTAAAAGCTATACAAAGTTACGATGATGTTAAATCTGAGTATCAGCAAAACTTAAATGATATTTTCGAAAACATCAGGAAACATAACCCTAACGCAATAATCGTGTTGAATGAACTGTATAACGTTGTTAATGCTGAACAAAAATATTACCCAGCGACTGAAAAACTATTGAATGATTGGAATCTTATCGCATACGAAACAGCTCTTTCACACAAGCCTGCTTTGGTTGTTCCTGTTAGCGATGCTCTTCAAACAGACGATATGGATAAATGGTTGTACGATTCTATCCATCCAAATGAAGAAGGATACGATCGGATCGCTGCCAAAACCGTTACAACGTTTCAAAATCAATCTTATAAAGAAGCACAATAAGGATCAGAAGAGCTGCATAATGCAGGCAGTTCTTCTACTACCCCATTCCAATGTATAATCTGCGGTAGAAAATAAAATGTAGTTGCTTCAGATAATTTTTGCAGCACACCTTCTGGGTCGTACAAAATAACGACTTTCTTATTCCCTAAAGCAATACCAAGTTCAGTATGGCACCCTTTCCCACCAGGTAAGATCACGATCGTTATATCAGCTTCCATGACTGCTTCATATTCTTTTATTCCTATTTCAGCCAGATCTTCTTTCGTTTCTGCTCTATCGTTAACTGTCCAATCATAAGTGAGCTGCCAATGAAGTTTATTGTGCAGATCTTTACCTAACTTTTTTACACGTTCTATATTTTGAAATCCCGAAGCCACATAAAATTTCATTCAAGCTCCTCCTTTGTTTCCTATGTAAAAATCATATTACATTCCTGTGGAAATGGATATAACGACTTGCATCTATTTGTGAACATGTTAACATAGTACTTTATAAATAAGTAAAATCATTGAAAGAGGGGTTGCATGTTAAAATACAGAAATATTACTTTTATTGGTGCAGGTTCAATGGCAGAAGCAATGATATCGGGATTGATCAACAAAGCCGAAATTTCTCCTGATCGAATCATAGCCGCGAACCACACAAATGAAAACAGAAGATTAGAACTGACTTGCAGATATAACATTACGACAACTTCAGTTCAAGAACTCTCATTAACGAACACAGATGTGATTATTCTTGCGGTAAAACCAAAACAAGCGGAAGAAGTACTTCAACAACTTAAACCCGCACTTCAAGATCACCATGTCATTTTATCCGTTCTTGCCGGAATTTCAACAACGTATATAGAGGAGATCCTCGACAGATCTTTACCTATCATTCGTGTTATGCCTAATACTTCGAGTATGATTGGTGAATCCATTACAGGTATTAGTGCCGGTAAGTATGTAAAAAATGAAGATTTGGATTTAGCTCAAGAATTGTCGAAAGCTATTGGCAAAGTGAAAATTATATCTGAGAAACAGATGGATGTTTTCACTGGATTAGCCGGTAGTGGACCTGCATATTTTTACTACTTGCTTGAACATATGGAAGATGTCGCTGTGGAAAACGGTCTTGATCGTGAACTAGCACGTGATATTGCAGCTCAGACACTTTATGGTGCAAGTAAGATGGTTATGGAGTCCGATGACTCCCCAGCTGAACTAAGAAAGAAAGTGACTTCACCAAACGGTACGACTGCAGCAGGTCTTGACGCACTTGCAGAAAATGGCGGTGGTGTTGCCATTGAAAAAGCGGTGGAACATGCTGCAAAACGTTCCAGATCACTTAGAAAAGAATTTGAAAAAGTTCCTGTTATGTAAATAAATTTTCCAGAGGAGCTGTCATTTTTAGACAGCACCTCTTTTTTTTTGTCTATAGATGTATTTTGTTTTTTAAATATATAAAATTCTTACGGTACGTGAAATTTTATTTGTTTTATTAAATTCATCACCATTTACTCGATATCTGTAAAACCTAAATCAAATAAAGAGACGGCTATGACTTGATAGCCTTTTTTGTTTGGATGAATCGTATCAAAGCATACTAGCTCTTTTTCTCTTCCAACAAACACACTATACAAGTCTGCTACTTTCACATGAGGCATCATCTCATAACTTTTGATCAGATCGTTAAACATGTTGACCCATTGCATGGCTTTACTCCATTTAAAGTACGGGTTATACAGTGTGCATATTCTGATGATAAACGGCTCCCGTGAATTTCTTTTTAGTTTATAGATCTTCTTAAAAATTTTGTTCAGATTTTTTTTGCAATTTTCAAGCGCCAGGGAGATCAATTCTTCTTCTTTCGTAAACATATATTTAAAAGCCGCTTGAATAAGATCGTTACCACCAGCTGTGATTAGTATGATTTTAGAATTCTTAATCGACCGTTTGATCTCTTTATCTTTTAAGGAATTTAATATTTCTTCAGATGTTGTTCCAGTTACTGCGAAGTTTTTTACTAAGATGTGCTTATCAAAAGTGGTTTGTGTGAAGTTTACATATCTTCCAACATATCCTTTACCAAACACTGGTGCCCCTACTCCAACAGTTAAGGAATCACCTATCGCTGTTAACAACCATTCTGAAGTATGATCATCTGACATAAATCCCTTATCCTCCTTTTCGAAGCACACATTTCTATTATTAAAATATGATGTGTTTTAAATTTGGACAGGGCGTTTTCATCAGTTCCACAAAAGGGTTATGTCCCTTTTTCGTTCGTTGAATATACATATATAGAAACTATTATGAGGTGATACTTTTTGAAAGAGAAATCTGTAAGAATGTTCCCATATGGCGGATACGACCCTTTTAATACACCTACTGCAAAGGGATATGCAAATAGCCAAACGGTACCCGGCAGACCGCCATACGCTCCAGCAGCTCCAGCTTCTATGCCACAGCAGCAATATTCACAAGGATTAACTCAACAGCCATTCATGCCATATATGATGCCGATGATGCCTCCTGGTGGAATGCCGCATCCAATGATGCAAGGTATGCCTTTTAACCAACAGCAGAGTCAAGGCAATCAAAATTCAATGGGGATGATGCCAAACAATCAAGGATCTGGTCTTAACTTCGGAAAAATGATGGGCGGAGCTAATCAAGTGATGGGCCTTGCACAGCAAATGGGTAACATCCTTTCCTTCTTTAAATAGAAGCCTTTACCAAAGGTTTCTATTTTTTTTTGAGCAACTTATAATATCGATTGAAAAGAAACACAGACTCAATTTTGTGAAGACCAGACCAATACGAGATCCATGTGGGGGGAGAAGATTTATTCAGTAACTTCATCTTCTCTAAAACAAACTCTTCATCTTCAAACCAATTCGAACCAAGATAAGGTCCATTAAAGCTGTACTTCCATACATCTAGAAGAAATGGACTATATATTTTCGTGTTATTTTTCACTTTGAAAAAAGAGAGCTTTTCTTTAGGAAACTTTTCAAGAGAAGTATTAAAAACTGTAAAACTATCGTCATCATAATCACATCGCGAACCAGTATGAGGAAAAGTATTTGCAAAGCTGTGTACCTTCTTTATAAATTGAGGCTGAAATAATGTGGCATATAAGTTTTGTCCCAATCGAATCCTTTCGTCCAGATCTTTAAAATGGTTCATGTTTCTTCCTATTGAATGTTTTAACGGCCATGTAGGAAACAAAATTTGAGAAAGTCTCAGCCATTCTTGCAGTCGATATGTGAGAGAATTTAATAATTTCTTATACTCTTCTGTTTGAACAAGTGCTTTTTCAATATGACTTTGTTCATTGATAATTTGTGCGACAGGTAATAAAAAGCTCTGATCTTCTCGACGTATATAAACCTCCCAAACTCCTTCAATAAAAGGAGAAATGTTAAAATTAGAACTAAGATGAAACAGAGATATCCCCCTGTTTTTACTCTCTTCGTATAGCAGTAATTGAGGATAAGCATCCTCAAAGATCATACTGTTACCTTTTTCTAGCATATCGTACAATTTTATTAGAAATGTTTCTTCAAGAATATGTGGTAAGAACTCTCTTTTTAGATCACTCATAAAATAACCAGCGTTTCTAGAAACCATATGTGCTAAAAATGACCATGTGATCTCAGGGTGTTTATTATAGAACGTTAAATAAGCTGCGGTGCGTGTAACATTATTCTTGTTATAGCGTTTAGTCTCTGCTCTGATTCTTTGAACGAGCTCCTTGCTATTGCTTTGAAGATTTATCTTAACTTCTCCGTTTCTTCTTTTTATTCTCTTCCATTCATCTTGAAGCAACGTCCTCTGCTCGTTACTTAGTTCCCAAATTACTTTTTCTCTATGAAAAAATGGAAAAGCGTTTATGACCATTTCGAATGGGATGAGTGTTAATTTTGTCAATAACCGTTTTGAATTAACCACGCTTAACACCCTCCTTTTCTTTCAATGTATGAGAAAAGGAAAGCGAAAAACACCCTTTCCATTGCAAAGGGTGTTTGTTCATTGACTATATTACTTTGTTGCGACGCCACCCGATAATAAAAATTTCATGGCATCTTCAGGTTTTACATCGAGAACCTTGACCTTGTCTTTTGGTACTAAAAAAGTAAAGCCTGCAATCTGAAACGTTTGAGGGATATATACAGCAACGTGATCTGCTAACTCGTCACTTAAGCTGCTTACATCTTCAGTCGTAACAAAACCAACACTTTTTAAATTCAGTTCAGGATATTCGATTAGGACAACCTTGGAGAAAGATCTTTTCTCTCCAAACAGAGAGTGGATCGTATCTTTAATTACAGAATATATCGTTTTAACAAATGGTGTCTTCTCTAGCACCCGATCGATAAGGCTAAATATTTTTCCTGATACATATTGAGTAGACATCCAGCCTAAGACCGTGATCAGAACGAACGTTGTGATGAGACCGATGCCGGGTATATAATCTTCTTTTAGAACATCTTTTAATAAGTTTCCAAGGATGCTGTCTAAGAATCCAAAAATCTTATAAATAATATAAACAGCTAACACGATCGGAAGGATGGTCAGCAGTCCATTTATAAAGTACTTGAGTATTTTTTTCATGTTTTCCCCTACAATTAAGACTAGTTAACGACGGAAGTATTCTTTATAATCTGTTTCTTAAAGTCATCCTGCAGTTTTAGAGTTACAGGACCAATGTTGTATGATTGACTCTCTGAGCCTACAAGTTTTGTAACTGGTGTAACTTCCATCGTTGTACTTGTAATGAAAACTTCGTCAGCATGTAAAAGGTCATCTACCGAAAACGCTTCTTCTAAAACTGAGATCCCATTTTGTTGTGCTAATTTAATCACGATTTGTCTAGTGATCCCATTTAAAATTAGGTTCGTACTTGGATGTGTTTTCAATGTTCCATTTTTTACGATAAATACGTTGGACGAAGATCCTTCTGTTACTGTTCCATCTCTGTGCTGAATCGCTTCTTGACAGTCAAAATCTGCAGCTTTCCGTTTTGCCATTACATTGCCAAGAAGGTTTAAGCTCTTAATATCACATCGAAGCCAGCGGATATCTTCCGTTAGATACGTGCTGATTCCGCTTGCTTGAGATTCTGCAATGTTTTCAAGTGAAACAGATTTTGCAAAACCTGTTACAACGCTTTGCATATTTCTTTCATAAAGATGATTTCTGGGTGCTACTCCACGCGTCATCTGAATATAGACCATTCCATTTTCAATGTTGTTCTTACTGATCAGTTCATCTGTAAGCTTTTTAAACGTAGATACATCATAGGGCATGGTCAGTTCTAGTTTCTTAGCACTTTGTTCGAACCTCGCGAAATGCTCTTTAAACGCAAAAGGTTTTTTGTCATAAACAAAGACCACTTCATAGATTCCGTCTCCGAAAAGGTAGCCTCTGTCTTGGGGATCAACTGGTATCGATCCGTCTTTAATGATTTGATCATGATACAAAATGTATGAATTTTCCATGATTTTACCACCCCATCAATATAATATGTATATAGTTGAGCTTTCATCTACTTTAAATGAAAAAGTGAATGCCTTCAAGAGTCACTTTGTATGTATTCACAGTTGTTTTTGTTTATAGTTGTTTTATTACAGGTTGCTCGATTTTTTGCGGTAAAACAACGCATAACAACTAATCAAACAAAAAACCGCTCTTGATAAGCGGCTTCTTTCTTATTTTTGTTTTACAGTTTTAACAACTTTATGATCTTCTACTGTCACGATATATAGTTCCTTGTCCATTTCGATAAGAAAATCATTATCATATTGTTCTTTTAACTCTTCTTCAATCTTAAAAGGTTTCTTAAAATGCCCGTCGATAACATTTAATCGATCTTTTCTTTCGTTCTCGCGATTAATGGTATCATAAACAAAATATGCTAAAAATACGATACCTAATGAGATGATGATCTTCGCCGTTCTACTCAAAGTTATGTATCCCCTTCCCCTTTATTCCAAGAACAAGTATAACCTAAAAGCGGCAAAACAAAAACACCTGGTTTCCCAGGTGCTCTTTACTTACTTCCACCATGTATCGTGAATGGAAGCAGGATGGTTTCTTTTATGCATGGTTTGGATATATCTTTTTTCAATTTTTTCTTTAGATGACGAAGAAACTTCTTTTCCTTCTAGATAGTCATCGATTTCTTCGTATGTTACTCCGAGTGCAGTTTCATCAGGAATCAGCGGCTTGTCGTCTTCAAGATCAGCAGTAGGTACTTTTAAATAGAGACGTTCCTCAGCGCCAAGTTCTTTTAACAGCTCTCTTCCTTGTCTTTTATTTAATCCGTACAATGGAACGATGTCGCATGCTCCGTCACCATGTTTTGTAAAGAAACCAGTTATCGCCTCTGCTGCATGATCTGTACCAATGACCAAACATTGATAAGCCCCTGCAATATCATATTGTACTTTCATTCTTTCGCGTGCTTTCGTGTTCCCTTTTAAAAAGTTAGAAAGTTCTATTTCGGTCGCTTTCCTAAATGAACTCATGGAAGCGTCAACAGCCGGTTTAATATCGACCGTTAAAGACACATCAGGCTCGATGAATTTTAGAGCACGCTGCGCATCTTCTTCATCTTTTTGTACGCCATATGGGAGTCTAACCGCTACAAAAGTATATTTTTCTCCCGTTTCATCACTCATTTCGTTCATAGCAATCTGAGCTAATTTACCGGCAAGGCTTGAGTCTTGTCCACCACTGATGCCAAGAACATACCCTTTTGCACCCGATTTTTTTACATAGTCTTTTAAAAATTGAATCCTGGATTTAATCTCTTCTTTTACATCAATTTTTGGTTCCACTTTTAACTCTGAAATAATCTGTTTTTGAAGTTCCAATTCTATCGCCACCTTTTGGTCTATATTATCTTCTTTCCACTGTCTATCCACTTTTAATCAAGTTTATAGTCTTTTTCTAATGAAAATAAACAGTCCAAAGACCGTTTTGCCCATGGGCTAGCGTCCGCTTCTAACTTCTGTATGTATTGATTTAAGGCTTGTTTTAGAGATTCTTTGTAGGTGGGAAGTTCACCGTCATAGTTCTTTACTGTATGCACGGGCACCCAGGTTTTCTCTCCATAACTCAGCGCTCTTCTTTCCTGGAAGAATGGGACATCCGCTTGTTTAGGGTTATGAAGATCACCTTGCCAAGGGTGGTTTTTTACCGCCAAAACTTCAAATAACACCATCTGGTTACGCTCTTCTCCTGCTTTTCCTATATACTGCCCGGTTTTATAACTTGCGAGTACAAGTTTTTCGCTATTCATTCTTTTTTGTCTCCTTCATCGCATTGATTTCATTAGACACTACAAAGGCAAGGTCTTCATTGCCGAATAACGATAAAACTTGAAGTACAGTATCATGAGGGATGTGCTCTGCTTCATCGATTGAAACAGTTTGCTCTAACATATGCATCACATACTCATTCTTACTTTGGTCTGGATACGCTTTAAGATAGACAGCTTTAGGATCGAGCTTATTATTCACACACCATTGAGCGTAAATGATGATCATCATACCTTCATCTTTTTGATAATTACTTATCACTTGTTCAGAAATATCGTTTGCTTTATTATTCATCTCTGTCACCTCTTTAATCACTCTTTTAAGCTGTTTTTGCATCCGATTTTTCAATAACAGCGTCTTGAAAAAAAAGTCATCTATATACCGTTAACTTTAAAACAGGAAAATAAAAAAAGCCAGCATTATCACTGGCTTTGTAGCTTAAACAGTTTGTTGTTCTTTTAGTTCGGTCTCATAACGGTTACGCGGGTGATCTAAACATTCTTTCGAACAAGAACGCTTATGCTTCACTTCACACTCCGTACAGCAAACATGTTGTTTGTTACATTCTGGGTTTGCGCAGTTCACATATCGATCTTCTGTTTTTCCGCAATAATAACATGTAGCGATCACTACATCTTCCTCTGTACGGTTAACGGGAACTGAGATACGTTCATCAAATACATAAAGTTTACCATCCCATAGCTTCCCTTGCACTTCATTGTCTTTACCGTACGTTACGATTCCACCCTCAAGCTGTGATACATCTTGAAACCCTTCTTGAAGAAGAAAGCCTGAGAACTTTTCACAGCGGATACCGCCTGTACAATATGTTAGAACTTTTTTATCTTTAAATTGGCTGATATTTTCGCGTACCCATTTCGGAAAGTCTCGAGATGCTTTTACATCTGGACGGATAGCACCGCGAAAATGGCCAATCTCAAATTCATAGTCGTTACGTCCATCAATTACGATTACATCTTCATCTTGCAACGCTTCGTAAAATTCTTTCGGAGATAAACGTTTACCTGACAATTGGTTCGGATCAACATCATCTTCAAAACGCCAAGTTACGAGCTCTTTTTTATGACGAACAAACATCTTACTAAACGCATGTTCTTCAACCTCATCTATTTTAAAAACAATATCTTCAAATCGCGGATCTGCTTTTAAATGATCCATGTAGATTTGAGTCTGTTCATACGTTCCTGACACGGTTCCATTGATTCCCTCAGGAGCAACGATTATCCTACCTAGAAGACCTAAATCTTTACAAAACTTTAGATGCTCGTCTTTGTAGCTCTCTGGATCATCGATTGGAACATACTTGTAATACAATAGTACTCTCATTTTTTCTGACACAATTAATCACCAACCTGCAACGTTAGTTTATTTTTGTGACGCCAAATAAAAAACCACCGGTCCCAATAGCCTTCCCCGTGGTGAGTACCGGTCTAACCGATATTCGAGATATTCAATTGGAAGTGGCGCGCCCACCAGGATTCGAACCCAGAATACGAGAGCCGAAATCTCGTGTGATATCCATTTCACTATAGGCGCTAATTACGTCACGATTAATATCATAAGCTTTTTCAGAGAATAATACAAGTGTTATTTACATGAAATCCACAACCAACCCTTAATTTACCAAATGAAGTAAATCCAGCTTTTCTTCAACACTCTCATAGATCGTGATGACTGGTTCTTCTGGATGCCATTTGAATACACCTTTTTCTCCATTTAATATAGCTGGAAAATGGAGTGTCGATGAGAAGGCATCTTCAAACCAAACACCATGAGACAAGATATTTGAAATAAACATTTCAGCTTCAAGTTCCATAAATTGAATTCTTTTTTCCCAGGCAGCTTTTTCTTCAGCATTTAACTGAGGCTCTACCTGCTGAAAAGATTCATACCACAAGTCAAACTCTCTTTGTAGATTATGTAGAGAATCAAATTCTTTTGAGAGTACCGGAAGCAATTGGTTGGCTTCTTCTAATGTATAGCGCTTCATTACATCGTTCTCCTTCATCTTCTTGTACGTATTATATCAAATGATAAATACTTTGCACACAAAAATGACAAGAAGAAAACCTTTTGGGTTACCCAAAAGGTTAAACGGTTAGACATATTTCTTTCTTTGGATTCTTTAAGTCTAAATAAAAATCCCTAACTGTTTCATCTTCAAGAAGTTCTGGAAAATCTCTTCTATATTCCGAACTGATTAAGATTTGCTCCACTAGATCAACAGATCCTCTTCTTAATAAAAGTCTTAACGTCAACCATTTATCACGTTTTGATTTCAGATGAAACTTCGTAATAAACAACATGATTCTATCATCACTTGAGAACGTTTTTTCCTTTTCTTTTCGTAAATTAATTTGAGATACCGTTTTCATAGAGAACACCCTCCCTTTAATTTGCGAGCTCTTAATACCATTATTATTCAGTTTTTTCTGAAATATACTTGTCCATCCTAGAAATCTAGTTTTTTGTGGACGGGTATTAATAGAAAAGCCAGCATTTGCCTCATCAATCTTAATTTGATTAAATATGTTTATAAGCAATTAACTAGGAGCTGTGTTTAATGAAAAAACATCAAAATGAAATCGTACTTGGCAATTTCCATTCTATACTGACTGAATCTGAAACGTGGAGGATCGGAGGATTCCCTCTTCCAGATGGATCCTTCCATGAGTTTAGAGAGCCTGAGGCAGTTGTAATCGTTCGTAATGACGAGCTGTATGTCAGAGTTAATCCTTTCACTAAATCCCACCCTTCTGTTCAGTTCTTAGATAATGCAAAACACATGTATTATTCAAATGAACCGATCAAAGTGCCACAAGACGGAACAGTTTCTTTTCAATGGAGAATGCGTTCACGTCCGATCGGAACGAATGCGAATGATCTGTATGATGGATTTGTTTCTGTAAACTTATTAGACTTCACTACAGGAGCGGCACTTGATTTCTTTGCAGGTAACGATAAGTATGCAAGTGTCTATGCGGTACTCCCATTTCCAGGTGTTTCTGTACCTGAAACAGATAAAACAAGATATTTTTGTATCTTTAAAGAGGAGCAAGAATTCAGTCAAAGAGAATGGAACGAATATCAAATCACATACAATCGTTCCGGTGATGAAGTTATATTCTCTGTGAACGGAAATATTGTTCGAACTGAAAAAGATGTACCGATCAAATTCAATGAGTTCACGGTGGCGCTAGGACTTATGACCGAAAAAGACCTATCACCTGAAGGAAGTACATCACTTCATGGTCAAGGGATTATCGGTGAATGGTCACCTATGAAAGTATTGATGAATGAATAATACAGAAATCGGCTAAAACCCTTAAAGGTCTGCATGATGCGGGCCTTTTTTTATTTATTCTATAAATACTTTGAAAATTCCTTTTTTTGCGACAGTTTTATATAATAAGTATTGAGTAATTAAGAGAGGAAGCGGCAAAATGTCACAAAATATTGTGTTGGATTTAAATGAGATCACACTTGAAAAGGTACAGCATTATTTTGAGAACGGTGACTTAACATCAGTTGAACTGGTCATGTTTTATCTTGATCGCATCTCTAACTACGATAAACAAGGACCTATGATCAACTCCGTATTAGAGATCAACCCTGATGTATTATTCATTGCGAAAAGTTTGGATCTTGAAAGACAAAACGGCAAAGTTCGAGGACCTTTACACGGTGTTCCCGTCATCATTAAAGATAACATCGACACTGCCGATCAGATGCACACGAGTGCTGGATCTTTGGCTTTAGAAGACCATTATGCCAAAAGTGATGCTTTTGTCGTTAAGAAGTTGAGAGAAGCTGGTGCAGTCATCATCGGTAAAGCAAATATGACGGAATGGGCGAACTTCATGGCATATGAAATGCCAAACGGTTTTAGTTCTAGAGGAGGTCAAGTATTGAATCCATACGGACCTGGAGTATTAGATGTGAGTGGATCTAGTTCAGGATCTGCCGCAGCTGTAGCAAGTAATTTTGCTGCGCTTAGCATAGGAACTGAGACTTCAGGCTCTATTCTTTGTCCCGCTGGAAACAATAATATCGTCGGAATCAAACCTACTGTTGGTTTAGTCTCTCGATCAGGTATCATTCCCATTTCAGTTAGTCAAGACACTGCAGGTCCTATGGCTCGAAACGTTAAAGATGCTGCGATCCTCCTTGAAGCTATACAGGGAATAGATCCATTAGATGCTGCAACATTATCTACTCGAAAGTATTCAAGCTATATAGAAGGTTTAGAACGAGCCTCACTAAAAGGAAAGCGATTTGGTGTAGCTTATGAATTTTGTATAAAGCATTTAAATCAAACGCAGAGATCTGTTTTCGATGAAGCTTTAAAGCTCATAGAGGATGAAGGTGGAGAAATCATTTATTTAGAACAGATCTCACCTTTTGAGAATATTGAATCCGATTATAAGGTTCTCTTACACGAATTTAAATCTGGTCTCAACCATTATTTACGTACTGTTTCATCAGGGATAAAGATCTCCTCATTACAGGATGTTATCGATTTTAATGAACAGAATAGTGAAAGGTGTTTAAAGTACAACCAAGAACTGTTGCTAGAAAGTAATAGGACTGACGGGACTTTAACGAGTCCAGAATATCTTTCAGCGAGATTGAACGATCTTGAGATGACTCGAAAAAAAGGAATAGATCTTGCAATGGATAGATATAACCTGACTGCTCTAATCAGTCCAAACGATGTCTGGTACGGTATTCCTGCAAAAGCAGGATATCCTTCCATTTCAGTTCCTTCTGGCTTTGATGATGACGGGATGCCACTAAGTGTTATTTTTACAGGAGAAGCATACTCTGAGAAAAAATTGATTCATACAGCTTATGTCTTTGAACAGATTTCGAACAAGAGAGTTCCTGTAGTATTTTAAGAGACACTAATGATTTACACAAGACCGCCTAAAACACATAAAGGATGAGCCTTCATGTAGAGGCTCATCCTTCTATTTACAGTTCCTTGTTTCATCAGTTATTGAAATACATCTATTATCCTACTACTCGTCTTAAGGCGGAGATTGCATGATCGATATCTTCTTCACTAACATCATAATGCGTTGTTAATCGGATCTGACCTTCACCGAACGATACGGCAAGAACTCCCTCTTGCTTTAGTCTTTCTAAAAACTCTTCATTCCTCTGTTTTGTGTTTTCAATATTCATGATTACAATATTTGTATCGGGTCTATTGACTACTACCAAACTCTCCATATCTTCGATGGCATCTGCTAACCTTCGTGCTTTATGATGATCTTCAGCTAATCGGTCGACCATTTTTATTAATGAGATGATACCACTAGCTGCTAAGAAACCTGATTGTCTCATTCCTCCGCCCAGACGTTTTCTCCACTTACGAGCTTTCTGGATAAATTCTCGGTCTCCTGCAAGAATAGAACCCACAGGTGAGCCTAATCCTTTAGATAAACAGAATTGTACCGAATCACAATATTGGGTAAAGTCCTTCACATTCTTGTTCGTCGCTACAGCTGCATTAAAAAGCCTGGCCCCATCGATATGTACTGGGATTCCTGCCTCTTTTGCCACTTCGTATATCTTTTTCATGTTTTCTAATGAAACGACAGATCCTCCTGAACGGTTATGTGTATTCTCAAGACAAATTAACGTTGTATCTGGAAAATGAATATCTTCAGTACGAATCGCTTGTTTGACTAGAAGAGGATCCATCTCTCCTCGAACGCCTTCAATAACTCTTGGCTGAACACCCGCTAATGCAGAGATAGCAGCTCCTTCATAAAAGAAGATATGAGACTCTGATTCAACGATGATCTCATCACCAGGTGAACATTTAGCCAACACCGCCAACTGATTTCCTTGTGTTCCACTCGTTACAAACAAAGCTGCCTCTTTTCCTGTTATCTCAGCAGCTAACTTTTCAAGTTTGTTTATTGTTGGATCTTCTCCATATACATCATCACCAACAGTTGCTGTGTAGATAGCGTCTCTCATTTCTTTTGTAGGTTGTGTTAGCGTATCACTTCTAAGATCGATCATGTTCCACCTCATCCGATTTTTTTCTGTCTTAACTTTTTAGTTACCACCAATAACACCGTATAAAAAACTAGCGTTTCGTTTTATGACGGAAAATCCTAAGTCATAAAACTTCGTACTCGTTTTGTTGTCTTTCATTACCACTCGTTTTGAAGCTACTCTTTTTGCTTCATGAATGGTCGCTTCTGTTAGGATACTATAATCAGCACTGCTCTTTAATCCTTGAATGCCAGGTGATGAGATCGTTGATTCGAACATCGGATCAAAATAGACCACATCAAAACTGTTATCGTGTTGTTTTTTTAGAAAATTATAATGATTTTCATGAACCACTTCAATTCTTCTCATCGCTTCATTCATCTCTTCAGAATTAGAATCCCACACTTGAAGACCGCTCTTCACAACAAATGAAATCGCCCTGCTGCTCTCTACTCCGACTACGGCTCCTGAACTTCCTGCTACTAAACTAGCAACGATCGCATCAGAGGCAAGGCCTAGCGTACAGTCTAAGATCTTCATCCCCTCTTTAAGCTGAGTCGCTTCTATAAAAGCATCTTTTTCCCCTCGAAGGATCTGTTTTACACGAAACATAGAAGAATTGGGATGAAAAAAGAACGGTGTGCTCTCGTCTTTAGGATGATACGAGATTTTGTCCACTCCGATCATAAGAACATGGTCATCATATGTACTAATCATAGAAGCTATGGAATGACTCTCTCTATCCACAAAAGTACCGTCCATCGAGACGGCTACTTCTTTTGCTTTATTTCTTAATCGTGTTGCATTCTTTCCAGCTGTCGTAATGATCATTGTTTTCACCTATCTGTTTTATTATGAACAATTCCTTATAGCAATCGGCCCCTTATAAACCTGCTGCTAGGATTACGTATCATTTGCATATCTCATTGAACAAACCTAAAATATGGGAAGATAGAAGTATGAGGAGGCTCCAATAATGAAAAAGGGTTTATCGTTTCAAGCCTTAGGAAAATTTACATACCGTTTCCGCAAGCTCATTATAACATTTTGGGTTCTAACTACCATTCTCTTAGGCTTTTTTGCTGTTAAACTCCCTTCGATCTTAAGCGGCAGCGGGTTTGAAATGGATGGATCTTTCGCAAAAGTAGAAAACATTCTTCAAGATAAGTTTGATCAGCCGAAATCCTCTGTGATGCTCGTCTTTGATTCTAAAGAGTACTCTCCGGAAGACGCTGAGTATAAGTCATTCGTTATGGACACGATTAAAAAGATGGACGGAGTCGACGATGTAGTTGACATCCAAAGTCCATATGACGTTCCTGAAAAAACTATAAAAGAGAACGTTTCTTTTGCATCAGTTCAGTTCGATAAAAGTTTTGGAGACCTGAAAAAGTCTATTGATCAAATAAGAGACCGTATGCCAGAAGACAATGAAATTTCTGTTTCATTAACAGGTGGACCCGTGATTGCTGAAGATATGAACACTGCTAGTCAACACGATCTAGCTAGGGCAGAGGCGATCGGGATACCTGCTGCATTAATCATTCTTCTGTTCGCGTTCGGGGGTTTGATCGCAGCAGGCTTACCGATCATTGTCGGTTTAATCTCAGTCGCAAGTTCGCTTGGTCTTCTCTATTTCTACGGTCAAACAACGAATGTGAGTATCTTCTTACTCAATGTTGTTCCTATGATCGGACTTGCATTAGGAATAGATTTCGCTCTTCTCCTCGTCAACCGCTTTCGTGAAGAGCTTCATCGTGGTGTTGAAAAAGCTACGATCATTTCTGTACAAACAGCTGGTCGTTCGATCGCCTTCTCAGGTTTATGTGTCTTCTTAGGACTATCTGGAATGCTGTTGATCGATATTGATATTTTTAAGACCGTTGCCATCGGGGGCATGGTCGTTGTAGTCCTATCGGTTCTGAATGCGATAACGTTCTTACCAGCCCTATTAGCTGTTCTTGGCCAGAGAGTGAACGCATTGAAATTGTTAAAAACAAAAGAGAACACAAAATCAGTTTGGCATAGTTTTGCAGCGTTCGTTATGAAAAGACCTATTATCATGGCTGTGATCGCAGCTCTGGTTTTAGGATTATCTGTTACACCTGTTAAAGATATGAAGCTATCCATACCAGAAGCCGACGCACTTCCACCGGATTATGAATCAAGGTTAGCCTTTGAAAAATTTGAAAAAACGTTCGGTGAAGATGAGTTATACCCTGTAACAATAGTTGCTGAATCTAAAAATTCTTTTCTAAAAGATGAAAAATCACTTTTAGCACTGGAAAAACTTATAAAAGATCTTCAAATTCAAAAAGAAGTAAATAAAACAGAATCTATTTTCACGTACACGAATCAATTAAACGGTTCAGAACTCTTTCAAGCTCTGCAGACCGAGCAAGGTAAACAGCAGTTCTCTCCTGTTCTGAAACCTTTTATCAATGACGATACTGCTGTAATTAAAGCTTATTTATCAGTAGATGTGACAGGTGATAAAGCGAAACAGTTCGTCAAAAAATGGGAAAAGGAACATGAAGGATTGTCCATCACGATTGGTGGAGTTACGAAGTTTAATCAAGAGATTTTTGATGAGATCATCGAAAAGGCTCCTTATGGCTTAGCTATCGTTCTTATAACAACACTCTTCATTCTCATGATCGCATTCCGTTCTGTATTTATTCCGGTAAAAGCGATCTTTATGAACATGCTGAGCTTGTCCGCTACTTTTGGAATACTTGTTTGGATTTTCCAAAGCGGTGTCATCATGGAACCTGTTGATATCGGCTTGATGATTCCCGTCTTTACTTTTGGAATCGTTTTTGGACTTAGTATGGATTACGAAGTGTTTTTGATCTCTAGGATTCAAGAGATATACGAAGAGACTGGTGATAATGATCGTGCTACCCTACTTGGATTAACTTCCACATCTAAGATCATTACATCTGCTGCAGCGATCATGATTGTAATCACCGGCTCGTTTGCTTTTACAAACGTCATGCCTGTCAAACAGATCGGTATCGCTATTGCTCTTGCTATATTTATTGATGCAACGATCGTTAGGATGATATTCGTACCGTCTCTTATGAAACTTCTTGGAGACTGGAACTGGTGGATGCCATTCATAAAGAGAAAAGAGAAAAAGCAAAGCGGCACCCTTTCTTAAAGGGATGCCGTTTTTTAAAGTAATTGTGGGAAAACGAAACATAATATCCTATAATAAAAATAGCTAGTCTCATATTTAAGGGGTGTTCATATGTTTGAAATTATCATTATTCTTTTACTTTCTTATTTACTTGGCTCGATCCCCTTTGCACTCTTAGTTGGAAAAATAGGATATGGCATTGACATTAGAGAACATGGAAGCGGTAACTTAGGCGGTACGAACACATTTAGAACATTAGGAAAGAAAGCTGGATTTATTGTCTCAGCAGCAGATGTTCTAAAAGGAACTCTGTCTGCCAGTTTACCTATTTTATTGGATGTTGACCTTCATCCTCTCATCGCAGGAGTACCTGCAGTAATTGGGCATTGCTATCCCGTGTTCGCAAAATTCAAAGGCGGCAAAGCAGTCGCTACTTCTGGTGGCGTTTTATTATTCGCTCAACCGTTATTGTTTGTACTTGTGTTGTTCACTTTCTTTTTGACATTATATTTAAGTAAATACGTTTCACTGTCGTCCATCATGGCTGGAGTGGGCTCTGTGGTACTAAGCTTCTTCATCGCAGGTGATTGGCTGACTACGTATATCTTGATCGGTTTTACACTGTTCTTAGTCTATCGACATAGACAAAATATTATAAGGATCGCTAAGAAAACAGAGCCAAAAGTTAAATGGATCTAGGAATCGTTCTTTTTTAAGAGCGGTTTTTTTTTACGCCTAAACTTCGAACTTTCTTTTATTGGAGACAAGATTAACTTCCTGCCCGATTATCAAGACTTTTTGATAAAAGTCGAAAAATAGGCTCTTCTCCTAAAAAAGTACAGGCGTTTTCACTAAAAACTCCGCATTTGTCCGTGTCCGTTTAGGTGTTTCGGTCATATGGTGTAATGTGACGTTGACCTAGACTTAAATATTTGGAGGGACTGAAATGGAAAATAAAAAAATGAATATGCCTTATGGTGACAATATGAACATGAACATGAAGCCGGTAGCGAACATGCCGATTCATCATGGTGATTATCATGGTGGAGGTTATGGTGGCTATGGACACGGATGCGGCTTTTTAATCATTGTTGTTCTATTCATCCTGTTGATCATTATCGGTGCTACTGCGTTTCATGGTAAAGAAGAAGAAGAATACGACTGTGACGAATCTTCATCTTCATCTTCATCCTCTTCTCATTAAGTCATCATATTTTTAAAAAAGAAAGAGAGAAGCAGATCAGCTTCTCTCTTTCTTATGTTCAAAAATCCATTTATATAGATGTAGTGAATTAGCAATGCTCATCATACGCTCCAAGAAGATTCTCAAGAATCTCTTCAGGTGCATGATTTTCAATGTTATGACGATGAATAAAGTGAACGACTTTTCCATCCTTTAGTACAGCCATAGACGGAGAAGATGGTGGGATCTCCCCAAAGAATTCTCTCATTTGAGCTGTCGCTTCTTTATCTTGACCAGCAAAAACAGTCACAAACTGGTCAGGTTTTACCGTATGATTAATAGATGCTACTGCGACCGGACGAGCAAGACCAGCAGCACAGCCACAGACTGAGTTGATCACAACAAGCGCTGTACCTTCTGATTCTTGCATAAAATAATTTACTTCTTCTGGTGTTTTTAATTCTTCAAACCCAGCACGCGTTAGTTCGTCTCTCATCGGCTGAGCCATCTGTTTCATATATTCTTCATAAGCATTCATGATTTATTCCTCCTGAAAACGATTCATTTACATACAATGTTATTATAACGTAAACAGACTAGCTTTTTAAAATGTTTCTGCTTATCTCATGTATCTTCTTGTTCTCGATAATTTTTACGGAATCAATTTGGGCGTTGAATGCGTATTGTATCATCGCTTTTGCAACTGAGCTTGATTCTACCGGTTCATATTTACTAGGATAGATGAAAGGAATTGCTTTATAAAGCTTTTCAGCCAATCTTTCTCCGAACCTGAACTCTTCACGATCACCGATCAATAAAGATGGTCTTACAATCGTCAAAGAAGGGAAGTTCATTGAGATCAAATGGGACTCCATATTCCCCTTTACACGATTGTAAAAAAAAGTAGACTTAGCATGAGCACCCATAGCTGAAATAACAGAAACATGAGTTATATTTAACTTGTGAGCAAGTTTTCCTAATTTAACCGGAATATGTAGATCTACTTCTTCAAATGCTTTTTTTGATTTTACTTTATTCATCGTCGTTCCGATACAGATGAACATAACATCCGCTTTTGTATGTTCTAGGCTGTATTCAGATGCAGTAAAATCAAATATCACTTCTTTGATCTTTTCATGCTTCATACCCGATGACTTTCTAACTAGTAAGATAATCTCTTTACACTGTGGATCAGTCAATAATTGCTTTACCACTTCTTTTCCTACTAATCCGCTTGAGCCTGCAACAATAACAGTATTCTTATTCATATGTTACGGTCCTTTCTGTTACGAGTAAACTTATCTTATCATGAGCTGAGGTGTATATCGATGAACCATACCTATTTTATCACCGGTTACCCAGGATTTATAGCTTCAAAGCTTGTAAGTGCTCTTCAAGCAAAGTATCCTTCTTCTACCTTTTATTTATTGATCTTAAAACATGAACGTGAACTAGCAGAGCGAAAATTAAGATCTCAACCTAAAAATATACATCTTGTCGAAGGAGATATTACAAAACACAATTTAGGTCTAGCATCTCACACTATAGAAGATCTTTACAAACAGGTTACACACTGTGTACATCTTGCAGCTCTTTATGATCTCACTGTTGCTTATGAACCTGCCTATCTTTGTAATGTGATCGGCACAAAAAACGTCTTAACTTTTGTTGAAAAGTGTCCGAGTTTAAAGCGTTTTTGTTATTTCAGTACAGCTTATGTTTCAGGAGATGAAAAAGGATTGATCATGGAAAACGACATTAGTATGCCGAGTCGGTTTCGTAATTATTATGAACAGACAAAACACGAAGCAGAAGTGCAAGTCCGTGATAGAATGAATGAACTTCCGATCACGATCATACGACCTGGTATTATTGTAGGTGATTCAAAGACAGGAGAAACGCTCAAGTTTGACGGTCCTTATTTTATGATGCAATTCATAAAGCGGCTTTCTAAGTTCCCCATTCCCTATATCGGAAAAACTTCATCCAAGATTCATCTCGTTCCTGTCGATTTCATCATTGACGCTTCGGTCTATCTCATGCACGAGACTGTCGGAAAATCTAAGACATATCATGTACTTAGTCCAGATTCACCTTCCATACAAGTTGCATATACTTCTTTATGCCAAGAGCTTTTAGGGAAAAGACCAAGCTGGACATTGAATAGAAGAATTGCTGAACAATGTCTTTCGTTTTCACTTGTTTCGAAATGGCTTGGTGTACCTTTAGAAACTCTTTCGTATTTTTCTCATGATGCGAAATATGATACTTCTCAACTCGTAAAAGATCTAAAAGGATCAGGAATTGAATGTCGTCCGTTCGATGAGTATGTAGGCTCGATGGTACACTATTATAAAAACAATGCTCATGACAAGAACTTAATACGATATTAAAAAAAGGGTGACAAGTCACCCTTTTTCTTATCCTAAGATAAAACTCTTAAAAAAATTGAATGTATCAGCCACTTTATAAAGAGAGCCTCTTCAACAGGCTATCGATCATAAACCCTAAATTAACCAAGCGTTTCAATCTCAACACTTCGGATACCCTCAATCTTTTTCACATCATCATATAGATCCGTGGTGTATCTTTTTTCATAGATGGATGCTGCCATCTCCATTTTTTTGTAATCATTCTCAAGATCCTTTATTCGAACATTTACGATCTTTACTTTCAGCTCATTGATCTCTTTCATCACATCACTCATGATGGTGTCTGGGTTAACTACCAATTTTAACTTAATATCGATCTGTCTTAATGCTTTTGGACCGATCCATTTCATGATAAGAGGAATCAGTTCAACACTGATAAGAATTAAAAAAGCACCTGCAGCGGCTTCTTTATAGAAACCAGCTCCGGCGGCAATTCCTAGTCCAGATGCTCCCCATATCATAGCTGCGGTTGTTAACCCTGAAATCACATCGTTGCTTCTTCTTAAGATAACACCTGCTCCAAGAAAACCAATCCCACTTACGATCTGAGCTGCTAAACGCATTGGATCCATCACCGTTTGACCAGATAGAAGTGAAAATTGTTTAGCAGATTCTATGCTGACAATCGTGAGCAAACAACTGCTGATGGAGATAACAAGGCTCGTTTTAAGACCAACGGGTTTATTCTTCAACTCCCTCTCAATTCCGATGATCAATCCGAAGAATGCCGACATTCCAAGTTTCACCAAGACAAGACTCATGGATGTTTACACCTCTCTCCTGTTTTTGCCCTTATTTAATAATACGCAAATCATCCCATTAAATCCTTCTAAATTCAAGACCGATTCCCGTTGAATCATAATGTTTCTCCGTATATAATAGAAGTTGATTTTATCAGAAAATAAAGATTATTCAGTAAAAGGGGGCGTGTATGTTAGGTTGATTCAATTTAATTAGAGGAGGAAATTGCATTGTTACCAAAAAAACAGCAAAATTTTGAACACTCAAGGTACAGCGAAGTCGTGAACACGAACACATTTCAGCAATTAATGGCTGAGAAAAAACGTTTCATCCTGCCAATGACCGTGTTTTTTTTACTGTTTTACTTCAGCCTTCCTATTCTAACCGCTTATACAGATGTATTGAATCAGAATGCGATCGGTGATATTACTTGGGCTTGGATCTTTGCTTTCGCTCAGTTCATCATGACATGGGCTCTGTGTATGATCTATACGAAACGTGCCAAGCGCTTTGACGAACTCGCTGAAAAAGTGATAGCTGATATGGACAAGGAGGCTTCCTCATGAATGGTACCGCATTTTCTTTGTTTTTAGGAATCGTTGCACTTACTTTAGTCATTACCTTTTTTGCTTCTAAGAAAACAAAAACAACGAGTGATTTCTACACAGCTGATGGCGGATTGACCGGAATGCAGAATGGACTTGCCATTGCAGGAGACTATATGTCAGCTGCTTCATTCCTAGGTATTGCAGGCACGATCGCACTATCAGGGTTTGATGGCTTTTTTTATAGCATCGGCTTTCTAGTAGCCTATCTTGTTGTTCTGTTCTTAGTAGCTGAGCCTCTTCGAAATCTTGGTAAATATACGATGGCGGATATGATCGCTGCGAGGTTTAATGACAAAAAGGTTCGCGGTGTTGCTGCACTGAATACGATGGCGATCTCTACCTTTTATATGGTCGCCCAATTAGTAGGTGCAGGTGCTCTTATCAAACTATTACTAGGTATTGAGTACATATATTCTGTACTTATTGTAGGCGTACTGATGACGGTTTATGTGGTGTTCGGTGGTATGACTGCTACATCATGGGTACAAATTGTAAAAGCAATTCTTTTGATGCTTGGAACGTTTATCATTTCTGTGATGGTGTTTGCTAAATTTGGTTTTAGCTTTACTGAGATGTTCAATCAAGTTAAAAGTGCTACACCACTAGGCGAGTCGTTTTTGAACCCTGGTAATAAGTTTAAAGATCCTCTTGATACGATCTCCTTAAACTTAGCACTTGTCTTAGGAACTGCCGGTCTTCCTCATATACTTATCCGGTTCTTTACGGTAAAAGATGCTCCCACTGCCAGAAAATCCGTTGTGTATGCAACTTGGCTGATCGGAGCGTTCTACATCATGACGATCTTTTTAGGATTTGGTGCTGCAGCTTTTGTTGGACAAGATCAGATCTTAGCTGCAAATGCCGCTGGAAATATGGCAGCTCCACTTTTAGCAGAAGTACTCGGAGGAGAGTTTCTATTTGCCTTTGTTTCTGCCGTTGCGTTCGCTACCATTCTAGCCGTCGTAGCTGGATTGGTTCTATCAGCTGCTTCAGCTTTTGCTCATGACTTTTATACACACATCATCAGAAAAGGTCATGCATCAGAAAAAGAACAGATGAAAGCCGCCAAATGGGCTTCAGTAGGGGTAGCGATCATCTCCATCATACTCGCATTATTCGCACAAAAATTAAATGTTGCTTTCTTAGTCTCTCTTGCCTTTGCTGTAGCAGCTAGTGCGAACCTTCCTATCATTCTTTTAACGATTTTTTGGAAGCGCTTTAATACGGCGGGCGCAGTAACTGGGATGTTAGTCGGACTCATTAGTTCACTTGTTTTAGTAATGATTTCACCTAGTGTATGGTCTCCTGTAGAAGGAGCGGCGATCCTTACAGGAGAAGCCATCTTTCCACTTGCAAACCCAGGAATTGTTTCCATACCACTTGGGTTCTTAGGAGCTATCATCGGAACGATGCTTTCCAAACCATCAGACGTTGATAAGTTCAATGAAATTTTAGTAAAAGCAAATACAGGGTCAGGCCTTCGAAAAGGTGCATAATTAAAAAAACCGGCTAAATTTAATCAGCCGGTTTTTTGATGGTTTCAGTTTGTTTTGGAACGAAGGGGTAAAATAAGATGCCTGATGCAAGTAAGGCGATTCCGAATAAAAAGGTCTTTAGATTAGCCGTTCCTGCATAGATGACCCAGAACGAATAGATGGCAGCAACTGCAGCAATAATACCATCGGTCGTTCGACTTCTCCCCGACTCTTCATACGTCTCACCTTTCATAACGAGCTTCAACTGATACAGAGAAGCGAACAAATAGGGAACGAGAAAAGCCAGTGTCGCAATAAAAATCATAAAATCAAAAGCAGACGCCATCGACTGAGAAATAACAGAAAACAAGAATAGCTGAGTACAAAGGTTTGTGATCCAAAGAGAGAAAACGGGTGCACCTTTTTTGTTTTCTTTTAAAAAGTTCGTGATAAACATCCGCTGCTGTGCTGCCTGAAACGGCACTTCAGCGGAAAGCAAAACCCAACCAACAGTCGCTCCCAATAATGAGACCACTCCTAAGACGGCCATTATCATACTGCCAGATGGTCCAATTGCTGCCATCAATGAATCAACAAGTGGTTTTTGAGAGTTGATCAATTCTTCTTGCTTAAGAGTTCCCATGACTAACAACGTGATACTTAAATACAAAAGAAGTGCAATGATCAGACCAAGGATCGTCGCCTTTTTTACATCTCTCTCTCTTTTGGCACGAGTAGCGAAAACAACAGCAGATTCTACTCCTACAAATGCCCAAAGGGTTGCGATCGCGGCATTATTTATCTGAGATAGAAAACCTGAAGTAACACCGCCCTCACTCTCGATCGGAGCATAGAAAGGAACAAGATTACTGCTTTGAAATGCAAATAAACAAGCTATTATAAATAATAAGAATCCTAAAACTTTGGCAAAAGTTGCAATAAAGTTCACTTTTCCTGCTCCCTCGATACCGTTAAGAATCAATATGTGTACGCTCCACAAAAGAACGGAACAGATAATAAATGTGATGACTCCACCTAATCTTACAGAAGTCCCCATCACGGTGAATAAAATAGCTTTGTTCGTCATAACAGGGAAAAAAGTTGAAAGATAACTAGCAAACGTAGTGATGATCGCAACGTTACCTGACCAGTTAGCCACCCAATATCCCCAGCTTACAAGGTATCCTGCTAATAGTGAGGATTGTGAATTCTCTTTAAACAAAGCCTTCGCGTAGTTTTGAGGGCCTCCATTTAATTCAGGTTTTCTTAAACTCAGGTTTCCAAAAACAAGAGCTGTCATCAATACACCAAAACCTGTGATCACCCAAGCTGTTAATACACCAGATGGACTAGCTACTTCTGCTAATGATCGTGGCAACATGAAAATACCCGATCCTACCATATTTCCTACTACAAGCGCAGTTAAGACCCAAAAGCCTAAATTTCTTTTCAAAGTGATTCCACCTTTCTCTTCGTATTTTACCCAATGAAGTACATTGCAAATCCTGAAGTAACATTGGATAAAAAGTCTAAACTTAAAAGTAAGAATGGAAAATAAAAAATAGAGACCTTAAAAAGAAAAAAGAGCCTGATTAATCAGACCCTTTACCTTAAATTTGAAGATATGTTTTTCCATCTTCTTGAATGATTTTCTCTTCTTTCATAAGCTTACCTAGAGCTCGTTTGAATGAAGCTTTGCTCATCTGAAAAGTCTCTTTGATCTCTTCTGGAGATGATTTGTCTGTAAGTGGCATCTGCCCTTTGTTTTCTCTTAAATATTGATAGATCCGTTCAGAATCCTCACTGTACGCAATCTCTTTTCTTGCTCTCATCGATAAGTTCATTCTTCCATCTTCTCGAACGAATGCTACACGAGCTCCGAGCTTCTGACCAAGACGAGGCTTCACCTTTAACTCATCGTTATGAATGAATCCGATGTGCCCTGACTCAGTAAACAGGAGTACACCCGCTTCATTAATCTTATAAACATATCCTGATGTTTGTTGGTTAAACATCTCTTCTGTTGCTGCTTCTGCTTGTTCTACCATCTCTTCTTCTGTAGCTAAGTCAGCAAAGATTCGGCCTTTTTTATCTAATTTCATGCCTGAATATACACGGTCGCCTAGATGCGGCCATTCGTCCCATGATTCAGGAAGATCGTCTTTTGATAAGAGGATATCTTTCTTAATGCCGATATGAAGAAATACCCCTAACTTCCGATTCACACCTGCAACTTCTAGCCAAGCTAATGAATCGAGACGAACTTTTGGTATCGTTTCGGTAGCAGCCAGTCTTCCTTCGTGATCTTGATATAAAAAGACTTCTACCATGTTTCCTTCTTCATGTTTGCTCTTTGCTTCAGCCCGATGTAAAAGAACTTCTTTGCCATCTTCAAGATCTAATACATAGCCAAGATCCGAAATTCGTACAACTTTAAGTGTATACACTAAACCAGGTTTTTTTGTTTCCATATTTTCATTCCTTTTTTTAAAAGATAGATAATAAAAAAGAAAAAACCTACATAGTAGGTTTTCGCCTTCTTGTTCTTAATTATTCATCCTTATTTTCTTTGGATGCTTCCAATTCCATCAGCTTTTTTACCAAAATATGCTGAGGCATATGCATCAACTGTTCAAGAGGCACGTTTAGCGCTTTTGCTAATTTCACCGCAGTATCAGCTGAAAGTTGTAATGGTTTCATATGCATCCCTCCTACAGAAGTATAGCAGTTTATAAGGATACTTTACACTATTTCTTAAAATAGTCCTACTGCTTTCCCGTCTTCTGATACATCCATGTTGTTTGCCGCCGGAACTTTTGGCAGCCCTGGCATCGTCATCACATCACCTGTAAGAGCGACAATAAAACCAGCACCGATCGAAGGTTTTAGTTCTCTTATCGTTATCGTAAAGTTTTCTGGACGGCCGAGTTTTTTCGGATCATCTGAGAAGGAATATTGAGTTTTAGCCATACAAACCGGCAATTGATCCCACCCGAAATCAGTGTACTGCTTCATTTGTTTTACAGCTTTTGGTGAGAACTGTACTTCTCCTGCTCCATACACTTTTTTACAGATCGTCTCAATTTTTTCTTGTAAAGAAACGTTTAGTTCGTAAAGAGGTTTGTAGTTATTCTCTTCTGTTTCTATGGTTTCTAACACTCTATTCGCTAATGCTTCTCCACCTTGTCCGCCTTTAGCCCAAACATCAGCTTCTTCAGCAGCAACACCTTTAGAGTTGCACCAATCTTTTATAAAAGCAACCTCTTCGTCAGTGTCAGTTACAAATTTGTTGATAGCTACAACAACAGGAACCCCAAATTCTTTTAACGTTTCTAAATGTTTCTGGAGGTTAGGCATACCTTTTTGAAGTGCTTCTAAGTCAGGATTCTTTAAATATTCTTTTGCAAGACCGCCATGCATCTTAAGCGCTCTTACTGTAGCAACAATAACAACTGCACTTGGATTGATACCAGCATATCGCGCTTTAATATCCAAGAACTTCTCCGCTCCAAGATCAGCACCGAATCCAGCTTCTGTTACGACCATCTCACCAAGTTTAGAAGCTAACTTTGTCGCGATCACGCTGTTACACCCATGAGCAATATTAGCAAACGGTCCACCATGAACAAGTGCCGGCGTGTTTTCTAATGTTTGTACAATATTCGGGCGAATCGCATCTTTTAAAAGTAATGTAAGAGCACCATGAGCATTCAGATGTCCAGCGGTTACAGGCTGATTGTCATGATCAAACGCCACTACCATCTTAGAAAGTCTCATCTTCAAGTCTTCTAGATCATTAGCCAGACAGAAGATCGCCATCACTTCTGATGCTACGGTAATATCGAATCCATCTTCTCGCGGTACACCTTGAACAGGTCCACCTAAGCCGATGACAATCTTTCTTAATGCTCGATCGTTCATATCTAACGCACGCTTCCAAAGGATTCGGCGTGGATCTATATTCAATTCATTCCCTTGATGTATATGGTTATCGATTAATGCAGCTAATGCGTTATTAGCAGTTGTAATAGCATGCAGGTCTCCTGTAAAGTGCAGATTGATATCTTCCATCGGCATCACTTGAGAGTATCCTCCACCAGCTGCACCACCTTTAATACCCATGCTAGGGCCGAGTGATGGTTCACGTAAAGCGATAATCGTTTTCTTTCCAACTCGATTGAGTGCTTGTCCAAGCCCCACGGTTACTGTAGACTTGCCCTCTCCTGCTGGTGTTGGACTAATCGCTGTAACTAAGACTACTTTTCCATCTTCAACATTCTGAAGCTTTTGAAACAGATCTAATGAGAGCTTTCCTTTGTATCTTCCATAAGGTTCCCAATCATCTTCTTCAATTCCTAGTTGTCCTACAATTTCTTCGATTCGCAGCATTTTCGCTGATTGGGCAATCTCGATATCACTTTTGAACGTAACCTTTTCTAGCATGTTGATTTAACCCTCCATCATATGTAATTGACTCCACTCTCTATTGTATATGAAACAAGTATGTGATGCGATTAGTTTTTCTATTACAACTTCTAATCCTATAGTTTACTTGCTAAGAGGTTATCGTATAATAAGAATGGAAAGATATACTAAGTGTTTATTTTAAGGAGGCAGGTAAAATGGCAAAAATTGATGTGCGTGGATTTGGTACATATGAGATTGAGAATGGCAAAAAACTTGTAAATGCACTTGAAGACAACGGAATTGACATCCTACACCGCTGTGGAGGCAAAGCAAAATGTACAACATGCCGAGTGGAAGTATTGTCAGGTGATCTAGGTCCGATCGGAGAAAATGAAGCTAATATTATCGCTACGAAGGGTCTATCAGGTAATGTAAGATTATCTTGCCAGATTTGTGTGAGTGAAGATGCATCGATCAATCCAGTTCTTACGGTAACATCAGAAGGATTAGACGCTGGACCTCGACCAGCAGAAGAGTGTTAGTCTAGATTCTAAGTAATTAAAAAAGGCCATTATTTTGGCCTTTTTTTAATGCAAATCATTCACTTTGAAAGGACAAACTAAACTAAGAATGTTGATTTTGAATGTTTATTTTCTCTTCCTAGGAATGTTGATTGGAGCGCAAGGTTGCCGACTCCTATGGGACGAGCGGTCAGTCCAAAAAGTGGAAGTGGCGCGTTCAGCCCCGACAAGCAAAAGGTGAATGGGTTTGAAGGCGCACTTTGCCTTCTGAGCCATTTAACTTTTGACCTCGAGGGGCTAGCCACTGTAACTAGTCAGGTGGAGACTCCTAATGGCACGAAGTGGCAGGAGGCTCACCGTTCGCCCCATGGAAAGCGAGCAACCTGGAGCGGAAATCAACCACTTTCATAGAAAACTTACTCACCTTCTGCCTTCCCACTCTTCAAAAAACTGCTCTAGAAAGTTTTCTAAAAAGGCATGCCGGTCATCTGCTAGTTTTTTTGCATAAGGAGTATTCATCCCATGCTTTAACTTTAACAGCTTTTCGTAGAAGTGATTTATAGCTGTACTTCTTTCATTGCGATATTGCTCTTTGGTCATCGTTTCTCGAACAGGTATCTCAGGATCATACATCAACTGTCCCTTCGCTCCAGAATAAGCGAATGTTCTACCGATTCCTATTGCTCCGATCGCGTCTAAGCGGTCTGCGTCCTGAACGACTTTACCTTCAACTGATTCCATCTCTTTTCCGTTACCGCCTTTAAATGACATCGTAGAGATGATTGACAATATGTGCGTGATGTAAGGTTCCTCGACAGAAATAGATTCTAACCAATTTTTCACTTCTTGAAGTCCTTCTTCTTCAGTTCCTGCAATTTTTTCATCTGCTATATCATGAAGAAGTGCCGCCATCACACATACAAAGTGATCTGCACCTTCTTTTTCTGCAATGTTCAGAGACAGATTTTTAACACGATAGATATGATACCAGTCATGTCCACTGCTCTCGTTTCTTAACTTATCTTTTACAAACTTCTCTGTCTGTTGAATTATCTTCTGTTTCATGCTTACCCCACTGTATAAGAATGTTTTCTTTCGTTGTTGGTTTGCAGCTGATCTAGTAGTTCATACGCTTTTTGCTTTGAGGTGATATTTTCGTTAACTAAAGACTCTAATATAGCGATAAAGTAACTTCCGTCAAACGATAACTGTTTAATTAATGTAACTTCTAATGCTATCTTCACTTGAGATTCACTTGCATCTGTATAGTGTTTTCCAAAGTCCACAAAATGAAGGTCTCCATCATTAAGACGAAAACCTTTTGAAGCTAATAATGCTATATAGTCGCCTAGAACGTTCTCATTCATTTCTACCTCAACCCCAAAATCAAAAGATTCTAGTAAATTGTACCAGTAACATTCAGGAATTATCAATGACTTCTTTCTTCGCTTGTATGATCTTTCCGTTTAATGCTTGTGTTACGAGATGATCGGCATCTTTGTTCTTGTTTCTAGCCACCCATTCATATACAGGTTCGATCTGAAGTTTCTTCAATAGTGTTTCGATTTTATCTGCCCAGTTCTGGAGGTTCGTTTCATAACAAGGCCATTCCCCTTTTAATTGCTCTATGACAACCTTTGAATCTCCTTGAATTCTAACTTCTTCATATTGAACTCCAAGTTCTTCAAGTTCTTTTACAGCGATCCACAATGCAGCATATTCCGATTCATTATTCGATTCAATATTGGTTAGACTTGCATTCTTTTTAATACGATAGGTTATACCGTTTTGAGAGAAATGAACAATAATACCTTGACCACTTGTTCCCGTCTCTGACTTGAAACCTCCATCAAAATAAATGGAAATATCTTTTGGTTCTTCTTTTTTGACTTGTGTTAATTTAGTCAGCTCTTTCTTCGACCACGTTACACCTTTCGTATCGATAAAGACCATTTCAGATACTCTTCCAGTCTTCTCTATATCAGTTGCCGTAAAAAGTGCTTCTGTTAACGACATAGGATCAGAAACAAATCGAATCTTAAAGGGGGATTTAGGATGTTTATACATATACTCTATTGAGAAGTTCATAGTAATCTCCTTTTTGTTTTTTATAAAGTCCTTTATAATACGAATATAATCATATAGAGGAGAGAAAGAATTGATAGAGATATACATTGATGGTGCAAGTGCAGGTGATCCCGGACTTTCCGGAGCTGGCGTATATGTAAAAGTCGGAAACGGCACTACACATTCGTATCGTTTTCCAATCGGTACGATGAGTAACCATGAAGCGGAATTTAGAGCTCTTATACATGGTTTAGAATTATGTATCGAACATAATTGGAGAATCGTATCGTTCCGCACAGACTCACAAGCAGTTGAGAGCGCGGTGGATAAAAGATTTGCAAAAGATAAACGTTATACCAAACTTTTAGAAGAAGCTCTAAATCTTTCAGAGCAATTGGATCTGTTCTTTATTAAGTGGATTCCTTCAAAGCAAAATAAGATTGCAGACGAACTTGCCCGACAGGCCATTCAATTAAACAAGAGACCGACAGATGTTTAGAAAGACTTGGTTTGCCGACTTCAATCTACTCCTTGTAGCTCTGATCTGGGGTTCGACTTTCGTTATCGTCCAGAAAGCAATCGCGTTCTTAGAACCTTATTCATTTAATAGCGTACGTTTTTCCATTGCCGCTATAACATTATTGCTAATTATCTTCTTGTTTAACCGTTCGTCACTCAGTCATTTTACAGACAGGAGGATATGGATCAGCGGTATCATACTTGGCTTTTGGCTATTTTTAGGATACGGATTTCAGACAGTAGGATTATTATATACCACGTCTTCCAAAGCTGGGTTCATAACAGGATTAAGTGTTGTCTTGGTGCCTTTATTCAGTTATTTATTGTTAAAGAACAAACTGAATTGGCAAGTAGGAATTAGCTCTATAATAGCTGTACTCGGTTTATATTTATTAACGATCCACAACAGCCTTTCGTTGAACACTGGCGATGGTTATGTTCTATTATGTGCTATTTCATTTGCTCTTCATATCGTGTTCACAGGAAAGTTTGCTTCATCATACAACGCTATATGTCTCACCATTATCCAACTTTTGACCGTTGCTCTATTTAGTTTTATAACTGCCATCATGATGGAAGATTGGCAGCAGATGTTCACGGCCAAGTTGGTTCAACAGCCGGAAGTAATCAGTGCTCTCTTGATCACCTCATTCTTTGCAACAGCTCTAGCTTTTTTGGCTCAAACACACTTTCAATCGTTTACAACGCCTGCAAGAGTGGCTTTAATCTTTGCGATGGAACCTGTTTTTGCGGCACTTACTGCTTATATCATGCTAAATGAACGACTGGGTTTAAAATCATTGATTGGTTGCGGGTTGATTTTATTCGGCATGATTTTATCTGAAATTAAGTTCAAAAAGAAGTTGATAAAACGCAAACAAAAAGAGTGGGATCTTATTTAACCCACTCTTATTTCAATCTCTAATTCTTCTAATGCGCTTCGAACACTCTGTTTATCTAAAATATATCGGCATTCCTCTAAGTCTCTGTCGACTACTTCAGGAACATCAGTAAAAATCGTACATAAATCTTTACTAAGAACAGCCATCTCGCGCCCTGCTTCGAGTTTTTTCAAATACCTCTTATATCTAGGATCTAAATTCTCGAAATTTTCATAGATCGATTCAACAGCACCATATTGTTGTATGAGTGGAAGTGCAGCTTTATCGCCAACTCCCGCTACCCCAGGAATATTATCACTTTTATCGCCTAGTAAAGCTTTTACATCGATCCACTGAGCAGGTGTTATTCCATACTCTTCCTGGAAGTGATTCAGCGTATATTTTAGCTCATCTCTTTTTACTGTAATAAGCTGTGAAGTCTTCTCGCAAAGGAGCTGCAAAAGATCGCGATCGTTGCTGTAGATGATACATTCTCCGTCACGTTCGTTTCGCCAGCGATATGCCAGTGTACCGATGATATCATCCGCTTCATATCTAGGAATCGTAAGCTGTGTGATTCCGATGTTATCAAAAAGTTGAACAAGTGTCTCAAATTGCTGGATAAGTGGTTCAGGCAACTCGTTTCTTGTCCCTTTGTAATCAGCAAATTTTTCTCTTCGGAGTGTTTCATCGCGTTTAACATCCCAAGCAACAACAATATGAGAAGGCTCATGATCTCGAACGAGCATAAGCAGTTTCTGAATGGTAACGCGTATGGCATTCGTAAACTGCCCTTTTGAGTTTCGAGGAAGATCATGCATTTCTTTTCCATAAGCTGTAGCAAAATAACATCTGCTAAGCAGATTGAATCCATCGATTAACAGTAATACTTCTTTCTTTTCCATCTTCTTTTTATCCCCCGGTAAAAATATGTTATGAAAAAAGCGCATTTTACATGTGATGTAAAATACGCTTGTTGTCGTTTAAGTAAAATCCGCTCTGCCGTGGCTTTATATGCCTTTGGAACCTGATTTCTCAGGTGGGTATCCGCAGCTGCCGTTACAGCCTTCCAAGTCGAATGCTAGGCTTGACTGTCTGACAGATCATATTGGATTCCCGTCATTAGCACATAGGTTAAAGACATGGAAAAGCCACGAACATCGCAGAATTTTATTATACTACCAGTTTCTTAAGAAGTAAAATCATTTTGTTTTTTTGCCGTGATGCATCTTTTCCACTTCCATCTCAGCATAAGACGCAAATTCCGTTTGGTTGTCTGCACCGTTTTCTTTCACGTTATTATTGCGCTGTGCATTAGCGTTGGCTTTTTTCTGTTTACCCATAATGTATCCCTCCTTTTTCTTACTATGGCTAAATGAAATAAAAATATAACTTACATAATTTTTCCTTGATTGGTTAAGTTAAGACTAAAAAGGAGGGTTTCTTAAAAATGGCAAATCCTTATTTATGTCCAAACTGTAAGACGAACCGAACGCGTTTTAACGTGATCGAACAAAGCCCTGTAGCGGTTAAGCTTGATCCATCCACTGGTGATGTAGTTCAACAATACGAAGATGGTGAGTTGGATATGTTCCATCTTCCGTATAAAGGTTCAGAACGACTGATTCAGTGCGGAGCATGTGGCATCGTGGGAGAAGAAGAGATGTATATCAAACGTGCACAAAGTAATCCAAGAGCATAGAAAAAAGACTGCCGTTATACATTGCGGCAGTCTTTTTCCTAATGGTTGTCAGCTGCAGGAAGTTTTAACGGGACTTCTACCTTTTCTTGTAAAGGATAAATTTTTGCTATATTTGAAAGAGTAATGGTGAGGTCACCCTTCGGAAGACCATCATGAAAAAATAATAAGAACCCCGATTGCTCACTATCGTACGTTTGCATCACATCAAAATTTTGCAGTGTTTCTCCTGACGAATTTTTTATCGTGACGAGGTTGTTCAAAAAACGTTCTTCGTTATGGATCCTATTCTCATTATAGTTGGGTTGAAAATAAAGATATTCTTCTTGTCCTACATTTTCTACTTTGCTCTCGATAGAAAACCGAATTCCTTTTTCGTTATTGGAAACATCATTTTCAATTCCTCTGTAAATCACTTTATAATCACTATCGTTAGCGACAACTTCATTTCTTGTTATATCTTTTTCAGGATTGCTTGCAAATTGCTCAAGATCTTGTTTAGATACCGGAAATGTATACGATTTGTCCGTTCTATGAACGGAGTGTGTAAACGACAATTTTAAATGATCTGAATCGTCCATATTAAGAAGGTCATCTAGAGCAGAATACGTTTCCATATAGTACCCTGAACCTTCATTTTCTGTGATATCTGCATGTAACGTGTAATTATCCTGTCCATTTTCAATGGTTCCAAATAGAGAAACAAGATCTTTAATATTTGAGTCCAACTTGATTCTTGATCCCATTTGATAGATTTCAAACTTATCCAAGTGAACTTCTTCGTTGTTGTAAAGCTGCAGAGATCGATCAATTTTTTCGGCAGCAAGAACAGGAGGCAGTTCAAAAACATTATGAGGTCTGACTTTAAAAGTTAAGTGATCTAACTTCATCTTCCCTTTGTTTGAAGTCAATGTTGGGTTCAGAAGCTTAACCGTCTCACTGCTAAAGACCTCTTTCCAATCTTCATCTGTTTCAATGTTATCATATTGCGCATGTACCATCACGGACCGGTATAATTTATGTTTGTACACAACACCACCGATCGCGCCTTCTCCTTCATAGATATCGGTAGGAAAACGAAAAGTCTTTCCCTTCTTGGATGTGATCTCAACTTGATTAACCGATAATCGAGGAATATCACTCTCCTCTTTATCCCGTTCTACAAGGTCTACACTATATAAAATGTACAGCTGTTGTCCGAAGTTATAGGTTCTTTCTACCTGAAACTTTCGCTGATTATTCGCTAACGGTATAGAGATCTGACTGTTTTTTAATAGCTTGAAATGATCGGCAAACTTAAGGTCGCTGAATTTTGATTTCTCTGTATCCATAAGTTCTTCCCAATCTTCCATCACAACAAAATTTTCATCGTTAACTTTCCACGTTGGCTCTGCGCTTTTTTCATATT
Source organism: Fictibacillus norfolkensis (assembly GCF_014836645.1). Classification (GTDB taxonomy): domain Bacteria; phylum Bacillota; class Bacilli; order Bacillales; family Fictibacillaceae; genus Fictibacillus; species Fictibacillus norfolkensis. The sequence continues at coordinate 280,470 of NZ_JACSQM010000003.1, forward strand.
GCGTGTAAATGACAAATGCAATTAACAGCAAAAGCCCAATGATGATCTTATTTCGCTTGGTGCTCAAAGTAACCTGTCTCCTTTACCACTTTCATCATTTGTTCAGTTCACGATCATGATGTTCTTATACTTAATGTCCACCGGATTTTTAAGAGGCTTTAAATAAGAGAGATTTGATAAAGTAATCGTCAAGTCACTCTCAGGAATTAAGATTGGTTTCATCTCACCGTTTTCCATCTCTTCTTTGTTATAAAACGTGATATAGTAGGTGGCTTTGTTTTCTTCTTCTGAACTATGTACTTCGAAGTTATTAATTCTCGTTTTCTTCTCATCTGAAATCGAGATAATATTGTTTTTATACACCCGTTCGTAATCGTCAGGTACTTCGGCATTACTATAATAATGATCGGGATCCAGGCGCAGGTGATGTAAATGCTGACTAGAATCCGTGAATATGCTCAACCTAATTCTAGGGCTCCCCTCAAACATGGTCATGCCTTCATAACGTATAACCGTATTACCTATCTTTAAAATTTCTTGGCTCTTTAATACCGGTTGATTTGTATTAGCTAAAAACGTTTCAATATCTTTCTTTGGAATTGTCCATGAGAAAGAACGAGGATCTTTATGTACAGAAGAAGTAAAAGTGACAGACCTTTCTTTTTTCTTGTTAACATCTCCTGGCATATCATAGATGGGAACGTAAAACCCGTTTTTATTAGTCCCTAGAATCCCATATGTCAAAGGTTGGTCTTGTAATTTATTTTCTTTGCTAGCAAATCCGATTAAACTTACATCATTTGGGATTTCTACGCTTAGTCTTTGTTCATAAAGTAAAGCATCAATTGATTTGATCTTTACTTTTTTGTTATCACCATATGTAAACGTTTGATCGATCGGTTCACTTTTCAATACTGTTGAATAAGGATCTTCTGAAGGAACCGTTAACCCAATATCTTGAATCGAGTCTATCCCTTTATCTTTAGAAGAAATCGTAAGGTCCTGTAATCGAACGATATGAGCTTTTGAAACGATCGACCAATCGTTCTCTGAAGAATCGAACATACTCGGCATCAGCATCATGGAGCGGTATAAACGGTGCTTATAAACGAATCCTTCGTCTCTAGTTCCCGGCTGCCCCATCTCTTCACCAGCCTTGAGCACGAGTTCCTTACCCTCTTTTGTCTGAAACTGCATGTTTTTAACAGAGAGCCTCGGAATATGATACTCGTCCTTATCTCTTTCTTTAACATCCACACTGTATAATAGATACATGCGTCCATTCATGTTCCAGAGCTTTTCAATCTTTAACGTTCGATACGATTCTTTTAGCGTCACTGTCTTGTTTACGTCTTTAAGAAAACCGTATTTATCTATCATCTCTAATTCATCGAACTTGATATATTCTCTTTTCATTCCATCCTTGAATGTGTTTACGACCGAAAATTCTTCCTTATTTACTGTCCAAGTTGGTTCAGCACTTTTTTCGTATTGTGTATAAACAACGAATCCTCCAATTAAGACAGAACCGATCAATAGTTTTTTAATGATTTGCAAGTCGTACAGCCCCTTTAGCATCTATACCATCATATTAGCATAATTTTCCGAATTTTCATTCCGTTAATATCCATTAATTTGAAAAAACGCTCGAAATAATAAAGTAACCTCGTCTGAAGAGACGAGGTTACAATCAGTATTTATGACGATACCATTTCACTGACCTTCGTGAGCTGTTTCTCAATCACGTTCAAACCTTTAAGAAGCTGTTCATCAGAGATTACGAGTGGAGAGAGAATACGGATAACGTTACTGTAAAGACCAGCCCCCATAATGGCTACTCCATTTTGGTTACAAAGTGCAATGATTTTTTTCGCACGATCCGGGTCAGGTGTTTTCGTCACTTTATCTTTCACGATCTCGAGTGCACACATGGCTCCTATACCTCTGACATCACCGATAAATTCGTATTGGTCTCTCCATTTTGAAAAGGTATTGGTGATCATTTCACCAATCTGATTTGCTCTTGTCAACAATCCTTCTTCTTCAATCATTGAGATAACCTCTAACGCGGCAACACATCCTAATGGACTTCCTCCATAGGTACCCCCGATTTCACCTGGCGCTGGTGCATCCATGATTTCCGCTCTGCCTGTTACAGCTGAGATCGGCAGGCCTGCCGCTATCGATTTTGACATCGTCATGAGGTCTGGGACAACATCAAAATGTTCCATCGCAAACATTTTTCCTGTACGACCGAAGCCAGTCTGTATCTCATCAGCGATTAACAGGATATTGTATTTATCACAAATCTCGCGAAGACCTTTAACGAATGTTTTCGAAGGAATAACGAATCCACCCTCCCCTTGAACGGGTTCAAAGATGATCGCTGCAATTTCCTCAGGTGGAACCTCGCCTAAGAAGAAGTCTTCGAATTTCTTTAAGATCGCTCTATCGGTTTCCTCCACATTACGATCTTCTCGGTAATAATATGGATAGGGCATCTTATACGTTTCTGGCGCAAAAGGTCCAAACTCAAACTTGTATGGTTTTACTTTGCTTGTTAAACTCATGGCGAGCAACGTCCTGCCGTGAAATCCTCGTTCGAATGAGATGATGGCTTTTCTGCCTGTGAATTTTCTGGAGATCTTAACAGCGTTTTCTACAGCTTCTGCACCACTGTTTAAAAAGAACGTTTTCTTATGATGGTCTCCTGGTGTGATGTCGTTTAATTTTTCTGCAAGCTGAACGTAAGGTTCGTACATCATCACGTGAAAACATGGGTGAATATATTTTTCTACTTGGTTTTTTAGGGCTTCAACTACTCTAGGCGGACAATGACCAACGTTTAATGTTCCGATTGCTCCAGCAAAATCAATATATTCGTTACCATCTACATCAACCATCGTACTTCCGCTAGCATGATCCACAAAATTCAAGACCGTATTAAAAGGACCTCTTGGGACGTTTAATTCTTTTCGCTTTAATAACTCTTCTGATTTCTTCATCTATTCTCGCCTCCACACCAGTCATAGATCGTTAAAGCTATGATCTCAGCAGCTTCCATGATCTTCGAAATCTCAATATATTCGTTTGGATAATGTGCGACCCCTGTAACTCCTGGCCCGAACACGATCGCCGGAGTGTCGCCGACATGAGATAATAAGCCGCCATCAGTTCCCCATGGAGACGCTTCGATGATGGGTTGCTCTCCAACTACATCTTCAAAATTCTTTAAGAGCATGTTCATGAGAGGATGTTGTGTTTCAATCAAACCTGGCAGCCACTGTGCACCAAACCATTCTACAGAGATCTTATGCTCTTCTAGCCACGGGTCTGAAACATTTAATAGATAGCTCTGAAGTTCGTTTTTTACTTCTTCCAATGTTTCATTAGGAGCAACGCCTATTCTTCCTTCAATTTCAACCGTATCTGGAACAGACGACGGCCAGTTTCCTCCTGAGATCTTCCCTACATTGATCGGAACGGGGATGGGAATATCTTTGTATAGAGGATCTGTCACTCTATCATTTCTGATGATTTCCAATTGTTTAATAGCATCTAGTACGACTACCGCTTTTTCGATAGCACTAACTCCTTCATAGCGAGTTCCCCCATGTGCCGCTTTTCCTTTTACGGTTAGCCGGAACCACATAGAACCTTGCTGAGCAGGAAAGATCTTCATATTCGTAGGTTCGGGAATAATGGCAGCATCTGCTTTGTACCCTCGTAAAACTGCAGCGAGCGTTCCTGCACCGCCACTCTCTTCTTCTATGACACTATGAAAGAGTAGATCGCCTTTTAACTGAACCCCTGTTTCTTTAAGTGCTTGAATGGCTAGTAAGAGGGAGAGGTTTCCACCTTTCATATCTGTTGATCCTCTGCCGTAGAGTCTACCATCTATTATTTTGCCACTGTAAGGCGGATCGTTCCATTGGTTAATATCACCTTCTGGCACGACATCCACATGACCGTTTAGAACAAGTGAACGCCCGTTTCCTTTTCCCCGCCAGATTCCAACAACATTAGGACTTGTACTGAAATCTGTCCGGCTTGCACAAAAATTAGGATGTTTCGCTAACTCTTCTCCATCCGGATACCACATATCAACCTCGAGTCCCATTTCCTCAAGTTTTCTTGCAATCAATTTTTGTACACCCGTTTCATTTCCAGTCGTGCTCGCTTCTTGAACCGTTTTTTGTAAAAAATGAATGGCGTTTTCTTGTTCGCCCATCAACCAGTTTGAGAGTTTTTCTTTAACTAACATATTTTACCTCCCTAACTTCTCATTGGAAAACAGATATGTGTTCATCTACAACAATAGAAGCACCTGTTGTCTGGATAACTTCCTCTACCGTATATGGGCTCATGATCTCACGAAGATAAAGTTTTCCATCTTCACAGTGAAAAACGGCTTTCTCTGTGATAATCATGTCTGCGCCTTCCTTGACCGTAAGCGGAAGAGAGCAGTCTTTAACAATCTTAGGATTTCCGTACTTATCCGTATGGTTCATTAAAATAATGACTTTCTTTGCTTTTTGTGCAAGATCGATCGCTCCACCCATTCCAGGAACCCGCTTTCCTGGGACGATCCAATTTGCTATATCTCCTTTTTCACTCACTTCTAGTGCTCCTAATATGGTTACATCAAGCAATCCCTTTCTAATGATTCCGAATGCCGTGGCGCTGTCAAAGTAAGAAGCTCCTGGCTTGATGGAAACTGGATATCCTCCGGCATTCGATAGGTTACCATCTTCACTTCCTGCTTGTGGTGACCCACCCATGCCTAAGATACCGTTTTCTGTATGCAGCATTATATGTAGGTCTTTTTCAATATAATCTGCAACAAGCGTGGGAATACCGATTCCAAGGTTAACGATCATTCCATTACTTATTTCGAGGGCTGCCCTTCTTGCGATCCTGTGCCTTGTTTCAGTTCCCAAACCCATTTCCAGTCCACTCCTTTACTCTGAATGATATAGTCTATAAAGACGCCTGGCGTAACGATCTCTTCCGGATTAAGGGAACCTACGGGAACGATCTCTTCTACTTCTGCGATTGTTATTTGTCCCGCCATAGCCACGAGTGGATTCGTATTTCGAGCGCTCTTATCATAGATGAGATTTCCATACCGATCGGCTTTTTTGGCATAAACGATCGCCACGTCAGCCGTTAAAGCTGGTTCGATCATGTATTCTTTGTTCTTGACCAAGACTTTTTCTTTGTTCGCTTCAACAACCGTTCCTAGACCAACATCTACTAAAATACCGCCAAGTCCCATACCTCCAGCTCTTATTTTTTCAGCAAGTGTACCCTGCGGAACAAATTCCACTTCTAGGGACCCATCTTGCATCTGTTTACCCGCTTCAGGGTTTGAGCCGATATGAGAAGCGATTAATTTTTTTACCCTTTTTTCCGTGATCAGCTTACCGGGTCCGATCCAAGGGAAACCCGTATCGTTACTTATCAGAAAGATATCATTAATATCTTTTTCTAAAATGAGATTAACAAGAGTTGGAGGAGCACCCACTCCTCCAAAGCCGCCGACCATAAGTGACATGCCATTATGAAAATAAGAAGAGGCACTTTCTAGTGTGATCTGTTTATCAACACCTTTGGCCATTCACAACACCTCTTTCAGCTAGTTGCTTCTGTAATATATAAACCTTCTTTAATGAGCAGGGTAGTCAGTTCACCAATGGATTGATCTAGAATATCCATGATATCTGTGATCTGTTCTTTCGTAACGTTCAACGGCGGAGACAAAAGAATTGAGTCTCCAGAAAATCCAGTTACTCCCCCTACCGCAGGATAAACAAGCAAGCCGTTTTCAAAACAGATAGATAACAGTCGATCGGTAACTTTTGTAGTGATCTCAAAAGGTTCTCGTGTGATCGGATTTTTAACAAATTCAATGCCACATAACAAACCCTTGCCTCTTACATCACCGATTAACGGGTACTTCCATTGAAGTCGCTGTAGATGATTGATCAGATACTGTCCCATAACCCGAGCATTGTCCTGAAGTTTATTTCGTTCCATATAATCAATAACAGCAAGGCAAACAGCAGCAGATTGTGGATTTGCGCTAAACGTGTGTCCGCTCATCACTACTTTACTTCCTGCTTCGATCACGTTCATAATTCGGTCTGAAACGATGGTCGCGGCCATCGGTGTATAGCCTGCACTCATGCCTTTTCCTATCGCAATAATGTCAGGAGTTACATTCCAATGTTCCATCGCGAACATTTTCCCCGTACGGCCCATGCCTGTCATTACTTCATCAGCGATCAGTAAAATATTATATTTATCACAGATCTCTCTAATTTTTCCGAAGTATTCGTCTGGTGGTACGATCGCTCCTCCAGATGCGCCGATGATCGGTTCCGCGATAAAAGCAGCGATCTGATCTGGTCCGATGGCTTGAATCGATGATTCTAAGTCATCTGCACATTTCACACCGCAACCAGGGTATGTTTCTTTTAATGGGCACTGGTAACAATAAGGTGGATGTGCAGCAGGAAAATCTTCCAGCAATGATGTGAACCGTTGTCGTCTTAGTTTGTGACCGGACATTGACAGTGCGCCAAGTGTTATTCCATGATAACTGGTCCATCGGGATATCATTTTTGTTTTCGTCATGTTTCCTTGTTCTTGAAAATACTGAATAGCAACCTTAAGTGCTGTCTCGGTTGCTTCTGATCCACTATTTACAAAGAACACTGAATTCAAATCTCCTGGCGCATAATGAGCTATTTTTTCCGCTAATTGTTCTGCCGCTTCACTTGTAAACTGCGAACGGTAAACGAAAGATACATGATTTGCTTGATTCCACATGGCTTCAGCAACTTCATGTACTCCGTGACCGATATTACACGTGATCGCACCTGACGAGCCATCAATATATTGCTTTCCGTCTTTATCGTATAAATAGATTCCTTTGCCATGACTGATAACAGGGTAAGCGCTTCCTAGAACCGGTTTGATGAGATGTGATTTTCTCATAAAAAAGGCTCCTTCCTCATGAGGGTTAAAAAGGGAATATCACTATTAAAACAAGGCTGTTTCGTAAACATTGTTGTCAAAAGACCAATCTTTTAAGAAACAGCCTAAAACAAGATACTCCCTTACTCTACTGATGTTACAACTTAAAATAATTTTTCTTTAAAAACCTCGGTATGCTCATTAATTCTGTATAGGAAATCGTTGAATCTATCTTCTTTGTATCTATTAACATGAGTTGATCTTCAATTTCATCTACAATATGATCTTCTTGATATTCCATACCGCAAGAAGAACAGGATACAGAAGGGATTACAGTTATTTGGACGGCTCTTGAACCATCCGGCAGTTCCCAATACCCTGTCAATCCTGCCTGCTCTGCTTCTTCATTCTCACACCATAAGCACTTCATGTTATCCTCCTCTCTATGCATTTCTTTCTTCAGTAGTCGCTGAAATTCCTTCGTCTTTTGTCTGTTCAAACTTATATTTTTTCTCTTTCAATTCATCACGTTTGTCACGCTTATCTTTTAATGAACTATGCTCCGGATTCGTATCATAATCTTCTCTTCGTTCAAGGCGTTTTAATCCTTCCGGAACCAGGTTGAACGCTTCATCGCTCATGAGTGCCGAAACTCCGATCGCAGGTTTGATGTGATCGGTTCCCATCACTTCATTGAAATAAGCGTCCGCTGTTCCAGCTTGATAGTTCTGAGGCTCAGGATAAGAAGTAATCACACCTTCAAAATTACGAAGCACTACCTTTTCTGGTGATTGAGAGATGAGATAGTTTGGCTGAACAGCTATCTTCCCTCCGCCTCCTGGAGCATCTACTACGAATGTTGGAACAGCGTAACCAGAAGTATGACCACGCAAACCTTCTATAATCTCTAAACCTTTAGAAACAGGTGCACGGAAATGACCTATTCCTTCAGACAGATCACATTGGTAGATATAATATGGTCTTACTCTAATTTTCACTAGATCATGCATCAGCTTTTTCATAATTGGAACACTATCATTGATTCCTGCAAGAATAACAGATTGATTGCCTACAGGAACTCCGGCATTCGCAAGCATCTCACAGGCTTTTTTAGATTCTTCTGTAATTTCGATCGAAGTGTTGAAATGCGTGTTCAACCAAACTGGGTGATATTTCTTTAAAATATTGCATAGGTTTTCTGTAATTCTTTGCGGGAAAACGACTGGAGCACGTGTTCCAATCCGAATGATCTCAAGATGAGGTATTTCTCTTAAGTTCTTTAATATATATTCTAAGATGTTGTCATTAATTAATAACCCGTCGCCGCCTGAGATCAAACAGTCCCTAACTTGTGGATTGTTTCGAATATAGTTAATGGCTGCATCCAATTGTTTCTTTGGTACACCCATACCAATCTGCCCAGAAAAACGTCTTCTCGTACAATAACGGCAATACATGGAGCACTGATTCGTTACAAGGAAAAGAACACGGTCAGGATAGCGATGTGTAAGACCTGGAACAGGCGAATCTTCATCTTCATGTAAAGGATCTTCCAAGTCATATTTCGTCTTTAAGATCTCCTTACCGATCGGAACGGACTGCATACGAATCGGACATCTAGGGTCATCTTGATCCATGAGCCATGCATAATAAGGTGTAATGTTTAACGGTATTGTCATCGTGGAGATCTTAACGCCTTCTTCTTCTTCAGGCGTCAAGTTAATGATGCTCTTAAGATCTTTTAAATTTCTGATGGTGTTAGTCAGCTGCCAAAGCCAATCATTCCATTGGTCTTCTGTAACATCTTTCCATAATTCAAATTCACTCCAATGTTTCTTTGGTTTGAATAATCCATTCACTACAGGCATTCTAATGACCTCCTTTATTTCTACACTGTTAATTCATGCAAGAATCGTGCCAAGTTACAGAAAGTTCAGAATATAACTATTTATCCTATAGTTTATGCATCATCTTTACAATATGGGCCGATTAATAAAACAAAAATGAACTGCCGAAAATTCAGCAGTTCATTTTTGTTTTATTTTATATTGCAGAGTTTGTCTAGGTACTCCTAAAATTTTTGCAGCTTGAAGAATATTGCCAGAAGTATGTTGGAGTGCCATCTCTATGATCTGTTTTTCATAATCTCCTAGTGCCTGTCTCAATGAAGGTATGGTTGTTAATTCTTTTCTAAATCCTGCATCAAGTTCATTATTGATCGTTACATGTCTTGGAAGTAATGATACCTCGATCAATGAATCATCTTCAGCGAAATTCATACAGTGCTCGATCGCATGCTTGAGTTCTCGAACATTGCCTGGCCAAGAATAACGTTTTATGAGATTTTCAGCTTCAGGTGTAACTCCTCGTACCTTTTTTCCAAAGTTAAGATTAAAATAGTCTACAAAATGTTTCACTAAGAATGCAATATCCCCTTTTCTTTGCCTTAACGGGGGCAGTTCAAAATAAACAACATTCAATCGATAATAAAGGTCCCTTCGCAGCTTTCCTTTATCCATACAAAGATCCGGTCGTTCGTTTAACGCAGAAATAATCCTAACATCCACGCTTCGAGAAACATGACTTCCTATCCGCTCTACTACACCTTCTTGTACGACCCTCAAGAGCTTTGCTTGCAATTCAACTGGCATTGAATTGAGTTCATCTAAGAATAAAGTGCCTCCATCTGCTAGTTCAAACACTCCTGGCCGATCGATGGCACCAGTAAAACTGCCTTTTGTTGTTCCGAATAATATCCCTTCAAGCAGAGGTCCCGGAATCGCGGCGCAGTTTTGAACGACAAACGGATGGGACGCACGTTTAGAAGAATTGTGTATCGCTTGAACAAACATCTCTTTACCAGTGCCTGTTTCTCCATATAACATGATCGGCGAGTTGGTTTGAGAAGCTTGGTTACATTGTAATTTAACCTCTTTTAGCTCGGGATCGTCCGTGATGATATCAGTAAAATGATAAGCAGCAAACGGTTGATCTTTATTTGTTTTTTTCTTAACTTTCATCTTTTTTTGCAGATCGATCAGCTGTTCAGAAAGCACTTTTATTTTCGATAGATCTTTCGCTACCTCAACAGCACCTATCAGTTCTCCATTCAACCAGAGTGGCAGCGTAGAATTCACCGTATCGATCTGTTTACCTTTGCGATTCGTGTAGGATTGATGTTCATTATAGATGGGTTTACCTGTTTCTATTACTTTGATTAGTGTGCTTGTTTCCTTTGTTAGAGATGGAAACGCATCAAGTACATGATGATGATGAACCTCGTCTGATGTTAAACCATCTAATGATGCAGCCACCGAATTATAAAAAATAGTAATTCCATCTGCATCAACTACATGTATACCCTCATCGATCGTCTTTAATATGGCATTTAAAGTTTCTGCTGTTTCTAATGATTTAGATATCATAAAGATCACCACCAAGAGTGCTTAAATTTTGTCACTATATGCCTAAAATTCGGCACTCATTTCGATAAATCCTTCACCCAAATGTTCATATCTTCGTATTTATCAAAAATTTTACAGTTATTCGCTAGTCTTCCTTTAAATATGTAGCTTCTTTGATGAAAAACGGCATTCATACCAAAAGAGAGGGCTCTAGCGATGGAATAGGAACAATAAATATTTCTTTGAAATAAATCTTTTTCAAGCTGATCAATCAGATGCTTCATAAGACCAAATTTTCGGTGCTCTGGGGTTGTCGCACAATCTGTGATTTCAGCGTTATGATACGTCCCATTGACGTCTGCAGAAGCAGCACTAACGATTCTTTTATCATGCTCAATAACACAAAATAATGTGCCTGATTGAATCATCTTCCGTACATACTCTGGATCGTTCATCGGTGTAGGATACACTTGGAATACGTTCCCATACAGCTCTGCAAGAGAATTTGCATCCCCTATGTCAGCCATTCTTAAAGAATAGTTGCTTTGAAGAGGCTGATTTTTTGATCCTGTTCCTATCTTTAATACATCTTTTAAAATACGATCTTCATCTACCCAATACGCGCTGTTTCTTCTGTCATTTGTAAGGTATTTACACATAGCGAATGCTGAGGCACCATTAAAATATCCACTAAACTCTCCTTCATTAATATAACCGAGCTCTTGCCAAAGAGAGAGATCATCTCTTTTCGATTTAACAATGATCTTATGAAATCCATTAATTACCGCTTCTTCTTCAAGCCATTCTGATAAAGAGTTGACGTTTCCTCGATAATCGTCTGCTCGTATGCGTTCGCTGTAAAAATCAAAACATGTATCTGCGATAAAATGAGTCCTATTGATTCTTTTGTTTTGGTAGTATGTGGTCTGCATGGTTTTGCCTCCTATAATGTCCTTTTCATAACTTCAATAATATATGCTTAGAATCCTGCACAAAAAACCACCCTCTGTTTTAGGGTGGTTTCATCTTAGGCTGTTAAGTTAAGATTGCATACGTATATCAAGTTGTTTTGAACTAGTTGATTACCGCTCACACTTGCTCTCTTTTCATGGAGCGTGCAGTGAACTTCCTGCCGAAACGCGCCTTTAGTAGCAACTGCAAAACGTGCAGCAATCTTTTAGAACAAACCGGATGTATATCATAAAGCTCTATGCGGAAGTTTCCAATTGAGTTTCAGTGACAACATTCTAAACACAACTAATGAAACAAAAAGAATCATATATTCCACAGTGCTATTAACAATATTTAGACCAACAACTAATCCGCCTAATAAAGCCCATACTGCATATATTTCTTCACGCAATACGACCGGCTTTCGGCCAGCCAAGACGTCACGAATCATCCCTCCGCCAATACCTGTTAGGATTGCAGCAACAATAACCGCACTTATAGGATGATTCATGCTTGAAGCAGCGATCGCACCTTGAATCGCAAATGCTGAAAGGCCGATGGCATCAAAAAAGTGAAGGCTCCTCTTCGAAAATTGTATCATGCCCTCTGGCATAAAGAATACGATCCCCATAGAGGCAAGTGCTGATTTTAAAAGAAGTCCTTGCTCCCAAATCGTATCTACAGGGAGACCGATCAACACATTACGCAATATTCCTCCGCCAAATGCCGTGACGAGCCCTAAAATAAAGACGCCTAGAATATCATAATCTTCTTCCATTGCAACTAATGCACCTGAAATGGCAAATGCGATCGTTCCAATGACGTTTAATAAATCCCAAGTCAAACCCTTTCTTCCTCTCCAATCAATATGTTCCGTATTGAATCTTATAAGGTTCTCGGCCGACTGGCAAGCATTATTTACTAAAACTTCTCAAAACATCTATCGTGCTGATCGGGACAGAACAGCTGCCAATGTCTCCATGGAAAACTTCTCCGTTACGGAACCCGTGAAAATCACTACCTGCTGTTTTTATTAAGGAGTGCTTATCTGCTAGTTCTTCATAAAAAGCAACTTGCTTCCTCGTATGATCAGGGTGATTATACTCAAGTCCAACCAAGCCGTTCTTACTTAAGATTGGAATGAGTTCATCTGCTCCGTAAATGCCAGGATGAGCTAGTACAGGAACTCCCTTGGCTTTCTTGATCAATTGGATCGCTTCGATCGGAGAGATACGGTCCGTTGAAGCATAAGCAGGTTTTCCTTTTCCTAAATACTTTTCAAAAGCTTCAGGAAGAGATTTTACGATTTCTTTTTCCATTAGAATCTCTGCAATGTGCCCTCTTCCTACATTTCCTTTGCCATGTCTTTTCGCTTCTAACTCAGATTCCTTTACGGGAATTCCAAGGTTGTTTAAATTTTCAAGGATCATTCTATTTCTTTTATCTCTGACAGAAGTGAGCCTGCTTAATGCTTTTAAAAAGTCATCATCTTCATAATCAATAAAATAGCCTAATACATGAATATCTTGACCTTCGTATAAAGTGCTTATCTCAATACCTGGAATACAAGTAAAACCTTCATGATTTTTAGCTTCTAACATCGCTTCAGGAATTCCATTAACTGTATCATGATCTGTGATCGCTATCGCGCCTAGACCTTTTTCAACCGCTCGCCTAATATTTGAAGCAGGAGATAAGGTCCCGTCAGATGCTGTAGTATGGGTATGTAAATCGCTTAGTTTCATTTTCATCTCCTAAAATCATTTTTTAATTACGGTACGTGAAATTTTATTTAGTGACTTCTTTTATTATTGGATTTTCATCATAGCTGATCCAATCACTCCAGCTGCCAGCATATAAAGCTTTATTTGTGATTCCCGCTTCATCCATTGCCAGTATGTTGACGCAGGCCGTTACACCAGAACCGCAATATACAACAACAGATTTGCTTTCATTCATTCCACTATACTTCGCTTCTAGTTCTTGTCGGCTTTTCCACCACCCCGGTTTTTGTATATGACTTTCCCAAGGGATGTTTATCGCATTAGGTATATGACCACCCACATGATCGATAGGCTCGAACTCTCCTGTATATCGTTTGAATTCTCGGGCATCGACGATAAGTGTATCCTCTTTGTTCATTTCACGTAATACGTCTTCTATGCTTTTCAACATTTCAACTCTCACTTTTGGAGTAAAATGTGCAGGTTTTTCTATAGGCATTTTACTTGAGATGGCATATCCTTTTTCTTTATAGTGTGTATAGCCGCCTTGCATGACATAAACGTTATCGTGTCCTAAGTATTTCAAAATCCACCAAAGTCTTGCAGCCATGCTGCCTGATTGATCATCATAGGCGACTACAATTTTTTCTTGGTCAACACCACAACGGCTAAAAAATTGTGATAGTATGTTTACGGAAGGTAATGGATGACGACCACCATGGGCTGAAACGGCTCTTGAGAGATGTTGCTCAAGATCCACATAAATTGCAGATTCGATATGATCGTTCTTATACAGTTCATGCCCTTTTTGCGGTTCAGCTAATGAGAACCTGCAATCAAAGATCACGATATCAGCACTGTTCACCTTTTGGTTCACCCATTCAGGACTTACGAAATTTGACATATTTGACCTCCTGTATTATGAAGTGGTTCGTTATTTTAACTTCATCTAGGGAAAGCTGTAACTATTAGAACAGATAGAAAGAAGTGACGTACAGATGATACATAGTATTCCTAACGCATCCATCGTATTGTTCGGAGCGACTGGTGACCTTGCTCACAGAAAACTTTTTCCCGCTCTTTATCAATTGTATCAAAAGGGACATATGAAAGAGAACTTTTCTGTTGTAGGTGTTTCAAGAAAAGAATTCTCTCATGAAGAGTTTCAAGCTGAAGTTGCGTCTGCTATTCATGAACATGCAAAAGGTGCAGATCGACAAATCGTAGAAAAGTTTGCTTCCCATTTTTATTATTTAAAGATGGATGTAACGAGTGAAGCAAGCTATCATGAGTTAGAAGAGCTGTTGAATGTGCTCGACAGAGATTATCAAACGAATGGAAATCGCCTGTATTATCTTGCGATGGCTCCTAAGTTCTTCGGAACGATTCCTACTTTCTTAAAATCAGAAGGAATCACGAATACAGAAGGTTGGCAACGTATCGTTATCGAAAAACCATTCGGTAATGACTTGCCTTCAGCAACGAAATTAAATGAAGAGATTCAACAAAGTTTCAATGAGAATGATATTTACCGTATCGATCACTATCTTGGAAAAGAGATGGTTCAGAACATCCAAGTGATCCGTTTCGGAAATGCCATCTTTGAATCCATCTGGAACAATAAATATATTGATTCTGTTCAGATTACATCAAGTGAAACATTAGGTGTTGAAGACCGAGCCGGTTATTATGAAAAATCAGGTGCCCTGCTTGATATGGTACAAAACCATATGCTTCAAATGGTCATGATGGTGGCAATGGAACCGCCTGGTGAATTGAAACCTGAACACATACGAGACGAAAAAGTTAAAGTTCTTCGATCATTGCGCTTCTTTTCAGAAGAAGAGGTGAAGAAGAATGTGATCCGCGGACAATATTCAGAAGGAAATATGAACGGAGATCAAGTTCCTGGTTATATGAACGAAGATAACGTAGATCCAGAGTCTCGAACCGAAACTTTTGTAGCAGCTAAGCTATTCATTGATAATTTCCGATGGACAGGCGTTCCTTTCTATATTCGTACAGGTAAACGTATGGCTGTAAAATCTACAGAGATCGTTATTCAATTTAAACAGGGTCCGATGGCACTTTATCATGCGAACACAGAAAATTATCAGCCTAACTTGTTAAGAATTCATGTTCAACCGGATGAAGGTGTTAGCCTTACACTTAATGCAAAACCAAAAGGTGATACTCCTGATCTCTTGCCGATCGATATGACTTACAACAATAATAGTACAGCAGAAATGAACTCACCTGAAGCATACGAGAAGCTTCTGCACGATTGTCTTCTTGGTAACTCTACTTATTTCACGCGATGGGATGAAGTAGCACTCAGCTGGGACTTTATTGACCGCATCACTAAATCGTGGCAAGACGGAACCGGTTCTAAGCTCACACACTATCCATCAGGAAGCATGGGGCCTGAAGAAGCAGACGAACTATTAAAAGCTGACGGACATTCTTGGTGGGAACCTACAAAAGTAAGAGAGGAATGTTAATTCATGAAAATATTTGATGTCTCTTTACCGATTTTTGAGGGAATGCCAGTCTATAAGAACAAACCTGAAAAACAACCCGAGTTCAAAACAGCACAAAATGCTCATGTAACAGAAACACGCATCTCAATGGATGTTCATACAGGAACACATGTTGATGCTCCGCTGCACATGGTTCCTGGCGGTGATACGATCGAAACTCTTCCGATCGAAAAATTGGTTCGAAAAGCTAAAGTTATCGATCTAACAGGTTCTACTGGTTTTATTTCGGCTGAAGATCTGGCTGATAAAGATATTCAAAAAGATGATTTTGTCTTATTTAAAACAAAAAATTCATGGGACACCGAGTTCAATTTTGAATTCATATATGTAAACAGTGATGCAGCTAAAGTGTTAGCTGAAATCGGTATAGCAGGTGTTGGAATTGACGCATTAGGGGTAGAGAGAGCACAAGAAAACCATCCTACTCACAAACAGCTATTTCAAAACAACATCATCATTATCGAAGGACTTCAGTTAAAAGAAGTTCCTGAAGGGGAATATCTAATGGTCGCTGCTCCTCTAAAAATAAGAGGTCTTGATGCATCTCCTGCAAGAATCGTACTTATTGAACAATAATAAAAAACAAGGGCTTGCATAGCTCCACATGCAATGCCCTTGTTTTTTTGTTAATTGATTCTTATTCTAAAGCAGGTTTTAATTTCTTAGTGTGATTAGGATCTTTCTTTTCTTCATCTCCCCCACCTTTTTTCTTCTCAGGTTTGATAGCAAAAAATGCAGCGATCGCTCCAATAATACTCACTCCTGCAGAAGTATAAAAAACAATCTCATGTGACTGTTTCATGAGAATAGCATAGATCGGTGGTCCGAGGGCTACACCAACAAATCTCATCGAACTATAGATCGAAGTGATCGTCCCTCTAGCTTCTTTTTCAATTCCTTCTGTGATTAACGCATCTAAACTTGGCAGAGCCGCACCAATTCCTATACCTGCCACAAAAAGTGCACCTAAAAGAAAATAGACGTTTTCTGTAAACGTGATTAAAAAGACAGAGCCACCCAAAAGCGCCATAGAGATAAACGTACACCACTTCATGATGATTTTATTTTGTTTGATCTTTTTACCTGCAATAAATGAAGAGATCGACAGAGCTAATAACGGAACAGCGATCACCAGCCCTTTCATGACTCCCTTTACACCATACTTCTCTTCTAATATGGTCGATAGATAAAACAAGATACCAAACAGAACAAACATGATAATGCCACCGATTAAAAAAATGGCGAAGAGCCATCTTCCTTCGTTATGGAAAATTTTCTTTACGTTTTGTAAGTATTCTTTAAAAGGTTGTTTTTCTTGATCCTTTTTTGGCACTTTAACTAAGAACATGACTAACAAGATAGAAACAATACAAAATACAGGAATGAGCCAGAACGGTAAAAACCAAACGATCGTTGCAAGAAATGCCCCTAGAATAGGACTTAATACTTTACCGACTGTATTGGATGTTTCGATCAATCCTAAACCTGAACTCACTTCTTCTTCATCCTTAAACATGTCCCCTACTAATGGTAGGACGACTGGTGCAGCTCCTGAAGAACCAACACCTTGAAAAAATCTTCCAATAAGTATAAAAGTAAATGCATGATCAGATTGCCATGCCGCCCAACCACATATCAATCCTCCGATTCCGGCTATAAAAAGACTAGGGATGATTACTTTTTTACGCCCAAAACGGTCCGACAAATATCCAGCGATCGGTATTAACAGAATAGCAACGATCGAATACACCGTAATGATCAGCGAAACCTGAAAAGAGCTTATATTTAATTCTTTACCGATCTCAGGCAAAACGGGTATGAGCATAGAATTCCCCAATGTCATCACAAGGGGAATGGATGCGAGTGCAAGTAAGTCCCACTTTTTCTTTGCTTCCATAATTTCCTCCAAAACCGTACTATTACATCTTTAGTATTGTAAAAAGTCAAAAAACCATACAAGAAAATCCACCCATTGACTCAAGAAACGAATTAAAGCTACACTAATGGCAACCTTTAATTTTTCAATTGGTGCGATATGAAGAAAGGAAGTTACTTTTTGTGGAACAATTATTAAACAACAGAGCTAAAAACATACAAATTTCAGGCATTCGAAAATTCTTTAATGAAGTGACTCAGTTCCCAAACGCCATCTCATTAACATTAGGACAACCTGACTTTCCGACCCCTATGCATGTAAAAGAAGCTGCGATAAGAGCGATACATAATAATCAAACGGTATATTCTCATAACGCAGGATACATAGAACTTAGAGAAGCAGCCTCTTCTTTCCTACAAGAAAAATATGCTCTTACTTATGACCCCGCGTCTGAAATCATTGTAACGGCCGGAGCAAGTGAAGCCATTGATATCACATTGCGAACCATCTTGAGTGAAGGCGATGATGTACTTCTTCCTGCTCCCATCTATCCTGGATATGAACCCGTAATTACTCTTTGCGGTGCGAATACTATCTATATTGATACAACACAAACAGGATTTAAGGTGACACCTGAACTAATCGAAAAACACATTACTGATAGGACAAAAGCTATCATCATCCCTTCTCCTTCTAACCCAACAGGTGTTGTTTTGGAGGAACATGAATTACAGGCTCTTGCTCAATACTTCTCAAACAAAGAAATTTTTGTAGTATCTGATGAGATCTATAGTGAATTGAAATACGAGGGTGTACATCGATCGATCGCGAACTATGAAGGCATGCGTGAAAAAACGTTTGTGATCAACGGACTTTCAAAATCACACAGCATGACAGGTTGGAGAATCGGGTTGCTTTTCGGGCCAAGTAATCTCATGCAGCATGTTTTGAAGGTTCATCAATACAATGTCACTTGTGCTTCGACCATCTCTCAGGCAGCTGCTATCCGGGCATTAACGGACGGTAAAAATGATGCTTTCGATATGCGTAACGCTTATAAAGAACGGTTAGATTATTGTTACGAACGACTTCACAAGATGGGATTTATGTTTGAAAAACCGAACGGAGCATTTTATCTCTTTATTTCCATAAAAAAATATGGACTCTCTTCTTATGAATTTGCGTTAAAACTTTTACAAGAACAAGAAGTTGCTGTTGTACCTGGTGATGCATTTACAGTTATTGGAGAAGGGTATATCCGCATCTCCTATGCAGCTTCTATGGAACAGTTAAAAAAAGGAATGGATGGCATAGAAAACTTTATAAATTCCCTTACGTAAACTGCCCTCAAACTGGGCAGTTTTTTCGAATAAGTTAACATAAACATATTACGGTTAATTTAAAGTTTCTGAATAAGAACTTAAATTAGAAAAAAACTAAAATTAATTTATTCAAAGGATGCGTTTTTGTGAAGTTAAAAGCTTTATTAAATCACTTATCGATACAACCTATCATGGAGGATGATCCTGAGATCACAGGCATTACATCCCACTCTAAAAAAGTTAAGCCCGGAAACTTGTTTTTTGCGATTTCAGGTGTTCAAGCTGATGGCCATCAGTACATACAAGAAGCATTTGATAATGGTGCGGCAGCTGTGATCGGTGAATATGATGAGAACATAGGTCCTGGTGTTTATATATATGCTGAAGAAACGAAGCGTTTATTGAGTCTTGCCGCTTCCTACTTTTATGAAGAGCCATATAAAAAACATAAGATGACGGGCGTTACAGGAACGAACGGTAAAACAACAACATCCTTTTTATTACATCATATCCTCTATGTTCACGGTATTACTTCTGCTCTTTTTGGTACGGTATATCATTATATCAATTCCGAAATTGTGAAAAGTTCACATACCACACCAGATCCTGTTACCCTGCAGAAGATGCTTTTAGAAAGCGATGATGATGTAGTTGTAATGGAAGTTAGTTCACATGGAATCGAACAGAATAGGATCGATGGGATAACGTATGATCAAGCGATCTTTCTAAATCTAACACATGATCATCTTGATTATCATGGAACGATGGAGTCCTACTTCCTCTGTAAATCTAAATTATTTTCATACTTGAAAAATAAAGGGACGGCCATTATCTGCAGTGAAGGTGAGTATGGCAAGCGGTTAAGGGATGAACTGCGGTCAAAAAATGACTTGCAGATTTGGACCTATGGTAAACGAAAGTCTGATGATTTTTATATTGAAGACGTCGGAATTTATTCTTTTAACCTTGTGCATGAAACATTACAGGTGACTGTTTCATTACCATTACCAGGAGAATATAACGCCCTTAATACGACTGCTGCGATCGCCGCTGCATTAGATTATGGGATACCGATAAAGAACTCTGTTGAATATCTAAAAAGTTTCGGAGGAATTCCCGGTCGCTTTGAAGAGATCACACTTCATAACGGGACAGAAGTTATCGTTGATTATGCGCACACTCCTGATGGAGTTTCTCAAGTGCTTGAAGCCGCGAGCAAAAAAGCGGGAGAACGTCCTCTTTATCACGTTTTTGGATTTAGAGGAAACAGAGATTTATCGAAACGGACTGATATGATTAAGATCTCATTAGAATACAGTACGAAGACCATCTTAACAGTAGATGACTTAAACGGTATAGATCGTAATCAATTACTTCTTGAAACGGAAGAAGCGATTCCTAGAACTTCTCACCAGCCTGTGATCATTGAAGATCGGACCGATGCTATATTCTTTGCTCTTAAAGAAGCTCCTGCAAATTCTGTAGTAATCATTACGGGTAAAGGGCCTGAAAAGTATAAAGAAACGTACAATCACCCTTCAATGTCTGATCTTGCTTCTGTTGAGCTATACCAATCCTTAAACAAACCGACTTTAATATAGAATATCGTTTTCAAATAAGAACAGCACCCTAAACGAAAAGAGTGCTGTTCTTATTTGTTAACGCTTTATTCGTATACTTTGTTGTTTTTAGAGGTAGTTGATTTCCGTTTCAGATACACTCTTTCCACGGGGAAGGCGGTGAGCCACATTCGGACATTTCACTCCTAAGTGTCTCACCTCCTTAGTTGCAGTGGCTAGCCCCTCGAGGTCAAAAGTAAAATAGACCATGAAGGCAAAGAGCGCCATCTTAATCCATTCACCTTTTGCTTGTCGAGGCTGGACAAGCAACTTCCACTTTTAGGACTGCCCACCTGTCCTAGCGGAGAGTCAGCATCTTACACTTCAATCAACAAGCAAAGCAGAGCGTTTTAGAAAGATTATTCTTCAAGCTTTCTAATCTGTGTTAGTGAGTCGTTTAACTCTTGGATTCTTGCCTCTAGATCACCAGGCTGCTTCAATTCTTCAAAATAGTGAACAACTTGATTGATCATGTGTGTTTTAAATGCTTTTTCTGTGTTGATCAACACATCTTCATAATGGTGAGTAAGTTTCTTATCAGCTTCCATCAACCAATTTTCCACTTCATTGTCGATCTCATCAACAAGGTGATTCTTCAATTCGTTCGAACCATTTTGTTCAAAGAACTGCTTTGGATTCTTAAAATAAGATAGCCACTTCTTCAGTTTCGATTCATCCTGCACCTCAAAATCTAAAGAAAAGGATGGAGTTCTAAACAGATCACCCGTCTCATTTCTCTCTTGCAAACTCACACCTTCTTGATCTGCTTTAGAGATCAAATGAGCTACTTTTTCTTTCATGTCTTTTTGTATCCAATGATCTAAACGTAACGAACATGCCTTAAATTCCTGATGCAAATCATGCGAAATCTTTCCGTAAAGTTCTCCAATGCATTGAGTTAAAGCGTCCTTCGAACTTTGAACCGCGGCCGGATGGATCGTCTCTTTATAAAAATCATGATAACGAATCATTACACGCTGTTTGATATAATACAAAAGTTCTTTTTGTTCTTGAAGAAATTGTTTTTTCGATATTGTAATATAATCATTACTGAATTCAATCAGTGTTTTTTCTCTCTTCTGAAGACGCTCTAAATATTCGTCTTCTTTTTCCATTCTGTGAATGGTTTCTTTAATCATATTCTCCATGACCGTGCTTGCGTGTGTAACGGACGATCTTGCACTCTTGATCATGGCATTTTCCAGCTCATGTTCAATATATTGAGTTAGGCTGGATGAAAATGCATCAAAGCCGCTTTCTGCACGCTTACTTGCAATCAGTTCGTTTTTACTAGAAACCGGGAATAACCTCGGATTTCTGATTCCGAAAGTAAGCAGATTGTTCTTCACATGATGGACAACATCGTTCTTGTCTTCTTCTGTTTCAGCAAGATCAGCAGCATTGATCGCAAAGAACATCTTATCTGATGAGAAGGTATCTTTTATTCTTCCTAACTGAATCAAAAATTCTCGATCTGCATATGAAAACGCATGGTTAAAGTAAGTAAGATAAATGATAATATCTGCATGTTTCATATATTCGAACGCGACTTCAGTATGGCGGGAATGAATCGAGTTCGCTCCGGGTGTATCAACAAGTACAAGACCTTTTTCTGTTAACGGACAGCTGTAATAGATCGTAATTTTTTTGATAAAACAAGCTCTTGTTTCATCTGCAGCATATTCGCCGATCTCAGAGATCTCTTTATTTAGTACTTCTCCTAAATGATCGTTCGCCCACGCGTAACCTGCTCTGTATGAGGTCAGTCTCTTATCTGATGAATTCAGTAACTCTTTCAATTCCTGATCTGTAGTTTTTAAGAGGGTGTTGAGCTCTTTAGTTAGTTCTTCAACACTCTTCATCTCAATCATGATCGAACCGTGGTGATGCTCACGATCTGGATATCGTATCTCATTAATAGCTGCTGTCGTAGGATTTGGTGAAGATGGAAGGATACTTTCACCAAATAATGCGTTCGCAAAAGATGATTTCCCTGCTGAAAACGCTCCAAAGAGAACCATCGTAAACGATCGTTTATCAAGTCTCTCTTGAAGTTCCTCCATCTCCGCAGCCACGTGTGAGAGCCCTCTAACCGGTTTCAATAATGATACAGCAGTAGATAATTTTTCTGTTTCTTTTATAAGAGAATCTGTACTAGAGTGTAACGTAATTTGATTTTCCTCTTCATATTGGTCTGTTGCATCTTCTATTGGTTCTTTATCAAACTTCTCTTTAAACATCTCGATCGATAGAGGCTCGTATTCAGCAAGAAACTTTCTTTCATATTCATCTATTGATCGATTGCCAGATACATCTGCATTCAACAACTCATGAAGTTCATGTTTTTGTTCATCCCAGTTTTCTGCGATCTCTTTCTCTTGATGCAAAGATTCTAGTTCTTTTTCAATCCTGTTAATCTCTTCTGTTAAGTTTGAGAGCACATGATCTGCTTTTGAGTCTAAACATGTTTTAACAGCATTAATACATCTTGCAGCTTCTTGACGTGCTTTCTTTTTAACATCATTTGATAAATTGTTGCAATAGTTTAAAAGACCTTGCCCTTGTGAAGATAACCCAGGTGTGACGAATGAATGTAACATGTCTTTATTAGCTTTTATCGGTTCCCAATCTGGAAGGGTATGGTCCACTTCTTTTTGAAGAGAGCTTATAAAATTTTGAGCATGCCAATTGATATGAGCATCGATTGACTTTTGTAGGCTTTCTAGTAACGCATCTGTTCGAACAGTTCGTTCTTGTTCTGTTTTCTGTTTAGAAAAGAAGATCCCAACTTTAAAGTCTTTTTTGGCAGATTCGATAAAGGAGCCTGCTTTTTCTCTCGTCTCATAAGGCATTAGTTGTGCTGATTCTAAAATAGTAACAAGTTGGTCCTTAACACTTTCTTCTTTTTCAATGATGACCTGTTTTTCTTGAGATAACTGTTTTGAAAGATCTTCATGTTCTTGTGAAAGAGAAGCTAATCTTTGACTAACAACATCAATGGTTACTAAACCTTCTTCTGTTCTTTCTACAAAATCATCCACAAAATGCTGAAGCTGATTATTCACTTGTTTTAATAGAAGAGCATCCTTGTTTTGCTCGATTCTTTTAATATAAGCCATAAGAGCAGTTAGATCATTATGGGATAAATTTTGCTTCTTAACACTTGTGAAAAAGATGTGCTCTTTTGGAATTCCTAGAGAAAGAAACGATTCAAAAACGTTTTCCTTAAAAGATGTAAACTTCAACTCTTCTTCACGGTGCTTATCAATCTGGTTAACGATTAACCGGACATCTTTTCCTCTTTGAATCAATGATGAGATGAATTCCATATTCGTCTCAGAGAGTATATGATTATAATCCATTACATAAAAGATCAGATCTGCTAAATAAACAACGTTCTCTGTTGCTTTCTTATGGAGAGGATCGGTCGAATCAATTCCTGGTGTGTCGTAAAAAGCGATATTCTCTACGTTCTTTTCATCACCGCCATAATAGATCTCAATCTCCTCAACAAGCTCTGCATCTTTACAGAGTTCTTTTATCTCATTTACGTCATATGGAGAGTGAAATGTAACCACTTTTTTATTTTTAAGCGTAACAACTGCTCTTTCTTCTCCTCTTACCATCTTAACGATGTTTGCACTCGTAGGAATCGGAGAGGACGGAAGAATGCCTGTTTCTGAGAGTGCATTGATCAAGCTTGATTTTCCTGCAGAAAAATGCCCGCAAAAAGCTATAGCAAACTCTTCCTTCGCTACTTTAAGGAATAGTTTGCTTAATTGGTCTTCTTCTTTTCGATTGTCCATGTTTTGAAACGCTTCATATAATCCGATCAATCTCTGTTTTTCTGTTATCAATAATTCTTTTTCAGTTGACTTCATCGTATCCACCTGTCTTCAATACTGTATCACTATCCACTTTACCATATATATGATAGCGATTTCACCATTGATTATCTATTATCTTGGAATCCGAATGAGTTTATTTTTAGTTGAGTTGAAAAAAATATGCCATAAAATATTCATCTTCAAATTTGCCTTCTATGATCACTTGATTTCTTTGCTTTCCTTCTATAATAAAACCAGCTTTTTCATAAACCTTTACTGCCTTCTCGTTTCCAGAAAAAACAGTAAGCCATATCTTATGTAAATTATTATTCTCTCCCCATTTTAACGTATGAGCCAGAAGTTCTTTTCCAATACCTAGGCCCTGTGCTTCTGGATGAATCCAAGTTCTAAAAACACCGGTGTGTTTCTTCATTTGAAGTTCCCCTCTTAGCACTCTAGCGATCCCTACTACTTTTTTGTTCCGTTCGACCGCTGTATACAAATTCCCCTTACGCTTAACCTCATGAATAAACTCAATCTCTTCTGTAACGGAATGAGGCTCCTCTTTTTGAAGGTATCTACCGGCTTTTACGATCGCTTCTACATGTTGTGTGATATCTTCTGCATCTTTTTCTTCTACGGGCCTTAAGATGATCTCTTCCCCATTTTTTGCTGTAAAGAAGAAGTTGTCCCCATTTGGCATGGCTTTATTCCTCCAAAAGTTGTGATTGTATTATTATGTCTTCTTTACAGGTTGTCATGCATCAAGAAAAATAATGATGATTGAGTGTGATCGTTGACTGATCGATAACTGCAATGCCATATGAAAACTGCTTTTGCCTTCTTTTATCTGTTGGCGAACCGGGGTTAAAAAGGACCGTTCTCCCGTATAGGTCATGGAAAGGGATGTGAGAATGACCAAATATAATCAGGTCAGCAGAATCTCTTTCACATCCTCTGTATGCACGTTCTGGTGTCGACCTTCCCTTGCCTAGGTGGCCATGAACCATTGCAATTTTTACATCTTCAATAGAAACAAGTACTTTTTCGGGCAGAGTTTTGCTCCAATCCTCTTTGTCTACGTTCCCCTTTACTCCATAAACAGGCGCATACGTTTTGAGTTCTTCGTAAACAGATTGAGTTGTCCAGTCTCCTGCATGAAAAATGTAATCAATATCCTTTCTTACAATGTCTAGAATGGGTTCTGGAAATACCGTTCCTTTTTTCGGCATATGTGTATCAGAAATTATTAGGATTTTTTTCAACTCAGTAAACCTCTTTTCATTGGCAACCAGCTTGCAGGGCTGTATTTTTCATATTGATCTTTCATATGATTTATTTAAAAATAGTTAGGAAACGAAAACAAAAAAAGCAAAGGAGACTTTCTCCCTTGCTTCATGTATGATTTATCTGTTTTTAAAATCTTCTCGAACACGCTTTTGTGAACGATATGATTGATCACGGCTGCCGGTGCTGCTGCGGTTTCCACCATCGCGAGAACCACTGCGCTCGCCTTTAGAGTATCCAGAACGGCGATTATCTCTTCCGCCTCCACCCTCTCTTTTAGGGCTTCCTCCAGAACGTCTACGATCAGAGAAACGATTATTAGGACGTCTCTTTTTAACTGATAGTGGCGGCTCATCTGTAAGATTGATCGGAGTCGTATCAGGTTCTTTCGTAAGAAGCTTAAGCGCTGCAGCTAAAAGTGTTACAGAATCGTTATCTTCTAGTAACTCAACTGCTGTTTGCTTATAACCGTTAAAGTTATCTTCTCCAACAACTTCCATCAACTTTTCAAGCGTGATCTGCTGTTGTCCTTCCATTGCTTCTGATACAGAAGGAATGGTGCATTTTACCATTTTACGCTTCGTAATTTTTTCGATCGTGTATAGGTGATCGATTTCACGTGGCGTGATGAACGTTAATGCATAACCTGTCTTCCCTGCACGTCCAGTACGTCCAATACGGTGAACATAACTTTCTGGATCTTGAGGAATATCGAAGTTATAAACGTGAGATACACCAGAGATGTCAAGACCACGAGCTGCTACGTCTGTTGCAACAAGAACTTCGATCGTGTTGTTTTTAAACGCACGTAACACTTTGTCACGTTTAGCTTGCGGAAGGTCACCGTGGATTCCTTCAGCTGAATATCCACGTTTGCTTAATGCTTCAGCTAATTCATCTACACGACGCTTCGTACGTCCGAAAACGATCGCAAGCTCTGGAGAGTGAATATCCATGAAACGGCATAGCGCATCAAACTTTTGACGTTCTTTAACTTCAACATATTCTTGCTCAATATTCTTAACAGTCATTTCAGACGCTTTTACTTTAATAAGCAATACGTCCTTCATGAATTTTGCAGCCAAGTTTTGAATCTGCTTAGGCATTGTTGCAGAGAAAAGCATCGTGTGACGTTCTGTAGGAACGTTTTCTAAGATCTTTTCGATGTCTTCAACAAATCCCATATTAAGCATTTCATCAGCTTCATCAAGCACAACTGTATGAACACTATCAAGCTTCAATGTTTTTCTATTAATGTGGTCTTGCACACGTCCTGGTGTACCTACTACGATGTGTGGACCATTTTTTAATGCTTTAATTTGTCGAACAATGGATTGTCCACCATAAATCGGCAATGTTTTGATTCCTTTGAATTGACCGATTTTATTAAGTTCTTCTGCTACTTGAACAGCTAACTCACGAGTTGGAGCTAATACGATACCTTGAACGAATCGTGATCTAGTATCCATTTTTTCGATTAGCGGTATACCAAACGCAGCTGTCTTACCAGTCCCTGTTTGTGCCTGGCCAATAAGGTCAGTCCCCTTAAGTGCTGTTGGAATGGTATCACGCTGAATCGGTGTTGCTTCCTCAAATCCCATGTTATTAATGGATTGAAGCAACTCAGGACTTAGTCCTAATTCTTGAAATGTTGTCAATGTTCTATCTCCTTTTCTGTGACGAAAAAGGTTTTACGATAACCTCGTGGATCCGGCATGGATTGTCATGTTAAAGTGCCGGCCAATTTGTTTTTTCAAAATACATCATGATTTGCACATAAAATAGCATTCCCTAATTAAGTATTGATGGGAAATGCTTAGCCATGTGAATATGCGTAAAAATTAAACGTTAATAGTTACAAGGCTATCCGTAATTCAAACTTGTTCCGTCCATATATATTCCGTTGTTAAACTTATCACGTAAACCTAATAAATGCAACTCTTTACATTGAAAGAGCTGTTTAAAGTTTATTCACTCAACTCTTTAAACATGTGACATTTCACTTGAACGGTATTATTCTAACCAATGTAGTTTTGAATGAAACGTCTTTTCTTCCGTATGAAAGAATAAATTTTTGAAACCATCGCACGCTAACACTATTATCTTCAGTATGAAAGAAGGACTCTTTATGGATCAAAATTGGGTTTCTATTATTCCGTTCTTAGTGGTAATTCCTATAGCTATCAAGACTAGACAAGTTCTCCCAGGTTTGATCGCAGGTCTGTTGACTGGGTCTTACCTACTCCATCCAACCCTCGTAGGCGGATTGGAAAAGATGGTCCAATTTTTAGTGAAAGGACTGGTTGACCCTAAGAACATAAAAATCTTAGTGTTTTTGTATGCCTTTTCAGGACTCATCTCTATGATTAAACTTTCTGGGGGAATTAAAGGCTTTGTAGAAGAAGCTTCTAACCGAATCGAAACAAAAAAAGGAGCTTTATTGCTTACTTATGTGTCTACGATCGGTACTTTTGCTGCTCCAAGTTTTCGTTTCGTCACTATTGCACCAATCATGAGAGCTCTATTAAAAAAAGTAAAGATGTCTACTCAAGAACTCGGCTTTGTTATTGAGACTACAGCAACTCCCATCATTGTATTGATACCGATCGCTACCGCATTTGTTGGATACATGACATCCATTGTAGACATATCGTTAAAGAACGAAAATATTACAGCAGATCCTTATTCTCTTTTTATACAAAGCATCCCGTTTAATTTTTTCTCTTTTGTGATGATAATCGTGGGGATCTACCTGAGCTTCTTTCATCATTCAAAATCAACAGAAGAAACAGACCCAAAAGATGTTGGTGAAACCGAAGAGGATGATTGGCATAGTTGTGATCCAGCTGTTAATAAGGAACTTCCAAATAAACCATGGAACCTGCTCCTCCCACTCATTCTCGTCGTATTCCTTACTCTACTGTTAACTTGGTGGGATGGTTACAAAAAAACGAAAGGAAATTTTTTTGCAGCCTTCATTTCCGCAGATGTAATGGATGCGATGCTTATCGCACTGTTGTTCACCACAATATTCACTTTTCTTTTCTTTCGTTTTCAAAAAATGAAAACAGGTGATCTTTTGAATGGATTTATTTTCGGTGGTAACGAATTGATGAGTGTTATCGTGCTGTTAGCTGTAGTTTGGGGCTTATCTTCCGTTACTGAAGAACTTGGATTCTCTGCTTTTGTAACTTCATATGCAGGATGGATTCCTGGATCAGTTATCGTCCCTTTGCTTTTCATCTTTGGCTGTGCCGTTTCCTATTTTATCGGATCTGCTTGGGGTACATGGGGAATATTGATGCCTCTCGGTGTTTCGATGGCAGGAGTGGCAGATGTTTCACTGCCTCTTGTGATTGGAGCAGTCTTTGCAAGTGGAACATTCGGAGCATTCGCTTCGCCT
The DNA here is from genome assembly GCF_014836645.1 of Fictibacillus norfolkensis. Taxonomy (GTDB): domain Bacteria; phylum Bacillota; class Bacilli; order Bacillales; family Fictibacillaceae; genus Fictibacillus; species Fictibacillus norfolkensis. The sequence continues at coordinate 309,404 of NZ_JACSQM010000003.1, forward strand.
TTAAGTGATGATACGAACACGATCGCACGCATTTTAAACCTATCCGTCATCACTTATGCACGATACAAGCTTAAACCAGCACTAATAGCTGCAGCCATAACAGCTGTACTATATGGAGCTACTGTATTCTTCATTTGAACCTCCTGATTTAGGAGGTTCGTTTTTTCCCTTCTTCTCTTACTTTGTTTATTACTTCTTGGTAGCGATCTCTAGACCAAGAATGATAAGAAGGGTGTGGTACCCCTTCTATAATGGTTAAACTCTCTTTATTCGTCAGTTTGTTCACATATTTTTCTGCAAATCTTCCGCATGGAACGATAAGTGTATTTTCAGTAAGCAATGTTGTTAATCTACTTTCGAAATGATGCAGTAAAAGTTGATCGAATTCGGCTCTGGATTCATCTTTAAAGACTTTCATTGAACTCGTTCTTACTGCTTCAGCGACTTTGATCTCACCACTATATCTGTTTACGAAAGTTTGATCAGGAAATGCAGTACCTTGCAGTGGAAAAGGACAAACATTTACAATTCCGAACACTGTCTTCTTATTCTCATTTATGTACTGTTTTAACAACTTTCCCATTGGAAGGGTCTCTTCGACTTCAAACAATTCTTTTGCCATCGATCTGCCAGATAGACCCGCCAAAGGTACTCCAGATTTGATCTCCTCTTTATGAGGCGATTCTAAAATAAAAATCATATTCGTGTGTTCAGAAATTAAATCTTGAACGCTATAAAGTGATGATGCTTCTTCAAAGAAAGAATGAATGTCCACCAAATCTGCCTCCTTTACTCAATAAATGTTGATTACTATTTATCTGTCTCGCACAAAGCGAGCAGCCTGGAATGGAAATCAACGCCCCCTAAAAACCTAATCGTTTTAATTGTGCTTTCGACATTCGTATGCCACAATATCATCATTACTTGAAAAGTAATTGTTAAGGAGTGAACATACTTTGAAAATCATTTTAAATGAAGATACTGCAAATTTTGTGATCAATGACCTTCAAGCGTCTCAGAACGATTCCATCCGTTTTTTCGTTCGCCTTGGAGGATGCAGCACAGTACAAGACGGCTTTTCGTTAGGACTTACAAAAGATACACCTAAACATCCAGCTGCTGAAATTGTTGTAGAGAATCATACTTTTTTCATTGAGCAAGAAGATGAATGGTTCTTTGACGGAAATGATCTAACTGTTTCCATTAAGGATGGAGAAATCAAATACGATTTTAATGAGAACAAAAATTAGTATAAGAACTTTTGAAGTTCTTGAAATCTTCCTTCACTTTTCATGATCTCTACTTGCTTATCCCCGATAAGGTCAAAATGGGGGTAAGCATCTCGTTCATGAATCCACTCTTCTTTTAAACCGTAAGTTCTTCCCCACTCTGATAATTTTTTTCGATTGTTACAGCCTACTTTTGTTACACTCTTAGCTTTTGGAAATCGCGGATCATACCAAAAATGGGTTAGGAATGCGATGTGTCCTCCCTCAACTTCCTCTTTCCATCTCTTTAAGTCAGCACGTTTTATTCCGAATGCCATTATTCTGATGAGCTCATTTCTAGGTACGCTTCATGCCAATCAGGAAAATATTTCTTAATTGAGATTGGTCGAAAATTTTCTTTTTTCACACAAACATGAGTGGATTCGCCTGTAACACATAATTCGTTATCGTCGTTATAGATCTCATAATAATAAATAACCTTGATCCCTGAATATTCTTTTACGGCTGTTTTAATGTGAGCTTTTTGTCCATAAGTTAATGGTTTTTTATATGACGCTTGAATGTCTGTTACAGGAGAAAGTATCCCTTCTCTTTCCATGTCTGCATATTTAAACCCTAAATGTTCAATCAGCTTTGTTCTACCGATTTCAAACCATACCAGATAGTTTGCATGATAGACGACACCCATCTGATCTGTTTCTGCATATCTAACATCAACGCTGCTTTCAACAAATTTCATATTTCATCTGTTTCCCTTCGTGTTGTCTTTTCTTAACACTTTAGTAGAAAATGAAAAAAAAGACCAGCAATATGCCGGATTCTAAAGTAAGTTGTTGATCTCCTTTCCAGGATGCTCGCTTTCCGGGGGGCGTGCGGTGAGCCGCCTAGCGCTCCTGAACTTTTAGGTGTCTCACCTGTCCCGCTGATCCCACAAGAGTCTCGCACCTTACACTACAATCAACGTATCAATGATGTCTTAATAGTATTAATAACACTCTTTTAGAAATCAACCCTATATAAGAACTAATTATAGAGAAGCAAGTATAAAGGAAAAGGGCCTCGCATGCTTTTCACATGCGGTGCCCTTTTCAAATCTAGACAATCTTTTATTTACTTATTGAAGGTCGTTACCTTCTCTATAAGCTTTTTCTTCTTGAATCTCATTTTGAAACTGCTCAATGGATTCTTGTCTATGTTGATTCTTCTCTTTGATCTGCTCTTTTTGGCTTGCAGTTAATTCCGTGTTAGCCGCAGTCTGGTTAGCTTCTGACATGTTCTGTTCTGTGTTTTGAACCATTTGTTCTAATCGTTCAACATTGTTGCTTCGATCGTCTCGGTTTGGTTTGTTCATGATGATTCTCCTTTTTTTAAAAAGTTCGTACCATCATAGTCTGTACAAGTAACCGATCCAATTATTCTTTAGTTTTTTTGCAATAGAATAGGACTCATGTTTTGAACGCTGAATTGACAAAGGTCAGTGAGATATTTCCAATATTCTACTACACTGTCGTCTTCTATATTCTTCATGGTGATCTCTAGCCAAGCTAACTCTTCAGCTAACCTGATTGATGAACCGATCCAGTATTTTTTGTTTTTCACAGTAATCTGGAAGGGTTCTTCAAATCGAAAAGGAAGATAGAACCCTTCTGTGTTCGGATGCAGGATGATATGCTGATAAACGGTTCCTTTTGTAAGCTTGGCATAGAACAAAAATACCCCATCGTTCTTTGCTGCCGCTTTTTTTAACTTTTCAAGCGTTTCAACATTTCCTAGTTCCATTGTTGTAATTTCTTTATCCCAGTTCAACTCTTCACGAAAAGGAACTAGATGCCCCAATCTCTGCATTTCAATCTCTAACTGACGATATAAATAATCCTGATCATCTTTGTTATGTGATACAGGTAATGGTTTGACAGATGCCGTAATCAAACGTACCCCTCCTAATTCTTTCACTACATACACTTTTTCGACAAAATCTTTCGTATATGGGAGTCAAAAGAAAAAATTATGGAGAGATAATCTTTAGATAGTAAATGTTATTTCCCTTTAGGTGGTACATAATCTGCATGATCATGCGATTTATTAGCCATCTTTTTTCCATTATTGCTGTTACTCTCACGCGGCTGTGTGCCGATATGATTTGGAACGAAATCTTCAGGAAAGCGTTTTGGATTACTCAAAGGTCCTACCTCCTTTCGTCTTCTTTTTACTTTTCCATTAATTAAAACCATCTATTCATCAGTAAAATGGCAATTATTTTTTAATGTCTGATTATTTCGATTTTATCTTGGCTATATTGGTATTATCCTAATGAAGAGGTGTCAATGATGAGGAAAAACAGAAAAATGAACTTCAAAGAACTCGTGAGTGAGAACAAAAGGCAACTGCTGAAAGATGAGACTTACATTGAACAGCTTGAGATCAAACTTGACGAAAGACATATGAAAAAAGCATAAAAAAATCCTTTGCCTAAAACGAAATGGCAAAGGATTTTTTTATTTTTTTATTAGTTTTGAGTTTGAGAAGAATGTGCAAGCTTGTTACGAAGTACCATTGGAAGGATACCACCATGACGATAGTATTCAATTTCAACTTCGCTGTCAAAACGAGCTACAACTTCAAATGTTTTTTCAGTTCCATCTTCAAAAACAGCTGTAACTTGAACAAGATCACGCGGTTTAACCGTTTCATCAACGGAAACTGTGAATGATTCTTTTCCTGTAAGTCCAAACGTCTCAGCATTCTCACCATCTTTGAATTGAAGAGGCAGTACACCCATCAACACAAGGTTTGAACGATGGATACGCTCAAAGCTTTCAGCAAGTACAGTTTGAATACCTAGTAATGTAGTACCTTTTGCTGCCCAGTCACGAGAAGATCCCATACCGTAATCTTTTCCTGCGATTACCATAAGACCCGTACCGTTCTCTTTGTATTTCATCGCAGCATCATAGATGCTCATCACTTGGTTAGTTGGCCAGAAAGTAGTCCATCCACCTTCAGTACCAGGAGCAACAGCGTTACGAATACGAATATTCGCGAAAGTACCACGCATCATTACTTCATGGTTACCACGACGAGAACCGTAAGAGTTAAAGTCGCGTGGCTCTACACCGTTTTGAATCAAGTATCTGCCCGCAGGAGTATCTTTTCCGATCGCACCAGCTGGTGAAATGTGGTCAGTTGTAACAGAATCTCCAAATTTAGCGATAAGTTTAAGATCTTTAAGAGGTTGGATCTCTTTAAGTTCTGCAGAAAGCTCTTCAAAGAACGGAGGGTTTTGAATGTATGTTGATGATGTATCAAAACCATATAATTGGTCAGCTGAAGTCTTCAGTTCGTTCCAACGTTCGTTCTCATCAAATACTCGTTCGTATTCCTTCTTGAACAATTCTGGAGTAACTGCTTTCTTCATCGCTTCATTAATCTCTTCAGTTGAAGGCCAGATATCTTTAAAGTAAACTTCGTTGCCATCTTTGTCTGTTCCAAAAGAATCAGATTGAAGGTTGAAATCTACAGTTCCTGCTAGTGCATACGCTACTACTAACGGTGGAGAAGCTAAGTAGTTGGCTTTTACAAGCGGGTGGATACGTCCTTCAAAGTTTCTGTTACCTGAAAGTACTGAGGTTACAGTTAGATCGTTCTTAGAGATTGCATTTTCAACTTCAAGCGCCAAAGGACCTGAGTTACCGATACATGTTGTACAACCGTAACCAACAAGGTTGAACCCTAACTGATCCATATAGCTCATTAAGCCTGCTTCTTCTAAATAACGTGTAACAACTTTAGATCCTGGTGCTAAAGATGTTTTTACATAGCCAGGAACTTTTAAGCCTTTTTCAATCGCTTTCTTAGCAACTAATCCAGCACCTAACATTACATAAGGGTTAGACGTATTCGTACAGCTTGTAATTGCGGCGATCGCAACTGCACCAGTTTTCATCGTAGAAGTTTCGTTGTTCGGATGCTTCACGGTAACTTCTTTGTTGATCTCATCAGCTGTTAGCCCGAACCCTGCATTTCCTTGTGGAGCTACAAGCGCTTTATTGAAGCTGTCTTTCATTTGTGATAAAGGAATCAAATCTTGTGGGCGTTTTGGTCCAGACAAGTTTGACTCAATTTCAGAAAGGTTGATTTCAACAACGTCTGTGAATTCAGGATCAGCATCTCCTGCTGTGTAGAACAAACCGTTTGCTTTGCAATACGCTTCTACAAGCTGAATTTGATCTTCTGTTCTTCCTGTTAAGCGAAGGTAGTTTAAAGCTTCTTCATCAACTGGGAAGAAACCACAAGTCGCCCCATATTCAGGAGCCATATTTGAAACGGTCGCACGGTCTGCAAGCGGCATATCAGCAAGTCCAGGACCGAAGAACTCGACGAACTTCCCTACTACTTTCTTTTCACGCAATACTTGCGTTACTTTAAGTGCAAGGTCTGTTGCAGTCGTTCCGTTTGGAAGCGTTCCAGTTAATTTAACACCGATTACTTCTGGAACCGGGAAGTAAGAAGGCTGTCCTAACATGCCTGCTTCTGCTTCAATTCCACCAACACCCCAGCCTAATACTCCAAGACCATTGATCATTGTTGTATGAGAATCCGTACCTACTAATGAATCAGGGAAAGCAATAGTTTCACCTTCAGATTCGCTCGTAAGTACTACAGGCGCTAAGTACTCTAAGTTAACTTGGTGGACAATACCTGTCGCAGGAGGAACTGCACGGTAGTTGTCAAACGCAGATTGAGCCCAGCTCAAAAGTTTGTAACGTTCTTCATTTCGAGCAAATTCAAGGTTCATGTTGAAAGCAAGTGAATCTTGAGTACCCGCTTTATCAACTTGTACAGAATGGTCAACTACAAGATCAACTGGAATTTCCGGGTTGATCTGAGAAGGGTCTCCACCCATATCCTTCATGGCTTTACGGAGAGAAGCTAGATCAACAACAGCCGGTACTCCTGTAAAATCCTGAAGAATAACACGTGAAGGCTTAAAAGGAACATCGATATCTCTTAGATCACTCGTGCCCCACTTTGCAAGATTTTCAACGTGTTCTTTGTTGATTACTTTTCCATCAAATTGTCTTAATACAGATTCCAATAATACTTTTACAGAGTAGGGTAATTTTGATACGTTACCAATTCCCGCTTCTTCTAACGCTCCTAAACGGTAATAGCTATATTCCTTACCGTTCACATCAAAAGTAGAACGGGCATTAAATACATCATTTCTTTTCATGTTCCACTCTCTCCCTTCACTAATAATCATACACGATTATGAGAAAAATTGTCGAAAAAATGTGTTCAATTACAGAGTCATTTACACAAAATCTTTTTTTCCCTCTATTATCATACGTAAAACCCTTTCATAAGTAAAATAGTTAATGGTTATCAATCGACATAAGTTTTTCTTATGGTATAAATATCACCAGTTTCTAAGTGCTTGCATATAGTAAATTACGTAATACTTCTTTTTGTTTTCCCATAAGTACCACGCTTAAAAAGATCGGAGGGAAATGGGATGGAATGGTTAAAAAAACTAGCCGGTTTACTCGTGTTGATCGGAGCATTAAACTGGGGAGCAATCGGTCTTTTTGAATTTAATTTTGTGACAGAAATTCTTGGAAGCGCTACCACTGTTACAAAAGTTTTATACAGTTTGATCGGACTTTCTGGTGTTTGGCTGTTACTCAGTAAATATAAATCTTGAACGTAAAGAAGCACTCCTTTTTTTGGAGTGCTTCTTCTTTTTGATATTGCACAAACTAAAGTAACGGAGGTGACAAACAAATGGGAAGAAATAAAGCAAATCACTCGCGTCCTGGAATGAATGCAGCAAAAGCTCAAGGTAAGGGAGCTGGATATGAGACAGAATTCGGTAATGAGTCATTATCCTTACCTAATGAAAAGTTAAGTGAAGCTGAGCGTCAAAACAACAAGAAAACGAAGAAAAGACATTAAGGTTTTGGAAACTGACTATGAAGTTGTTGGAGCTCATTTAGAAAGCTTTCTAACTGCGGCTGTTGGTGTTCAGAAGCTGTTTCCAGTGCGTTCTGTATTTGTTGACAAGCCTTTTCGTTTTCAGTCATAAAATGGGCATAAATAACACCATATTCACTATTTGACGCGTCCAAAGTTTTTGAGATATCCATCACATGGTGATAACCTTGCTCAGCAGCTTGATATGCTTGTTGCTTGTTTTTATGATAGGGCATAATTACCATCCTTTGTTTTGATATACCTTTAACGTTCCAATATTATCTATAATTATTCAATAAATCTCTTTCAATTGTCGATTTAGGTGTCCATACAAAGACATCATTGACAAGTTGATTGGAGTGTAAGGTGTGAGACTCCTGAGGGATCAGCGGGACAGGTGAGACACCTAAGGGCGCATAGCGCCGAGGTGGCTCACCGCCCGCCCCCCGGAAAGCGAGCACCTGAAGCGGAAATCAACTGCTTTCAAGGCAAGATAAAATAGGAGGCTTATTATGGGAGAGCATAATGCGTTTAAAGATATCCGAAAGAACGCTCCTAAAGGAGAGAACCCTGGACAACCAGCTCCTATGAGTGGTTCTAAAAAAGTTAAGCAACGTAATCATACGGGACAGAATCGTGGAGAAGGCAGTTAATACAAATAAAAAATAGGGCTGACAGATTCTCTGTCAGTCCCTATTCTTAGTCGATAGACCGTATCGCCTCTTCAAGTGTTAATAGCTCTTCTTCGGAAATCGTTCTAAGATCCAGAAGGACTTCTTCACCTTTGATCCTCACGATTATGGGGATCCGATAGTTCCGAAAAGCTCTTGCTAGGTAATCTGCCCCTTTAAAGTGTTTAAGCCCTAAACAAAAAGTTTGCAACTTCACATCCGGCATCGTTCCTCCACCAACTTGAGAAAATTCTTCTAGAATTCGGATATTTAAAGAAGAATGATCTTCCACTTTTCTTTTTAGTTTCCATACGACTTCTCTGATTTCTTCAGGAGTTTTCAAAATATCTCTAACCGTAGGAATTTCTTTATATTCTTCATTCAAATAAGACTGCAACGTTTCGTTTAATGCAGCGATCGTAAATTTATCCACTCTTAAAACACGAGCTAGCTGATGTTTCTTTAATATGTCGATGATCTCCTTTTTTCCTGCAATAATTCCAGCCTGTGGGCCTCCTAAAAGTTTATCTCCGCTAAAAGAAACAACATCTATTCCATTGCTGATAACAGAGGAGATTAATGGTTCGTCACCTATTCCAACAGACTGAAAAGGATAGAGTGCACCACTTCCCAGATCTTCATAAACAATCAGTTCCGGGTGATTCTTTTTCAACTGCATCAACTCGCTAGAGGAAACTTCCTTTGTGAACCCGATCACCTTAAAATTACTTGTGTGAACCTTCATGATCATACCTGTTTGATCCGTTATCGCTCGTTCATAATCAAAAAAATGTGTTTTATTCGTAGTCCCAACTTCCCGCAACTCCGCTCCACTTTCTTCCATTATAGAAGAAACACGAAATGAGCCTCCGATCTCTACAAGTTCACCTCTTGAAACAATGACTTCTTTGTTTTTAGCTAGTCCTTTGAGAATTAAGTAAACGGCTGCAGCATTATTGTTCACGACCATGGCTGCTTCTGATCCCGTCACTTGTTTAATTAAATCCTCTGTCAGGTCATGTCTGGAGCCTCTTTTTCCTTCCTCCAAGTTATATTCTAAATTCGAATACATCCTTGCTGTTTCACTCATCCGCGCTACGCTTTTTTCACTGAGTCTAGAGCGACCAAGATTTGTATGTATAACGATCCCGCTAGCATTGATCAGTGAAAGGATCTGATCTGTAGCATGAGCTAATTTTGCCCTTGCTGAATTCAATACAAGTACTCTGATACCAGTTTTCAAGTCAATAGCATGGTGGTCGTTAAGAATAGTTTTCCGCCAATGTTTGATCGCATCTTGAACCGCTCGTGTTATTTCCTTTTCCGGTTTGCCACTCACTTCAGAACTGATATCTTTTACTATCTCATGCACGGCAGGTAGCTGCCTTAGTAGATCAGATTTTGACAAAATGAAGCTCCTCCTTAAGGGTATAACGATCCCTTAGGGAGGGCATCGTTTTTTAAGCCATTAATTTTTCTAAATGTTGTATGATCAGATCATGATCCGGAAATTCTCCGGTCTCTTTTTTTGAATAAATCTTTTCGCCATTGACGTTCACTTCAAACACGCCCCCAGAGCTAGGGATCAGTTCGAGAGATAAAATTTTAGAACGAAAATGGTTGAACAGGTCTTCCGCGAGACTCGCGGCTTTTGGTGCAAAGTTTCACATCATGCAGAATTCAATAGATACTTTCATTTTTCATCCTCCTTTTTTAAGACTATTTTAGTATATCCTTAGGCATTTCACAAAAATAATGTTTATACTAACAAAAGGAGGTGTCGTTTTATTATGACAAGTAAAGACAATGTTAAGCTTACTCACCTTTCCTCAAAAGGTGGTTGAGGCTGTAAAATTGGTCCAGAAGACCTGGCGCAAGTTTTGCGTCATCTACCAAAACGTGAAAATGATCCTAACCTTTTAGTTGGTTTAGATACCTCAGACGATGCTGGAGTCTATAAGTTAACGGATGACCTTGCTATGATCCAGACTGTCGACTTCTTTACACCAATAGTAGACGATCCATACATGTTCGGACAAATTGCGGCTGCCAATTCACTTAGTGATGTTTACGCGATGGGTGGACAGCCTACAACGGTAATGAATATAGTAGGTTTTCCGATCAACACTCTCGGTCACGATGTTCTTGCTGAAATCCTAAAGGGAGCAGCCGATAAAGTGAAGGAATCTGGTGCAGTGCTGGTTGGAGGACACTCGATCGATGATTCAGAGCCTAAGTTTGGCCTTTCTGTAACAGGACTTGTTCATCCATCAAAAGTATATAAAAATGTTGGTGCGAGACCTGGAGATGTTCTTGTGTTAACAAAACCAATCGGTGTGGGTATACAAACCACAGCGATAAAAAAAGACAAGCTTTCCGCCGAGCAGCTTCAACTAGTCAGCGAAACGATGGCAGCACTGAATAAGACTGCTGCTGAATGTTTAGAAGGTCTATCTCCAAACGCTGTCACAGATGTAACTGGATTTGGTCTTCTTGGTCATGCGACTGAGATGGCAAAAGGAACAGGAAATATTACGATCGTGATCGATTATGACCGAGTTCCACTTTTACCAGGCACATCAGAGCTTGCTCAAGAAGGAATTGTTCCTGGTGGTTCAAAAGCAAATCATCGTTGGATAAAAGATGATGTCCAATACGGAAACGACCTTTCCGAGTGGCAGCAATGGATTTTATGTGATGCTGTAACTTCTGGCGGTTTACTCGTAAGCCTTCCTGAAAGCGACGCTCTAGAATATGTGAAGAGACTTCACACTAATGGTATAAAGGACGCTAGCATCGTCGGGCGTGTTCTTGCATTCTCTGAAAAACCGATCAAAGCCAATTAAAACAAAAAACTCCGGGTTCGGAGTTTTTTTGCGTCCATTTTAAGATGAATGATTATAGATATCTGCATAGACCTTATCATCAAATTCTTCAGGTGTTCCGTCAAAAACGAGTTTTCCGTCCTTAAGCGCAATAATTCTTGTGGCAAATTTTTTAGCGAGAATGACGTCGTGCACGTTAATAATTGACACAAGATTTCTTTTCACATGAGTTTTTTTTAATAATTGAAAAATCCGATCAGCCGTTCCAGGATCCAAACTCGCAACAGGTTCGTCTCCTAAGAATACTTTCGGGTTTTGAACGAGTGCTCGAGCGATCGCCACTCTTTGTTTTTGCCCGCCGCTTAACTTCTCAACTCGTCTTGTTGGTTCAACCGTTAGCTCAACCTGATCAATTGCTTCTAGAGCTTGCAATCGATCACTGGATTTAAACAATCCTAACAAATTCTCATATGATTTTTTATATCCAAAGAGACCTGTTAAGATGTTTTGAACAACACTCATCCTCGGAATTAAGTTAAAATGCTGAAAGATCATTCCTGTTTTCCGGCGAACTTCTAACGTTTCTTTGTGAGTCATCTCACTTAACGTTTTATCTTCCCATTTCACATAACCTTCAGATACAGGCTGCAACCCGTTAATACATCTGATAAAAGTTGATTTTCCTGCACCGCTTCTTCCTAAGACACAAACAAACTCTCCCTTTTGGAAAGTAATATTAACATCTGCTAAAGCAGGTTCTTTAGCACCAGGATACGTGACAGATACACTCTTAAATTCAATCATGTTATCACCTAAATCACCTTTTCCCGAATTTTGCTGCCAATATAATCCACCATGATAACCATGATCATGATGAGTAGTACGTCAACCGAGACGAGTTGATACTGAAACGTTTTAAAATGAATAAACAATTGTTGACCGATTCCCCCTCCACCAATCAAACCTAAGATGAGCGAAGTACGAATAGCGACCTCAAATCGGTAGAAAAATTGAGACAGGACATTCGGCCATATTTGTGGCAATACTGCAAAAAGATTTCCGATCCATTTCTTTGCCCCAACTGCCAGCATCGCTTCCATCGGACCCTTGTCAGCCGACTCGATCAGCTCTGATATCAGCTTTCCTAATACTCCGATGTTATGAAATATGATGGCGATAACGGCAGGAAACGGGCCAGGTCCAAGCGTTGTTAAAAGAATTAAACCGAAAACAAATTCAGGTACTGATCGTAAAAAGCTAAGCAAGAAACGAGTCACGGAAAAGACAAAGCGATTTTTACTCGTATTTCGAGCCGCCATAAAGCTTAACGGAAGTGCGATAATCAGACCGAATAAACTCCCCAAAAATGCAATAGCAATCGTTAACAAACTTTCTTGAAACAGAAACGGCAGACTTTCTGTGTTCATCGGAAACCATTTCGACAGAAAGTCACCCATATTTTGAAAATCTCTAAACTTCGAAAGATCAAATTCTGTTAACTTCATGCTTCCTATCACGAGTATAGTTAAACATAATAGAATTAAAAACTGGCTCCTCTTAAACCAAACCATGGTTCCCCTCTATTCTTGAATGGTACCCTCTTTAATTGCTGCTTTTCGGATACTCTCGTAATCCTTGTTGTCTGCTTTCGTAAACCCAGTTGCACCAAAGGCATCTAGGATCTCTTTATCTTTAATATCTAAAAAGATCTGCTGAAGTTTCTTCGTCGTTTTCTCATCTGTACTTTTAGATACAGCCCAAGGATATTGGAACAATTTCTCTGACTTCCAGATCACTTTAAACTGATCTCCGTCAATAGCCCCTTCTTCGATCAATTTATCATAGATAGCGCTGTCGATCGCACCAACATCTACTTGTTTGTTTTGAACAGCAAGTGCGGTCGCATCATGTGATCCCGTAAACCTAACATTATTAAAATCACTATCAGATTCACTTCTATAGATGCCTTCATCTTTTAATTTGATACTAGGAATCAATGATCCTGAAGTTGAGGATGGGTCACCAAAAGCAAACTTAACATTCTTAACATCAGATGCCATATCTTCAAAACTTTCATACTTGCTGTCTTTATGCGTGATTAAATAAGAATAGTAGAACGGTTCACCTTTGATCAGTTGTGTTACGATCGCTTTCGCTCCACTCTCTTCATGAGCGACAACGTATGTAAGAGGTCCGAAATAAGCCATGTCGATTTTATCATAGTTCATCGCCTCAACTACACCGTTGTAATCCGGATAAGATGTGATCTTAACTTCGCGGTCCATTTTCTCACTAAGCACTTTCTGAAGCTTATCAAGCGCACCCTTCATCTCACCTTCTGTTTGTGCTGGGATTACCCCAATCGTAAAGACCTCATCTTTATTTGATTTTGAATTTTTCTTATCTTCATTATTCGTTCCGCAAGCTGATACGAATAGCATCATAGTCAGCAACAATAAACTAAGTTTTTTCATCATACTCTCTCCTTTTTTCTTATTAATCTTTATATAATTCCATATAAGAGTCTATCTCTTTCTTTATAGTGTGGTTCTCTTTAATGGATTGATACCCATGGTCACTTAGTTGGTTATACGTTTTATTATCAGACATCACTTTTTTTATAGAATGATATAGTTCTTCTTGAGATTGAAACAGCAATCCATTCATTCCATGCTGTATGATGCTAGCGTTTCCGACGTTATTCCTAGCGATTACAGGTTTTTTAAAACTCATCGCTTCTAACAGCGCTGTCGGCTGCCCTTCTGAGATCGATGTATTCAGTACAACATCTCCCCATTCATACAGCTTCTTCATTTGACCGAGTTCTACTTCGGGCAGATAATGCAGCCAATCATGCTTTTTTTCCGCCTTTTTCACACGTTCGAACTCTTCCTCATCTAAGTTTGCTCCTACTAGTAAAAAGCAGAGATCAGTGAATTCATCAGACAGCCTAATCAAGCTTTCTAAAGCAAAAAGAACATCTTTTACCGGACGAATTCCAGCTGGCAGTAACAATTTCGGATAGCCCTCCGGTAGAGTCAATGTTTGAAGCATATGGTCTGTGGCAGGTAAATAAATACTTTGGGGTATCACATGCACAGATTTATCACTTAGTGCATAATCTTTTACGAGCATTCGTTTAGCTTGTTGAGTAAAAACAGCGATAGCTTTTGCTTCACGCAGCATAGGAAGATATCTTCCTTCGTCTTCTATTAATGAGTGGTTAAGATCTGTTCCTCCAGAGGTAACGATATAAGGTTTATCCAACGTAACCTCATTTTTTTCTGCCCATTGAACGAATCTTGAAAAATGAAGGATGTGATACATATCCGCTTTTTCCATCCATTCAAGTAGAGTAGGATTAACACTTGATTCTTCATATGGAAATAAAGAAAACTCAACTTTCCGAGACAATCCATGTTCTAATCGTTTGGCCGTAGTAGAATTACCACGGTTTTGTTTATAATATGGAGTGAAAAAAACAACTCTCAATTATTGCACCCATTTCCTAACATTAGATTCTCGCGTTGTATACCCTAATGAATCCATACATTCCAAGATCGGTATTAAAAACTTTCTTGATGTATGAAGAACCGCCTTAGCATCCTGTACGGAAAAGGTTGAATCCGTATTGACTCTTAAATGTTCAACTGCTGAATCAAATGCCTTTTTACTCAACATCACTTCATCAAATAGCGTGACCACTTCATTGGTCTTAATCAAAAAATACTTAAACTCATGATAAAGAGGTTCTGGAAGTTGCTGAGCGTTATAGATGTTCGCTAGGTCATCCGGCTCAAGCTGTGCTTCTTCCAAGGTGTTCAGAACATTCGCCATCCTTTTTGCCCATTTTTCTGGATAATGTGGTTTAAAATGTGATAAATGAACAAATTGGTCCGTAATTGAAAAGTTTGAATCAGTTACCCATTTTTCAAGAAGCGAGTTAACTACCCTCGGATTTACTTCACTTTGGAAGGATTGAACAATTTCTGCCTTTGGTATACCTTGCCTTAAACTATACTCACTATGGAAGTTTTGAAGTTTGTTCATGATGCTGGATTTAATATGCTGTACTGTAGAATGAGAAACCAAATAATTCTGCATTCGTTCAACAGAACCTTCGCTTAATAGTTCGCCAAACGTTTGTTGAAGAATTTCCTCATCCATTCCGCTAGATCTCTTAAGTTCTAATTCTGTCATCGATCCTACTTTATTAAGCAAGTCTAAAACTCGCTCACCAGGAGTTCCTTTATGTTTACTTTTCAATCGTTCGATGGTCTCCGCTCCAAATCTATAAATAGATCCGTTCGGGTCGATAATTTCTCCTCCGCCAATCGTTTCCTCAGGAGTTGGTCTTCTTAAGATGAAACGATCACCTCGTTTTGTTACGACCTCTTGATCTAATCGAACTTGACAATATATTTGATCTTCATTGACATCAAGCTCATTTCGGTCAAATAGGACGAGTTTACCCATCACTTCAGACGTACCACTATAAAACTTCACAATCGAGCGCTGTTTCAATTTCCCTTGCCAACCTTCACCCGTTGATAACACGAGATCGATAGTGTTCGTGGTCGAGTAGACATTCGGTTCTACTAGAACATGACCTCTTTTCCAATCTGCTCTAGAACCTCCTGAAAGGTTTAGCGCTGCTCTTTGTCCCGCTCTAGCGGAATGAACCTCTTGTTTGTGCACTTGAAGTTTTCGAATCTTCACTTTATCATTCCCAGGCTGAATAAGAAGTTCATTACCTTCCTGTACCTCACCTTCATAGACCGTACCTCTTACAACAGTACCTTGTCCTTTTACGGTAAATATGTGATCGATCGGCATGCGGAATGCGCCTTGTGAAGATTTAACAGGTGTGTCTCTTAAGAGGTTAATGATCTCATTTTTTAATTTCTCTATTCCTGCAGAAGAAACACTGTCTACAAAATGTATTTGAAAATGTTCAAAAACCGATGAGTTTGTAAGTTCTAAAATGTCTTCTTCAACTAACAACCTCATCTCTTCATCAATCATATCTGACTTTGTAACTACGATTATTCCCTTTTCAATGCCCAAGTAGGAAAGAATTTCAAAGTGTTCTCTCGTTTGAGGCATCACACCTTCATCTCCCGCGATCACAAGGAGCACTAGATCGATTCCCGCCACACCAGCGATCATCTGACGAATCAGCTTTTCATGACCCGGTACATCTACAATAGAGGTATGCAGATCTTTTGTTAACGGAAAAGGCGCAAACCCTGGTTCGATCGTGATCTTGCGGGCTTTTTCTTCCTTTAGTGTATCTGTATCAATCCCACTCAAAGCTTTTGTTAGCGTCGTTTTTCCGTGATCAATGTGTCCGGCCATTCCAATCGTATAATATTTTATCGTCATCGTTTAACCACCTATATGTACATACTCTTCTACACTTTATGAAAAGGAGATGTAAAAAACAAGGATAACGCTTTATTCATTGTTGAAAAATAGCGAAGTTTGCCTGTTCTATATTATTTCCCAGATCGCCATAAACGGATGTATATTTATTCATAACTGTATACCCACAGGTTATCCACAGAACAAGTTATCCACACTTGTCCACAGGGCGGACTGTTATAGTTGTTAAAATGAACTGTTATAGCGTTAAACTGTTATAGTTGGATATTCTCCCTGTTACAGTCACTCTCCACCACCATTCGACAAATCTACTCTCCCCTATCGTAAGGAATAAGGCTCAAGTCTTGTCCTACTAGGGTAAAATGCTGTATAATGCAATAGCGAGCTAAGGAAATTATATGGGGTCAGATGCGTAGCTGGTGCTTGCCTGGGTCTTCAAAACCTTTTGGGAGGCGCGTGCCGTCTCCGGTGGGTTCGATTCCCACATGGTCCCGCCAAAAAATTTATACATATGAGGTGGACGCATTGTCTGGATGGTTCATCACTTTTATCGTGTTATGGTCCGTTTTTTTATTTACCATGTTTGCAATCGGCGGATATTTTATGTTCCGCAAATTCTTAAAACGATTACCTAAAGAAGATGGAAAATCAATTTTAGATTGGCAAGAACATTACATCAACCAAACTATTCATCTATGGACAGATGATCAGAAGAAACTTTTAAACGAATTAGTAGCCCCGGTTCCTGAACTCTTCAGAGACGTAGCGAAGGAAAAGATCGCGGGTAAGATCGGCGAATTAGCATTACAAGAAAAGGCAAGTTCAATGTCTCAAGACTTA
The DNA here is from genome assembly GCF_014836645.1 of Fictibacillus norfolkensis. Lineage (GTDB taxonomy): Bacteria > Bacillota > Bacilli > Bacillales > Fictibacillaceae > Fictibacillus > Fictibacillus norfolkensis. The sequence continues at coordinate 326,327 of NZ_JACSQM010000003.1, forward strand.
ATCATTCGCGGCTATATTATCGCAACACCAAAAAGAGATCATAAATGGCTGATAAAGACTTTAAAAAAGAAGAACATCGATATCAAGCCTTATCATTCTTTACTCGCATAAAGAACCCCCTGAATCATGAAATTCAGGGGGTGTTTTTTGTTATTCACCTTTACATTGCGATCTCGTTTTTCTTTTTATTGAACAAAACGAGCATGGCAAGTCTCCATGGCAGAATCATGCCAAACGCAACAATAAAGAATAACGAACTTGTTTCAAAAATAGATATCGTAGAACCAATATACCATTTTAAAGCTAAGCGGATGGCAAACAATCCGATAATGATAAAGATAAAGGCTTTCGATCGAACCAAGTATACATGATCACCTTTAATTTCGAATTTACTAGTCATGATAAGAAATATTGAAAACATGATACCAACTAAGAACGCCTCCCCTGCTTCCGTCCATGTGATATGAAAAGCAGGAATCACAAACTGAAGAAAGCCTGTGCTCATCGCTAACGGGGGTATGATGATCTTTTTTGTGGTAACCGGTTCCCTTGTTTCTTTCATTCGGAAATTAAAAATAATCACTGCCATAATGATAGCAAAACATGTACTCGCAATAAAAAACACAGTTAGTTCCCTTCCCCTACTTCTTTCTCGATCTTATCTTCTGCAATTGAGAGGATAATGGTCATCGTAACACCGATTACAGTCAAATATACACCTAAGTCAAAAAGCATCGCTGTAGCAAGCTCTGTTTTCCCTAACAACGGGAGTTGAAAATATCCAAAACTGTGACTCAAAAACGGAACACCCAAAACAAAGGAACCTGCACCAGTGAGAATGGCGATCAATAAACCAACTGCTATCATGTACGTAAAGTTTATCGGCAATATTCTATGTACAGGTTGTAATCCGTAGGAAACATAGAGAAGAAGAAATGCTCCCGCTCCCATCAATCCTCCGATAAATCCTCCACCTGGAGCATTATGCCCTGAAAAAAGCATGTTTATTGAAAAAGCTAGAATAACAAAAACAATGATATTTGTTGTTGTTTTTAAGATAAGGTCATTCGATCGTGAATGCATGATGTATTTCCCCTTTTCATTTTACTCTTAAAAACCTTTGAATCCTCCAAACACACGGTTTGTTAGAAATGACGTTAATTGTGTCAGCCAATCAAAGTATAGCAGGATTCCCATAACGACCATTAGAGTCCCCCCTACCAACATAAACTGACGGTTGAACTTTTTTATTACCTTTAGTTTATCCAAAAAGAAGCTTAAAACAAAGAAAGGAACAGCAAATCCTAAAACATAAGCGACCATATACGTCATAGATGCTGCTGGATTTGATACTCCAAGCGCGATAACGCCTGCTAGAATCGGACCCATACAAGGTGTCCACCCTGCAGCAAAACCAATGCCGATTAACACGGAACCCAGATATCCGGTAGGACGGGATTGAAACCTGACTTTCTTATCCTTCATCAGAAATGCAGGAGATATGAACCCCATCACAACAAGACCGAAAAAGATAATTACAATAGCTCCGATTTGCCTTAACAATGTTTGATATTGTACGAATAGATCACCGATCATCGTAGTAGATAGACCAAGGAAAAGAAAGATGATCGAAAAACCTATCAAGAAAAATGTAGTATGTAAAAGCGCCGTTTTTCTAAGCATGGCATTTTCCTCTTTAAGTTCCTGAACAGAGATCCCGGTTATGTAAGATAGAAAAGCAGGGTACAACGGTAAACAGCAAGGTGAAATAAAGGAGAGCAAGCCAGCTCCAAAAGCAAGCAGAATATTAAGATCGGTCATTTTTTTAGTAAGCTCCTTTTTACAATTCTCTCTCTATCTTAAAGGGAATATCCATTTTGTTCAAACATAAAGAAAGACAGCTTTAAAAAAGCTGTCAGATATTATTATGGTTTCTGTAGATACTCTTCAAGGGTAATTCCCTGCTCGTGGATTTTTTTAGCATGATCCACACCAACATACCGAAGATGCCAAGGTTCATACTGATATCCAGTTATCTCTTCTTTTCCTTTAAGATATCTGATGATGAATCCATACTTATGTGCATTTTCAGCGAGCCATTTTCCTTCTTTTGTCTCACCAAAGGCTTCTACAAGTTCAAAGTTCACTTCTTGAGAAGTAACGTCCATAGACAATCCAGTCTGATGCTCACTCTGACCGGGTCTGGAACTCGTTTTGTTAGCTACTTCTTCCCCTTTTTGCTCCGCGTTAAAGGCAAAGATGGATACTTGTGTATCATATGAGCGATAACCTGATTGAGCTAACAGCTCCAAGCCATCTTCTTGGGCTGCCTTAAACAATACTTCTAAAGAAAGTGCAGCTTCTTTCCTAAGTTTTTTCTTAGGCAGATCCTCTTTAAACGGGAATGGAACATTAGGTGTAACTAAATCTTTCGGTTCATAATCACCTGGTAGGTTTCTTTCCTTGTTTGCAACAATTAAAAGATCGTCTAAATTCTGTACGACCGCTTTTCCGTCACCGGATGCTGTTACCGTCTCTTCTAACCACGGCAGATCACTCTCTGCTGAAGGTTGTTCATCAGGAGTTTCATTTTTGTTTTCATCATTTGATTTTGGTGTAGTCCGCTCGTTCGAAATCTGTTTTTCGTTCTCTTCAGAGCTCTCTTCATTAAAGGCAGCATTCCATTTCTTTTCTGCCCAATCAACTGGCTTACATGCTGAAAGGACAACCATGCTACCGATCAACATTGATGGTAATACATATTTCTTCAAAGCATTCTCATCCTTTTATTCAGTTTGTCTGTACGTGTATGCTATCTTATAATAAAATAATTTGCAAATAAGTCAATCCTTAAAACACATGTTCATATTTTCGAAAAATTATAGTAAAAAATAGGGGCATTTTCGAATGGAGATTTCGAATAACAATTTTTTGTGAACCTTGCATGAAAAAAACTCTAGTTTTTTCTATGTTATTTTACGGTACGTGTTTTTTATATTTATTACGTGTTCACCGGTAAATAGATTATTTTCACTTGTAATCGCTTTAGTTTTCACCTATAAAACGGAACGTGCACCGCTAAGACGCGCATAACCACCCGAGATTACACCGCGATCACCTGAAGGCTCTACTCACGCAGTACAAAACGGCATTAAGAAAGACAGCTCTATATGACGAAGAGCTGTCTATTCGTACGTATATCATTTCGTTAATTAACCCACATCGTTCATAGAATCTTTTCCATGTTGTAAAAGGAACATCTTATGATACAACCCTCGCTGTCGCAATAGTTCTTGGTGAGTGCCTCTTTCGACAATTTCACCTTTATGCAACACGAGAATGAGTTCGGCGTCTTGTATTGTAGATAATCGATGTGCGATAGCAATGGTCGTTCTGCCGCTGCGCATTTTATGAAGAGCTTCTTGAATCTCTTCCTCCGTCTCTGTATCAATGTTGGCCGTCGCTTCGTCGAGTATTAAGATTTTCGGGGAAAAAGCCATCGTGCGTGCAAAAGAAATCAGCTGTCTTTGCCCACTTGAAAATGTGGCTCCTCTTTCTCCTAACTCTGTTTTGTAACCCTCCGGCAATCTCTCAATAAACGGTGCCGCCTGAACAAACCTAGCCGCATTTACTACATCCTCGTCTGTTATCGTCTGATCATACAATCTTACGTTTTGCATAATGTCTCCTACAAATAAGAAAGGATCTTGCAAAACGAGCCCCATCTTTGTTCTCAACTCTTTGTTTTCAAAGTTGGATAAAGGAACATCATCGATTAAAATCTTACCTTTATTCACTTCATAAAAACGCATGAGCAGATTGATGATCGAGCTCTTACCACTCCCGGTATGACCGACGAGTGCCACTGTTTGACCAGGCTCTGCAGTGAAAGAGATTTCTTTTAGAACCTCCTGTTCTCCATCGTAAGAAAAGGAAACGTCTTTAAATTCGATCTTTCCTCTTGAAATCGAAGGCGTCTCATCCCCTTTTTTAACAGGAGCAAATTCTCCTTCATCCATGACTGTAAATACTCGTCCTGCAGAAACAATAGCTTGCTGAAAGATAGAAAGGCGCATCATCATCATGTTAACCGGTTCAAAAAAGCGATCTAAATAATTGATAAAAGCATAGATCACACCGATTTCAACGGGTGAATTAAAAGATTTAATGCCAAAAAAGGATAGAATCATCAACAATGCAAGCATATAGACAAGGTCAACGGCAGGTCTTAGCAACAAACCGTTGTATTTTATATTTCTGATCTGTGCGTCGTTATGTTCTTGATTTATTTTTGCAAACTCTTTTCTAAGCCTCTTCTGCTGATTGAACACTTGTACGATCGACATCCCTTGAAGAGATTCGTTCAATTTAGCGTTCAACTGGCTAAGTTTCTCTCTCATGTCATAAAACGACCTTGAACTGTATTTACGGTATAACCACATGATCAAAACGATGAACGGAAGAATTCCTAAACAGAATAAGGCAAGTTTCACATTCAAATAGAACATGAAGCCAAAGATTCCAAATAAAAATACAATATTTTGAACAAACGTTGAGAGTACACTTACATAAAGATCTTTCACTGCTTCTGTGTCGTTCGTAATTCTTGATACTAAACTTCCAACTGGTGTACGATCAAAGAATTTTAATCCTAGTGAATGTACCTTTGAAAACACTTGAATGCGAAGCGTTTGAATAATATCTAGAGCGACCGATTGAAACAGAACAAATTGTACGTAATTTACGACAGCTGAGATTACGATTAATCCAATATATCCAGAAGCGAGTATCACTAAAGCTCTCTGTTCAAAATTACGAGGTGTAACAAAATCGTCGATGAACGTTTTAACAAGAATAGGACCCGTAAGTTCAGCTGCAGTCGCAACTAATAACAATAAGAAAGCAAATGCCAAACGCTTCTTGTGTGGTTTAGTATAAGACATGAGTCTTTTGAAAACTGACCACTGCTTCATTTGCTGCAACTCATCAAGGGTTGGTTCTTTTTCGGTGCTCATTTGATTACACCTCCTTGCGAAATCAGTGTTTCCAATGCTTGTTTTTCATATGTTTCTTTGTACCATCCATCCTCATCCAATAAACTGAAATGAGTACCCCGTTGTACGATTGTTCCGTTCTCCAAAACGATGATTAGATCACAATGCGCGATCGATGATAGGCGATGTGCTGTTATGATCGTCGTTTGATTCTGGCGTTTACGCTTCAATTGCTGAAGGATGGATTCTTCTGTTTTTGCATCAACAGCAGAAAGGGAATCGTCTAAAATTAAAATTTCTGGGTTCTTAATCAATGCTCTTGCAATAGAGATCCTTTGTTTTTGTCCCCCTGAAAGTGTAACGCCCCTCTCCCCCACTACTGTTTCATAACCGTATTTGAACTGCGATATATCCTTATGAATAGAAGCGAGTTCTGCCGCTTCTTTTATTTCTATAAAAGGAGATTCAACTTTTGAGAACGCTATATTTTCCGCAATAGTTGCCGAAAATAAAAAATGGTCTTGAGGTACATAGCCGATCGAATTTCGTAACGCATGCAATTGGTATTCACAGATATCGTGATCATCTATAATAATGTCGTCTGATTTTAATTGAAATTCACGCAGCAATAGCTTGCATAGTGTGGTTTTGCCGCTGCCTGTCTTTCCGACGACCCCAAGAGTCTGACCGCGTTTTAAAGTGAAATGGATATCACTTAAAACAGGAGTACCCGTACTATAAGAAAATTGCTCTAATTGGAATGAGATATCACCTTTGGGACTGTTTTCGATTGAACCACTGTCTTCAATCTCCTCTTTTACAGCAAGAAGTGACTCTACACGATCATAAGAAGCTCTTCCTCGCTCTACGATATTAAACAGCCAGCCAAATGCAAGCATCGGCCAAATGAGTAATCCGAGGTAGCTCGTAAATGAAACCAGTTCGCCTATTGTGAGTTCGTTCTGCGTTACGAGAATCGAGCCATAACCAACCGCTAAGAAAAAGGAGAAACCAATGATCAGGGATATCGTTGGATCGAACAAAGAATCAACACGCGCAACAGCCATATTCTTTTTTACAGCATCTTTTGATAGGTTGGAAAAGCTGTCGATATCATCTCTTTCTTGACCGAAAGCTTTTATCACCCTCGTTCCAGAGATACTTTCTTGCACCTTATCGTTTAGTGTCGAGAACGCTTCTTGTGCACTATGAAACCTTTTATGCAGCATCGTCCCATATTTGTTCGTTGCCCAAGCCATGATAGGTAGAGGCAGAAGACTGACAAGTGTCAGTTTCCAACTGATCGTAGTAGCCATTGCGATCAACGTGAAACCGCCCATCATCAAGGAATCTACTAGAGTCAAAACACCATCCCCTGCAGTTTGTTGAATGGCTTGCAGATCGTTTGTAGAATGAGCCATCAAATCTCCAACACGTCTCTTATGGTAGAATTCTTGTGATTTTTTAGTAAAATGTTCGTATAGCCTATTTCTTAGTAACATAGCCAATTTAACCGCTGAACCGAATATCAAGATTCTCCAGATATAACGTAGAACATAGATGCCAATCGCAATACCGATTAAAACAGCAGCATATCTCCATAATATCTCTTCGGTTATCGTACCTTCCTCAATATGATCAACAATGAGCCCGACCACTTTTGGAGGTACTAATAACCCTAATGATACGAATGCCAGCATCACGATTCCGCCTAAATATCGCCACTTTTCTTGTTTAAAATACCACATCAATTGCAGAAAAACCCTCAACGCTCGTTCCCCCTTGTTTGCATATCAAAACAATTATAGTTTACCAATATATGAAAATTCAGAAAAGGAAAAGTTTCACAAAAAAAAGACCCTATAGTGAGAGGTCTTTTTATCACGGTGATAATTGTTAACTAAATAGATGATCTAATTGGTTCTTTACTTGTGAATAGATATCACTATAGGAATGACTAGTCAGTTTAATGCACTTACTGTCATATTGTTTTTGAGCGTAATCGTACTTTGGATCATAATAGTTTTCAAGTAAGAGGGAAACTACTTTTTCGTAGTTTAAAGAAATAAGGTTTTCTTGCATATCCACCATGATTGATGAAGGTATCCTTTTTGAAAGCTTATTGACTGCTTCCACGATCTCATCTTTATGCAAAAGCGGTTCGTACACATTACAGATATATCGAACTCTCAAGTGAAAAGGTAACTCCACATGAATGCGGACACCACTGTACTTTCCTTCTAAAAGAAAATCGGGTACGACTGCTCTTCCAATTCGTTTACTCTCTGATTCTATAATAAATGATGAAGAATCCTCCAACTTTTTAAGCCTTTCATAAAGTCTTGATTCAAATTCCTTTTGGGAAGTAGGGTGTTCTCCAATATTTCCAAAAATCGAACCTTTATGACCTGCCATTTCTTCAAGGTTTAAGACTGGATATCCTTCTTCTTGTAACTGCTTTAATAGTTTTGTCTTCATCGTACCGGTATGACCTTCAATCACGATAATCTTTCTTGGTTCATCAACCATCTTTTTTAGAGTAGATTCAATTTTCTTTCGATACGACCGTATACCACCATGGAGCTGTAAAGTACCCATCCCCATCATGTTCATCGTTTCTGCAATACTTTTTGAACGAAACCCACCACGTGCGCAATAGATGACCACTTGTTTTTCTGGCTGTTCTTTACTTTTTGAATGTATCTTTTTATATATGTTCGGAAGTTTGGGTGCAACAATTTGCAGTCCACGCTCCATCGCAGCTTCTTTACTATCCTGTTTGTAGAGCGTACCTATCTCTGCTCTTTCCTCATTGGAAAAAATACTAACATTGTACGCACTAGGGATATGATACTCTTCAAATTCTTTCGGAGATCTTACATCAAAGAGCAAATAATGCTTGGCATCTATCTCATCTATGGTAATCGTCTTAACGTTGTTCACTACTATCATTCCTTTGTTGATGCATATTGCTAGCTTAAGGTAGAACGAAAACAAGCACCCGATTCTATATCAGGGTGCTTGTCCAACACTTACTTCATCTGTTTGTTCATAGCCTGCATCATTTGATTGATCTTTTTCTGACTTGGTTTCTGACCCATCTGCATCATCATCACACGCAACATATTTTCATTAATCGGTGGATTTTTTTGTAAATAACTCATCATATACTTGCGGGCAATAAAAAATCCGATCGCAACACCTGCAATCAGTGAGAGTGCACACACAAGGATTATCATACCAGTACTCATTGTTAAAACTTCCTCCTTCATGTTGTCTAGAACTAGTTTACTACAAGTTTACCTACACATACAAGATTGAAAGAGAATTAAGTGGCATAGACCATGTTCAATTTAAAGGGTGAGAGCCACCCGAATTTTCTTTCGCCATAGTCCATCGCAAGAAAATAAGCTTCATATTGACGCAACGCCTCAAAAATAACCGTTTCTGCTTCAAAGTTACCAATACTATATAGATGGATATATCGGTCAGTGAGTTCTATTCTCACGATGCTATCTTTGCAAGTTAAAGAATAGGTTTCTCCTTCTGATCGCCATTCCTGTTTATCATTTAATTGATTCCAGAAGTGTTTTTCTAGCTGCGAAACAGATAACAGAGAGGTTATGTAGCTGATCTGCTTTTGTAGGATGGTTTTAGAAATGCCAATTGAGCGCTGTTCTTCAAAAAACAACTGAAACAGCTTATTTTCCTTGCCATAATAGGAATGAGCAACTTCTTTTGTGATTAGATAAATATAAAATTCTCTCATAAACAAGCTCCTCTCCGAACATTTTCTAAAAGTATATACAATGTACGGAAAAAAGCTTGTCTAAAAAGGTGTGCAAAATACTACTACTTTTGTCGAAACAGTAAGAAAAGGAGGTTCCCTCTGGGAAACCTCCTTTCTTTTTATTTATTTAACATATCCTTAACTCGTTTTACGATGTTCTCTGATGTAAATCCAAATTCTTTTTGGATTACTTCTCCAGGAGCGGATGCACCAAACGTATCGATTGTTAACGTGTCTCCTTCAAGGCCGACATATTTATGCCAACCAAGTGACGCTCCCATTTCAATCGCTAGACGCTTCGTAATATTTTTAGGAAGAACAGATTCTTTGTAGTCTTTATCTTGCTTATCAAAGCTTTCCCAAGATGGCATTGAAACGACTGAAGCTGAAATCCCTTCTTTTTGAAGAAGTTCTTGTGCAGCAACTGCAATACTTACTTCAGATCCTGCAGAAAGAAGTAGTACATCTGCATCCGTTTCGGCTGGTGAAACTACATAAGCTCCACGTTTAACACCTTCATAAGCCTTTTCTTTTGTGTTCTTTAAGATCGGCAGGTCATGACGGCTTAATACCAATGCAGTAGGCTGATTCTTGCTCTCAAGCGCTAACTTCCAAGCTGCGTTGGATTCATATCCATCAGCTGGACGAATCAGGTTAAGGTTAGGCATAGCGCGTAGAGAAGCAAGCTGCTCAACTGGTTCATGTGTCGGACCATCTTCTCCTACCATCACACTGTCATGTGTAAATACATAAGTTACAGGAAGCCCCATTAGAGCAGATAGACGAATTGCTGGTCTTACATAATCTGAGAACACGAAGAATGTTCCACCAAACACATTTAGACCACCATGCAATGCCATTCCGTTCAAAGCAGCTCCCATAGCGAATTCACGAACCCCAAACCAAATGTTTCGTCCGCTGTAATCGTTGCGGCTGAAGTTATTTTCTCCTTCGATAAGCGTCTTATTAGATCCTGCTAAGTCAGCAGATCCACCAAATAATGAAGGTACACTCTTAGCTAAAGCATTGATCGCTTTACCTGAAGAAGAACGAGTAGCTATCGCTTTATCAAAGTCAGGAAGATCTTCATCCCAATTTTCTGGGAGATTCCCTTTGATCGCTTCTTGAAGTTCTTGAGCTAATTCTGGATAAGCTTCTGAATATGCCTTGAACTGATTATTCCACTCTTCCTCTTTAGCTTGCCCTTCACTTTTCAGTTGTTCAAAGTGTGAATGAACTTCATCTGGAACATGGAAATCTTGCTCAAACGTCCATTTGTATGCTTCTTTTGTTAGTAAGATCTCATCTTTACCTAGTGGCGCGCCGTGAGAAGCAGATTTTCCTGATTTATTCGGTGAACCATGTCCAATCACAGTCTTCACTTCGATAAGTGTTGGCTTGTTAAGTTCTTCACGTGCCTCTGAAAGGGCTTTTTCAATCTCATCTAGATTTGTTCCGTCTTCAACATAAATCACTTGCCAGCCATATGCTTCAAATCTTTGTTTTACACTTTCAGAGAATGAGTGATGAAGATCACCATCTAATGAGATATCATTTGAATCGTAAAGAACGATCATTCTACCTAGCGCAAGATGACCTGCCAGTGAAGCTGCCTCAGCAGAGACACCCTCCATCAGGTCCCCATCACCACAGATAGAATACGTGTAGTGATCGATCACTTCATGTCCATCACGGTTATATTTCGCAGCCAAATGACGTTCAGCCATTGCCATACCTACTGCCATTGCAATCCCTTGACCTAGTGGGCCAGTTGTTGCTTCAACACCTACCGTATGACGGAATTCAGGGTGACCAGGAGTCTTACTGCCCCATTGTCTGAAATTCTTCAAATCATCAATTGATAAGCCATAACCGCTTAAATGAAGCAAGCTGTATAACAACATTGATCCATGCCCTGCTGATAATACAAAACGGTCACGGTTAAACCATTCAGGGTTTGCAGGATTATGGTTCATGAATTTTGACCATAAGCTATATGCCATAGGGGCAGCACCCATCGGCATACCTGGATGCCCTGAGTTTGCTTTTTCTATGCTGTCGATAGAAAGTGTTCTTATTGTATTAATTGTTAATTCATCAATAGTTCGTGACAAAAAAATCATCCCTTCATATGTACTAAACAGTTTTGACTTTCATAATAAACGTTCAAGTGAAATTAGACAAGACAAACACATTATTAGCTATAGTTATTTTACCATCTACTCATGAAAACATACAAAAACCGCCTGTTTTCTTACAACATATTCGTTGTATTAGAACAGGCGGTTTAAATTTTATTATGCGAGCCCTGGTATGTGGCATGAAAAATGATCAGTATTTTCATCATAATCAAGTTTCATATTCTCCACGAACCATCTTTCTTCGTTTTTAACAAAAAATCGAAGACCTTCGACCTCTTGAATGTAATCGTTCTCTTCAGGCACTGCAGGCGTCACACCAAGTGAAAAACCTCCCGAGTCACCACTTCCTGCATATTTAACGAAAAGTCTTAAAGCCTCTGACGTTTCTAAAGTAATATCCTTATAAAGTTTCGCTGCTGCACTTGTAATTGAAAAAGTCAAAATATTCTCCCCTTTCAAAGTTGTTATATAACAGTATATACTAATATATATAGAATGCAACAGAAAAAATGCCTATTTACAGTTGAGTAAATAGGCATTTTATATTAATGTTTAAGGTTTTTTTTATTGTCTTTACTTCTTTTTAATTTTTCCGGTGTTACATCATCACCGTTAGGATCAACAAAAGTCATTCCGTGCAGATCTTGAACAAAAGATTTACGGAAAACTTGCAAATATTCTTCTCGCAGTTTTTTCTGTTCCGTTTTTTCTGCTGATGTTAGATCGGTTTGTTTGGATTTTTTAGACAGTTCATTTATACGTTGCATTTTATCTTTAGATAACATAGTAAAAAACTCCTTTATCAAGCATTCTTCACTCTATCCTACAGCAGAATGAAAGGAATTTCTAGTTATCTGTATTTTCCACATGTTCTTTGTATCTTCTATGTACGGTTGCTTTAGATACATCAAAGCCCAACCCTCTAAGCGTTAACGCGATGTCATGAAATGTAAGCTTCATGTTCTTTAAACGTACGATCTCAGAGATCGGCACTTCTTTTTTCTCTCTGCCACCACCGGTTTGATTCTTTAAATTCTTCTGAGGTTTATATCCTTCTTTAACAGCTTTTCTCATTCCACGCTTGATTTTCATATTATGAAGCTTTCGTTGGTATTCTTCTACAGTAGACACAATATCAAGCACCATTTCGTCCGCTTCTGTTAACGTGTATTCTCCATTATTAGAAAGGGTATATACTTTAATATTGTATTTGATCAACTGATGAAGTATTGCCATCTTAGCTTTTCCTCTGCCTAAACGGGTATCATCTTGTACAAGAAGGCACTGAAACTCTCCATCCCTTGCAAGATCTAATATATTTAACAACTCTTCTCGATCTAAAGAGAATCCACTTGCCTTCTCACGATAACAGTTCACCACTTCGAATTGGAATTGTAATGCTAACTTATTAAGTTCTGCTTCTTGTCTTTCTAATGAAGTCATTTGTTCCTCTTTATCTGTACTAACTCTGGAGTAAATAATTGCTTTCATTGACTAAAACCCGCTTTTTTATTTATTAACTGGTATGATTACTTTCTGTCCTGGAAAAACGGCTGCCGCATTTACACTGTTCTTCTTTTCGACCCATTTTATAAACTCCCAATTGGAGTAATGATGCTTGGCATTATACTCTTCAGAAAGACTCCACAGTGAGTCTCCCTCCTGTATGGTTACTTCAATATATTGAGCTTCTTGTGAGGCAAGATTTGATAACGTAAAAAATATACCACCTAACAACCCTAAAAATACAATAACATGCATTGTCCCTTGTTTCATTGTGATATCCCCTTTCAACAAACGTTTGTTCGTATATCTTGGTTTTATAATAACTGGAACATCTGTTCGGTGTCAACTATTTTTTCGAACTTATGTTTGTATCTCTGAATTCTCCATGATATACTTTTTGTAGATAAAAAATTCGGTGAGGTGCTAAAAAATGACTAAGTTATCCAGACGACAATTGGATATATTGGCTTTCATAAAAGAGGAAGTATCACAAAAAGGGTATCCGCCTTCAGTTCGTGAAATCGGAGAGGCAGTTGGCCTTGCTTCAAGTTCCACAGTCCATGGACATTTAGCAAGACTTGAGAAAAAAGGACTTATTCGACGAGATCCAACAAAACCAAGAGCGATTGAAGTATTAGGCTTAGATGACAACATTCCTTCTGTCCGTTCTGTTTCAATTCCTGTTATCGGTAAAGTTACAGCAGGTCTACCAATTAGCGCAGTTGAAAACGTAGAAGAATACTTCCCATTACCTGAGCACGTTGTTGGAGATGAGAACGTCTTCATGTTATCTGTTGTTGGTGACAGTATGATTGAAGCAGGAATCTTCAATAAGGACCTAGTTGTTGTAAAACAGCAGCCTACAGCAAATAATGGAGATATTATCGTGGCAATGACCGATGAAGATGAAGCGACTGTAAAAAGATTTTTTAAAGAAAGAAACCATATTCGATTGCAGCCTGAAAATTCGTCGATGGAACCAATCATCTTACAGAGCTGTACGATTTTAGGTAAAGTGATTGGCGTATACAGAAGTATTCATTAATCTAATCGTCAATGATTTTATATAGAAGAAGTGTCTAGTTAACTAGATGCTTCTTTTTTTTTATTGATCCTATTACTTCACTAATTTAAGATTAATACTTTCAAAAATCATTCATAGGCACTCCGGTACTCGACTAATGAAGGATAGAAGCTGTTAATTGACTGAATATTAAGTCTTTTTATCCATTTACATATTATACCTACATAGTTTAAATTGGCAATGTAACGTGGTTAACCACTAGAAATTAACTCCTTTGCACTTCGTTTAACTTTAATTATATTAGTAACAATCGTATTACTTGATAGGAGATGATCGAAGGGAGGACAAGTGTTATTATTTCAAATTAAATAAGGGGAGTGAGAATAATGCGCAAAAAACTATATCTTTACATGATTTGTTTTGCTCTTGCCGCAGTAGTATTTTCACCTAGGACATATGCAGAAAAAGACTATACGATTAAGTCATTTGACTACGTGAATGTGGATGGCAAAGCAGTCGATTCCAATGCTTTTAAGCTATTAGATGATCAGATCAAAGTGACTATGGTACTTCCAAAACAAAATAAGAACGGCGACTGGTTAGCTTATGGATTCACAAGCATGAAAGAATTAAATGCCTACATCGAAAAGGACAAGCTTAAAAAGCAAAAGAAAGTGGATACGATGGGTTCCGGCGCTTGTTGTACAGACTTTTATGAGAACAAAAATAAAGGTGGTGCTTACATTTATTGGAGAGATGGTTTTAAGAACCTCCCTTCAAGCTGGAACGACAGAATTTCGTCTCTAAGTACTGCGTCACCTTCATCAAGCTACTCAACAACGCTCTGGCAGCATACTTCATCACAAGGTTATGGTAAAGGAGTATTATTTAAACACTCTGATTGGTATGGTAAGACTGCGAATATGGCTTCTGATTGGAACAATATTGCATCCGCTATTGAGATCAAATGATTTAACACCCCTGACTTTTATTTTGTCAGGGGGTTTTGTTTTTTTATAAGTATAAAGTTACTCGGTCTTTCCTTCCCATGCTTCCATACCGCCTACCATATTGATCACATTAAAACCGTAGCTTTCAAGAAGTTTATATGCTCGACTACTTCTGCCTACAGATCGACAAACCAAAACGTACTCTTTCGATTTGTCTAATTCATGCATACGAAACTCTAACAAACCTAGTGGGATATTAGTGATTGTCGGTATATTTCCTTCTTTCACTTCAGAAGTTTCACGAACATCGATCATATGAAGAGAATGTCCTTCTTTCAATTTTTTCTCAAGTTCTTTGGCCATTATTGCTTCATTTCCCATTCCTCCTACAGTAAGCGATGTATTATTACCGGACTTCGTAAAAAAGATTAAGTTACTCTATCCATACATTCACCTAAAATTAATGATTCATAATCACGAACAAATTGTAGAAGAGCTTAGAATGAACAAAATTGATATTGCGTTATTTGAATGAATAAGTGGTTTGATCCCTTTCAGGTAGAAGTAGTCAGCAGAGATGAATTGCACATTGATGCACAGCATCCAATGTCTATTAAAACTTCCCCACTTTTTTAAGGGAGAAAGGATGTGGCAAAAGAGAATACGCTGATCAATTTCAATGTTCCGAAAGAATTGAACCAGTGGAAATTATTGAAACAAGCAGTCATTACTTAATCAAACAGATAGCTGTTAGAGGACTCGGCATCGGATTTCTTTCTTATTCAATGATCAAAGAAGAGGTATTAGAAGGGAAGCTTGTCCCCCTCGATCCACATGTAGTTTATCGTCCCTTTTATGCGGTATATACTGAAGAATACGCCTCAGGAACCATTTACTCAGAAGTATTAAAGCTTCTTCATATCATTAAATAGTAAATCAAAAAGAAACTAAGCTTTTCCACAATTTTCATTATGCAAAAATTCCGTAAAAAAATCGCGCTTTTAGTTAATGATAAGAACTCATACTAAAAGGGCGATTATTTATTTACGCAATACAATATACTAAGCAAAGCTGATACGAATGGTATTGCTCGACGCTACTTTTAATTGATCCTTATTGGCGTTCAAAAATGCGCTACACATTATCCCTTCTCCTACTTCTATAGGTGAAAAGGAGAGCTGAAAATCAAAAGCCAGCTGCTCTTCAGGCAGAACAGTTACGCTTACAAGGGGTTTTATCCAATATTCCCCACTTTCTTTTCCTTTTATATGTCCTTCTGGCTCAAGGTAACACCAAGCATCCTTCATTAGATTCCCATTCGACTTTAGCGACTTAAGCCTTTCCGCTGTAAGAACCTTACCCTGCATTTTAATCTTGTGAGTAGGTGACATTTTTAAGCAAAGAATAGGCTGCGAGATCGGAGTACCCCCAGTATTTTTAAAGATACACCTACAAGTTGCAGATAAGGGAGCTTCTCCTGGGAGCGGGTTCTCATGGTGAAGAGTGTAATCCAATAAGAGTTCTGCACTTTGTTTTGCTTCAATCTGCATGACTCCGGAACTTGGTACCAACATCTTAGAGTTATTCGTACCGTGATCCTGCTCTTTGTTTAAAGGAACTGGAAAAAGAAGGCTCCAGGGAATATCATTATCCTCGTCGTTACTCTTTACTGTTTCTATGATTCCCATAGCAATATGAAAAGCAAGAAGCTCTATATGTTGTTTCGCAATCTTTTCTTCCTCTTGACCGGTAATGGAAACCTTCAACTTTATAACATTCGAAGAAAATAACGACCATTTTCTCTTGAGTTTGAATTTGCACTTCTTTAAAGTCTGGTCTTTTTTTACACGATTAATTATGGCAGTCTGACACAATTCAGCGCTATATTCTAATTCGATACCATAGCTTTTAGCATCCTTCTCTACATTGACTTTGAAATCAAGGATACTTCCTGCTTCCCTATCATCATCTCTAACTTCAATCCCAAGTGCTTTCAGCATAGATGTTAAATGTATAAGTAATGCACTCCCCTCATTGCTGCTTTCACCATTCAATTGCAAACTTACTTGCCGACACCTTCCCTCTTTAAAGGCATACAATGTTTTCTTATCGGGATCGAACGAAATGTTATACCCCTTTTGCTCAAAATATAAGCAGTAAAAAGAAAGGTTTTCCGCCTCAAAATTCCCTTTTCTTTCACCTTTTAAATAAAAATCAATCATCAAAATAACGTCCCTCCAAAATATTCATAACTTATATTTATGAAGAATATCTCCAAAGGTGAGTGTTACAGCAGCAGTTTCACTAGATTACCAATTCATCACCAATATAGCCTAGATATCAATTCTAATCGGCTCCGCGCAAATACCAATTTTATACCAATTTACATAAAGATGATGAACTCGTCCAGATCCCTTTTCATTAGATCTCATAGAATAGCATTGTAGTTAACATTACTGTTGACTGCATACTGAATAAGGGGATGATTGAATGTCAAATTCATTAAACAATACGGGTTTACAACCCGAATGTATCGTTGCACAAAAACTGTTTGACTGGGTAATAGTTAGAACTGAAAGGGACTTCCTAGTAACATTAGGAGAAGCTTGTCTGGCAGCAATTAACGCCGCTCTAGCGCTAGGCCAAACCGTAGAAGGACGAGCTACATTAATTTCCGTAGCATGTAACATTGAAAATATTTCACGAGTGGATGATCGCATCGGACGACTTATACTGTCCAAAACAGCGGTAGTTCGAGTTCAATTCTTTAATACTTCTGTAACGCCGAATGAGTTATTGTGTGATTTCGAAACAGAACAGCTGATTACAACCGAACGTGCTTGTGTCTGCTTACCTCCCGAGTTCACACTAGACAACGTTACTTGTGACGTGTTCCAGTCTAACGTTGAAGTTCTTGGTTTACCGAACGCCAACGGTATCATCACAGTGGTTGCAGATTTTTGTCAGCAGATTACAGTAGAAGATGTAGTCCGCCTTGAAGTTATGGCTAGATACTGTCACCCTCGTGAGAACGACATTGAATGTGGCAGCATTACTTGTGTATTTCCTACTCCCCCTCAGCAATGTCCGGATATTTTCCCTCCAGCAGACATGGCATAACAATAATCTTGCAGTGAGCGTTTCAGATGCTCACTGCTTTTTGTTATACTATTTACTTTTGGACTGACACGTTTTATTCCACTAACAGTTCTTATCATTGAGGAACAGCATTGTTTTATAAGGACAGCAAAAAACCCTCTAAAGCGATATTGCTTTAGAGGGTTTTTTTTAGTTTCTTAGTACATGCTCATATATTGTTCGCGTTCCCAAGGGTGAACTTGTGTACGGAACATATCCCACTCGATCTCTTTCGCTTCAATGAAGTGCTCTGTAGCATGTGCTCCAAGAGCTGTTGTAAGAACTTCGTTTTTGCTGAATAGAGTTAGGGCTTCTTTTAATGTTGCTGGAAGATCTTTGATGCCTTCTGCTTCGCGCTCTTCTTTATCCATCACATAGATGTTTCTATCGATTGGCTTTGGAGCGTTTAGCTTGTTCTTGATTCCATCAAGACCTGCTGCAAGCAATACTGCCATAGCAAGATAAGGGTTAGCCGTTGGGTCAACGCTTCTTACCTCAATACGAGTACTGATGCCGCGAGAAGCTGGAATACGAATAAGCGGGCTTCTGTTTTGCATAGACCATGCAACATAACAAGGCGCTTCGTAACCAGGTACAAGTCGCTTATAAGAGTTTACAGTCGGGTTCGTGATCGCTGTGAAATCTTGTGCATGCTTTAAGATACCTGCTAGGAAATGCATTGCTGTTTCGCTTAATCCTGTTTCAGATTTCGCATCATAGAACACGTTTTCTCCATCTTTGAATAGAGACATGTTCGCATGCATACCTGATCCGTTCACACCGAACAATGGTTTAGCCATGAATGTTGCGTGAAGGCCATGTTTACGTGCGATCGTTTTTACTGCTAACTTAAACGTTTGAATGTTATCACATGTACTTACTGCATCAGCATATTTAAAATCGATCTCGTGCTGACCAGGTGCTACTTCATGGTGAGAAGCTTCGATCTCAAAGCCCATATCTTCAAGTTCTAAAACGATATCTCTACGGCAGTTTTCACCAAGATCTGTTGGAGCTAAGTCAAAATATCCACCTTTATCGTTTAGTTCAAGAGTCGGCTCACCCTTCTCGTCATTCTTGAATAAGAAGAATTCTGGCTCAGGTCCAATGTTGAAATCAGAGAACCCTAGGTCTTCCATCTCTTTTAAAACGCGCTTTAAGATTCCACGAGGATCTCCATCAAACGGGTTTCCGTCAGGCATGAAAATATCACAGATCAAACGTGCAACTTTGCCTTTTTCAGAAGTCCATGGGAAGATCATGAATGTATCTAAATCAGGATAAAGATTCATATCTGATTCTTCTATTCTAACGAATCCTTCAATTGAAGATCCGTCAAACATCATCTTGTTCTCTAAAGCTTTTTCAAGTTGACCAATCGGAATCTCAACATTTTTGATAACACCCAATAAATCAGTAAATTGTAAACGGATAAATCTTACGTTTTCTTCTTTTACCATTCTTAAGATATCTTCTTTAGTGTACTTAGACAAATCTTTCTCCTCCTTTAAATATAAAGCGCCTAGTTATGGCGATTGTTCACATAGTAAGTATTATTTAATGATCTTTTAATGAAAAAACCTGGAAAGTTCTCCTTGGATCAATGAGGTTTTTCCATGCCTGCCAGCATGAATCAATTCCCTTTTCAGCCTGCGATGAAGCGCAGATTCAGAAATTTGTTGAACACCTTGCACATTTGGCTGGTTTTTAATTAATTCTGCTGCCTGTTCATTCAGCTCAAAGACTCGTTTGATACCGGCTAAATTCACACCTTGTTCAAGAAGTGCTTTGATCTCAAGAAGTTTATCAACATCATTAAATGAGAATAAACGACGGTTCCCTTCAGTTCGTGCAGGATGAATTAGATCATGCTCTTCGTAATAACGAATCTGACGAGCTGATAGTTCTGTCAGCTGCATGACGATGCTGATGGGGAACAAAGGTAAGTTCCTACGATTCATATCGTTCATATTGCCTACCTCCTTTCAACTTCTTTTTATATCTTATGTCACAAAAGCTCACATGTCAATCCTAATGTTAGAAAAATTAACATCAAAACAAAAAGAGGCTGTTCGCCTCTTTTTGTTAAATCTATTGTTATCGTTTATTAATTAGTCCATGAGTTAAAAGTTCATCGGCAGCTGATAATACAGCAATCTTCACATGTTCATAAGTAAGACCACCCTGTACGAAAGCTATATATGGCGGTCGGATCGGACCATCCGCAGTTAGCTCAATGCTAGCACCTTGAATAAATGTACCTGCTGCCATGATCACATCGTCTTCATAGCCAGGCATATAATCAGGGTATGGAATCGCATAAGAGTTGATCGGTGAAGCTTTTTGTATAGCTTGACAGAACTTAATCATCCGCTCACGATCATTAAAGATTACAGATTGAATAAGATCCGTTCTCTTTGCATCATATGATGGACGCGTTTCCATTCCTAGTTCTTCTAAGAAAGCAGCTGTAAATACGGCACCTTTTAAAGCTTGAGCCGTTACGTGTGGTGCTAGGAAGAATCCTTGGTACATTTCTTGAAGACTGTAAAGAGATGCCCCTGCTTCACGACCGATTCCAGGGGAAGTTAATCGATACGAAATTCTATTGACTAACTTCTCTTTTCCAGCGATGTAACCACCTGTTTTGGCAAGACCGCCGCCAGGATTTTTAATCAACGAGCCTGCAATAATATCAGCCCCTGCTTCAATGGGTTCTCTTTCTTCAACAAACTCGCCGTAACAATTATCAACGAACACGATCACATCTGATTTGATCTCTTTGACGAAAGATATCATCTCTTCAATTTCAGTCACTGTGAATGATGGACGATCTGCATAACCTTTAGAGCGTTGAATTCCGATCACTTTCGTTTTTTCAGAAATCGCACGCTGGACTTCTGTAAAGTTAATCGCTCCTTCAGAAGTCAGATCTACATGTTGATACGAAATGTTGTAATCTTTTAAGGACCCTTCACCTGTTCCCCTGATTCCTACGATTTCTTCGAGTGTGTCATAAGGTTTACCCGTCATATAAAGCAGTTCATCTCCAGGGCGGAGCATACCAAATAAAGATAGAGTGATTGCATGAGTACCAGAAATGATCTGGGGCCTAACGATTGCAGCCTCTGCTCCAAAAACATCCGCATATACCTTTTCGAGAGTATCACGACCAGAATCATCGTATCCATAACCAGTCGAAGGATGAAAGTGATGATCTCCTACTTGATTGTTTTGAAATGCTCTCAGCACCTTTAACTGATTAGATTCACAGATCTCATCGATCAGCTTATGCTGCATTGTAATACGTTCTGTTATTTTTTCTGAAGTACGTTTCAGTACCTCTTCATTTTGAAACTGTGAGTACATGTTATTCTCCTTTGTTGCTGATGGACGGAATGGAAGTGGAAGATAACGCATATCCCTTGCATTCATATACCAAGTCTTCTTTATTAAACTCTTGTGAGATTAGTATCGTTTCTCCACGTAGTTGTGATAAAAGCTTACCGTCATGTGCCGGAACTTTAACCTCATAAGAAGTCATCTGTTTCATCACTTCTTTTTCAATCGTTTCAAGTAATAAGGAAATATCCTTACTCTCTAATGCAGAAATCGAAATGGATGGACTCTCTGGAATGAAATCTTCTCCAAACTGGTCTTTTTTGTTATATACCGTGAGCATCGGAATATGTGATGCCTTTAGGTCACTTAATATACGTTTGACCGTTTGTTCATGTTGGTTACGATCCTCGCTAGCACCATCAATCACATGGATAAGAAGATTTGCTTCAGCCGCTTCTTCTAGTGTAGATCGGAAGGCAGCGATTAATGACGTAGGCAGATCTTGAATAAAGCCTACGGTATCCGTTAGCAGCATTTGAAACCCGCTTTTTAGTTTTACTTTTCGCGTCAACGGGTCAAGCGTTGCAAATAGTTGATCTTCTTCATAACTATCAGCTTCTGTCAGTTTATTGAAGATCGTTGATTTCCCTGCGTTCGTATAACCAACAAGTGCTGCTTGAAAAGCTCCTTGGTGTTTGCGGCGTTCACGATATCTTTCTCTATGGCTTACAACTGAATTGATCTGTGTTTTCAGCTCGTGTATACGAAACCGAATATGACGTCTATCCTTTTCAAGCTTGGTCTCACCAGGGCCACGAGTTCCGATCCCACCACCTAACCTAGAAAGACTAGCGCCTATTCCTGATAATCGAGGCAATAAGTATTCAAGCTGAGCAAGTTCTACTTGAAGCTTTCCTTCTCTAGTCTTTGCACGTTGTGCAAAGATATCTAATATGAGCTGTGTACGATCAATGACTCTTGCATTGAAATGAGACGACAAGTTACGAACTTGAGAAGGAGATAACTCACTATTAAATATAATGATATCTGCTTCAAGCTCTTCTTCTAGAGTAATAATTTCTTCTACTTTACCTTTTCCGATAAATGTAGCTGAATCATAACGGTCCCTTTTTTGTGTAACAACAGCAGAAACTGTTCCTTGAGCCGTTTTCGTTAAAGATTTTAATTCTTCCATTGAATAAAAAAAACGCTCGTCGTTCTGCCGTGGAAGCTGACATGCGACGAGTATCGCTTTTTCATGAACTGAATCATTGTTTTTGTTCAAATTTGCGATCCCTGCTTTCCATAGTCTCCTCCCATCATATCAAATCGAATCCCGTTCTTCTAGCACAAGGTCATCACTTTGAATCGTCATCAATGCTCTTCTATCTTGGTTGCTTTCGTTCAAGAGCCTGACAGATTGCCTTCTGACCGCTTTTTCAACCATATTACGAATGTATCTTCCGTTTGAAAACGAACTTGGATTACTTTGCTTTACCCGTTCAATGTGGCTTTTTAGCTTCCATTCACAATCTCTTGTCAACATGTATTCTCTTTCTGTGATCATTCTCTTTGCGATCTCCATTAATTCCTCTACAGAATAATCAGGGAACGAGATAACAAGTGGAAACCTGGAAGGTAAACCCGGATTAAGTTTTAAAAATCGATCCATTTCTTTAGGGTACCCAGCTAAAATCAATATGAAATCGTGCTGCTGATCTTCCATCGCTTTTACGAGTGTATCGATCGCCTCTTTGCCAAAGTCTTTTTCTCCACCACGGCCTAAAGAATACGCTTCATCTATAAACAATATACCCCCACTAGCTTTCTTTAGGAGCTCTCGTGTTTTTTGAGCGGTATGCCCGATGTATTCTCCAACTAGATCAGCTCGCTCAGCTTCGATCAGATGACCCTTTGAGAGTACTTTCATCTCATGAAACAAAGTCCCTAACTTTCTAGCTACGGTCGTCTTTCCGGTGCCTGGGTTACCTTTAAATAACATATGAAGAGCCTGCTTTTCAGCTTTTAACCCTAACTCCTGACGGCATTTATTAATATGAAGCCACGCATAGATCTCTTTAACATGAAATTTCAAGTCTTCCATTCCGACTAAACGATTCAAATCTTTTTCCATTTTGATGAGGGGTTGGTGCTTTTCAATTGTTTTCTCTTTTTTTCCTGCAAGTGCTGCTCCATCATCGACCTTTGACTTTTCACTCGCTTGATTTAAAACGATATTGATCTGCCTTTGCTTTTTTATCGCAATAGGTTCATTCAAAAGGAACCACCTCACTTTGCCAGTCAAATCATAATACGCAACAACATCCGATTCCGTGACAAATGCCTATACAATTTCTTGATTCACTGTTATCAATTTATGTTGAAGTCTTATGATCTACTACAAAGACAAGCTTTGTTTTTAGAATGAATATGTATTAGGTACTTTGTAAGCGTTCTCTATTTTCAGATGAATAAAAATACTCAAGTATGCAAGATTTCCGTGTTATGTTAAATACTGTGAAAAAAGTACGAATCGAATGGACGAAGAAATCATGCATATTAAACTACAAAAAAGCTTGTTTATACTAATCGGATTGTTTTTAACAGCGATTGGCATCAAATTATTAAACATACACACGTTAACGTTTGGCGGTACAGCAGGGATCGCTACACTTGTTTCATTCATGACGAATTGGACATGGGGCATTCTATTCCTAATTGTAAACTTACCCTTTTTTATTCTTTCGATTAAAAAACTGGGTTGGAATTTTTCACTTCTGACGTTTCTTTGCATCATACTCATCTCTGCCATCTCAGATCTAATGGATTATCTTATGCTTCCACTAATCACTCCGATCGCAGCTGCGATCGTTGCCGGAAGTCTGATAGGCATAGGTGTTAGTTTTGTATTAAATTCAGGAGCATCATTAGGTGGCATACACATTCTCGCTCTATACTTAGAACAAAAATCTAATATTAATCGAGGAATATCCTTGTTTGTTACAGATTTTATTATTGTCTCATCTGCTGTAGTCATGTTTGGATTTAAAAATGCATTAATATCAATCATCGCTATCACTGTCGCTTCGTTTTTAACGGGAAGATTAAAAAGCACGATCAAACCTTCAGAAGTCGAGTATCAACCTTCTGATTCAGAATCACTTCAAAACAGCTAAGAGCATTCTCCAACACGGGAGAATGCTCTTTTCATTTCTTTCAAACTTCATTTCGTTAACATATTAATTATTATGTTAACTTATTGTCTATCCATGTCATTTTCTGCGCTTGCTTAGGAAATAAAATGTTTTTTATTCGTAAAGATCATTTCGAATGGATGTATCTTCTTCATGCATGTCTTGCCTCTCAGTGGATTTCATCTGCCCTTTTAATGGCTTTATTTTTCCGATTAAAATTCCCAGCTCATTATAAACTCCGCTTTTTGAGTCATGTTTGCTATGTGAGGCCATATTTCCTAACTTCTTGATCTGCGCTATTTTATCTGGATCGGTGGTTATGGCTGCATTTCTACCATGTGCATTTCCCTTTAATCCGTTATAAACTGCTTTGCGCAGCTGATCGTTTTCTTCACCAGATGAAACAGGCTCATAAGGAACGATTCCAACTAGTGTATAAATACCGCTAACAATCACATAAGCCTTATCCACACCGTTTACTTTTTCCGCAAGCTGAACAAGATCTTTTGATTGATGAACTTCATCAGAATTTTCTACAACTAATGGTGAATCTATCTGTGTATTCGGTTTTCGTTCTGATGTATCATATTTTACTTGCTCAGTATCGAGGGTTTCATCACCCGAACCTGTTTTGCCTGAACACGCAGTGAAGAGGAGAACTGAAGATAGTACGAGCATTCCTGATTTCCACATATAATAACCATCCTTTTTTCCATAGTTTCCATTGGAGATTGTAGAAATATGCAAAAAAAAGACGCTTTGTTATAATGGGAAAAAGAGGTTATAGGAGGCAATTATGGAAGAATATCCACACTTACCCGAATATGCCGATTCATATATTGTTTACTTACAGAAAAAAGATCGAACCAAGAGCACGATCAAAAGGTATTATTATGATCTTTTAGATTTTTTTGCATGGGTCAGAGTGATGAAGGAGAATGATGATTTACATACTGTGCAACAATTAGATGCTCAGACGTTAAATGAATATTTCCTTTTTCTTTCCGAACAACGAGAATATCGAACCGCTACTACAAAGAGAGTTTTTACAGTTATAAAAAGTCTCTTTTCCTTCCTGCATGCTAATAGGAAGATTGCATCGAACCCTTTTTCTGAACTGGAGCAAACTCTTAGAGAAGACACTCAATTTAAGGATGAGGATTTTATTTCAGATGAGGAATATAAAATACTCTTTCAAACATTATCTTCCTATGAGGGGTTGACGGAGAAACAGCAAAAATATAGACATCTCTTGATCAAAAGGAATGAAGCGATTCTTTCACTTCTCTATCGCTATGGCATTACACTTCAGGAGATCACGAATATCGAAATGAAACATGTTCATTTCACACAATATGAATTAACCGTGATCAACAAAAAAGAAACAAGGCTGATCTCACTTGACGATGAGACACACCAACTATTATATCAATACAAAGAAGATATTCCTGAAAGCATACGGCCGAGAAATTATTCTTCTGATCGTTTTTTTATCGCGTTTGATTATCAAAGAGGAACGTTTCGGTTTGATTATGGAATGTATGAACCCAAACCTTTAACGGTTATCGCCATACAGAAGATGCTGAGGCAAGAGATCCGTCGCTCTGGCCTGAGAGAAGGAATCAGCTCCCAGCACTTAAGAAGAACAGCCATCCTAAATCTTTTAAGAGAAGGAAAAGCTGAGGAAGAGGTTCAATTATGGTTTGGATTAAAATCAAATCTTACTCTAAACCGCTATGAAGCCTATTTAGAAACAACTGAAATGAATAAGAGATAAACAGAAATAGACAAATATATGTGTACCATTTAAAAACTCCCTATCAACCTTAATTGAATAGGGAGAGTTTTTTTTATTCATTTGTATTTGCAGAAGACAAATCGACATTTCGGTGTGGGGTAAACGTTGAAATGGCATGCTTGTATATGAGGTGCTGTTTTCCTTCTGCCTCTAGTACAACAGTAAAGTTGTCAAACCCCTTCACTAAACCTTTAAGCTGAAATCCATTCAGCAGATATACGGTCACATAAATGTTTTCGCGACGTAACTGGTTTAAGTAATGATCCTGTAAATTGATTGATTGCTTCATGTGAACAGATCCTCCTCTTTGGGCATTACCCTTATACATTCTCGGAAATTTCTAATTTCCCTTCAACAAAGTGCTGAATTTCTTGAAATTTTTTGTGAAAGGAATCTTCGTCCATGCTAAACCATTCAACATCCATCTGATTGCGAAACCATGTGTATTGTCTTTTTGCATATCGCCTGGAGTCTCTTTTTAACAAAGTGATCGCTTCTTCTAAAGTACTTTCCCCTGAAAGATATGGAAAAAACTCTTTGTAGCCTATCGCTTTAGCGGCCAGACTGTTCGTTATGTCTTGTTCAAAAAGCATTCTTGCTTCGTTTATTACGCCTTGTTGAACCATAAGGTCCACTCTTTCGTTTATGCGTTTATATAAGTGCTCTCGATTCCTCGTTAACCCAACTAAAGCTAATTGGTAAAGAGATTCCTCATCGTCCACATTCTTTCCTTGTTCAGCAGAGGGGACATTCCCTGTCGTATAGTAGATTTCCAGCGCTCTGATAACCCGCTGTACATTGTTCGGATGAATCTCTTTCGCACGCTTTGGATCGACTTTGAGCAGTTCTGCATGCAAAGCCTCGGAACCTTCGACCTCTGACTTTCGTTGAAGCTCGTCTCGCATCTCACTATTTTGGCTTACTTCAGAGAATTCATAGTGATGAGTGACAGCTCTAACGTATAACCCCGTTCCACCTACAAGTATGGGAACCTTACCTCTTTGATTAATATCTGATATTCGTTCTCTCGCCAGCATCTGAAATTCAGCAACTGAAAATGATTCTGTTGGATCTTTAATATCGATTAAATAATGAGGGATGCCTTCTTTTTCTTCCTCACTAATCTTTGCAGTTCCGATGTCGAGTCCTCTATAGATCTGCATAGAATCGCCGCTTATGATCTCACCATCGATCGCTTTAGCAAGTTCGATACTGGTTTTTGTTTTTCCAACAGCCGTTGGGCCTACGATCACTACTAATTTTTCCTTCATCGTTTACTCCTACATCACTCTTTTGAACATCTTCTCAAGTTCATATGTTGATAGATGAATCGTTATCGGTCTTCCGTGTGGACATGTGTATGGATCTTCTGATGTTCTCAAAGATTCTAACAAAGCAAAAATTTCATCATTCCTTAGATGATGGTTAGCTTTAATCGAACCTTTACACGACATCATGATCGCTGCATCTTCTCTTAATTTTTCAATATCGATCCTTCTATAATCAAGTACCTGCTGGATGATATCAAGCATGATTTCTCTTTCATACTCTTTTGGAAACCATTGCGGGTGCTCTCTTACGATAAACGTATTCTGTCCAAACGTTTCTAAAAACAGACCCACTTCGCCGAGAGTCTCTAAGTGACTCTCTAAAAAGGCAGATTCACTTGCTGTAAATTCAAAGGTATAAGGGACTGCTAACAGTTGAGTTTCTCGATCCACTTGTCCTACTTTTTTTCTGAAATACTCATATTTAATGCGTTCTTGTGCAGCGTGTTGATCGATGAGATACAATCCGTTCTCATTTTGAGCAAGGATATAAGTTCCGTGCATCTGTCCGATCGGATACATAACCGGAATTTTGTCAACATGTGCCGAAAGAGGATATTGGCTCTCTTTCGTGATTGGTGTTTCATTCGTTTTGAGACACGGTAGTAAATCCACCAGAGGCTCATCCACCTCATCAACTTTCTTTGATGCATGTGAAGTCTCCCTTATTAGAGAAGAATCAACATCATTAGAAATCATACTGAAACGGTTATCACTTTGTGCTGTTTTTAAATCAGTTGTAGCAACAGGTTGAACGTCTTCGTTCTTTCTTTGGTGATCGAAGGAAAATGAAGGCTGTTCTTCTCGATCATTCTCTCTTTGTTCTTTTTTCTTAAACTGAACATCTGGGATCAACTTCTGATTTCTGATTACTTTTCTGAGCTCGGTTTCAACGAGCTGAACCAGTTCCGCTTCTTTACTCAACCTTGCTTCATGTTTTGACGGATGTACGTTAACATCAATAATTGTCGGATCCATCTTAACCGATAAGATAGCAATCGGAAAACGTCCGATCGGCAGGAATGTGTGATAAGCATTCTGTACAGCTTTTGAAAGTGCAAAGTTCTTAATATATCTAGCGTTCATAAAGAAGGACATATACTGACGGGACGCTCGGTTTATTTCAGGTTTTGCTATATAGCCTGTCACTTCATAATCTAATGAAGAAAAAGAGACTGAGATCATATTTTTGGCAGTTTGTATTCCATAAACAGATGCAATGATCTGCAGCAGGTTTCCGTTGCCAGAAGTGTGCAGAAGCTCTTTTCCGTTATGCTTTAAACGAAAAGAAACATCTGGGTTTGCAAGAGCAAGTCTGTTCACTAGATCACTGATCGTGCCTAGTTCTGTTTGAATAGTCTTCACATGCTTCAATCTGGCTGGTGTGTTATAGAATAAGTTACGAACAGTCAGATCAGTTCCTTTCCTGCTATTCGTCTGTTGCTGTTTAACGATTCTACCGTTCTCAATAAATAGATAAGCACCTGGTCCCTCGCCTGTTGATGATTTAAGTTCAACTTGAGAGACAGAAGAGATACTCGGTAATGCTTCCCCTCTAAAGCCCATGGTACGAATATGGATTAAATCTTGTTCACTTTTAATCTTACTTGTCGCATGGCGGTTAAAAGCGAGCACGCAATCTTCCGGCTCGATTCCATCCCCGTTATCTAGAACACGAATGAGTGATAACCCACCTTCTTCAACTTCGATCTCTATTCTCGTCGCGTTAGCATCGATTGAATTCTCGACAAGTTCTTTAACAACAGAGGCTGGGCGTTCTACAACTTCACCAGCAGCGATCTTATTGGATAGATGTTCATCTAGCTGTACAATTTTGCCCATTCGTCACGCCTCCTTTATCTCACTTTTTTTTGCAGTTTATATAGCGCGTTCATCGCATCAAGAGGAGTCATCTCTAATACATTTAAACTTCTTAACTCTTTGATCAACTCTTGCTCTTTATTGTCTCTTCTGTTCGTCGTCTCCTCTTTTTCAACAAAAAGACTCAACTGACTTTCTTGAAGAACTTCTTCTTTAGTAGCTGACACCTCTTGAATGGGAAGCGCCTCTCGTTTTTCTTGATTTTCATAGGTTTGTAAAATCGTTTTTGCTCTAGAAATCACTGGTTCTGGAAGTTCAGCAAGCTCAGCCACTTGTATACCAAAACTTTTATCTGCTTGTCCGTCAATGACTTTATGCAAAAATACAAGACTGCCATTCTCTTCAACTGCACTTACAAACACATTCTTTAGTGAGTGAAGAGACTCTTCTAAGACGGTAAGTTCATGATAATGAGTAGAGAAGAGTGTTTTGGCAGCTATCTCTTCATGAATAAATTCGATGATTGATTGCGCTAATGCCATACCATCATACGTGGAAGTTCCTCTGCCGATCTCATCTAGAAGGATCAAACTGTTTTCAGTAGCACTCGTTAGGGCAAAGTTCGTCTCTAGCATCTCGACCATGAACGTACTCTGTCCGCCCACTAGATCGTCAGCCGCTCCTATACGCGTGAAGATCTGATCAAACATTGGAAGTTCAGCACTCTCTGCTGGAACAAAACAACCAATCTGCATCATAACAGCCGTAAGTGCTAACTGGCGCATATACGTACTCTTACCAGCCATGTTTGGACCAGTAATAAGAAGCATATTTCTTTCGTTATTTAAAATAATATCGTTTGGCACATATTCTTGTGCATCCATCACTTTTTCAACAACAGGATGTCTGCCGTTCACAATATTTACGATTCCATCCTCTGAAACTGTCGGTCTAACATAACGATATTGCTCACTAATCGCTGCAAAAGATTGCATAACATCAAGTTCAGAAATGGCAGACGCAAGTTCTTGCAGTCCAGGGATAAACTGCTTTACATACTCTCTTACTTCCAAAAAGAGTGTATATTCTAATCCTGAGATCTTCTCTTCCGCTTCTAAAATAATTCTTTCTTTCTCTTTCAGTTCTGGTGTAACATATCTTTCAGCATTCGCGAGCGTCTGTTTTCTCTCATAACGATCTGGTACTTGCGAAAGATTAGATTTTGTTACCTCGATATAGTAACCAAAGATCTTGTTAAAACCAATCTTAAGGGACTTAATCCCTGAAGCTGCTTTTTCTTGCTGCTCGAGAGAAGCAATCCATGCTTTACCGTTGCTGCTCGCATCTTTATATTGATCAAGCTGCTCATTGTAACCTGCTTTGATGAGTCCACCCTCTTTAATATGGATAGGTGCATCATCATGAATGGCAGAATCTAAATAGTCTGCGAGTGTTTTATGTTCATTCATCTTCGCATGAAGCTCGAGTGCATATTTCCCTTCAATACTCTTGATCTTTTCTTTTAAGACCGGAACACTGAACAGAGATCTTTTCAATTGTACAAGATCTCTTGGACTAGCGTTTCCATAAGATATTTTAGCTATCAACCGTTCCATATCATAAACAGACTTCAATTGTTCTTTGATCTCTTCACGAGTAAAGAATTCTCCGATTAATTTTTCGACGAGCTGCAGCCGCTTCTCGATCGTTTCTTTTACGAACAAAGGCTCTTCGACCCATTGTTTAAGCTTTCGAGCACCCATTGCTGTCATCGTGGCATCTAACAGCCATAATAGTGAACCTTTTTTACCTTTTGCTCGTATGGATTCTGTTAATTCTAAGTTGCGTTTTGAAAACGCATCAAGCTTCATCCTTTTATCGTTCTGCTGAAATTCCACCGCTTTTATATGGTTAAAAGATCGCTTCTGCGTATGAGTTAGATAGTGGAACAACCGTCCGATAGATCGTAATAAAACAGGATCAGAGATCGTCTGAACAAGATGATCAAACTGACTGTCTACAGAACTCTCTTCCTGAATTGAAACCGAAGCTTGTCCTGTCTGAGTAACTGTGTTCGTCCAAGCATCGTACAATTCTTTGTTACCAACAATCTCTTTTACACCGTGACTTAAGAGTAATTGTATGAACGATAACTGATTTCCTTCATATGTATATCCCTTCAACTCACCTGTAGAAAGATCACAAAGAACGTATCCATAAGAATCATTTTCTTTTTCTATCGATACAAGAAAATTGTTTTCTCTATCATGAAGAAGATGGTCATCAATAACCGTTCCTGGCGTTATAATCTGGATGACTTCACGTTTCACTACCCCAACAGATAGTTTAGGATCTTCTACTTGTTCACAGATTGCTACTTTATGTCCATTCTCAACTAATGTTTTTATATAACCCGATGACGAATGATAAGGTATTCCACACATCGGAATTCGATCTTGAGAGCCGCCATCTCTGCTTGTCAGTGTGATCTCAAGGATTTGAGATGCTCGAACAGCATCTTCAAAAAACATTTCATAAAAATCTCCTAGACGGAAAAATAAAAAGGCATCCTGATGAGCTGCCTTGATTGATAAATATTGTTGTATCATTGGAGTATATTGAGCCATAATTTCACCTTTTTCATAACATTTCAATGTCGCTATTATAACATAATTCAAAGCATCTATCGTTTTCTCTGCATGAAAAAAACGGGAAGCTCTCTCCCGTTTATTATTCTTCCAAATCACCTATTAAAAAGTTCGGATCCAGGTCTTCAAAATTCTCATCTTCCACATCATATTCCCAATCTCTTGTCTGTTCATCATCAAAACCGTCCGGGTTCACATACACACAAACTTTTGTTTCCCCTATAATTTCACAAACGAACTCTCTTTCTACTTGAACGATAACTTTATTTCCGTTCGGAGAGATCGTCGCTTCTAACGTATTAGGCTCTTGAAGAGCACGGCACGTAACTTCATATTGATTGCCTAAAGCATTCTTATCTCTAACACTAAGATCCACTTTGTCTACAAAATGGATGGTCTCTGTTACGACTTCGGTACGAGTA
Source organism: Fictibacillus norfolkensis (assembly GCF_014836645.1). Classification (GTDB taxonomy): domain Bacteria; phylum Bacillota; class Bacilli; order Bacillales; family Fictibacillaceae; genus Fictibacillus; species Fictibacillus norfolkensis. The sequence continues at coordinate 358,423 of NZ_JACSQM010000003.1, forward strand.
TTATCATTGTATGAATACCACACGTTGATATCATAGCTTCCTTCTACATCTACTGCTTCACCATTCCGCTTCGGTTTATATGCATGGTTGATGATCCAGCATCCTAAAATGCTGCTCGGACGATGACTCGGTGCAATGGTATGCGTTGCCTGAGAAAATTTTCTTCCTTTGCCGCAGACCGCTTTTGTGATGATCTCTCTGTAAGTCAACTCTTGTTCTACGCGTCTTGACATACATGAATCCCTCCTCTACCAATCTCCATACAGTATATGCTGGGCGGATGCCTATTGTGTCTTCATTTATTAGAAACACAATTAGTCTAAGTATATGGGCGTTTGTTGTCCAATGTTCTCAAAATATTATTGGTGAACGGTACGTGAAATTATTTTCACGATTTTTGTTGCTTTTGCAAGTGGATGATTATCCCTCTAGGATGCTCGCTTTACGGGGTATGGGAGTTTAAAGCGTACTGCGGAATTTGTCGAGGTTTGTAGACTCGTGGATAAATGGGGAAAACTTTTGGATTGAGAGCCAAATCTCGTGGATAAACAGCAGAAACTTTTGGATTGCATACCAAATTTTCTGGATTGAAGGATCCTGATACCTCTATGGGTATGTGCGAAACACCTAATAAACTGGAATTAATCTCAAATGAAAACACGATGTCTCAAAAGACATCGTGCTTTTTGTTTAGTGACAGCCGCAGCCGCCTGGAGAACACCCTTCTTGAGAGCCTGTTGTTCCTTTTAAAAGGTCTCCGCCGGTTGATTCTATGATTTCATCTGTAACTTTGTTTGAGATTGTATGTGAAACCATCTGTAAGATATCATTCACATCACTTTGAGATTGTTTGAACTCTTGAACAACTGGAATGCTATCAAGCTCAGCCATCAGAGCATCGATCTTTTCTTCTACTTCTCTTGATGCTTCATGTTTTTGATAATGTTGAAGATTAACAGCTTGTTTTTGTAGATTCTTAATCTGTCCCATCAATCTTGCTACATTTGAATTCGTATTGATCTGAGCTTCTGCTTTTTTAAAAAAATCAACTTCATCCGTTGTAGCGATCATTTTCGCAAGTTCTTTTGCTTTTCCCAAGATTTCTTCTTTTGTATATGTGCTCATTAGCCTACCACCTCTGATTTTTCTTCTACCCATTCGCCGCCAAGGTTCCATGTTTTCGCATCGGTAATCTGAACTTTGACAATTTCTCCTATTAAGTGCTTAGGAGCTTTAAAGTTTACTACTTTGTTGGAACCCGTGTGACCTGTTAGTACATCAGGATTCTTTTTACTTTCTCCTTCAACTAGCACTTCCACAACTTTACCAACATATGCTTTGTTCTTTTCTAACGAAATATCATTTAGCATAGCGTTCAGTCTCTGTAGTCGTTCTCGTTTCACTTCCATCGGAACATTATCTTGCATCTTTGCAGCAGGAGTGCCTTCACGAGGTGAATAGATAAACGTGTAAGCAGCATCATACTGCACTTCTTTAACAAGAGATAACGTTTCTTGGAACTGTTCTTCCGTCTCGTTCGGAAACCCAACAATTATATCCGTAGTTAATGCAACATTCGGCATCACTGCTTTTATCTTGTTTACAAGCTCTATATAATGCTCACGTGTGTATTTACGAGCCATTAACTTGAGTACATCGCTGTTTCCGTGTTGAACAGGCAGATGAACATGATCTACGATGTTTCCACCTTTAGCGAGAACTTCGATCAATCGGTTATCAAAATCTCGAGGGTGACTTGTCGTGAAACGAAGTCTAGGAATATCAATCTTACGGATCTCATCCATTAGATCACCTAGGCCATACTCCAGATCTTCGAAATCTTTGCCGTATGCATTCACATTCTGACCAAGAAGGGTGACTTCCTTATAGCCTTCTCTCGCAAGCTGCCTTACTTCTTCGATAATATCTTGCGGATAACGGCTTCGTTCTTTTCCTCGTGTGTAAGGAACAATGCAATATGTACAGAATTTGTCGCAGCCATACATAATGTTGACCCAGCCTTTAACGTTCCCTTTACGCTTTCTAGGAAGGTTCTCAACGATATCTCCTTCTTTAGACCAAACTTCAACTACCATCTCTTTTGAGAATAACGCGTTCTCAATAATTTGAGGCAGACGATGTATGTTATGAGTTCCAAAGATCATATCAACTTGAGGGTATGTGGAAAGTATACGGTTAACGACAGATTCTTCTTGTGACATGCATCCGCAGACCCCTAGCAGAAGATTAGGGTTGTTCGCTTTCGTATGTTTTAAATGTCCCAGTTCGCCAAACACTTTGTTCTCTGCATTTTCTCGAATGGCACATGTATTCAGAAGGATCACGTCGGCATCCTCTGTAGAATATGTGGTTTCATAACCCATCTCATTCAGAATTCCTGCCATAACTTCTGTATCATGCTCGTTCATCTGACAACCATACGTACGAATATAAAACTTTTTGCCAACACCAATATTCTTTAGATTTTCCGGAATCGAAAAATCTTTTAATATTTGAACTTGTTCTTTACCACGCTTTTTCGCGTCTTTTAAAGAAGGCGGTGCATACGAAGATTGAAAATATTGTGAGTAGTCTCTTTCTTTATTATTCGTCTTTATTTCTTGATTGTCTTTCGTAGTATCCAAGACATCTTCACTCCTTACTGCCCTTACTGCTAGGTCATCCGTTCAACGTAAGTCTAGTATTTCATCCAACTGTAACATTATATCAAAAATTGGATTATAGTTAAACTTGTAATCGGTTTAGTTTACATAATAATATTATGGTCCTGCACAACAAAAAAATTGACCTTAAAAGCTTACTAGTGCGCCTTTAAAGTCAACTTTATAAGTAACTAAATGATATTTAATTCTTTCCCGGCTTTTTCAAATGCATCTAATGCCGCTTGGAGCTCTTCTCTCGTATGCTGAGCGGTTACGATTGTACGTACGCGAGCTTTTCCTTTAGCTACTGTTGGGAATGCGATACCTTGTGCGAATACACCATATTTTAATAACGTATCTGATAGTTTATGCGCAAGCGCGTCATCACCCACAAGTACTGGTGTGATAGGTGTCTCACTAACTCCTGTATTAAACCCTAGTTCTTTTAATCCCGCTTTAAAAAACTTCGTATTCTCCCAAAGTCTTTCCATGTGTTCTGGCTCTTCTTCTAAAACGTCGATCGCTACAGAACTCGCTGCGATTACGGCAGGCGGATGCGATGTGCTGAACAAGAACGGACGGCCTTTATGAATCAGATAGTCTCTTAACGTTTGCGTGCTTGCAATGTAACCACCAAGTACGCCAATAGCTTTACTTAACGTTCCTACTTGAATATGAACGCGGCCGTTCAAGTTAAAATGATCGATCGTACCGCGGCCATTCGTACCCAATACTCCACTCGCGTGTGCGTCGTCTACCATTACGAGGGCATCGTACTTTTCAGCCAGTTCAACGATTCCAGGAAGAGGCGCAATGTTACCGTCCATTGAGAAAACACCGTCTGTTACGACGATTCTTTTTCTGAATTCTTGTGTCTCTTTTAACGCCGCTTCTAAATCTTCTAGATCAACGTGTTTGTAGATTCTTCTTTTCGCTTTCGTTAAACGAATACCATCAATGATCGATGCATGGTTTAACTCATCTGAAATAACAACATCTTGATCTGTAAGAATGGCAGAAAGAATTCCTTGGTTCGTTGAAAAACCAGATTGGAAGACCAGACATGCTTCTGTGTGCTTGAATTCAGCAAGTTTTTTTTCAAATTCTTCATGCATGGATAGAGTTCCAGCAATCGTACGCACAGAACCTGTACCCACTCCAAATTCTTCAACAGCTTTTAGAGCTGCTTCCTTCATCTTCGGATGACTCGTAAGACCTAAGTAGTTGTTGGAAGAAAGCTGGATCACTTCTTTTCCATTGATCACAACTTTTGATCCTTGCTCTGATTCTAGCGGTACAAGCTTTCTGAACGTACCTTCTTCTTTCATATGGTCTAATTCTTCTTGCAGGTATTCAAAACCTTTCATCACGATGTATTGCTCCTTTCGATTTTAAGGAATAAGAACTACTTTTCCACAATTTCCTTTTATCATGAGATCAAAGCCTTCTTCAAACTTTTCTAGTGGAAGTGTATGAGTAATGATCGTTTCAGGATGCATGCTTCCTGACTGTAAAAGTCCTGAAACCTGTTGCCATGTTTCATACATTTTTCTTCCCGTAATTCCTTGAACAGTAACACCCTTAAATACTACATCGTTCGTTAAGTCGATCTCAACAGGTTTAACAGGCAGACTTAAGATTGAAACACGACCACCGTTTGTGATCATCTTAAATCCTTGGTCAATCGCAACTGGATGACCGCTCATCTCACAAACAACATCCACACCATTTCCATCCGTTAAATTCATCACTGTATCAACTGGATCGGTGGATTTAGGGTTGATCACTTCTGTAGCCCCTACTTTTTTAGCAAGATCTAAACGATAATCGTTCAGATCGATAGCGATTACCTGACTTGCACCTGCTGCTTTCGCAACATTAACAGCCATAACACCGATCGGGCCGCATCCGATGACAGCCACCGTTTTACCAGCAACATCACCAGCTAACACAGTATGAACAGCATTTCCCATCGGCTCTTGAATCGATCCATGCTCAAACGGCATCTTAGGATCATTTTTCCAGATGTTCTCTGATGGCATTGCTACATACTCTGCAAAACACCCTTGAGTATCAACACCGATGATCTTAGTGTTCTTACAGATGTGGAACTGCCCTTTTAGACATTGTGGACAAGAATGACAAACTATATGTGTTTCAGCTGATACATGATCTCCAACAGAGACATTTGTAACAGCGCTTCCAACTTTTTCAACAACTCCTGAAAACTCATGTCCGAACACGTATGGCGTTTTCACACGACTCTGTGACCATTCATCCCATGTGTAAATATGGACATCTGTTCCACAGATCGAAGTCGCTTTAACTTTGATCAATACTTCACTTTCATTAATTTCAGGAATATCTACTGTTTCTAATCTAGCTCCATAACCCGCATGATGCTTAACTATTGCTTTCATTTTTCCTTGCACAGAAACACCCCTCACTGTAAACCTTAATAATCAATTCCATCAATAATTGTACATGGATTGAACAACAAGGTAAAGAGCTGTGTCCATCCCACACGGACATTCGCGGGTACCAAAAAAAATTTAAAGAATTTTTTTCTTGAGAGCTTTTTTCGTACATATTGGTGCACACCAAATGGAATTGATTTCCGCTCCAGTTCGGTCGCTTCAATCAACTTTCATAAGAAGAAAAGATAGTCATGCATGCAGCTGTATTTCAGAAAAAGACTATAAAAAATCCCCTCTCCAAATTTTAAGGAGAAGGGCTGTTTCTTACATAAATTCTGACATCAATTGATTGAACTTTTCTTCAGGTAAGTTCAGATCAACTTTTGCAAGTGCTTCTTTGCTGTATCCATGCGCAAGATCTTGATAAGAAGGTTTTACCTTATCTTGATAGATGATGCCTTTTACAAGACCTTTGTTTTCCATAAGTGTTTGCATAGCCATCATACGGTTTGAAGAATCATAGTCTTCGATCGTGCTTAAAGATACGAGATGCTCTTTAAACCAGTCATATGTGTTCACTTTGTTGTATGTCACACATGGAGAGAATACATTGATCAATGAGAAGCCTTTATGGTTGATACCAGCCTCGATGATGGAAGTCAACTCTTTTAGATCAGTTGAAAAACTTTGAGCCACAAACGTAGCTCCAGCCGTTAAAGCGAGTTCCATAACTCCGATCGCTGACTCTACAGATCCTTCTGGCGTACTCTTCGTTTTAAAACCAACATCAGATCGAGGTGATGTTTGTCCTTTTGTTAGACCATAAATCTGGTTGTCCATAACAATATAAGTAATATCGATGTTTCGTCTGATCGCATGAACAGTATGACCCATTCCGATCGCGAAACCATCTCCATCACCACCTGATGCGATAACAGTCAGATCACGGTTTGCCATCTTAACACCTTGTGCGATCGGCAGCGAACGGCCATGGATCCCATGGAAACCATAAGATTTGATATATCCTGAGATACGTCCTGAACAGCCGATTCCTGATACTACAGCTAGATTATCTGGTTCTAAACCTACATTTGCAGCTGCTCTTTGAATAGCTGCCTGTACTGAAAAATCTCCACATCCTGGACACCAGTTCGGTTTGATGCTGTTACGAAAATCTTTAAATGTAGCCATATTAAACCAGCTCCTTGCATTTCATGACAACTTCTGATGGCAAGAAAGGATTCCCATCATATTTTAATAAGTTCTTAATCTTCTCATGCTGTCCAACATTCATCTTTAAGATGTTCGCCAGCTGTCCTGTCGCGTTGTTCTCGACTACGATTACGTTCTTCGCTTTGTCGATCATCGATCTCATCTCATCGGCAGGGAACGGATGGATCAAACGAATATGAGCATGATTGACTTTTAAGCCATCTGCTTCTAAACGAGGGATCGCTTCTTCGATCACTCCTCTTGTTGAATTGAACCCAACTAAAAGAATATCAGCTTCTTCATGAGGAGCTTGTTTAACAACTGGTACGTTAAAACGCAGGTTTTGCAGCTTACGCAGTCTTTTATCCATCTGCTTTTGACGATTTGCTGCCACTTCTGAAGGCTTTCCTGTCTCATCATGCTCAACACCCGTGACATGGTGGATACCATTCTTCATACCCGGGATTACGCGAGGAGAAATGCCGTCTTCAGTTACTTCATAACGCTTAAAGTACCCATCTTTATCGTCTGTATCTGGAAGCTCTTCTTTTGGATCAAGCTTTCCACGTCGAATCTCAACGCGGCTATAATCTAATGGCTCAACTGATTGCTTCCCTAGAGAAAGTTGAAGATCTGTAAGTAAGATAACAGGAATCTGATATTCTTCTGCAATATTTAAAGCTTCAACAGCATCATAGAATGCTTCTTCAACCGTACTTGGTGCCATAACCACTTTTGGAATCTCACCATGAGTACCATAGATCATCGCCATCAAATCAGATTGCTCTTGTTTTGTAGGCAGTCCCGTGGATGGACCTCCACGCTGTGTGTCTACAACAACTAAAGGAACTTCAGTCATCCCAGATAGACCTAATGCTTCCATCATTAATGATAGACCTGGTCCTGCTGATGATGTAATCGTACGAACACCTGCATAGTTCGCTCCGATCGCCATCGTACAAGCAGCGATCTCATCTTCTGTCTGAATAACCGTACCGCCAAACTCTGGCAATTTTTTGATCAAGTATTCCATGATCTCAGATGCAGGCGTGATCGGATAAGCGGACATGAAACGTACGCCTCCTGCCACGAATCCTAAAGCGATTGCATCGTTTCCAATCATGAACATTCTCTTTTTGCCGTCCGCTTTATTTAATTGAAATCCATCGATCTGGCCACCAGATAATTCATTGAAACGGTCTGCGCCTTTTTGGATAGCTTCCATATTTTTTTCTACTACTTTCGCTCCTTTACGAGCAAAAATCTCTTCTACAACTTCTAAATAGCTTTCTACAGGAAGACCCAAAACAGCGCTAGTCGCTCCGATTGCTACCATATTTTTCATAAGAGATGTGCCAAGTTCACTTGCAATCTCTGTAAATGGTACCGAATATAATCTAACATTAAGGTCCTCTGGAACAGTAGGATTGAATTTTGAATCTCCAATCACGACTCCTCCATCACGAAGCTCATGTACGTTTACATCGATCGTTTCTTGATCGAATGCTATTAAAATATCAAGATCATCAGAGATCGAACGGGTTTCACTCGTGCTTACACGAATCTTATTGTTGGTATGACCGCCTTTAATTCTGGAAGAAAAGTGTCGATAGCTATACAGATAGTAGCCTTGGCGGTTAAGTGCCATCGCAAAAATTTCACCTGTACTATCAATTCCTTCACCTTGCTGTCCGCCAACTTTCCAAGAAAGTTGATCAATCATGTACTCCACCCTTTCAGTAACCCAAACGTTAATTTTTTCAATCAATAGTTTGATTTAGTATGGTTTCATGTTGTGTTGAACGCGCATTATCACGTTTACTAAAATTATGTACTAAACGTCTACAATTCTAGACTTAACTTCATAAAAATGCAAGTATCCGCCTAGCAAAATTCATACTATTACAAAAAATGTAAACTAAAGAAAGCGCTTTAAAATGCTTGGTACTCTCTTAGAATTCTATATATGTTTCCGCATTTCCTTCTCTTATTCTTCGCATACCTACTAAAAAGAAACTAAGTCTACAAAACTAAAAACCTGCTTGCTCTTTTTGGTGAGCAAACAGGTTTCACTTTAATTAGCGCGGTTCAACAATTAATTTAATGGCCGTTCGTTCTTCCCCATCAATTAAGATATCTGTAAATGCTGGAATACAAATGAGGTCAACTCCGCTCGGTGCTACGAAACCTCTTGCGATAGCTACTGCTTTAACAGCTTGGTTTAATGCACCTGCTCCGATTGCCTGAATTTCAGCGCCTCCACGTTCCCGGAGAACACCAGCGAGGGCACCAGCTACAGAGTTGGGGTTGGATTTTGCTGAAACTTTTAATATTTCCATTGTTTTGAACCTCCTTCAGGATAGATACCTGTTCTACTATATTCATTGATTAAGGCTTGTATTCCTGCCGAAACAAAATTGTGCATTCTCTCTCTATTATGCTGATTTGTTAAAGCAGCTGCCCTATGAATAAACCCCGGTATTCTAGTACCCTTAACAAAGTTCTTTCAAACCATAATGTGGTTTTTCCGGAAAAAAACTATTATTGATCTACTACTAAAACACCTGTTTCTGCGAATCATCTCTTCTAATACCTTTGTTCAAAAAACATCATGCCTCTTACTAGTTTAAGACATTTCCCCATATAAAAAAGCGGTAGGATTGACCTCCTACCGCTTTGTTTGTTTATTTTGCGTATTCAACTGCTCGAGTCTCACGAATGACTGTCACTTTAATGTGACCTGGATAATCCAGTTCACTTTCAATCTTTTTCGTAATATCACGTGCTAGTCGGTATGATGCTACATCATCAATCATATCCGGTTTAACCATAATACGTATCTCACGGCCTGCTTGGATCGCAAAAGATTTTTCAACACCATCAAATGATTCTGAAATCTCTTCTAACTTTTCAAGTCTGCGGATATACGTTTCAAGTGTTTCACGGCGAGCTCCTGGTCTTGCAGCAGAAAGTGCATCTGCTGCTGCAACTAGAGTTGCAATGATTGAAGTTGCTTCAGTGTCTCCGTGGTGAGATGCAATGCTGTTGATTACTACTGGGTGTTCTTTGTACTTCGTAGCAAGTTCAACACCAATATCGACGTGACTGCCCTCTACTTCATGATCGATTGCTTTACCGATATCATGAAGCAATCCAGCTCGTCTAGCAAGGTGTACATCTTCCCCTACTTCAGCTGCCATCAATCCAGCTAAGTAAGCCACTTCTGTTGAATGTTTTAGTACGTTTTGACCGTAGCTTGTACGATACTTCAAACGTCCAAGAATCTTGATCAAATCAGGATGAAGTCCGTGAACACCAACTTCAAATGTTGTTTGTTCTCCTACTTCGCGGATATACTCATCCACTTCTCTGCGTGATTTTTCAACCATCTCTTCAATTCGTGCAGGGTGAATTCTTCCATCCTGTACAAGCTTGTCCAAAGCCATACGTGCAATTTCACGGCGGATCGGATCAAAACCTGACAGAATAACGGCTTCTGGAGTATCATCAATAATTAAGTCGATTCCAGTTAACGTTTCTAACGTCCTGATGTTTCGCCCTTCACGTCCAATAATTCTTCCTTTCATTTCATCGTTAGGAAGGTTTACTACAGAAACTGTAGTTTCTGCTACGTGATCGGCTGCACAGCGTTGGATAGCTAGGGAAAGAATTTCTTTTGCTTTCTTGTCCGCTTCTTCTTTCGCACGGATCTCCATCTCTTTTACCATCATCGCCAACTCATGTGTCATCTCGTTCTCAGTTTCCGTCATGATAATTTGGCGAGCTTCATCCCTGGTAATGCTGGAAATGCGCTCAAGCTCTCGCTGTTGTTCTACTAGCAATTCCTCCACTTTGCTTTCAATCTCTTCAATTTGTCGCTGTTTTTTGGTGAGAGATTCCTCACGTCGTTCTAAAGATTCCTCTTTTTTGTCAAGAGTTTCACTTTTTCTGTCAAGGATCTCTTCTTTTTGAACCAATCGATGTTCTTGTTTTTGAAGCTCGTTTCGACGTTCGCGAATTTCGCGTTCAGCTTCGGTACGTAGCTTATGGATTTCATCTTTTGCTTCTAACAGCGCTTCTTTCTTGCTGGCGTCAGCATCGCGCTTTGCATCTTCAACAATTTGCGCAGCTGCTCGTTCTGCGCTTGAAATCTTCGCTTCAGCAATTGATTTCCTAACAAGATATCCGACAATAGCACCGACACCTAGTGAGACAAGCAAACTGGAGATGAATACTGCTAAACTTGGCATATTCCCACCTCCTCTTGCTTTCTGCTTTTCATACTGCATTTTTGGCGTCAATCGTCTTACATGTGCTGTGCACCATTCATGTCGTACAAATTCTATACATATCTTTTAATTTCATAAGAAATCAAAATATATCTTCATTTTATAGGTGTGCCAAAGGCTTGTCAAGAGAGTCAATCTTCTATAATAATTGCTTGACCTAAAAATAGCAAGGAGCATATTTTGCCTGTCATATCCGTTATTTTGAAAACTTGTTATGGCATACACCGTTGCTTTAAAAAGGAGTTAATTTCGTTCCAATTGTTCGCTTTCTGCGGAGCTAGAGGTGAGCCGCATATTATCTTTCTAGCTTCCTACCTGTCTTTGCCAAGTCTCATACCTTGCACTCCAATCAACTGTCACAGAGGAAACTAAATCTGAGGTTTCAAAACAACAAAATTTTGAAAAAAACAAAAAAGACCGGTCGTACTGACCAGTCTTCACGATTACTATTCTGTTAACTCAAATTCTTCTTTCACGGCAGGAGCTTCCACTTCAGCAGTTGCTTTACCCTCTAGCTGATAATAGTTGCGGATTTCTGCAACTATTGCTGATGCAATCTCAGGGTTTTCTTTTAGGAATTGCTTTGAGTTCTCACGACCTTGACCTAAACGTTCGCCTTCGTAAGAATACCAAGCACCACTCTTTTGAACGATGTCAATGTCCGAACCGATATCCAGAATCTCACCTTGATACGAGATGCCTTCTCCGTACATGATATCAACTTCAGCCGTTCTAAAAGGAGGAGCTACTTTATTTTTTACGACTTTAATTTTTGTTTTATTACCAACAACATCTTGTCCTTGCTTCAGCTGTTCAGCACGACGTACTTCTAGACGAACGGATGAATAGAATTTTAAAGCTCTTCCCCCTGGTGTTGTTTCAGGATTTCCGAACATAACGCCAACTTTTTCACGAATTTGGTTGATGAATACTGCGATGGTTTTCGATTTATTGATGGCACCTGAAAGTTTACGCAGTGCTTGAGACATTAGACGAGCTTGGAGACCAACGTGAGAGTCACCCATTTCCCCTTCGATCTCAGCTTTAGGAACAAGGGCAGCAACGGAGTCGATGACCAAAATATCTACCGCTCCACTTCTTACAAGAGCTTCAGCGATCTCTAGCGCTTGTTCACCTGTATCTGGCTGAGACAATAAGAGTTCATCAATATTAACGCCTAGCTTTTGGGCATATTCAGGGTCTAGTGCATGCTCAGCATCGATGAATGCAGCTTGTCCACCATTACGTTGTACTTCTGCAATAGCATGAAGTGCAACGGTTGTTTTACCTGATGATTCAGGACCATATACTTCGATAATTCTTCCGCGAGGATAACCACCGATTCCAAGTGCGATGTCCAAAGTGATCGATCCACTGGAAACTGTTGAGATTCGCTGATCCGTTTGTTCACCCAATTTCATGATGGAACCTTTACCGAACTGCTTTTCAATTTGGCGTAGAGCCATATCTAGAGCCGCTTTTCTATCGCTCATTCAATTCACTCCTCGAATTCATTTTACATGTATTTTTGTTTCATTAATTCTGTTACTTGCTACTTCTCTATCATATCTCTTTTTTGTTCATTTGCCAATCATTTTACGAACATTTATTCGATTTTTTTATTGTCCTTCTTTGACCAATTGATTTAAAAACCGAAATCCATGCTTAACTGCTCTTTCACGAATCCCTTTTCTTGAGCCTGCAAGTTTTATGGCGTAGGAATACGTTTGATCATGTATGGATATGCCGATAAATACTGTACCAGCAGGCTTGTCTTCCTGTGCATCAGGACCGGCAACACCAGTAAAGCTGATTCCGATATCAGACTTTGTCTGCTTTTTAATTTCCTCTGCCATCCATTCTGCACATTGCGAGCTGACAACACCATGATCTGTGATCAAAGTTTGAGGTACTTTAAGCATCGATTGTTTTAATGCGCTTGAATAAACGACGGCTCCTCCTAGATACACAGAAGATGCACCAGGAAAATCAGTGATGATCTTGCTGAATAATCCTCCTGTCAAGCTCTCTGCCGAAGCGATGGTCAGCTTATTATCTCGAAGAAGATCGAAAGTCTGACTCTCTAGCGTTTCGTCATCATAACCATAAAAATAGGAACCTGTTCGGCTTAGAACTTCTTGTTCTACTTCATCCAGCAGTCTTTTTGCCTCAGTTTCTGAATGGTGCGATGCAGTAAGCCGAATCGTAACCTCATGTTCAGATGCTAGAGGCGCAATCGTAGGGTTGCTTTGTTTCTCGATTAAATCCTGAAGCTTTGTTTCTAAGACCGATTCCCCAATCCCAAAAAATTTTAATACTCGCGAATGAAACTTTGTCTGCACATCCATTTTAGAATAAAGAAAAGGAATTACATAGTTGTTGAACATCGGTCTCATCTCGCTAGGTGGTCCAGGGAGGAGTATACACGTGTTGTTACCTTGAGTAAAAGCCATTCCGGGTGCCATACCGTTATCGTTTGGCAGTACGGCAGACCCTTCAATAATGAGAGCTTGCTTCTTATTGTTCGGTGTCATCTCTCGATTGGTTTGAACAAAATAATTGGTTATATACTCTAAAGCAGCTTCATCATGGACCAATTCCTTTTGAAATAGTTTTGCGATCGTTTCCTTCGTCAGGTCGTCTTTTGTTGGTCCAAGACCTCCCGTAAAGATGAGCAGATCCGATCTTGATCTGGCTGTTTGAATAACTGATGAGAGGCGGTTCTCGTTATCGCCTGCTACTGAGTGATAAAAAACGTTCACACCGATGTCAGCAAGCTCTTTTGAAATAAACTGAGCATTCGTGTTTGCGATCTGTCCTAATAAAAGTTCACTGCCAACTGCTATGATTTCTGCGTTCAACTCATACACGCTCCCTGATTGTATTCTCTGATTTCATATCATTCAAACTTATATATGCTAAGAAACGCTATCATTTCTTCACGATTTCTGCATTTTCACCTACAGCTAACAAAAAAACAGGAGTTTTCTGCTCCTGTTTTTTCTTCATTCTAGATTACTTTGATTTTAATAAAATATGTTTGCTGTTCACGAAATACTCCCAGCCAGAATATAAGGTAATCAGTGTTGCTGCCCAAAGACTGATCGTTGCAAAAGGAAGTCCGATCCATGCAAATGGCAGATTGTGAAGCAATAGAGCTGAAATCGCAATAATTTGTATCCACATCTTTAGTTTACCCATCTGTCCTGCTGCAATGACTTCGCCTTCTGCAGAAGCAACAGCACGGATTCCTGTAACAGCGAACTCTCGGCTTAGAATAACGATAACCATCCATGCAGGTGCAGCTCCAAGTTCAACTAATCCTACAAGTGCAGCTGAAACGAGCAGCTTGTCAGCTAATGGGTCCAAAAATTTCCCTAAATTCGTAACTAAGTTATATTTGCGCGCATAATAGCCGTCGACCCAATCTGTGCTAGATGCAAAGATGAAGATCAGCGCTGCTACAAAATGAGTGACAGGCAATTCTTCACCCGCTATCTTCCATACTCCCCAATCAAAATCGCCCAAAAGAACAATCATAAAGAGTGGAATTAAAAAAATCCTAGAAATGGTAATCTTATTAGGTAAGTTCAATGCAATTCCTCCAAAATACGGTCAAAATCAATTTTGTATTAACTATTGTTGAGCCTTACGAATCACGATTTTTTGATGGATCAGTTCAGTAGCTGGAACTGGATATGTGAATGCTTCCCCATTAATTTTAATAGATGTTACATGAGACGCGCCAATATTTAGTGTTACCTCTTTAGCAGAAGAAAGGTCGAAGGTTTCTGTTTGACCCTCTTTCATCTGATTATCAAAATAGCTTTTCGTAGTCTCATCTTGGATTCCTACATAACTAGGCCCTTTTGCACTTAGTTCCACAACCAGTTTATCCGTATCTTTCAGATCATAAGTTGTTACTTTTCCGATCGTTTCAAGTTTCGTTAACGTTTGTTGTTTCTCTTCTTCTTTTGGAGCTTCAGATTTTTCTTCTTTTTCTTCAGAAACATCTTCTTTTTCTTTCTTTGTTCCTTCTTTTTTCTGCGGTTTGTTCTCATCTTCATCCAAAAGAACACCTGGTGAATCATTGCCGCTTTTCGCTTGATCATTTCCATCAGGAAGGAGCTTCCATACGACAAAGAGGATAACCACGATCAAAACTCCAATAAGTATGATCGGTATCAACCTTTTTAAAAGAGAATGATCTTCTGATACTCCCGACCGCTCTCTTTTTGAACGCGGTTCGAACTCTGTTGTTGGTTCTTTTGCCGATTTTGGTATCTCATGAGAATATTCATCAAAAATGGTCTCATAATGCAAACCTACAGCTTCACAATAATTTTTAATGAACGCTCGAGCATAAAACGATCCTGGAAGTACTTCATACTTTCCTTCTTCAATGGCTACAAGATATCTTTTTTGAATCTTAGTAGCTGTTTGAAGTTCCTCAAGTGACATTCCTTTTTCTTCGCGTTTTTCTTTTAATAACTTACCGAGTTCTGTCAACCTTCCCACCTACTTACGTCATTCTAAATTTCCGAATCCTGTTTGATCTTGTTTCAGAGCTTCATATGTAATTTCTTCATCACGATGACTCTTTAGCTCGATAATGTAGTCAAAATCATCAAGTGTATATTCCGTTTGCTGAACAAAAAGATCAGGATGTTCCACAACTTTCGCTGCAGGAAGCCTCATGATCTCTCGTATGAGCTGCCAATGTTTATCGTTCATATTTCGTGCTGAAACCGCACCATCGATAATAAAAACATGGTCAGAATCGTATTCATCATCCGCAAGCATGCTTCTAACAGTCTGGCGCAATAATGTGGATGAAATAAAGACCCACCGTTTATTTGCACAAACACTGGATGCTACGATACTTTCCGTTTTCCCAACACGAGGCATGCCTCTAACGCCGATTAATTTATGTCCTTCAACTTTATATAATTCAGCTAAAAAGTCAACTAATATCCCAAGTTCATCTCTTATAAAACGAAACGTTTTCTTATCATCCGCATCACGTTCAATATATCTGCCGTGTCTTACAGCGAGACGATCACGAAGCTTCGGTTTTCTAAACTTGGTTACTGTAATATTGTCCATTGAATCTAAAATCGATTGAAGCCGGTTGATCTTTTCTTCGTTATCAATAATCAGAAGCATTCCACGTCGCTCGTTATCAACACCGTTAATCGTGACGATATTAATTCCAAGCATACCCAATAAGGAAGATATATCCCCTAGGAGACCCGGCCGGTTTTTATGTATCTCATACTCTAAATACCATTCTTGCTCTCCCATAATTCATCTCCTTATTCTTTCAAAATGAAACAAAATTCTACATCTATTCTTGTTTCTAATAATAAATGATTTCAATTTATTATGAAAGCAAAATAAAAGGATGTTAAGAAAAATTTCTTAACATCCTTCACCATTTAGCGGCTTCCGTCGTTTTGAACTAGCTTTACCATCATGTTTGCGATGGCGTGTCTTTCGTTTTCATCGGCCACATTCCAAAGATCGGCAAGAACTTTTTCTTCCTCGTTTTTTGGTTCTACGTGGTTCGCTAAGTAGCCACCGATCTCAGTTGCTAAGTTCGAGATCGTATCGTGGTTCATACCTTCGTGTTCCGCGTGATTTAAACGCTCTGCCAAGAAATCTTTCCATTGACCAAAGTTGTCTAATACAGACATGCTGTCTCCTCCTTCAAGGTTGATACAGCATTAATATCTCTTAGTTTCACCCTTTTTATACATGTTTTTTTTAAGTAAACCACGATCCGTTGATCGAAAGGATATGACCAGAGATATAATCCGCTTTTTCGCTCATTAAAAATTCAACAGCATGCGCAACTTCACGTGGTTCTCCAAACCGTCCAGCAGGTATATCGTCAGCTAATGAACGCTTCTCTTCATCTGTAAATTGGTCCATCATAGGGGTGGTTATCACTCCAGGAGAGATGCCATTTACTTGTATATGACTCGGAGCTAACTCTTTTGAAAGAGCTTTAACAAACGTATTCAATCCGCCTTTTGCGGCAGAATAGACCGTTTCACATGCAGCCCCCACTTCTCCCCAAACGGATGTGATCATGATGATCTTTCCAGATTTTTTTTGAATCATGCTAGGCACAATCGCTTTTGTCAGTGAGATTGCACTTACAAGATTCAATTGCATCGTCTCTGTTATAGATTTTTCGGTAAAATCCGTGAGAAGGCCAAAATGAGCCGAACCAGAGTTATATACGAACACATCTAGGGGGACTTGAATTTGATTCCATAGGTCTTCTGATCCACCTGCTTTAGACAGATCAGCACATACCATTGAGACAGGTACACCGTATTTGTCCTTCAATTCTTTCTGAAGCTTTGCTGCAGCAGTTTGATTGGTGTTGTAATGAAGATACAACTGAAATCCATTCGATGCTAACATATGACTGATCTCTCTTCCGATCGCTCCTGATGCTCCTGTAACAAGCGCGTTTTTCACAGTTAATCCCTCATTGCTGTAAAAAAACACCCTACCACAGCAGGATGTTTTTAAATTTATTATGACTTCTTTTTTTGTACTTGGCAAACGGTCATGGCTTCTTTTTTAAAGTGGTTTTGTAGGACACTTTCCACATCACGAACAGTCAGCGATTCAAAAACTGGGATCACATCAAAGAGGTCCATCTCATTGAACGCATAGCGAGTGAACTGATTCGCAATAAATTCAGGCGAGTTCAATGATCGTAAAAATGCACCTATCTTCTTTTTTCGTGCACGATCAAATGAATCTTCATCAATCGAGTGTTGCTTAAAGTCTTCAACCATACCTGAGATTCTTTCAACGAATTCATCTGGAGATCCAGTATCTCCTCCGAGCATGCTAAAACCAAACCCATTCTCTTCTGTGTAATCAAAAGAAAAAGTCTGATCGATCAATCCTTCCTCATACAATGTTTCATAATTCGGTGAGCTTTTTCCGAACATCATCTCCAAAAGAAGATTTACACTTAGTTCATGTTTCATTAACTCTTTTCCTTGACGATTTGGAGCTGCTTCTTTATAGCCCATATAACACTTAGGAGTCTGTACGGTCATCTCGATCACTTTCTTTGTTTTTGCTACCGTTTGTGGCTCTTCGTCAAAGAATCGTTCGATGTTTTCTTTTTCTTTAAACGTTTTTTGCGATTGATTGTCTTTAACAAAACTTAAAATATCTTTAGCATCTACCGGACCAACGATAAAGAGGATCATGTTGCTTGGATGATAAAACGTTTCATAACATTCATACAGATCATCTTTTGTAATCTTAGCGATAGATTTTTCAGTTCCAGCGATATCGATCTTTACTGGGTGATGGTGATACATATTTTCAATCAGCCCAAAATAAACGCGCCAATCCGGGTTATCGTCGTACATTCTGATCTCTTGACCGATGATCCCTTTTTCTTTTTCGACCGTCTTTTCTGTAAAATATGGTTCTTGTACGAAGTCGATTAAAGTTGTTAAGTTCTTCTTTACATCACCCGTTGTTGAAAACAGATAAGCCGTTCTATTAAATGTCGTAAAAGCATTAGCAGATGCACCTTGTTTACTAAAATCTTGAAAGACATCTCCATGCTCTTTTTCGAAAAGTTTATGCTCAAGAAAATGTGCGATTCCGTCAGGAACTTTCACATTTTCATCTTTGCCTAACGGTTTAAAGTGATTATCCACTGATCCATAATGTGTCGTAAATGTAGCGTATGTCTTATTAAAGCCTTTCTTTTCTAAAACATAAACCTTTAACCCATTCGCTAGTTCTTCATAATGCAGCGTTTCGTCTAATTGATCAAACGTTTTCATTCCCATTCGTGCCAGCTCCCTTCAAGAAGAAAATGGTATCTAATGTTACCTTTTTAGCTACTGCAACCACATCATCTTTTGTTACTTTTTTTATTCCTTCCATCCAATCTTCAATAGAACGATTCGTACCTGCAACAACATTGTGATACAGGACTTCTGATAGACCGATCGGGTGGTCGATCGTCTCTAACACTTGATTGTTGATCATCGCTTTCGTCTGTTCGAATTCAGAGTCTGTGATCTTGCCCTTCTTCATTTCTTCATGCTGTTCTTTAATAATTTTTACAGCTTTTTCGTAATTGGCAGTCTCAATTCCGCTCATAACAAAAACAGCTCCTTTATGGCTCTCGAACCGAGAAGCTGCATAATAAGCCAAACTTTCTTTTTCACGAACGTTCATGAACAATTTGGAGTGAGAAAACCCGCCAAAAATCCCGTTAAACACTTGTAGCGCGAAATAATCATCATCTGCATAGGTAGTATACGTGCGATAACCCATGTGTAGCTTTCCTTGTTGAACATCTTGCTCTTCAAAGATTTCCTTAACTTCAGAGATCCTTTTTTCATCTGCAGCATTAACCGCTTTGGTCTCATCTTCTTTTCTATCTTTTGAAAAACGGAAATGCTTACTAACCTTGTCAACCATCTCATCTGTTGAAATATCACCGATCACATAAAGGTCGATCTTATCATTTCTAATCACTTCTTGATAATAGTCAAACAGTTCTTTAGGTGAGATCGAATCTACTTCATCACCGTTTCCATAAACATTTAATCGATAAGGCTCTGAGTCGTACATCTCTTCTAAAAGCCGTTTGTTTGCATAACGCATCTTATCATCATAGATGGATTCGATCTGTTGTTTCAGACTGCGTTTCTCTTTTTTTACGATTCCCTCTTTAAACACATCACCTTCAAGAGCAGGAGCTAAGAGAACTTGAGATAATAAATGGAAAGCTTTATCAAGAACAGGTTCTGAATTGGATAAAAATTTCTCATTTGCTACTTCCATTCGAATACTGATCACTTGATTCTCGCCTTTTTTGGAAAGATCAGCATTTAATGTAGCTCCATAAAGGTCGTCCAAAGCACTTCTCAGCTCTTTTGAAGAAGGAAAATCCTTTGTACCACTCTGTAAGACATAAGCAAGCAGCGCTCGCTTTGTAACGTTCTTTTCATTGATTGGTTCTTTAACCTGTAGTATGAACGATGTGGTCTTATACTTTTTCGTTTCTATCGTATGTACAGTCATTCCGTGGAGATCGGTTTTTTTATGATTAACAATTCCCATTGGATAAGTACCCCTTTCATTATGTCTACATCCTAGTTTACCCATTTTCGATACCTGACATGACATTCCTCCTTGTAAAACAAAAAAAGTCCACCGAACGGCGGACTTTTTATTATATGTTACACAATGATGTTTTTGAAAGCAGTTGATCTCCGTTTCAGGATGCTCGCTTTCCGCGGGGCAGGCGGTGAGCCACTTTCGTACGTTTCACTCTTAAGTGTCTCACCTGCCCGCCTGTCCTAGCCGAGAGTCTCCCACCTTCCACTACAATCAACTGTTCAAAGAAGATAATAGAAATAAAAGCAGCAATCCTGAATAATACCGCCATTTTAAAAGATATCACGAGAAGTATCAGTTTTTTATCTTTTTCCTTTTTCATAAGGTGTTCCAAGAGCTTTCGGTGCGTCCGCACGTCCTACAAGCCCTGCTAAAGCTAGTATCGTAAGTACGTATGGAGCGATTAGCAAGAATACTTTTGGAATATCTTGCAGACCTGGAATCTGAGCTCCAGAAATACTGATCGCTTGTGCTAGACCAAAGAATAGGGCAGCTCCTAACGCCCCTAGTGGATGCCATTTTCCGAAGATCATGGCAGCAAGAGCCATGAAGCCTTGCCCTGTGATCGTGGAGTGTGTGAAATTCCCTGAAATAGAAGCCACATAAACAGCTCCGCCTAGACCAGCTAGAGCACCACTCAAAAGAACGCCAACATAACGCATCTTTTTAACGTTGATCCCCATCGTATCTGCAGCCATCGGATGTTCACCTACAGAACGAAGGCGAAGACCAAATGGTGTTTTGTAAAGAACATACCATACGATTAGAGCTACAAATACTGCTAGATAAGAAGTCAGATATGCATTTGAGAAAAATAGTTTACCGATTATCGGAATATCTGACAGGAACGGAATATCACTTTTTGATATTCGTTCTGAAATAACAGGTGTTTGACCTGCATTAAAGATTTTCTTTGTTAAGAAGATCGCGAGTCCTACAGCCAAGAAGTTGATTGCAACACCACTAACAACTTGGTCTGCTTTTAACGAGATACTTGCAACAGCATGAATGGATGCAAATAGAGCTCCTAAGATCATAGCTACAACAAAACTGACCCACGGTGCTGCACCAGCTAATCCGAACTGCTCACCATAATAGATCGTCACCGCGCCTGTAAAAGCACCAAAAAGCATGAGACCTTCTAGGCCGATATTTACAACTCCTGAACGTTCACTAAAAACGCCACCAAGAGCGGTAAAGATCAAAGGAGCAGCCGAAACGATAGCAGCAGGAATGATTAGTGCTAGAATATCCATAAAACTCATCAGATCTTACCTCCTCTGTTCACACGGTTCATCAACCAATGAACAAGATAGCTGCACGCAACAAAGAAGATGATTAAAGCGATAACGATTCCAACAAGTTCTGTCGGAACTCCAGCCATAGCTTGCATATTCAGTGCACCAATCTTTAATCCGCCAAACAATGCAGCACCTAAAATAACACCGATCGCACTGTTAGCACCAAGCAGTGCAACAGCGATTCCATCAAATCCTACTCCGGTAAATCCAGCATTGATCGTCATGTATTGGTACGTACCGAGACCTTCCATACTTCCGGCAATCCCCGCGAAAGCTCCTGAGATGGCCATAGAAAGAACGATATTTTTTGAAACGTTAATCCCAGCGTATTGAGATGCATGCTGGTTGAACCCTACAGCACGAAGCTCATAACCTAATGTTGTTCTCCATAATAAAAACCACATGATCACTGCCGCAACGATTGCTATGATGATTCCAAAGTGAAGTGTAGAATTGTCTGTTAGCTCTTGTAAAAACGGTGAAGCTAGAGAAGCTGATTCTTTTACATTCTCTGTTCGCTCACCTGGAGCAAGCATGAAATTACGAATGATTTCATTCGTGCTATAGAGTGCTATATAGTTCATCATAATCGTTGTAATTACTTCATGAACTTTAAAACGTGCTTTTAAAATACCAGGAACAGATCCCCATAATGCACCTGCAACACCTGCAGCAAGTACGGCAAGAGGAATATGAATGATTGCTGGGGCATCAACAAATATACCCACATAAACAGCAGCTAGCCACCCGACTAAAAGCTGTCCTTCTACTCCGATATTGAATAATCCTGTTCTAAACGCAAACGCAACTGCCAACCCTGAAAGAATAAGAGGTGACATCTGTCTGATCGTTTCACCTCTATAATAGGATTCGCCAAAAATCCCTTCAAAAAGAGCAGCATACGCTTCAATGGGTGGATATCCGCTGATCAGCATGATAATTCCGCCGATAAGAAGTCCTAAAAATACAGAAATAAGAGGCACAAGAAACTTCATTTTGTTTTTATTATTCTGCATGAACGGCACCTCTCTTTCCTCCAGCCATCAATAGGCCCAGTTCTTGTTCTGTTGTTTCTTTCGGGTTTACGATCGCAACAATTTTCCCTTCATACATGACGGCAATCCGGTCACTCACGTTGATGATCTCTTCCAACTCAAAAGAAACGAGTAGAACGGCCTTTCCATTATCCCTTTGTTCGATGAGCTTGGAATGGATGAATTCGATCGCCCCAACATCAAGACCTCGAGTTGGCTGAGCTGCGATCAAAAAGTCCGGATCTCTGTCCACTTCTCTAGCGATGATCGCTTTTTGCTGATTACCACCAGATAGTGCACGTGCTGGCGTATAAGCATCAGGTGTACGAACATCGTATTCTTCGATCAGCTTTTTAGCTTTGTCAAAAATCGGTTTAAAGTTCAATATGCCAGATTTAGAATAAGGCTTCTGATAATAGGTTTGAAGAACCATGTTTTCTCCTACTGAAAAGTCCAAAACAAGTCCATGTTTGTGTCTATCTTGCGGAATATGACTCAGACCGTTCTCTGTAACACTTCTAGGAGACTTATTCGTAATCTCTTTATCACGCAGATGTATCGATCCTTCATGGACTTTATGAAGACCAGTGATGGCCTCTAATAGTTCAGATTGACCGTTTCCGTCAACTCCAGCGATTCCAACGATCTCCCCAGCATGAACAGTCAGGTTCAACCCGTTAACTGCAGGTACTTTTCTGCTATCATGAACGACAAGATCTTTGATCTTCAAAACAGCTTCTTTAGGAGCAGCATCCCCTTTTTCAACTTTAAAGTTTACTTCACGACCAACCATCATCGCCGCTAGAGAATCAGGGTTAGAATCGCTAACATCTACCGTACCAACGCCTCTACCTCTTCTTATTACTGTACAGCGGTCACAAACTTCCATGATCTCTTTTAGTTTATGAGTGATGAGGATGATAGACTTCCCTTCATTAACAAGCTTTTTCATGATCTGAATAAGTTCTACGATTTCTTGAGGTGTTAACACGGCAGTCGGCTCATCAAAAATGAGAATATCCGCTCCTCTATAAAGCGTTTTCAAAATTTCTACACGTTGCTGCATACCAACTGAGATATCCTCTATCTTTGCGTAAGGATCTACACGTAGTCCGTATTGATCAGAAAGAGCTTGTACTTCCTTAGCCGCTGTCTGGAGATCAACTTTCCCGCCTTTTGTAGGTTCTTTTCCAAGGATGATATTTTCGGTTACAGTAAATTTATCAACGAGCATAAAGTGCTGATGAACCATCCCAATACCAAGCGAGTTGGCAATATTCGGATCATTGTTCACCACTTTATTTCCTTTTACGAAGATCTCGCCTTGTTCTGGTTCATAAAGACCGAACAAAACGTTCATCAGCGTTGATTTTCCTGCACCGTTCTCCCCTAGTAATGCATGGATCTCCCCTTTTTTTACTTGTAGAGTAATGTTATCATTCGCTACGATTCCAGGGAATTCTTTTCGGATATTGCGCATGTCGATTACATATTCCATTTTCTTGCTCCCCCCTTATATGCATAAGGAAGGACTTGGCTCATGCCAAGTCCTGGCCTATTATTCATTTCACTTGAATTATTTTAAGTTCTTCTTGAACTCTTCAAATTCAGCGTCTGTCTTAGGAACTTTCACTTCGCCAGCGATGATTTTCTTTTTGAAATCTTCAACAGATTGAAGTGATTTCTCTTCAACGTTCTCTTGAGTTGGAGCGATACCTACTCCATCTTCTTTAAGACCGAATTCTACAACTTTCCCACCTGGGAACTTCCCGTTCATCGCTTGCTCAGAAACTTCATAAACTGCTTGGTCTACACGTTTTACCATCGAAGTAAGTGTTACGTTCTCAGGCATACCTTCTTCGTGCTGGTCACGGTCAACACCGATTACCCAAACATCTTCACCGTTCTTCTTACGGTTTTTCGCTTCAGTGAACACACCCATCCCTGTTCCACCAGCAGCATGATAGATTACGTCAGCTCCTTGTTGATAGAACGTGTTAGCGATCTGTTGCCCTTTTTCAGCTTTGTTGAAGTCTTCTGCATATTGAACAAGCACTTCAGCTTTAGGGTTCGCCGTTAATACTCCAGCTTTAAATCCGTTCTCAAACTTCTTGATCAGTTCACTGTTTACACCACCAACGAATCCTACTTTGTTCGTTTTAGATTGCATACCAGCTACTAGACCTACTAGGAATGAACCTTCATGCTCAGAGAACGTAATATTCGCTACGTTATCACCTTTAACAACCATATCAACGATTGCAAGCTTAGCATCAGGCTGTTGTTTCGCTACTGTTTCTACATCAGTTCCCATTAAGAAACCGATACCGAAAACCACATCGTATTTTTGACGAATCAGTGAGTTTAGGTTTGGCTTGTAATCACTTTGTGCTGTTGATTGTAAGTATTTGAAACCTTTGCTCTCTTCTAAACTATTATCTTTACCGAACTTCGTTAGACCTTCCCAAGCTGACTGGTTGAAAGACTTATCGTCTACACCGCCAGTATCAGTTACCATCGCTACTTTGAAGTCTTTTTTCTCTCCTCCGCCAGAAGACTTCCCGTCATCAGAAGATCCACATCCGGCAAGAATCGTACCGGCAGTTAACATTGCAGTTACCATTAATCCTAATTTCTTTTTCAAGTCATTTTCCCCCTGTAAGTGTTTTCATTTTAATGACTAAAACCAATGCTGCAAAATGAAGTACCGATCACCCCCTAAAAATGACTTTAACTATAAGCGCTTTCTTAAAACTGAAAACATAAACTTATCAGATCTAAAATAGTTGCAAGAATAGAGTACAGGTTCATCAAATTGATCGTAGTGCATTTGTTTCAAGATGAGGAGTGGAACGCGTTCATCGCTTTCCAATATTTCAGAAACTCTGTCGTGATATCCGATCGGTTCAATGTTTGTTACCGCATACATAACACGTCTACCTGTTTCTTTTTCCAACATCTCTAAGAATGATTCATAATCGTGCAATCCTTTTGCAGGGAAAAGGTGTGCTGGCATATGATCTTTACAAAAGACAACTGGTTCTCCATCTGCAGTACGGACACGTTCCATCATTATGAGTCCTTCAGGCAATGAATCGTTAAACTTACTAAGCAGCTCTTCCGTAACGTCAGTCATTTGCGATGTTAGGAAAATAGTCCCGGCTCGTTTGCCGCCTCTTTCTATCATATCGGTCACACTGTAGAGTTCTTCAATCCCAGATGAGAACAAAGCACGAGTTCTTACAAATGTACCAACACCGTGTTTTCGAATGAGTACGTTTTCATCTTCTAGTATACGAAGCGCCTCACGCAGTGTAGCTCTTGAGATACCAAGCTGTTTTGATAACTCAAACTCAGAAGGAAGTTTTTCTCCTTCTTTATAGATACCTTCTTCAATATCTTTTTTTAACTTTTCAATCACTTTGATGTATAACAAGCGATGGTCAGCTTTTATTGACATTACAAAACCACCTTAACTAAGTTGTTCGACGTATGACAAATTATTAGTAGAATCGACATTACTATACCATTTTTATTTCTATAAATAAATACTATTTTTACAAATTTTTAATAGGTATTCGTTGGATTTTACATAAATTGAATTAAATTCCATCCATAAATGAAAACGAGCCCGCATGAGCTCGTTTTCCTACGACCTATGAACTAGAAGCTTCTTTTTCATCCGGCATAGCGGATATCAGCACTTCTCGAGGTTTCGATCCTTCATATGGTCCTACGATTCCTTTCGATTCCATCGAGTCGATTAATCTTGCCGCCCTCGAATAACCGATGCGAAATCTTCTTTGAAGCATAGAAACTGAAGCTGTCTGCATATCAACGACTAATCTTACAGCGTCACCAAACAGGTCATCTTCAGACTCCATAATCGCAGGTTCTGCTTCTTCAGTAGGAATCATCTCTGCTTGGTATTGAGCTCTTTGCTGCGTAACACAGTGATCTACGATCGCTTCAACTTCTTCATCTGATAGAAACGCCCCTTGAACGCGAACGGGTTTTGATGCTCCGGATGGGAAGAACAACATATCTCCTCTCCCTAAAAGCTTCTCTGCACCACCCATATCAAGTATGGTTCTAGAGTCAGTTTGGGAAGAGACACTAAACGCAATTCTAGACGGAATGTTCGCTTTAATAACACCTGTTATTACATCTACAGAAGGCCGCTGTGTCGCAATAATCAAGTGGATCCCTGCTGCTCGAGCCATCTGAGCAAGACGAGTGATCGCATCCTCTACGTCACCTGAAGCAACCATCATCAAATCAGCTAGTTCATCAACAATAACTACGATATAAGGTAAAAAAGGCTGTTTTGCATCACCTTTAGCATTTTGTTTTCGTATCGACTCATTGTACCCTTCTATGTTTCGTGTACCGCTATGGGAAAATAGCTCATACCTGCGCTCCATCTCAGAGACCACTCTTTTTAATGCTTGAGCAGCCTTCTTCGGTTCAGTGACAACTGGTGCCAAGAGATGTGGTATTCCGTTATACATATTTAATTCAACCATCTTTGGGTCAATCATCATCATTTTCACTTCGTGTGGTTTGGCCCTCATTAGAATACTCGTAATAATACCGTTTACACAGACACTTTTACCACTTCCGGTTGCTCCTGCAACAAGCAAGTGAGGCATCTTAGAAAGATCTGCGATGATCGGTTCACCAGAGATATCTCTTCCTAAACCGATGGCGAGTGGTGATTGCTGGCCAGAGAACTGCGGCGCCTCAAGCACTTCTCTTAATGTTACCATCGAGATCTCTTGATTCGGCACCTCAATCCCAACAGCTGATTTTCCTGGTATCGGTGCTTCGATCCGGATATCTTTTGCTGCTAATGCCAAAGCCAAGTCATCTGATAAATTCACAATCTTGCTTACTTTAACACCTACATCTGGGTATACTTCATACTTTGTAACTGCCGGCCCCAGGTGAACTTTAAGAACTTTTGCTTTTACCCCAAAGCTTTCAAACGTTTTTTCAAGTTTTTTCGCGTTGCTTTTGCTTGCAGCATATTGCTTGTCTTTATGCTGACCACTGTTTTGAGGCGTTCTGAGATGTTTCATCGTAGGAAGCTGATAATGTTCGTTCTGAATCACTTCATCACCAAAATTAACAGGTAAAGGTGAAGGTGTCGGCTCATCTTCAGCTCCTCTAGCATCCTTTACATCTTCTTTATCTTCATTCTCACTGTACATCTGAGGTGCAAATTTCAACTGAACCCCG
This sequence comes from Fictibacillus norfolkensis, assembly GCF_014836645.1. Taxonomy (GTDB): domain Bacteria; phylum Bacillota; class Bacilli; order Bacillales; family Fictibacillaceae; genus Fictibacillus; species Fictibacillus norfolkensis. The sequence goes on from NZ_JACSQM010000003.1 coordinate 385,763, forward strand.
CTCTCTGTTTGTTGAACTCTTTTTGTGAAATCTTCTATTACTGGATCTTCAGAGATGATGATCTCTTCTGTATCTTCTTCATCATCTACAGTTGCGGGCTTTAAATTTTTCTTTTCTTTTACTTTTTTGGTTCTTTCTTCAGAAAGTGATGCTTTCTTTTCTTGTATGTATTCTTTCATTTTAGTAGTTGCTGAACTCGATGTATCTACTAGTTTCTGAAGAAGAACTGATAACGATTTACCCGAAATCAATAGAAGGCTTCCTATTATTAAAAAGAAGATGACAAGTTTTGTTCCTTCAGCACCAAACAAAAAATAAAAAAGAGCAAAACCGATAGCTCCTACAATTCCCCCGCCAATATCATTGGTTGAGGTTTCCCCTTGAAGCTGCATCCAATAAAGATCCCAAGTGTTTCTTATGACAGAAGCGTCTTTCCATTCCCCGCCGTTAGTTAAATGTTCAAACAAGGTCAGGTGGCTCAATACTAGAAAAGAGAAGAAGAGTATATATACACCTGTTAATTTTTTGGATACCAAAACCGGCCAGCTTCTTTTCCATATCAAATAAAAAGATAATAATATACAAGCAAGCAGAAGTATTCCGTACCATTCTCCACTAAAAAATCGCAGTAGATGAACAAAAGCCATTCCTACATTGCCCATCTTAGCAAGTGCTAGAGATGACAATGCCAAGATGGTAAGCCCTGCTATCTCAAACGTCAGCTGCTCTTTCCATCTGCCTTTATTTTTAGCTTTCTTTTTTTTGTTTTTTGCCATTTTTTTCACCTCACTAGCATGCAATATTATGTATGTATGAACAAAAATAGAAAGAAAAGCAGCCCTGCAAATCAGAAGGCTGCTTTAAGATAGTATAGCATAATTCTTAGATGACTTTTTTAAAAATTTCGCAGCACCATTCCAGGTTGACAGTCTTCGAGTAAAAAATGAGAAGGGTCTGTGCTCATGATCTGAACGATTCTTGTTTCATCACCCATACGTTCTACGAGGACAGGTACATCGTTATAAAGTATTACATTCTGCGCTGACTGTTCGTTTCCTTCTTCCGGAAACATCAATTCAAAAGGCTGCATCGTATACCAGATCATTGTGGCAATCCTTTATCATCTTCTTTTTTGTTCGCTTCGATCAACTCATTTAACTTCTTGATCGCTTGACCCACTCCGCCTACCGCGTTTATGAGTCCATCGCTTACCGCATCTGTTCCAATAACATTCGTACCTATATCTCGAGTTAGGTTCCCTTTAGAAAACATCAGTTCTTTAAACCGCTCTTCCGTGATCTCGGAATGACTCGTTACAAAAGAGATCACACGGTCCTGCATCTTGTCTAAATACTCAAACGTTTGCGGTACCCCGATGACAAGACCTGTTAATCGAACCGGATGAATCGTCATAGTAGCCGTTGGTGCGATAAACGAATAATCAGCGCTGACCGCTATTGGAACTCCTATGGAATGTCCTCCTCCTAAAACGAGGGATACACTAGGCTTTGAAAGAGAAGCGATCATCTCAGAGATGGCAAGACCAGCTTCCACATCTCCACCAACTGTATTCAAGATCACAAGTAGCCCTTCGATCTTATGGTTCTGTTCGATGGCTACTAATTGCGGAATCAAATGTTCGTATTTGGTCGCTTTGTTGTTAGGAGGTAGCTGCATGTGTCCTTCGATCTGTCCTACGATCGTCAAACAATGTATGCTCGAGCCTTCCATTGTAGGTACGTTCGTTTGTCCTAAGGACTGTATTTTTTGTATAAGTCCCGAGCTATCGTCCTTCTTAGGTGCATCTGTTTGTGGTGCTTCTGTTTCTGGTGTCTGATCCATAATTCATACCCCTTCTAAGTTAGGTTCTTCTTAGTATGGGCGTAATTTCCATTCATATGAGAAAAAAATAAAAACCCGCTTTATCAGCGGGTTAAATTTCCATAATGATCGGCATGATCATTGGTCTTCTCTTTGTTTTTTCAAACAGATACTGACTTAATGTATCTCTTACGTTTGACTTCAGACTTGACCATTCTTTCATATTTTCGTTCATGCACTTTTCAAGTACATCACGAACTTTAGTATTTGCTTCGTGAAGAAGAGCTTCACTTTCACGTACGTACACAAAGCCTCTTGAGATGATCTCAGGTCCTGAGATCAGCTTATGAGAATCTTTACTGATCGTAACAACGACCACTAAGATACCGTCTTGTGATAAAAGTTTACGGTCACGAAGCACGATGTTTCCGATATCTCCTACACCAAGACCATCTACTAATACGTTTCCTGAAGGCACTTTTCCAGTTTTTTGAGCGAATCCGTTAGCGAACTCTACAACTTCACCTTTATCCACGATAAAGATGTTGTCTTTTTCAACTCCAACTTCGATCGCCAATTTTTGATGCGCTTTTTGCATCTTGTATTCACCATGAACAGGCATAAAGTATTTAGGTCTCATCATACTGAGCATGAACTTAAGTTCTTCAGCACTACCATGTCCTGATACATGGACCTTCTTCTGTCCAAAGATAACGTCTGCTCCTGTACGCATCAGCTTATCAACCATCTTAGCAACTGAAGTTTCATTGCCAGGTATCGGGGTAGCGGCAATTACGACTGTATCTGAAGGACGAAGAGCGATCTGTTTATGCGATTTTTGTGCCATTCTAGACAACGCTGCCATAGATTCGCCTTGGCTGCCTGTTGTTAAGATGACTACTTTGTCATCGCTGTAATCGTTTGCTTGATCGATCGTTACTAATAGATCTTTTTCAAACGTTAAATATCCTAGCTGTGAAGCAATATCGACAACTTTTACCATACTTCTTCCGTTAACAGCGACTTTTCTGTTTGTTTTTGCAGCTGCGTTCATGACTTGCTGAACACGGTGTACATTTGAAGCGAAGGAAGCGATTATGATTCTTCCTTTTGCCGCTTGGAATACATCAAGGATCTCTTGTCCAACTTGTGCTTCTGGACCTGTAGATCCTGGTCGTTCTGCATTCGTACTGTCTGAAAGCAGACACAGTACGCCTTCTTCAGCCAGGCTCGAGATCTTGCCAAATTCGGTATGCTGTCCATCGATCGGTGTATGATCGATCTTAAAATCACCAGTATTTGCAATAATTCCCTGTGACGTGTGAATTGCAATACCTACTGCATCTGGAATACTGTGATTTACGTGGAAGAAGCTTACCTTCGCACTGTTGAATGAAAGCTTTTGGTTCGTTTCAATCATATTTAATTCTGTGGAACGCAAAAGTCCCGCTTCTTTTAATTTTGCTTCTACTAGTCCTAATGTCAAACGTGTTCCATAAACAGGTACAGGTACTTGTCTTAAGACATATGGAAGGCCACCGATGTGGTCTTCATGCGCATGAGTTAAAAAGATTCCAGTCACACGCTCCAGGTTTTCCTTCAAGTAGGTCACATCTGGTATGACGATATCAATTCCAAGCATTTCCTCTTGAGGAAACATCAGACCTGAGTCCATAACAAAAATTTCCTCACCTGTGTCCACTACATACATGTTTTTGCCGATCTCACCGACTCCGCCCAAGGCAAAAACTTTAATTTTATCTCTATTTTGTTTTGACAATGTGTATATTCCTCCTATGTTGTATGTAAAAAATCTATAATCCCGATCACGTCACTTACAAACATTATACTCTATGAGAGGAATACAAAACAAGACTGAGCAAAAGACAAATAAAAATAAGGTTATCGTTGTACGTAATAGTATTCAAACTTTGGGTTTAGATCTTCTGTTTTTACACACCACTGATTATGAATAAAGCTAAAAAATCGTCCGGCCGAAATATCATAAAAGAGTAGAATCTAGTCTCTGATTCAATATTTCTTGATTGAATCAGGGCTTTTTTGTTTTAAAAGGTAGCTGTTGTGGCTGTTTGATCTAGTTTGAGCCGTAAGTTTTGTTAGTGGAAATCGCAAAGTTTAATAATTTCACGGTAATCCATTTTATTTTCACGGTAAATCAAAATATATTCACATATAGAGCCAATAATTTCACGGATAAAATTATTTAAACAATTTTCGACAAAACGCGACGACACCAACGCGCGCACCTAAAAAAAACAAGCCCGCATCTACTCAAGATGAGGGTTTATTTTTTGAGCGGTAGCAGGATGAAGAAAGACCGTTGATGTCTACGAATACATCCTTTTAATCCTTAAGAAAAAAGGGCTTCGCATATAATCACACATGCGAAGCCCCTTTTTAACGAACTAATGAAAACCCGGCCTACTTTTTTATAAGCTGTTTAATCTGTTTGAGAGTGCTTCTCTTTCAGATTGATTTAAAGGTAATAACGGCAATCTGACTCCGCCAACATCAAGCCCTCTTAATTGAAGCGCAGTTTTTACTGGAGCAGGACTCGGTGCTTTAAAGAGCTCTTGCATAACCGGAAGCAACTTTCGATGAATACGCCCTGCTTCTTTATTTTCACCGTCTCTAAACGCCTTGATCATCGTCTGCATCTCGTTACCGATCACATGTGAAGCCACAGAAACGATTCCCGCACTTCCTATCGCTAAAGAAGGAAGGGTCAAACCATCGTCACCGCAGTAAACAACAAAATCGTCAGACGTATTTTCAATCACTTCACTCATCGTATCCAAATTTCCGCCTGCATCTTTTAAGGCAACAATGTTCGGCACTTCAGCTAGTCGAAGAACCGTATCAACAGAAAATGTGATCACTGATCTTCCCGGGATGTTATACGCCATGATTGGAAGGCTAACCGCACTTGCAATAGCCTTATAATGAGCGATAATTCCTTCCTGACTCGGTTTATTATAATACGGTGCTACGATCATAATGGCATCCACACCGATTTCTTCAGCCTTTTTTGAAAGATCGATGGATGCTTTCGTATTATTACTACCAGTCCCTGCGATCACAGGAACTCTTCCATCGACCACTTTTACAACGTGTTTAAAAAGTGCTATTTTTTCTTCTGTCGTTAATGTCGCTGATTCTCCGGTAGTCCCTGCTACTACAAGACTATCTGTTCCATTGTTGATCAGATGGTTAACCAGTTTCGTCGTTCTGCCAAAATCAATGTTCCCTTTGCTGTCAAAAGGCGTTACCATTGCGGTACTAATACTTCCGAAATTCATTTCCTTCACTCCTCAATACTCATTAAACTGCTGCTGTACAATTTCTTGTAAGTTCGCAGATATTCCTTCCTCATTCAAACGAAAAGCGGAATGAAGAGCATTTACTGATTCAATAAGGTCCGTTTTCTTCACGAGCACCCAAATCGTAGTATGCGAATCAGCAGATTGTAAGATTTGTATGTTTCTGCTAGACAGTGATTCTACGATAGCTGCCGTAACACCAGGAGTGCCTGCGATGCCAGCTCCAACTGCCGATACTTTTGCACAATCTCGGTTCACTTCAGGTTCGTATCCTAGAGCCTTTAATTTTGCTAATGCCAAATCTGTCTTATCTTCCATGATCGTATATACGACACCTTTAGGGCTTATGTTTATAAAGTCTACTGAAATTTGTTCTTGTGCCATGGCTTTGAACACTTTTGTGTGAAGATCATACTGACCATCGTTCGCATACACTTTAATTTGGGTAATGTTTGAGACATGTGCAATACCCGTAATGATTGATTCTTGAACATCTTTACCAGCTGGTCCCTTGATCGCTGATGTAACAAGCGTTCCTGGAAGATCTGAATATGTTGAACGAATTCTTAACGGGATCTTAGCCTGCATGGCGATCTCTACAGCACGTGGATGAATGACCTTTGCTCCTTGATAAGCCATGTTGCAGATCTCTGCATAGGTTACGACAGATAATGGTCTTGCATCTTTAACAAGTCTAGGATCAGCAGTCATAACCCCTTCAACATCTGTAAAAATATCGATAAATTCAGCTTCTAAAGCAGCACCTAATGCCGAAGCACTCGTGTCGCTTCCACCTCTACCAAGTGTTGCAATATCCCCAGATTTTGATTGTCCTTGAAAGCCTGCAACAACAACTACTTGATGGTTTTCAAGTTCTGACTTTATCCGATCTACTTTCATATCTATAATTCTTGCATTAGAAAAGTCATCATTTGTTCTGAACCCTGCTTGTGGGCCTGTTAACGCTACAGAGGAAAGACCTGTCGTATTTAACAATCCAGAAAATACGACTGATGAAATAATTTCTCCGCAAGACAACAAAAGATCTTGTTCTCGATTAGAAATCTTGTTCTTATCTCCTACAAGGCTTAATAGAGTGTCCGTCGCATAAGGATCACCGAAACGTCCCATCGCTGAAACGACGCATACTACTTTATAGCCTTCTTCTACCGCATTTTTAATATGACGAATGGCCTCAATGCGGCCTGTATCATCTTTTAAAGAAGTTCCCCCAAATTTCTGAACGATTATCTTCATGAATGCACCTTCTTTATATAATTAAAGCAGATTTAATTTAATCAAACTCTCTGCGATTTGTACGGAGTTATATGCAGCACCTTTAAGTAAGTTATCTGACACGACCCACATGTGATAGGCGTTATCGCGGTCTAAGTCTTTACGTATTCTACCAACAAAAACGTCAGGCAGACCTGCTGCTAGAGCTGGCATAGGATAGATCTGATCTTCAGGCTGATCCTGAAGAGTGATACCAGGAGCTGTTTTAAGTAGTTCTCTTATTTCTTGAACGGATGGGTTACCATTTTCAAACTCTGCATATAAAGACTCTGAGTGCCCTGTCTCTACTGGTAATCGTACACAAGTTGCTGCGATCTCTAGATTTTCCAAATGCATGATCTTCTTCGTTTCGTTCATCATCTTAAGCTCTTCAAACGTATAACCGTTCTCTTCAAATTTATCAATCTGTGGAACCGCGTTAAATGCGATCTGATAGTGCTTTTTGTCTGAGGCGCAAGGCATGATAGAAGCCTCAAAAGATTCATCGTTCAAAATCGATCTTGATTGTTCTTTTAGCTCTTCAACAGCTTTAGCTCCCGCTCCTGAAACTGCTTGGTAAGTAGAAACGATTACTTTTTTAAGACCGAACTTTTCATGAAGAGGCTGAAGGGCAACGACCATCTGAATCGTTGAGCAGTTCGGATTCGCAATGATTCCGTTATGTTTTAATAAGTCTCCTTCATTCACCTCAGGTACAACGAGTGGTACGTTCGGATCCATTCTGAATGCGCTCGTGTTGTCTACAACGATCGCACCCCTCTTAACCGCTTCGTGTGCAAGAGCTTTGGAAACAGAACCACCAGCAGAGAACAATGCTAGATCAACACCTTCAAAAGCTTCAGGAGTTGCTTCTTGAATCGTATGCGATTCTCCATTAAACGAGATGACCTGTCCTGCTGATCTTTTACTTGCAAGAAGAGATAACTTTTTTATTGGAAAGTTTTTTTCACTTAACGTATTTAACATTTGCTGGCCAACTGCGCCAGTCGCTCCTACTACAGCTACATGAAATGATTTTTGGCTCATACTTTATTAACTCCTTTATTGTTTAAGGTAAGCAATCTACAACAGAAGGAGAAACTCAAAGATTTAGTTTCTCCTAGTTAATCCATATAATTTATCATATTTTATCATAAACTTTGGTGTTATGAACGGATTTTCTTCTGTTGTTCGATCGATTACCCTAAATCTCTTACCCTAAGAACAGGCTGGAGCTGTTTCCCTTCAATCGCTAGCTCAATCGTTTCAATGAGAGTGTCCATATGAGCGACTAATGAATTTTGCTTTTTGACTGGATCGTCTTGACTGAACGGAATGAAATAGATATTCTTAGTTGCCATCAATCTCATAATATTTACACCGTTCAATCCTAGACCGTCATTTGTAGATATTCCAAGAACGACCGGTTTTTGGTTACGAAGGGTTGCTTTTGCCCCCATTAATACCGGAGAATCTGTCATAGCATTAGCAAACTTGCTTATCGAATTTCCGGTCAACGGAGCAATGACCATACAATCTAGTGGTGTTTTTGGTCCAAAGGGTTCAGCTTTCACAATAGAATCTACTGGTTCGTTTCCAGTAATCTGTTTAATCTTTTCCACCCATTCCCCTTCTTCTCCAAAACGTGTAGACGTATGTCCAACGGTATGTGTGAAGAATGGCGATACATTTGCTCCGAGCTCTACAAGCTTTTGGATCTGTGGAAACACAGCATCGTACGTGCAGTGAGATCCTGTTAGGCCAAACCCGATATGCTTACCTTTAAAATCCATGATAATTACCCCTTCCGCTTAAATTCATTGATTAAGAGCTGCGAAAGTACATTTGCAACAATCTTACCCGCTGTCTTAGGAGCGACAATTCCTGGCAATCCTGGTGCAAGAAGTGCTTTGATTCCTCGTTTTTCTGCATACCTGAAATCAGTGCCCCCTGGTTTTGAAGCCAGATCAACCACTAATGTATGTGAAGGAAACTTTGAGATAACATCAGCATTAACGATCTGCGTGGGAATGGTATTAATGCAAACATCTGTTTCATAGACTTCATTCTTTAAATCATCTAAATGAAATGGAATCATCCCCATCTCAGAGATCCTTGCCATATGTTCAGACTTTCTCGCGCCCACTTTTACGCGCGCTCCTAATGCTTGGAATGTTCTTGCAACACTCATTCCTACACGTCCAAATCCTAGAACAACCGTATTTGATTGATGGATGGTGATATCTGTATGCTGGATGACCATCATGATCGTTCCTTCAACAGTAGGGATGCTGTTATAGATCGCAACATCATCTCTTTCAAATAATTTTGTTAGCTTTCTATTGCTGTTCTTTGTGATAGCATCTAAATAAGAATTGCTGATACCTGAAAATATTTGGCAATGGTCTTTCGTCTGGTTAAGGTGCTCTTCTGTAAGAATCATTTTTTTATTAGAGAAAATAGTATCGATCTCCCCTTGCAGCCCTGTTCCGCTTACAGGCAGAATGATGCTGTCTAATTTTGAGAAATCCACTTCATCTATATCCATTTTTGAAGCTCCCGTAAATCCATGATCAAGTTGGTCATAACCGATTAGTGTAAGTATCGCATCCAGTTCTGTTAGTTTCCTAATAACTTCCAACTGTCTCGCATCGCCGCCAAAAACTGCGATATGCAAATCCGTTAACATTCTTTCTCCCCTTTCTCCGTTGTTCCTTTTCTTGCAGGGGATAACTATCCACGTTCACCATCATATGAACACCCCGCCTATCTGGTTACAGAAAGACATTCTGCACAACGGTATAACTCATATTTAATAGTCGTTTCTATTTCGCTAATTAACACGATCATAAGCTTTCAATCAACACCATTATATTCATGAGCAACTCCTATGTTTGGGGCATTCAGAAAACGGTAAGCCCATTTTTAAAGAAGATATCTGAAAACGCAAAAAAACCCGGATGGAATTCCGGGTTTCGTTGAAATGAGTAGATATGCTATTGAAGTCCTTTCGGAAGTTCACCTTGGGGACTCACTAGGGAAGCTGAACATCCTTCGCTGAAGATTGACTGAACCAACATGTTCACATCGTCTTTTGACACGTTATCGATCGACTCGACCATATCATCAAGGGTACGGTGGTAACCTAAGATGAGCTCATGTTTTCCATTTCGACTCATTCTGCTGTTCGTGCTTTCAAGACTCAGCATCAAATTTCCTTTTATCTGTTCTTTAGAGTTCTTCAATTCTTTGTCAGTAATGCCGTTCTCTTTTAAATCATCTACGATATTTAAAATTGTATTATACAATTCATCTAATTGATGTGGAGCCGTTCCTCCATAAATCGTAAAGATCCCATTATCCTGAAACGCTGAATGGTATGAGAAAACAGAATACGCTAAACCTTTTTGCTCTCTTACTTCTTGAAACAAACGGCTAGACATGCTTGATCCAAAGATATTATTTAGAATGATCAAACTGTAGCTGCGTTTGTCTTTTAGAGAGAGTCCAGGGAACCCAAGACAAAGATGTGCTTGTTCTGTTTCTTTTTTACGAGATAGCTTCTCAGGATAAAATACGGGAGATTGAATTTCTGGTTTGATGATGCCACTTGTTTTATAATCACCGAACCATTTCTCAACTTCCTTTATGAACGATTCATCGACGTTTCCTGCAACAGAAATGACTACTTCTTCCGGAACATAATGAGTATCCATATAATCTCGAAGTGTGCTCCCGGAAAATGTGTTCAATGTTTCTTCTGTACCTAAGATCGGAAAACCGAGTTCATGATTTTGAAAACTAGCACGGCTTAACATATCATGAACAATATCATCAGGCGTATCTTCATACATTTTAATTTCTTCTAGCACAACATTCTTTTCTTTTAATAACTCTCCTTCATCAAAGGTAGAGTTGAAAAACATGTCCGCTAATACTTCAAGTGCATATGGTGAATGCGTATCTAAAACTTTTGCATAATAACATGTGTATTCTTTTGAAGTGAAAGCATTCACTTGTCCACCGATGCTATCAAAAGATTCGGCAATTTCTCTTGCAGTTCTCGTCTTAGTTCCTTTAAAGAACATGTGCTCCAGAAAATGCGAAATTCCGTTGTTTTTTGTGTTTTCAAATCTTGAGCCTGTGCCGATCCATACACCGATCGCAACAGAGCGTACTGTTGGAATGTTTTCCAAAACGATTCGCACGCCGTTTGAGCATGTATATCTTTTAATCAAACTTGTTTCCCCCTAGCTGTCAGTTGTTCCACAATAATCATAGGAACAATATACCATTATCATAACGCGTACACAACTTTACTTGATAGTTTTAGGTACTAATCTCTTTTCATCCATCAAGTCAGATACCGTTCCGATGCTGTAACCTTTTTCTTTTATTCCTTTAATGAGTTTATCAAGACCGGCAGAAGATGATTCTGTTGGGTGCATTAAGATCATCGCACCAGGATGTACTTTACTAAGAACCCTGGTTACCATCTCATCAGGATTTGGTTTTCTCCAATCGATCGTATCAACGGTCCAAAGAATCGTTTTCATATCCATCTCTGAAGCAATCTGTACAACGTCGTTTCGAAAGCTGCCACTTGGGGGAGCAAACCATTTTGGCTGTATGTCGAGCGTTGCATGTATCACTTCGTTCGTTTGTTTAAGTTCCTCGGTTATTCGGGAATTGGTCATCTTTTTTAAATCCGGATGGGAATAGGCGTGATTACCGATCTCATGTTTTTCTTCTGCAATCATTTTAGCGAGTGACGGGTTCTTCTTCACCCATGACCCATCTAGAAAATAAGTAGATTTCACATTATTTTTCTTCATCGTTTGGAGCATGCCAGGAAGGTACTCATTTCCCCATGCTACGTTCACTAAAAGTGTAACCATAGGTTTTTCAGGGTTACCTCTATAGATAGGTGATGCAGGAAGATCTGCGAGATGAACACTTGGATTTATTTGCTTTATAACTAGTTTATTATGATCAAATTTATTCGCTTTCTTCATCGCTTTAAAGGATGCTTCCATGTCAACAACAATGCCATTATAACCGGGAGTGGCTTTCCAGACTGGATCAATCTCTGCATTTTTAGGAGGACGATTTAACTCCTTCGCTTTTTCCTTAATCTGCTGATAGATTGAATTTGATTCCATTTGCGAAACGGCTGTGCTCTGAGCCTTTAAACTCTCAATATAGGTGCTTGTAAATGGATTATGCAACGAAAACGATATCGAAGTGATAACCAGAACGACTAATGACCATTGAAGAATTTTATTTTTCAAGTGAACTCCCTCCCTGTAACCAAAGTATGTACGATTTGGACAGGTTAGAACGCTTATAAATATCGCCTGAGCAAGTTCAATATTATAGAATTTACGATGTATCAACCAAACCACAAGAAAAGAGCGAATAAAACAACACAAAAAAAAGACTGACCCATACGATACAATGTATCTGTATTTGGTACAGTCTTTTGCTATTTATGTTATACGTTTTGCTGCTGTTCGTTCTTTGCTTTTTCTTCTTTCAGCACAACTTTGCGAGATAAGTTTACGCGACCTTGATTATCGATCTCCATAACTTTAACCATGATCTCGTCACCAAGCTTCACAACATCTTCAACTTTTCCTACACGTTCTTCAGCAAGTTCAGAGATATGAACGAGTCCATCTTTGCCGCTGAATAGTTCTACAAACGCACCAAACTTTTCGATACGTTTAACTTTACCCATGTAGTATTCTCCAACTTGAACTTCACGAACAATATCTTCAATGATTTTCTTCGCTTTTTTGTTCATAGATTCGTCAGTTGAAGCGATGAAGACTGTACCATCTTGCTCGATATCAATCTTAACTCCTGTTTCTTCAATGATCTTGTTGATGATCTTCCCGCTCGGCCCGATTACATCACGGATCTTATCTGGGTTGATCTTCATCGTTAAGATCTTAGGTGCATATTGAGAAAGTTGTGTACGAGATTCTGAAAGTGTAGCGAGCATAGACTTCAGAATGATCATACGTCCTTCTTTTGCTTGAGTTAAAGCTTCTTGAAGAATTTCACGGTTGATACCTGAAATTTTAATATCCATTTGAAGAGCAGTGATACCGTTAGGAGTTCCTGCCACTTTAAAGTCCATATCTCCAAGATGATCTTCCATGCCTTGAATATCTGTTAGAACTGTTACATCTTCACCGTCAGAGATCAGACCCATAGCAATACCTGCAACAGGAGCTTTGAGCGGAACACCAGCATCCATCAATGCAAGCGTACTTGCACAAATACTAGCTTGAGATGTAGAACCGTTGGATTCTAATACTTCTGAAACGAGACGAATCGTGTATGGGAACTCTTCTTCGTTAGGAATCACTTGCTCTAAAGCTCGCTCACCTAATGCACCATGTCCGATTTCACGTCTGCCTGGCCCGCGCATAAATCCAGTTTCACCTACACTGAATGGAGGGAAATTATATTGGTGCATGAAACGTTTTGACTCTTCCACACCAAGACCATCAAGAACTTGAACATCGCCAAGAGCTCCTAACGTACAGATGCTGAGTGCTTGAGTCTGCCCACGTGTAAATAGACCAGAACCATGCGTTCTTGCTAAAATGCCTACTTTTGAAGAAAGTTGACGAATCTCATCAGTTTTTCTTCCGTCCGGACGAACTTTCTCCTTAAGGATCAAGCGTCGTACTTCTTCTTTGATGAGTTTATGTAAAACCTCTTTTGCTTCGCTGGCTTTATCTTCATCTTCTTCATAACGAGAAGCGACGTTTGCACTTACAGCGTCTAAAGCTTCTTGACGTGCATGCTTTTCGACAACTTTAACTGCTTCTTTAACATCGTTTCCAACAAATTCACGAACTTCTTGTTCAACATCTTTATCTAGTTCATGAAGAACGATCTCCATTTTCTCTTTACCGATCTCAGAAACAATCTCTTCTTGGAAAGCGATTAAACGCTTGATCTCTTCATGACCGAACATGATCGCTTCAAGCATCACTTCTTCAGAAACTTCTTCTGCACCAGCTTCAACCATGTTGATGGCATGTTTTGTACCCGCAACAATTAATTGAATATCACTTTTTTCATTTTGCTCTACTGTTGGATTGATCACAAACTCGCCTTCGATTCGACCAACAGTTACTCCAGCGATTGGTCCTTCAAAAGGAATATCAGAAATAGACAACGCAAGTGATGATCCGATCATCGCAGCCATTTCTGAAGAACAGTTTTGATCCACACTCATTACAGTGCTGACAACTTGTACTTCGTTACGGAAACCATCTGCGAATAGAGGACGAATAGGACGGTCGATCAAACGACTCGCTAATACAGCTTTTTCGCTTGGACGGCCTTCACGTTTAATAAATCCACCTGGAATTTTACCAACTGCATATAAACGCTCTTCGTAGTTTACTGTCAGCGGAAAGAAACTAAGGTTTTTAGGCTGTTTTGATGCAACAGCTGTTGAAAGTACTGCAGTATCGCCATATCTGACCATTACAGCACCGTTCGCTTGTTTTGCTAATTCTCCAATTTCGAACGTAAGCGTTCTACCCGCCCAGTCCATTGTAAAAGTTCTTTTTTGTTGATCCATTTTACTTGGTACTCCTCTCAACACTTAGAAAAATCCTATCATATTATGGTTCTATTATATCCTAACGTAGTCCTTCCTAAAAAGAAAAACTCGAAAGAATTTACTCATACATACCAAGAATAACATGTTTAGTGCCGTTTATGGATGAATGCTTGCAATAAAAAAAGCGGGAAATATATCCCGCTTTGCTGGATTAGCGACGTAATCCAAGTCTTCCGATCAATTCGCGGTAACGCGTGATGTCCTTGTTACGTAGGTACGTTAACAAGTTACGACGCTTACCAACCATTTTCAATAGACCACGACGTGAGTGGTGATCTTTCTTGTGTGTACGCAAGTGATCATTCAACTCATTGATTTGTTCAGTAAGGATAGCGATTTGAACTTCTGGAGATCCAGTGTCCGTATCATGTACCTTATACTCGCTGATTAGTTCGTTCTTACGCTCTTGAGTAATAGCCATCCTTTTCACCTCCTTAATAATAGAAACACCAATTACCGAGCAAACGTCGGTGACTCGATTTGCCAAGCAATGGTTATATGCACATTAAAATGTACAGTTATTATCATAGACTTTTTATAGAATAATTGCAAGTTTTTTATTACAGAGATTGTGTAATTTCATATGTTTTGCTTTTATCGGCATGAAGCTGTGCGATGAGTTCGTCTATTCCACTAAATTTCTTCTCATCACGAATTCTTTTCAACCAAGTGATTCGAACCTCTTCACCATATATTTCATGGTTGAAGTCAAAGATATGAACTTCGAGTGAAGGTTTTTTTTGATTATCCTTGAATGTAGGTTTATAGCCTACATTCGCCATTGCTAAATAGCTTTTTTCATCGATAGATACCTCAACTGCGTATACACCGACTTTTGGCAGTGAATATTGGTCGGTGTCAAGGTTCGCAGTCGGGAACCCAATCGTACGACCACGCTTATCCCCATGAATCACTGTGCCGTTGAGCTTATATCTTCTGCCCAAGTAAGGCTCAATCTCATCGACAAGACCTTCTTTAAGGTAGTTTCTAATCAGTGTGGAACTTATTTTGTGACCATCTTTTTCAATTTTTTCAATAACCGTTTGTCCAAATTGTCCGTTAGACTCTTTTACTAACGTTTCAACATTTCCTTTTCCATACTTTCCATATGAAAAATCAAATCCGGTAACAACATGGACTACATTCAAACCGATCACATACTGATCAACAAACTCCTGAGTATCTAAATTTGCAAAAACATGATCGAATTTCACAAGATAAAATCTCTCTACACCCATCTCCTCTAGAATCTTCTTCTTCTCTTCTAAAGGTGTGATATATGTCCAATTTTGATCACTCTTACCTAAAACAACAGACGGATGCGGGTGAAAGCTCATAACAGCAGAAACAGCATTGTTTTTCTTAGCGAGCTCTACTGCTGTGTTGATAACACGTTGGTGTCCTGCATGAATCCCGTCAAAATAACCTAGAGCCAAAAAAGTTGGTGGAAGGTTATCTTGCTGAAAATGATGCGGATGACTTATAACAATCGTTTCCAAAAACTCACCTACTAACTTCTTTCGTTAATCAATGGCTAACACTTTAACCGGTTTTATTAAACCTGGTTTTGAAGGATGATTCTCATAAATGGCTAGACATTTTCCTTCTTCATTATAAACACCAAACGGGCTTTCTACCAAATCTTTTGGTGCTTCAAGCACAGAACCATTTTTTATTTTAAACAACAGCTCTTCTGAAACTGTCCATTTCGGAAAGTGAGAGATTCCTTTTTCAAGAGGAAACAAATAATCTTCTAAAGGAGTCTCACCGCTTTCAAGTTGCTCAAACGTCACACAGTCTTCGATAGAGAACGGCCCTGATGCTGTTCTGATTAAAGATGACATATGAGCCGGATATCCAAGTCTTTCGCCGATCTCAACAGCAAGCGTCCTAACGTATGTACCTTTAGAACATCGTACGCGGAATGAAAATACAGGTTGTTCTTTGCTTAGCATATCTAAGTTATCGTCATTAATTAGCTGGAGCTCATGAATAGTTACATTACGTTTCGGCCGTTCAACAGTCAGCCCTTGCCTCGCATATTCATAAAGTTTCTTTCCGTTAACTTTAACCGCTGAATACATCGGAGGAATCTGTTCGATCTCTCCTTGTAAAGACTGTAAAATATCTCTTATATCAGAAAATGAGATATCCTTTTCAACATGTTTTTCTTCTACTCTTTCACCGTGAGCATCTTCTGTCTCTGTAGAGAACCCTAAAGTAACTTCACCTATATATTCCTTGCCGTAGTCTGACATGTACTCTGCGATCTTCGTCGCTCTTCCAATACATATTGGAAGAACTCCCGTCACCTCAGGATCTAATGTCCCTGTATGACCCACCTTTTTGGTAGAGAAAATTCTTCGTATCTTTGCCACACAATCATGTGATGTCATACCAGCAGGTTTTTTCAATGCCAAAATTCCTTGTCTTGCACTCATAAAAGCTTCTCCTTTGATCGCATTATCTCTTTTTTACAAGCAAAAAATGGATAGACAAAATTAATTGCCTATCCACTTGCTATTATGGTTTCGGATGCTCTTCGTTTTCTTCGTCTTCTTCATCCTCACGTTTGATATCAGACAAAAGACTTTCGATCTTGCTTCCATAATTTAGAGATTCATCAAATTTAAAAAAGATGTCTGGTGTTTTACGCATGCGGATTCGCTTTCCGATTTCCGTACGAATGAAACCTGTAGCTTTCGCTAAACTTCGCAATGTTTGTTCCTTTTGATCGGCATCGCCAAACACAGAAACATAAACAGTTGCCTGCTGTAAATCACCTGTTACATCTACCGCCGTAACGGTCACAAAACCTACGCGGGGGTCTTTGATTTTTCGGCCTATAATGTCACTAAGCTCTTTTTTCATCTGTTCCCCAATACGATTGGAACGGATTGTGCCCATTTTTACTACACCCCGTTTCTTGCCACTTGCCTTACAGCCACTCGATGTTTGAACGTGTAACTTCCAACTCAGTAATAGATGTAATAATCGCAAGTGCTCTTTGCAATTCTTTTTCTGCTATTATTTTGTCCGAAGAAACGGTAACCATACTTATCTCGGCGCGCTGCCACAAATCTTGATGATCTGTTTCGGATACAGCCACGTTTAATCGTTGACGAAGCCTGTTTACCGCTTTTTGAACAACTGAACGTTTATCTTTTAACGACTGTGCTTCATAGATGAAAAACTCAACCGTTAAGAACCCGATCATTTTACTTTAATTTCTTCCATGATATATGCTTCAATGATGTCGCCCTCTTTAATATCATTGAACTTTTCTAACGTGATCCCACATTCATATCCGGCAGATACTTCCTTAGCATCGTCTTTAAAACGTTTAAGTGCATCGATCTTACCTTCGTAAGAAACAACACCGTCACGAATCAAGCGAACTGTAGAATCTCTTGTGATCTTACCTTCAGTAACGTAACATCCAGCGATCGTACCCACTTTAGAAACTTTGAAAGTCGTACGAACTTCAACTTGCCCGATAACTTTTTCTTCGAATTCTGGGTCAAGCATCCCTTTCATCGCTGATTCGATCTCTTCGATTACGTTGTAGATAATTCTATGCAGACGAACATCGACTTTTTCAGCGTCAGCTGTACGTTTTGCACCGTTATCAGGACGAACGTTGAAACCGATCACGATCGCGTTTGAAGCTGATGCAAGCATGATGTCATACTCATTGATCGCTCCAACACCTGAGTGGATGATTTTAACTTTAACGCCTTCAACGTCAATTTTTTGTAATGATCCTGCAAGCGCCTCAACAGAGCCTTGAACATCACCTTTGATGATGACATTGATTTCTTTGATGTCACCTTCTTTAATCTGGTTAAAGAGGTCATCAAGGTTTAGTTTTGAAGATTCTTTACGCTGTGCATCTTGTTGTTTTTTGAAGCGAGACTCACCAACTTGACGAGCTTTTTTCTCGTCAGCGAAGACCATGAACTGATCACCAGCTTGTGGTACATCGTTCAACCCAGTGATTTCAACTGGTGTTGAAGGTCCTACCGTTTTAACTCTGCGGCCAAGATCGTTCACCATCGCACGAACACGACCGTAAGTGTGTCCTACAACGATTGGATCACCAACATTTAACGTACCTGATTGAACGAGTAGAGTCGCTACAGATCCACGGCCTTTATCTAGCTGTGCTTCAATTACTGTTCCAATTGCAGTACGGTTTGGATTTGCTTTTAATTCTTCAACTTCTGAAACAAGGTTGATCATTTCAAGCAGGTCGTCAATTCCGTCACCTTTAATCGCTGAAACGTTTACGAAGATCGTATCTCCACCCCAAGCTTCCGAAACAAGTCCGTGCTCAGTTAGTTCTTGCATGACTCGATCTGGGTTAGCAGATTCTTTATCCATCTTGTTTACAGCCACGATGATTGGAACTTCTGCTGCTTTTGCGTGGTTGATCGCCTCTACTGTCTGAGGCATTACACCGTCATCAGCAGCTACAACTAGAATCGTGATATCTGTTACTTGAGCTCCACGAGCACGCATCGTTGTAAACGCAGCATGTCCAGGAGTATCTAGGAACGTAATCTGTTTTCCGTTGTTCGTAATTTGATAAGCACCGATATGCTGAGTAATTCCACCAGCTTCGCCTGCAGTTACCTTTGTGTTACGAATCGCATCAAGAAGCGTTGTTTTACCATGGTCAACGTGACCCATGATCGTAACGACTGGCGGACGAACTTGAAGATCTTTTTCTTCATCTACGATTTCGTAGTTTTCAAATTCATTCTCATCAACGATGATCTCTTCTTCTACTTCTACATCGTAGTCAGCTGCGATCAATTCGATCGCTTCTTTATCAAGCTCTTGATTGATCGTTGCCATAATTCCAAGACCCATTAGCTTTTTAATGATCTCAGAAGTATCTTTGTTCAACTTTTTAGCTAATTCACCTACTTGAAGTGATTCAGTGAAAGTGATCTTACTTGGCGTTTCAAGAACTTTCTTCTGAGGAGCTTGTTGCTGCTGGTTTCCGCCGCCTCTGTTTTGCTTGTTGCGATTGTTGTTGTTCTTGTTGTTGTTATTTCTATTGTTGCTTTGGTTTCTATTGTTAGTATTCTTGTTGTTTGAATGATTGCTATTGCTCTTGTTTTGATTGTTGTTACTGTTTTTGTTTTGATTGTTTGTGCTAGTCTTGTTCTGACTGTTTGTGCTAGTCTTATTCTGATTGTTTTGACTGTTAGTATTCGTGGACTTTGGTCCTTTAGCTTGTGACGAGTTATTGTTCTCTTTTTTTATTTTCATATTACTCTCTTTTTGAACTTCCTTTTTATTAGATTTGGTGTCATTACCAGGGTTGCTATTTTTCACATCTGATTTAGGGAGTTGATTTTGATTCGTTGATTTTGGTTGATCTTTATTGGTCTTTGGACGATAAGCCTCATCCAGCTTTTTAAGAGCTGCCTGATCAATCATAGACATATGATTCGCAACGTGGACATCCATCGTTTTGAGCTTTTCAATAATGTCTTTACTTTGAACATTTTTCTGTTTCGCATATTCGTATACGCGGATTTTACTCATATGTTCACCCCCGAGTTAGTGATCAAGAAGTTCCTTTAATCTCTTAGAGAATCCTTGATCATTTACAGCAACTACAACTCGTTGCTCCTTACCAATAGCTCTGCCTAAAACATTGCGATCTTCCACCCAGGCAAGATCAATTTTGTAAAAGTGGCATTTATCGGTAACTTTTTTCTTTGTATTATCAGAAGCATCTTTTGAAAGCAGAACAATTTTCGCGTTTTGCTTTTGGATGCTTTTCACAACTAGTTCTTCACCGGATATGACTTTACCGGCTCGAGCTGCTATTCCAAGAAAGTTTTCCCAAGGAGTTGGTTTCAAGATGTATGACTTCCTTTTTCAAGCTGTTCAAATAGATCAGCTGGAATCTTTGTTTTGAGATGTGACTCAAGAACCTTTTTCTTTTTTGCTTGTTGGATACAAGCAGGTTCATGACAAAGGTAGGCTCCTCTTCCGGATTTTTTCCCCGACATGTCGACAGAGACTTCTCCTTCTGGTGAGCGGACAATACGTGTTAATTCTTTTTTAGCCTTCATTTCTTGACAGGCTACGCATTTTCTCATCGGAATTTTACGTGTTTTCATTGTCTCCACCTCGTCATTTCTTACTCTTCATCCTCATCAGTATCTTCGAAAAAATCACTGCGAGCGTTTGATGGATCGTACACACCTGATTCTGTGGCTTCTGTTTCACTTTTAATATCAATCTTCCAACCTGTTAACTTCGCAGCTAGACGAGCATTTTGGCCTCTTTTACCAATCGCTAATGAAAGTTGATAGTCAGGAACGATAACCGTTGTCATCTTTTCCTCTTCATTCACTTGTACTTCAAGTACTTTTGCTGGGCTAAGTGAATTTGCTACATATACTACTGGATCTTCACTCCATCGAACAATATCAATCTTCTCACCGTTCAATTCGTTTACGATCGTTTGAACACGCGCACCTTTTTGTCCAACACAAGATCCAACTGGATCTACTTCAGGATCAGCAGCATGAACGGCGATCTTAGAACGGTCACCCGCTTCACGAGCGATCGATTTAATCTCAACCGTTCCATCATAGATCTCTGGCACTTCAAGTTCGAATAAGCGTTTTAGAAGACCTGGGTGAGTTCTTGAAACTAAAATTTGAGGACCTTTTGTCGTCTTTTCAACTTTAGTAATGTACACTTTGATGCGGTCGTTCGTGGTATGAGATTCACCAGGCATCTGTTCAGCAGCAGGTAGAAGAGCTTCCACTCTGCCTAGGCTGACATACATATAACGGTGGTCTTGTCGTTGAACGATTCCCGTGATGATATCTTCTTCACGATCAATAAATTCTGAGAAGATGATCCCGCGCTCTGCTTCACGTACGCGTTGTGTCACTACTTGTTTAGCTGTTTGAGCAGCAATACGACCAAAATCTTTTGGTGTGACTTCTTCTTCTACAATATCTTCTAATTCATAGCCAGGGTTGATCGCTTGAGCTTCTGCTACTGAGATCTCTTGACGATCGTCCTCAACTTCTTCAACCACATTTTTTCTTGAAAAAACACGGATACTTCCTGTGTCTCTGTTAAAATCAACACGAACATTTTGCGCTTGATGAAAATTGCGCTTGTACGCAGAAATAAGGGCAGCTTCAATCGCTTCAATAATGACATCTTTACTGATCCCTTTTTCCTTTTCTAACAATGTAAGTGCATCCAAAAGCTCGGTACTCATTTTTCTTCTCCCCTCTTCATTAAAAAACAACCGCAAGACGGGCGTTGGCCACTTTAGCATAAGGTAACTCTACCTTTTTCACTTGCGTTTTCACTCTAATCTCCATGAACAGCGTTTCACCGTCAAAGTCTTTTAAAAGTCCTTCATATACTTTTTCACCGTTTAATGGCTCATAAAGTTTAATGTTTACATTTTTGCCGATAGCATTTTTCACATCTTCAGGTTTCTTTAATGGTCTTTCAACACCTGGAGAAGATACTTCTAAAAAGTAGGGCTGTTCGATCGGATCAAGTTCATCTAGTTTTTCACTTAATTGTTCACTGACAGTCCCGCATTCCTCGATATCAATTCCACCCGTGGAATCGATATATACTCGGAGAAACCAGTTTTTACCCTCTTTAACAAATTCAACGTCAACAAGTTCAAGTCCTAGTTTTTCAACGATTGGGGTTACAAGCTCTGTTGTGAGCTCTGTAATCTTCTGACTCATTGCTGCCCTCCTTCTTACTGAATGACCTCAAAACGTAACGAAAGAGTGGGGAGCCCCACTCTTTCGCCGACAGTTATTCATTCAACAGTATTTCCAAAAATACTATACCATAACCAATAAAATACTGCAACTGATCAAGCCTTCAAGAAGCCCTTGTTAAAAGAGCGAAAGCTGGTTTGCATCAGGCATTCCTTCTAAACATCCTTGATCATCTAAGTACTCAATAATGGTCTTAGACAACTTCGCACGCTGCTGTAGATCTTCTTTAGAAAGAAATTCACCTTGCTCTCTTGCTTTTACAATGTTTAATGCTGCGTTTGTACCTAATCCTGCGATTGAATTGAACGGTGGAATTAATGTGTCCCCTTCTACTAAGAAATCTGTTGCGCTTGATCGATACAGATCGATCTTCTGGAACGATAGCCCTCTTTCACACATTTCAAGAGCAAGTTCTAGAACCGTTTGCAAGTTCTTCTCTTTTGTAGAAGCATCAAGACCTTTAGCTGAGATCTCTTCAATTTTTGTCTTTAACGCTTTGGATCCTCTGATCATAGACTCCACATCAAAATCATCCGCTCTTACCGTGAAATATGCCGCATAGAACCAGATTGGATAATGAACTTTAAAATATGCGATACGAACGGCCATCAGTACGTATGCTGCAGCATGAGCTTTAGGGAACATGTATTTGATCTTCAAACATGAACCAATATACCAATCAGGTACATCGTTCTTCTTCATCTCATCGATCCACTCATCCGGCAGACCCTTACCTTTACGTACACTCTCCATGATCTTAAAAGCAAGCGACGGTTCGAGGCCTTTATAGATCAGGTAGACCATAATATCATCACGGCATCCGATAACGTCTTTCAGCACACAAGTGCCGTTTGCGATCAATTCGTTCGCGTTATTAAGCCACACGTCGGTACCATGAGATAGTCCTGAAATCTGTACAAGTTCAGAGAAAGTACTTGGTTTTGTTTCTTCAAGCATCTGTCTTACGAACTTTGTTCCGAACTCTGGAATACCTAACGTACCTGTCTTACACATGATCTGTTCTTCGGTTACTCCTAACACGTCTGGACCTGAGAAGATTTTCATCACTTCTGGATCAGAAGCAGGAATGGTCTTCGGATCAATACCGCTTAGATCTTGAAGCATGCGGATAACGGTCGGATCATCGTGCCCGAGTATATCAAGTTTTAATAAGTTATCGTGAATCGAGTGAAAATCAAAATGAGTCGTCTTCCATTCCGACCCACTATCATCGGCTGGGAACTGCACAGGACAAAAATCATAGATATCCATATAATCTGGAACAACTATTATTCCACCCGGATGCTGACCTGTTGTTCTCTTTACTCCTGTACAACCTGCTACGAGGCGATCAACTTCTGCCGATCGGATCGTTAAGTTGTTGTCTCCTGCATACCCTTTTACATAACCATAAGCCGTTTTTTCAGCTACGGTACCTATCGTACCTGCACGATACACATAATCTTCACCGAATAGTTCTTTCGTGTAGTTATGTGCTCTAGGCTGATACTCACCTGAGAAGTTTAAGTCGATATCAGGGACTTTATCTCCTTTGAAACCAAGGAACGTTTCGAAGGGAATATCTTGTCCATCTTTTATATAAAGCACTTCGCATGTTGGACATTCTTTATCTGGCAAGTCATAACCAGAACCAACAGAACCATCATTAAAGAAATGTGATTCTTTACAGTTCGGGCAAACATAGTGAGGAGGCAGTGGATTTACTTCTGTAATCTCCGTCATTGTCGCAACAAACGATGAACCGACTGACCCACGCGATCCTACAAGGTATCCATCGATCAACGATTTTTTTACAAGTTTATGTGAGATCAAGTAAATAACCGCAAATCCGTGTCCGATGATACTTTTTAATTCTTTTTCTAACCTTTTCTCAACAAGTTCTGGAAGATTCTCACCATAGATGCTTTTCGCTCGGTTATAACTCATCGAGCGTACTTCCTCATCTGCGCCCTCGATCTTTGGTGTATATAGATCATCCGGAATCGGTTTGATCTCCTGAATCATATCGGCGATCTGTCTCGTATTTTCACAAACTACTTTTTGAGCTTTTTCCTCCCCTAAGAAAGAGAACAAGTTCAACATCTCATCAGTTGTTCTAAAATGGACTTCTGGAAGAGTTTGTCTGTTCAGCGGATTCGCTCCACCTTGAGAAGAGATCAAGATTTTTCGATAGATCGCATCTTCAGGGTTTAAATAATGAACGTTTCCTGTTGCGACAACCGGTTTGTTCAATTTCTCACCAAGCTGAACGATGTTAGACAGGATTTCTCTTAAGTTCATCTCATCTGCGACTAATTCTCTTTCGATAAGATGATAATAGTTACTTGGCGGCTGAACTTCTAAGTAATCATAAAACTCCGCGATCTTTTCAACCTCTTCGATCGGTTTTTGCATCATACCTTCAAACACTTCACCTTTATCACAAGCTGAACCGACGAGTATGCCCTCTCGTAGTTTACTTAACCGTGATCTCGGAATACGCGGTGTTCGATAAAAATAAGACATATGTGACTCAGAAACGAGTTTGTATAAATTCTTCAGACCTTCTTGTGTCGCAGCTAAAAGTGTACAGTGAAACGGTCTTGATCTCTGAAAACCACCTTGCCCCATGTTATCGTTCAAACGGTCGTGATAGAAGATATCCTTTTCAAACGTTTCTTTTAGAAGCTTCCATAATAGATAACCAGTAGCTTCAGCATCATAGATAGCTCGGTGATGCTGAGTGAGTTCAATATCAAACCTTTTACAAAGTGTGTTCAATCTATGATTCTTTAACTGCGGGAGCAAAAATCTTGCCAATTCAAGTGTATCAATTACAGGATTCTTTGCTTCCCCTAGACCTATCTTGCGTAATCCTTCGTTCAAGAAGCCCATGTCAAAGCTCGCGTTATGAGCTACTAGGATATCATCACCCATAAATGCGTGAAAATCTCGAAGCACTTCTTCGATCTCTGGTGCGTTCTCAACCATATCATCTGTAATTCCAGTTAATTCAATCGTGGTTTGAGATAGGGATTCATGAGGATTTGCAAACCTTTCAAAACGGTCAATGATCTCCCCGCCACGTATCTTTACCGCTGCGAGTTCAATAATTTTATTGTAAACAGCTGATAAACCCGTCGTCTCAACGTCAAAAACAATATATGTTTCATCTGTTAATTTTCTCGGCGCCTCGTTGTATGCGATCGGTACACCATCATCTACAAGATTCGCCTCAAGTCCGTACAGAATTTTGATTCCGTTTTTCTTTCCTGCACTATAAGCTTCTGGAAAGGACTGAACACCAGCATGATCAGTTATTGCGATAGCTGGATGACCCCATTTCTTAGCTTGTCCCACTAAGGTTGAAACAGAAGATATTGCATCCATCTGACTCATCGGGGTGTGAAGGTGAAGCTCAACACGTTTGTTGTCTTCATCCGCAAGATCTTTTCTGAACTCAGGTTTGATCTCATTAATATCGTTAGCGATCATAACTAGATCTCTTACAAACGTATCATTTTGTATTCCGCCTCGAACTTTTAGCCACATTCCCTTTTGAATCCCTTGAAGGATAGGAATATCTTCTTTGTCACGAGAGAAAATTTTGATCAATAATGAATCCGTGTAATCGGTAATCTTGAATGTTAATAGTGTACGCCCGCTTCTAAGCTCTCTCGTTTCGGAATGAAAGACGTAGCCTTGAATCGTTATGCGTCTTTCTTCATCTTGAATCGTTTGGATCGGAACAGGATCATCCTTGATTGAATAGCCGATCATAATATCAGTTCTTGCTGCAGGGCCATCAGATCGATTAGCGGCTTTTTCTTTTTCAACTAAAGCTTCCATTACTTTATTCTGATCTTCTTGTTTTCTTTGTTCGATAAACTTTTGAAAATCTTCTTCAGAATGTTTAATCTCTGTTTTTACCATTACAGAATGAAACCCAAACTGACTGTACATCTCCTTAATAACAGGAGAAAGCTTTCTTTGAACAAGCGCTTCTTCCGCATCATTTCTTACTGTCAGACACAAAAAATTGCCTTCCGCAATAGGATTTTGCGTAGAAAGCATACTTCCTAAACTTGGTGCTGCTGATTCTACTAACTTTTCTTTGCACAATGGCCAAAAACCAAGTAGCTCTTCGGCTTGAAAACTCTCTTTCGTTTGAAGAGAAAAAGACACTGTAGCAATATGCTGAAAAGTTTGGCGCAGGCTAGCACTAAACCATGCATAACTATCAGGGTTTAATGGACGTAGAAGTCCTATTATAAAATGCCAGCTTCTATTCGTCTTATCTATCGTTAGTTTTTCGATCGTTCCTTCCGAAAAACCTACTTTCATTTCATCAGGCATACCTAGTTGTTCTAAAAGAAGCGATAGCCTTTCTTGTCTGATCTGTTGATCATTTCCGCTCATACGAACCTCCTTTTAGAGGGGTTTAATTATGTTTTCACATGACTAACCAATGTAATTCTTAAACATTTCTCTATTAATTATACTATAGCTTTAATCAGTCAGCCTCGATTACCATCATAAAGATTAGAACTCTATTCGTAAAGTGCAAAGAGAAAGGCACCTCTTATATAAAAGAGGTACCTCCTCTATGGACATCATCCATTCAATCACGCTCTAACTAATTCTTAAGCTTGTCCCACTCATTTTTAATAAAGCTGCTTAGTTCAGAAACTGGCACTTCGAATGATTCTCCGCTTTTACGTATCTTCACTTCTACGATACCTTCTGAAGCACGTTTTCCAACCATAACACGAATTGGCAGTCCGATAAGATCGCTATCTGTAAATTTCACACCCGCTCGTTCAGGGCGATCATCATATAAACAATCAAATCCATCGTTCTTGATCTGCTTGTAAAGTTCATCGGACAGTGCTGCTTGTTCTGCGTTCTTACTGTTAATAGCAATTAAGTGAACATCGAACGGTGTTAATGATAACGGCCAGATCAAACCTTTGTCATCATTGTTTTCTTCAGCTACGGCTGCTAATGTACGTGAGACACCTATTCCATAACAACCCATGGACATGATCTGATTCTTACCGTTTTCATCTAAGTAAGAGGCTTTCATCGGCTCACTGTATACTTTACCAAGCTTGAACACATGCCCGACTTCAATTCCTTTAGCAAAAACGATCGTCCCTTTACCATCTGGTGACAGATCACCTTCTACAACAAAACGAAGGTCAGCTGTTTCATTACACTCAAAATCTCTATTGTGATTAACATTTGTATAATGATAGCCTGCTTCATTTGCACCACAAACTGCATTTACCATATATGGAACTGCTTGATCAGCGATTACTTTAACTTCTTTTGAAGAATGAACTGGTCCGATAGATCCGTGTTCAGCATTCAACCATTTTTTTGTTTCTTCTGCTGTAGCTAATTCTACTTCTTTAGCAGAAAGAACATTCTTAAGCTTAATCTCATTAACCTCATGATCTCCTCTGACTAACACTAAAACAGGTTGTTCATCAGCGATATAAAGCAATGATTTAATCACTTTGGATGGTGAAACTTGTAATAGATCTGAAACCTCTTCGATCGTTTTCGCGTTTTGCGTTTCTACTTTCTTAAGTTCCATAAGATTTTCAGATGAACGGTCTTCACGAAGAACAACTGGAGCCATCTCTATGTTCGCTGCAAAATCTGAATCCGTTGAATACGCGATCAAATCTTCACCAATTTCTGATAAAACCATGAACTCATGATTATCTTTACCACCGATCGCACCTGAATCGGCTAAAACCGCACGGAAGTTAAGTCCACAACGGCTAAAGATAGCAGAGTAGGCGTCTTTCATCGCTTCATACGTGTCATCAAGACTTTCTTGCTTATCATGGAAAGAGTATGCATCTTTCATGATGAACTCTCTTCCGCGAAGCAAACCGAAACGTGGACGTTTCTCGTCTCTGAACTTTGTTTGAATCTGATATAGATTAAGAGGAAGTTTCTTATATGATTTTACTTCGTCTCGAACGATGCTCGTAATCACTTCTTCATGAGTTGCTCCAAGTGCGAAATCCCGCTCGTGTCGATCTTTTAATCTCATTAGTTCAGGACCGTAGCTATACCATCGGCCACTTTCCTGCCAAAGTTCAGCAAGCTGCAGCGCCGGCATCATCATCTCTTGTGAACCGGCACGATTCATTTCTTCTCGTACAATATTTTCTACCTTGTGAAGAACCTTTTTCCCCAATGGAAGAAAAGAGTAAATACCAGCAGCATTCTGACGGATAAAGCCAGCTCTTAATAAGAGCTGGTGACTTTTAACATCTGCATCTGCAGGAATTTCTCTTAAAGTTGGCATAAACAACTGACTTTGTCTCATAATCTCTACTCCTCAAATCATCCCTAATTAACCAAGAAATATTTTCTGTATATCATTCCATGTAACAACTAGCATCAATAACATCAGAAAAGCAAACCCGATAAAATGAACCATTCCTTCTTTTTGCGGATCGATCGGTTTCCCTCTCAAAGCTTCAACTCCTAAGAATAGAAGTCGTCCTCCGTCAAGTGCAGGTAATGGTAACAAGTTAAAGATCCCTAAGTTGACACTTAAGATAGCTGCCCATTGCAGCAGCATATAAACACCGGCTTTTGCAGCTTGATCTGTATACTCATAGATACCAAGTGGACCAGAGAGCTGATCAATTCCATGCTGACCCGTTATCAGTTGTCCGAGCCCTGTAAATATAGCTGTTGTCATAAACCAAGTTTGTTTAGCACCATATTCTAATGATCCAACAAAAGAGGATTCTGTATATGGGTGTGCTCCAATAAATCCTTCGTTCTTATCATCAGCACCTTTACGTGAGCCAAGCGTGACAGGAACCACTTTCTCTTCTCCATCACGATTGATCGTAAACATTAACTTTTCACCAGGGTTTTCTTGAATGACAGACACTAATTCTTTCCAATCGTCCATCTTTTCGCCCTGAACTGCTATAATTTTATCCCCTTTAATCAAACCAGCTTTATCGGCACCTGCTCCTTCTTGAAGGGTACCTAGTCTTGATTCATTAGTCGGGATACCTTGCATGAGCGAAAATACGACCAAGATCACGAAAGCTAGTAAAAAGTTCATTGCAGGACCAGCAAAGATTGCTAGTGTTCTCTGCATGATCGTCTTCGATCCAAACTGTCGGTTATAAGGTGCGATCTGCATCTCTTGGTGATCAGCTACAAATAGCGCATCTTCTTTTACTTTGTAAGTCGATGTTCCAGAGTCTTCATTTTCAAAGCCTGTTACATACAATTCACGTTCTAAATCAGCGTTTTCAATGGTGATCGTTTTTTGCACCGGATATTTTTCACGGTGATTGACAACGATTTTCTCCACTTCATTTGCTTGGTTGAAGATCAAACCAACTCTGTGACCTGCCTTAAGTTCAATACCTTCTGGATCTTCTCCAGCCATACGTACGAACCCTCCAAGAGGTAAAAGACGAATCGTGTAGACTGTCTCCCCTTTCTTGAAGGCAAACACTTTCGGGCCGAATCCAATAGCAAACTCACGACACAAGATGCCTGCACGCTTTGCCAGCAATAGATGTCCGAGTTCATGAAAGAAAATTAAAGCACCTAAAATGATGATAATGGCTATCACAGTGTTCATTCCCATTACCTGCCTTTACTAAGTAGTGACTCCACATATTGACGAGTCCTATTATCTGTTTCTTGTATTGTCTCAAGGTCTGGCGTACTGACGTTGGACAAATTCTGCATAGCTCGTTCGATCATCTCTTCTATCTCAAGAAACGAGATGTGACCATTCAAGAATCGTTCCACCGCTTTTTCATTCGCAGCATTTAAAATGGTCGGCATCAACCCTCCGGCCTTACCTGCCTGAAAAGCCAGTTTTAAACATCTGAACCGGTCGTAATCCATTTCTTGAAAATGTAACTTTCCAACTTCCCATAAGTTTAACCTTTTCCCGTTTATTAATTCAAGTCGATCGGGATATGTAAGAGCGTATTGTATCGGTACTCTCATATCTGGTTGTCCCAAATGAGCGATAATGCTTGTATCAACAAACTCTACCATAGAGTGTATGATGCTTTCCTTATGTAAAATGACGTCTATTTTCGAATAATCAAAGGAAAATAACCAATGAGCTTCAATTACTTCTAAACCTTTATTCATCATTGTCGCAGAATCGATCGTGATTTTCGCACCCATCGACCAGTTTGGATGGTTCAAAGCTTCCTCGACTGTAACGTTTTTTAATTCTTCACGAGTACGGTCTCTAAAACTTCCACCAGAAGCAGTCAATATCAACTTCTCTACACGGTTCGGGTCTTCACCGTTCAAGCACTGATAGATCGCTGAATGTTCTGAATCGACCGGAAGAATTGCGACGTTATATTTCTTCGCTTTTTCCATAACAAGATGACCTGCTGTTACTAGCGTTTCTTTATTAGCTAAAGCGATCGTCTTTTTTGCTTCGATGGCTTTTAATGTAGGAAGTAAGCCTACACTACCGATTACTGCGTTCACAACAATTGTTGAATCAGTAGAAACTGCTGCCTCGATCAATCCATCCATACCCGAGACAACTCTTGTAGATGAACTTACCTTCGAACGAAGTTTTTTAGCATCTTCTTCATTTTGAACAGCACAAATTTCAGGTTGAAATTGGAATATGATTTTTTCAGCAGCTTCAATATTCTTACCTACAGACATCGAACTCAATTTGAACTGTTCCGGATGAGAGGCGATCACATCTAAGGTCTGAACGCCGATCGAACCTGTTGCACCAAGTAAACTAACTGATTTCATCCTATACCTCCTAGCGTTATCCTATCAAATGAAGCACGTGGAGCAACGGGAATACAAATAACGCACTATCTAGTCTATCTAATATACCGCCATGTCCAGGAAGCAAAGTACCAGAATCTTTCACATCGTAGATTCGTTTGAATGCCGATTCTGCCAAGTCGCCTATCTGACCAAATATACCTACGATAATGGAAATCAGTAGAATATTAGATAACGACATATCCACAAAATGAGTAAAATAGCTGATCAACCCTACAACAAGGCTAAAAAAGATACCTCCGACTGCTCCTTCGATCGTTTTGTTTGGAGAGATAACCGGCCAAAGTTTTCGTTTTCCAATCGATTTTCCAACAAAATACGCGCCAGAGTCAGTTGCCCATAGCATGAATAGAATTAAGAATAAAAGTTGGACCCCACCTTCTAATATTCTCGTTTCTAGTAAATAGAAAAACCCAAAACCTACGTATATAGCACTAAAAAGCACAAACGAAATATGATTGTAATCTGTAGTGTTCTTTTGTACAACAGTTACGACTAGTAATAGAAGAACTGCAAGTATAATGGCATCAGTTTTAGTAAAAGGTTCTAAAGAACTCATCCAGTCTTGTGGTAATGCGATCAAGACTGCTAATAAAAATCCGATTCCCCCTACGAAACTTAGCTCCAACCTTTTCATACGCAATAATTCAAACATGCCAATCCCAGTTAGCAATAGTATTAATAGTGAGAACGGCCAGCTTCCATAAAGGGTAATCCCTATAAATAAAACGGCTGCGATTACACCTGTTATTATCCGTTGTTTCATAAGTCCTCCTTAATTAAACACCGCCATACCGCCTGCCTCGTCCGGCAAATTGTGATACAGCTTCTCGTAGATGCTCTTCAGAAAAATCTGGCCATAACACTTCCGTAAACCAAAATTCAGAATACGCAAGCTGCCATAGCATAAAGTTACTTAATCGAACCTCGCCACTTGTACGAATCAAAAGATCCGGATCGTTTAAATCATGCGTCATTAAATGCTGTTCGATCATTGAATCATCGATTTGTGACGGCTCTAACCTTCCTTGTTTTACCTCAGCAGCCAAAGCTTTAACTGCAGCTGTAATCTCATCGCGGCTGCCATAATTAAGAGCGAAGTTTAAGATTAAACCACTGTTGTTCTTCGTCTTGTTAATCGCTTCCTCTACAGCTTTTACCGTATGAAGTGGTAATAACTCCTTTTTACCCATTATTCGCACTTGCACGTTCTCTTTAATCAAATCTGGAAGAAAAGTGTTTAAAAATTCTCCAGGAAGTTTCATTAAAAAGTCGACTTCTTCACGTGGACGTTTCCAGTTTTCAGTTGAAAACGCATAAAGAGTTAACACTTCTATCCCAATCTTATTCGCTTCTTTAACGATTTTCCGAACTGTTTTCATTCCTTCATGATGACCGGCAATTCGTGGCAGAGCTCGTTTCCGTGCCCACCTTCCGTTGCCATCCATAATTATGGCTACATGTTTCGGGATATTTTCTTCTTTGAATGTATGGTTCTCCGGACTTTTTTTCTTAAAGAAAAGCTTGTCAAGCATGTATAAGCCTCCATCTTCTTAGACTTCATAGAATCCACCTCTAAAGTGAGGTGTTCTCCATATGCCAATCACCTTATCAATTAAAGTCTAGCAAAATGGTGATATTGTCTAATAAAAAAGCCCCCTTTTATAGAGGGCTTTTTATATTTAATTGTACATGGAAAAGCTTTATACTTCCATGATTTCTTTTTCTTTAGCAGAACTTACAGAATCAGCTTCAGCTGTGTATTTATCAGTAAGCTTTTGAACATCATCGTTATAGCGACGTAGTTCGTCTTCTGTAATCTCAGCTTCTTTTTCAAGTTTCTTCAAATCGTCATTCGCATCACGACGGACGTTTCTTAGAGCCACTTTCGCTTCTTCAGCAAACTTTTTAACAAGTTTAACTAGTTCTTTTCGGCGCTCTTCTGTTAGAGCTGGAATCGCAATTCGAATCACTTGACCATCGTTAGAAGGTGTTAGACCAAGATCAGACTTTAAAATCGCCTTTTCAATATCTGCCATTGCAGATTTGTCGTAAGGCTGAATCACTAAAAGTCTAGCTTCTGGAGTTGTTACACCTGCTAATTGATTGATCGGAGTTTGAGTTCCGTAGTAATCAACTTGTACTCTGTCTAATAGAGAAGGGTTTGCTCTGCCTGCACGAAGTGTTGAATATTCACGTCTTAGAGCTCCGATTGCTTTTTGCATCTTTTCTTCTGCTTGAGTTAAAACTTCTTTTGCCATTAGTTTCTCCCCCTTATAACGGTTCCAATTTTTTCTCCGGCAACTGCTCGTTTGATGTTTCCTTCTTCCATGATCGAGAAAACAACTAACGGGATATCATTATCCATACATAGTGATGAAGCTGTTGTATCCATTACTGCTAGTCCATCTTTTAAAAGATCAAGATACGATAATGTCGTATACTTAACAGCGTTCTCATCCAATTTCGGATCTGCTGAATACACGCCATCCACGTTATTCTTAGCCATCAAGATAACTTCTGCTTCAATTTCTGCTGCTCTTAGTGCTGCAGTCGTATCTGTTGAGAAGTACGGGTTACCCGTTCCTGCTGCAAATATAACAACGCGCTTTTTTTCAAGGTGACGAATGGCTTTTCTTCTGATATAAGGTTCTGCAACCTGACGCATTTCTATTGATGTTTGTACTCTTGTTTGAACCCCAATGTTTTCAAGACTGTCTTGAAGGGCTAATGAATTCATTACAGTGGCAAGCATGCCCATATAGTCTGCTGAAGCACGGTCCATTCCCATCTCACTGCCAGTCTTACCACGCCATAAGTTTCCGCCGCCAACTACTACAGCAACTTCTACGTCGAGTTCAACGATTTCTTTTACTTGTTCTGCAATTGACTGAACGATTTTTGGATCGATTCCAGATGTTTGTTCACCTGCTAGTGCTTCTCCACTTAATTTCAAGACGACTCGTTTATATTTTGAAGTAGTCATTTGTCCCTCCATCACCTAAAAAAATATATTTACCTGGTTCATTATGGCTGTTAACTAGTTAATGAAAAGCTCCGTTGCTTTCTGAAAGTGGTTGATTTCCGTTTCAGGTGCTCGCTTTCCGGGGGGCGTGCGGTGAGCCACCTTGGCACTTTGTGCCATTAGGTGTCTCACCTGTCCCGCTGATCCCCCAGGAGTCTCGCACCTAACACTCCAATCAACTTGCAATGATGTTCTGCAGAAACTTTTAAGGAACAACATTTGAAAGTATTGCCATTAAAACCAAGGTTATTTCTGTAAAAAAAGAGGAACACAACGTGCTCCCCTCTTTTTCAAACTGTGCTTACTTTTTAACTTGAGACATTACTTCTTCAGCGAAGTTGTCTTCACGCTTCTCAAGGCCTTCTCCAACTTCAAAGCGAATGAAGGCTTTTACAGTACCACCTTTGGAAGCTACATATTTACCAACTTTTTGGTCTGGATCTTTAATGAAAGATTGGTCGTTCAAGCAAATATCTTCGAAGTATTTGCCAAGACGTCCTTCTACCATTTTAGCTACGATGTTTTCAGGCTTTCCTTCGTTAAGTGCCTGTTCAGTTAATACTTTACGCTCACGTGAAACTTCTTCTTCACTAACTTCGTCACGAGAGATGTATTTAGGATTTACTGCTGCAACGTGCATAGAAACGTCTTTAGCAACTTCTTCTTCTGTCGTTCCTTCAACCACTGAAAGAACTCCGATGCGACCACCCATGTGAAGGTAAGCGCCAAATGCTGCGTTCTCGTCTTTTTTCAAGATTTCGAAGCGGCGAAGTGTAAGTTTTTCTCCGATTTTAGCGATTGCTGCGTTGATGTAGTCATTTACTGAAGTTCCGTTAAAGTCAGAAGCTAATGCATCTTCTACTGAAGCAGGCTCTGTAGCCAACAAGTGGTTACCTAGCTCAGCGATTAAGCTCTTGAAGTTTTCGTTTTTCGCAACGAAATCTGTTTCAGAGTTCACTTCAAGGATAACTGCTTTGTTTCCGTCAACGATTACAGAAGTTAAACCTTCTGCTGCGATACGGTCAGCTTTCTTAGCAGCTTTCGCGATCCCTTTTTCACGAAGGTAATCAATTGCCGCCTCCATGTTACCACCTGTTTCAGTTAATGCTTTCTTACAATCCATCATTCCTGCGCCAGTGTTTTCACGCAATTCTTTAACCATTTGTGCTGTAATAGCCATGTGTTTTTGCCTCCTTATGGGATATGTAGTGCTAGTTGTGCTTTTACATAAAAAGGGTGATAAAGGGTCATCCCCTCTACCACCCTTGAGCATTCCATTTAATTAAGCAGTAGTTTCTTCTTCAGCTGCTTCTGCTACTTCTTCTCCGCCTTGGTTAGCTTCGATGATAGCATCTGCCATCTTACCAGTAAGAAGTTTAACTGCACGAATTGCATCATCGTTACCAGGGATAACGTGATCAACTTCGTCCGGATCACAGTTCGTATCAACGATGGCGATGATCGGGATGTTCAATTTACGAGCTTCTGCAATCGCGATGCGCTCTTTACGAGGGTCAACTACGAATAATGCGTCAGGAAGCTTGTTCATGTCTTTAATTCCGCCTAGGAACTTTTCAAGACGATCCATTTCCTTCTTAAGAAGAATAACTTCTTTCTTAGGAAGTACTTCAAAAGTACCATCTTCTTGCATTTTTTCAAGATCTTTTAAGCGGTTGATACGCTTGCGGATAGTACCGAAGTTTGTTAATGTTCCACCTAACCAACGTTGGTTGATGTAGTACATGTCAGAACGTTCAGCTTCTTCCTTAACTGAATCTTGAGCTTGTTTCTTAGTTCCAACGAAAAGGATCTTTCCGCCGTCAGCTGCGATGTTACGCATAACATTGTAGCATTCTTCAACTTTCTTTACTGTCTTTTGAAGATCGATAATGTAGATACCGTTTCTTTCTGTGAAAATGTAACGAGACATTTTCGGATTCCAACGGCGAGTCTGATGACCAAAGTGTACACCAGCTTCTAACAATTGTTTCATTGAAATTACTGCCATAATGGCACCTCCTAGGTTTGTTTACCTCCGTTTGTTTCACCTTCGAGCAATAACTGACTTAGTCAGCACCACATTGCTCAAATCCGCAAACGTGTGTGATTAACACCGAGAAATAATATACCATGTTTCGTGCAATTTCTGCAAGTCTTTTTGCTTGTTATCGATAAAATTTTAAAAGTAACTCTACTTCACCTTTTCCTCGGTGCAGCATTTTTGCAATTTCTTCAGCATTATAACCTTTTTGAGCTAATGTTAATACTTCGGTTGTCTCTTTAGAGAAATGTTTATCTTCTGACTCTTGCAGGACCGTCCCGGTCTCTTCTAATTCTATAATTGTGATCTCATCCAGATCTTTTTGCTGATGATTTTTCTGAGTGAATTTTAAGATCATTTCATGCAAGCGTTCATTTTCTATCTTCATCTCTTCTGAAAATAGCTCAAGAAGCTCTTCTACTTCTTCACTTGTTTTTGAATCATGTGAGTTGCTTTGTTTTTGAAATTTATTGCGCAAATTAAAAATTAAATATAAACATACTACGTTTAACATAATACTTATGAAAACTAAAGCGTACATCGCATTCATCCTAACCTGAATAATCGATTTTACTTCCTTTATAAGGATGACTCGAACTCTTTGAACTCGTCTTTTCTTGCTGATGCTGATCATTTGTATGAAATAAACTTGATTCAGTCGCTTCTTTTTGATTGACCCGTTCTGCTTCTATCTTGTCTTTTTTTCGTATTTCTTCTGAAGTCTGCTGTTGTTGAAGAAGTCCTCTATTCATGACATCAATACTTGCTTTTGAAGCATCAAGAGTTCTTGGAATCGCAACCTGAAGCTCGATTAATTTAAGACTCACAGCATCCACATCCAATTCTTATAGAGTGTGAACAACAATTTCCTTCTCTTCTATAAATACTTTCGCAGCCGTATAGGAAGATTGGATTTTACGTTTGTATTTTCCAATCGAGATCTCAACATGGGGATGAAGCGTGCCGTTAATATTTATAGAAGACTGTAAAGAATTTTTATAATTTTCGATCTCCGTTCGATGGGCTGAAATCTCTTGATGCGATTGAGAAATCGTGTTTACTATTCTATTAATCGTTTGTTGCTCTGTATTTTTTTGAATCAACACGATCTTTAAATGATTTAATTTCTCTAAATTCTTTTCTAGCTCAAGAATTTTTTGTTCATGATGTATGATTTCTTTCTCCATTCTATCATTTGTCTTTAAGTATAATAACGTTTTAGAGTTCGTTTCGTTACCTATGTTATTCGCTGAGATTCCGTTTCCTGCAATACAGGTGCCCCCCGATATATTTCCTTTGCCACTCGTACATGTAACGCTTGATTCCGCCTCACAATGACTGTGAAGAATCGTTTGTGCTACTCTTATGTTTCCTTTTGCGTATACATTTCCTTGACTAATATAAAGGGAAGTGAAGTCACCACCACAACGAACCGTTCCTTTTCCTTGACCTAAAACACCGCCACCGATAATAACGCTTCCGTCAGAGATAATATCTGCTGCTTCCACGACGCCTTCGACTCGAACATCACCTTTGGCAGATATTTTAAATCCTGAGGGTACGTCCCCGGTTATATGTACATTTCCAACAAAATCAATATGACCAGTCTTTAAAGAAACATCGCCATCTACTCGATAAACGGGATAGATATTTACACGATTATTTTGGAACGTTACCTCTCCACTCGCTGAAGCATAGACACATTGCTCACTCTCGTTATATACAGTATTCTCACCATTTTTAACTGCCAAATCTTTACCTTTTTTTGCAGGTATCACTTTTCCAAAAACACTTATTCCTGGTATGCCTTCAGTAGCGTTTTGTTTTCTTGCTACGATCTCTCCGAACTCAGCTGTAGGAATTGTAAAAAGACGTTTAAAATCAAGTTTCACATTCTCGTTTGTATCAAGTTTCTTCTCATTTGAGAAAGATGGTATAAGTCTGGCAGACTCTCCATCTTTCGGGAGTTTCCCGTTTGCGATCTCAGCTGGAAATATAAAACTCTCTAGATTTTCAGCCACTAGACTCAATACTTCGATTCGAATTCCATGTCGGATACCTTTCGATTCGATCCAAGCCAAAAGTCTAGAAAACGTGACTTCACCAGATGGGATTTCAACTCCTTTTTTTAGTAAAAGAGCCTCTGTTTCACTATTTTCCAATTTAATATGAAACCATTGATCCATATCCCTACTCCTTACATATATCGTTGTAGAACCTGTCGGATTCTAAAGAGTGCTTTTGAGTGTATTTGAGATATTCTGGATGTAGATAGACCGAGTACTTGTCCGATTTCAGTTAATGTTAATTCCTCAAAGTAGAACAAACTCACTACAAGCTGCTCTTTCTCAGACAATTCCTTGATCACCAATGCGAGCTCACCATGAAGTTCTTCTTGCAGCAAGCTATTTTCAGGTGTGATCGCTTTTTTATCTTCAATCGTGTAACTAACTTTTTCACGGCTTTCTGTTTCTTTGTTCTCTTCGTCAATCGATAAAACGTTAGCAAGAAAACTTTCAGACATAACGGTTGTTACTTCATTTTCTGAGTATCCGAGCTCATCAGCAACTTCTTTTGGGCTAACGGAACGAAGATTTTCTTGTTCTAACCTTTCGATGGCAGCTTCAACTTTTTTTGTTTTTTCTCTTAAACTTCTTGGAAGCCAGTCTTCTCTTCGTAAGCCGTCTAAGATAGCACCACGAATCCGAAATGAAGCGTAAGTATCAAACTTCAGGTCCCTTTCAGGCTCAAACTTTTTTAGAGCATCATATAACCCTAGCATACCGAGGGATCGGAGTTCATCTTTGTTAACACTTTTAGGCAAACCAACCGATATACGTTGTACGTGATAATTAACAAGTGGTAAATACGCACGCATCAGTTCGTCACCTGCTTCTCGATCACGACTCGTGTTCCACTTTTCCCAGCAAGATTGTTCTTCTAATAAAGATGGCTCCGTCATGGTAATCCTCCTCGTTTTTTTTGGTTTTTATTTTAGATTACTTTTGTTCCTGCATTAACCGTCTTAATCGTTAATACAGTGTTCTCAGGGTTGAACTCGATCGTCCTTCCACTAGAACCTCCTACATCGCTTGCTAATAATGGAATCTTTAGAGATGATAGCTCTTCTTTAACACGTTCAACGTTTCTTGGGCCAATTCGCATCATTTCACTTCCTGAGGTGAACTTAAACATCTGTGCACCCCCAGCTATCTTTGCTTTTAAGCCTTTTCCGTTGGCACCACTCTTGATCAGCATGTCGTAAAGACTCTTAATCGCTGTATCCGCATATTTCCCTTCATTCAACGTGGGAGTTTTGGAAAGTGACGAATCCGGAAGCATGATATGCGCCATCCCTGCGATTTTTTTTACTTGATCAAAAAGTATGACGCCGACACATGAACCAAGACCTGTTGTTCTAATTGTGTTTGGAGGGGAAACGATGTTAATATCAGCGATTCCCACCTTTATGATTTCACTCATCCAACGGAACTCCTAATGCATGAAAAATTTTAGAGAAGGATAGAGGGTCAGGCAACAGAAAAAAGTGTCCTTTTACCTCGTCTTGCCTTTCTATATCCGTAAAAGCAGTATCGATAACAATGGCATAATCACTTACAGCAGATATTTCGAACAGTCCAAAACTCAATATCGCTCCTGCCATGTCAATGCTTGTTGCAGGAACAGACGGCTGTAAATTGAGCCCTGTAAAATCAGAGAATGAAGTCAGATATGAACCTGATAGAATGTTACCTACCTCCTGAAGAGCAGATAATGCAATGTCAGATTCATCTCCGCTCGATAAATTCACTGTTTGGCCGACTAATAAATCTTCTAAAAGCTGCTCAGCTTGTTCAACAGGAAGCATGAAGAACATACAACCGGGAGCATCTCCTACGATTCTTAAGAAAACGGAAGCCACAACGTTCTCTGCTCCTCCGACCATCTCAGAAATTTCTTCAAATGAGATGACATTCACTGAAGGAACTTTCATATCAACAGCTTTGTTCAACATCGTCGACAATGCTGTCGCTGCATGTCCTGCTCCAATGTTACCGATCTCACGTAAAACATCTAGATGGATAGGCTGAATTTTTAGAAAATCCATCTTAATGGATACTCTCCTTAGTTGGTTGGACGTCCAGTTTTTCTGGATTCAAAACCTTAACAAGATCAAGCAGGATCAATAGTCGCTTTTCAATCTTTGCAACCCCTTGGATATACTCAGCATCTACACCGCCCACTACTTCAGGAGGGGGC
This sequence comes from Fictibacillus norfolkensis, assembly GCF_014836645.1. Classification (GTDB taxonomy): domain Bacteria; phylum Bacillota; class Bacilli; order Bacillales; family Fictibacillaceae; genus Fictibacillus; species Fictibacillus norfolkensis. Next base: position 425,814 of record NZ_JACSQM010000003.1, read on the forward strand.
TCGATCGACTCTTTATCAAGATCGATTACGTCGTTTGCTGCATCTACAATGAGTCCTGCTTCAATCGTACCTACAGACACAATGATGATTCGAGTCGTATCCGTATGGCTTACTTCTTCGATCTCGAATCGAGAACGCAAGTCAATAATGGGAGTAACGACTCCTCTTAAGTTAATTACACCTTTTACAAACGATACTGTTCTTGGAATTCTTGTGATCGGTTGCATTCTTTCAATCGATTTCACGTGCTGAACAGGAACTGCATACTCTTCATCTTTTAATTGAAATATGATTACTTTTTCTTCATTCATCATGATTAACCACCTTATTTAATGAGTGCGTTGCAATCGAGAATTAATGCTACTTGTCCATCTCCTAGAATCGTTGCGCCAGAGATAGCAAATACCGATGTTAAATACTGACCGAGTGATTTCAAGACGATCTCTTGCTGTCCGATAAACGAATCAACTGCTAACGCTGCCATCTTATCTCCTTTTCGTACTACGACTACAGGAACGTGCTGACCCGATTCAGTTGAACCAGGGACTTCAAAAATATCTTTCATGTTCACAAGAGGTACAACTTTACCTCTAAAATCGATCACTTTCTGATTATGAGCGGAAAGGATTTCTTCTTTTCTAATAATGGCTGTTTCAATAATTGATGATAACGGAATCGCATATTTCTCACGACTGATCTCAACGAGCATGACAGACATGATCGAGAGGGTAAGAGGAAGCTGTATGGAAAAGATCGTTCCTGATCCTTCCGTTGAATCGACAGTGATAGAACCACCTAACGATTCAATTTTGTTTTTTACAACATCCAACCCTACTCCACGTCCTGAGATGTCAGAAACAACATCTGCTGTAGAAAATCCGGAAGCAAACAATAATTCAAAACACTCTTTATCGGTCAAATTTTCAGACATTTCTTTTGTGAGGATTCCATTTTCGATCGCTTTACTTAATACTTTTTGTTTATTTATACCCGCTCCATCATCTTGAATCTCAATAAACACGTGATTTCCGCTATGAAAAGCTCTTAAATAGATGGTACCTGTTTCATTTTTACCTTTAGAAGAACGTACCACTGGGTTTTCAATGCCATGATCAATCGAGTTTCTAAGTAGATGAACAAGTGGATCACCGATCTCATCAATTACGGTTCGATCTAGTTCAGTTTCTGCTCCTACGATCTCGAGGTTAACTTTTTTACCAAGATCTTTCGCTAGTCCTCTGATCATTCTTGGAAAACGATTGAAGACTTGCTCTACTGGAACCATTCTCATCGTCAGGATGATGTTTTGCAGATCTCCTGACACACGGGACATTCGTTCAACAGTCTCATTCAGTTCCATGCTTTTTAATGATTTCGATATCTCTTCTAGCCGACCACGGTCAATGACAAGTTCTTCAAACAAGTTCATGAGCTGATCAAGCCTCTCGATATTGACACGAATGGTTTTCCCGCTGCTACCAGCATTTGAAGTTTGCTGTACTCCACTCTTTTTATCTTGTGGTGATACTTCTTGTTGCTCTAATTTGTCATTCTCTTCCCTCTCGGAATTTGACGATATGTTAAGTTGATCTGCCTTAATATCAATCACTTCTACTGCATCAATCTCAGAAACTTTTAAGATACGTTCTTTAACGTCTACGGCGGACTCTTTCGTAAGGATAGAAAGAGTAAAATGTGTTCCAAATTGTTCTGTTTCTAACATATCTACCGCTGGTAACGTCTTAATGATCTCTCCGATCTGTTCGATCACTTCAAATACCATATATACTCTGGCTGCTTTTAAAATACAGTCTTCTCTTAATGAGATCGATAACTCGTATGCATGAAATCCTTGTTCTTTTGATTGAATGATGATCTGTTTTTCATATTGATCATAATCTTGCAATGAACCGGCTTCATTGTTCGCTTCAGCTTGCATCGATTGTGGAACCTCTCCCTTTTCAAGTGCCTCTAACTCTTTCACTGTCTCTGCAACATCACGTTTTCCGCTGCCGCCTTCTGAAATTTCAACCACCATCGCTTCTAAGTGATCAAGTGAAGCGAAGAGTACATCTAGAACTGAAGATGAAACGTCTAATTTGTTATTGCGAATCGCATCAAGAACATTTTCCATACAATGAGTAAGGTTAGCTAGATCTTCATAACCCATCGTAGCCGACATTCCTTTTAATGTATGAGCAGAACGGAAAATCTCATTGACAATTGAAAGTTCACCTGGTGTTTTTTCCAGCAGGAGTACTTGTTGATTAATAGACTGTAAATGCTCTTTGCTTTCTTCAATGAATATGTCGAGATATTGTGTCAATTCCATCGTATAATTCCTCCTATTTTACAAATGGTTCAAAATTGCTGATCCAATTAACTCTAAATGAACAATTTCATCTACTTTCTTCGTAAGAACAGCGGTCTTTGGCATTCCATAAACAACGCAGGACTCTTTTGCCTCTGCAATAACTACCGTTGAACCCGCTTCTTTTAAATCTACGATCCCTTCGGTGCCATCAGAGCCCATACCCGTCATGATGACAGCGATCTTTTGGTAGTCTTTAAGTTTGCTTGCAGAACTGAACAGTACGTTTACTGCTGGTCGATGTCCTCCTACAGGATCATCTTTATGTAACGAGACGTACAAGCGCTCCATTTTCTCGTAAAGTCGTACATGAAAACCACCTGGTGCGATGTAAACATAACCTTTTTGTAACAGCTCATGATCCTCTGCCTCTTTTACAGAAACGTTTGATAATGAATTCAATCGATCTGCTAACGATTTCGTAAACCCTGCGGGCATATGCTGTACGACAACAACAGGTGCATCTAAGTCCGTCGGAAGCTTTGTGATCACTTGTTGTAATGCTCTTGGACCGCCAGTGGATGTACCGATCAAGACCAGCTTGTCTTTGTGATCTCTCTTTAGGATCCTCTTCTGCCTATTGGTTTCAAGTTTATATGGTGATAGAGCTTTTTTTGTAGCTATATTTGCTTTTGAAGATGTGATCACTTTTTCTATTAAACTATTTTTCACTTTATGTAAATCTAAGGATATTGCACCTGATGGCTTAGCGATAAAATCAATAGCTCCTGCCTCCATAGCTAGAATCGTATTTTCTGCACCGACTTTTGTTGTGCTTGATAACATGATGATCGGAACAGGGGAGCTGTTCATGATGGCTCTTGCAGCATCAATGCCATTTAATACAGGCATTTCAACATCCATCGTGATAACATCTGGTTTTAATTTTAATGTTTTATCAATTGCTTCCTGTCCGTTTCTAGCTGTATCGAGCACCATAATCCTAGGATCTTCACTTAAGAACTCTTTGATCAGCTTTCTCATAAAGGCAGAATCATCTACAATTAGCACTCTGATCTGTTTCATGCAGCATCTACCTTTCTCTGAAAAATGACTTCAACTTGCCGATGAAAGACTTATAAGATACTTCTTGCTGTTTCACCGTACCAACATACGTTTCCGCTAACTGATATACAGCTTTGGAAGCTAATGAGGATGGCTTATGAATAGAGAAGGGAATCTGTTTTTTTACAGCATGCCATACATCTTGATCCATCGGTATCTGTCCTAAACAGATCAGCTCTTTTTGTAAGAACTGTTTACAAACATGGCTTAATTTTTCAACCGTATCTCTTCCTTCTTTTTGATTTTCATATCGGTTGATAACTAGATAGAAGGGAAGTTCTTTATCTTTCATATAAATGAACTTCATCATAGAATAGGCATCTGTTAGTGATGTGATCTCAGGTGTAGCTATCACCAATACCTCATGGCTTGCAAGCACAAATTTTAAAGCTGTTTCTGTTGCACCTGCACCCATATCTAAAAAGATAAAATCATAAAATCTCTCTAATTCTTCTAGTTGATTCATAAAATGTACCAACATCTCATCCGTTATGCTTGTCAGAGAACCGAAATTCCTACCGCCAGCAATCGTATGAAGTCCGTCTTTACCCTCCTCGATGATCTCCCATACAGACAATTGATTCTGAAGCATATCCATCAAATGTTTGTGAGATCTTCTTCCGAGAATTAAATCTACATTTCCCATACCTATATCAAGATCTAGTACTAAAACGCGCTTTCCCATTGAAACCAACGAAAGGGCAAGATTCACCGTGATGTTCGTTTTACCGACGCCGCCTTTACCACTGACTACAGAGATTACTCGTGCACTGTTTGCCGACGCAGAGACTAATTGTTTTCGAAGGCTAATCGCTTGATCAAGCATGATGTGACTTTTCCTTTAACAGCATCTGAATTAGTTCATCCGCGTCAGCCTCAAACATATCGTCAGGGACGTTCTGGCCGTTTGTTACATAGCCGATCGGTACATTGTTTAAGATTGCAAGATTAAGTAGTGAGCCATACGTCTTTGTTTCATCTTTCTTCGTAAAGATCACTTTATGAACAGGTAGACTCTTAAACTGACTATAGATGGTTTCCATATCGCGATATTTTGAAGTTAATGAAAGGACGAGGTAGTTTTTCATATCTTTATCAAAATGGATGATACGCTGAAGCTCTTCGATATAAAAACGATTTAAAAAATTTCTGCCTGCAGAGTCTACGAGAACTAGATCATAATCTTCAAACTTTTCTTTAGCTCTCTTAAAATCATCCGCTGTATAAGCGACCTCACATGGAATGTTTAAAATCTCAGCGTACGTTTTTAGTTGGTCGATAGCAGCGATCCGATATGTATCAGTCGTAATAAACGCTACTTTTTTCCCATCTTTTAAAACCGCTTTTGCTCCGATCTTGGCTATCGTCGTTGTTTTACCAACACCAGTAGGTCCGATCAAGTTCAAGAATTTCGTTTCATAATGAAAACCACCAAACTCACTTTTAGCCATTCTTGCACTTAAAAAGCTGCTGATCCACGTATTCCAGTCATAGTTGTCTCTTTCCATTTCATCTTGACTTTCATATTTAGTGGATAAAGAAGGAATAAGTTCTTCTCGTATTGTAGAGTCAACTTCTTGATTAGAAAGAAATGTTTCCCATTCTTTAACAAATGGTGCTGTATCTTCTGGAATCTTGGATTGTACGGTCAACGTGTGAACCATCTTCTTCAGTTGACGAATCTCCTTCGTTAATTCCTCTTCTTGATACACAGGTTGCTGTTGTTTCACAATATTCTTGTTATGATTCTTCGTTTGATGATAATCTACGTCTTGATCCAATCCAGCGAAAATTTCAACGTTCTTCTTTGTAAAGAATCCGAAGATACCTCCAACTTGAACTTCTCTTGTATTTAATATGACTGCACCGCTGCCAAGATCTGCTCTTACTAACTTCATAGCTTCTGGCAAGTTCTGTGCTGTATACTTCTTCACTTTCATCAGATGTTCACCACCCCTACACTTTTCACTTCTAGCTCAGGTTCCAATTCGTTGTATGATAGAACCGCTACATCCGGAAGATAACGCTCAATGAGTTGCCTTACGTACATCCTTACAGCAGGTGAACATAAGAGAACAACGGATTGGTCAAAGCTTCGTCCTGATTCAAGTTCAGATGTAATGCTGTCAAAGATCACTTGAGAATCTTGCGGATCTAAAGAAAGGTAATTGCCGTGTTCTGTTTGCTGAACAGCATCAGCTATCTTTTTTTCTACCGATCCGCCAAGTGTGATAACATGCAGCGGTTCATTTTCATTACTATAGCTTTTTGATATCTGTCGGGCCAAACCTTGTCTTACATACTCTGTTAATAGATCTGTATCCTTTGTCATCTTTGCAAAATCTGCTAACGTTTCAAAGATTACCGCTAAGTTTCGGATCGAGATTCGCTCTCGTAAAAGTTTGGATAATACCTTTTGAACTTCACCGATCGTAAGGGCATCTGGCGTTACTTCTTCGACAATGGCTGGATATGATTCTTTTAAGTGCTCTACAAGTTGTTTTGTTTCTTGTCTGCCGATCAGTTCATGTGCGTGTTTCTTGATCACTTCTGTTAGATGTGTTGAGACGACTGAAGGTGGATCTACGACAGTGTATCCTGAGTATTCAGCTCGTTCTTTCATCTCTTCACCGATCCAGATGGCCGGCAGACCAAATGCTGGTTCCATCGTTTCGATACCTTGCACCTCTTCATCATCGATACCTGGACTCATCGCTAAATAATGATCCAACAGCAACTCACCTTTTGCGACTTGACTGCCTTTTATTTTGATTCTGTATTCATTCGGCTGAAGCTGGATGTTGTCGCGAATCCGAACGACCGGTACGATCATTCCAAGCTCTAAAGCAAGCTGCCTTCTGATCATTACGATTCTATCCAACAGGTCACCGCCTTGAGAAGTATCAGCTAACGGAATGAGACTGTAGCCGAATTCAAATTCGATCGGGTCGATCTGCAGCAGATTCACAACAGATTCAGGACTTTTCAGCTGTTCAGTTTGAATATCTTCTTCAACCACTTCTTCTTTTTCTTTTTGTTCACGCTCGGCTTTTAAAAGAAGATACCCCCCGATCGCTAAGATCCCGCCGATCGTAATTGTAAAAAAGTCATTGATCGGTGTGAACAACCCCAGCATGATGATGGTTCCTCCAGCAACAAAAAGCATGATAGGATACGCAAGCAATTGCTTGCTGATATCAAATCCTAAGTTTCCTTCTGAAGCCGCACGCGTCACGATAATCCCTGTCGCTGTCGATATGATCAGCGCTGGAATCTGCGATACTAATCCATCACCAACCGTCATTCTTGTAAACAATTCTGCACTCTCACCAAAGCTAAGGCCCATCTGAAGCATTCCGATGATGATTCCGAACAACATATTGATCAAAACGATGATAATACCAGCAATTGCATCACCTTTAACAAATTTACTCGCTCCATCCATCGCTCCGTAAAAATCTGCTTCTCGTTCAATTGTTTCACGTCTTTCTTTCGCTTCCCGATCTGAAATCATGCCAGCGTTCAGATCAGCATCAATACTCATCTGCTTACCAGGCATCGCATCAAGTGTAAACCTTGCAGCAACTTCTGATACACGTTCAGATCCTTTCGTAATTACGATAAATTGAATAATAATTAGAATAAAAAATACCACGATACCAACAAGAATATTTCCACCTACAACAAATTCACCGAAAGTATGTACAACGTTTCCAGCATCTCCTGTTGAAAGGATGCTTCTCGTTGTCGAAACGTTTAGCCCTAGTCTAAAAAGCGTCACTAACAATAACAATGACGGAAATATAGAAAATTGGAGAGGCTGTGTTGTGTTCATGGCAATTAATATGATTAAAAGTGCCAGAGATATATTCGTTATGATTAAGAAATCCAACATAAACGTTGGCATTGGTATGACGAGCATGGCGATTATGAGAATAACGCCTGCTAAAACACTCATGTCTCTAGCTTTCATCTGTAAACTCTCCTATTCATTCCTTACGCTTTTTTCTTTACACGGTATACAAAGGCTAAAATTTCAGCTACGGCTTTAAACAGATCTTCAGGAATCACATGCCCGATCTCAACACGAGCGTACAGCGTTCTAGCTAGAGGTTTGTTTTCTACAACCGCCACGTTATGCTCTTTTGCGATCTCTTTGATGCGTTGAGCGATTAGATCTACTCCTTTTGCTACTACTACTGGAGCATCCATGCTGTTATCGTCATACTTTAAGCAGATCGCGTAATGTGTAGGGTTTGTGATGATAACATCTGCCTTAGGCACTTCTTGCATCATTCGCCTCATAGCCATCTGTCTTTGTTTTTCCTTGATCTTCCCTTTAATCTTAGGATCACCTTCAGATTTTTTGTATTCGTCTTTGATATCTTGTTTGGACATCCTAATATTTTTTTCAAAATCGTATTTTTGGTACATATAGTCAAGAAACGCAAGAAAAAGTAAAACGAGTGAAGCGGCAAAGCCCATCTTGACTGCCAGTCCTCCGAATACAGGAAGTGACGATTCAATACTCACTAAGCTCATTCTTAAATAAATATCTCGCTCACTCCAAAGGATAAAAAATGTTACACCACCGATTAGCAGAATCTTAAGCATCGATTTAGATAGTTCAACAAGAGCCCGCACAGAGTAGATTCGTTTAAATCCAGATAAGGGATTGATCCGTTCAAGTTTCATCTGAATCGCCTCTGTTGATAGTAAAAAGCCAACTTGTAAATAGTTTCCTAAGACTCCAGCGATCATAGCCGCAATCATTACAGGTGCTATGATGATAGCGACTTCAAGCGAAAGCTCCCAAAACAGTTTCGGAATACTAGATTCCGTAACATGATAAAGCAATTTTTTATCTAGACTATAAGCCAAGAGGTGAAGCAATCTTTGCCCCATCCAACTCCCCATAAAGGATAGAAACATAACGGATGCAAACAGCACTAGTGCAGCATTAATATCAGCACTTTTGGCTACTTGTCCTTTTTTTCTGCTTTCCTGCCTTTTTTTCGGTGTTGCTTTTTCTGTCTTTTCTCCTGAAAAGTATTGTAGATTGATCGGATATCTCATCGATTTAAGCCCCTAACAATTCCATTAAGTTAATCATGCTGTCACGCATCTGATCGACCAGCATCTGAACAGATACAAAGAATGCGGGCATTACTACTAAAAACAATACGAGAGCAATTAAAATTTTCACCGGCAGACCGATAACAAAGATGTTCATCTGCGGTACGGTTCTGGCTACGATCCCAAGTGCAAGGTCGGCTAAAAACAACGTGCCAACGATAGGAATCGCCATCTGAAGAGCAACTAAGAACATTCCTGAGAACACACTTAGTACAAACTTCATGACCCCGCCATCTCCAAAATTTGATATGGCCGAATCAATGGGTAAAAATTGATAACTATAAAAGATTCCATCAAGTAACATGTGATGCGCATCGGTTGCTAGCAAGAAAAGAATGGCAAACGTATACAGATATCTCCCCATCAATGGTGTCTGGATGCCTGTTTGCGGATCGAACACGTTCGCGATCGCAAAACCCATCTGTAGATCAATAAATCCGCCGGCAACTTGAATCGCGTAAAAAACGATCGCTGCAATAAATCCGATTGTTAGTCCTACCATCGCTTCTTTTATGATTAATAGAAAAAATGTAGCATCCAATGGAATTGGTTTTGGGTCAACAGCGTACAACATGATCCAAGACAAGAATAACGATAATCCGATTTTATGCATCACAGGTAAATTTTTATTGGAAAACACAGGAATTGTTAAGAAAAATGCCGATACTCTAGTTAGGATTAATAAAAAAGCAGGGAAAGCCACTAAATCTACCATTTCTTCATCCTATATAAGTGTGTAAATTTTGGAAGATATTTGATGTGAATCCTAGGATTTGAGAAAGCATCCACGGTCCAAAAAACACGAGTCCTACTAACACGGCGACAATCTTTGGTATAAATGCAAGTGTTTGTTCCTGAATCTGTGTTGTTGCTTGAAATATACTGACGATCAAACCTACGATCAGCGCTAATAACATGAGCGGACCGCACAAAAGCAAGGTCATGTATACCCCTTTTTCTGCCAAAGAAATTACAAATTGAGAATCCATGTTTCCACCTGCCCTAATAGCTTAATAGCAATGATTTAACGATGAGGTACCAGCCATCAACCAGTACGAATAACAAGATCTTAAATGGCAGTGATATCATAACGGGCGGCAGCATCATCATCCCCATAGCCATTAAAATAGACGCAACGACCATATCAATGATCAAGAACGGTACAAAAATCATGAATCCAATCTGAAAGGCTGTCTTTAGTTCACTTATTGCAAACGCTGGAACAAGTGTCGTTAACGGAATATCTTTAATACTTTCTGGCTTTTTTGCACCTGAATATTCCATAAACAGCATCAGATCTTTCTGACGTGTATGTTTTGCCATGAACTCTTTGATCGGAAGACTTCCCTTATCAAACGCCTCTTCTTGTGAGATCTCACCTTTTACTAACGGCTGGACCGCTTCTTTGTTTACCTCATGCATCACTGGCGCCATGATAAAAAAAGTTAAGAACAAGGCAATTCCAATCAAAACTTGGTTTGGAGGCATCTGCTGCGTCGCTAGTGAAGTTCTAACAAAAGATAAGACAATAATTATCCTCGTAAAACAAGTCATAAGAATTAAGATACTTGGAGCAAGCGAAAGGACTGTTAAGAGCAGCAACAGCTGAATCGTAGTTTCCATGTTCGCTGGATCGCTATTATTAATAAAATCCAAGTCTAATCCAGGAATAAATTCATTCATGATGTTTCCCTTTCTCTAGCACTCTCTGAAGTTCTTTTTGCTGATTCTTCTTATCTTGAACGATCGATTGCAGCATATTCTTAAAAGATTGCGTCTGATCTTTTGTTTCTGCTGTTCCTGTTTCACTCGAAGTCTTACTGGACTCTTCGGTTCTACTTTTCATCCATTTTTGTTTCAATTGGTTCGTCATCGTTGAAACGTTTTGGGAAGGTCGCTGATCGAGCATCATCTGAACTTCATCTTCATCGGTAATCTCTTTTAGGAGTGTTACCGAATCTCCAACACCTACCACCAAGACAGAATTACCTGTTTTGATCAGTTGTACAGAACGATTCTGTCCGATTCCGATGCCTCCCAAAGACTGAAGGTTTTTCCCATCTTGAAAACTGACAGATTTTCTTTGAATAAAGCGTAAAACAAAAAACAAAATCGCTAGAACGATACCAAGCATAAACACGAGCTTGACGAGCATCATAAATGTGCTTTCACTCTCAGAGCTGACAGGGCTGCTATCTGTTGGTGCTTTTTCCTTCTCACCCTTTTGATCTGAGTTATTTATGGTGTCATAAACACTTTTCCCTGAACTGCTGCCTTCCGCTTGTACACTAAATGGTACAAGCGAAAGACAAACTGCTGCAAAAAGACTAATTAACCAACGATACATGTATGCTTATCCTAAAGTTTTCTTAATCGCTTCGATTACACGGTCAGCTGCAAACGGCTTAACGATAAAGTCTTTTGCCCCAGCTTGGATCGCATCGATTACCATCGCCTGCTGCCCCATCGCTGAACACATGATAATCTTTGCTTCAGGATTCGTTCTCTTGATCTCTTTTAAAGCTGATATGCCATCCATCTCTGGCATCGTGATATCCATCGTAACGAGATCTGGTTTTAACTCTTGGAATTTCTCGATCGCTTGCGCTCCGTCTGCTGCTTCACCTACAACATCAAATCCGTTCTTAACTAAAATATCCTTGATCATCATTCTCATAAATGCTGCATCATCAACAACTAAAATACGTTCTCCCATTTCACTTACCTCCGATAATTATTTCAATTTTTCTAAACGATCACGCTGACTTAAAATCTCTGTTACACGTACTCCGAAGTTCTCATCGATAACAACAACCTCGCCTTTTGCGATCATCTTTTGGTTTACAAAGATATCAACTGGTTCTCCAGCTAGTTTATCGAGCTCTACGATCGAACCTTGAGACATTTCCAAAATATCTTTAATCGTTTTTTTCGTTCTTCCAAGCTCAACCGTCACTTGAAGTGGAATGTCTAACAGCATGTCTAAATTCTTCGTATCTCTTTGGTTCGTCTCATAATCTCCAAAGTCAGAAAAGCTTGCCGGCTGAATGGTAACATCTCTCATCTGCGATTGATAAGCAGGCTGAGGGTCATTTCTTGGCTCACTATGAACCCGTTCTTGATAATGATCTACCGGTGCAGATGGTGGAGCGACTTCTTCATGTGGTACATAATCAGCGACCGGCTCTTTTCCAACAACTGGTTCAGGATTCATCAACTTATGTACAAGGTCCTTTGAGAACTCAGCATCAATGAGCTGCATGATATTCGAATCGATCAGTTCACCCACTTTAAGTCGGAATGAAACTTTAACTAAAATCTCTTCATCAGGAATCAAACTCGTGTTTGATTCAACATCTAGAAAATCAATTTTAGGTGGAGAGATATCTACTTTTTTATTAAAGATCGTAGACATCGACGTGGAAGCTGATCCCATCATCTGATTCATCGCTTCACCAACAGCACTTAATTGCAATTCTCCAAAATCCGGAGAAGGATTTGTACCTTCACCACCAAGCATCAAGTCAGCAATGATCTGTGCATCTGTTTTACGGATCACTAACAAGTTAGCTCCTTCGATGCCTTCTGTATATGTAACCTGAACCGCTACATGCGGAATCGGAAACTCGTCTTTTAACTCGGTGCGTTTAACAACTGTTACCGTTGGAGTCGTGATGTCTACTTTTTGATTCAACAACGTAGATAGAGCTGTTGCAGCACTTCCAAATGAGATGTTTCCGATCTCACCTAACGCATCTCGTTCGATCGATGATAGGTATTCTTCAGTTTCGGTCGCTCCGGACGAGGAAGGACTTCCACCATTCAACAAAGCATCAATTTCGTCTTGTGAAAGCATATCTCCACTTACCATTGATCCTCATCCTCCTTAATGGTTTCGATAATTTGAACGGCTAGCTTTTTCTTCACCTTTCCGGGTTGACCGTAGAACTTCGGATTGTTTTCTACTTTTATCACCAGCGGTTGGTTGATTCGTTGATCTAGTTCAATACAGTCACCGATTGATAAGTTTAGAAACTCTTCAATCGACATATCTGAAGATCCTAATTCAACTTTAAAAGGCAAGAAGGCGTTCTTTATCTTTTGTTCAATAAATTCGGTCTCTCCTGGAATTCGTGTTTTCTTTTTATTCTGCATCCAATGATGAACAGAGAGCTTCGGGATAATCGGTTCTATGACAACATGTGGTAAGCAGATATTGATCATTCCGCTCGTTTCACCAATCGTCGTATTCAGTGAGATCACGACTACCGTTTCGTTCGGAGAAACCATCTGTAAAAATTGTGGATTCACTTCCAAATCGAGCATGAACGGCTCCAGTTCGATGACACTTGTCCACGCTTCTTTAAAACTATCAAGTGTGTTCTCAAATAACTGATTCATGATTCTCGTCTCGATCTCAGTTAAATTCTCGATCTTATTCATTCCAGCGCCGCTGCCACCCATCACTCTATCAAGCATGGCGTATGCGATATTCGGGTTGACTTCCATTAAGATGCGTCCTTCAAACGGATGTGCTTCAAACACATTCAACAAAGTCATCTTTGGAACAGAACGGATGAATTCTTCGTATGGAAGCTGATCAACAGAAGCAACACCAATCTGGACGTACGTTCTAAGCTGAGCTGAAAAGTAAGTCGTTAAGAGTCTTGCAAAGTTCTCATGCAATCTCGTTAAACTACGAATCTGCTCTTTTGAAAAACGTAGGGCTCTTTTAAAATCGTAAACTTTAACCTTATTCTCTGACTCTTCCTTTTTAAGCTCTTCTGCATCCATCTCTCCTGTGGAGAGGGCGGAGAGAAGAGCATCTATTTCGTTTTGTGACAAAACATCAACCAAGAGTCTCACCTCTTTTCATGCCGTTTTTAGTGAATTATTGTATGATCTTTTGAGTTGTGTAGACTCTGACTACTTTCCCATCTTGCATAACCTTATTAATCTCTGTTTTCAGTTTGTTCTCAAGAGCGATCAAACCTTGTTGGCCTGATAGTTCTTCTGTTTTCTTGTTCGAGATCTCATAGATGATAAGGTTGTTCACTTGGAACAATCTTTTCTCAAGTTCGTGTTTAGCATCTTCATTATCTGCTTGAATCTTGAACTGAATCTTCACATAAGACTGATCTGCAAGATTGGTTGTCATTTCATTGGTTTCGACCATCAGCTTGTCCAGCTCTTCTGCTGTAGGCTCAGAAGCTTCGGTCTTAGGTGAGAACTGCTTAAACCCGTAATATCCTGCTGCACCGATTAGACCGATCGCTACAAGCATGGAGAGCATGATCGTTACCGCTTTATTTTTTCCCAACTACAGACCCTCCTTTTTCTGACTTAGTGGCAACAGCGTAATATTTCGATAAAACTCTGAGATCAGTTGAGCAACCTCTTCTTCACTTTCTTTAACAACAAACTTTTTGCCTATAGTTAAAGTGATCGTAGTATCCGGAAAAGATTGGATCTGTTCGATATAAATCGCATTCAGCGTAAACGTATTGCCATTTAGTTGTGTTAATGAAATCATGAGTTTCGGAGCTAAGCCGGTTCCTGCTTGCCCCTACCTCCCTTCACGTTAACGTTTTAAGTTCACTAATTCTTGAAGGATCTCATCCGATGTTGTGATGATTCTTGTATTCGCTTGGAATCCACGCTGTGCAACAATCATCTCCGTGAACTCTTCAGATAAGTCTACGTTGGACATTTCGAGAGCACCTGCTACTAGTGTGCCTGCTCCGTCAGATCCTGGTGCGTACATATCATCAAAAGTTGTAGTAGCTCCACCTACAGTTTTATCCATCTTCCCAGAGTTTCCGGTTTCCTTATAAAGGTTTGAGCCAACCTTTTCTAGTCCTTCATTATTTGGAAACTTTGCAATACCTATTTCCCCTGCAGTTTTCAAAGCTCCAGTTGCATCTACATAGTTAACAACTCCATTACTTGCGACACTAAAACTTTTAGCGTCAGTTGGTATCTTAATTGCACCAAAACTAGTTTCCAATCCATTTCCTGTTGAATTAGCAGATCTACCAATTAAATAGAGACCATCGGAATTGACTAAAAATCCACTTTTATCTAAGTAAAAATTTCCTGCTCTTGTATAATTCATATCCGGAGTACCTGCAAAATTATTTGGCGCTACATCAGGAGATCCAGCTTGAGTTAAATTTCCAGTACCTACAATGAAGTATCCATCTCCTGAGATTCCTAAGTCTAAAGGTCTTCCAGTAGTTTGCAGACTCCCTTGTGTATGAACAGTATCAATTGTAGATAATTGCGAGCCCAGTCCAACTTGTTTAGCGTTTACCCCACCTCTTCCACCAGCACCTGCAGTTGGAGCTGCTGCCCCAGCAATCTGCTGACTCACAAGGTCCTTAAAAGTTGTACGGCCTTTCTTAAATCCGTACGTGTTTACGTTTGCGATGTTATTACCAATTACATCTAGCTTCACCTGAAAGTTTTTCATACCACTAATTCCTGAATACATAGAACGTAACATTTGTTTTTATCTCCCTTACTTGGTTTAATAACTGCGTCTGTCAATCGGCAGTTCTGTGAGCCTCCTGTAAAGGTCCAGCTCGTTTATTCGTCTATGACGATGGCACCATTGATGTTTGTAAAGATCTGAGATGTACTTTCGTTTCGATCTAACGCTGTTATCACAGTTTGATTTGGGGCATTCACGACTAGCGTGACATTCTTCATGATCACTAATGAGTCTTTAATGCCTTTTTGTCCAGCTTCGATCATCTTTTCGCTTATCTTGTTCCAGCTTGTTTCTGAAATCGTAATATCTCTATCTTGCAGTCTTTTTTGAGCGTGTTTACTAATGGTGAGTTGGTTCTCAAGCTCTTTATGAAAAACGGACTGAAAAGATTGATCTATTTTTTTCTGCTGTCGATGTTTCGGGTAAAGCATCGGCTGGTACAATTGATGAGCGTTTATACGTTCGCTCATGTTATCCACTCCTTACTTTGCCTGATCAGATATTTTGATCACTTGGTAACTTGTGATCTTTGTTCCATCACTCATTTCCAACATGACAGATCCTTTTTCAAATAAAACAGATTTCACTACAGCATCTTTTTCTTCTATCTTTTTGTTACCGTCTGCATCTATTGTTTCCGTTTCGTAGGTTACTTGTTTTCCGATCATCTGGCTCTGTTGTAATAATGAAGATTCTGTTTGGAACGATAGGAATTGCTGCATCGTTTGGTTCATGTTTGTCATCTGTTCTAGTGATGAAAAGCTTGCCATCTGTGCGATAAATTCTCGGTCTTGCATCGGACTTGTAGGGTCTTGGTTTTGAAGCTGTGTGATTAAAATCTTTAAAAAATCATCTTTTCCTAAAATGTTTGAACCTGTTTGCTTTGTTTTTGCTTGATAATTAGAAAGCATCAGATCTTCAGAGATCTTGGTCATCATTCATCACACCTTTTCGTTTAATACCAATTGTGATAATTGTTCATCAAAAGATAGTTGATCGGATTTCTCATCTTCAGACATGTTCTCATCTGCTTGCTGCTGATCTTCATATCCTCGACTATTCTCATCACGGAAATCAAAGGTCTGTTCGTCTCCGTTTAGAAAGACATCAATCTTTTCAAAATCTATATCTTGACTAGTGAAAGCTTGTTTCAACTGTGTGAGCTGACTATCCAAGGCATCTTTTGCACCTTGACTGGATGCAATGATCTTTGCAGTGATCTCACCATGTTTTTGGATAAGCTGTATCTCGATGTTTCCAAGATGTTCAGGTGTTAACCGGATCTGCATCTTCGTAAATCCAGATTCTGTAACGAACAGCTTTCCTCTTGAAATAATTTGTTGAACTTCACGTACAAACTGCTCTTTTTGTCCTTCTCCTCCAGTAACAGGTACCTTCAGTGTCCATTGTTCTAAAGGAGAAAGTGGACTCTGCAGCGTTTGTAGTTCTTTAGAAGCCGAAACATTCGGTTCGATTGATTTTGTTGTTGGTACGTATCGCTGAAAGGCTTGGTCCGCAAAGCTCTTCACCTTTTTTTCGGCCGATATTGTCTCAAAAACTTTTAAGAAAGCGTTCTTATCATTACTTGATGACTCGCTTAGAAGCTTTTTGATCTCTCCAAAAATCTGCTCTGTTTGTTTTGTTAGAGAATCTTTTTGATCAAGCTTTACTCCCGGAAACCATCGGCTGATCAAATCTGTGATCTGCTTCTGGTCTTTTTGCGAGAATGGCTCGGCTTCTTCGTTAACAACAAGCTGTAACAATAGTGCTAACTTCAGCTCAGATGAAGGGTTTATTGCAATCTCAGAGAAATCAATCTCGCTCTCAAGAAGCTTTTCAACAACTTCTTTTATTTCAGGCGGCAGATCGTTTAATAATGATTGAACGGTTTCGTTATTTAATAGATCTGAACTCCATTCAAGTCCCTCAATGTTACCTAAAATACTAGCGATCATATCTCCTATACCTTCTGTAACTCCCTCATTTTCAATAGCTGAAGATGCTAGCAGTTGAGAAAAGAGAGAATCCATGCTGATACTCTTTTGAAAAGATCCTGATGCTGGTGAAGACTGTATTCCTGAAACCGCTGGCTGCGTAATCATTATTTGCACGTTTTTCACACCTCCTTCTAAAGCGTTTTGTTTGCCATGAGTACCGTAAGCTCTGCTGCACGTTTTGCATCAAGTTTGGATAGAATCTCAGCTTGCGTTTCAGATTGTAATAGCATCAAGATGCTCATGATCTGATTGTTATTCATTTCTCTCATTACTGCTGCAGCATCTTTTGCTGACATTGCTTCATATAGTTTCTTTAATTGCTCATTCTCTTCATCTTTCACAGTAGTTTCAGCATCTTCTACTTGCTTTTCTAATAGCGCGATATTGCTCTTTAAATCTGTTACTTCTTTTTCTTTCTTTTGCAGATCAGCAGACAATACTTTAATGTAATCTTCTTGTTCATCGAACTTTGATTTCCACTGCTTTTCTTGTACGTTGCTTGTTACAGCTACTTCCGTTTTCTCGGTAAAAATGTTTTTGATTATGGGTATGTTCTTACCCGTGCTTTTTGCTTCTTCCCATACGTTCACTCCCATAAAAGAAAGGACGATTCCAAAAACAGTCAGTGCAAAAACGAAAGGTACGAATACTACTAATAAAAACCAAACCATTCTGCTGGATTTTTCGTTCTGTTTCATTTAATCACCTGATTTTTTTATGACTTCGCAAAACGCAAAACCGAAAATTCGTCGTTCTGCTTATTCTCATAAGAAGCAACTTCCACTTTATATGCGCTGAGTTGTCTTTCTTTTAGCTTTTCGTATTTTTTCACTTCAATGGTCTGCTGCAATAAACTTTGCTGGATGACCTGCATTC
The DNA here is from genome assembly GCF_014836645.1 of Fictibacillus norfolkensis. Classification (GTDB taxonomy): domain Bacteria; phylum Bacillota; class Bacilli; order Bacillales; family Fictibacillaceae; genus Fictibacillus; species Fictibacillus norfolkensis. The sequence goes on from NZ_JACSQM010000003.1 coordinate 443,752, forward strand.
TTTCTCTTGCTCTTTGTAACAGCGGCTGTAATTCTTTGATCTTGTTCGTCATGGATAAAAGAAAACGCTGTGTATTCTGTAGATCGTTCACCACGATTTTCTGCTGAAAAGTATAATTCGATTGGTTCTCAATGTCTTCTTTCCTTTTAAGTAGGCTGTATATCTCTTCTGCTATGCCTTCAAACGCTTGTACAGCTTCTCCTAATTCTTGTTCAATCGATTCTTTTTCTTTTTGTTTAACAGACAATACTTTTTCCATAGAAAAATGAAATGACATCAACGTTCATCCTTCCCAAATTCAATCAACAGCCGCTCTAGAGCTTGTTCGTAACTAACATCTTCATCTACTTGCTGCTTTAGGAATGCTAGAATGTTAGGGTACATCTGTATCGCTTCATCCACTGATTTAGAGGATCCCCTCTTATATGCGCCAATGCTGATCAAGTCTTCTGCTTCGACATAGGATGATAGAAGTTCTCGAAGACGTTCAGCCGCTTGACGATGCTCTTTCGGAACGATATCGTTCATCACCCTGCTTATACTCTTAAGAATGTTAACTGCTGGAAACTGCCCTTTATTAGCTAAGGATCGATCTAAGATAAAGTGTCCATCCAGAATACCTCGAACCGTATCTGAGATCGGCTCGTTGAAATCATCTCCATCTACTAAAACCGTGTAAAAGGCAGTAATCGTTCCATTCTTATTCGTTCCAGAGCGTTCTAATAATTTCGGAAGAACCGCAAATACGCTTGGTGTATATCCCTTTGTTGTAGGAGGCTCACCAACAGCTAAGCCGATCTCACGTTGCGCCATAGCAACGCGAGTTACTGAATCCATCATCAACATGACGTTCTTGCCTTGGTCTCGGAAATATTCGGCGATACTCGTTGCTGTCAATGCACCTTTTATCCGCATTAAAGCCGGTTGATCTGAAGTCGCAACGATTACAATAGAGCGCTTCAAACCTTCTTCACCTAAATCTCGTTCAATAAAATCAAGAACTTCGCGCCCTCGTTCACCGATTAGAGCGATAACATTTAGGTCTGCTGTCGAATTACGTGCCACCATACCAAGCAACGTACTCTTACCTACTCCACTTCCGGCAAAAATACCCACTCGCTGGCCTTTACCGACCGTTAACAAACTGTCGATCGACCGAATACCGAGCTGAATGCTTTCATGAATTCTAGGTCTTTCCATCGGATTCGGCGGCTCGTTCTCTGAAGGATAACGAAACAACCCGCGAGGCAGAGGAGATCCATCTAAAGGAACCCCCATACCATCTAGTACTTTTCCGATCAAAGAAGGCCCAACCTTTATTTCTAACGCTCGATGTGTGGCTTCTACCAAACTGCCAACAGCAATATTCTTTACATATGTAAATGGCATCAACAAGACATTCTCTTCCTGAAACCCAACTACTTCTGCTTTGATTCTTTGCTTGTTGTTCCCAGTGTGTATATAACAGACATCGCCGATTGACGTTTTAGGTCCTTTTGATTCGATCATTAGCCCAACTACCCTGATTACTTTTCCATATCTTTTATATGAATCAAGTGATTGAAGGGAGTCGATCATATGTTCAACGTTCATTGATCTGACACCTCAAGTTGCTCTAGCAGTTTTTCTCTGATCTCTTTTAACTGAACGTCGAGTGTTGCGTCGATCTTTCCAAAAGGAAACTCGATTATTGCACCATTCTCAGTTAAGTTCTCGTCTGGATAGATGAAAAGAGTCGCTGTCGATTGAAGCATGTTCTTTAGTTCCTCACGATAGTTTTGCGTAAGTTCAAACCATTGTGGTGGAACGTAAAGCTTGATCTCTTCAAACTCTCGAGCTTCTTTTACAAGTTGTTTTACGATAGCAATCCACGTTTCAGGTGCTTCAACAAGCTTTTTACCTAAAATTTTCTCAGCGGCTGCCATGGCAAGGATGACCATTTGTGGCTCGGCTTCACTCAAGATGTTATGGTAGTCGTTTCTTAACGTATCCATAAAGCTTTTGACTTCATTTAATTGCGCTGCCCAGCTTTCGTGACCTTGTTCTAAACCATTTTGAAAGCCAGCATCGTATCCTTCATTCTTCGCCTGTTCATAAGCCGCTTCTAACTTCAACTTCCAAGCGGCCTCTTCATCAGCTAATCTTTTGAATTGCGCTGCCTTGTAATTTTCTACTTCCTTTGTTATAGAAGCTGCTTCGCTCTTTGCTTCTTCTAGCAAGGTATACGCTTGATTTTTTAAACGGATGACCTTTGACTCTTCATCCTCATCCTCTAAACTTGCGTGGTTTCTCGTGTTAAATAATGAAAGTGCTTGAATACCGATCACTATTTCATTTTTTTTAGCTTTCTCTTTGTGATCGTGAAAAGATTTTATGACTTTAGACAATCACATCATCTCCTCCGCCTCGAGCGATCACAAGCTCTCCGGCTTCTTCAAGTCTTCTAATGGTTCCAACGATTCTAGACTGAGCTTCTTCAACATCACGAAGTCGAACAGGTCCCATAAACTCCATTTCTTCTTTAAAGTTCTCAGCCATACGTTGTGACATGTTATTGAACATCACTTCTTTTACTTCCTCGCTAGATGCACGTAAAGCAAGAAGCAGATCTTCATTTTGCACTTCACGAATAACTCTTTGAATCGCACGGTTATCAAGCGTAACGATATCTTCAAATACAAACATTCGTTTCTTGATCTCTTCCGCTAACTCAGGATCTTGAATTTCTAACGCATCCAGGATCGTCCGTTCGGTGCTTCGATCTACACCGTTTAAGACCTCGACAACGGCTTCAACTCCACCAGCTTGGGTGAAATCCTGTGTAACGGTAGCAGATAACTTTCTTTCTAAAATCTGTTCCACTTCATTGATCACTTCAGGAGATGTTCGATCCATCAATGCGATCCTTTTAGCTATATCAGCTTGCATCTCTTGCGGAAGTTCAGAAAGTATCTGACCAGCCTGTGAAGAATCCAAGTAAGACAGAATCAGAGCAATCGTTTGCGGGTGTTCGTTTTGAATAAAGTTTAATATTTGACCGGGATCTGCTTTTCGAGCGAAGTCAAAAGGTCTCACTTGTAACGTTGAAGTTAAACGATTGATGATCTGCATCGCTTCGTCTTTACCTACCGCTTTCTCAAGTACCGTCTTCGCATAGCCGATTCCACCTTGGGTAATATAATCTTGAGCTAGAGCTAACTGATGAAATTGTGTGATAATCTCATCCTTTAAAGTTGAATCTACTTTTCTTACTTGTGAGATTTGAAGGGTTAATCTCTCAATCTCTTCTTCACTCAAATGTTTATATACTTGGGCAGCCACATCTGGACCTAAAGAAATAACGAGGATTGCCGCTTTCTCTTTACCAGATAGTTCTTTCATACCTTTTGCCATCGTTCGTTACCTCCTTACTCCTCTGAAAGCCATGTTCTTACTAGCTTGGCGAATTCTTCAGGCTTTTCTTTTGCCATTCGTTCTAACTGCTCCTTACGAACTGTTCCCTCAGACCCTTTTTCTTGGTTTACATCTGGTACATAGTAAGATTCTTGAGGCTCATCCATCTGGAATTCTTCAATCTTACTTTCGGTCTCTGTTCTTCTTTTTCGAGAAAGCAAGAAGATTAATAGAATAATTACGATTAATAAGACTCCACCAACTATGTAGATCCATAACGGAATACCTTTAGAAACAGCAGTTGTTTCTTGCTTCCCGTTGAACGGCTGTGCAGATACAAATATTTTTTCTTGAATATCTTCTTCTGATAATGTTTCGTTTATATCTTTTGAGATACTCGTTCTAACGATCGCACTCAATATTTGTTCAATATCATCTAATCGTTCTTGTGGTAACGATTCTGGTTTGTTTGGAGTCGGTGGCTCTACCATGACTTGAATGCCTAGATCTCTTATTTCATACGGACTCTCCACGATTTCTTTACGTATCTTGTTCACTTCGTTATTGATACGTTCTTCTACTTTTTCATAGTCTCCGTTTGAGCCAGCAGCTGAGCCTGGATAGGTAGGTACCTCTTGATCACCCGTTCCTCCGACTCCACCTTCTCCAGCACCTTCTCCCGTAAACGTCTCTCTTATTCGCTCAACGCTTACTTCGATACCTTTCATGTTTTCTTTATCAACAGGTTCTACAATATTCTCTTCACGTTTTTCTTCCGTAAAGTCAATATCTGTTGTCACTGTAGCAACTACTTTACCTTGTCCCATGATTGTTGATAACATCTGTTGAACTCTTCGTTGTAAGTCTCTTTCAACATCCTGCTTGATCTTTCTTTGCTCTTCATATTTTGAAGCTGAAGCAGTAGAGTTTACAGCATTCAAATCATAATAATTAAAGTATTGATCCGTAATGACGATATTTTCCATAGGAAGGTTGCTCACACTCTTTGAAACGAGATGATAGAGTGCTTTTACCTGATCTTCATTTAATTTCGCACCCGCTCCTAATGATAGAACAACAGAAGCTGAAGCTTTTTCTTCTTCTTGGTTTACCCACACACTGCTTTCAGGAAGGGTGATCATAACGCTCGCATCTTCAACCCCGTTGATGCTTTTAATTAAACTAGCTATCTCTGTCTGTGTCGCTTCTCTCTCTAAAACACCAAACTCTTTGTCTGTTATTCCAAAACCTGATTTCTCACCAAAATATGAAAAATCAATATTTCCACTTTCAGGCAATCCTTCCGCGGCAAGCTGCACTTGCAGATTGTTAACTTGTTCTTCAGGAACGAGTATGGTTTTGCCGCCATCTTGGACTTCATTCGCCACACCTTTGCCATTTAGATTCTCTTGTATTTGACCAGCTTCCTGAGGGGAAAGATTTGAATACAAAGGAACAAGTTTTGGTGTTGACATCATGACTGTTACAAAGATGAATGCTGCGATAATAAGAAAGATTCCACCGAGAATAAATCCCTTTTGTCCATTGGAACGAGTTTTAAATCGTTCTGTCGTTTGCTTGATGATGTTTTTCCATTTTTCTTTCATTTTTTCCCCCGATAAGCGCAATAAAAATTTTTAACAGTTACCCCCAAAATCGAATGCTAATATCGAATCATATAACAGAGCCTATACTTGCATCCTCATTATTTCTTGGTAGGCCTCAACAACTTTATTACGAATCTCTAGAGTCGTTTGCATCGTTACACTTGCTTTTTCAGCTGTGATCATCACTTGATGGAGGTTATCCATATTACCGTTCATCAAACCTTGAGTAGCTTGATTAGATTGGGCTTGTGTTTCACCCAACGTATCTAAAGCTCCTTTTAGGTAGCTCTTAAAATCTTCTTGAGCTTCATATGGTGTCACTTTTGCGACTGAAGCTGGATTACTGATGTTCTGAAGTGAACCAATTGAAATTTTGTCCATGTTTCAACACCCCTAACGGCCAATTTCTAATGCTTTTAAGTACATTCCTTTTGCTGCGTTTAGTGCAGTAACATTTGCTTCATACGATCGTGTAGCACTCATTAGATCGACCATCTCTTTTAGTGGGTCTACATTCGGAAGTTGAACAAATCCTTCTTCGTTCGCATCAGGATGTTCAGGTTGATAAACCGTCTTGAATGGCGTTTGATCATTGACGATACCATTCACTTTGACCCCAGCCATTTTTCCGTTATTAACAGCCTTATTAAACATGTTCTTAAAACTAGATTCACCAGAACCTAAAACGACCATTTTACGTCGATACGGTTCCCACACACCGTTCTTATATTCTCCGCGTGTCGAATCGACATTTGCCATGTTAGAGGAAGCAACATCCATCCTAAGCCGTTGAGCCGTTAAACCGGATGCTGATACATTCATTGCATCAAAGACTCCCATATTTATCTCCCACCTTTAACAACCATCTTAATTGAATTAAACTTTCCATTAATTCGCTGTACAAGTGTCTGATAATAAAGCTGATTTTTTGCTAATTCTGCCATCTCTTTATCTACATCCACATTATTTCCGTTGTGATTCATCACTGTATTCGTTTTTTCTCTTACACTAAAAGAAGAAGATGTTTCAGTACCGAATGAAAAATGACGCTGATCTGTTCGATGGGCTTGCAAGCTTTTTTTGAATTCCTGGTTAAAAACAGTTTCTTTAGCTTTATATCCAGGTGTGTCCACATTAGCTAAGTTATTTGAAATGGTCTTTTGTTTTAATGCTGATCCATCTAATGCCATCTCTAAATTTTTTATGACTGAGCCAGAGAACAAGTTCACCACTTCCCTCTTTTTTACTATAGAAGTTTCATATTATGTTAAATCTTACCTCACTATCATATTTTAAGTGATATATCCAAAAAGTGTCTATGTATTTTTTCCCAAACTGACTTTTTTCGATAGAAAGGACTATATTTCGACCATGACTTTATACCCAAATTGAAAACTAGTAATAAATTACCTGTATTTATACGGTTTTTGGTACCTCTTTACCACATTTGACCAACTCGACAATTATTTACAATTTAACACAATACATTTACATGGATAATAAAAATTGATAAAGAATTTGTATGTTTTCTATAAAAATTCTTACTGTCTCATTGCTCTCTAAAATGAACAACGATGACAAACAATTACTACCTTTTACATGTAAATATCTTATAGACCGTTTACTCTCGTTTTATTCAATAAAAAAACCAGCTCTGATTTTTCAGAACTGGTTTATATCACTAATTGTTATGAAGTTTTAAGCTTTTCGAGTTCAAGCAAGAATTTGTCGTTCAACACTTTGATATACGTACCTTTCATACCTAAAGAACGTGATTCAATTACACCAGCACTCTCTAATTTACGAAGTGCATTGACGATAACAGATCGTGTAATTCCCACTCTGTCTGCAATCTTACTTGCTACAAGCAATCCTTCGTTTCCTTCTAATTCTTCAAAAATATGTTCGATCGCTTCTAGCTCACTATATGATAATGAACTGATCGCCATTTGAACAACTGCTTTGTTACGAGCTTCTTCTTCGATCTCTTCCGCTTTTTCACGAAGGATCTCCATTCCAACAACTGTAGCACCGTACTCAGCAAGAACTAGATCGTCTTCTTCAAATGATGTAGATAGTCTTGAAAGAATAAGAGTTCCTAATCTTTCACCGCCACCTACGATTGGAACGATTGTCGTTAATCCCGTAGAGAATAAATCTTTGTTCTCTACAGGGAATGCCGTATAATCGCTCTCTATATCAATGTTTGAAAGAGACTCTGTAATGTTGAAAAGATTCTTTGTGTAATCAGTAGGGAATTGACGATCCTCGATCATCTTCTTCATACGCTCGTTCTCAATTTCTTGTTTAAGAGCGAGACCTAACAGTTTACCACGACGGCTGACTACAAAAATATTTGCTTCAATCACCGTACTAAGTGTTTCAGCCATCTCTTTAAAGTTTACTTGTTTACCACCAGTTTGTTGAAGCATCGAGTTGATACTTCTTGCTTTGTTCAATAAATTCATTGTATTTCTTCCTCCTACTGCATCCTATAATATATATTGGCTCAGATCCTTATTCTTTGCGATGTTAGCCAGTTTTTCTTCTACATACTCGGGTGTAATGGTAATTTGATCTAAGCTGATATCAGGCGCTTCAAAAGATAAATCTTCTAATAAGCGTTCCAATATGGTATGAAGTCTTCGTGCACCAATATTATCGGTGTCCTGATTCACTTCATAGGCAATGCTTGCAATCTTAGCAATAGCATCGTCAGAAAATTCAACATTTATACCTTCCGTACTCAATAGAGCTTTATACTGTTTTATGATCGCATTATCAGGCTCTATTAATATACGTGTAAAATCCTCAACAGACAAGCTATTTAGTTCAACTCTGATCGGAAATCTTCCTTGCAATTCAGGAATGAGATCTGAAGGCTTAGAAATATGAAAAGCTCCAGCTGCAATAAACAGGATATGATCTGTCTTGATCGAGCCATACTTCGTCATTACTGTAGAACCTTCAACGATCGGAAGGATGTCTCGCTGAACACCTTCACGGCTCACATCAGCAGAGTTTTGGTTCTTTCCTGCAATCTTATCGATCTCATCTATAAATATAATACCTGTTTGTTCGGTCTTGTAAACTGCTTCACTCGTAACATCGTCCATATCGATTAGTTTAGCCGCTTCATCTTGCGTCAATACTTTACGAGCTTCTCGAACAGTGAGTTTTCGCTTTTTCTTTTTCTTCGGCATTAGACCGCCTATCATGTCCTGCATGTTCATACCTACTTGTTCCAGACCCGAACCTTGGAACATGTCTAACATAGAAGGATTCTGCTCTTCTACTTCTACCGATACAAGATGATCCTCCATCTCACCAAGCGCAAGCTTCTGTGCCATTTGATTTCGTCTCTGTCTAAGATCTGAAACATCATCTTGCTGTGGCTTTTGTTCCTGTTCTTGATTACCGCCACCAAAGAACATCTCTAGCGGGTTTTTAAAGCTCGTTTCAGTTTTTTTACCAGGAACTAAGAGCTCTACAAGTCTTTTATTAGCATTTTGCTCAGCTTTGTCTTTTACATCATTCATCTTCAGCTCTTTTACAAGTCTTACTGAAGTTTCAACTAGGTCACGTACCATCGAATCAACGTCACGTCCAACATAGCCAACTTCAGTAAATTTAGTTGCTTCAAGTTTAATGAAAGGAGCTTGCGCTAGTTTTGCTAACCTTCTAGCAATCTCTGTCTTCCCTACACCAGTAGGTCCGATCATCAGAATATTTTTAGGTGATACTTCATCACGAAGCTTATCGTCGAGCAAACTTCTTCTATAACGATTACGAAGCGCAACAGCGACAGCTTTCTTTGCATCGTTTTGACCTATAATATACTGATCTAACTTTTCAACAATCTGTCTTGGAGTTAATTGACTGTTCATTGCAACCGCTCCTTTACTTTTTACAATTCTTCTAAAACAATCTCTGTGTTCGTGTAAACACAAATTTCGCCAGCAGTCTTTAAAGATGCAAGAGCGATTTCTTTTGCTGAGAGTTCAGGGGCATGATTCTTCAGTGCCCGACCTGCAGCTAGAGCATAATTGCCACCTGATCCAATCGCGAGAATCCCGTCGTCTGGCTCGATTACTTCACCAGTTCCAGAGATCAATAACATATGCTCTTCGTTCATTACGATTAGTAGAGCTTCAAGCTTTCTAAGAACTTGATCTGTTCTCCATTCTTTAGCCATCTCTACTGATGCACGCTGCAGATTTCCGCTGTATTCTTCTAACTTGCTCTCAAATTTTTCATAAAGCGTAAATGCGTCTGCAACCGAGCCTGCAAACCCAGCAAGCACTTTTCCTCCGAAAAGCTTTCTTACCTTCTTGGCAGTATGTTTCATTACAACTGCGTTGCCGAACGTAACCTGACCATCTCCAGTCATAGCGGACTTGCCGTTATGCTGAATCGCAAAAATTGTAGTAGCATGAAATGTTGACATTGAAAAATCCCTCCCTTTTTGTTTTTATGCTCGAGGATGCGCATTATTATAGATTTTTTTCAAATGACTTTTTGAAACATGTGTATAAACTTGTGTAGAGGAAAGATTAGCATGCCCTAATAGCTCCTGAACAGCTCTGAGATCTGCGCCTTCATTCAGCATGTGTGTCGCAAACGTGTGCCGCAAAACATGCGGGCTGATATGTATGGTAAGGGAAGATTCCTCAATTAGTTTATTTAATATAGTTCTTACGCCTCTCGCGGTTAAAGGTTCCCCTTTATAGTTTAAAAATAATGCATCCGACTTCTTTTCTGTTTTTTCTAGCAGCAGGTTGCGACCGTCCTGTATATACTTTTCAAGAGATTCTCTCGCGAACGATCCGATCGGAACATATCTTTCTTTTTTACCTTTTCCTTTAACAAGCGCTATCTCTACATTTAAATCAAGATCCTTTAACTGCATCTTACACAATTCACTGACACGAATACCAGTTCCGTACAATATTTCGAGGATGGCTTGATTTCTTTGTCCCATGGGGGTTGTAACATCAGACACATTAAAAAGCCTCTCCAACTCTTTTTCATAAAGAAATTGAGGAAGCATTCTTGCTTTTTTAGGGAGCGATGCCATAGCGAAAGGGTTATGTTCTTCAACGATCTTTTCGCGGTTTAGGAAACGATAAAAACTTCTCATCGCTGATATCTTTCTTGCTACTGTATTTCGAGCATACTTCTTCTCATGAAGAGTCACTAAATATTGCCTGACTAAAACATAAGAAACAGCAGCGAATCCTTCGATTGCTTGCTGTTTCAAAAAAGAAGTAAAATCATTAATGTCTTTTTCATAGTGTTCAATCGTATAAGGTGAACAGTTCTTCTCAATCATTAAATAATTCAAGAAATCCACCACGTGTTGGCGTTCTGATACCATTTCATACACCTCACAAAGCCCCTAAATCGTAACACAATTTAGGGGCTAAATCAATACATGTTCACAAATTTGTTATAAAATTCTGAATTGTTTCCAATGCTCTATCAGCTAGAGCTGTATTACGCTCTTGTTTATTTTTGATTCTCTTCTCAAGAGGTGGAAGAAGGCCAAAGTTAGCATTCATCGGCTGGAAATTATCCGGATTAGCAGTCGTAATATAATACGCCATACTTCCGATGGCTGTTTCTTTTGGGAAAACTGCTAGTTCTTCGCCATTAACTAACTTTGCAGCATTGATTCCTGCGATCAATCCTGAAGCAGCACTTTCAACGTACCCTTCAACACCAGTCATCTGACCTGCAAAGAAAAGATCTTTTCTTGCTTTTAACTGATACGTCTCTTCTAAGAGGCGTGGAGAGTTCAAGAACGTATTACGATGCATTACACCGTAACGTACTACCTCTGCGTTCTCTAAGCCAGGAATCAGTCTTAGAAGCTCTTTTTGAGGTCCCCATTTAAGGTGTGTTTGGAAACCTACAATATTATATAGAGTTCCTGCACTATTATCTTGTCTTAATTGAACGACCGCATAAGGAATCTTGCCTGTTTTTGGATCTTCGAGACCTACTGGTTTCATTGGTCCGAACAATAACGTTTTCTTCCCTCTTTTAGCCATAACTTCAACTGGCATACATCCTTCGAAAAAGATCTCTTTTTCAAATTCTTTTAGAGGGACTGTTTCAGAAGTGATTAACGCTTCATAAAAACGGTCAAATTCTTCTTCAGTCATCGGACAGTTTAGATAAGCTGCTTCACCTTTGTCGTAACGGGACTTTAGATACACCTTGTCCATATCGATGCTGTCTACTTCGATGATTGGTGCAGCTGCATCGTAAAAATAGAGATACTCTTCACCTGTTAATGAGTTTAGCGATTTTGATAAGTTATCAGAAGTTAGAGGTCCTGTCGCAATAATAGTTGGACCTTCAGGGATCTCTGTTACTTCTTCAGTGATTACCTCAACATTAGGATGATTCTTAACTCGCTCTGTCACAAGGCTAGCAAATTCGTGACGGTCGACCGCCAGAGCTCCACCAGCCGGAACTGCACAATCATCAGCTGATGAAATAATAACAGAGTTTAATTTTCTCATCTCTTCTTTTAGTACTCCGACAGCGTTAGTTAATGTATTAGCACGAAGTGAGTTCGAACATACTAGTTCTGCAAACTTCTCAGTATGATGAGCCGGTGTTTGTCTAACCGGTCTCATCTCGTATAGTTTTACTTGAATTCCTCGGCTAGCGATCTGCCAAGCTGCTTCACTGCCAGCAAGACCTGCTCCGATTACGTTAACATGTTGATTCATGAAGATAAACTCCTTACTTTGCTTCCTCTTCAGCATAATCGCAAGATACACATTGTACGACTTTGCCTTTTTTCGTTTTCTTTTCTACTAACATACTATTACACTTCGGACACGTTCTGGCAATAGGTTTATCCCAAGATACGAATTCACAATCTGGATAACGGTTACATCCATAGAAAAGTCTCTTTTTCTTACTTTTCCGCTCTACGATTGTTCCTTCATGACAAGTCGGACATGTAACACCGATATCTTTTACGATCGGTTTCGTGTTTCTGCAGTCTGGGAAGTTAGAACAAGCCATAAACTTCCCGAAGCGTCCCATCTTGTAAACCATCTCATGTCCACATTTCTCACAGTCTTCGCCGGCCGGCTCATCTTTGATCTCTACTTTTTGCATCTCTTCTTCTGCAATCTTTAGTTTCTTTTCAAAGCCTTTGTAGAAGTCATCGATGATCCTGATCCAGTTTTCTTTCCCGTCTTCTACTTCGTCAAGATCACTTTCCATCTTGGCAGTAAATTCAACGTTGAATACTTCAGGAAAGAATTCCAATGTCATCTCTAAAACAAGACCACCAAGTTCTGTTGGAACAAACTTCTTTTCGTCGAGAGCTACATATCCACGTTTTTGAATGGTATCAAGTGTTGGTGCATATGTTGACGGTCTGCCTATACCCAGTTCTTCCATCGTACGAACAAGCCGAGCTTCTGTATAACGTGGAGGCGGCTGCGTAAAATGCTGAGTTGGTTCAAGATCTTTCTTTTCTACTTTCATGCCTTCTTGAACATCTGGCAGAATACGATCTTCTTCTTTTTTCCCATCATCATTGCCTTCAACATAGACTTTCATAAATCCAGGAAACTTAACCTTTGATCCAGTCGCGCGGAAGTTGATTCCGTTGTTCTCTAAATCCACTGTCATCGTATCGAGAACAGCTGATGCCATTTGGCTCGCTAAGAATCGCTCAAAGACCAGCTTATATAATCTGAGTTGATCTCTTGAAAGATAATTCTTCAAATCACGTGGATGATACATGACAGAAGTTGGACGAATCGCTTCATGGGCATCTTGAGCGTTCTTTCCAGATTTCTTCTCCACTCTTGATTTGTTCACGAACTGCTCTCCATATTCTTTTTCGATAAATTCGGCAGCTTCCGTCTTTGCTGTATCAGATATACGTGTCGAATCTGTACGCATATAGGTGATCAGACCGACTGTACCTTCTTTACCTAGATCAATTCCTTCATATAATTGCTGTGCGAGCATCATCGTCTTTTTAGCTCGATAATTTAATTTCCTAGCCGCTTCTTGTTGAAGTGAAGAAGTGATGAAAGGCGGCGAAGGATTTCTGCGTCTTTCTTTTTTCTGAACAGAATCGATCTTAAACTGTTTACCTTTTATCGTGCTTAGGATCTCTTTCACTTCTTCTTCGTTGGAAAGTTCTTTTTTCTTGCCGCCAGTTCCGTAGAACTGTGCTTCAAAATCCTCTCCAGAAGCACTAAAGATTCCTTTAATCTTCCAATACTCTTCTGGTTGGAAAGCTTCAATCTCTTTCTCGCGTTCAACGATCAATCTGACCGCAACCGTTTGTACACGTCCGGCGCTCAATCCTTTTTTGATCTTCTTCCATAATAACGGACTGACTTTGTATCCTACTAGTCTGTCAAGCACCCTTCTTGCTTGCTGTGCATCAACTAAGTCCATATTGATCTTTCTTGGTCTTTTAAAAGAATCTTTTATCGCATTTTTTGTAATCTCATTAAACACAACTCTACAATCAGAATCTAAATCCATATCCAAACTGTGAGCAAGATGCCATGCAATTGCTTCACCTTCGCGATCCGGGTCAGCTGCGAGAAAGATGCGTTTTGCTTTTTTCGCTGCAGTTTTTAAGTCTTTTAAGATAGGACCTTTTCCACGGATCGTAATGTATTTTGGTTCATAGTTTGCTTCTACATCTACGCCAGTCTGGCTTCTTGGAAGATCACGAATATGTCCCATAGATGCTTTAACGTCATATTTGCTCCCTAGATACTTTTTTATTGTCTTTGCTTTGGCGGGAGACTCAACAATGACTAAATATTTTTCCATTTACAGTTTATCCCCCTTTAAGGGTTTAGTGAAATCTTCCCTATTATTAAATAATGTATCTGCATTTGTCAAACTGTTTCCTCATTTAAATGAAAACGGTTAGATACTTTCATTTTGAATATCTTCTGCACTCATGACTAATTTTGCTCCATTTTGAATCAAAAAATTGGTCCCGTTCGCACACTCTTCTAGAATCGATCCTGGAATCGCAAATACGTCCCTTCCTTGTTCGAGTGCTTGATCTGCTGTAATTAACGAACCACTCTTTGTTCGTGCTTCCGCAACAAGTGTTGCACGGCTGAGACCGCTTATTATACGGTTACGAAGCGGAAAATGCCAGCGTTTTGGTGTAACCTGTGGTGCAAACTCAGATAACAAGATTCCTTGTTCACTAATTTTTTTAGCAAGTGCTCTGTTTTCTTGCGGATAGATCTGTAACAGGCCAGAACCTAGAACTGCTGCTGTTAAGGACTTGTTTTGAATACTTAACTCATGAGCGAACGTATCAATCCCTTTAGCTAATCCGCTGATCACGATCCAATTATCATCAATTAACGGAGTAAGAATTTTTTCTAACGCTTGTTTTCCCTGTTTGCTAGGATGACGAGTACCGACCACACTAATCATTTTATCCCGATTTAGGATTGTCCAATCCCCTTGTCCATAAAGAACCCATGGCGGGTCATAAATGTTCTTTAACAGCGGAGGATAATTTTTATCGAATATCGTAACTGCTGAAATAGATTGTCTCAAAAGATTCTTCATTATGTATGTACTATTATATTGTCTCATGTGTTGATAGAGGCGCTTTGCCGTTAGGTCACTGTAACCAAACGACATTTTCAACCTGCGAATGTCCATTGAAAAAACAGATTTCAGTTCAGGATCAGCTACAACTATTGATCTTAATTGATTCCAAGTGAGTCCTTCGCAATGATGAAGATAAATTAAGCGTTCTTTATCCAAACTTCATTCCTCCTCATGAAACAATTCAATGTAAATAAAAAGCTCCCGATCTGGGAGCTTTTCACGTTGTAATCGTTATTACGCTTTTGCTTTGTTTGTTACACAGCGATCGTATAGATCGTTTTCTTTCAAAGCTTCAACTAAAGTTTCACCCATAACTGAAGGCGTTGCTGCAACTTTAATTCCACAAGCTTTCATCGTTTTGATCTTTTCATCTGCTGTTCCTTTTCCACCAGAGATGATCGCACCAGCATGCCCCATACGTTTTCCTGGAGGCGCCGTTTGACCACCGATGAATCCTACTACAGGTTTCGTCATGTTCGCTTTAACCCATTCAGCAGCTTCTTCTTCAGCAGTTCCACCGATCTCACCGATCATGATTACTGCGTATGTGTCCTCATCTTCGTTAAAAGCCTTTAAAACGTCAATAAAGTCTGTTCCGTTGACTGGGTCTCCACCGATACCAACTGCAGTAGATTGCCCGATCCCACGCTCTGTAAGCTGGTGTACAGCTTCATACGTTAATGTTCCAGAACGTGACACTACGCCAACATGGCCTTTTGTATGGATATAGCCTGGCATGATACCGATCTTACATTCTTCAGGAGTAATTACTCCCGGGCAGTTCGGACCAACTAGACGAGTCTTTTTGCCTTCCATATAACGCTTTACTTTTACCATATCCATTACTGGAATACCTTCAGTAATACAGATCGCTAAATCTAACTCAGCGTCAACAGCCTCAATGATCGCTTCTGCAGCAAATGCAGGAGGAACATAGATTACAGAAGCGTTAGCTCCTGTTTCTTTAACTGCATCAACAACCGTGTTAAAAACAGGAAGACCTTCAACTTCTGTTCCACCTTTACCTGGTGTAACACCGCCAACAATTTTCGTACCATATTCAAGCATTTGTTTTGTATGAAAAAGACCAACAGAACCTGTAATACCTTGAACGATAACTTTTGTATCTTTATTAATAAAAATGCTCATGCATCAATCCATCCTTCCTACGATGTTTTCTAAAATTACTTAACTAAAGCTACGATCTTCTCTGCACCATCAGCCATAGAATCTGCAGCAGTAATGTTTAGGCCAGATTCTTTAAGAATCTTTTTACCAAGATCAACGTTAGTACCTTCTAAACGCACAACAAGAGGTAACTCAAGACCAACTTGTTTTGTTGCTTCAACAACGCCGTTCGCGATGATATCACATTTCATAATTCCGCCGAAAATGTTAACAAAGATTCCTTTAACATTTTTGTCAGAAAGAATAATCTTGAATGCTTCTGTTACCTTCTCAGTAGTTGCGCCGCCCCCAACGTCAAGGAAGTTAGCCGGGTCGCCGCCGTAATGTTTAATGATATCCATCGTTGCCATAGCAAGTCCAGCACCATTAACCATGCAGCCAATATTTCCATCTAGGGAAATGTAGCTAAGATCGTATTTAGATGCTTCGATTTCTTTTGCATCTTCTTCTTCAAGATCTCTGTATTCTAAGATGTCTTTGTGACGGTATAAAGCATTAGAATCAAAGTTCATCTTTGCATCAAGTGCCATAACATTTCCGTCACCTGTTACAACTAATGGATTGATTTCTGCGATTGAACAGTCTTTTTCAACGAAAGCCGTATATAGACCAATCATGAATTTCACTGCTTTTCCTACTAATTCAGTAGGGATGTTGATGTTATAAGCAAGTCTTCTTGCTTGGAATGCTTGAAGGCCGATCGCTGGATCGATTACTTCTTTGAAGATTTTTTCAGGTGTCTTTTCAGCCACTTCTTCAATTTCAGTTCCGCCTTCTTCAGATCCCATCATAACAACACTTGATGTTGCACGATCTAGTACAAGACCGATATAGTATTCTTTCTTAATATCACAGCCCTCTTCGATAAGTAAGCGCTTAACTTCTTTACCTTCTGGACCTGTTTGATGAGTCACAAGAACTTTTCCTAAGATTTCATTTGCGTATGTACGCACTTCATCGATATTTTTAGCGACTTTAACGCCACCTGCTTTACCGCGGCCACCTGCGTGGATCTGTGCTTTAACTACAGATACAGTGCTCCCCAGCTCATTAGCAGCTTCTACTGCTTCTTCAACGGTAAATGCTACTTTCCCGTTTGGAACAGCCACACCATATTTTCTAAGTATCTCTTTACCTTGGTATTCGTGGATATTCATTTACTCTCCATCCTCCTATCATGGTGAAAACTTAAAGTACCGTTATCATTGTATAAGACCTAGTCTATTATGTCTACTATTCTTCAGAAAATTGCAAGCGCATACACCTTTTTAGCCAAAATAAAAAACCAAAATCACTGTTAAATGACTTTGGTTTTATCACTTTTTCGTCCCCTTTAGGAACGAAAACACCTTCTTTTTTCATTTGTTTTTTTCGTTTTTCTGTTTCTTGATGATTTTAGGTGTTATCGCTTCAGATTCAGCAGCTGAACGGTACATTCCAAACTCTTCAGCCATCTCTTCTTTAAATTGATTCACAAGTTGTTCGGATTGCTGCACGACTAATTTATTCTTAGGCATTAAAACACACTCCTTTAAAGATAGGAATGCCCCGTTTCAATGACATTTATGTAGATTTCCCTGCTTCTTTATCCAAATTATAAATAAAAGCAAACAGTTCAGCGACCACTTCATACAATTCTTCAGGTATACTTTCTTCGATCTCTAACTTAGATAATAAATGGACTAAGGAAGAATCTTCCTGAATCGGTATGTTATGATCTTCTGCAGATCTTAGTATCCGCTCTGCTGTTTCACCTTTTCCCTTTGCAATAACTACCGGCGAGGTAGATTCGAGCGGACTATACTTTAACGCCACAGCTTCTTTTTTATGTTCACTCATACTCTAAGATCCAATCCTTTATATGAAATAGAAGTCTCGGTATTTTTTATCTTTTCGTTTTGAGAACTGAATACAACGGATGATAGCGTATAATTCATGTTCTTCATACTAATCTTTAATCTGTTTAATAACGGTTCTGAAAATTTTTCGATAGCGGGATGCGAATTATAAACTTTTAATGAAACGATTCTGTTTTGAATATGCACATCTACAGCTACATCATTTAGATGCTTCATCTCTAACCAAAAAAGCATCCTGCAATGATCTGGATCGATTCCTTTTTCACCTTGCTTTTTGCTTTCCCAACGAACGGTCATCTCTTTCGGATTTTCCGATCCATTGAACGGAATATGAAGGATAAATTGCTGCATGTTCTCGTTGCTTTGAATATTCTGTAACTGTTGACCAGTAAGTTTATTCAATGCTAGTTCTGTTTTTGTCTGTATGATCTCAGGCAACTCAATACGGTCAGCGTTCTGTTGCAGGTGCAGTAGTTGTGACTTTAACGTTTCCGTTTGTTTTAGTTGTACCGGGTCTAACAAAATGTTTTTCTCATGCAATAGACCAGATTTAATCAACCACTTTTTTGCGGCTGTAATAAATTCTTCTGATGCGTTCAGATTTGTTTCTTTAGAAACCTTCATCACATCGTCTCTTAATTGTGTAGGGAGATTTTCTTGCACATCAAATATACCTGTCTGAACCTTTATTGGATCTGGAAGTTTTCCATTCAATGGCATAACGATGTCTGCTGTATTTTTTTTATCCATACTTCTCACTCTGTCTTGAATTGGAGCCTGTTGCTTACTTGCCTCGCTACCTTTAAATACAAAGAGGTCTTTTAATAGCTCTACGGTTTTCGAAACAGCTTTATCTTTATGAATATAGGGCTTGAGAGCCTCATAGAGCTGTTTGAACTCACCACTTGATCCTTCACTGCTTTTTAGACTGAAAGCAACTGCTTGAACGATCTCTTGCTTAGGAGGCAGTTGAAGCTCCATCATACGCTGAACAACTGCTTTTTTTTCATGTAGTGGTAGCGCGTTTGTGAATTTTAAAATCTCGGAGACGGCTTTTATGTTTTCTTTTAATAGAGGTAACTTTTCTATGATCGCAAAATCAACTGCTTTTTTGTTTATATCGGATGTTGGAAGGCTCCATCTCGATAAGATCTGTTCTGAAGTAGACTTAATTGGATCTATGTCCATCTTTTTTAAATAGATCGCACCGTTTTTCTCAGAAACTTCGAATAGATAGTTTTCTCCTTTGATTAAAGGCGCTTCTAATTTCGCATAAAGCGTCGAACCGTTATATTGAACCTTCGCTGTTTGATCGGGGAAGATTTCTAAAATCTTTGCAGATATAAACTGATTGAGCTTTAAAAGTAAAGGTTCATACATTGATTTAGCCGGAATTAATGGTTTACCATTAATTAGATTGAATTGTAACAGGTTAATCACTTCCTGTAATTTTAATAAGTTCTCCTACTGGACTAAATGATCTACGATGAATGTCTGCCGGTCCAAACTGCTGAAGTGCAAGTAAATGTTCCTTCGTTCCATAACCCATATTGGAATTCAATCCATATTGAGGATATTTTTCATGAAGGCTCTGCATATATCGATCTCTTGTAACCTTTGCAACGATTGAAGCAGCCGCGATAGAAATACTTTTCTCATCACCTTTTATTATTTTTAATTGGTCGATCGCTAAAGGAACTTCCATAGCATCAATTAAAAGCTGATCTGGATTAACATGTAAAGAGCAGACTGCTTCAGTCATTGCCAACTTAGACGCTTGGTAAATGTTGATTGCATCGATCTGATCTGGCTGCACTAAATGGACACTGTAAGAAATCGCATCCTTTAAAATAATCTCATATAGAGCATCTCTTTTTTTCTCAGACAATTTTTTAGAATCATTTACCCCTGGCAGCATATATCCTAGAGGCAAGATCACTGCAGCTGCCACCACAGGACCAGCTAAAGGTCCGCGACCGACTTCATCTACACCCGCGATCAAAGTCTTCCCTTGTGCTTGGCATTGCTCTTCGTAAGTATGCATCAGCTTCAATCTCGTTACTTCAGCTTCTTCTCGCTCTATGCGTTTTGAGAAAGATTGAAAAAGTTTTTTTGCACCTTGTCTTTCATCTTCAGAGAGGATTTTCAGTAAATGGATCAACTCATTATCTTCACTGGATTTTAATTTTTGTTCCCATTCTTTTATCGACAGTTTCATATTCATCACGCTCTTTATGTATGTATTATCGGTTTTATATACGTTCTTTTTAGAAGGTGTTTCATAATAGATCGTTAC
The DNA here is from genome assembly GCF_014836645.1 of Fictibacillus norfolkensis. GTDB lineage: Bacteria > Bacillota > Bacilli > Bacillales > Fictibacillaceae > Fictibacillus > Fictibacillus norfolkensis. The sequence continues at coordinate 463,737 of NZ_JACSQM010000003.1, forward strand.
TTTTGCTTTTTCTTTATGGGCATCATGGACAAGTTGATTGGAGTGTAAGGTGCGAGACTCCTGGGGGATCAGCGGGACAGGTGAGACACCTAAGGGCGCAAAGCGGCGAGGTGGCTCACCGCACGCCCCCCGGAAAGCGAGCAACCTGAAACGGAGATCAACCACTTCCAAAGAGCAACTTTGTCTTCAGAAAGACTTTTAGAAAGCCCGTAAATTTTAAAAACAGGCACTTTCGTAAGCGCCTGTTCAGTTACCTCTATTTAATTTCAAAGTCATTTGGGCGCTCATATGACAAGCGTCCAAGCTTTTCTGCTCGAAGGTCTCGTAACACAATCTCAGCAGTCTTTTCAAGATCCACTTCTCCGCCACTCATCATACATCCCCGTTTCTTTCCGATCTCTTCGAAAAGAGGCAGTGAGTCATCTGGAATCTCAGAAAGCTTGTATCGTTCAACTAGACGCTCTTCGTAGTGTTCTTTTAAATATTTGATCGCATATAAGACTACTTCAGTAAAATCAAAGAGAGTTTCTTTAATCGCTCCTGTAACTGCTAATTTTAAACCGATTGATTGGTCTTCAAATTTTGGCCACAGAATTCCTGGAGTATCTAATAATTCTAATGTCTTACCCGCCTTGATCCATTGCTGTTTCTTTGTTACACCAGGCTTGTCACCTGTTACAGCAATGTTCTTACCCGCCATACGGTTGATGATCGTGGACTTACCAACGTTAGGTATGCCGACAATAAGTGCTCTAACCGCACGTGGTTTGACGATTCCCTTTGCTCTCATCTTATCGAACTTCTCTTTTACTAGCTCATGAGCAAGCGGTTCTATTTTTTTAATCCCTTTACCATCTTGCGAGTTAATAGCAAGAGAGGGAATTCCTTTTTCTGAAAAATAACTTTCCCACATCGATGTTACTTTTGGATCAGCTAGATCTGCTTTGTTCAAAAGTACAATACGAGGTTTCTGACCTAGAATCTCATCGATCATGGGATTTCTAGAAGCTAGAGGAATTCTAGCATCCACTAACTCAAATACGACATCAATCATTTTGAGTTTTTCAGTTATCTCCCGGCGCGCTTTGGCCATATGTCCAGGAAACCATTGAATGGTCATGTTATCTCACCCTACTTTACAAATCCAATATCCTTTAACGGCCAGAAACGGAAAGATGCTTTTCCTAAAATCGTATCATCATCCACAGTTCCAATATTTCGGCTGTCTTGAGAATTTCTTCGGTTGTCACCTAATACAAATAGCTGACCTTGAGGAACCTTTTGCTTACCCGTTACTTCAAGTAACTTAAAATCATAAGTGAAGTTTCCATCTTTTGTTTTCTTTTTATACGCTTCTAAATATTCTTCTTTTACTTGCTTACCATTTACATAAAGGGTGTCATCTTTATATTCGACCGTATCTCCAGGTAAACCGATTACTCTTTTTATGTAATCCTTTTCTTCGGTTGCATGGAAGACTACAATATCGAATCTTTTTGGATCGCCAATCACATAGGAAAACTTGTTAACGATCAGACGATCTCCGTTGTGCAGGGTTGGCATCATTGATTGTCCATCGACCACGACGGGTGCGAAAAGAAAAAATCGGATGATCCCTGCTAATAATAAGGCTGCCGCTAATGCTTTAATCCATTCCCACGTTTCGTTTTTTGTACGTGCCATTCTTAATCCTCACCATCTCTAGAAATTCCTTACTTATAATATGGAAAAAGGAGCTTGAATAAGTCAAGCTCCTTTCGAGAATTATTAGCGAATTTCTTTAATACGAGCTGCTTTACCGCGAAGTGCACGTAGGTAGTATAGCTTCGCACGACGAACTTTACCACGACGAACTACTTCAAGGTTCGCGATCTTCGGTGAATGTAATGGGAACGCACGCTCCACACCAACACCATAAGAAATTTTACGAACAGTAAACGTTTCAGAAATTCCTGATCCACGCTTCTTGATAACTACACCTTCGAAAAGCTGGATACGCTCACGAGTACCCTCGATAACTTTCACGTGAACACGAACAGTGTCACCTGAACGGAATTTTGGTAAATCTTTTAATTGATCTTTCGCTAGATCTGCAATAAGCTGTTGCATAGTTTATTGCCTCCCTTCCCATGGATGTTCTTGCTAAATGATAAAGCAGCGGAACACCGGATTAAACGGGCATAAGCCACAAACAATATAATACCATATAACTCAAACAGTGTTCAAGTTGTTTTATGATCTTTTATCTCATTAAGCCAAATTTCTTCTTCTTTTGTTAATTTGATTTTTTCTAGCAAGTCAGGTCGACGTTCATACGTTCTTCTTAAAGACTCTTTTTTGCGCCAAGTTTCGATATTCTTATGGTTTCCTGACATAAGCACATCAGGCACTTTCATACCGCGAAAATCAGCAGGTCTCGTATACTGCGGATGCTCTAACAAACCTGTGCTGAATGAATCCTCTTGGTGAGATGCTTCTTTTCCAAGAACATTAGGAAGCAGTCTCCCAACAGCGTCTATGACGACCATAGCACCAAGTTCGCCACCCGTTAGCACATAGTCACCTATTGAAATCTCATCTGTCACAAGGTGCTTTCTAACACGTTCATCATAACCTTCATAATGACCGCATAAGAAAATAAGATGTTCTTCTTCGGCCAACTCTTCTGCTTTTCCTTGAGTAAATGTTTCTCCTTGAGGACATAGAAGGATGATTCTAGGTTTTACAGTTACTTCTTTCGTTAAATGTTCTACCGCGTCAAACAGAGGCTGCGGAGTGAGGACCATGCCGGCTCCTCCTCCGTATGGGTAATCATCAACATTCCGATGTTTGTTGGTTGAGAACTCACGAAAATCGATCACTCGAAGTTCAAGTGCATCTTTCTCCTGGGCCTTTTTTAAGATCGAATGACCAAAAACGCCAGAAAACATTTCCGGAAAAAGGCTTAAGACATCTATTTTCATTAGAATAATCCTTCTAATGGCTCAATAACAATCTTTGATTCTTTCACATCCACTGATTTCACAACGGAAGGAATGTAAGGGATAAGAATATCTGAACCGAATCCTTTTCTCTTCACTACCCAAACATCGTTTGCTCCAGGAGACAATATTTCTTTAATTTTTCCTAGTTCTTCACCTTCAACAGTGAAAACCGAGCAGCCGATAATATCATGGTAGAAAAACTCTCCTTCATCTAATGAAACAGACTGATCCTTAGGCACTCTAAGAAGATTTCCTTTAAAACGTTCAACATCATTGATGTTATGGAGGTTTTCAAATGTTAAAAGGTCAAATTGCTTATGTTTTCTATGCGTTTCAATCTTTACAGGTATATGATCTGATCCCATATCTACATATAAAATGTTTCCGACCTTATAGCGTTCCTCAGGGAAGTCAGTTCTAGAGATCACTCTGACTTCTCCTCTAATTCCGTGTGTATTTACAATCTTACCTACGTTCAGCCATTCATATTCCATATTGATAAACTACCTCCGTACAAATTAATCAATTACTTATAATCTAAATTTTAGCATAAAACTCAGTATGTATACTTTTAAAAATGGATTCTTATTTAAAAGGTGCTTAAGAGTTATTTTATAATTTTCATTAAAAAGCCTTCGAATAAAAGAAAAAAGGAAGAGGTTTCCCTCATCCTTTTTAGACGATTTCAATTGAAATCCTTTTATTCTGATTCGTACCCGCTGCATTCACAACCGTTCGAATCGCTTTAGCCACTCTTCCTTGTTTACCGATAACTTTTCCCATATCCGTCTGGTTAACAGTTAGTTGATAAACAAGTCGGTGTCCTTCTTCAACCTCTTTGACGCTAACTTCATCTGGGTGATCAACTAGAGCTTTCACAATTGATTCGATCAACTCTGTCATATCTGTTCCCCTTCGTCAAAATTATTTTTGGTTTTTCGCGTTATGGAATTTCTCCATAAGACCAGCTTTTGAGAATAGGTTACGAACAGTGTCAGATGGTTTCGCACCGTTAGTCATCCACTCAAGAGCTTTTTCTTCGTTGATCTTAACTTCAGCTGGGTTAGCAACTGGGTTATAAGTTCCGATCTCTTCGATGAAACGTCCATCACGAGGAGAACGAGAATCTGCTACTACTACACGATAAAAAGGAGCTTTCTTAGCACCCATACGCTTTAAACGAATTTTTACTGCCATTATAACTTGCACCTCCGAAAATAGTTCACACAAAATAATATAATAGTATAAATTGACAGGTTTGTAAACCTGAAAATTCAGTTTACATAAAAGGGAATTTAAATCCACCTTTTTTCTTTTTGCCATTCATCATTCCAGACATTTGTTTCATCATTTTCTTCATGTCCTCGAATTGTTTGATGAGGCGATTTACTTCTTGTACCGTTCTTCCGCTTCCTTTAGCGATGCGGCGCTTACGGCTGGCATTGATAATCTCAGGCTGTTCTCTTTCATGAAGAGTCATCGAACGGATGATGGCCTCAACGTGACCGATCTGTTTTTCATCGATCTGAACGTTTTTCAGTCCTTTCATCTTGTTCGCACCTGGTAGCATGCCAAGGACTTCATCAAGCGGTCCAAGATTTCTCACTTGTCCCATTTGATCAAGAAAATCATCGAACGTGAACGACATATCACGCATCTTCTTCTGAAGATCTCGCGCTTTCTCTTCATCTACTGAGGTTTGTGCCTTTTCGATAAGAGTAAGCATGTCACCCATTCCTAAAATTCTTGAAGCCATACGATCGGGATGGAAAGGCTCTAAAGCATCCATCTTTTCACCAAGACCTACAAATTTAATAGGAAGGCCTGTAACAGCTTTAATTGAAAGTGCCGCACCACCACGTGAATCCCCATCAAGTTTGGTTAAGACAACACCAGTGATTCCTAACGCTTCGTTAAAGCTCTCGGCAACATTCACAGCATCTTGACCAGTCATTGCATCTACAACTAAGAAGATTTCATCAGGTTTTGAAATTTCTTTAACCTGCTTCAACTCATCCATAAGCGTTTCATCAATGTGTAAACGCCCCGCTGTATCAATAATGACATAATCGTGATGATCTTCTTTTGCTTTTGCGATGGCTGACTCAGCAATTTTGACAGGACTTACTTGATCACCCATCTGAAACACAGGAAGATCTAATTGTTTTCCTACTGTTTCTAATTGCTTGATCGCAGCAGGACGGTAGATGTCAGCTGCAGCCAGTAACGGTTTACGATTTTGCTTTTTCCGTAAATGATTTGCAAGCTTTCCTGTTGTTGTTGTTTTACCAGCACCTTGCAGACCAACCATCATAATTACGGTTGGCGGTCGGTTGGAAACGGCAATCTTGCTTTGTTCCCCACCCATGAGGGTTGTCAGTTCATCGTTAACAACTTTTACTACTTGCTGTCCTGGTGTCAGACTCTTTAATACTTCCTGACCAACAGCACGTTCAGATACTTTTTTCACAAAATCTTTAACTACTTTAAAGTTAACGTCCGCCTCAAGAAGCGCAAGGCGTACTTCCCTCATCATTTCCTTTACATCCGCTTCATTTACTTTCCCTTTTCCACGAATTTTTTGTAAAGTGTTCTGAAGACGGTCGGCTAAACCTTCAAATGCCATCTCACTGAACGCCTCCTATTCCATATTTTCAAGGCGATCGATAATTGCAATTACGTTATCAGGTTCAGAATTCAGAAGCTCTCTTAAAGATGACAGCAACTGGTCACGTTCCTGAAACTTTGCAAAAAGCCCTAACTTTTCTTCATATTCTTCCAGCATCGCCTCTGTCCGTTTAATATTATCATAAACGGCCTGGCGGCTGATATTATATTGTTCAGCAATTTCACCGAGAGAATAATCGTCCAAATAGTACAAACCCATATAATTCTTCTGTTTAGGGGTCAATAATGCTTGGTAAAAATCAAATAGATAATTAATTCTCATTGTTTTATCTAGCATTTTTCCACAACCCTTGTTAAGTGAAATGCCTTTACGTGATTACTATACAACCCATGGTTTTAGATGTCAAGTTTTTTTCTTAACACAGTTGTTATTAAAAGGGTGCTTGGAAATAAGAGGTTCATATCGTTCTGAGAGTGCGTTCTAACAGATATGGTTAATCAGTCACTCAGCGAGTCCCCTGTGTCCGTTGGAGACAATGAAAAGTAATACCTCTGAGGGTATTTTCAATCGTATTATTAAGGATTAATCCACATAAAAAGAGGCTCGATTCCAAAAATTTTGGTTATTTATCCTCGAGTTTTTGACTCGAATCCAAAAATTTTGATCATCTATCCGCGAGTTTACAACCTTCGACAATTTCCGATACCTTTATACCTCCTCATAATACAAAAAAACCATCTAGCTCCTAAGTAAAGAGAGCTAAATGGCTTTTATAAAAGAAAACAGATTTACTCTGCGCCTTCTTCTTCTGTTCCTGCAAATAAACCATATACAAACTGATCAGCATCAAACTCTTGCAGATCATCTATTTTCTCACCGAGCCCTACAAACTTGACTGGGATATCTAGTTCGTGACGGATTGCTAAAACGATCCCGCCTTTTGCCGTTCCATCAAGTTTAGTTAAAACTAAGCCGGTTACATCTGTTGATTGACCGAATGTTTTTGCCTGATTCATTGCATTCTGACCTGTTGTAGCATCAACAACAAGCAAAACTTCATGAGGAGCACCTGGAATCTCACGTTCGATGACGCGTTTCACTTTTGAAAGCTCGTTCATCAAATTCACTTTATTTTGAAGTCTTCCAGCAGTATCACAAAGCAGTACATCAGCTTTCCGAGACTTAGCAGCTTGGATGCTGTCGTAAATAACAGCTGCAGGGTCAGCTCCTTCATGATGCTTGATCACATCAACGCCAGCTCGCTCTCCCCACACTTCAAGCTGATCGATCGCACCTGCACGGAAAGTATCTCCGGCAGCTAAGATTACTTTCTTACCTTCATTTTTTAACTGATGAGCCAGTTTTCCAATCGTTGTTGTTTTTCCAACTCCGTTCACACCAACGAACAGAATAACAGTCATTCCATCTGTCTGTATGTTCAGCTTATTATCGCTTTCTTCTTTTTGAAGCATCTCAGCTAATTTTTCAGTGATCGCTGATCGAAGATCCATTGGATTTTGAATGTTCTTTGTACGTGCAACATCTTTCAGTTGATCAATAATATCAAGAACGGTATGAACCCCAACATCCGCTCCGATCAAGATCTCTTCTAACTCTTCAAAGAATTCTTCATCTACTTTTCTAAATCGCTTTAGAAGATCGTTGACTTTAAATGAAAAAGAGTTCCTCGTCTTCTCAAGTCCACTTTTAAATTTTTCCGAAGATTCCTCAGATTGCTGTGTTGAGAATTTTTCTTTTAATCGTTTCAAAAAACTCACTATCGATTTCCTCCCTATGATGTTACAAGTTCTTTAGTTTCTTCAAGCCTCACGGAAACAAGCTTCGAGACACCAGATTCCTGCATGGTGACTCCATATAGCACATCCGCTTCTTCCATCGTCCCTTTACGATGCGTTACAACGATAAATTGAGTCTCTTTGCTGAACGCTCGTAAAAATTTAGCAAATCGATTTACGTTCGCGTCATCTAGTGCTGCTTCAACTTCGTCTAAAATACAGAATGGAACAGGTCTAACCTTCAGGATTGCAAATAATAAGGCAATAGCAGTTAAGGCTCGTTCTCCACCAGATAACAAGCCTAGTTGCTGCAGCTTCTTGCCAGGTGGCTGCGCCATGATATCTACACCGGTTAAAAGCATGTCATCAGGCTGCGTTAAAACAAGATCAGCTCGACCACCAGCAAACAACTCTTTAAAAATAACACCGAAGTGTGAGCGAATAGAAGTAAAAGTCTCTTCAAACCGGTTCTTCATCTCTTCGTCCATTTCAGAAATGACGCCATAAAGAGTATCTTTTGCTTCTGTTAGGTCGTTTCTTTGATCTGTAAGAAAATCAAAGCGCTGGCTCACTCTGTCGTACTCTTCGATCGCCCCGATGTTTACAGCTCCGAGCTCTTCGATCGCCATTTTGATCAGCTTTACTTTTCGTTTTGCGTCTTGAAGCGGTATCTCTAATCGGTGTTTCAACTTCGCACCTTCGTAAGAAAGTTCATATTCTTCTCTAAGGTGTGTAAGCCTTGATTCTAGTTCAACATCGAGGCGATTAATACTAACCTCTTCTGTTCTAAGGCCATCGTAAAGTTGTTTATATTGCCTTTTTGCCTCTTTTAATGCCATCTCCATACTTTCGATCGATCGGAAAGAATCTGTTCTTTCTTTTCTTCGTTCTGCAATTAATTTCAATGCATTATTCTTTTCATGTCTTCTCTGGTGTATCTGCTCATCAAGAGAATCCTCACCAGAAGAGCTTGAGTTCATCTCTTCTTCAAGAAGCCAATAATCTTCTTCGGTTTCTTTGCCCTTAGCTTCCACTTCGTAAAAATCTTCTTGAATTCTTAAGCATTTTTCTCGCTGGTTGGCGACCTGCTGTTCAAGTTCGGCAGACTTGATCTTCAAAAGTGTTACTGCCTCTCTAAGTTCTTCTTTTGAACTCTGATTGTTCTTCTTTTTCTCAGTAAGGTCAGCAATCGTTTTTTCAAGCTCTTTACCAGATTTCATAGCAAGATCGAGTTTTTTCTGTAGAGCTGAAAGACGTGTATCTGCAGCCGATCTTTCAGATTCATAGGAATTCTTTTCGCGATCATACAGCTGTAGTCTATCGTTTAAACTCTTCTCTTCCATTTCAACTTCTCGCAAAGAAGATCTCAGCTCTTGTTCTTGATCTCTTAAAAGCTCTCCTTCCGATTGTAGAGAGTCTAGTCTTTCTTTCTTCTTCGTTAGTTTTGATCGTAATTCACTAACTTTTTCCTCTAATTGACGTGTTTGCTTCTCCATTGTTGCCACTTTGTCTGCAAGAGAATCAATCTCTCTTTGTCTACTCAATAGAGAGTTGCTTTTTTGTTTCAGACTTCCTCCAGACATCGAACCTCCCGGAGACACGACATCTCCTTCAAGAGTAACGATTCGGTAACGATAGTTCACTTGCTTTGCAATCTTGTTCGCACCTGTTATATCTTTGGCGATAATAATATTTCCTAAAAGATTGCCTATTATGTTTTGATACTTAGAGTCAAACATAACAAGATTTGCAGCAATACCAACAAAAGCATCGATTGAGCTTGCATGGTGAGCATCTGCACTAGAGATCTGACGCGGCTTAATTACATTCAATGGTAGAAAGGTTGCTCTTCCTGCTCTTGTCTGTTTTAAAAATTGAATAGCTTTCATAGCGTTCTGTTCATGATCTACAACAATATGCTGCATAGAAGCGCCTAGAGCCGTTTCAATTGCCGTTTCCACTTCAGACGGTACTGATAAAAGTTCCGCTACCGCTCCTTCAATACCAGTGAGCTTTGTTTCTTTCGCTTTCAAAACCTCTTTAACGCCCTGCATGAAACCTGCGTATTCGTCTTGCATCGATTCTAGCATCTCTTTTTTAGATTTGAACTGTTGAATAAACTGATACGCTTGATACAATTTATCTTGAAGTGTTCTCGTTTCCTGATCCTCGATCGAGATCTCTGATTTTAAAGCTTGATATTCTTCTTGCTTTGTTTTCAATTGCGTTTCAGCTGCTTGATAGGCAGCTTCAGCGTTCTTTCTTGTTTCTCTTAATGCCTCTCTTTGTTCCAGGTATTTTGTATTCTCTTCATCTAAACGAGTACTTTTGGAGCTCTGCTGTCTAGCCTGATCCTCTAAGTAACGCATCTCGTTCTTAATCGTTGTTTGTTCGTTCAAGCGCTCGAAATAATCACTTTTTAATTTCTCTAGCTCTGCTTCAACGTCCATCTCGAGAACAGACAATCGTCCTTCCTCGTCTTTCACTTGCTTTTTTATGCTTTTTAATTGCTTTTCTTTATCTCGTAATGAATCTTTTTCAAAACTAAGCTGTTTTCCCAACTCTTCTTTTTTTGCCTTGTAGAGCTGAATTTGTTCTAAAAGCGACGTTTTATTTTGATCGTAATTCTTTTTACGTTCTTTTAAGACTTCTTTCTTACCTTCTAGTTTTTCCAGTGTTTCACTAGCTAGAAGAAGAGCACTTTGCAGTTCATCGATCGATTCATCCATCGCTTGTATATCAAGTCTTGCTCTTTCGATCTTTGTCTCACCTTGTTTTACTTTTAACGATAGGACCGATTCTTGTTTCTGCAGCTCTGCAACAAGTTCTTTTTGCTTTTCCCATCGAACGTGCAAGTCTTCGATCTCTTGTACGAGAACAGCTGTTTCAACGACCTCGAGCTCTTCTTTTTTCTCAAGGTAGTCTCTTGCGATAGAAGCTTGTATTTTAAGAGGCTCGACTTGACCTTCTAATTCATGAAGAATATCTTCAACACGATTCAGGTTTTCTTGCGTCTCAGTGAGCTTAGCCTCTGCTTTTTGCTTTCGAGTCTTGTACTTTAATACACCGGCAGCTTCTTCAAAAATCTTTCTTCGCTCATCCGATTTGCTGCTTAATATTTCTTCTACCCGGCCTTGTCCAATGATAGAGAAAGCTTCTCGTCCAAGTCCAGAATCCATAAACAGCTCTACAATATCTTTTAAACGACACTGTTGTTTATTGATTAAGTATTCACTGTCTCCTGAACGATACACTCTTCGTGTGATCGATATTTCATTATAATCAAGCGGCAGATGCTGATCTTCGTTATCTAAAGTAAGTGTAACCTCTGCAACATTTAATGGTTTTCGATTATCACTGCCTGCGAAGATGATATCTTCCATCTTAGAGCCACGCAAAGACTTCGCTGACTGTTCGCCCAGCACCCAGCGTACAGCATCTGAGATGTTGCTTTTACCGCTTCCATTCGGGCCAACAACAGCTGTGACCCCTTGTACAAATTCTACTTGTATCCGCTCTGCAAATGATTTAAATCCTGCTACATCAATTCGTTTGAGGAACATCATTAAATCCCCCTTTATTTCTCACATTATGCTTTCCCGTTTTTATAATTTCGGGCGCACTATTTAAATTACGTATGTATTGTATTCTTTAACCTTTATATTTTATCATAGATTCACTCATACATAGTCACAAAGATTACAGTGTGCTAAAATGAAATGTGTTTGAACTTAAAATATGCATGCAAGTAAAATCTCACATGAAAATATGTGGATAAAAAGGAGCCCACCATGGACTTAACGACTCAGAATCATGAGAACTTATCATTTATGATCGAAGGATTAAAAAAGAAACTGCAACTAGTTAACAGCGGACTCATTCAACCAGAGGACTATGAACTCTCAAAGTACGAAGACATTAAAGAACTTTATGATATGGTCATGAAGATGCCATCATTCAGCATTCGGGACATGGAAGGCATCGTTGAAGAACTTGCTTCCCTTAAAACAAAGTAACAGAAACCCCCTCACACGGCTTATCGCCTAATGTTAAGGGGGTTTTTGTTTAGCTCTTTTTAGAAACTCTCTCTATCGCTTCTTGTGCCGCATGCTGTTCAGCTTCTTTTTTGGATCTGCCATACCCGATTCCGAAACTCGCTTCATTCAATCTTACCTCAGACACAAACTCTCGATTGTGCGCTGGTCCTTTTTCTTGAATGATACGATAGTCGATATGACCTAACCCTTCACGCTGAACGTATTCTTGTAACTGACTTTTAAAATCCATCACATGAGAAAAAGCACCTTCGTTTATTCGTGGTACCACATACTGATTTAAAAACTCTTTAACTTTTTCGAGTCCTTGATCGAGATATAGCGCTCCAATAAATGCTTCAAAAACATCTGCTAAAAGGGCTGGTCTTGATCTTCCTCCAGTATTCTCTTCACCTTTTCCCAATAAAACAAACTCACCAAAATGAAGGTCGTTTGCAAAGAGAACTAACGACGGTTCACATACGATCGCTGCTCTAAGTTTCGTAAGCTCACCTTCACTCATATTTGCAAATTTGCTGTATAAATATTGAGATATGGTCAATTCAAGAACGGCATCACCTAGAAATTCCAGTCTTTCATTATCCTCAAACGTTCTTCCTCGATGCTCATTCACATATGATGAATGCGTAAATGCTTGAGCTAACAATTTTTCATTTTCAAACTTAATGTTTAAACGCTCTTGTATCGGGGCTACTTTTTGAATGCGTACCTTGTCATCCATGCCCTTTTTGGAAGCAGATTTAAACCGATTTTTCACCGTTTTCTTTTGAGTTGAATGTTGTTTTGAACCTTTCATAAACTTCCTCCAAAAATCTCGTAAAAGGGCTATTTTGCTATTGATTTTTTTTCCTGTTTAAAAGGGAAGAAAGCCCCGCTGTTTGCACGGGACTTTATCCGTCTTACACTTATTGTTTGCTGTTTATGTAATTTACAACGTCACCAACAGTTGCAATTTTCTCAGCATCTTCATCAGAAATTTCTAGTTCGAACTCATCTTCAAGTTCCATTACTAGTTCAACTACATCTAGAGAGTCAGCACCAAGATCTTCTTTAAAGGAAGCTTCAGGCTTAACCTCAGATGCATCAACACCTAAACGGTCCACAACAATCTTTGAAACTCTATCTAAAACATCTGCCATTTTGTGTGTCACCTCCTTTCAATAGTATATTCTTTTTCCCATTAAAAAACTAGAGGGATTTATCGTCATTAAAGGTACTTTTCTTATGATCGCAGTATTTCAGTGGGTGCAAGAAGACATCATTATAAAGTCTTATTTTTACTACATCACCATTCCGCCGTCGACATGGAGTGTTTGGCCCGTGATATATGAACTTGCATCACTCGCTAAGAATGCTGCCGCTGATGCGATATCATCAGGCTGCCCAAAACGAGCGAGCGGAATGCTTCTAAGCATTTCTGACTTAATTCCTTCTTCTAGTTTACCAGTCATATCTGTTTCGATAAAACCTGGTGCAATGGCATTAACCGTGATTCCTCTAGAAGAAAGTTCTTTAGCAGCAGTTTTCGTTAAGCCGATCACACCGGCTTTTGCTGCTACATAGTTTGCTTGTCCTGCGTTTCCAGATACACCAACAATAGATGCAATATTAATAATGCGGCCTTTTCTTTGTTTCATCATCTGTCTTGTTACAGCTTTTGTAGTAAGGAAGACTCCTTTAAGATTCGTGTTGATAACCGCATCCCAGTCTTCTTCTTTCATTCTCATCAAAAGATTATCTCTCGTGATTCCTGCGTTATTTACGAGAACGTCCAGACTTCCAAACTCTTCAACAACTGTTTTCACCATGTTCGTAACGTCTTCTGACGAGGAGATATCCGCTTTAATCGCGAAAGCAGTCCCCCCGTTTTCTTTTATCTCATTTACGACTTCATTAGCCTTAGCTTCACTACCAGAATAATTTACCGCTACTTTAGCGCCGTTTCTTGCAAAATACAAAGCGATCGCTCGTCCAATTCCACGAGATGCCCCTGTTACTAAAACTGATTTTTCATTAAGCATCGACAGACTCTCCTTTTAGTTTCTCAACTGCCATGTTAATCGTCTCTAAATCACTTACAGCTATTACGTTAGCTCTTCGATTCACCTTTTTAACTAACCCTGAGAGAACTTTTCCTGGCCCGATCTCAACAAACGTATCAACACCTAGATCCATTAACTCACGAACCGTTTCTTCCCAACGAACTGGCGAGTACAGTTGTTCGATCAACTTTTCTTTAATCTCATCACGATCGGTAATAGCTTTCGCCGTTACGTTAGCAATTACAGGTGTTTTTGCTTCATTTATCACAATTTGATCTAATATTTCGTTGAATTTATCTGCAGCTGGTTTCATCAGAGAAGAATGGAACGGTCCGCTTACCTGAAGTGGAATCACTTTGGCTCCTTCTTCTTTGGCAAGGACACTAGCTTTCTCAACTCCACCAACGGTCCCAGAAATAACGATCTGCCCTGGGCAATTAAGATTAGCGATCTGAACGCTCTCTTCACCGCTAGAAGCTTCTGTAGTTATTGCTTCTAATCGTTCTTGATCGAACCCAATAACAGCTGCCATCGTTCCTACTCCTGCAGGAACAGCTTCTTCCATAAGCAACCCTCTATTTCTAACCGCATAAACCGCGTCTTCAAAAGATAGGCTGCCCGCTGCTACAAGTGCAGAGTATTCGCCAAGGCTATGACCTGCTACGTAATCCGCTTGAATACCACGCTCTTTTAATAGTTCAAGAACCGCTGTTGAGGCCGTTAATAATGCCGGCTGTGTGTTTTCTGTTCTTTTAAGAACATCTTCCGGTCCTTCAAAGATAATATCTGACAGTTTCATACCAAGTTTTTCATCCGCTTTGTCAAAAACAGCTTTTGCTGATGCTTCCTGTGTTACCAGCTCTTTGCCCATTCCTACTGCTTGAGAGCCTTGTCCAGGAAAAAGAAAGGCGATTTTCCCCATCTCTTACTCCTCCTTGTTATCTTGGGATCGTACATGATTCTGAATCGTTGGTACCACATTCTTCTCTATCATGCTTTTGGTTTGTCTGATTGCATTCAACATCGCATTCGCATTTGAAGAACCATGCGCTTTAATAACAGGTGCTGCTAGTCCGAACAAACCAGCCCCACCATACTCTGTATAGTCAAGTTTATCTTTTATGCCTCTTAATTTTGGCTTTAATACCCCAGCTGCTAGTTTTGAAGTTAAACTTGATGTTAACTGTTCTTTAATCATCGAAAACATACTCATAGCCGTTCCTTCGATCGATTTAAGAACCAAGTTTCCAGCAAATCCATCACATACAACAACGTCGGCTGCTCCCGTTAAGAGATCTCTCGCTTCAACATTCCCAACAAAATTAATATCAGCTTCCTGTAAAAGTGGAAAGGCAGCTTTCGTTAGAGCATTTCCTTTTTCACTTTCTGTTCCAACGTTTAGTAATCCTACACGCGGCTTTTCGACACCTCGCACTTCTTTCCAATACACAGAACCCATCACTGCATATTGTAAGAGATGTTCTGGCTTCGCATCCATATTGGCACCTACATCCAAGAACAAGAATCCATCACCGTTTAAAGTCGGAAGTGTCGGAGCAAGCGCTGGACGATCAATGCCTTTTATACGGCCAACATAAAACAAACCACTAGCCATCAATGCTCCTGTGTTACCAGCAGATATATATGCATCAGCTTTTCCTGATTTCACTTCATTTGCTGCTACTACCATCGAAGCATTCTTTTTTCGACGAACTGCTCGAACCGGCTCCTCTGATGTTTCGATCACTTCATCGGTATGGATGATCGTAAACGCGTGCTTTTCAGGTAGATGTTTTACGATTTGATCTTGATCTCCAACTAACGTAATCGAAAGCTCTGGATATTGTTCTTTCGCTAACATTGCACCTTTAACGATTTCTTCTGGTGCATTGTCGCCACCCATTGCATCTATTGCGATATTCATGCTGATTTAACTTCCTTCCTTTGTATCTTGTGCAGATCTATACATGGTAAACTCACCTTTGAAAACAGGTTCATTCTCTACATAACTATTAACTTCTACAATAGTTCTCTCTTGACTTGTCTCTTTTACTTTCGCTTTTGCAACCACTCTCTCTCCTACTCTAACAGGTCGAGAAAACCGAATGTTCGCTTTGGCGGTTAATGCCAATTCATCATTTATGATCGCTACTGCCAACGAGTTCGCCTGAGCAAAAACGTGATGGCCCCTTGCAATCTTATTACGAGAAAATACATGTTCTTCTTTTATGTCTAATATAGAAATAGCGGATTCATCTAACTGTAAGTCAATGATTTCTCCGATGACCTCTTCAAGCGGCAGTGCTTTTACATCATCCAGTTTAGTTTCTGCCACAGACTTTATTCTTTCTCTAAGCTCTGGAATGGAAAGTTCCAAGCGGTCAAGTCTAATCGTCTGAACGCTGACACTAAACTTTTCTGCCAATTCTTCATCTGTTATAAAAGGGGTTGACTTAATCGTTTCCTTTAACAGCTCTTGTCTCTCTTTTTTTGATTTTTTCATAGTTTTTTCCTTCTTCCATACAAAGGTCTCATATATGAGAAAGATAGTGAGTAAAGGTGCAGTGCGTAGAAAAGCAGGTAACGCCATTACAGCGTACCTGCTATTTATCTTTCTGCTATTAAGAGCTGGTACTAATAGTAGTATATAGTATCAACACTCTTCTTTCAAGATTAATCTAGTCTTTCTTTGTCGAGCACACCTTGCCTTGTTAAAACTTCTCGAATCGATCGGTACGTCTCATCTTGCCAGAACTCTTCCGATTGAACGAGTCTAGCTGCATCGTTTCTAGCTGTTTCTAGGATCCGATAATCATGGACGAGGTCTGCTACCTTAAAGTTTGGAACACCGCTTTGCTTGTTTCCAAAAAAATCACCTGGACCACGAAGCTCGAGATCTTTTTCAGATAGCTCGAATCCATTAGTTGTCTCTGTCATAATCCTCATCCGCTCTTGACCTTCTTCAGACTTCGGATCTGCGATGAGTACACAATAGGATTGTTCGCTGCCTCGCCCGACTCGTCCTCTTAACTGATGTAGTTGAGAGAGCCCAAATCTTTCTGCATCGTATATGACCATGATAGTAGCGTTCGGAACATTTACCCCTACCTCTACAACCGTCGTAGACACGAGGATCTGACAAACATTCGCTGCAAACTTTCTCATCACTTCATCTTTTTCAGTCGAATGCAGTCTTCCATGCATGAGACCTACTTGATACGTTTGGAAGTAAGCACTTAGCTGCGCATGAACGTCAATCGCATTCTGAACATCTATTTTTTCTGATTCTTCGATTAACGGACAGATCACATAAGCTTGTCTTCCAGATTCAATTTCTTTTTTTATAAAATCAAGTACACGATCTAACATCCCGTGTTTCGCCCAATGCGTGATGATAGGCTTTCTTCCCGCTGGCATCACATCAATCGTTGAAACATCCATGTCACCAAACGCCGATATCGCAAGAGTTCGAGGAATAGGAGTTGCCGTCATAAAGAGAACATCCGGACTCTCACCTTTTTCCCTTAATACTCTTCTTTGGTTAACACCAAACCGATGCTGTTCGTCTGTAATCACTAGACCAAGGCTATTAAAATTTACTTCCTCTTGAATAAGGGCGTGTGTACCAACCATGATCTGGATTTCGCCTTGTTGTAAAAGATTCAACGTTTCTCTCCGCATTTTCCCTTTAACAGAAGAAGTTAAAAGAGCTACTGTAATTCCAAACGGAGCAAAAAGCTCTTTTAACGATTGAAAATGCTGTTCAGCAAGAATTTCTGTTGGTACCATAAGCGCACCCTGTCTATTAGCTGTAACTGCTGCATATAACGCTACAGCTGCCACTACTGTTTTACCAGAGCCAACATCACCTTGAAGCAGCCTGTTCATACGGCTCGTATCTGAGAGATCTCTTAATATCTCATCTACCACCCTCTGCTGCGCTTCGGTTAGCTGAAACGGTAAAGAACGAATGAACGTGTTTACTTGATCTCGATCAAACTTTAACGCTGCTCCTTTAGATTGCTGTCTGTTCCATTTTCTGAAGATCTGCATCTTTAATTGAAAATACAACAATTCTTCATACGCTAGCCTTCTTCTTCCCGCTTTTAACGCTTTAAAATCTTCAGGAAAATGCATCATCTTAAGAGCTGATTCTCGATCCGGAAGTCGATAAGATTCACGGATCTCTTGAGGAAGTGGATCCTCGATCTCACCAGAGAACTGACGAAATGCCGAATCTATTATCTTACGCATCGTTTTTCCATATAGAGAGCCTTTGACCGAATAGACTGGTTCAATCTTATGATCATCACTGAATGTTCCAAAATGAACATCGCTGACAGTTAAGGTCATTTTATTACGGTCCCATTTACCTGTTACCGTAAGTGTTTGTCCTAGAGCAATCTGATTCTTTAAGAAAGGTCGATTGAAGATTGTCGCAGTGATCAAATATTTACCGATCAACATCCTAAATGTTAAACGTGATTTTTTCTTCGGAAAATAACGCAGAGAAGGTTCAGAGTGAACCTTCCCTTCAATCGTTGCTTTTTCATCATGCGCAATCTCCGCAAGATCTTTCTTTTGATAATCTTCATACCGGTAGGGTAGATATTCTAACAGATCTTCAACTGAATGAATGCCCATACTAGCAAGCTCCTCAGCCTTCTTCTCTCCAATACCGTTTACCGTTGTTATGGATTGATTCAGCATCGTTACTTCTCGTTCAGTGGGATGCCGAATATTTTTGCTTCAAGCTCTCTTCCTGTTGGTGTAGCTGCTAAGCCTCCAAGAGCTGTTTCACGGAGTGCAGATGGCATCGAGAGACCTATCTTGTACATCGCATCGATCACTTCGTCACATGGAATACGGCTTACGATCCCAGCAAGTGCCATATCAGCCGCAACGATGGCATTGCTTGCACCCATCGCGTTTCGTTTCACACAAGGAACTTCTACTAATCCCGCGACAGGATCACAAACGAGTCCTAACATGTTCTTTAGTGCAATCGCCATCGCTTCCGCAGATTGAGAAGGTGACCCGCCTGCAAGTTCGACGATTGCTGCTGCCGCCATTCCCGTAGCAGAGCCTACCTCAGCTTGGCAACCACCAGCAGCTCCAGAAATAGAAGCGTTGTTTGCTACAACAAAACCAAACGCACCTGCAGCAAATAAATACTCGATCATCTGTTCCCGGGTAGGATTTAATTTTTCTTTTAACGCAAACAGAGTACCAGGAACGACTCCTGCAGAACCTGCGGT
Source organism: Fictibacillus norfolkensis (assembly GCF_014836645.1). Lineage (GTDB taxonomy): Bacteria > Bacillota > Bacilli > Bacillales > Fictibacillaceae > Fictibacillus > Fictibacillus norfolkensis. The sequence continues at coordinate 482,501 of NZ_JACSQM010000003.1, forward strand.
AGGTGTTGCACAAATCGTACCCATTGCCGCGTTCACTTCATTCGTAGCCATGGCTTTGCTTACTGCATCAAGCATAAGTTCGCCTGATAGAGATTTACCAGATTGAATATACGTTTGAAGAAGCTTTCCATCCCCTCCAGTTAGACCAGAATGTGATTTCACATCTTCTGTAATTCCGCGCATGACGGCTTCTTCCATCACTCTTAAATTTCGATCCATGAATCCTAGAACTTCTTCTCTAGAACGCCCAGTAACATCCATCTCTTGCTGTATCATAATCTCTGAGATCTTACAATTTTTCGACTCAGCTAATTCTATTAATTCTGCTACATTACGAAACATACTTCTCACCTCTTAATCGTGTATCTTTACTACTTGTTGAACAATCGGGAGAGAATTTAGTTCGTTTATGATGATCTCATCTGCATTCTGATCGATCTCAATAACCATCAATGCTTCTTTCCCTTTTTCTTTTCTTGATACTTCCATATGACCAATATTGATCTCGTGCTTAGCTAATATGTTTGCCACCCCTGCTATCGCTCCATATTTATCATTATGAACGATCAAAAGAGCTGGGTGATTTCCGGATAGACGCAGTTCAAACCCATTAAGTTCGGTAATCTCTATTTTTCCGCCACCGATTGATATTCCGACAACTTCGATTCTGTCTGTCTCATCTCCAATGATGACGCGTGCTGTGTTAGGGTGGTCGGTTATAGCATCCTCAGCTGTCATCTTAACCTTGATCCCTTCTTGCTTCGCGATTGTAAGCGCATCCACAATTCGAGTATCAAACGTGTCATAATCTAGGATTCCGCCAACGATCGCAACATCCGTCCCGTGACCTCGATAAGTTTTTGCAAAAGAGCCATAGAACGATATGGTTGCGTATTTAGGTTTCCTGCCGAAAAGACTTCTCGCTACTCGACCGATGCGTGCCGCGCCGGCTGTATGTGAACTAGAAGGTCCTATCATAATGGGACCGATAATATCAAATACACTTTTATATTTCATGACGTTCTCCTTCAAGTTGCGTTTTTTCCCAAAAAAATAAGTATTCCCTCTTAACTTTATCACACTTTAAGTTTAAGAGAGAATACTTTTCATTTTTTACTCTACTGATAAGATGAATGAATAGATCGGCTGCTTGCCATTATGAATTTCAGCTTCCACATCAGGAAACTTTTCTTCAATAAATTCAGCAAGCTCCTGCGCTTCTTCTTCAGAGCTATCTTCACCATAGATGATCGTAACGATCTCTGAATCTTCATCTAACATGTTTGAGAGAAGTTCTTTCGTAACTTCTTGTTTGTCCGTCTTAGAAGTTAGAATTTTCCCTTCAGATATTCCCATAAAATCACCTTTTGCAATTTCAACACCATCGATTGATGTATCACGAACCGCATAAGTAACTTGGCCTGATTTAACAGCAGCAATCGCCTCGTTCATCTTCTTTTCATTCTCAGCCATATCAGCTGAAGGATTGAAAGCTAAAATAGAAGCGATACCTTGTGGCACTGTTTTTGTTCGGATGATTACAACTTCTTCATCAACAACACTCGCAGCTTGTTCAGATGCCATGATGATGTTGCTGTTGTTCGGAAGGATGAACACTTTCTCAGCGTTAACTTCAGCAATTGCTTTTACGATATCTTCTGTACTTGGGTTCATCGTTTGTCCACCTTGGATAACCGATGCGCCCATCGATGAAAACATCTCTTCGATTCCTTCACCCATTGCAACTGTAACGATACCATATTCTTTTTTCTTCTCTGAAGCAGGTTGCGAGTACGAAGGAATTACTTCGTTCTCGCTCTCTAGAATCGCTGAGTGCTGCTCACGCATGTTTTCGACCTTGATATTGATCAAGCTGCCATAACGATGTGCAAGTGTTAGCATGTTACCAGGTTGTTCCGTATGAATGTGAACCTTTACTACGTCTTCATCAGCAACGACTAGTAAGGAATCACCATGTTGACTTAACTCATTACGGAAGTTGATCTCATCAAATGGATTACTTTTGATCTTTTTATCTTCAAACCTAACCATGAACTCTGTACAATATCCAAAATGGATATCTTCCGTCTTCATGTGCATCTGTGCTTTATGATGCTCAGCGTTAACAAGTTCACCCATCGAAGGAGCATTTACTGAAACTTTTGGCAGTTCTTTGCCTTCTAATACAGCTAAAAACCCTTCATAAACAGTGACTAACCCTTGTCCACCAGAATCAACAACGCCCACTTCTTTTAGAACCGGAAGTAGATCAGGAGTACGGTTTAAGGAAGCTTTCGATTCTTTAACAAGCTCTTTCATAATGTATAGAATATCGTCTGATTTTTTAGCTTCTTTAACTGCTTTTCTTGCAGCATCTTTAGCTACAGTTAAAATCGTACCTTCTACTGGTTTCATAACAGCTTTATAGGCTGTTTCTACACCTTTATCAAATGCATTGGCAAATTCAGCAGCGTTAATCGTCTCTTTTCCTTCCATTGATTTAGAGAATCCTCTAAACAACTGTGAAAGAATAACACCAGAGTTTCCACGCGCTCCCATGAGTAAGCCTTTAGCAAAAGCACTGGCAACAGCGCCAATTTGATTGGATGTGTTCTTTTCTACTTCTTTTGCACCAGAAGTAATCGTTAAATTCATGTTTGTTCCTGTATCACCATCTGGTACAGGGAAAACATTAAGTGCGTCGACCATTGCTGCATTTCTTGTTAAGTTTGAAGCACCCTCGAGTACCATTTTTGAAAACTTTTTTCCGTCTAATACTTTTAAAGACACAAAACTTCCTCCTAACTAAGGGGTTGTCACCCTGACACCTTGAACATAGATATTGACTGAGTCAACCGCCAAACCAAGCATTTGATCCAGGGTATATTTCACTTTGTTCTGAACGTTATGAGCCACTTCAGAAATCTTTGTTCCATAACTAACGATGATATACATGTCAATATGTACTTCATCCTCTTCTTGTCGAACAACGATCCCTCGGGAGAAATTTTCACGTCCTAAAAGTTCAGTTATTCCATCCTTTAATTGCTTCCTTGATGCCATGCCAACAATTCCGTAACAATCAATTGCGGCTCCACCGGCTATAGTGGCAATTACTTCATTAGAAATATCAATTTGACCATAGGTTGTTTTCATTTCAATGGACATGCTTATATCCCCCTTTAATTTGTTAAATGGCTAACAAATATTTTACTATACATCAGCCTATTTTGAAAGGACTACTACATTTCACACTATGTAAATAGTATTGTCAAGGAAATTTACTTGAAAACCTTTTACGAATATGTTGCATTGCTTCTGAAGTCATGCTAATATTATTTAGTATTTAACATACGATTGAATTGATGCAAAGCTTTTTTTGCTGTAAAGGAGGTTCACCTACATGGCTCGTAAATGTTTTATTACTGGAAAAGGACCTAAAACTGGTAACAAGCGTTCTCACGCAATGAACAAATCAAAGAAAAGCTGGGGAGCTAACGTCCAAAAGGTTCGTATTCTTGTGGACGGAAAGCCTAAACGCGTATACGTATCTGCTCGTGCCCTTAAATCTGGCAAAGTTGAACGTGTATAAATAAAAACAGCAGCAACCGCTGCTGTTTTTTTCTTTGTCCAAAAGTGGAAGATGATAAAGATACTGTAAATTAGACAGTATTTTCTTTAACCGGACAGTAAATAATTCAATCTAGACAGTATTTACTTTTTAAAGACTCTCTCTAAATGATTGTTGCTTTTTTGGTGTTTTCTTTTTCTCATCTTAGGCAAGTTGATTGGAGCGTAAGGTTGCCTGCCTGCAACATGAGGTGCTTCTCGTAAGGCATGCGACGAGGAAGTTCACTTAGTTATCATAAACTTGTAGACACAGGAGCAGAGAGACAACCTTGAAGCGGATAGGTGGAGACTCCTAAAGGCGCAAAGCGGCAGGAGGCTCACCGTTCGCCCCATGGAAAGCGAGCAACCTGGAGCGGAAATCAACTACTTTCATAGAACCACTCATAAAATACAAAACAAAAAAAGCGCACAAGCGCTTTTTTTGTTTGTTATCCTTTTTTGAAAGAACCTAAGACGGCACGTACGAAGCCTCCTAAGAATTTAGGAAGTTTAATGGTATAAAATTTCATCTTACCCCTCCTCCAGGCCCATAAAAAATGATAAGAGCTAAACATAATTACTTTATTCCCCTTTTTATAAAAAGGTGCTTTGGGGGCCTGTATTCCGTGATTTTTTAATCACGGCTCTTTACCATCAATATTATGCCGGAGTCAAAAGAATAAGTACCACTTTTATTTACAAGCTCATTGGAAACACATAATGATGATCCAGCCTGAAGCTTAGCTTGTTCTAACGGATATTTAAATCCCTCTAAAGTTATGCCTGTCACTTCTTCACTTTGAGCCAGAAATGAGATGTATGAATATCTATGATCCTGCTCAATATCATAGCATCCCGGCAAATGTAAGGAGATCTCATTCCTACTATCCAAGATTCTTACATCTGCTCGCACTTTCAGACTTCTAATTAATAACTGGATGTTCATCAGTTCGTGATCTAGCCTTCCGCCAGTAGCGCCGAATATTCGTATTTGTTCCGGATCTTGTTTCAACGCCCACTCTAGTGCCAGCTCCATGTCTGTAGCATCTTTTTCAGATTGATATTGATTCACTTTTATTGAAGAATTCATTATTCTTTTTCTCTCATCATTAGAAACAGAATCAAAATCACCAAATGCATGCTGTGGAAAGATGCCATTTCTCAATAAGAAGAGCGTTCCTCTGTCGACTCCAATCCAAATATGATCTGTTGAATGATCGTATGGCTTGAGATCAGGAATCAAACGCTCAGGGCCTCCTGCAACGATGCTTATTCTCATGCTGCTTGATGACGACCGTTATGAGCAGCATGAAGTAGTTTCGGAGCCGTATTCGTTAAAAGAATAACAACTAGCGCAGTAATCCCGAAAATAACAATCATGAATGATCCGTTGTATAAGAATGAATAAAGCCATATGTTCATCTCTTCTGCTAGATCACTAAAAAAGATAACCCCTGATAAAACGTGCGAGATTGTCCTTAACAAACATCCTACGAAAATTCCTGTAACCATCAAGAACGTTCTCTTGCTCGCACTTTGAGAGATAGACGGCGCAAATGCCCCAGCAACACCTGCCAGAGCAAATGCTAAAGGATAGTCTAGGATCATCTGTGCTGGATGGATCACGTAAGGATTCACAAGAAGTTGAAGAAGTCCTACCGCTAACCCCGTGAGAACACCTGCTTTTAGTCCTCTTCTAAAAGCCATTAAAAAGATTGGAACCATCTCTAACGAAACAGAACCACCTTGTGGCCATGGACCGGCAAACTTAATTAATCCTAAGATCAATGATAATGCAGACATGATAGCAATTTCTGTTAATAAAGATATATTGTTTGTTTTCATACAAGATAACCCCCTATATTCTTTCTTCATGTTACCAGAAAAACAAAAAAAGCAACCGGCATGTGAGCTCGGTTGCTTTTGAGATATACATTCAAAAAGTCATACGACTCCACATCCCTACGCAGGTATGATCCAGCTTCAGGTTCAAAGGGTCGGGAGAACACTCCCCTCTCAGCCCTTTAAAGGACTCCCCCTGTGGTTGCTTATTTTATTTTCTGTAATCAATTATACACCACGAATGGCTTCGATTGCACCCTTTAAATCTTTCTTCCCATAAATGGCAGAACCAGCAACTAATACATTCGCACCAGCTTCAACACAAAGACGAGCAGTTTCAGGATTCACTCCACCATCAACTTCAATCTCAACATTCAATCCTTGTGTTTTTACGAGATCGGAAACTTCTTTAATCTTAGTAACCACACTCTCAATGAACGCTTGTCCTCCAAAACCAGGATTTACTGTCATCAACAATACAAGGTCAACATCTTGCAGTATATGTCTGATAGAATCAACAGAAGTAGCTGGATTAATAACAACACCAGCTTTTACTCCATGTTGTTTAATAAGCTGAACCGTTCGATGAAGATGTGGTGATGCTTCTACATGCACAGAAATAATATCTGCACCTGCTTTTGCGAATTCTTCAATATATCGATCTGGATTTTCTATCATAAGATGTACATCTAATGGAAGCTTCGTAACTGGTCGAATCGCTTGAACTACAAGTGGTCCGATCGTGATGTTCGGTACGAAATGACCATCCATCACATCAACATGAATATAATCCGCACCTGCTTCTTCAACAGCTTTTATATCATCGCCTAACCTTGAAAAGTCAGCCGAAAGAATGGAAGGAGCTATTTTAATCATCAGTACCTCCGTTTTTGATCTTTAATTTCCTGTAAAAAGCTTACGTAGTGGTCATAGCGGAACTTTGGAACGACTCCGTCCTCTACCCCTTTTTTGACTGCACATTTTGGTTCTGACGTATGTGAGCACCCTCTGAACTTGCAATCTCCACGAAGCTCGTTCATCTCTGGAAAGTACATCGATAAGTCTTCTGCTTCAATGTTTAAGAAGTCTAATGAACTGAACCCGGGCGTATCAGCAACTAACCCATTACCGAAAAGAATGAGTTCCACATGGCGAGTCGTGTGCTTTCCTCGTCCTAAATGGCTTGAGATCTCGTTTGTTTCAAGCATTAACTCTGGATTGATCGCATTTAAAAGTGAAGACTTACCTACACCAGACTGCCCTGCAAAGACGGTAACTTTATCCTTGAAAAGCGGATAAAACATTTCAAGGCTATCATCTGTTTTCGTAGAAGTTGGAATGACTTCGTAACCTAGTGTTTTGTACACCTCAATATAATGGTTGATCTCCTCGATCTCATCAGGTTTCTGTATAAGATCCATTTTCGAGATACAAATAACAGGCAAGATATCGTTCGCTTCGATGTGAACAAGGAAACGGTCTAATAAAAGCGTGCTAAAATCAGGTTCAGTAGCTGAAAAAACAAGAATAGCTTGGTCTACGTTCGCAATAGGAGGACGAACTAATTCGTTTTTGCGTTCCTTCACATCAAGAATGTATCCATCTGTTATATTGCTTGACTCGTATTCTACCCAGTCCCCTACCAACGGATTTATTTTCTTTTTGCGGAAATTTCCTCTTCCTCTGCATTGGAAAACTTCAGCTTTCCCATTTTCCTTAACGTAATAAAAGCCGGCTAGCGCTTTAACAATTCTTCCATCAGGCATGCTTAATCACCATCGTCCCCTTCCTCATCATCATCATTACTCATTCTTGCGTTAGCACTTTTAGCATCATCATAATTTATCGTCTCAGATTCCTGTTCTTTTCCGTTGATATATACAACGTAAGAAGCAGAACCTCCCTCAGCAATCGTCAGAGGCAGCTGATATTTCTTTTTGTCTGTGATCTGTTCTTCAACAAACACTTCATTTGAAGCGTTTTTATCGGAATATACAATCTTTACTGTAACTGGTTCTCTTCTGTCCTTCTTATCTAACTTAACTTCGATATCCTTTGTCACTGTACGGTCTTCGGCGGGTGGTTCCTCTTCGGTAGGCGGCTCTTCTGACTCTTCTGGGCCATCAGAGAGAACAACAGAGATCGTTGCTCCTTTTTCTACTTGTGTAAAAGGAGATGGATCTTGCGAGATTACTCTGCCTTTTTCAACTGTATCAGAGAACTCTTTTGAAAATTCAACCGTCAGACCAGCATTTTCGGTAAACGTTTTTACATCTTGTTCAGATGCACCGATCAAATTCTCTACTTGAACCGATGGAGTTCCTGAACTAACCGTTAGTGTAACTTCCGTTTCTGCAGGTGTTACTTTTTCATCGCGATCAGGACTTTGTTCGAGCACAGTACCTTCTGGCTCAGTGTCTGATTCTTCATAGTTGATATTGATCTGTGAGAAGCCATCTTCTTTCAGACGTTCTTTCGCATCTTCTATATTATACCCTTCTACATCAGGCATATTTTCCTTTTCAGGGCCTTTTGATACGAATAACGTGACGATTGCCTGCTGTTTTACTTTTGTTCCAGCTGATGGGTCTTGTCTTACTACAAGGCCTTCTTCAATCTCGGGATCAAATACTTCCTGCCGTTTCACTTCGAGACCTTCAGCTCTCAAGCTATCGAAAGCATCGACATATTCTTCTCCCGCTACATCCGGAACATTAACTTCTTCAACATAAAAGATAGAAGGCATCATCGTAAAAGCAGCAATTCCAGCTCCGCCTAATAAAAGAAGTGAGATAAGTATTATAAGCCACCAATTTCGTTTTTTCTTAGGTTTCTCAGGCTTTTTTTCTTTTACTACTTCTCCTTCAGCTTCCACTTTCTTTACTGGTGTCTCAACAGGTGGTACGACGATAGGAGGAATGTACTTTGTTTTTTCATCTTCCTCGCTTTCTTCGTTCCACTTTTGTTCATACATGCGGTCTGGATCTAACGCTGAATTCATATCGCTCAACAGTTCATCAGCACTGTTATATCTTCTTAATGGGTTTTTCGCTAACGACTTCAAGACGATATTCTCTACACTTTGTGGGATCTCAGGGTTCAACCTTCGCGGTTCGATCACGTTTTCTTGCAGGTGCTTTAACGCTACAGAAACCGGTGAATCTCCAACGAACGGTACTCTTCCTGTGACCATTTCATAGAGTACAGCTCCAAATGAATAAATATCCGATTTTGCGTTCGCGATACCTCCTCTTGCTTGTTCAGGTGAAAAGTAATGAACAGATCCAAGAATAGAGTTTGTATGCGTGATCGTAGCTGAAGTAATGGCGAGCGCGATTCCAAAGTCTGTTAACTTAGCTGTACCGTTATCTGTAATTAATATATTATGCGGTTTAATATCGCGATGTATGATGCCATAATCATGAGCGACCGCCATCCCCGAAACGATCTGCTTCATAATATGCAAAGATTCTTCTACAGATATTTTCCCATGTTCTTTTATGTATTGCTTTAGTGTTTTCCCCTGCACATATTCCATCACGATAAAATAGATTTCTTCATCTTCTCCAACATCATAGATGCTCACAATGTTCGGATGGTTAAGACTTGTTGCTGATTCAGCTTCTCTTTTAAATCGTCTGATGAAATCTTCATCTTTATTAAACTCTGAACGGAGAACTTTTACTGCTACATCTCTATCTAAAATTAAATCTTTTGCTCGATAAACGATGGCCATTCCGCCGTCACCAATAACTTCTAAAAGCTTGTAGCGGCCACTGACTCTTTTTCCTATCATGTTATTGCTTCCCCTTTTGTTTCTGTGTCAGAACTATTCTGTATAAGGATAGCAGTAATGTTATCTTCTCCACCGGCATCTTTTGCCCAAGTGATCAATCGTTCTACCTTCTCAGTAACAGACTCCATCGGATCTTGAAATACTTCATGTATACGTTTGGACGATACTTTATCTGATAGACCGTCCGAACAAAGCAAAAGATAGTCACCGTTCTGCCAAGTGATCGTGTTAAACTCAGCTTCTACGGTTTCATCAGTACCAACAGCTTTCATAATCATGTTTCTTCTTGGATGAATCTCTGCCTCATCCTCAGTAATCTGACCAGATTTCACTAATTCTTGGACAAGTGAGTGATCATCAGTCACTCGTTTCAGTTCGCCATTTGAATACAGATAACATCGGCTGTCACCGATATGAGCGACTGTGATTTCTTTGTTCGTACCTATAGCAGCCACAACTGTAGTGCCCATACCTCTCGTCTCAGGATTCTCCTGAGAAAAATCAAAGATATGTTTATTTGTGTCTTTTAATACATTCTGGATCCATTCTTTTACGTTTTCCAAATTTTCTTCGAATTGAGACCATGCTTCTTTCATCACTTTCAGGGCTTCTTGGCTAGCGATATCGCCAGCTTTATGTCCACCCATACCATCTGCGATAACTGCAAGAAAGTGTTCACCCTTTGTGAACACTTCCCCGCTGTCTTCATTATGCTTCCTTACCATTCCAACGTCTGTTTGAAAGGCAATTTGCATCTTCCCGTCACCTCGTCTCTTCTTTACGTTCCTTCGCACGCAGCTGACCGCATGCAGCATCAATATCATGACCTTGTTCTCTTCTGATGGTGGCATTAATGCCTCTTGAGGTTAACGTCTCTAAGAACTTAAAAATTTGTGTTTTTGGTGTTCGGACATAGTCTCTTTCTGGTACATAGTTTACAGGAATAAGATTTACGTGACACTTAATATCTTTGATTAGATCTGCTAACTCGTTCGCGTGTTCTTCAGAATCGTTAACTTTACCAAACAAACCATATTCAAACGTCACACGTCGGCCCGTCTTTTTAATATAATAACGAATAGAATCCATCAATTCGTTTAAAGGATACATTCTGTTTACTGGCATCAATCGGCTTCTCGTCTCTGTGTTCGCCGCATGCAGGGAGATCGCAAAGTTAATCTGCATGCCCTCGTCCGCAAATTTGTAGATGTAAGGTACAACACCACTCGTTGAGATCGTAATGTGTCGCGCTCCGATATTAAGGCCTTGATCGTGATTGATAATCTTTAAGAACGACATAAGTCCTTCATAGTTATCAAATGGCTCTCCTATACCCATAACGACTACTGAACTTACTCTTTCTTCTGTTTCATCAAGTGCGCGCTGAACTTGAAGAACTTGAGCTACGATCTCACCAGCTAGTAGATTACGTTTCAGTCCACCTAATGTGGAAGCGCAGAACGTACAACCTAAACGGCATCCTACTTGAGTTGTTACACAAATACTATTTCCATATTCATGTCTCATAAGAACCGTTTCAATCGAATAACCGTCTTGAAGCTCGAATAAAAATTTAATCGTCCCATCAGAAGATTCTTGACGCACAACTTCTTTTAATGATTTGATATAAAAATCTTTCTCTAGCTTCTCACGAAGACCTAATGGAAGGTTCGTCATCTCCTCAAAAGAAGACACACGTTTTTTATACAGCCATTCAAAGATCTGTTTACCTCTGAACTTTGGTTCTCTTATATCAGTAAGCCACGCTTCTAACTCATGAAGTTCTAAAGAAAAGATAGAAGGTTTGATATTTGGTTTTGTTTGTTTCTCTGTTAAAGGTTTAAGCATGTTTCTCACCACCTGTTGTCTTTTTTCTGTATGCTGCTATATAGAATCCGTCACTATTAAAATAATGAGGCATGATCTGAATATCTGATCTACCATCTATTATATAGGATTTTATGCTCTCAGGCATTTTTTCCGCAAATTGGGAATCCCACTCGAATTCTGGATGGTTTGTTAAGAACCAATCTGCAACGTTATCGTTTTCTTCTTTATCAACTGTACACGTACTGTACACGAGCAGTCCGCCTTCTTTGACCATATCTGAAGCAGCGTGCAAAATATCTCTTTGGATGTTCGTCAACCTGGTCACATCTTCTTCTGTTTTAGCCCATTTAAGATCAGGCTTTTTACGAATAACTCCGAAACCGCTGCAAGGCGCATCTACGAGAACTCTATCAAAGGTTCCTGATTCAAACTGATCAGATACTTTTCGTGCATCTAACACGGATGCTTCAATATTTTCAAGTCCAAGACGTTCTGCTTGTCTTTTGATCAAGTCAATCTTATGAGCATGAAGGTCTAATGAAACAACCTTTCCTTCTCCTTGCATCAGTTCTGCCATATGTGTTGACTTTCCACCTGGTGCGGCGCATGTATCAAGAATCGTTTCTCCAGAAACAGGATCAACTGCCCGTCCCACTAACATTGAGCTTTCGTCTTGGATCGTTACGAGACCTTGTTTATAAGCATCAGTTGCTGGAAGATAGCCTTCCTTAACGATGATACCTTCAGGAGACAATTCTCCTTCTTCTGCTACAATTCCTTCTTCTAAGAGAAGCTCCAATACGTCTTTTCTATTGCTTTTCTTCGTGTTCACCCTTGCAGTCACAGGAGAAGCTAATAAGTTAGATTGTGCCATCTTCTCCGCATCTTCTTGTCCGAACTGATCTCTCCAGCGGTCAAACAACCATTGAGGCATACTGTATGAAAGAGCTTCTTTTTCCGCACTTTCTAAAGCTTTCTTGTCCATGGCTTCTGTACCTTCTCGCTGAAGTTTACGTAAAATACCGTTTACGAGACCGGCTAGTCCTTGGTTTCCACGTTCTTTCGTTATCTCTACAGCCTCATGAATGATCGCATGATCAGGAACTCTATCTAAATATAACATCTGAAAAATAGATAGTCTCAGTAAAGAAAGTACCCAACGGTCTTTTTTCTTGATCGGTTTGTTCAACAATTGATCCAAATAAAAATCAATCGTGTTTTTTCGTTGTATCGTTCCGTACACGATGTTAGTCAAGAGTGCTTTATCTACACTCTTCATGTTCAGTTTCTGCAATGTTTGATTCAGTTGTAAATTGCTATAAGCCTGGTTCTGTTCTATTTTAAGTAGAACGTCCAGGGCGATCGCCCTAATGCTGTTATCCAACTCTACTCACCTAATCTCAAGCCTTTTGAAATGCTTGCTCCTTTAAGATAATCACTTGCTAACATTCTCTTTTTTCCAGAGAGCTGCAAGTCTGTAATGATAATGCTTGTTTTATTTCCTGTTGCCACCTGAAGACCTTTCTCGTGAACACCGATTACAGTCCCAGGCTCACCATCTGCACTTGTTTCTTTCTTTTCACCCCACCATACTTTAAGTGGCTGTCCGTTCAAAAACGTATAAGCAACAGGCCATGGGTGGAGCCCACGTATGTGGTTATAAATTTCTTCACCTGACAATGTCCAATCGATCTTCTCTTGATCACGAGTGATGTTCCAAGCAAATGAAACTTCCTCATCTACTTGGGGCAAAGGGTCTAGTTTTCCATCAACAAGTTGAGGAATGGTTTCAGACAATAACTTTGCACCTGCTGCACTCAACTTATCGTGCATCGAACCAACGTGATCACTTTCTTCGATTTCAACTTCAACTTGGGTAAGTATATCACCTGCATCCAATTTTTCAACCATATACATGATCGTGATCCCCGTCTTGTTGTTTCCGTCCATGATACATTTGTGGATCGGAGCACCTCCACGATACTTCGGAAGCAATGATGCATGAACATTGATACATCCATGCTGAGGTGTTTCAAGAATCGCCTTTGGTAAAATCTGACCATATGCTGCTGTGACGATTAAGTCTGGTTGAAGAGCGATGATCTCTTCATAGTCTTCTCGCAGTTTTATAGGCTGATACACAGAAATTCCATGTTTTAAAGCTTCCTCTTTAACAGGAGTCTGCTTGATCTCTTTTTTTCTGCCTACAGGCTTGTCAGGCTGTGTGACAACACCAACGACATTGTAGCCATCTTCAACGAGCTGACGAAGAACAGGTACGGAAAAATCAGGTGTTCCCATAAATAATACTTTCATGTTTATCCCTCCAGTTCTTCCGTCTCGTAATATTCGATTACTTTTGATGTAAACAAGATTCCATGCAGGTGATCGATTTCATGTTGGATGGCACGAGCAAGAAAATCACTTGCTTTTAATGTAAACTCTTTTCCGTTTACGTCTTGAGCTGTAACGGTAACTTCAAAAGGACGTTCGACTTCACCAAATAATCCTGGGAAACTTAAACAGCCTTCAGGGCCACTCTGGCTTCCAGAAGCTTTTTTAATAACTGGGTTTATTAGAACAAGCTGACCCGTCTCATCACCAATATCTACAACTGCGATCTGTTCTGCAATTCCGATCTGTGGTGCAGCGAGTCCAACTCCTTCTGCCTCATACATAGTCTCGAACATATCTTTAACTAACTTCTTTAACTTTTTATCGAATGTTTTTACTGGTTCACAAGCTGTCTCTAACACTGGATGTGGATGTTCTACAATTTTAAGAATGGTCATTTTGTATCTCCTTAACTAGCTACATAAGTGTTTGGGCGTTTAAATCACCCGTTATCTGAAGATCTTTAATCTCTTTATCTTTTTGGAAATGAGCAATAATCTCTTCAAACCAGATTCTTAGCTCCGGCTCATTTTTGTATTTTATCATGACCTGATAGCGATATCTATCCTTCACACGTGCAATGGGTGAAGTTACAGGTCCAAGAAGCAGACTATCCGGTGATAACCTCTTCGATAGGTAGGTTGCTGCTTTCTCGCTCGATTCAACCACTTGCATGAGATCGGGATGACTGAACGTTAACAATCCTAAATAATAAAAGGGTGGATACTGATGAAGTTTCCGAGTTTGCATCTCTTGATTATAAAAGGTGTGAAAATCGTGCTTGGATGCTAATTGAATACTGTAATGCTGAGTATCATATCCTTGTACAATAACCTTTCCCTCAAGTTCGTGTCTGCCTGCACGGCCACTCACTTGTGTGAGAAGCTGGAAGGTTTTTTCGGAAGCTCTAAAGTCTGGAAGATGAAGCATCGTATCTGCAGCCAAAACGCCTACTAATGTTACTTTTGGAAAATCCAGCCCTTTTGCGATCATCTGTGTACCGAGCAGGATATCAGCTTCACCGTTTTCAAATGCTGTTAACAGCTTTTCGTGACTGCCTTTCTTTGAAGTCGTATCAACATCCATCCGAATCACCCGTGCTTCAGGAAGGACTTTTGCAAGTTCTTCTTCAACTTTCTGTGTTCCTGTTCCAAAAAAACGGATATGTTCGGAAGTACAACTAGGACAAACAGAAGGTGTACTCTCTTTATAACCGCAATAATGGCATTTTAATTCACCAAAACGCTTATGGTAGGTTAAAGAAATGTCACAGTGAGGACATTGTGCTACATAGCCACAATCTCTGCAAAGAATAAAAGAAGCATAGCCTCTTCGATTTAAGAACAATACCGACTGTTCTCCTTTTTGAAGTCCGTTCTTCAGCTTGTCCATCAAAGCAAGGGAAAACATAGAGCGGTTCCCGTTCTTCAGTTCCTCTCTCATATCTACTATGGTGACTTCTGGCATCGGATTAGCATGTACGCGGTTAGCTAGCTCCGCTAATTGATACCTTCCTTTTTGAGCTCTTGCATATGTCTCAAGTGCCGGTGTAGCACTTCCAAGTACGATTGGACAAGAATGATAGTTTCCTCTCCAAATCGCAACATCTCGTGCGTGATAGCGCGGGTGATCTTCTTGCTTATAACTTGTTTCGTGCTCTTCATCGATAATGACGATTCCTAAGTTCTGGAACGGAGCAAAGATCGCGGATCGCGCTCCAACAACGACGGAAACTTCTTTTCTAAGAATCTTTCGCCATTCATCATATTTTTCTCCAATCGATAATCCACTATGAAGAACTGCAACTGCACTACCGAAACGACCTTTAAAGCGGTTTACCATCTGGGGTGTTAAAGAGATCTCAGGTACGAGTACGATTGCTTCTTTTCCTTTATCCAGTACATTTTGGATGGACTGCAGATAGATCTCTGTTTTTCCACTTCCTGTTACACCATGGAGAAGGACCGTTTTATGTTCATTGTTCTCGATAGCTTGAAGAATCGGTTTAATCGCATTTCCTTGGTTTTCAGTTAATGCAAGAGGCTGTGTTCGTTTCATAGTACGGCCTTGAAACGGATCACGATAGACCTCTTTTTCTTCTATAGAAAGAATGCCTTTTTTTGATAGTGTTTGTGCTGTTGAGAGAGTAGCTCCTGTTTCATTTAAAATCTCCTGCAGAGAGTACTCTCCATCTGGCCGATGTAAGAGTTCTAACAGGATCGCCTTTTGTTTTTCAGCATTTTTATTCAGCTTTTGAACCTGTTCTTCAGTTATAGCCCGCTCTCTGATAGAAACGAATTTTTGCTTCTTTTTATTCGCTTTATTTTTCACTTTATAAACAACATCAAGAATTCCTTCTTTCGCCAACGACTGCAAGAGTGGTAACAGATCAGGATTTGCTTTTGTCACATCACTTACATGAATCTCGTTGTTGACTGAAAGAAGGGGACGTATCGATTCAGGAAGTTTATCAGATCTCAGCACTTGAAATGACTTTTCATAAGTAGCTTTCATTGCAGCTGGCAACATGGCTTGATAAGCTGTAATGTAAAAACTAAGTGTATTCTCAGCCAGCCACCTTCCTAACTCGATCAGTTCGGACGTTATCACAGGCAACGGGTCCAGAATCTCCGTTATATTTTTCATTCCTTTTACCGTAGAAGTTGATTTCACCTCTAAGATAAAACCTTGAAGCTTTCTCGGCCCAAACGGAACGATAACACGCATCCCAGGCTCAGCCCATTCTTCCCAAACTGCTGGAATTTTATAGTCAAAGGTTTTGTTTACACTTCCTGAAGGAACATCAACTACGACTGCCGCGATCATCTTTTCATCAATTCCATAACTTCTACTAATATTTCATGTGCTGCATCTTCCTTTGACAGAATCGGCAGTACCTTCTTAGTTCCATCTTTCTTGATCATAATAATCTCGTTCGTGTCGCTTCCAAAACCTGATCCTTCTTTTGATACATCATTACCTACAACCATATCTAGGTTTTTTCGAATCATCTTATCTTTTGCATAGTTCTCAAGATTTTCTGTCTCTGCCGCAAATCCTACTAAAACTTGATGTTCTTTTTTCTCACCAAGGGACTGCAGGATATCAATCGTCTTTTTCATCTCGATCGTCCAAAGATCGTTTTTCTTCTTAAATTTCTTTGAATGAACCGTAACAGGTGTATAATCTGCTACGGCAGCACATTTAATAACAACATCTTGTTCATGAAAACGAGACATTGTCGCTTCAAACATATCTTTAGTGGAAACGATCTTTTCAATAGTAATGCCTTGAGGTTCTGGTAAAGCAGTTGGTCCTGTAACAAGGGTCACATCTGCACCTAGTTTTTTTGCGACTGATGCGATTGCATATCCCATCTTACCTGAAGAATGGTTTGTAAAGTAACGAACAGGGTCCAATTCCTCTCTAGTTGGACCAGCTGTTACGAGTATTTTCTTCCCAGTTAACGGCTTATCTCCAGCCTTTTTTTCATTAAAATAAGCATGAACAGATTCTATCAATTCTTCTGGTTCTGCAAGTCTTCCTTTACCTATCCATCCACATGCTAAAAGCCCTTCGTTCGGTTCGATAAAACGCCATCCGAATGAAGCTAATGTTTCCATATTCTTCTTAACCGCAGGATGGTTAAACATGTTTACGTTCATAGCAGGTGCGATCAAAACGTCTGCTTTTGTTGCGAGCAATGTTGTTGTGAGCATGTCATCTGCGATTCCATTAGCCAGCTTACCAATAGAGTTCGCTGTCGCCGGAGCAATCAAAACAAGATCTGCCCAGTCTGCAAGGTCGATGTGACTAACAACTGCAGGATCTTTTTCCTCGAACGTATCTGTATAAACTTCTTCTCTTGTCAGCGTTTGAAAGGTAAGTGGTGTGATGAACTTTTGTGCAGATTCAGTAAGGATTACTTTTACTTCGTATCCGTTTTGAAATAATCTGCTTGCTACTGTTGCCGCCTTATATGCAGCTATTCCGCCTGAAACTGCAAGCAATATTTTCTTCTTTTCCATAATAAACCCCTTCCGCCGCTCTTGACTTATATATACTAACTCTATTTTACAGCATTTCTATGTATTAAAAAATATATTGAAATCTGTCGAAAACAAAAAAATAACAACCTTTAGTCAAGGTTGTATATTTTTTCACTTGTTCTATTAATCTTCAGGTGTTTCTCCGACTTTCATTAATATACCGGATTGAATTTCTTCAAGTGCTTTACCGACAAACTTGTGTGATACAGGTTTTGCGATCTGCTGATTTTCGTATTTCTGAATTTCTCTAGCGCGCTTAGAACTAAGAGTAACTAGTGAGTATTTTGAATCTATCTTTTCCATAAGAGAATCGATGGATGGATATAGCATTATTTGTCATCTCCTAAAATTTTTTCATATTTTGGACGAACTCGATCCACACGGCAATGCTCAGTAGTAATAATCGCTTTGATTCGATTACAAGCAGCTTCGATCTCATCATTCACAACAGAATAGTCATAGTGTCTCATGAGTTCGATTTCTTCTTTTGCAACAGACATGCGGTTGTTGATCAGATCTTCAGTCTCAGTACCGCGTCCAACAATACGACTTCTTAGTTCATCCAGACTTGGCGGTGTTAAAAAGATGAACACACCTTCTGGAAAAATGTTTTTCACTTGAAGCGCACCTTGAACTTCAATCTCTAATATAACATCCTTGCCTTCATCAAGCGTTTGGTTCACATATTCAATCGGCGTACCATAATAGTTGCCAACATATTCTGCCCACTCGAGCAGTTCTTTATTTTCGATCATGTTTAGGAACTCTTCTTTTGATTTAAAGAAGTACTCTACCCCATGCCGTTCGCCTTCACGCGGCTTTCTAGTCGTTGCTGAAACGGAGTATTGAATGTCCAGCTTTTGTTCACGCAGCGCTTTACAAACAGTACCTTTTCCAACACCCGACGGACCGGAAAGTACAAACAGAATGCCTCTTTCTTTTTCCATAAAAACCTCCACAACCTAACTTTCTTCTGAGCCCTCATCAACCGACATCAGTCTGTGAGCTACTGTTTCAGGCTGAACAGCTGACAAGATGACATGATCACTGTCAGTCACAACAACCGCTCTCGTTCTGCGGCCATATGTAGCATCAATCAGCATGTTTTTTTCTCGTGCGACCGTGATTAATCGTTTGATCGGTGCAGATTCAGGACTGACTACCGCAATAATTCGGTGAGCAGCAACAATATTTCCGTACCCAATATTAATTAATTTCATCTTCAAACGCCCCTAACCTGCTACTATTCTAGCCAAATGGAATAACGGGTCATACGCTAATTGTACGATATTGTGAAAAACTGTACACATGTTCTTATATTCTAGCACATAAATCCTGAAATCTAAACTAATTTCCCTATTTTTAAGGAAATAGCGTAAAAAAGTTGAAAGCTACATCTTCGACTTGTACAGCATTTTGGGCTTAAGTCTAGAATCGCTCATAAAAGTCTAGAATCGCTCATAAAAGTCTAGAATCGCTCATAAAAGTCTAGAATCGCTCATCCAGCGTGCTTCACAGCCGCTGGACGAGCGATTAAACTTCTTGACTTGTCAAAAATAATTGAAGCTGGTACCCGAACATACGGGAACCAGCTTTATTTGTTTATCTTGCTTCTTTTTTAAATAATTGAAAGCCTGCTAGAGCAAATGTTGGAATTGATGCCATGCCAAGAACGAGCAGCCATTGTCTTATAGAGAGCGGCACCGTATGGAAAATATCTTGCAATGGTTCTACGTACATCACCACAAGCAATAGAAGAATAGATGAAATAACCGCCAATACTAAATAACCGTTCTGAAACGGATTTCTATGGAAAACAGAACGCTCACTTCTGCAATCAAACACGTGGATCAATTGTGCCATAACAAGTGTTGCAAAGGCTACGGATTGCGCGACGATCAGTTGATCTGGATTCTCTTTTAACGTAACCCAGAATGCAAGTATTGTCGCTCCACCGATCAAGAATCCCCTTGAAACGATCTTCCAACCTAACCCCCTGGAGAAGACCCCTTCTTTTGCTTGTCTTGGCTTTCTTCTCATAACGTCTTCTTCAGCCTGGTCAACACCTAAAGCCATTGCCGGCAAACCATCTGTAACCAAATTAACCCAAAGAATTTGAATCGGAACTAATGGAAGTGGTAATCCCATGATCATCGCAAAAAGCATAACCAAGATCTCACCTACATTGGACGCTAAAAGATAACGAATAAACTTTCTAATATTTTCATAGATGTTTCTTCCTTCTTCAATCGCCGAACGAATCGTAGCAAAATTGTCATCACCAAGTACAAGCGAGGAAGCTTCTTTCGCTACATCTGTTCCGGTTATACCCATCGCAATACCGATGTTAGCTGACTTGATAGCTGGTGCATCATTGACGCCATCACCAGTCATCGCTACAACATGACCTCTTCGTTGAAGAGATTTTACGATTTTTAACTTGTGCTCTGGAGATACTCGCGCGTAAACGTAAACATCTTCTGAAACTTTGTCCAATTCATCATCGGTTAATTGAGCAAGCTCAGCACCTTCCATCACTCTTCCACCGTCAGGGAGCATGTTTAGTTTTTTTGCGATACTCGCTGCTGTTACAACATGGTCTCCCGTTATCATGACGGTTTTAATACCCGCAGTCTGACAATCCCTAATACTTTCTTCGACTTCAGGACGTGGCGGATCCATCATTCCCTGTAATCCAATAAACGTGAGACTTCTTTCTGCAAAAGAAGCTTGTGAATAGTGCTCGCCTTCTTTTAAAGGTCGTATCGCAACAGCGATCGTCCGCAATGCTTGGCTGCCAAGTGCATAGATCGCTTCTGTTATTCTTTCTTTATGAGCTTGTTTGATCAACTGTTTTTTATCGTCCCACACAATATAATCACTTTTTTCAAGCAGGACGTCTGGTGCTCCTTTTACTACGAGCATCTGATTTCCTTCTGTATCTCGTACAACGACACTCATCATTTTACGGGTAGAGTCAAATGGAAACTCATGCTGAATCGCAAATTGTTCACTCAATGATTCTTTCGTGATTCCTGCTTTGTAAGCACTAACCAGTAATGCGGTTTCTGTTGGATCACCCACTTCCAATAATGAGCCTTTCTTACCTTCTTCTATCGTGGCATTGTTACAAAGAGCTGCATATGCCAAGACTTCTGTGAGTTTATCCTCTCGTTTATTGTTTTCTTGAATACCACCGCCAATGACTTCAAAACCTTCTTCATTTACCGTCCACTGTCTGCCTTGAGACCAAACACGTGTAACCGTCATCTTATTTTGAGTGAGTGTTCCCGTTTTATCAGAGCAGATGACAGTTGCACAACCTAATGTTTCTACAGATGGCAGCTTTCGAACAATCGCCCGTTTTCGAATCATCTTTTGAACACCTAACGCCAGTGCAATTGTAACGATAGCTGGAAGTCCTTCTGGAATGGCAGCAACAGCTAACGAGACACCTGCTAAGATCATGCTATAGAGATCATGTCCTTGCATCACACCTGCTAAAACAACCAAGACCGTTAACAGCAGCGCAAGAGCGATCAAAATTTTCCCAAGCTGTTCAAGTTTCATCTGAAGAGGTGTTGCAATGTTTTCAGCTGTTTGTATTAGATGTGCAATCTTACCCATCTCTGTTTTCATGCCTGTCGCTACGACTATACCTTGTCCCGTTCCTCTAGTGACCATCGTGCCCATGAACGCCATGTTCTCTTGATCACCCAAGTTCAAGTCTTCATTAGAAATGATGTTATTGTGTTTTTGTGCAGGAACAGATTCACCCGTTAGAGCGGATTCCTCTATTTGTAACCCTGATGTTTTTAGGAGCCTGATGTCCGCTCCCACACGATCTCCGCTTTTTACTTTTATCACGTCGCCTGTAACAACGTCTTTCGCAGCGATTGATACCCATTTCCCTTCTCTTAGAACCTGTGCACTTGGTGCAGAAAGTTCTTTTAGTGAAGCTAAGGATCTTTCTGCTTTTCTCTCTTGAATAAAACCTAGAATACCGTTCATCACCACGATTAATATAATGGCGATCGCGTCTAAATATTCTCCTAAGAAACCGGATAACAATGTAGCCGCTAAGAGGACGAGGACCATGAAGTCTTTAAATTGGGCAAGGAACATTAAAATGGCAGATTGCTTCTTTCCTTCTTCTAGCTGGTTCGGTCCATCTAACTTTAACCTTCGTTCTTGCTCACTTTTTGAGAGCCCTTCTTCCATCCTGCTGTTAAGAATGGATTCAATTTCGTCTTGCGGCAGCTGGTACCAATTCATAGCTTCCACCTCTGATAAGATTAGTTAATAGCATTTATATGCAGGCATGTCCGCAAAAATGCTATACTATGAATCAGAAATAAGAGGTGACCATATTATGAGTTTTGACGGAATAATGACACGTGCCATAACAACTGAACTACAAAACACACTTACTTCAGGACGGATCTCAAAAGTTTATCAGCCACATAAGACAGATCTTGTATTTACGATCCGAGCGAACGGGAAAAATCATAAACTGCTATTATCTGCGAATCCTTCTTTCGCCAGAGTCCATCTTACTGAACATACGTATGAGAATCCAGATACTCCTCCAATGTTCTGTATGCTTCTGAGAAAGCATTTAGAAGGTGCTTTTATTGAAAAGATCGAACAGCTCGATCTTGAAAGAATCATAACGATCACCGTTAAAAATAGAGATGAGATCGGCGACGAGACGACAAAAGTACTTTATATTGAAATTATGGGAAGACATAGCAACATTATTTTAGTCGATCAAAAATCGCAGAAGATCGTTGACAGCATTAAGCACATTCCTAGCTTTCAAAATCGACACCGGACCATCCTTCCAGGTTTTGAGTACATCATGCCTCCTGCTCAAGAAAAAACAGATCCTTTTACAGTGACTAGCGTAGATGAATTTATTTCAAAGATTTCTTGGAACGAAGGAAAATTGGATAAACAACTCGTATCCAGGTTCAGCGGATTCTCTCCATTAATCGCAAAAGAAATTGTGCAAAGAGCGGGACTCTCGGTTAAAAACGAAGTGGCGGACAGCTTTTTCAGTGTGATGAAGCAATTATTAAATCAAGAATATGAACCTCAAATGATCACAAACGATAAGAAAGAGTATTTTTCTATTCTTTCCCTGCATCATGTGACGGGTGAAAGTCGATCCTTTGATACGGTCAGTCAGATGCTCGATCGATATTTTTATGGAAAAGCGGATCGTGATCGAATCAAGCAACAAGCAAACGACCTTGAAAAATATCTTTCGAACGAATACGACAAGATTAAGAAAAAGATAGGAAAATTAGAAAAAGAACTTCAACAAACTCATAATGCCGAGGAGTATCAACGAAAGGGCGAACTTCTCACCGCTTATATGTATTTGGCGAAAAAGGGAGATCGTGAAGTTGAGTTAGAAGATTACTTCACTGAAGATCAACCACTTGTAAAAATTACGCTTGATCCACTTAAATCACCTGCTGATAACGCGCAAAGCTACTTTAAAAAATATGCGAAACTAAAAAAATCAGTTTCTATAATTAAAGATCAGATCGAAAAAGCAAAGAATGAACTGCTCTATTTTGAGCGTCTGATCGTTCAGATGGATTCAGCATCCATGAAAGATGTTGAAGAAATCAGAGAAGAACTTGGTGAAGGCGGGTATTTAAAACATAGACAAAGCAAGAACAAAAAGAAACAAAACAAGACGCCTCAGCCTGAAAAGTTCACATCTACTGATGGGACAGAGATCTTAGTCGGTAAGAACAATAAACAGAACGACTATCTGACCTTTAAGTTATCGAGAGCAAATGAGACATGGCTTCATACGAAAGACATTCCGGGTTCTCATGTTTTGATCCGCTCGGCGAGTCCAAGTGAAACGGCTATAAAAGAAGCCGCTATTTTGGCAGGTTTTTTTAGCAAAGCCAAAAATTCGAGTTCGGTTCCTGTTGATTTTACGTTAGTAAAACATGTGAAGAAGCCTAACGGGGCAAAGCCTGGATTTGTTATTTATGATAATCAGCAGACGCTTTTCGTGACACCGGATGAAGATCTTGTTTTTCGGTTGAAAAAGTAAGCAATCTTGTAATGCTTTGTAGAATTAGAAGGTATTGATCTACGCTACAGGATGTTCGCTTTGTGCGGGGTGTGCGTTAAGCTTCCTAGCTTATTACAGAATCCGAGATTGGACAGATTAATTGCTGAATTGGACAGATTAAATTCAAGATTGGACAGATTGTGGCCCCAATTGGACAGATTATATAAGCAATTGGACAGATTCCCCACTCAAATGGACAGATTCTTATTTTTGAAGGTCATTTAGGGCGCTTAAATCATACGTTCTCCCTCTTGTTACATCTGTATAAGGCAATTTCAAAGATACTAAAGGCTTGGATGCTTACCTTAAGTACCAATTAAAAAACGCAGAGCAGCTTATATTTAGCTGTTCTGCGCTTTTTTTGCTTTGCTGATAATCGCAAGGCCATCTAATACTTCTTGATGTTGCACATCAGTAAAATCCAGGTTGTGGAGTAATTCTGTCATTTCATCTGTTGAATAGCGATGTCTTCTCGTACTCACATTAGACCATTTTAATAGGGCTGTCCGTTCGAACCCTGAGATATCATTTTCCTTTGCGTAAGAAGCAGCGTTTTCTTGACTCATTTTTCCGCTTGGGTTCAGCATGACGATTTGACCATCATCTTTTAGAACGCGATGAACCTCATTGATACCTTTAGCTGGATCAGGCAATAAAAACATTACACAAGTTGAAAGAGCGAGATGAAACGACTGATCCTGAAAAGGAAGATTTTCTGCATCCGCAACAATAAACTCACTTTTGCCACTTAACTCGTGATAAAAGAACTGCTGAATACTAGCCTTGACCATCTCCGAAGACAGATCCACGCCGACAAGCCTATTCGCTTCCTCGGCTCCACGCAACAGCAATCTTCCCGTTCCGCATCCCACATCTAGAACGTCTTTTTCAATCCATGAACCTGTTACTTCTTTTAAACGATCATGAACTTTCTTCAGCCAAGTCGTCCTTGCCATGCTGTCAAAAAAGGAAACAAGTTCATCAAATTCTTCACCGTTCATTTTTCTCAAAATGTATTCTCCTTTAAGAAAACTATTTGGAAAAAGAGGCAACTCCCCAATGTTCTGGGTCTTGTTGCCATTCTTTTAATAAAGAAAGCCCTTGGTCACTTATCTTTCCGCTTTCTTGTGCTTCCTCTATTAATGTACTAAAGTTTGTTACGGTTTGAAAAGAAATATCCAACTCACCGAGTGCTACATCCGCCTTTTTCAGACCATAACTAAAGATGGCTACAACACCGAGCACTTCAACCCCTGCTTCACGAAGAGCAAGTACCGATTGAATAGAGCTTTTGCCGGTTGAGATCAGATCTTCAACCACTACTGCCTTCTTGCTTTTATTCGTTAACCCTTCGATCTGATTCGTTTTTCCATGAGCTTTCGCACTCGATCTTACGTAACACATCGGTAATTCCATCTGATCAGCTACGAAGGCTGCATGAGGAATACCTGCTGTTGCGGTTCCGGCGATAAGATCAGCCTCCGGATAATGTTTTTGAATCAGCTCTGAAAGCTCCCCAGCTACTTGTTTACGAATCATTGGATACGCTATAATCAAGCGATTATCGCAATAAATGGGAGATTTCATTCCAGAAGACCATGTGTATGGATGTTCAGGCGACAAAGTTACGGCTTCAATGTTAAGCAAATGTTGGGAAGTTGTTGTTTTCATGACTATCTCTCCATTCATGTAGTATTTGAGAATACGTTGCAAGTGGTGTTTCTGATTGTGTGATACTTCTGCCGATCACCATATAATCGGAGCCTTTTAACGCAGCTTCTCTTGGTGTGGCAACTCGAGCTTGGTCATGTGTATCAGAGCCGCTCGGACGGATGCCAGGCGTTACAGTCAAAAAGTTCTTTCCGCAAACATCCTTGATCTTCATAGCTTCTTGCACGGAGCAAACGACCCCATCTAATCCTGCTTTTCTAGCAAGATCT
This sequence comes from Fictibacillus norfolkensis, assembly GCF_014836645.1. Taxonomy (GTDB): domain Bacteria; phylum Bacillota; class Bacilli; order Bacillales; family Fictibacillaceae; genus Fictibacillus; species Fictibacillus norfolkensis. The sequence continues at coordinate 508,064 of NZ_JACSQM010000003.1, forward strand.
GCATAATGAGTCACACATTCTTTCATATCAACATTCTCAATCAAGAGTTCATCGTTTAATACTTTTTCTGTTGTACTTGTAAGCTGTGTAACAGCAATTAATTTTGTATGTTTAGCACCTGCTGCTAGTAGACCTTCTTTTGCAGCACTCATCATTTGAGTTCCACCTGCGGCATGGACATTCACCATATCAATGTTCATTCCACCCAGTACCTTCATGGCTTTATGAACAGTAGTAGGGATGTCATGTAACTTTAAATCAAGGAAGATACGAAAGTTTTTTTCTTTTAGCCATTTGATAAAAGAAGTCCCTTCCGCATAAAAAAGCTCCATACCGACCTTTACATAAGGAGACTGTTCTTCAAAGTCTGATAGAAAGGATTTGGCTTGATCGGCATTCTTAAAATCTAACGCGATGATAACGGGGTTTTCCATTGCTTTGTACTCCTTCCTGTCATCTCACTAATATTTTCTACGCCAATCTCATCAAGCAGCTTAGGAAGTTGCTCTATGATCTCAGGACAAACGTAAGGATTTACAAAGTTTGCTGTACCGACTGCAACAGCTGATGCACCAGCAGACATCATTTCAAGAACATCTTCAGCTGTGCTTACTCCGCCCATACCGATAATCGGAAGTGACACTTTTTGACTTACTTCGTAGATCATCCGGATAGCAACAGGTTTTATTGCCGGTCCTGAAAGGCCACCCGTCTTGTTCGCTAATATCGGATTACCTGTTCTCCAATCAAGCTTCATACCAACTAGAGTATTAATCATCGAAAGACCATCAGCCCCTGCTTCTTCGACTGCTTGTGCCATCTCAACAATGTTAGAGACATTTGGCGAAAGCTTCACATAAACAGGTTTTTCTGATACAGCTTTCACTTTTCTTGTCAGATCAGCTGCAGATTCGTAATGTGTTCCAAACTGTATTCCGCCTTCTTTCACATTCGGACAAGAAATATTTAGCTCTACGGCAGACACTTGAGGCGAGGATGAGATCTGCCTTGTCACTTCGATATACTCTTCTTCTGTTGAACCCGCAATATTCGCTAAGATCGGTATGTTAAAAGGTTCCAACGCCGGAATTTCATTTTCTAAAATTTTCATTACACCTGGGTTTTGAAGGCCGATAGCGTTTAACATTCCGCTTTCAGTTTCAGCTACTCGAGGGGTAGGGTTGCCAAAACGTCCCTCAAGAGTAGCTGCTTTTATCGTAATACCTCCTAGTACACTCAAGTCATACCACTTGGCATATTCTTTTCCAAATCCAAAACAGCCTGATGCAGGAAGAATAGGGTTTTTCATATTTAATCCTGGCAATGAAACATGCAGCCTACTCATAGTACAACCTCCCCCATCTTAAATACCGGTCCATCACTGCAGATTTTTACATATCCTGATTCTCTCGTTTCAGTTGGGCATACACATGCAAAACATGCGCCGATTCCACAGCCCATCCGTTCTTCTAATGAAAGATATCCCCGAAGACCAATCGCTCTCTCTTCTACCGCTTTAAGCATGATCGCTGGTCCTACAGAGTAGATGACCGGTTCATCTTCAACAACGTTCTTCATCGCGTCTGTTACAAAGCCTTTTATTCCAAGAGATCCATCAACAGTAGTCACGATGGTTTCACCGAAATCTTTAAACTTTTCAATGTAAAAGCTGTCTTCAATCGATTGATAACCTAGAATAAATGTTACTTCTATTCCTTTTTTCTTAAGATGTTTACCAAGGTAGTATAGAGGTGGTACACCTATTCCTCCCCCGATGAGCAGTGCCTTTCTGTTATGATCATTTTCAGCGAGTTCAAACCCGTTACCTAGCGGACCTAGTACGTCTACTACTTCCTCTGCTGATTTATGACTGAGTTGTTTCGTACCTTCTCCTTGTGCACGGTACAAGAGTGTTACTTCTTTTCTCTCTTGATCTACATCGCAGATCGAAAGTGGGCGGCGCAATAGTTTTGACGATTGATTTCCTACAGAGACATGGAGAAACTGACCAGGTGTAGTCATGCTTCCTACACCAGGGCCAGTCAATTTCATCTCAAATATATTTCTAGCGATCTCTATATTTGATGTAATGTTCAACAAGTGCTTCTTCATACGAGCACCTTGTCTTTTTTTGTGAATGCTGAAAGTGCGTGTGCTGAGAATGAGATAGATTCAAGTACTTCTAATAGAGCGACTGAAGTATCTAAGTTTGTCAAACATACGACTCCGTTCTCTGCACATTCTCTTCGAATGCGGAATCCGTCTCTCGCCGGAATCTTCCCTTTTGTTAACGTGTTCACTACAAATTGCGCTTCGTCTTTACGAATAACTTCTAGGAGATTTCTTCCTTCAGATCCGATCTTGCCAACAACATCGACTGGGATTCCTTCTTTTTCAATGATGCTCGCCGTTCCTTCTGTTGCCATAATCGTGTAGCCGATCTCGTAAAATCTCTTCACCATCTCTAGTGCTTCTTCTTTGTCTTTATCTGCTACTGTAAAGAGTACTGTTCCGTGTGTTGGGATTTTCATACCTGAAGCGATCAAGCCTTTGTAGAGTGCTTTTTGAAGATTCTTATCTCTACCCATCACTTCACCCGTTGATTTCATTTCAGGTCCTAAATACGTATCCACTCGGCGCAGTTTTGCGAACGAGAACACGGGAACCTTGACTGAAACTTCATCTGCTTCTTTCTGATAACCCGTTTCGTATCCTTGACTTGCTAGATTTTCACCTAGAATAACTTTTGTAGCAACGTTGGCCATCGGTACACCTGTAATTTTGCTTAAGAAAGGTACAGTTCGGCTTGAGCGCGGATTCACTTCAAGCACATACACTTCATTCTTGTGCCAAACGAACTGTATGTTCAAGAGACCGATGATCTTTAAACCTTTTGCGATTGAAATCGTTCTGTCAATGATCTTCTGCTTGATCTCTTCAGGCAGCGTTTGAGGAGGATAGACTGCGATTGAGTCTCCAGAGTGAACACCTGCACGCTCTATATGCTCCATCATTCCTGGGATGAAAACATCTTTTCCGTCTGAGATCGCATCAACTTCGATCTCTTTTCCTTCAAGATATCGATCGACTAATACCGGATGATCAGGATTTACTCTAGCAGCGTTCTCCATATACTGAAGAAGTTCGTTTTCTTGGTACACGATCTCCATTGCTCTTCCACCAAGCACATATGATGGTCGAACGAGAACAGGATATCCGATTGAATTTGCGATGGTCACCGCATCCTTAACGGAGAAAGCCGTTTTCCCAGCCGGTTGCGGAATCTCTAATTGTTTCATCACTTGTTCAAATCGCTCTCTGTCTTCAGCTAAGTCCATGCTGTCTAGTGATGTACCGAGAATCTTAATTCCTCTTCTTTCAAGCTCTTCTGATAAGTTGATCGCTGTTTGTCCACCGAATTGCACGATAACACCTTCTGGCTTCTCATGGTCGATCACATGCATAACATCTTCTACCGTTAGCGGTTCAAAATAAAGCTTGTCTGACATGCTAAAGTCTGTAGAAACCGTTTCTGGATTATTATTGATGATGATCGCTTCATACCCTGCTTCCTGAATCGCCCACACTGTATGAACGGTCGCATAATCAAACTCAATGCCTTGTCCGATTCGAATCGGACCAGATCCTAAAACGACCACACTCTTTTTGTCTGTGATGATGGATTCATCTTCTTCTGCATACGTTCCATAATAATAAGGAGTCGCTGACTCAAACTCAGCAGCACACGTGTCTACCATTTTGAAAACAGGCTTAATTCTCTCGTTCAAACGGAACTGATACAGATCATACTCGTCCATTTCCCAAGCTTGTGCAATCCAACGATCGCTGAATCCTTTTTCTTTTGCTTTCTTTAAAATGACGGCATCTTTCTTACGTTCTTTTACTCGTTTCTCTAAAAGAATGATGCCGTGAAGCTTTTCTAAGAAGAAATAATCAATCTTTGTCCATTCGTGTATCTGTTCTACTGTAATTCCCATTCTTAGGGCTTCAGCGATATAGAACAGCCTTTCATCATCAGCTCTCAAGATTTTTTCTTGTATATCAGATTCTGTTAAGTTTTTCTCTTTCACATCAAGGTGGAAAGCTGAAATTTCAAGAGATCGTACTGCTTTTAAAAGGGACTCTTCAAAGTTACGGCCGATCGCCATCACTTCTCCTGTTGCTTTCATCTGTGTTCCAAGTTTGCGGTTCGCGCCTTCGAACTTATCAAATGGCCATCTTGGAATCTTTGAAACGATATAATCTAGTGCTGGCTCGAAACATGCATAAGTAGTTCCCGTCACTGGGTTTTTGATTTCATCAAGTGTGTAGCCGACTGCGATCTTTGCGGCTAACTTCGCGATTGGATACCCTGTTGCTTTAGAAGCGAGAGCAGACGAACGGCTTACACGTGGATTTACTTCGATCACATAATATTGAGAGCTTTCAGGATCTAAAGCTAGCTGTACGTTACAGCCTCCTTCAATTTTTAGAGCTCTTATAATTTTTAAGGACGCGTTTCGTAAGAGCTGATAATCTCTATCCGTAAGCGTTTGACTCGGTGCTACGACAATCGAGTCTCCTGTGTGAATTCCTACCGGGTCGATGTTTTCCATGTTACAAACAACGATTGCCGTGTCGTTCTTGTCTCGCATCACTTCATATTCGATCTCTTTGAATCCTGCGATACTTTTTTCGATCAATACTTGTCCTACAGGACTCGCGTGTAAACCAGATGGCGTGATCTCTAAGAACTCTTCTTCATTTGTTACGATTCCGCCACCTGTTCCACCAAGTGTAAACGCAGGACGGATGATCACCGGATAGCCGTTCTCAGCAACGAATGCTCTTGCTTCTTCCATATTATGAACGATCGCGCTCTCAGGAACCGGCTCGTTCAGCTTTCTCATCAGCTCTCTAAATAAATCACGATCTTCTGCTTGTTGAATGGAAGGAAGTTTTGTACCTAATAATTCCACTTTGTATTCGTCTAGAACGCCTGAGTTAAAAAGTTCAACCGCTAGATTCAGACCTGTCTGGCCACCTAATGTTGCTAGCAGTCCATCAGGACGTTCTTGACGTATGATACGAGATACAAACTCTAGAGTTAGAGGTTCGATATACACTTTATCCGCCATATTTGGATCTGTCATGATCGTAGCAGGATTAGAGTTTACTAGTACAACTTCATACCCTTCTTCTTTTAAAGCTTGGCAAGCCTGTGTACCCGCATAGTCAAATTCTGCAGCTTGTCCAATTACGATCGGTCCAGAACCAATCACTAGAATTTTTCGGATGTCATGTCGTTTAGGCATATTGCATCAAACCTTCTTTCTTCGTTGTTTTTATCATGTTCAAGAAGTCATCAAAGATCGGATTCGAGTCTTGTGGTCCTGGTGAAGCTTCAGGATGATACTGAATTGAAAACGCTGGTTTTACTTTATGTTTCAATCCTTCTACTGTTCCATCATTTACGGCTTGGTGTGTTAGAACGAGCTCTGAATTCTTTAGAGACTCTTCTGTTACGGCATAACCATGGTTTTGTGAAGTCAGCGCAATCTTACCAGTCTCAAGATCTTTAACCGGATGGTTAGAACCTCGGTGTCCGAACTTCAGCTTTTCGGTATCAGCACCGGTTGCCAGAGCTAATAGCTGATGCCCTAAACAGATTCCTAAGATTGGAATATTATTTTTTAAAAGCTCTTGAATCATCGTTATTCCTGAGTGTACATCTTTTGGATCCCCAGGTCCGTTACTCAAAAGTACACCATCAGGCTGAAGGCGTATAATATCAGCTGCAGATGTGTTATGTGGAACAACGATCACATCACATAATCTTCTAGAAAGCTCCCTTAACATTCCGCTTTTCACTCCAAAATCTACGACGACTACTCGATAACCGCTGTTCGGTAAGTGATATGGTGTTTTTGTTGATACTTTTGTAACTTGATTGGTAATTCTTTCTTCTGCATTCAAGTTCTTTATCACTTCTTCAGCATTTTCAATAGAATTTGTCATTCTACCTTTTAGCGTTCCGTGCTGTCGAATTTTTCTTGTAAGTTTGCGTGTATCAATTCCATATAAACCTGGAATATCTTTTGCTGTCAGCCAGCTGCTTAAAGACTGCATGCCTTCATGATGATTGGGAAACTCAGCATGTTCATTCACAATGATTCCGCTCGTTGCAGGACGGATCGATTCATAATCTGACCGGTTGATTCCGTAGTTCCCAACTAGCGGATACGTAAAGCAGATAATTTGATCACAGTATGAAGGATCAGTCATTACTTCTTGATATCCTGTCATACTTGTTGTGAATACTACCTCACCACTCGATTCACGTTGTGAACCAAAAGCCAATCCGTTAAAAATCGTTCCATCTTCTAAAATTAAGTAGCGTTTCATACTAAGCTCTCCTCTCGTTGATAAACAAGCTTTCCACCAAAAATGGTCGCAACCGGCCATCCTATACAGTTCCAGCCGTCAAACGGTGTATTCTTTCCTTTTGATACAAAACCCTTAGCATTGATTGTTTCTTCTTTTTCTAGATCGATGATTGTAAGATCTGCAAGTGAACCTTCTTCAAGTGTGCCGTATGGCAGATTAAAGCTTTCAGAAGGCTTCTTCGTCATCTTGTCCACAAGTTCTTGCAGCGTGAATAGATTCTTTTTCACAACAAGCTCTGTATATAGAAGAGGAAAAGCTGTTTCCAAGCCTACGATTCCAAAAGGTGCAAGTTCAACATTCTGTGCTTTCTCTTCTTCACTATGTGGAGCATGGTCTGTTGCGATAAAATCTAGCGTGCCATCTTTTAGTCCCTCGATTAATGCCTCTCGATCAGCTTCACTTCTTAAAGGCGGGTTCATTTTATAATGTGTATCGTTAGTCTTAATGTCTTTATCGCTTAAGATTAAATGGTGCGGTGTAACTTCTGCAGTGACTTTAATTCCTGCAGATTTTGCATCTCGTATGACTCGAACAGATTCTTTCGTACTCACGTGACAAACATGATATCTAGCATCTGCCGCTTCAGCGAGTAATACATCACGTGCGATGTGAACAGATTCACTTACAGATGGAATTCCCGGCAAGTTTTCCTTCTCTGTAAACTCACCTTCGTGGAACGCGCCTCCTTCAGGTAGAAGCGTATTGTCTTCACAATGAGCTACGATGACAGCTCCATAGCGATTTGCTTCCTTCATCGCGCTTAGCATCATGCCAGCTGACTGCACTCCTACTCCATCATCCGTAAAAGCGAATGCGCCACCCTCTAGAAGCGTTTCAAAGTCTGTAAGCTCACTCCCGATCTGTCTCGTTGTGATCGATGCGTAAGGAAGTACCCTGCAGTTTGCCGTGTCTTGGATCTTCCTCTGTACAAGCTCTAATGTTTCTTTGCTATCTGGTACAGGTCGTGTGTTTGGCATCGCCGCAAGAGTTGTATAGCCACCCTTTATAGCCGCTTTCGTCCCTGATGATATAGTCTCTTTATGTTCTCCGCCAGGCTCTCTTAAGTGAACATGAAGATCTACAAATCCTGGAGTTACTAACTTTCCTGTTAATTCAAGCACTTCATGATTCTCTATCGCGATATCTTTCTCTACCTTTTCAATTCTGTTATCTACAATTAAGATATCTGTTTGCAAAAGATTGTTGTTCCCGTCAAGGATCTTAGCGTTTTTCAATAAGTAGCTCATTGTTAATTGCCTCCTGATTCGTATTCAATGCCCATCTCAATACCGCCATTCGTATAAAAACACCATTCTGTACTTGCTTAAATATTCTTGAGCGCTCACACTCTACAAGTTCATCCGCTAGTTCAACGCCTCGATTTACAGGAGCTGGATGCATGATGATGCTATTTGCTTTCATCCTTTTCTCTCGTTCAACCGTTAGTCCATATTGCTGATGATAATCTTCTTTCGTTAGGAGCATAGAAGCACTGTGTCTTTCGTGTTGTATTCTGAGCATCATAAGAGCATCAGCTAATTCGACTGCCTCATCCATTGGGATAAAGTCTTCTTTCCATTCATCTACGAACCATTCTTCTGGTCCTGAAAATAATACTCTAGCTCCCATCTTTCTAAGGACTTCTGCGTTTGAGCGAGCAACACGGCTATGTAGGATGTCGCCTACAATTACAACAGTTAATCCCTGTAGTACGATGAATTCCTGTTGAATCGTTAAGAGATCTAACAGAGATTGAGTAGGGTGATTGCCACAGCCGTCACCTGCGTTGATGATCGGAACATTTATTTTTTCAGCTAAGCCATCGAAATAGCGATCTTCAGGATGCCTGATAACAAATGCCTCCACGCCTATTTCCTCTAGCGTTCGTAACGTATCATAAAGCGTTTCTCCTTTTTGCACGGAGGAACCGTTCACTTCTACGTTTAAAGGTTTCATGCCAAGTCTGTGTTCTGCAGCTTCAAAACTAAACTTTGTTCTTGTACTTGGCTCAAAAAATAAATTCGCGATCAGCTTTTGCTTGAAGATCTCATCTTGCTTTCCGCTTTTAAACTCTTCTGCTTTTCGCAATATGAACTGAATGTCTTCGATCGATAACTCATTCATCGTTAGTAAATGGTTCATCCTAATCTCTCCTTTTGACATAAAAATAGCACCCTGAAGTTTTTCAGGGTGCTCTTAACAGAAGAAGAACATCGTTCCTCTCATGTCGTCACCCTTTTAAGTCTCTCGTACTTAGTTAAAAGGTGTTTTATGCGGCTGTGTTGTTATCGTTTGTTTTGAACATTTTGTTTATCAGATCTTTGTCATCCTCTTGTCCTGGGAGCACCAGATTTAACACGATACCGATAAGCGTTGCTAATGCCATTCCAGCAATTTCAAAGTTCGCATTAATCTTTAATGCTGCTCCCCCTATACCTGTTACTAAGATTACGGATGAGATGATTAAGTTTCTCTTGTTTCCAAAATCGATATTGTTGTCTATTAACATTCGTAAACCTGATGATGCGATGATTCCGAATAATAGGATGGATACTCCGCCCATAACCGCTGTTGGAATCGTACTGATCAGTGCTGTTACTTTTCCAGAGAATCCGAACAGAATGGCCGTTACTGCTGCCCCACCGATCACGAAGACCGAATAGACGCGCGTTATTGCTAACACTCCTATATTTTCACCATACGTTGTTACGGGAGGTCCTCCGATTAATGAACCGATGATTACTCCCATTCCATCACCTAAGATCGAACGATGAAGACCTGGTTTTTCAATAAAGTTTCGACCGACTACTTTTGAAAGCACGAGCTGATGTCCGATATGTTCTGCTATCGTAACCGCAGCCACTGGCATCATGATTATGGCGATGCTCCACGTAAAGTCAGGTGTATAGTTAACAAAAGGTACGAAGAAATCTGGAGCTTGAATCCATTTCGCTTCTGCTACTTTTGAAAAATCTACCATTCCTCTGAAGTATGCAAACGTAAAGCCTGCTATGATTCCGATCAGAATCGGTATGATTCCTAAAATTCCTCTGAAGAAGATTGAACACACAATCGTTACTCCTAGAGTAAATAATGCTACTGTAAAGTGCATCAAGCTATATTTTTCTGTTGCCGGATCGTTCATCGCCATACCCACTGCTACGTTTGCTAATCCTAAACCGATTACGATGATAACCGGACCGACTACTACAGGTGGTAAAACTCTCATCAGCCATTTAAAACCGAATCCTTTGATAAAAAGAGCTACAACTCCGTAGACTAAACCCGCTAAAAAGCTTCCTAGCATGGCTGCTTCTGGTCCTCCAAAAGCTTTTACCGTTAAGATCGGTGTAATAAAGGCAAAACTTGATCCAAGATAAGCAGGAATTTGCCCTTTTGTTACTAAAAGATAAGCCAGCGTAGCAAGTCCACTTGATACGAGTGCCACACCTGGGTGAAGACCCACTAAGAATGGTACTAGCACTGTAGCACCAAACATGGCAAATAAGTGCTGTAAACTCAACGTTAACCACTGAACCGGTGATGGTTTATCATGTACATCTAAAATCGCTTTTGTCTGGTTTTCCATATTATTGACCTCCTGATTGGTAACACTTATTTTTGCAAAGGATGTAGAGTTTTCAGCTCTTTGCAATAAAAAAACCTCTTCTGCTTTTTGCAAAAGAGGCCGCGGAGGCACAAGTGTACACGGGATCGTGCCACTTGAACAATACCTCCCTTGCCAGCCTCTCTGGACTGAATTTAAAGGGACTTATTAATTTGTTGAGATAGATACTTCATCAAATCCATCTACTTCTATTAAAGAAGCGGAGATAATCTCTTCACTCGATGTTGGAACATTCTTTCCAACATAATCGGCTCGAATCGGAAGCTCCCTATGTCCTCTGTCAATGAGAACCGCAAGCTGTATATTAGAAGCTCGTCCTAGATCCATGATGGCATCCATTCCAGCTCTTACTGTTCTTCCTGTATAAAGCACATCATCTACTAGGATTATCTTTTTGTCTGTTACTTCAACCGGAATATCCGTTCCTTTTACTTCAGGTTCAGAATTATCCGTTTTGATCTTAAGATCATCTCGGTACAATGTGATATCAATGACACCTACTGAAACAGCGTTCCCTTCAATCTGTTCGATGCGTTCAGCAAGGCGCTTTGCAAGGAATTCCCCACGGGTCTTTATGCCAGCTAATACGATGTCTGTAACTCCCTTATTTCGCTCAATGATCTCATGCGCGATCCGAGTAAGTGCTCTTCTGATTGCTTGGTCATCCATTAATACTGTCTTTGACATAAACTAACCCTCCCTTTAAAACTTGTTGCCTTTAACCGTTAATTCCAAAAAAAAATCCTCCCGTCACGCATGACGAGAGGATAGAGAAATCCTAAAAAGAATTCTCATGAAAAACGTTTCCTTCTCAGCCTCACGGGACTAAAGTTAAAGGACTATTTAAGTTACATTGATTATGACAAACCCTTAAACGTTTGTCAACTTCTTTTCTCTAACAGATCTAGTAGTTCATTCATATCCGCAGGAATTTCTCGTTCGAATTCCATATATTCACCCGTGCTAGGATGATCAAACCCTAAAGTTTGTGCATGAAGCGCTTGACCTTCAATCTGCAGTGTCTTTGAAGGACCATACTTCGGATCTCCGGCTAATGGGAATCCAATATATTTCATATGAACACGAATTTGGTGTGTACGTCCTGTTTCTAGCTGACATTCCACAAACGTGTAATTCGTAAACCGTTTGATCACATTAAAATGAGTAACAGCATCTCGGCTGTTTTCATCGGTTACGGTCATTTTTTGACGATCACTCTTGTCTCTTCCGATTGGAGCATCAATCGTACCTTGGTCATGTGGCATCACTCCATGAACGATCGCTTTATAAACACGAGTTGTTGTTTTTGCTTTAAGTTGATCAACGAGAGATTCATGAGCCTTATCGTTTTTTGCGACCATTAGTAATCCAGATGTATCTTTATCGATACGGTGAACAATTCCTGGACGAAGTACACCATTGATTCCAGATAGATCTTTGCAGTGTGCCATAAGACCGTTTACTAGAGTTCCGCTATAATGCCCAGGTGCCGGGTGAACAACCATCCCGCGTGGCTTATTTACTACAAGTACATCGGAATCTTCATACACGATATCCAGATTCATCTCTTCTGGTACAACATCTAATACTTCTGGTTCTGGAATTTCAATCTCGATGACATCTCCAGCTGTACATTTATAATTAGACTTTACAGGTTTTCCTTCTAACAACACAATCTTATCTTTGATCCAGTTTTGAATCTGAGAACGTGACCAATCATCCTGCACATCAGATAAAACTTTATCAATACGGTTTCCTGCTTGTTCAGGAGTTACCGTATATTCAAATTTGTTCATTTTCTGGCTCCTTCTTTTTGCTTTCCATAAAACTTTGAATAAAAATCAAACCAACACCTACTACGAGTGCTGAGTCGGCTACATTAAAAATCGGGAAGTCATAGCTGCCGATGTAAACATTCAGAAAATCAACAACTTCTCCGCGAAGCAAACGATCGATAAAATTACCAACAGCTCCCCCTAATACTAGTGCAAGCGCCGTTTTAAGGAGTGTATCATGTGCGTGTTTTTGTAGGTAATAAACAACTGCACCCACAACAATAACGGTAATAATGATAAAAAAGTATCGCTGATCTTGGAGAATACCAAATGCGGCTCCCCTGTTTCGGTGAGAGGTTATGTAGAATACTTGATCAATAACAGGAATAGATTGCCCTAATTCCATATTCTTTACGATTAGCCACTTTGTCACTTGGTCGATTACCAAGATGAGCAAAGCTACAAGATAATAAAACAATAGAACTCCTCCGATACAGAAATTAATGTCTTTATGAATTGTAGCACAGCCATCGGACGTTCTACAATTTAATTTGTGCCTGACATCAATGAAGTACACCACAACAAACAAAAATCCCGCAAAAATGCGGGATTAAACAGTTTGAGTTAACTTTGATGCTCTTGTAAGTAGTTGTTCTCCGTTTCAGGTTGCTTCGCTTTCCGCGGGGCGACCGGTGAGCCCCTTGACGCTACGCGCCCTTAAGGGTCTCACCTGTCCGCTGTCCCGCAGGAGTCTCGCACCTTACACTCCGATCAACTTTCAAAGAAGAAAAAAAAAGTACAAAAACTTTTATAGATTTATCTGTTTAAATAACTGATACTTTTAAGCGTAGTGCTTTTCAACGATCTCTGCGCAGCTTGCACAAAGTGTTGGATGGCTCTCGTTCTGCCCAACATCTTCAGAAACAACCCAGCAGCGTTCACAAGTTTCACCTTCTGCAGAGCTTACTGAAACAGCGACATGCTCATACACTCCTGCAGATTCAGGAGCTTCTGACTTCACTCCTCCGACTTCAGCTTTAGAAACGATAAAGAGCTTATTCAAGTCCCCTACTGATTCTAACCATGGTTTTAAAGCTTCTGTCGGATAAAGAGTAATGGAAGCGGTTAGTGACTTACCAATTGTTTTTTGGCTTCTTGCTTCTTCAAGTGCTTTTAATACTTCATCACGAACATCCATGAATACATCCCAGTCTTTTTCAAGGTTTTCAGTACCTTGGTAGTTCTGAACTTCTGGCATTGTTGTTAATTGCACACTCATTTCATCAACGCCTGGAATGTATTCCCATACTTCATCAGCTGTATGAGAAAGAACAGGAGCAGAAAGCTTTGTAAGTGCCATGAGTGATTGATAAAGCACAGTTTGAATGCTGCGGCGTTTATGATCGTCTTCTGCTTGAATATATAGAGTATCTTTTGCCATATCTAGATAGAACGAACTTAACTCAATCGTACAGAAGTTGTGAATCGTATTATATACCGTAATAAACTGATATTCTTCGTAAGCTTTTTTCACTTTAGCTACTACTTTATCGAGTTTAACCATCATGTATTTTTCAAGATCCGGCATATCTTCAAACTTTACAGAATGCTGCTTCGGATCAAATCCATGCAGGTTACCTAACAAGAAACGAAGTGTATTTCTGATTTTACGGTATACTTCAGCAACTTGTTTTAAGATGTCGTCTGATACACGTACGTCTGATTGGTAATCAACAGACGATACCCATAAACGGATGATATCTGCACCTAGCTGCTTCATCACCTTGATCGGATCTAATGTATTACCAATTGACTTACTCATCTTACGTCCTTCTCCATCTAGAACGAAACCATGGCTTAAGACAGCTTTGTAAGGAGCTTTACCAGTGATTGCAACAGATGTAGAAAGAGAAGAGTTAAACCATCCACGATATTGGTCAGATCCTTCAAGATAAAGATCTGCAGGTCTTACTAAATTCTCTCTCTCTTCAAGAACACCCCAGTGAGATGTACCCGAATCAAACCAAACATCCATGATATCTGTTTCTTTTGAGAAACGGCCATTTGGGCTATGAGGTGAAGTAAATCCTTCCGGAAGCAAATCTTTTGCATCTCTTTCAAACCAGATGTTTGATCCATGCTCTCTGAACAATTCTACAACGTGACTAATCGTTTCTTCTGTAAGAATTGCTTCACCATCTTCGCCATAAAAGACTGGAATTGGAACACCCCAAGCTCTCTGACGAGAGATACACCAGTCTTCACGATCTTTGATCATGTTGTGTAAACGTGTTTCCCCCCAAGTTGGAACCCAGTTAACTTCTTCAATCGCACGAAGCATATCTTCACGGATTCCTTTGATCGAAGCAAACCATTGAGCAGTTGCACGAAAGATTACCGGTTTTTTCGTTCTCCAATCATGCGGATAAGAGTGTGTGATGAATGAAAGCTTTAGTAGAGCACCCTTTTCTTGTAATTGTTCAGTAATCGGCTTATTCGCTTCATCATAGAACAATCCTTCAAATCCAGGTGCTTCTTTCGTCATAACACCTCTGTCATCAACAGGACACAATACTTCTAGTCCGTATTTCTTACCAACTAAAAAGTCATCTTCTCCGTGACCAGGAGCTGTATGGACACAACCAGTACCTGCATCCGTTGTTACATGGTCGCCAAGCATGACTAGTGAATCACGGTCATATAGAGGGTGACTGGCTACGGCATGCTCAATGTCAGCACCTTTAAAGTGTTTCACTACCTCAGCCTGATCCCACTCAAATTCTTTCGTTAGTGATTCTAATAGTGCTTCAGCTACAACATATTTTCCATTTTCCGTTTGAACAGAAACGTAATCTAACTGTGGATGAACAGAGATTCCTAAGTTTGCAGGAATCGTCCATGGAGTCGTTGTCCAGATTACAAGTTTCTCATCTGCATCAAGAACACCTTTTCCATCCTTTACATCAAATGCTACATAGATAGAAGCTGAACGTTTATCTTGGTACTCAATCTCTGCTTCTGCTAATGCCGATTCTGATGAAGGAGACCAATATACAGGTTTTAAACCTTTGTAGATCAGATCTCTTTTGGCCATTTCGCCAAATACTTCGATCTGTCGAGCTTCGTAACCTTTATCTAGCGTGATATAAGGGTTTTCCCAATCTCCACGAACACCTAGACGTTTAAACTGCTCACGTTGATGATCGACTTGTTTCAGCGCATACTCTTCACAAAGCTTACGGAACTCTGCAACTGTTAGTTCTTTGCGTTTTACTTTACCGCTTTTTGTTAGTGCTGTTTCGATCGGCAGCCCGTGAGTATCCCAACCAGGAACGTAAGGAGCATAGTGACCTGTCATCGATTTAAAGCGCACGATGATATCTTTTAAAATTTTATTCTCTGCGTGTCCGATGTGAATATCACCATTGGCATACGGTGGTCCATCATGCAGGATAAACGGAGGTAAATCCTTCGTGTTTTCTAACACCAACTTGTAGATGTCTAGTTCTTTCCACTTGTCTTGAACAACAGGTTCTCTTTGAGGAAGATTTCCTCGCATCGGGAACTCTGTTTTCGGCATTAATAATGTGTCTTTATAATTCATCATCTTTCCTCCTTCATTACGATAAAACGTGACAGATGACCAAAAGTACCATGTTAAAACAAAAAAACCTTCTCGCCCCTACTGCATGCTAACAGTAGGGACGAGAAGGTTATCCCGCGGTACCACCCTAATAGGTTCGTATATAAACACGAAACCCGCTTAGTCATCCGTAGCGTGGATGAGGCGCCTGAACTTACTGCTTTTTCAGTCCAGGAACTCTAGGGTGATTTTCGAATACTTCTCTATACTAGGCTCACACCATTTCCTAGCTCGCTTTAATAGATAAAAGTAATTTACTCTCCCCGTCTTCGTCACATATTAATCTTAGAAAAGTATATGCGATTTTTTAAAGTAATGTCAAGCTTACGACTTTACTTCCTGTAGTTCATAGCCTTCAAGATTATCTGGTGCATTCAACGAGTCCCAATCATCATTCTTTAACATTTCAAGTTGAGCTTCGATCAACATTTTGAAACGCGTTCGGTAAACAGAAGACTGTTTCTTTAATTCATCAATTTCCATTGAAATCTTTCGAGATTTTGATAACGACTCGTTAATGATTCTATCGGCATTTTTTTCAGCTTCTTTTACAATTAAGCGAGCCTCTTTATTTGCTGTACGTTTTACTTCTTCCCCTGTTTCCTGAGCAATTAGAATCGACTTATTCAGAGTTTCCTCAATGTTTTTAAAATAAGAGATCTTTTCTTCAAGGTTCGCTACCGTTTCCTCTAGTTCTTTCTTTTCTCGGATCACTGTTTCATAATCTTTGATGACTTGATCTAGAAAGTCATTCACTTCATCTTCACTATACCCTCTGAAACCTCTTGTGAATTCTTTGTTATGAATATCCAGTGGTGTTAAAGGCACAACGGCCACCTCCATTGATGCATTATTTTTTACCTAATTTCGACAAATTTTCCGTCATTCCTTCTATTTAAGGAAATTATTTTAAAAGTCCGTAACGGATACGCCACTTTTCTTTCTTAGTCGTTCCCTCGATCGCGATGAGTTTACTCCTGCCGAATCCTCTTACTGAGAGCTCATCACCTTCCATCATTTCAGTTGAAACATGGTCAACAATCTTATGATTGAGCTTAACCCGACCTTGTTGGATCAAGGGGGATGCTTTTGCTCGGGAAAGGTTGTACACTTCAGCGACAACCACATCTAGTCTTAGTGAAGACACGGTCCCGCTCTTTTCGTTATATTCAGTCTTTACTTCTGCTAGTTCATCTTCTGAAATAGTATGTAACGTAATACCTGTCTTACCGACTTTCGTTAAGTTCAATTCAATAAACCCAGAGATCTCAGTTGCACAAATGAATTGAACACGATCCCCTGAAATTAAAATATCACCGTACTTCCCTCTCTTAACACCGATGTTCATTAAGGCTCCTAAAACATCTCGGTGTTCAATCGTAGAGAATTTAGCAGGATACTGAATGTTATAGCAGACTAATTGAAAATCTTCGTTCTGAGCTTCATAATAATCCGGATAAATCAATGCTCTCTTCCGTTCAGAAAAAGAAGAGCCTCCCCATAGAGAGAGGCGAACTTCTGTATCGTTACCAACGATGGTTTTTACGATTTCCTGTTCTCTCGGATCAAGAAAGTCCGTCAATCTCGGACTATACCTCTCGAGCACCTCAGACTTCCAGTGCAAGACCCGATCCACAAATTCATGCTCTTCTGGTCTGTAATGCTGATAGATACTCATATCTATCACCTAAAGTGAACGAGCTATCATCTGTGCGATCGCCGAAACACCAAAACGAGCAAAGTGCAGAGCCATTAAAGCTACGATTGGTGAAAGATCAATCATGCCAAGAGGCGGAATAATCTTTCGAAAAGGAGATAGATATGGTTCAACGAGTCTAGCGATCACTTGACCGATGGATGACTCACGAGCGTTTGGAAACCAAGATAATAGTATGTACCCGATAATCATGTAATAGTAGATCTGGATAAGAGTTAGTACTACGTCTTCAACTGCATAGATCATATTCAATAATTTTCACCTGCCTGATTTAATCTTCTTCCATCATTTCTGAAATCGTTCCGGAAACATCAACATTTTCAGGAGTACACAAAAATGTATTCGGCCCTAACTTTTGTATGTCACCACCGATTGCATAAACAGTCCCTGATAAGAAGTCTACGATTCTTTTTGCTTGATCATGCGGAATTCTTTGTAAATTCATAACAACAGCTCGTCGATTCTTTAATTGATCTGCGATATCTTGAGCTTCTGCATATACACGAGGTTCTACAAGAACAACTTTAACTTGTTGTTGAATACTTTGAAGACTTACAACGTTCGGTTTTCCTTTTTTCGTATGAGACGGTGTGATTTCCTCTTCTTCTTGTCTTGATTCTTCCTCGTATTCTTCTTCATACTCATAATCGTCTTCTAGATCAAAAAAGCGCTTGAATTTTGTTTTAATTCCCATTTGTACCACCTCCTAAAATTCTTTTCCTACTAAACTCGTCCCTATTCTAATAAATGTTGCACCTTCTTCAACAGCAATCGAAAAATCGTTAGACATTCCCATAGATAGTTCAGTACATGGAGCATGAACCATTTTTTGTCTCTGTATTTCCAATTGAAGTTGCTTTAATGTAGAAAACACGTTTCTGATTAAGGATTCATCATCAGTAAAAGGTGCCATAGTCATAAGTCCGACAACCTTAATACGATCGTAGTCTTTTAATTTATCGACAAAAGCGACCACATCTTTTACTGGCAAACCATGTTTGGAATCTTCTTCCGCTACGTTAACTTGTACAAAGCATGAAATGGTCTTTTCTGCTCTTTTTTGAATCTCACTCGCTAAACTTAAACGGTCTAATGAATGGATATAATCCACATGCTCGATCACATCTTTTACTTTTCTAGTTTGCAGAGTTCCGATAAAGTGCCATTTAACTGACGTGTCTTTCAAAAATTCTTTTTTGGATAGCAGTCCTTCTATCCTGTTCTCACCGATATGTTCAATACCTGCTGAAACAGCCGCTCTCGTTGTTTCATTACTCACATATTTCGTCACAGCGATCAAATTAACGCCCTTTGAAGATCTGTTTTTTTTCTCGCATGCTTTTTGAATTTCATTTAAGATGTGTTCTTTGTTTTCTTTGATACCCAATTTCTTGATTAATCCCCTTTCCTGCCTATATAACTCATCATTCTTCCCGTCTTGCCTCTATCTTTACGATGTGAAAAGAACACGTCGTTTTGACAGCTCGTACATTGATCTGAAACGATAATATTTTCTGGCAATACTCCAGCTCTTAAGAGAAGGATTTCATTTAGTTTTTTCAAGTTTAATTGATAGTTTCCTGCTGCATTCTTCTTATAAACGGTGTCTTCCGTATCTCCGCCTAATGCTGCTTTTACTTCTTTAATTACTCGATCATCTACCTCATAACAGCAATGCCCTATAGAAGGACCGATTGCGGCTAATACCGCCTTCACGTCAACATTCTCTTTATCTTGCCAAGTTTTGATCATTGCTGGACCGATTTTTGCAACTGTTCCTTTCCATCCCGCGTGTGCGAGTCCGATCAAGTTATCGTTCGGCGAAAAAAAATAGAGAGGTACACAGTCCGCATACAGTGAGGTTAAAAGGATGTTTTCATCTGATGTATATAATCCATCTGCATCGGGAATTGCCGTTTCAAAATCTAAAGAACCTAATCCTCTATCTTCTTTAGATACCTTTACAATATTTTCAGCATGAACTTGTTTAGAGCCAACCCAATTTTCAACCGGAAAACTGATGTCAGCTGAAAATAATTCGCGGTTTGTCCGAACCATATCTGGATCATCATTCACATGAAAACCCATGTTCATAGAATGAAAGGGCATTGTACTATTCCCGCCTTCACGTGTTGTGAAACCAGCAATAACCTTAGAATTTATCTTATGCCATGTCTGTATTGCAAGATGCTTTCCAGATCGTTCAAATGTGTTCATAAGTATGTACTCCTCCTGGAAAGTTTTATCTTTATTTTACCACAATTTAAAGCAAGAAAGAAAAAAGAACCGTTTATTTCAATTGATCAAACGGTTCTTTAACATATTCATTTAATTCGCTAGCTTCCATATGTCTTACAAGAATAACATCTGCACCAATCTTAACAATATTTCTCCAAGGTATCACGATGTCGTTCTCTCTTGCAAAAAAACCAAGCATCTTTCCAGCACCAGGGATGATGATCGCATCTATCTTTCCAGTATTTAAGTTGATTTCAAGATCAGCTATATGACCGAGCTTTTTTCCATTTGCTACGTTAACCACATCTTTCACTTGAAAATCTGATATTTTATTCATCTGCAATCCCCGCCTCTCTTACAACAGTATATGAAGGACAAAGCTATTTCATGTTTCTGTCCAAAAATAAAAAAAACCCGTGAAAACGGGTTTTAGCTGCTTTGGATGTTTTTATTCATCTGAGAGATTGCTGCTTTTTCAAGTCTCGATACTTGCGCCTGGGAAATTCCGATCTCATCAGCGACTTCCATTTGCGTTTTTCCTTGAAAGAAACGCATCGTTAAGATCATCTTTTCTCTATCATTCAGCCGGCGCATTCCTTCTTTTAAAGCAATCTCCTCAATCCACTGCATGTCTTTTGCTTTATCATCGCTGATTTGATCCATAACAAAGATCGGATCACCACCATCATTGTAGATCGGTTCAAATAGTGAAACTGGATCTTGAATGGCATCAAGTGCAAAGACAACTTCTTCTTTTGGTACATCTAGAGCTTCTGCAATCTGTTGTGCCGTTGGCTCCCGAGATAGTTTGTTCATAAGCTGATCTCGAACTTGCAGTGCTTTATATGCGATATCCCTTAAGCTTCTTGAAACTCTTATCGGGTTATTGTCTCGAAGATACCGGCGAATCTCACCAATAATCATCGGAACTGCATAGGTTGAAAACTTAACATTCTGACCTAGATCAAAATTGTCTATGGACTTCATCAGCCCGATACACCCTACTTGAAATAAATCATCTACATGCTCTCCGCGGTTGTTGAACCTTTGAATGACACTCAGAACGAGCCTGAGGTTTCCGTTAACCAAAGTTTCGCGTGCATCTGGATCACCTTTATGCATCTTATCAAAAAGAATACGCATCTCTGGATTTTTTAAAACAGGAAGCTTTGATGTGTCAACTCCGCAAATCTCAACTTTATTTCTTGTCAAGTCTTTTCCCTCCTGCCGGGAGCTAATTTCAAATTAAGTATCACCGAACGGAGGGAAATTTATGCAATTATTATTTTACAGAAAACGGTAATAAGTGATCAAAAGCTATATTCAATATGTGTTAAACCATTTTATTAAATTCTTTTTGAAGTCTCTTAATGATTCGCTTTTCCAGCCTTGAAATATAAGACTGAGAAATTCCGAGCATATCTGCTACATCTTTTTGTGTTTTTTCTTCTCCTCCCGAAAGACCGAAGCGAAGTTCCATGATCTGTTTTTCACGATCGTTTAAGGTAAATAGGGCTTTTAATAAAAGTTTACGATCTACATTTGCCTCAATTCTGCGCGTTATAATGTCATCATCTGTCCCAAGAACATCTGAGAGCAAAAGTTCGTTCCCATCCCAATCCACATTTAACGGTTCATCGAACGATACTTCTGACCGTGTCTTGTTGTTACGGCGTAAATACATCAAGATCTCGTTCTCTATACATCTCGATGCATAAGTGGCGAGCTTGATCTTTTTTTCTGGATTGAACGTGTTTACCGCTTTAATAAGGCCGATCGTTCCAATACTGATTAGATCTTCAATGTTAATCCCTGTGTTCTCAAACTTTCGTGCAATGTATACGACTAAACGAAGGTTTCTTTCGATCAAAAGAGATTTGGCAGCCTGGTCACCAGAAGGAAGCTTTTCAAGCAATACCGCTTCTTCTTCTTTACTAAGCGGAGGGGGTAAAGCTTCATTTCCACCAATATAATAAATCTCATCTGACTTCAGCCCCAACTTGAATAGTAACTTATACCAGTACATCGTCATTTTTAAACGCCACTTATTAAACATGTTAACTCCCCTTTCACATTATCTTCTTTTAAGTGCTTTCACGTATCGCCTTTGTTAGGACGCTTGTACATGTTGCAGGTACATCTTTGGATGAACGATAGCATCAAACTGACCTTCGCTAGATAATACTGTCCAGCTCAAGCCTATGAGACACTGCGGAGATGCTACCGATACTCCATCCTTTTCTATTTCTACGGCATCTGGTTTTAAACAAGCTAAAAACTGTTGATGTCCTACTGCGCGGTAAGGTACGATTCGAAGTCTGTTAAGCCATAGGTGCTCATTGTCATCTGTATTCATTGCAAGAACGTCTTTGGCAGCAGTTCGAATGATCTCGGGAAAAGAATCACCGTGTTTGTTCATATCAAGGATCATGACGGGCATTTTAGAAATAGGATCGTATAATTTATTGCCAGTATCAATAAGTCCATTTGCAGATATCAAGATCTGGTCTATTTTGATAGTAACTTTGACAAGACTGTTGGAATCCATTTTTTCCACAGAAATATCATCTACTCTTTTCTTTGAAAAGTACCAAAGAAGAGGAACACCTGCTACTACAAAAAGCCAGCTGATCGGGTCACCCATACCTGAACTTTTTGTCGTGATAACTCCATTCATAATCACAGCATCACTTTGCATAAAATAATGAAGACCGAAAATACCTCCACCCGTCACAAAAGAAACAAAATAAAACATGGCTATATTTTTCATGACAAACTTGAAACGCTTAAAACCAAACGCCACAATCATAATAAAAATAGATAGGATAAATTTCATGATCGGCTGTGAAAATAACATTAGTTCTGGAAAGATTACTAAAAACACATAACTTGACGCTAATAAAGAAGCAAATAGGATTCTCTTTTTCGATGCATTGCGCTTTAGCACATACGCTGTCAGAGAGATTAGAACATAATCAATGCAGAAATTAAGAAACCAAATGACATCCAAATAAAGGGTCATTGGTTTTCTCCTTTCTTAAATTTGAAATCAGTATAACGTATAGGTTGTTTGAAAGTCTGTCAGTTTATGAGAGAAGTAAAGTTCTTATTTTCTCTATTTTTGTCAAAATAACTTATATGTTAGGTATACGCTTTTCGGACAAGAATATGACAAAAAAAACTGTATGCTTATACATTGTTGCTCATGAAGGAGGTTAATTTCCGATGCAGAGCTCGCTTTCCTCAAGGTGTACGGTGAGGTCATTCTGCTTTCAGTCATTAAACGGTCTACCTGTCTAGCTTCGCCTCTAGCCCCTCGAGGTTATAATGTAAATAGTCCACGAAGGTACAGGTCTCTTCCGCATTCAACAAACCCGCTCATTCCGCAGGAGTCCCTCCCTTCTTCTCCAATCAACTATTCATTGAAGCATTCTTCAAGATTTATTGATACCAACAGTCTTCTTCTCAAAAATGCATCTAGTACTTTAGAAAAGCTGTTTTAATTTGACTCTTTTCAAAAAGCTAGTTACTAAAAAGAGATTTTGTAATTCTTCATTGTCAAGTTGATTGGAGTGGAAGTTGCGAGACTCCTGTGGGACTGGCGGTCAGGTGAGACACTTAAAAGTGAAACGTTACGAATGTGGCTCACCGCCTGCCCCACGGAAAGCGAGCAAACTGGAACGGAAATCGACTACTAACAAATGCAACAATGAATTCAAAAACAGCTTTAGGAAGATGTTTTTCGCAAAAAAAAGCATGCTCTCTAAAATAGAGAACATGCTTTCATTTTTGTATTTATCTTCTTCTGTTACGACTGCGGTTACGCAAGAACGTTGGAATATCAAGCGTATCTGAATCAGCATTCGTGTAAGAAGTATTTCTTGATTCTTGGCTCTCTTCACGAGATTGCCCTTGAGACTGGCTTTGTGGTTGAGATTGACTTTGAGAAGAATGAGACTGATTAGAAGTAGGAGCTTGCTGCATTCTAGGACGCTCCGCTCTCTGCTGGTTGTTAACCATCTTCTCATTTTCATCAAATCCAGTCGCGATAACCGTAACTAGAATCTCATCTTTTAGTTCTTCGTTAATTACGGAACCAAAGATCATGTTTACTTCAGGATCTGAAGCAGATGAAACAATATCTGCTGCTTCGTTCACTTCATAAAGACTCAAGTTAGCTCCACCAGTAATGTTCATCAATACACCTTTCGCTCCATCAATAGATGTTTCAAGAAGTGGAGATGAAATTGCTTTTTTCGCAGCTTCAGCGGCACGGTTTTCACCAGTACCTACACCAATACCCATGAGTGCAGATCCGCGTTCAGTCATGATTGTTTTTACATCGGCAAAGTCAAGGTTGATCAATCCTGGTACAGCGATCAAGTCTGAAATACCTTGTACACCTTGGCGAAGAACATTATCCGCTTCACGGAAAGCTTCTAACATCGGAGTATTTTTATCAACGATTTCTAATAGTCGATCATTCGGGATTACAATTAATGTGTCAACTTTTTCTTTTAATACTGAGATGCCACCAACCGCTTGCGTAGAACGCTTACGGCCTTCAAAAGTGAACGGTCTTGTTACAACACCAACTGTAAGAGCTCCAAGATCTTTCGCGATCTCTGCAACTACAGGAGCCGCACCAGTACCTGTACCGCCACCCATACCTGCTGTTACGAAGACCATATCAGCACCGCTGAGTGCCTCTTCGATCTGCTCGCGGCTTTCTTCAGCAGCTTTTTTACCGATATCAGGATTCGCACCTGCCCCAAGTCCTCTTGTTAATTTCGTTCCGATCTGCATTTTCACAGGCGCTTTTGATAGATTCAAAGCTTGTGCATCTGTATTCACACAGATAAATTCTACACCTTGTACACCGTGTTCGATCATACGGTTAACAGCGTTACTTCCGCCGCCACCAACACCAATTACTTTAATTGTCGCCAATTGATCCATATTCATATCAAACTCTAACATGAGCGTTCCTCCTAATGACTAGTTCCTTAATGTTATTCAAAAAATAAACCAAACCAGTCTTTGACTTTTGATTTCATGCCACCGGATTGTTTTTCTTGTCCCGATTTTTGGCTGGATTGTTGTTTCTTTTTAGGTAAAGGTTCTCCAGCGTTATCAGCTAACGCAGTGGCAACTTCTTTTCCTTGAACTTTAATATTTTTGTGAGTGAATTGGATTAATCCAACACCTGCTGTAAACTTCGGTTCTCTAACTCCGATATAATCCGGCAAGGAAACACGTACGTTCTGTTGGAAGATATCTTGGGCGAGCTCAAGTACTCCTGGAATTGCAGCAACTCCGCCTGTAATAACAAAACCGCCTGGCAGTTCGGAATATCCGCGCTGATGCAATTCATCATCAATCATCTCAAATATTTCAGCCATACGAGCTTCAATGATTAACGAAAGTTCGTATTGCGAGATTTCTTGTTCTTGTGAAGATCCAATTTGTGATACTGTAAATGTCTCATCTTTTGATGCATAATCCACAAAAGAATGACCATGCTTTAGCTTAATCTTTTCTGCATCTTCAGCAGACGTTCTTAATCCGATGGATATATCTTTTGTAATAAAGTCTCCTCCAACAGAAAGAACAGATGTTAACTGCATGGTACCTTGATCAAAAACAGATAGTGTAGTAGAACCCCCACCAATATCAATCAGTGCTACACCAAGCTCCATCTCATCACGTGAAAGTGCAATCGATGATGTTGCCAATGGCTCTAAACAAATGTCCGCCACTGTAAGTCCAGCTCGTTCTACGCAACGTAATAAATTATGTAAGATTGTCTTGGAACCAGTTATTACTGTTCCTTCCATCTCAAGGCGAACACCTAACATACCTCGAGGATCAATAATCTCATCTGTACCATCAACAATAAATTGTCGAGGAATCACATCTATAATTTCGCGTTCTGGAGGCACTGACATAACCTGAGCTGCCTCTATTACTCTAGCGATGTCTTCATCACCGATCTCTCGGTCTTCTCTTGATACCGCAACTACACCGTGGCATGGCTGAAGTTGAATATGGTTTCCTTTTACACCTACGATTACAGCATTAATTGGAATACCTAACATTCTTTCTGCTTGCTCTACGGCTTTTCTTATGGAACGAACAGTTTCGTCAATATCTACAATGGAACCTTTTCTGATTCCAGCTGATTTTGCATGGCCAACACCAATTACATTAAAGGACTCACTAGTCATTTCTCCAATGATCACTTTAATATTGGATGTACCGATGTCTAAACTTACATAAATTTCATTGCTGTTCATTCTGTGGCACCTCCTTACCTTTCATCCAAAAAATCTTCTTAATTTTTTAAAAATCCCTTAATTTACGCTTAATTATGGAATAAATTCCACAAACAACGGGTTATCCCTCTTTTTTTTTACCGTTTTTTCAAATTTTTTAGGCCTTTTTGCGCGAATCTGACCATTTGGAAATAATTAAGCGTCTAATAACAGCGATATTATTAAACAACCTAACACCAAATGCAAAAATCGCAGCTAGATACAGATCGATCCCAAGGTGTACCCCTAAGTATGCGAGCCCAGCAGCCAATAAAATGTTAAAGAAAAAACCTGTAATAAACACTTTATCTTCAAAACTGCCTTGAAGATGTGCACGTATACCACCGAATAAGGTATCTAGTGCAGCTAAGACAGCGATCGATAAATAGTTTGCATATTCTGGAGGGACCCGAATATCAGACATGAAACCTAATAGTAGACCTAATAACAGTCCAAGTACCGGCAACCACATCTTACGTTTCCTCCTTTGCCGGTTTCATAAACTTCACCTTCATATCTTTATCGAAAGCTGGCAAAATAACTTTAGCTGTTTGTTTGGATTCGACGAGAAAATTTTCTCGAATAAACTCCTCTACAGCGGGTGAAGCAATGATCTTCTGATGAAGTTTTTCATTGTCTTTTGCCAAAACTCGGATTTCAATCGGAAATGAAGAAACAGGCTCATTGTTTATGTAGATGTTTCCATTCACTTCCCGGATCGGGGTTTTAGATACGACGCGTTGGCCATCTATAGAGATCTCATTCGCATCATATCGGTTTAGTTCGTTTACAAGTCTTCTAAGCATATCAGGATCTATTTTAGGAACAGGTTGACCTACTCCAATTAGCTCTTCACTAAAAGGTTCGATCGTTATTACGATTCCTTGTCCGCTAATCGTTGTTAATCCTGCCTGTTTTTTTAAATCCCATAGCGCTTTTTCCATTGCTTGGATTTTTTCGTCCTTACCTTCACCTTTGTATTGGTTCAGGAGTTCACTATAGCGTTCAAATTCCTCATTAAGCTCCTGCTGACGCTGTTTCTCTTTTTCCAAATCAGCTCTTAATTCCCATAGATCTCTAGTATCCCGAACAACAGGATTGTTTGTGGTCTCAAATTGGATCGCCAGCATTCCGCCAAGTATGAGGGCAATTGTTGCAAACATGAATTGTCTTTCTTTCAACTAACTCATCCCTCTTCCGTAATAAATGGCTCCATCTCGATCGCGCTTTCTTGCTCCACTCTTACTTCTACTCCATCATTAACAATTTTATCAACGATGTATAGATTCAAAGATTTCTCTAGGGTTGTAGAATTCCCGATTGCTGTAATAACAAAGGGTGCAGGATATTGGTTACCATCCACAGAAACGACAGGACCGATACAAGCGATATACGTATCGTGAGAGATTCTTTGACCGTTTATCGCAATGGCTTCTGCACCCGATACGTGAAGTTCGTCAATGACACCTCTTATATGTTCTTCATGGACGA
This sequence comes from Fictibacillus norfolkensis, assembly GCF_014836645.1. Lineage (GTDB taxonomy): Bacteria > Bacillota > Bacilli > Bacillales > Fictibacillaceae > Fictibacillus > Fictibacillus norfolkensis. The sequence goes on from NZ_JACSQM010000003.1 coordinate 535,317, forward strand.
TATAATCGTTAGGGTTCTCCCCTTCCGGTATATAGGAAGAATCTTGAAGAGTAACCTCTACCCCCTCCCCTTTCACTTTTACGTTCCCTACTACCATTCTGAGCTCTTTCAAATCTTCTACTAGTTTAGAAGATATCTCCTTTTGATCTGCCAGCTTATTTTCTTTCTTCTCAACATTTTGCTGCAGACTTTGAAGATCGCCTGCTAATTCTCTATTCGTTTTTTGAAGATTTAAGATTTGGCTGCGCAATGAATCTTCCTTTTTCCATTCATTGTTCTGCACAACATTTTGCTTTTCGATCTGCGCTCTCTGATAGGAGAAAGATAATATGAACCCGGTAACGAGTAGGATTAAAGATAGGAAAAGATGCGTCCCTTTAATTTTTCTCATTACTTTCCTCCACTTGGTTGTATCGTTCAAAACGTGTGCTGATTCCTAAATAGAACGTTCCTTTTTCCTCAGGCTTTAACTCGCTCACTAAAGATGGATAAGCTGTCAGCCTTTCTGAGAACTTAGAGATCGATGTCACCACTTTGTTTCCATCCGTCATAAACAACGTTAGCTGGTTTGAACTGTTGGATGAAGGTGTATGTGTGATCTCAGATATACGATGAATGATTCCTTCAGGTAGCTTCTGCAGTTCCTGTGCCATCATCTCTAATTGTTCTGGATCTTTCCAGCTGACAATTACAGGTGCATTTACTGGTCTCTCATTTTTCTTTAGAGGCTCTAACATTTTTCCGTTCTGAAGCATCGGGTAGTATACGTTCTCTTTTCTGAAATACCCGACGCGTTGAAATTCACTCACTTTAATGACAACTTGGTTAAAAAATTTCTTTTGGATGGATACGGAACTAACCTCTGAGATATCTTCGAGCCGCTCCATAATCTCTTCCTCAGATACATTCAAATACTTTGTCTTTGTTGAAATTTTGCTTTTTTCAAGAATCTCATTGTCGGTTACAAAATAGTTGCCAGAGACGGTAATTTTCTTCACATGACTAAGATCTGATTGAAAATAAACGACGACCAACAATAACAGGAAGAAAAAGGACAAGTAATATATAAGACGACGATTTGCTTTTTGTTTGCGATGTTCTTTCAGCTTCGGAATTCGGTCCTCAATCTTGACAACCTTTACCTTGTCCATCCTCTTCCTCCGTTTTATAAGTTAGTACAAGAAACATTAACGGTTGACAGAAATAAAAGAACTTGGCAGATAGACGCCAAGTCTTCAAAAAGGTACTGATAACAGTCCAACTGTCAGAAGATAACGAAATGTATGGTTCGTTTTGAAACGTCAAAAGTTAATTTTTTCTTGTTCTTTGTATTATAGCACGGATAAGCCGCAATTCAGCACTATTTATCCAATTTTTTGTTAATCATTTCTACCAATGATCTCAACTTCTGTATGAAGTTCAACACCATGCTTTTCTTTAATCGTTTTTTGTATATAACTGATAAGATCCAGCACGTCCTTGGCTTTTGCATCTCCAGTATTCACAATAAAATTAGCGTGCATCTCTGAAACTTGTGCCCCACCTACTTGAGTCCCTTTAAGTCCCGATGTTTCAATAAGATGTCCTGCATAATTAGGCAGCGGATTACGGAAAACACTACCACAGCAAGGATAGTTCCATGGCTGTGTGTTTCTGCGATAATCTTTATTCTTCTTAAGCTCTGCCATGATCGTTTCTTTATCTCCTTTATCCAAAACGAGGATGACTTCCACACAGATTCCACCTGTCTCTTGAAGAACAGAAGTACGGTAAGAGAATTTCAGTTCTTCATTAGAAAGCCATGTAAGCTCACCATCAGGTAATAAAATCAAGGCTTTATCAACGATCTTTGACATATCGGATCCGTGCGCACCTGCATTCATGAATACAGCGCCGCCAACTGATCCCGGAATACCTGCTGCAAATTCTAGACCCGTATAAGCTTCGCGTGACATTACAGTGGCTAGCGGAATAAGCGAATACCCCCCGCCAACTCTAATTGTGTTATCATTTTTTTCAAGGTGGTTGATCCCCTCCCCTACTTTAATGACAACCCCTTCTATGCCTCCGTCTGCAACTAGGAGGTTAGAGCCTCTTCCAATTGCACGTATTGGTGCGTTGGCTTCTTTTATATAACTTAATGCTTTTTTTAGACTTTCAATGTCTTTCGGTTCATAAAAAAGGTCAGCTGGTCCACCAATTTTTAATGTGGTGTGGTTTTTTAATGGTTCATTTACAAGGACAGTTCCTAAATCTTCACTTTTTAATTTCTCAGCTAATTGGCTATACATAATTAAAAACCCCCTACGTTCATACGCATCGTTCTATTTATATGCTATGCGTTAATCTTTTCCATGTTTTCAATATCCTTAAACATCGACAAAGAAGTATTCGAATGAATTACTCTTTTTGTTACTTATTTTAAAAGAAAACTACTTGATGCTCTTGAAGGTAGTTGATTTCCGCTCCAGGATGCTCGCTTTCCGCGGGGCAGGCGGTGAGCCACATTCGTACGATTCTCGTATAAGTGTCTCACCTGCCTAGTTGCAGTGGCTAGCCCCTCGAGGTCAAAAGCTAAATGGTCCACAAGGCAAAGTGCGCCTTGGAAGCCCATTCACCTTTTGCTGGTCGGGGCTGAACAAGCCACTTCCACTTTTAGGACTGCCCGCCTGTCCCGCAGGAGTCTCGCATCCTTGCACTCCAATCAACTTTTCAATGATGGTTTAATACATTTTATAAACAACAATCTTTTGAATATACTTCAAAAAAGAAGTTACCCTGCCATAATTGACAGGGTAACGTCTTTAAATCGCTATGTTTAGAATAAGAGAATTTCCTTTGAAACTCAAGTATTAATACCTTGAATAGCGGCTAATATTGAGGATTACTCCAATTGACGCAAGCATCAGAGTTAATGAAGATCCTCCATAACTTAAAAATGGAAGTGTTATTCCAGTAACAGGCATCAAACCTGTTACAACTCCAATATTAATCATCACTTGAATAGCGACCATTCCTATAATTCCTATCGCTAAAAAGCTACCGAATAGATCTGGAGCTCCTAAAGCAATCCTGATTCCTCGCCATAAGAGAAGACTAAAGAGGATTAGTACAAAAATAGCACCTATAAAACCGAGCTCTTCTGAGAGGATCGCAAAAATAAAATCCGTTTGCGGTTCAGGTAGATAACCAAATTTTTGTCTGCTCTGCCCTAAACCTAGTCCGAGCAATCCACCTGGCCCGAGTGAATAGAGAGATTGGATAATCTGAAATCCGCTGCCTAAAGGATCACTCCAAGGATCAAGAAAAGAAGTGATTCTCTTAATTCGATAAGGAGCAGAGATAATTAATCCCGCAAGTCCGATAAGACCGATTAAAGCCATCCCTACAAAATGGGAGATACGCGCACCTGCAACAAAAACCATCACGATGCTTGTTCCGACCATCACTGCTCCAGTTCCTAGATCTGGCTGAAGCATAATCATGCCAAATGCGATCATCACTAATCCGAGAGTAGGTACTAAACCTTTTTTAAGAGAAGTGATCTTTTTTTGATGCTCTGATAGATACTTAGCCAGGAATGTAATCATGGCTAGTTTCATAAATTCAGACGGCTGTATGGAAAAAGCACCTACACCAATCCAGCTTCTAGCACCGCCACGCACCATACCAATACCTGGCACAAGAACTGCGATCAATAATACAAAACAAATAATGAGAAGAATCTTAGACCAGACTCTCCACGTCATGTAATTGATGTTCATGATAAAAAACATCGCTGCAATACCTACACCGGCAAATAACAGTTGTCGCTTTGCAAAAAAGAACGCATCATCAAACTTGTATAGCCCTAAATCTGCACTAGCGCTATAAACCATTATTATACCGATCGATAACAACATAAGCGTAACGACAATCATTATGATATCAGGGGTTGATTTCGTTGCAGGCAAAGGGAAACACCTCAACTCTTCTTATTTGTACAAACCTTATTTAAGTTTATGCACAGAGTTGATAAACATGTCCCCTCTTTGTTCAAATGTCTTATATTGATCCCAGCTTGCACATGCAGGAGACAATAATATAACATCTTCTTCGGCAGATAAACTGTACGCAAGGGGAACAGCATCTTCCACATTATCAGCACGTTTTATCGTTTCTATTCCTGCCTGTTCCGCTGCTTCCGCTAATTTATCAGCTGTTTGACCAAAAGTGACGATCGCTTTTACATTTTTTAGTGATGGAAGCAGATCATCAAATGAATTTCCACGATCAAGACCACCAGCTAGTAAGATGACGGGTTGTTCAAATGCAGACAACGCTGCATTCGTCGCTAATATATTCGTAGCTTTTGAATCATTATAAAAACGTCTGCCCTTAAACTCTCCGACGAACTGCAAACGGTGTTTAACCCCAGGAAACGAAGTGAGAACTTGATGTATCTGCTTCAATGTAGCACCGGCTAATAAGGATGCCGCTACAGCTGCCATAATATTAGAGAGATTGTGTTTACCAGGTAACACGATCTCACTTAGATCAATAACTTTTTGGTTCTGAAAATAAAGGGCACCATCTTCAACATAAACTCCATCATCATATTTCTTCGTGACAGAAAATGGGATATGCTGCGCATTAGAATCCTTCATCAAATGAGAGACACGTTCATCATCTGCGTTATAGATCACATAATCTGATGGATCTTGGTTCTCAGTAATCTTAGCTTTTGCTTTTCCGTATTCATCAAGAGAACCGTGATAATCTAAGTGTGCTTCAAATAGGTTCAGAAAAACTGCAATCTGTGGCTTAAATCGCTCTGTACCCATCAACTGAAAGCTAGAAAGTTCAGCTACTAATATATCTTTCTCTGTCGACTTCGCTGCAACCTCTGAGAACACAGTACCTATGTTCCCTGCTACGACAGGTGTCTTATCACTGTTTTTTAACATATCACCGATAAGAGTAGTGGTTGTTGTCTTGCCGTTTGAACCTGTAATCGCAATAATTGATGCCTCTGAGATCATACCTGCTATTTCCACTTCAGTATAAACCGGAATGTTGCGTTTAACCGCTTCATCGATCAAAGGGTTTTGGTATGGAATTCCTGGATTCTTTACAATGAAGTCCAACTGGTCATCTAGTAATGTTAGCGGATGATCTCCACAAACTACTTTGATTCCAAGCTTCTCAAGTTTTTCTGCTTCCACATTTCCTTCTCTAGGGCTTTTATCGTTCACTGTTAATTGGGCTCCAAACGAATGAAGCAGTTTTGCACCAGCAAAACCGCTCTTAGCTAATCCTACGATTAATATCTTTTTGTTGTTAAAAAATGTAGTGTCTTTCATCTATACCCACACCTCTAAATAAATTCCTAATGCTGCAAATACCAATCCTACAAGCCAAAATGTAACGACGATGCGCCATTCACTCCAGCCTGACAGTTCATAATGATGATGAAGCGGACTCATCTTAAATACACGCTTACGAGTAAGTTTAAACGATGCTACTTGAATCATTACAGAAAGCGTTTCGATTACAAAAACTCCACCAATAATAACTAGTAAAATCTCAAGCTTTGTTAGAATCGCGACCGCGCTAATCGCACCACCTAATGCAAGTGAGCCAGTATCTCCCATGAATACTTTTGCTGGGTGTGCATTAAAAACTAAGAAGCCAAGTACTGCACCAACCACTGCGACACAAAAAATAGCAGCTTCAAATTGAAGGATAGTAGAAGACAAAACAGCAAACGCACCAAAAGCAATAGCTGCTGTTCCGGCTAACAGTCCATCCAATCCATCCGTAAGGTTTACCGCATTTGAAGCACCGATTAACATGAATACAACTAATATTGGGTAAAACCATCCTAGATCAAACGAAAAATCTGTTCCAGGAACCGAAATTTCTGTTGAGAAATCAATGGCTCTTAATCCTAGGAAGAAAAGAGCTGCAATGATTAATTGACCTACTAATTTTTGTTTTGATGTTAAACCGAGATTTCTTTTCTTTACTACTTTAATAAAATCATCTAAGAATCCTATAAGTCCGTATCCTAATGTAACAAGGATAAGCAGATGGGTCTCTGCCGTAACAGCAAAAAACTTAGCAGTCATCGCATACGTTGCGATAACAAGGGCTAAGACGATAACAATCCCGCCCATTGTAGGTGTTCCCTGCTTTTTTTGGTGAGATTTTGGGCCTTCATCACGGATGCTCTGCCCAAATTTTAATCTTCTTAAAAACGGGATAAAAAAGGGTGAACTTAATACCGCGATTAAGAAGGATGCAACTAATGTAAATAATAAGACTTGCTCAATCATTTTTTCGACTCCTGTTCTTTCTCTACAAATTTCGAGACTAGGGTTTCTAGTACCATCCCTCTTGATGCTTTAAAAAGAATAGCAGTATCTTTTGATAATAATTTAGCAATAGGTTCTTCCGCTTCATCTTTTGTTAGACAATGAATAACCTCAAGGCCTTCATTTTTTTGTTTTTTTAGTTCGTCTGCAATCCAAGCACCTTTTTGCCCTACACATATCACATGAGAGATCGATTCATTCACATGCTTCGCTATGTTTCGATGCATTTCTTCTTCATTTGAACCTAATTCATACATATCTCCAAGAACTGCAACTTTATTAGAATAATCTTTCAGTTCAGCAAGTGTATCTAGAGCAGCAATCATACTCGTTGGACTAGCGTTATAGGCATCGTTGATGAGAAGAGTATCCTTCTTACCGCTTTTCATTTCAAGACGCATAGAAGTAACTTTAAGATTCTCAAGTCCTTCTAGTATCTTATTTTCTTCGATATTCAAGTAATGCCCTACAGCTATGGCATATGCTGCATTTTTTATATTATGTCGTCCTAACATCGGTATGCGATACACAGTTGTACCTTCTTCTAAAGAAAACGTAACACCATGTGCATCTGTCTTAAGGTTACATAACTTCAGTGTGTTGGAATCACCAAATCCAACTTGCAGCACGTTCTCACCTTTTACATGTGAAAGAAGCGGCTCATCTCCATCGATGATAAACAGCCCGCCTTGTTTTAATCCATCTGCAATCTCAAGTTTAGCTTTAGCGATTCCTTCACGACTACCAAGCTGTTCAAGATGGCTTTCACCGATATTCGTAATAACAGCAACATCTGGCTCTGCGATCTTACTTAAAAGAGATATCTCACCATAATCACTCATCCCCATTTCTAGGATCAATACTTCTGTAGTATCTTCCATCGCTAGAATGGTCAAAGGCATTCCAATATGATTATTGTAATTCCCTTGTGTTTTAAACGTTTTAAAGTTTTCAGAGGAAACACTTTCGATCATATCTTTAGTTGTTGTTTTTCCGTTACTACCCGTTACAGCTACTACAACAGGATTGATCTTCTTCAAGTAATATTTAGAGATATCTTGCAAAAATGTTACAGTGTCTTTTGTGTAAAGGATAGGAAAATCTTCCGGCAATCCTAGTGGAAGATCTTTTCCTTCTTGCCAGACCGTAGCTGTGCAACCTTGCTCGATCGCATTTAACAGAAAATCGTGACCATCAAACCGCTCACCAGCTATCGGTAAGTATAGGGCATTCTCGCTTTTATGTCTTGTATCTTTAGAAACACCTTCTAATATCAGGTTCTCATACTTACCACTCGTACGATCTGCTAATGAGACCAGTTCTTTAAAATCTAACTTCATTTTTTCACCGCCTTAATTGCTTCCCTTGCAACGATCCTATCGTCGAATTCTAATATATCTTTTCCAATGATTTGATAGGTTTCATGACCTTTTCCGGCTATAAGTATAACATCGTTTGCACTAGCCTTTTCAACCGCATGTTCAATTGCCTTTTTTCGGTCAGGGATGGTCACATAATTACCATCGTCTACACCCTCTTCCATATCTTTTAAGATTTGAAGAGGATCTTCTGTTCGTGGGTTATCACTTGTAAAGATGGCATGATCAGCTAAGTTAGCCGCAATTCCCGCCATGAGTGGCCGCTTAGTCTTATCACGGTCACCACCACATCCTACGATCGCTGTTATTTTCCCTGTTGCAAACTCTTTAATCGTTCGTAATACATTCTCTAAACTATCTGGCGTATGTGCGTAATCAACGATGACCGTAAAATCTTGACCTGCAATAACAGGTTCGAATCTCCCAGAAACGCCAGTTACTTCTTTTAGACTAGCTAGAATCTGATCTAGATCTAATCCAGATAACAAACATGCTGTTGTTGCTGCGAGCACATTATAAACAGAAAACTTTCCGATAAGCTTCAATGTAACTTTTCTTGAACCAATAGGAGTCTGCAGCGTAAACGTAGTGCCTTGCGCCCCGATCAATATATCGGTTGCTCGAACGTCGCTATCGTTGTCAATTCCATAAGAAACAACCTGTGCGGAAGTAACTCTTTCAAACACTTTTGAAGCTGGATCATCATTATTAAGAACAGCGACTTTACGATCTGATCTGTTATAAGTATTACCCATTTGTGAAAACAGAAGACTCTTTGCAAACTGGTATTCTTCCATATTTTTATGGTAGTCCAAATGATCTTGTGTCAAGTTCGTGAAAACAGCGATATCAAAGTCACATCCCCATACTCTACCTTGAACGAGAGCATGCGAAGACACTTCCATGACGGCTGCTTCCACTTTTTCTTCGGTCATTTGATAAAAAGCATTCTGCAAAAATAATGAATCAGGTGTAGTATTCGCTACCTTAAAGCTTTGATCTTTTATCTTCATTTCAATCGTGCCGATCATCCCAGTGCTTTTCCCAGCATCTCTTAAAACTTTTTCAATGAGATGTGAAGTTGTCGTCTTCCCATTCGTACCGGTGATTCCGATTAAATGGAGTTTTTGGGAGGGATGACCATAAAAAGCATCTGCTAATACCGCAAGAGCTTTTTTTGTGTTTTTAACTTTTATAACAGGAATGTTAACATTAATATCTTTCTCAGCTAAAATAGCAGCAGCTCCGTTATTCGCAACGGTTTCTGCAAAATCATGTCCATCAAACAGAAGCCCTTCCATACATACAAAAAGACAGCCTTTCCCAGCTTTCCTGGAATCCATTTCAATGGAGGTAATTTCAGGATTGGCTTGAATATCCAATTCATAGTTCACTAAATATGTAAGCAGTTCTTTTAATTCCATTAATCCTGATCTCTCCTCTAATCATCGTTAAGCGTATAGTCAAAAAAGCGAAATTTCACATATGTTGCAGCTCATATAAAGGTCTTTTTTGGTGTTATCTTATATGCCGCTCAAATAAGTGCACCAAAATAACATCTTTCTATGAAAGAGCGTTTTATGTGCATCTTTAAAGAAAATAAGCCAAGCAAGATTCCGCGCTTGGCTATGTGTACATTCTTTATTTTAATCTTCCACTTCTTTTTTGTCACCCAAAAATAAACGAATCGTTTTACCAGCTTCTAGCTTTACGCCAGCTTTAGGAGCTTGCTGTACGATGTAGTTCCCTTTTCCGGATGTTTCAATTTTGAGATTATACAGCAGGTTCGTAAGCTCTTTCGTTTGTTTTCCCACTAAATCTGGAACGACTACTTCAGGAGCATCGAGCCATGTTTTCTCTTTTTCTATCTGACCTTTTTGCTTTTTAACGCCCATAGCAGAAAGGCTGTCTTCTATAATATTTCCAACGATTGGTGCTGCCACAATTCCACCAAACTGAAGTGTTTCTTTTGGATTATCTATAGCAACATAAACAACGATCTCAGGGTTGTTAGCAGGAGCCATCCCGATAAAGGAGACGATATGGTTGTTCTTTAAATAAACACCACCTTCAGCCTTTTGAGCAGTCCCCGTTTTCCCTCCGACCCGGTAACCATCAACGAATGCATTCTTTCCAGTCCCTTGAGCTACAACACTTTCTAATGCACGTCTAACTTCTTTAGATGTTTTTTCGGAGATCACTTTTCTTTTAAGTTTTGGTGTTTGCTTACTAACGACTTTCCCAGTAATAGGGTCCACTAATTCTTTAGCTATATATGGTTCGTACAGATAACCTCCGTTTACGGCCGCAGACACAGCAGCTACTTGTTGAATCGGAGTCACAGAAACACCCTGCCCGAATGCGGTTGTTGCAAGTTCAAGCGGTCCAACACGATCTAAGGAGAATAAGATCCCTTTACCTTCTCCAGCCAGATCAACACCTGTCTTCTCTCCAAATCCAAAGTCTTTAATATATTCAAATAGTTTATCTTTACCTAGACGTTGACCAAGAATAACAAACCCTGGGTTGCATGAATTTTGAACGCCTTCTAAGAAGGTCTGACTGCCATGCCCTCCCGCTTTCCAGCATTTAAGCTTTCTTCCTGCAACTTCGATCGATCCAGGATCGTGAAAATGATCTCTATCTAAGTCAACTTTATCTTCTTCGAGTGCTGCAGCAAGCGTGATGATCTTGAAAGTAGAACCTGGTTCATATTGAGCCCACACTGGTAAATTTCGATTGTATACTTCTGGTGAAACTCGTTTGTACTCTTCTGGGTCAAAATCCGGTCGTGAACTCATACCAAGAATTTCTCCAGTGTTCGGATTCATCGCTATAGCGATCGCTCCATCAGGGTCATAGGTGGCTTGTGCGATATCAAGCTCTCTTTCAATAATGGTTTGAACGCGTGAATCTGTCGTTAATCTGAGGTCATAGCCATCTTTCGGTTTTTCATACTTGTCCGATAAAGATGGCATTCTGCGTCCCCTTGCGTCCGAGAAGAAAGAGATATGACCTTTTTCACCGTTCAGCTGTTCATCATAATAGAGTTCTAATCCTGTGAGCCCTTGACTGTCAATACCTGCAAAGCCCAGTACGTGAGAAAGATAAGATCCGTACGGGTAGTGCCTTTTACTATCTTCTGCAACAAAAACACCTGGTAGATTCAAAGCTTCAACTTCTTTTGCCTTCGTATTGCTGATCTTTCGTCCTCCGTTATCGATTCTCACGATAGAGGCTTTCTTGGTAAGTCTTTGGTACACTTCTGTTTTCGATATATTTAACAAAGCAGCCAACTTTTCAGCAGTTTCTTCAGGTTCCTTAATCTGTCTTGGAACGACAAAGACGGTTGGAGCGCTAATATTTGTGGCGAGTACCACGTCATTACGATCTAGAATCTTTCCTCTTTTTGGTTCAAAAGGAATGTCTCTGCTCCAAGAATCAAGGGCTTGATCTGTCAACATATCTCCAAGCACAAATTGAACGTAGCCAAGTCTTACAGAAATAACAAAAAAGAAAGCTATTCCAAAAACAAGAACAAAAATTAAGCGCCTGCGTACAGTTACATTCGAAACTCGCACACACAATACCTCCCTTGTATGTCTCGTTTCAAATATATGCTTGTACACAAGCGCCTAGAACATTTAGTCTGTTACTGGAAGATCTTCATCTTGAGACTGTTCCTCGCTAGAACCCGGGTCTTCCACGTTCTCTTCTTCTTCAGAATCTGTTTCTGATTCTGTTACTTTAGGAGGTTCTAGTTGAACAACAAAGAAATCTCCTTCTTTAACGGGGTTACCGGGTTTAATGCTTTGTTTTACTGCAAATCCGCTTCCCGTTATCGTTTCTTTCAATCCAAGAAGCTTGCTGATTCGTAATATATCCATGTAAGACCAGTCTTTAACATCAGGCATTTTTGCATCACCAGACGTTCTTAATATGACTCTTTCACCTTTCATCACATAAGCACCTTCATATGGTTCTTGGTTGGTGATATCATTACCTGAACCAATGACGGAAACCTGCATTCCGAGTTTTTCTAAATCACTCTTTGCTTTCTCCGCAGATTGTCCAGTGTAATCTGGTAATTCTTTACCGTAAGATTTCTTTACTTTAGAAGATTGATTTTTTACTTTAGCTTCAGGCTGAATATTTAAATATTGAAGCCCGCTTTTCATAACGCTCGTAAAAATATTAGCTACTGGGGTAGAACCCATCTCAGGGAACTCAACCTTAGGACGTTCCACAGCCACATATACTAACAGTTTAGGGTCATCTTTAGGAGCCATTCCCAAGAAAGAGAACACGTTCTCTCCCCAACCAGAAATGTACTTTCCGTCTTTTCCTACGATCTGTGCCGTTCCTGTCTTTCCAGCTACGCTATAACCATCAATCATATAAGGTTTACCCGTTCCATCCGTTACTACTGTTTCTAATATATCTCGTACTTGTTTTGCAGTTTCTTCAGATATCGGCTTACCTGCTACTTTCGGCTCATTTGATAACACCGTTTTCTTCGTTTCTGGGTCCATGATCTTGTCGATCACGTACGGCCTCATCATGTTACCACCATTTGCAATAGCTGTTGCGGCTTGAATCTGTTGAATTGGAGTGATCGTTGTTCCTTGGCCGAACGCAGTGGTTACTTTTTCAATCTCATAGTTATAAAGAATCGATCCACTCTTCTCATTCGGCAGGTCAATGTTCGTCTTTTGATCTAATCCAAATTTAGAGAGATAACTTCTATATTTCTCATAACCTAGTTTTTCACGTACAAGTTTTGAGAACGCAACGTTAGAAGAATTTTGAACTCCTTCGTTATAAGTAATCGGTCCCCATCCTCTTTTATTATGATCGTAGATCGGTCTTCCGATGTTCGGAAGCTTGTACGATCCAGATTGGAACACCTCATTACCGTTGTATTTACCTTCTTCAATGGCTGCTGCCAATGTGAAGATCTTCATTGTTGATCCTGGTTCAAACGGATATGAAACAGCGAAGTTCGTATAGTTTTTTATATCTTTTTTGTTCGGATTAAAACTAGGTGAATTACTCATCGCGAGAATTCTTCCCGTTTTCGGATCAGCAACGATGCCAGTGATCTTTTCTGGCTTGTATTTCTTTGCTGCTTCTTGCACCGCTTCATCTAAGTACAATTGAATCTTCTCATCAAGAGTTAAATAGATATCCTGACCATGTTTCGGTGGTGTGATCGATTCTTTATTTGCTGGAATTGCACGACTGAAAGCATCACCGACAAAGGAGATCTTGCCATCCTTTTCTTGCAAATACTTATCCAGGGATTTTTCAAGTCCCATCAGTCCAGTCTGGACGCCTTCTTCACCGTTTCCAGTGTATCCTAGTACATGAGCGGCAAAGCCTTGGTTAGGATAATAGCGTCTAGATTCTCTTAAGAAATCTACACCCGGAATCTTCATCTTTTCAATCTGCTCTTTTTTGCGATAAGAAACTTTTCTTCCAGATGGGACCTCGACTTGAAATCTGCCTTCTTTACTCAAAAGCTCTTCTAAGTCTTCTTTGTCAGAATCTAGTACTCTTGATAGTTTTTCTGCAGCCTCTTCTGGGTCTTTTATATGATTAGGATACTTTTTGTCGAGAATGGCGATCACGCTGTAAGAAGGAATGTCTTGTGCTATCACTTCACCGTTCCGGTCAAACATCGTTCCACGCTTCGCATCTAAAACGTCACTCTTCAACCATTTTCTTTTCCCGTATTCGATCAAGTCGACCCCTTCTGCGGATTGAGAAGAAGCTACTAGAAAGAATTTACTTGTTAATACAAAAAAGAGCACGGTAAACACAACCATCAGAATACCTGCTCCAACGTTTTTTCTTTTTAATTTCATAACAACACCTGCTTTTTAGTCCTGAACCACTTTTACGTTCTTATCGTCAAAGATGAATCCTTGTTCCTTTGCCAACTTCATGATGCGTTCGGGATTGCTTAGTTCTGTAACTTGAAGGTGATAATCTTCAACGATCTTCGTTTCTGCAGTAAGGTCCTTTTGAATATTCTCAACTTCAGCAGTTGCCTGATAAACGGACGCGTATAGAGAAATGAGCCAAATCAATCCGGCAATTAAGACCACCCCCATAGCTCCCCATAATACGACTTCACCTTTTGTAAATATCTTACGAGATGGCTGCTGTACCGGCTTTGGGTTTCTTTCTGGCTGTAACTGTACTTGTTGTTTTTGAACTTGATAGGCTAAATTGCTCACTTTAGCTCTCCTCTCTATTTTTGTTTTTCAGCGACCCTCAATTTTGCTGAGCGTGATCTTCTGTTTTCTTCAAGCTCATTTTCTGTTGGTACGATCGGTTTTCTTGTGATGAGTTTTAATTCTGGTTTGTATTCTTCAGGAATAACCGGCAGTCCTGGAGGGAGTTCCGGACCTGTGCTTGCTTTTTTTAGGATATTTTTACACGCACGATCTTCTAAAGAATGGAAGGTGATAACCGCAATCCTGCCACCGATATCTAATAGTTCAATGGAATCTTGCAATGCATCTTCAAAAGCGTTCAATTCATCATTTACAGCGATACGAATGGCTTGGAATGTCCGTTTTGCAGGATGTCCGCCTGTTCTTCTTGCAGGAGCAGGTATAGCATCCTTTATTATTTCGACAAGTTCTCCAGTTGTTTGAATCTCTTTTTTCTCACGAGCCGCTTCAATTTTTCTAGCGATATGTTTAGCAAATTTTTCTTCGCCATATCTTGAGATAATCTTCATTAAATCATTGAACGGCCATTCATTCACAATTTCTTTTGCTGTAAGATCATTTGATTGATCCATTCGCATATCAAGCTCAGCGTCATGTTGATAGCTAAACCCTCTATCCGCTTCATCTAGTTGCGGAGATGAGACACCTAAATCAAATAGGATGCCATCCACTTTATGTATGCCACGTTTAGAAAGCTCTTCTTTAATATGACGGAAATTGCTGCGAATAATCGTATACTTTCCTTCATGTTCCTTTAGAACCTGACGGGCGTTTTCAATAGCAATGTCATCTTGATCAAATGCATATAGATGGCCAGTTTCTAATTGAGACAAAATAAGTGCACTATGACCTGCCCCACCTAACGTACAATCAACATAAATTCCATCTGGTCTCACGTGTAAAGCATCTACTGATTCTTGTTTTAAAACGGTTATATGGTCAAACATGGAAAATTCCTCTCTGCTATAAACTTAAGGGTTATAAATCAAAGTCCATCAGACTCTCTGCAATTTCTCCAAATGAGTCTTCTGACTTTGAGAAGTATTCTTCCCAAATTGATTTACTCCAAATTTCAATTCTATTCGACACACCTATCACTACGCAATCCTTTTCTAGTTTTGCATAGTCTCTGAGCGGAGATGCAATGTTCACTCTTCCCTGTTTATCTAACTGACACTCAGCAGCTCCAGAAAAGAAAAAACGAGTAAATGCACGTGCATCCTTTTTCGTGAATGGCAAACTCTTCAACTTTTCTTCGATGACTTTCCACTCATTTAAAGGATAACCGAATACACATTGATCCAATCCGCGAGTTAAGATAAACTCTGTGCCTAGTTCGTCACGAAATTTGGAGGGGATGATCATACGTCCTTTTTCGTCGATGCTGTGCTGATACTCTCCCATGAACATATGATCACCCCACTTTCTCCCCTAAATCTACCACAACGCTCCACTTTTCACCACTACAAGTATTATTCGTGTACAAAAAAAAAAATCCTGCTGTAGCACAGGATTTTTCCTAAAATAATTTATCGTTTTATACGTATACAATCTTATGTTTTCCATTAAATTGATAAGGGTATTGTACAAGGTTATCCACAAGACAGGAACCTTCTTCATTAATAAATTGATAGATGTTCCAGATTCTTTCTTGCAGGATTCCTGTCGGCTTTAATTGCAGCATGATCTCATCAAATTCGGCAAGTGGTTCTTTTACCTTTTTTCGAACACGCTGTTCTAGCTTATCCTCCATATAGTCGATCTCTGATAAGATTCTCTTCAAGTTGTGATCCGCAACGGAAAGAAGCTTCGGATCTATATCTTCTGCTAGCTTTATCAGTTTTTCATAAGAAGAAGTAAACTCTGCTCTTACAGATTGCACTGTTTCATAAGTCTCGATGGGACGGTTTAAAGTAAACCACTCGCGTTTATATTCTTCCGTACCATTCTCTAAAACTTGTTTTACCGTTAATTTCTTTGAATGAAGCAATTCGTTAACCTCAGCAGTTACGAGAGTAAATGAAAGCCTTGGTGTTAATATCGGCATCGTCCTATTAAATTGGCTAAAAACCTTTCCAAGAACAGCCCAATAGGCAATTTCACCAGGTCCAGCAACAAACGATAACACAGGTAGAAGAAACTCTTGCATCAAAGGACGCGTCACGACATTATTGCTGAATTTTTCTGGGTGTTCAACCGCTTCTTCAAGTAGTTCTGCTTTTGAGATCGTGAAGTCTTTCTCTTTAGAGGAGAATCCATTTTCATCACGATACAACAAGATTCGTTCCTGATCCTTCGTATAGAATAGATGTGCGTTGTTATCTTGAACCTCTATCGGTGCGGAATAACCACTTTTGCACAGTTCTTCCGTGCGTAAATTAAAAGCCTTATCGATCTCGCTGTTATGAAGAATCATCTCTTTTAACATCATCGATTGCAGTTTTTTAAAAGCAGGATCTCCAGAATCTAATACAATCAGGCCGTCTTCAGAGAACCATTTGGAAAGAAGTTTCGCGAAGAACGTAACGATTGAATCTGATTCCTTCAAGATACGTTCTGTCTCTGCAACTAGATCACTAGTAAAAGCTGTTTCACCAAAGGAACGAAATACTTCCTTCAACCAAGGTTGAACCTCATCTCTATTCCATTCCCATTGGGAGGCTGAAGATTTAATGCTGCTCGCTGACTTTAATGATACTTTTTTCGCAGTATTGTTCTTGGGAACCATAACATGGTTGATCTCATCCATATCATGATCTTCACCAGCTATCCAGAATATTGGAACAACCGGAACATTTAATTCTTTTTCAGCTTGTTTTGCTAGTTGAATGGTACTGATGCACTTGTAGATCACTAAAAGCGGTCCAGTTAAAAGTCCTGCTTGTTGTCCACCAACGACAGCTACACTATCTTCTGCATTCAACTTTTGTATGTTCTCTATTGTTTTGGGCGAAGAACCAACCTTTTGATTATAAGAAGTCAGATAATCCGTAAGACCCTGTCTAGGAAACGAATAACGCTTCAATTCCTGTTGTCTTTTTGCCCATTCATGCTTGTCATAAGGAGATTTATAATCAAAAAAACGGACAACCTCCGCATCTCCGTTGGAGTACCCTTCTAAAAAAGGCGATGTATGAAGCTGCATTTCCTCCAGTCTCATTTATGAACTTCCTTTCTACGTATCAATTACATCCTTAACGAGTATAGCAAAGAACGATTGAAGAACATAAAAAATATGCTCTAAATGTCCAAAATACGTGAAACGATTCCATATGTCATCAACGAAAAGTAACCAATTGAAAGAACAAGAAACTGCAGACGCCAATTTAACCTAAGTATTTTTCCGATAGACAGATCCAAATCATTTTTCCAAATCACATATGTAAAAAGTAAACAGCCGAATAGAAATACGAGTAGAAGAATCCAGTAATAAGAATGGCCCCAAATTTCTACAGTCATTCTTTCAATAGCCATAAATAAAAATAACGTTGTACTATCAACACCCGCCTTAAAGGCTTTTCTCCTTTTTTTCGTAAGCTTTAACACGCTCTTATTAACAAGAAAAAAGACAATATAAGGAACGGTTATTAAAGTAGCAATAATCGCACCTAGAACACTTGCCAATCATTCATCCTCTCCTATCCAATGCACTGATCGCTTCATAAGCAAAACGAGAATAAGGGGTTTGAATCTTCAATTCGTTTCCCCTCTTAATAACCTCACCCGTAATACTCTCAATTTCCGTTTGCTTACCACTCTCTACGCTCTTTAACATTGAAGAACGGTTTAATGAAGTATTTCTGCATAGGACTAACAATTCCTTCCATAATACTTCACGCCGTCCTGTCATATTCAATACGGAAACAGCTTCATCAAAAAGTTCTTGCATCATAGAGAGTGCATGCGGGTTCGTTAAAAGTTCTCCATTTGTTATTCTTAACAACGCTGTAAGTGGATTGATGGATGCATTCATAATTAGTTTTTCATAAACCATTGGCTCCCACTCTTTTTCTAATGCAATTGGAAAACGACTTGAATGAAGTAATCCGCCCCACGTCTGTTCGGAATCACCTCTATACGAGGAAACTTTTATCCTGCCTTCTCCTAGATGATGAACGGTCGTATAACCTTTCTTGATCGCCCCGTGCTCAACAACACCAATACTTATTTGTTTTTGTGGCATGCTTTTCAAGAAAGATAGATGACTGATTCCATTTTGTAAAAAAAGATAGGAAACTTCACTGTATGTAATCAATCCATGTATTTCATTCATCGCTGTTTGTTTAACGGCGATGATACACGATGACTCTTCACCAAAATATTGTGCGAATGGCTTCGCATCAACCTTTACAGTTGTATCTGAACCTTTTGTATCTCTATAAGTCAGTCCAGATTTTCTGAGTTCCTTTGCTTGTTCAGAGCTTCTTGTATATATTACAGGTTCTTGCCCGTTCTGCTTTAAAAAATAGGAAACTAATAACCCGATGGCCCCGCCGCCAATAACACTTATTCTCATAATAAAAATCACCTCAACTTACTCGATATTATCATATTCTTAAATCAACCTAAAAAAACCTCCCAAGTTCGGGAGGTTCATCTTATTAAACCGGATAGACAGGATGCTTTCGTTCACTGAATACCATTTCTTTGTTTTCATAAAATGCAAAACGGTTTGTAAGTTCATCTCTTAAAGCAGAAGGCGCAACAATATCATCAATGATCATCTCAGACGCAAGCTTATAAATATCAATATGCTCTTTGTATTCTTGTTGTTTTTGCTGAACAAATTGAATACGCTCTTTTACATCTTCAATCTCATTAATCTTGTTAGAATATACAGCGTTTACTGCTGCTTCTGGTCCCATAACCGCAATCTGAGCCGTTGGCAACGCAATACAACAATCAGGTTCAAATGCTGGACCCGCCATTGCATATAGACCTGCACCATACGCTTTTCGGACGATCACTGAAATTTTAGGTACAGTTACATCACTCATCGCAGCTATTAACTTAGCACCATGACGTATAATTCCAGCTCTTTCTACTTTCGTTCCGATCATAAAGCCTGGAACATCAGATAAGAAAAGTAAAGGGATCGAGAATGCATCACAAAGTGTTATAAAGCGTGCTGCTTTGTCTGCAGAGTCAACAAACAGTACGCCGCCTTTTACTTTAGGCTGATTCGCGATAATCCCGACTGGTTTTCCATCAATACGTCCAAAGCCCGTCACGATCTCTTGCGCGAATAATTTTTTCATCTCAAAAAAACTACCCTCATCAATGAGTCCATCAATAAATTCATACATATCAAACGGAACGTTCTGATTTTCTGGTACGATCGCTTCTAACTCTCTTCCCGCTTTAGGAGCAATTGAATCAACAACCGGAGCTTTTAATTTATAGTTACTCGGAAAATATGATAGATACCTTTTGGCTTCTTCAATAGCTTCAGTTTCATCTGCTGCCAAAACGTCGCCACATCCACTAACAGAGCAGTGCATTCTTGCTCCACCCATTTCTTCAAGCGTCACTTTTTCACCGATTACTTTCTCAGCCATTCGTGGACTTCCTAAGTACATGGATGCATTTTGATCGACCATGATCACGATGTCACAAAAAGCTGGTATATATGCTCCACCTGCTGCTGAAGGACCAAATAGAATACAAACTTGTGGAATCATCCCAGACATTTTTACTTGATTGTAAAATATCTTGCCCGCTCCCCGGCGGTTAGGAAACATATCTATCTGATCGGTAATTCTAGCACCAGCAGAATCAACAAGATAAAGCATCGGTACCTTTAATTTTTGTGCGGTCTCCTGTATGCGAATGATCTTTTCAACTGTTCTAGCCCCCCAAGAACCCGCTTTGACAGTAGAATCATTAGCCATTACACAGACCGTCTTCCCGCCAACTTTACCTATTGCAGTTACAACCCCATCTGCTGGCAGATCACCTGCTTGATTATTTGCAAACTTAGCATCTTCAACGCTGTATTCACCATCATCAAAAAGAAGTCTTAAGCGGTCTCGTACGAACATCTTATTTTGAGAATTGTTCTTCTCATGATATTTTTGTGCACCACCAGCTTCTATTTGATCGATCTTTTCCTTTAATTGATTTTCTAATTTTGCTACCATGATTTACCTCCTTCAAGAGAATGAGCGCTCGTTCAGATTGTATGCACGCTAATTTTATTTTAGTGTAACGAGTACGTCGCCCTCATTCACAAAATCTCCAGATGCAAACTTAATATTTTCTACTGTTCCTGCATCTACAGCGTCAACGGGTATTTCCATTTTCATAGATTCTAAGATAATAACGGTTTGTCCTGCTGCTACCTCGTCACCTTCACTCACTAATACTTGCCAAACTGTGCCTGCCATAGATGCTGTAATTTCTTTCATTTCTCTCTCTCCTCTGTCTAATTATGGTTTTGAAACTTTTCTCTTACTTAAATAGCTAGTGGTATAGTCACCTTTTGTAAAATCTTCTTCTTTCAGGATCATTTGAAAGAGTGGTATATTCGTTTTCAGGCCCTCTATCTCAAGTGCATCAAAAAATTCAACCGCATTTTTAATACATGCTTCACGATTGGAATCGCTTACAATTATTTTCGCGATCATTGGATCATAAAAAGGTGTAACAGCATTTCCACTATCATAACCCGAATCGATCCTTACCTTCTCAGAGCTTGGCCATATTAATTTTTCTATCTTACCAGGTGACGGGAAGAAAGTGATTGGATCTTCTGCATAAAGTCTAAACTCTATCGCATGACCTTTACTCATGATTTCCTCTTGAGTCAATGGAAGTTTTTCACCTCTAGCTACTTGAATCTGCCATCTTACTAGATCAAGTCCTGTAATACTCTCTGTAACAGGATGCTCAACTTGAAGTCTTGTGTTCATCTCTAGAAAATAGAAATCTCCGTTTTCGCTTACGACAAATTCAACGGTTCCCGCATTCACATAGTTTACTGCTTCTGCTGCTTTAACAGCCGAATCAGTAATTTTAGAACGAAGGCTTTCTGTTAAGAATGGTGATGGTGATTCTTCGACAACTTTTTGATTTCTTCGCTGAACGCTGCAATCTCTTTCAAAAAGATGAACGATATTTCCATGTGTATCACCCATGATTTGAACTTCAATATGTCTAGCATTCTCAATACATTTCTCTATAAACATTCTGCCAGAGCCAAAGTAGTTCTTAGCGCGTTGTTGCGATGAGACAAAATGTTTACGCAGATCTTCATTGTTATCACATTTCACCATGCCGATTCCGCCACCGCCGCTGCTTGCTTTAAGCATTACTGGATAACCGATCTGCTCGGCAAGTTTTACACCTTCTTCAACATCTTCGATAGGTTCGATCGTTCCAGGTACGATTGGAACACCTGCTTGCTGCATCGTTTTTCTTGCCATGATCTTATCACCCATCCACTCAATGGTTTGAGGTGAGGGACCTATAAAAGTTATTCCAGCTTTCTCTATCTTTTTGGCAAACTCATCATTCTCAGATAATAATCCATAACCTGGATGGATAGCATCTACCTTATGTTTGAGAGCGACTTCTAAGATCACTTCACTCTGCAGATAAGATTTCACTACCGGAGGTTCACCAATATGTACCGCCTCATCCGCAGCTTTTACAAAAGGGAGGTCTTTGTCTGCTTCAGAATATACTGCAACCGTTTGAATGTCCATTTCCTTACACGTTTGAATAATCCGCAGTGCAATCTCACCACGATTAGCGATTAATATTTTTTTCATGTTCATCCTCCTTCCTGATGTCAACATTACCTTTTTCGACATAAAAACCAAAAATCCCTTTTTGTAAGCGTAAACTAAACGAATATTTTATTTTTAAAGAATTTTTTGCATAATTAGTATATACTATAACTATAGAGAAAAGTACAGAAAGACTGGGGGAGAACATATGTTAAAGTATGAAGTAAAAAAATTATTAGTTAACTATAAAACACTTGAAGAATTTAAGCAGTTCAAAGAATATGGAGTACAAGAATTGTCAATGCTTGAGGATCTTCAAGAAAATATGATTGAAAACGACAGTGAGTCTCCGTTCTATGGCATTTATTATGGTGATAAACTAGTAGCACGCATGAGCTTGTATCAGATCGAAGCTGCTTATGATCAATATTTTGATCCTCCACAAGATTATTTAGAACTTTGGAAACTAGAAGTATTGCCTCACCATCAGACTAAAGGTCTAGGAAAATCATTAGTAGAGTTCGCTAAAACGTTCCACCTTCCGATAAAGACGAATGGCAGACAACAATCTGGCGGTTTTTGGGAGAAGATGGGCTTTGAAGCTGTAACTTATAATCAAGACCGTGATCGTGGTCAGAATCCTTATGTATGGTATCCAACAGGCGTAAGTGAACAACGTCTCGCATAAAAAATAAAAAAGATGGCATCTGCCATCTTTTTTTTAATTTCTCACAGGAACTTCTACTAACTTCCTTGCCCGATCCATAATCTGCAAAACATCTTTATAATCACGGTATACGGTCTCATATTCTTTATTTACTTTACTAAGTTTACTTTTCAGTGTTCCGTTTTCCTTCTTAAGGTTTTGAAGCTTCAACAGTAACGCTTTATTTTCCGCTTCTAAGTTCTTTGAAACTGGTTTTTCAGCTTGAAGTTGCTGTAAAAACAGTATGATGTCATTTAAAGAGAGAGGCGTATCGCTTTTGGCACTGTTTGAAGGGATTTCATGAAGTACCTCATTATGATTCTCTATGGTTGAAGCAAACTGTTTAACTTTACGTTTATTTCGCTCTTTTCGTACTTTTTTAGCCTCAGTTATCGCTTTATCATATTGTTTGCGGATGAGCGAGTTCCACCGGAAACCACAAGCAGCAGGTGTTCTCGTTAGTTTCTCTCCTACCTCTTCAAATGCAACCAGCTGTGTACTTCCCTCTCGAATATGCCGCAGTGTTACCTCAGCAAGAATAGCATCTTCCTCTTTTGTCCAGGCATCCTGGCGCAAATTTGTCATTAAGATCCCCCCATTTTAGTGGTTTGTAATAAGAATATGCTAGTGCTAGATAAGATAGACTTTTTATTCTACTAAAATGGGGAAAACTTATTTTTTTAAAAAGGCTTCTACTCTTTTATGGTGTTCGTCTGACGCCCATAACTTTGCACAGCGTTCGATCTCATTTTGTACGCTCTGCTTTATTCTTCCTGCATCAAATCTTTCAAGCTGTAGAGCTTTATAAGATTCGATAACACCCAGAGGTTGAGAAGTAAAACGACTTACATAGCGTTCTGTTTCTTTCAAACTGTTTCCTTTAATAACATATTGGATGAATCCATAATCCATGCCTTGCTTAGCTGTAACAGGAGTAGAGCTGTATAAGAGGTCCATGGCTCTTGTCAGGTTGATTCTTTCTAAGAGGTAAGTCCCTCCTCCCCAGCCCGTTGTAATGCCTAAACGACCTTGGATAAACCCTACCTTCGCCTCCGCTCGAGCAAGCCTTATATCGCAAGCTGATGCTATCTCACATCCGCCCCCAACTGCTGATCCGTTTAGAAGAGCGATAGTAGGTTTTGGAAAAAAGAATAGCTCGTGAAGAATGTTACCCATTTTTGATAACATCCCGTATGCTTGTTCTTCGGTCTTTAATGAATGGAAAGCACTAAGGTCTCCTCCCGAACAAAACGCTTTTGAACCTGCTCCCGTTATGATAAGAACTTTTACCTCTTCGTCCTTTTTTGCTGTGTTCAATAGAGTGGATAAGTGTTTCATCACTTCGTAGTTGATCGCATTACGCACAGATGGACGATTCAATGTGATCCACCCTATTCCATTCTTTTTTTCCCATAATACAGGTTGCTCGTTCACTATCTACACCTCCGATACAAAAGAAAACGCTTTATTTATGTATATGAAAAAACAGGAAGCCTATAGCTTCCTGTTTTTCATTACTTGCTAACTACTTCTTTTCCTTTGTAAGATCCACACTCACGGCAAACGCGGTGAGATAACTTGTATTCTCCGCACTGTGGACACTTTACCATACCAGGCATGGAAAGCTTGTAGTGTGTACGACGCTTCGCTTGGCGAGTTTGAGAAGTTCTGCGAAAAGGTACTGCCATTTGTATCCACCTCCTTAAAGGTTCTAGAAAGAATCATTATAACCTATTCTTTCACTTTTTGTCTTCGTCAAAAAATTTAGCCAGACCTTCCAAACGCGGATCAATCCGGTTTTTCATGTCCTCATCCGTAACCCTCTTCCATCCTTTACCTTCAATAGGAGCAGGACTGTCTGTCACATCAGCAGCCGTAATTTTCAACGGTTTTTCAAGCAAAATATGCTCTTCGATGACAGGGAGAAGGTCAACGTAATGTCCTTCGACTTTGTGAAGGCTCTCTTCATCTTCGAATTCCGTATAGTTCGGATCGAAAATAAAAATTTCCGTCGTTTTTACCGAGAATGGAAATTCCACATCTACCAAAGTGTTGGCACATGGCAACACCATTTTTCCTTTTATGTTTAAGTAAAAAGTGGCTTTTTGCTGAGTTACATCTGCATGTCCTTCTACGTGAACAGGATCAACGCTTCTGATCTCCGGGTCTTTTTCCATCACTCCGCTCACATCAACATTTTGTTCAAATGTTAACGGTTTACGGTAAAAATTTTTAATTTCTTGTAGTGACCATTTCATGTCTTTATCACCTCAAGGCAACAGTAGTAATTATATCGGTCATCAAATAAAATGTCAATATTTTATCTTTACACTGATACTTTTGATTCTAAACTCTTTTTAGTACAATGTAAACAAGTATAATCGAACGTTTAAAAGGAAGTGGAACAGTTGAAAGCAACTGGTGTTGTTGTAGAATATAATCCGTTTCACAATGGACATTTTTATCATTTACAAGAAACGAAAAAAGCTACAGGTGCTGATTGTATTATCGCCGTGATGAGCGGTAATTTCCTTCAACGAGGAGAACCAGCTCTTTTGTCAAAATGGAAAAGAACAAAGATGGCGCTATTAGGTGGAGCCGACCTTGTTATTGAACTTCCTTATTCATTTGCCACTAGCCATGCGCCTCGTTTTGCATTTGGTAGCATTTTTTTGCTTCAATCTCTTGGTGCAGAGTCTTTTTGTTTTGGAAGCGAATCTGGGGATGCTGAACTTTTTAATAAGACTCATGACTCGGTGAACGCTCAACAGGAAACCTACCAGGAACATGTTCGTTCATTTATGAATAAAGGTCTATCATATCCCTCAGCTGCTTCACGAGCATACGAATCACTGGATATTCCTTTGGCTCTCGATCTCAGTAAACCGAATAATATTTTAGGTTTTGAGTATGTAAGAGCTAGCCGTGAGTTAGGTTCTCATATCCGACCTGTTACGATAAAGAGGAAAAATGCTGATTACCATGATGTCATGCTAGGCAGAGGTAATATTGCTAGTGCAACAGCTATTAGAGAAACTATTTTTAAAGGTGATGTAAAACAAGCTGCACCATATATGCCCCATTACACACTTGAGATGTTAGCTGAAGAACGAGTTGAAAAAGGTACTCTTATGCACTGGGAACGCTTTTTTCCTCTTCTTCGTTATCAACTATTATCTACAAGTCCCCATGAAATAAACCGTTATTACGAAGTTGAAGAGGGTTTAGAATATAGAATGATCGAAGCGATGAAGAGATCTGACTCATTCGAGACTTTCATGAAGCATTTAAAGACAAAACGTTATACATGGACAAGATTGCAGCGCGCGTGTTTACACGTTTTAAATAAGGTCCAAAAAGACGAGATGTTGGCCATTCTAGACTCATCCCCCTCATACATTCGCGTGTTAGGGATGACAGGTAATGGCAGAGATTACTTAAGTACTGTCAAAAAATCTTTAGACCTGCCTCTCGTTACTACTGTCTCTAAACATGATTTTGCTGGATTGAAGATGGAAGCTAAGACATCTTTAGTCTATGCTCAAGGTGCAGCTCGGGATATTCTGCGAGCTGAAAAAGAAGAATTTAACACTCCTCCAATAATGGTGAATTGATCAAGGGTTGGGGTTATATGGGATGGCGCTCGTATTTTTGATATGGCGCTCGTATTTTTGATATGGCGCTCGTATTTTTCATATGGCGCTCGTATTTTTCATATGGCGCTCGTATTTTTCATATGGCGCTCGTATTT
>NZ_JACSQM010000004.1 GCF_014836645.1 Fictibacillus norfolkensis
CCCTAAAGAATATAGAGCTGAAGCCGCTTAGCTGGTTTTTATTATTTTCACTGTCTACTTGACAGGGTGCAGTTCAATGCCACATGCTTTTTTCTTTCCTAATATGTAAGACACTGAGCGATGACCCAACCAACGGAAACACTTAAAAACATGACAAGAAGTCCAACCGCTTTGTTATCTGCATCGATCGCTTTTGAGATGCTTGAACGAATCGCTAGGTGTTCTGCTACGAATAAAGCTACGATTTGTGCAATAATCCCGACTGATCCCCAAATCAGCAAATCAACTATGCTCAATGAATTTGCGATTGATGATCCAATGACAAAAGCAAGACCAAAAAGTCGTCCGCCAAGTGATAGAGCAGCTGCACAATTTCCTTTACTGATTAATTGAAGTTCTTTCGTTTTTGTTGTTAGTTCAAATATAATGAAGCCGGCAAAAAGTAATCCAAGCCCTGTAGCCGCATAAAGGGCAAAATTAAGAAATAAGTTCTCCATCTTCACAACTCCTCATGTTTTATCCGCCAAATCCTTTACTTCCTCCGAAGCCAGATCCACCGCCTTTGAAACTCGAACTACTTTTGTAGGATTTATAAGCAGAACTTTTTAATAAGCTGCTCTTACCTTTGAAATAACTTCCGCCGTAGAAATAGTGACCGAAATAGCGAGAACCGGAATCATCACATTCATAAACCCCATCGTCTTCATCCCATTCCCAATCTCGGCATTCGGCATCAGTTGGCTCTGGTGGGATATCTTGTGCTTGGTCGTTACAACCAGAGAGCATGACTGCAACAGATGCAGAGGATACACCTGCAATAAGCTTTTTTGTTTTATTCATATCTTCACCTCATTCCATGCTCCATTATAGTATGGATCACTCTGTATTAAAACCATTTATTTCTAGTACGTTTGAAAAATTAAAAAGGTTCCCTGGTTTTTAAAGATGTACAGACACACCCAAGCCCAGCACCGCATAAAGATAAGGGAATAGAGAATCGTCTTGGAGGTGCTGTCATGTCTTTAGTAGGTGTGTTGGCTTACTTTTTTAAGGAAGTTATGCTTTTTGTATCATACGTAAAAAATAACGCTTTTCCCCAGCCCCTGTCTGAAAATGAAGAAAAGCAGTACTTAAAAGAGATGGCCGAAGGAAACGAACATGCAAGAGCCATGTTGATTGAGCACAACTTAAGGCTTGTTGCGCATATCGTGAAAAAATTTGAAAACACAGGTGAAGATACGGAAGACTTAATATCAATTGGGACGATCGGACTGATAAAAGCTATTGAGAGCTATTCCAGAGGAAAGGGCACGAAGCTTGCCACGTATGCAGCTCGGTGTATAGAGAACGAGATCTTAATGCATTTAAGGGCACTAAAGAAAACAAAGAAAGATGTTTCCCTTCATGACCCGATCGGAACGGACAAAGAAGGAAATGAGATCACATTGATCGATGTGTTGAAAGCGGAAACAGAAGATGTTGTTGATGCCATCCAATTAAAGATGCAGAAGAAGAAGATATACGATTACATTCATGTATTGGATGACCGGGAAAAAGAAGTGATCGTAGGACGGTTTGGACTCGATCTTCAAAAAGAAAAAACACAGCGTGAGATCGCAAAACAGCTAGGGATTTCTAGAAGTTATGTTTCAAGGATCGAAAAGCGAGCGCTCATGAAGCTTTTTCATGAATTCTACCGCAGCCGCCAGCAATCAGAACGATAAATACTCACCTAAGAAGACTGGTAACAATTACAGTCTTTTTATTTTTTTTAATCGGACAAACTAAAGAAAAAAGGAGTTTTTGTATATGGCAAGAAGAAAACGACAGCCTATCGTCCCAGAAGCTAGAGAAGGGCTCGACCGGTTAAAAGCGAAAGTGATGAGAGAAGCAGGTTATAACGTATCAGATCAGTCACCAGATGATGTGAAGTATGAAGTAGCAAAAGACATGGGTGTGAACTTACAAAAAGGTTATAACGGTACGATCACGTCAAAAGACGCCGGAAAAGTAGGCGGACAGATCGGCGGAAGAATGGTAAAAGAGCTCATTCAGCAGGCAAAAGCGAATTTAGGTAAGCAAGTACGATAACTTGGTGTTTAGATATACAAAATAGGGAATAGAATAGGTAAAAAACCAGGAGGGGTTCTTATGCAAGATGCTGTACTTTATGGATCATTCGTAGTAATGCTGGCCTATTTTGTCTATGTTTCAATCGCAGAATAATGTGAAGCTCTCCTTGCTGAGGAGAGCTTCTTTTTTATATTTATAGAACGTACATAAAAAAATAAATCGAAAAAATAAACTTCATGGTCGATTTTTGTTTGAATATTTTTTATAATAAGAAAAGAGTGGAAATATGTACATATGGGGGGAGAAATAATGTTATTACAAGATTTAAGGCAAACATGGGAACTTGATTCCGTTTTTCCTGGTGGTAGTGAATCGAAAGAATTATTAACTGAAATAAATTGGACAGAGAACGAAGCGAAAGAATTAGCAAAAAAAGCAGATTCTTTCACGTTTTCAAACGAAACTTTCTTATCATTGATCAAAGAGCTTCAAAGTTTTTCTGAAAGACTATCAACTGCAGGAGCTTTCATTGGCTGTTTGATCGCTCAAGATGTAAAAGACAAGAAGGCGATGGCTCTTCGCGGTAGATTAGAATCGGTATACGCAGCATTCTCTAACGTGGGTTCAGTTATCGATCAAAAGTTAATGGATATTTCCGAAGATGCATGGAAAGATCTGATGAGTTTTCCTGAGTACGAACATATCGCGTTCTCTTTGAACGAGAGAAGAATGAATGCAAAAGAGAAGCTTGGCATCTCAGAAGAATCATTGATCAATGATCTAGCTGTAGACGGCTATCATGCTTGGTCAACGTTGTACGATCTAGTGGTGGGTAGAATCTCGATCAAAGTTGAGATTGATGGAAATGAAGAAGAACTTTCTGTAGGGCAAGCGGAGAATAAGTTTTCAAGTCCTGACCGTAACGTAAGAAAAGATACGTTCGAAAAATTTGTTCAAGCTTGGGATCACGAAGGAGAGTTCTGTGCAGCTTCACTAAATCACATCGCAGGATTTAGAAACGAGATCTACAGACACAGAGGCTGGGAAGAAACTTTAAAAGAGCCACTTGTGATCAATCGTATGCAGGAAGAGACTCTTTCAGCGATGTGGAACGCGATCACTTCTCAAAAAGAGATCTTTGTTAAATACTTAGATCGAAAAGCAAAACTTTTAGGTCTAGATAAATTAAGCTGGTATGATGTTGATGCACCATTATCTTCTGCAAACAGCAAGATGAGTTATGACGAAGCAGCTCAATTTATCGTAGAGCATTTCCGTACGCTCGCACCTAAGATGGCTGATTTCTCTGAAAAGGCGTTCCTAGACGGTTGGATTGAAGCAGAAGATCGTTCTGGGAAAAGACCAGGAGGATTTTGTACGGGGTTCCCAACTAAGAAAGAAACAAGAATCTTTATGACGTTCTCTGGAACACCAAGCAATGTCTCTACGTTAGCTCATGAGCTTGGTCATGCGTTCCATACGGATGTGTTAAAAGAGATGCCATACTACGCGACGAATTATGCAATGAACGTAGCTGAAACAGCTTCCACTTTTGCTGAGATGATCGTTGCTGATGCAGCGGTTTCAAACGCAAAATCGAAAGAAGAGAAAATTGCATTACTCGAAGATAAAGCTCAACGTTCCGTAGCCTTCTTTATGAACATTCATGCTCGTTTTCTGTTTGAAACGAGAATGTACGAAGAAAGAAAAGCGGGTCAGTTATCAGTAGAACGTCTATGTGAGCTGATGGAAGAAGCTCAAAAAGAAGCATTTAACGGTGCACTTGAAGAGTATCATCCTTATTTCTGGGCGTCTAAGCTTCATTTCTATATTACAGACGTACCGTTCTATAACTTCCCGTATACATTCGGTTATCTGTTCTCAGCGGGAATCTATGCAAAAGCGAAAGAAGAAGGCCCTTCATTCGAAGAAAAATATATCGCACTCCTACAAGATACAGGAAAGATGGAAGTGGAAGAGCTCGCACAAAAACATCTTGGCATAGATGTAACAAAGCAAGACTTCTGGTTAAAAGGTATTGAGCTTGCTGCAGCCGACGTAGAAGAGTTTTTGGCATTAACAGAAGAATAAACATAGAAACGGCGGTTCCTTTAAGAGGGATTGCCGTTTTTCATTAACACTGAAATTTCTAGAATTCGTTAACAAAGTTCTAAAATTATCAAGGTTTTACAATGGTGGGTATTAATTCGAACGATGTAATGCACAAAAAAAGCTTGGCTACATCATGCCAAGCTTTCTCAATGACCTAATATTCATCTCTTTTCAATCGTAATGGTACTAATCATAAGTACAGATAATCCAA
Organism: Fictibacillus norfolkensis; assembly: GCF_014836645.1. GTDB lineage: Bacteria > Bacillota > Bacilli > Bacillales > Fictibacillaceae > Fictibacillus > Fictibacillus norfolkensis. Next base: position 4,397 of record NZ_JACSQM010000004.1, read on the forward strand.
ACATCAGGAACATATAAAGAAATCCTGGTACTAGATCAACTGTCAGATAACCTGCACTTTCTTAAACGTTGAATCAATACGCTCTCTTTCGAGCATGAACATACAATCACTCCTCAAACGGGTAGCCAGCTAGAACGCAGTAAGTGTGCATCTTTCAAAGAGATAAACAAGTATTCTTAGATAAATAAACATATCCTTGTTCGTTGCTTAAAATAATATACCCATTTTAATCGTTATAGGACAACGAGTAAGTGATTTATGATTTAAGGAGTATTGGAGCTATCTTTCTTTTCAAGTTCATTGAATACCGTTTTTTCAGAGAGTGGTACTCCTGTTCTGTATGCTGCTCTTGAGATCATATGACCTGCTACTGGAGCAGTCATCAGAACAAACAGGATACCGAGTATCAATTTACCGCTGAACACATGCATTTCAAACAACACATAAATAAAGGACCCAATCAGAATTCCGGATACTCCTAATGTTGAGGCTTTACTGGCAGCATGAAGTCTTGAATAAACATCAGGAAAGCGGAGTACACCGAGTGTTCCTGAGAAAATAAAAAAGGTGCCAGCGATGAGGAAGAAGCTAATCACGATCTTGATCAATGATAACACCCTTTTCTAAAAATTTTGCAACAGCAACAGTTGCAATAAACGTCAATATGCCGATCAGCAAGATAATATCGTTCAACTGAACAGTGTCTAATATTATGGCCATAATACCAGTGATGGCGATCAAGTTAATGCCAATCGTGTCGAGTGCTACTACTCGATCTGGATTTGAAGGACCACTTACCGCTCGATAGAGAAGAAGCAGAATCGAGATGGTCGTTACGAATAAACAAACATGAACAACAATTGTGAACCAATCTGTCATCGTGTTACCTCCCTTATTGCTTTTTCAAATGATTCCTTAATGCTAACGATGGTTTCGTTAACATCTGGAAGATCGAGCGCATGGATATAAATATATCGTTGGTCTCGAGAGACATCTACAGACAGCGTTCCAGGAGTTAAGGTGATCAAGTTAGCAAGCAAGGTGATCTCCCAATTTTTTTTAACGTCAATCGGAAGTGCGAGTATACCAGGCTGAAAATCAAGCTTGGGTTTATAAACCCATTTTAGAACTTCGATATTAGCAAGAAGAAGTTCTCTTATGAATAAAAAGACGAGATAAAGAATCGCTCTCACATGTTTAAAATAGTACGAATCAGGAATGAAACGATTCAGCAAGTAGAGAAGTGCCGCTCCAATCACAAATCCAACTATAAAACTTGCGAAAGAGTAGCTCTCAGATAAAAACATCCAAATAACGCCGATCAGCAAATTTAGAATAAGTTGAAATGTCATGGAATTACTCCTTTAATACATAATCGATATAGATTTGCGGATCGATCAGACTGTCTGCTGCTGCTTGAACATACGGATAGAACCATTCTGCTCCAACACCTAGCAAGATAGAAATCGCGATCAATACAGCAGATGCTGCTAAACCTGAAGTTCTCACAGACTGTTTCGGCTCTTCCTTTAGCTCACCCCAGAAAGCTCCAATAAAGATGCGAATCACAGAAAATAAGATTAACAGACTCGATAATAATCCGACCCCAGCAGCAATATAATGTCCTTCATCCATCGCACCTCTTAAAAGGAGATATTTCCCGATAAAGCCACTAAAAGGCGGGATTCCAGCTAATATGAGAGCTGCGATAAAGAACATCCAACCCATAAGCGGTGCGGTTTTTATATAGCCGCCCATCTTTTTTAAATTAGAAGTTCCAGCATGCCAAACAAGTAGGCCGGCAAGGAAAAATAAAGCGGCTTTAATCGCCATATCATGAACAAGATAGTAAATCGTACCTGCAAGTGATTCTGCTGAGAACGTTCCTATACCGAGAAGCATAAAGCCGATCGCTGGCATGATATTATATGCGATGATCAATTTTACATTAGATGTAGAAAGGGCACCAATGACTCCGATGATCATGGTTAGAGTAGCTATCCATATGAAAAAGGTGTGTGTGAGCTCTAGTTTATGAGAAAAAATGAGTGTAAAGACTCTTAGCATAGAGTACACACCAACTTTAGTTAACAGTGCACCGAACAATGCAGAGACGATTGGTGATGGCACGATATACGATTTAGGAAGCCAAAAATACAATGGAAACAGAGCACCTTTTGTTGCAAAAACGATAAATAGCAGAATCCCAATTCCTGTTAAGATACCTTGCTGCTCTACTTGGCCAACACGTTCCCCGAGTTGCGCCATATTAACTGTACCTGTAACTGAGTAGAGAAAGGCTACCGTTGTAACAAATAGAATGGACGAAAACAAATTTAGTAGGATGTACTTAACAGATTCCCGAAATTGGTGCTTAGAACCACCGATGATGATCAGTCCATAGGATGCCATTAACAACACTTCAAAAAACACGAACAGGTTGAACAGATCTCCTGTTAAGAATGCACCACTCACCCCTGCGATCAGTAAGAAGAACAAAGGATAAAAATAGTGCTCTATCATTTTCTCTGTAACGGAAGAAAGTGCAAAGATCGCGGCAGTTAAAGCGATCACATTTACAGCAAGTATCATGATGACGGACAGCTTGTCAGCCACAAGGATGATTCCGTATGGGGCTTTCCAACCCCCAGTTTCCAAGGTTAAAGGTCCGGTGGAAAATACATGGTAACTTAAGAAGATCGATACACCGAAATTTAACAAGACCACTAGAAATGAAATGTTAACCGTTGCCTTTTGTTTCTTATTAAAGAAAACAAGCAAAGCTCCGAAAAACAAAGGTATAAATATTGGCAAGAATACTAAATTACTCATCATCTGTTCCCCTTAGCTGATCCATCATATCTGTCTTGTTGCTTTGATAGGTTCGATAAGCTAGTACAAGTAGAAAGCTCGTAACCCCAAAACTAATAACAATAGATGTCAGTATTAGCGCTTGAGGAAGAGGATCCGTATAGTCCTTGATCCCTTCTATTAAAATAGGAGGTTTTCCACGGTTTAATTTTCCCATCGTTAAGATAAACAAGTGAGCTCCATGTGACAAAAGCGCCGTACCAAGTACAATTTTTAATAACTGTTTCTGAAGTATAAGATAAACGCCGGCTGCAAATAACGTTCCGGCAAGTATAGACATAAGAATTTCCATTAGTGGTTCATGTCTCCTTTATCCCGGTATTTTATCATGGCATAAATGCCTAAAGCAGCTAGACCAAGTACTGCTATTTCGAATAAAGTATCCAAGCCACGGAAGTCAACAAGGATAACGTTGACGATATTGTCTCCACCGCCAAGCTTATAAGAGTTATCTACAAAATATTTTGAAATGCTATCAAAATATTTAGAGCTATGAGAAGAGATCGCTACTACAGTTAAGAGTGCTCCCGTTGAAGCTGCTATAACAAAATCGACAAGCTTTTCAGAAGATTTTTTGTCTGATTTTTTCAACTTTGGAAGATGCGCAAAGCATAGCAAGAAGAGAGCAACCGTTATGGTCTCAACGATAAGCTGTGTTAATGCGAGATCTGGTGCTCGGAAGAAAACAAACAATAATGAAAGACCATAACCTACAACTCCGATTACAATAATTGCAGCTATTCTTTGTGTCATCCAGATCGTTGCAATGGCAGCAACAGCCATAACAAAACCGACTAACACCTCAGGCCACGTAACAGGTGCTAAGTCATCAAACGCTATTTTAAATCCATCTGTGACATATATAAAGATTGATGTAGACACCACCAAGAAGACAAGAATGATGGATGTATACAATCGTAAGGAACCAGTCATATAAAACTTCGTAAATTTACTCGAAAAACTCAATAGGCCGTTTACGATAGACTGATATACGCGATCGGTTGAAAACTTTCCAGGTACTCTATTAAAGATAGGTTGCCATCTTTTTAGCGTTAGAGCGAGAATAGTTCCAACTGCAACTACAATAAGAGACAAATGCAAAGGCGTATTGTCAAAGCCATGCCAAAAAGCTAAGTGAGTCAATGCAAAATCTCCTGTTACTGAAGCAACAGCCGGTGCAAGTAATGATTCATTGATCAAGTTTGGCAATAATCCGATCAAAACGACAAATCCAATAAGGATAATCGGAGATATTAGCATACCGATTGGCGCTTCGTGAGGTTTTTTCTCAAGTTGATCTAACTTGGCTTTACCTGTAAATGTGCCAAATACTAAATACATAGAATAAACGAATGTGAAGATACTTCCGATTACGGCTAGCCACGGAATCCACTCTGCAAACGTTCCAGCAAAACCGCTCGTTTGTTCTAATTTTAATGAAGAATCAAAGAACATTTCTTTACTTAAAAATCCATTGAAGATCGGAAGCGGAAAGCCAGCCATGGAGAATGCTCCAAAGAATGCTAGAGTGGCGGAGATTGGCATAAATGTATAGAGTCCGCCAAGTCTTCTGATATCCCTCGTTCCTGTCTCATGATCAACAATACCCGCTATCATGAACAAGCTGCCTTTAAAGGTAGCGTGGTTAAAGATATGGAATATCGCAGCGAGTGTAGCAATGCCTGTACCAAATCCGAGCATCGTCATGATCATACCAAGCTGGCTGATCGTTGAATAAGCTAGTATACCTTTTAAATCAGTCTGGCGAGACGCGAGGATCGATCCTAAACAGAGTGTGATCAGACCCACACCAGAAACGATGATGAAAAATACATCCGTCCCACTAAAGATGAGAGAAAACCTCGCTACAAGATAGATCCCTGCTTTAACCATCGTTGCAGAGTGAAGGTATGCACTAACTGGAGTTGGTGCTTCCATCGCATCAGGAAGCCAGCTGTGAAACGGGAACTGTGCCGATTTTGTAAAAGCTCCGATTAGTAGCAATATCAATATCGGAATAAATAGATCGCTCTCAATAATGTCAGACCGATTCGCGATCATTTCTCGTATACTGTTCGTTTCGGCTGTAATGGATAGGAGTATGAGAGCACCTAACATGGACAGTCCGCCAAAAACAGTTACGAGCATTGATTTTTGTGCACCATATGTGGAACGTTCACGATAAAACCAAAATCCAATTAATAGAAAGGATGAGATACTCGTGAACTCCCAAAAGGTATAAAGTACGAATACGTTGTCAGATAGAACGACGCCAAGCATCGATCCCATAAATAATAATAGATAAACATAGAAATGGACGAGCTGTTCTCTTTTCGATAAATAAAAGATGGAATAAAGTACGACTAGTGTTCCGATTCCGGTGATTAATAGCGAAAAAAGCATGCTAAGTCCATCCAAGTAAAAACTTAATTGGATGTCTAGAGATGGAATCCAATTTGCAATGCTTTGAACGATCTTCCCTTCAGCCAATGTAGGCAGTTTTGAAATAAACAGAATAAAAAGCACTGTAGGAACAGGCAGAACAAACCAACCAGTATGTATCCGGTCTACTTTCTTAGCGGCAAGTCCAATTAGCAATGCTGCTAAAAAAGGTATGAGTATGTAGATGTGCAACATGAATACCGGTAAACCTCCTTAAAACCCAAAAATAATCGTCATAGTCCATTACATTGTAAGCAAAACCTTTCCTTTTTAGCAAATACTTTACCAAAGAGAAACTCTCTAATCAGATTGATTTTGCATCTCTTGAATATCCTTCCCAAAAAATACCTAACCTATTTGAGAGGTGATTGAAAATGAGACTACTACATACATACGGAATACTCTTGATTTTGTTTCAACTAACTGGCTGTTTAAATGATTCTATTTATAAAAGAGATGAGACGAGTCCAAAGTTTCAACCGAGAGAATACTACAGGAAGCACGTTAGCTTCTCTGAAGCAGGCGTTTCAAATGCCTCTTCATTAGCAGAAGAAATGAAAAGGGAAATTACGAAAGATAAATTTATTAAACGTGCAGTAGTTGTTAAAGACGGCGGCAAATACGTAGTGGCGATTCAGATGAAGTCTTATCACTACAAAAAAGCAGAATCTTTGAGTGAAAAATACAAGCTGGCGTGGGAAGAACAGTGGAGAATTCCAATTGAAATAACTTTTAATCCAGGAGAATATCGAAAAGTAGAACGAGAGTTGGCCACAAAAAAATAGAGCGTATGTTTACGCTCTACATTAGAACTTGCTGTAATCTAGCATGAAGAGATCTTCTATCGATTTCTTTTTTAATAAGTAAAATAAAGTCATTGCTAAGTTTCAGTTCCCTAGCTTTTAAATAGGACTCAATCAACAGGTCGTCTGAAAGTTTTTCCATAATATAGCCCTTTAATAGCGGCATGGTCACCTCCTGCTTTTAATAGAAAATGGTGAAAAGTATTCTACATTCATATTTGAGTGAATATGATGATAAGTTCATGATTTATGTACTTGCCTTATGTACTTTGAAGCTTACCATGTATTGTAAAAAGGAACAACCGTTCGTTTATCCACAGTGTTTGGTGGATAAGTTGTGGGTAAAATGTTAACATCTTTAAGAAAGATAGCGGATACTTGGGTAAATAATGTGAATAAGATTATCCACACTTTGGCTAGGGGAACAATATGTCGAAAACTTTTTATTTATTTCTAAAAGCGAATATTTTTATCACCGAATAAAAAATTTTCTTGCTTAAATATTTTATTTAGCCGAAAAACCTTATGGAAAGCTCTTGAAAATTATATATAATGACAGTTATTGTAGAAAAATCGTTTGTACTTCCTTTCATTACTGGTAAAATAGATACGTTGAAAAGGAAACGTGAAGAGGTGCTAGAATGTTAAAACATTTTTTACCGGATCAACATGTTCAAAATATAGTGGACATCACACCGGAAATGTTAGTTGAACGAGGAGTAAAAGGTATTATCACAGATTTGGATAATACGCTTGTGGAATGGGATAGACCTGAAGCGACTCCAGAATTGATCGAGTGGTTTACTTCTATTAAAGAAAAAGGTATTTTGATCACAATTGTTTCAAACAATACACAACATAGGGTGAAGAGCTTCTCAGACCCTGTAGGCATTCCGTTTATCTATAGTGCGAGAAAGCCAATGACCAAAGCTTTCAAGCGCGCTTTGAAAGATATGAAGCTGAAAAATGAACAAGTTGTTGTTATCGGAGATCAGCTTCTTACTGACGTACTTGGCGGAAATCGATTAGGTTTGCATACTATACTCGTTGTACCAGTGGCTAGCAGTGACGGTTTTTGGACAAGGTTTAACAGAAAGATCGAACGCATCATATTGTCTTGGATGAAAAGAAAAGGCATGCTGCATTGGGAGGAATAGGTTTGGAACAAATTAAATGTGTGGGTTGTGGAGTTTCCATACAAACAGAAGACAAAGAAGCGCTTGGATACGCACCTCTTTCGGCACTGACGAAAGAGCTGCCTATTTGCCAGCGCTGTTTTCGTTTAAAACACTATAACGAAATTCATGACGTGAGTTTAACAGATGATGATTATCGTAAAATTGTCTCAAGTATTGGAGATGAAGATGCGTTAGTTGTTAAAATTGTTGATATTTTTGATTTTAATGGAAGCTGGCTCCCGGGACTCCATCGTTATGCGGGGAACAACCCAATCCTTCTTGTCGGAAATAAGCTTGATCTGCTTCCAAAATCAGTGAATCCGAACAAGGTGATACATTGGATGAAGAAGGAAGCGAAAGAGTTAGGCTTAAAGCCGATTGATGTCAAATTGATCTCTGCTGATAAAGGATATGGTATTGAAGAGTTGGCAGAGTCTATTGATTATTATCGCCAAGGAAAAGATGTATACGTGGTAGGCTGCACAAATACAGGGAAATCAACGTTTATTAACCGTTTGATCAAACAATATGGCGAAGAAGCTGCTGATTTGATCACAACTTCTCATTTTCCAGGAACAACGTTAGATCTCATTGATATTCCACTCGATGGAAGAAGTCACATGTACGATACGCCTGGAATCATAAATCACCATCAGATGGCACATTATGTTTCTAAAAAAGAACTGAATATCATCATGCCTAAAAAAGAAATTAAACCTATGGTGTTTCAGTTGAATGAGTTGCAGACTCTGTATTTTGGCGGACTCGGAAGAATGGATTATATAAAAGGCGGCAAACAGTCATTTGTATGCCATTTTTCAAACCACTTGAATATTCATCGAACGAAGACCGACAAAGCGGACGAACTATATGAGAATCATCTTGGTGACATGTTAGCTCCACCTGAAGATACGGAGAACTTTCCGAAGCTAAAACGCTATGAATTTGTTATAAAGGAAAGCAAAACAGATATTGTGATCTCTGGACTAGGCTGGGTAACCTTCCCAGAAGCAGGTGCGAAGGTCGCTTTTTATGCACCAGAGGGTGTAGCAGTAACGGTTCGAAAATCCTTAATCTAAGGAGAGATTTTCATCATGATTAAAGCACTTGTCATCGGAGATCCAATCGATCATTCCTTATCACCTGTCATGCAAGAGGCGGCATTTCAGCAAACAGGTATTTCTGGAACATATGAAAAAAAACGTGTACCTTCTGATGAATTAGAGGCGTTCGTTAATTTTTTGAAAAATAACCACTATGCAGGATGCAATATTACCATCCCTCACAAAGTATCGATTCTTCCACTTTTGGATGAGATTGATGAGGAAGCAAAAGAGATAGGCGCTGTTAACACAGTCGTGAATAAAGATGGGAAATTGATTGGATATAACACAGACGGTAAGGGATTCTTACTGAGTTTAAAAGAAAAGATCAGTAAGCCGCTTTCAGATCTAAACGTTCTCCTGATCGGTGCTGGCGGAGCTGCTCGATCTATCGCTTATGCTCTAAGTAAAGAAGGGCCAAAATATATGGCGATAGCGAATCGTTCAGAAGGACGTCTTCATTCTTTATTAAAAGATTTGAAGGATGCGCGTATAGAAGGTATGTCTTTACAAAAAGCTGAAGAAAATCTTGGTCGTTTTGATGTGTTAATCAACACGACCAACGCTGGTATGCACCCAGATACTGAGTCGGTTCCGCTTAACCTTAATTTGCTGAAGACAGGCGCAGTAGTGAGTGATATCGTATATAATCCGCTAACAACAAGATGGCTTAAAGAAGCTGAGGAAAAAGGCGCTACTACTGATAATGGTGTATCTATGCTCGTTATGCAAGGAGCTATGGCATTTGAAAAGTGGACAGGTACTTTTCCAGATACAAATAATATGAAACAAGTCGTTATGGAACAACTTAGGAGGTAACTATGCTTACAGGTAAACAAAAACGTTTTTTACGATCAAAGGCACACCATATTCAACCTATCTTTCAGGTAGGTAAAGGTGGAGTTAATTCAAATCTAGTCAAGCAGGTTGACGAAGCATTAGAAGCTAGAGAGCTAATAAAAGTCAGCATCCTTCAAAACTGTGAAGATGATAAGGATACAGTAGCGTCACAGCTTTCTTCTGGTTCAAAATCGCAGTTAGTACAAGTGATTGGAAGCACGATCGTACTGTACAAAGAATCGGTCAATCAAAAACGCATCCAACTCCCTTAAGGAGTGACATAGGTATGAATAGAAAAATTGGACTTTTTGGAGGCACGTTTAATCCACCACATATCGGACATATGCTTATCGCTCAAGAGGCATTAACTCAATTGCATCTAGATGAAGTGTGGTGGATGCCTTCCTCTACGCCTCCTCATAAGGAAAAAGACAATGAAGTCTCTGATATGCACCGAATAGAAATGGTTCATAAAGCAATTGGTAACAATGAGCAATTTTCCCTTTCTTTGCTTGAGTTTGAGAGAAGTGGACCTTCATATACTATTGATACGATACACCTTTTGAAGGAGAAATATCCCCAAGAAAACTTCACTTTTATAATGGGTGGAGATATGGTTCATTCATTAAGCAGCTGGCATAAAATTGAAGAGTTAAAAGACCTTATTGATTTTGCGGGTGTTGTTCGTGCAGGATATGCCGTTGATCATCATTGGGAGAGGTATCGAGTAAAGCATGTAGAAGTACCTATTATCGAGATCTCGTCGTCATTTATCCGTAATCGATCACGTGCGGGTCAGAATATGCGTTACTATGTCTCAGATGAGGTCTGGAATCATATAAAGGAGAACCACCTTTATGGAACGAACTAAAGCACTTGAAATTGTGAAAAAACAGCTTACAGAGCACCGTTTTATCCATACGTTAGGAGTGGAAGAAACAAGTCTTGCCCTAGCAGAGAAATATGGAGTGGATCCAAAAAAAGCAGAAACCGCCGCCATATTTCATGATTATGCTAAATTTCGGCCAAAAGAAGAAATGAGAGATATCGTACGAAGCGAAGGACTTTCACAAGAATTGTTGTACTATGGAAATGAAGTATTGCATGCACCAGTTGGAGCGTTTCTAGTTGAAAAAGAAGTTGGAATAACAGACAGAGATGTTTTAAGTGCTATCTATTACCATACAACAGGTCAAGGAGCGATGACTGAGCTTGAAAAAGTGATATTTTTAGCAGACTACATCGAGCCGAACCGTCAGTTTCCAGGTGTGGAAAATGTTAGAGAGATGGCAGAGAATGATCTTGATCAAGCTTGTTTGATGGCCGTTAAAAACACGATCACGTTTTTAATGAAACAGAATCAAAAAATCTATCCACTCACGTTTGAAGCGTATAACGGATTGCTTCAAGAGATTAAACTAAAAAATAAAAAGGAGTGCACTGGATGAACATAAAAGAGCTTATGGAATTGGTCGTAAAGACCACAGATGATAAAAGAGCAGAGAACATTGCCGTGTTAGATATGGAAGGAATCTCGCTTGTAGCAGATTACTTTGTTATCTGTCATGGTAATTCTGAGAAACAAGTTCAAGCCATTGCAAGGGAACTAAAAGATGTTGCCCTGGAGAATGATATTCAGATTCGCCGAATGGAAGGATATGACCATGCAAGATGGGTTTTGATCGATTTAGCAAATATCGTTGTTCATGTATTTCATCGTGATGACCGCAGTTATTATAACCTTGAGAAATTATGGGGAGATGCCAATAAGATAGATGTAGATGCTATCATTGCCCCACAACAAAACTTATAGATGAGTTATCAGCGATTTGCCTATCTATACGATGAGTTGATGGAGGATGCTCCATACGATGAATGGCTTAACTTTGTTAAAACATCCGCCTCAAAACATTTAGAAAGTGGAAAGCGTTTTTTAGATGTGGGTTGTGGTACGGGTTCGATGACGATTCTACTCGCAAAAGAAGGCTTTGATGTTACCGGAGTTGATCTTTCTTCAGACATGTTGATGGTCGCTAAGGAAAAAGCTGAAGCTGAAAAGGTTAACCTTTCTCTTTTTCAGCAAGATATGCGAGAGTTAGAAGGACTAGGAGTATATGATTGCGTCACGATATTATGTGATTCGCTTAATTACATCTTAACTGAGGAAGATGTGAAACGTACTTTTCTTTCAGCGGCTAGTCACCTAAAAACAGGAGGACTTCTTCTTTTTGATGTTCATTCCTTACATAAGATTAATGAAATCTTTATTGGACAAACCTTCGGGAGTAACGAAGAGAAGCTCTCTTACATATGGCAGTGCTACCAAGGTGAGCTTCAAAATAGTGTGGAACACGACTTATCCTTCTTTATGCAGAATGGAGAACGATACGAACGATATGATGAGCTTCATACACAACGAACATTTTCCGTCGAGGACTATTGCAATTGGTTAAGAGAATGTGGTTTTGAACATCTAGAGGTCTCCGCCGATTTTAAAGGAACAGAACCTACCGAAGAAAGTGAACGAATCTTATTTGTTGCGAGAAAAAAATAAAATGATGAGAAGGCAGCCTTTGTGCTGTCTTTTTGATTAGGAAGCGTTACAATTACACTTAAGATTTCTATAGAATTAGGTGATATATACATGTTTGATCAAGATCCATTGTTCAAGAACAATATTCTAGAGACGATCATCGATAGTGCTTACGAGTGGATAGTCGTTGTTGATCACGAAGGAATCGTCCGATACATGAATAAAACGTACTGCGAGTTTCTTGGCGAAAATCCTAAAGAAGTAATAGGAAAGCATGTTACAAAGGTAATTGAAAATACAAAAATGCACAAAGACGTTTTACAAGGAAAAGTTGAGATTGCGGACCTTCAGTTCATTAGAGGCAACTATATGATCGCAAACCGAATTCCTATCCTAAACGAAGGAAAAGTGATAGGAGCTGTTGGTACAGTCATATTTAGAGATACAGAGCAATGGAAAAAGATGAACTCTCACATAAAAGCCCTTCTTCACGAACTCAATTTTTATAAAAAAGAGTGGGAAGAAATTAATGGTGCTTCCTATACATTGAATGATTTTGCAGGTACATCAGCAGAAGTCCAAAAAGTAAAGAAGCATGTGAAAAATATTGCCAGTGGAGATTTATCGGTGTTGATTCGTGGGGAGAGCGGTACAGGAAAAGAGTTGCTTGCCCATAGTATTCATCAATTAAGTGAAAGAAGTGGCAAGCCCTTTATTAAACTGAATTGTGGTGCAGTGCCAGAGCATCTGTTTGAATCTGAGCTATTCGGCTATTCTGAAGGAGCATTTACAGGAGCTAAAAAAGGCGGAAAATTAGGTAAGTTTCAGCTTGCAGATGGTGGAACTTTGTTCTTGGACGAGATTGGGGATCTTCCCCAAAGCATGCAAATAAAACTGCTGCGTGTTCTACAAGAAAAAGAAGTAGAGCCAGTAGGAGCTGTTCAACCCCAAAAAGTAAACGTGCGAGTGATCGCTGCTACAAATCGCTCATTAGAAGGCTTGATTAATGAGAATAAGTTTCGTGAAGATTTGTTTTATCGCATAAATGTCCTGCAGATCCAAATACCTCCACTTCGTCAGAGAAAAGAAGATATCTGGCCTCTCGCAGAAAATTTCATTCGATTGAACTGTGCTGAAACAGGTAAACGAATTCTAAGTATCGATGAAGATGTAAAAGAAGCATTCTTAGAATACAACTGGCCGGGTAATGCGAGAGAACTAAAGAATTTTGTTGAGGCAGGCATCCAACTTACCCATAGTGACCGATTGTCGCTAGATGTTTTTCCAGATTTTTTAAAAGAAAAGCTCGGGGTCAATAAGAAGCAGCTGACCCTTAAAGAACACGTTCAGGAAACTGAGAAAAATGTGATCTCTTACTACTTGGAGACGATGAACGGCGATATTATGCGTGTCGCTAAACATCTAGGCATCGGTAAGACGAACCTATATGATAAGATAAAAAAATATAACATTCGATAATCTGCTTAGCTTTTCCGAGAAAACGGAACGTTCTTCCGTTTTCTCGGAATAATTCATTTTATTAATTAAACGAGATTTTTAAGTGTCATCTATGGTAATTCTACCTTTCTAAAATCACAAACTATAAGTATCTCTATTATTTTTTCCGTTTTTTCGGAAAATTAATATGATGATGTATACCCATTATACGTTCTAATGTTGGCATGAATCTTGCATATAAACTACAGGGTGTAACAGATTTGGAAAGGTGATGATGACAAAAAAATGAAAGCGCTTCAAAAATATTGAATTGATAGAATGGGGGAACTTGAAAATGGACATTATTATTATTTTATTAGCTTTATTCTTTTTAATGTTCGTAGCTTACAGAGGATTCAGTGTTATTTTATTCGCGCCGATCGCTGCATTGTTTGCTGTATTGCTTACGGAACCTGGTCACGTATTACCTTTCTTCTCGGGTGTATTTATGGAGAAGATGGTAGGTTTCATTAAACTTTATTTCCCGGTCTTCTTACTAGGAGCGATATTCGGGAAAGTTATTGAAATGTCAGGTTTCGCAAAATCAATCACTCAGTTTGTCATCAAACTGATCGGACCTGCTAGAGCGATGCTTGCGATCGTACTTGTTGGGGCAATTTTAACTTATGGCGGGGTATCATTATTTGTTGTTGCTTTTGCACTCTACCCGTTTGCATCTGAGCTTTTTAAACTTGCTGATATTCCTAAAAGACTCATACCGGGTACGATTGCGTTAGGTGCTTTTACTTTTACGATGGATGCTTTTCCAGGAAGTCCGCAGATTCAAAATATAATTCCTACATCTTTCTTCGGAACAACAACATGGGCTGCACCATGGCTCGGGTTTATCGGAGGGATGTTTGTTTTCATCTTGGGAATGATCTACCTTGAGTGGAGACGTAGACAAGCGGCGGCAAAAGGTGAAGGATACGGAGAAGGTCATACGAATGAGCCTGAAAAGCTGGATTCTGAAAATCTGCCAAATGCTTTTATAGCCATTCTTCCGCTTATTTTAGTAGGAGTGTTCAATAAATGGTTCACCGTCCTAATTCCTCAGTATTACGGTAAGACGTTTGATTTTTCTGCTATTGGCATGAAGAACGTGCCTGAGATTCAGATCCCAACACTTGCTGCTGTATGGGCAGTTGAAGGAGCTTTGATCATTGGTATCGTAACCGTTCTATTGTTCTCTTTCAAGAGAATTAAAAACAATTTTAATAAAGGAATCAATCTATCCATAGGGGGAGCGTTACTTGCAACATTAAATACAGCATCAGAGTATGGATTTGGTGGTGTAATCGCAGCACTTCCTGGCTTTACTGCAGTAAACTCGGCGATGTCAAATACGATCAAAGACCCGTTGATCAATGAAGCGGTTACGACTACGACGTTAGCAGGTATTACTGGATCGGCGTCTGGCGGGATGAGTATAGCACTCGCAACCATGAGTGAAACGTATATCGCACAAGCAGATAAACTAGGAATTGATACAGAAGTACTTCATCGTGTTGCTTCAATGGCGAGTGGTGGAATGGATACACTTCCTCACAACGGTGCTGTTATTACGTTGTTAGCCGTTACAGGTTTAACGCACAAACAAGCGTATATCGATATTTTTGCGATGACGATCATTAAAACAATAGCCGTGTTCGTAATCATTGGTTTGTATTATGGATTTGGTATCGTTTAAAACATTTTCTGAAAAAGGAGTAATTATTCCATGAGAGCGTTTGTTGAAGGGAAAGTTGTTTTTATTACGGGAGCAGCCAGTGGAATCGGTTTGCAGTTGGCAAAGGCTTTTGCTGAACAAGGAGCAAAAGTTGTGATCAGTGATTTGAATGATGAGAAGGCAAAGGAATCTGCACAACTGTTAGCACAAGATGGTCTTGTAGCAATCGGACTTGGCTGTAATGTGACCAAGGAAGAAGATATAATAACAGCGTTGGACGAAACACTGAAATATTTCGGACGCATCGATGTCCTCATCAACAATGCAGGATTGCAGTATGTATCTCCACTTGAAGAATTCCCGACTGAGAAATTCCAGCAATTGATCAGTGTAATGCTTACGGCGCCATTTATTGCAACAAAACATGTATTTCCTATCATGAAGAAACAAGGGTTCGGACGCGTTATCAACATGGCGTCCATTAATGGCCTTGTAGGTTTTGCGGGAAAATCTGCATACAACAGCGCGAAACATGGAGTTATTGGTTTAACGAAGGTGGCTGCCTTAGAAGGTGCACCACATGGAATAACGGTAAATGCGGTTTGTCCGGGATATGTTGACACACCTCTTGTAAGAGGGCAATTAGAAGATCTGGCGAAAACGAGGAAGGTAGAGTTAGAAAAAGTTTTGGAAGAAGTCATCTATCCTCTTGTTCCACAAAAAAGATTGTTAGATGTTCAAGAAATTGCAGATTACACACTCTTTCTTTCAAGTGATAATGCGAAAGGTGTTACAGGGCAAGCGATTGTGATCGACGGTGGATATGTCGCACAATAAACGATGGATTATTTATTGACATTCACTATATTTAGTGTCAAAGTATATATTACAAACCTATATATGGAGAATTCAGGTGCCGGATTATCCGGCTTAAAAGGGAATTCGGTGCAATGCCGAAGCTGTCCCCGCAACTGTAATTGTGGACGAAATGGAATAGCCACTGTACAGATTAGTTATTTTGAAATGACTGCTGTATGGGAAGGCCCAAAGTAGGAAGAAGCAAAAGCCAGTAGACCTGCCTGAAGACTCCTATTTTCTTTTCCTCGGGGATTGGGAGAAAGAACAGCGGCTGTTTTATGCGGACGATTGTCTGGCAAAATAAACGTGATTCTTTCACCCTCTTCCTGATGGAAGAGGGTTTTTATTTTGACTAAGGAGTGTATAAACTATGAAAATGACAACTGAAAACTCTTTACTCGGGGAGTGGTTGAGGAGTTGTGTCAAAAATTTCCCGAACATACAAGCTGAAAATTTTTTAAGAAACGCGGAGAAATTGGAAAGTCATACACAAGAACCCAGCTCACTTTATAGACAGTTAATCATGGAGGCATTAAATGGATTAAATGCAGAGAACCCACAGTGGACATTTGTAGCTTCAGAGATCTATTTAAGGCAGTTATATGAAGAAGTGATGATTAATCGAGTGGAGACAGAAAATCTGCCATATACGAACTTCTATGGATTGGTTACAAAGTTAGTAAGTATGAATATCTATGATGATACCATTCTATCAGCTTACTCAAAGGAAGATTTGGAGAAAGCTGAACATATGATCGATCCATCTAGAGATAAGCTTTTTACATACATCGGGCTTAAAACGCTTGCTGATCGATATTTGGCAAAAGGATTCAACCACGAAATCTATGAATTGCCACAAGAACGCTGGATGCTGATCGCATTGTTTTTAATGAGAGACGAGAATCCAACGAATAGACTTCAATTAGTCGAAGAAGCATACTGGGCGCTCTCGAACCTTTATATGACGGTTGCCACCCCGACTTTAGCGAATGCAGGCAAGAGTTATGGGCAGCTTAGTTCTTGTTTTATTGATACGATCGACGATAGTTTAAGAGGGATCTTTGATTCTAATACAGATGCTGCAACTGTTTCGAAAGGTGGCGGCGGACTTGGTATCTATCTCGGTAAGATTAGAGCAAGAGGATCTGACATAAAAGGATTCAAAGGAAACTCATCAGGTGTAATACCGTGGATGAAGCAGTTAAATAATACGGCCGTTTCTGTAGATCAGCTTGGACAAAGGCAAGGCGCGATTGCAGTCTACCTGGATATTTGGCATAAAGACATCTTGGAGTTTTTAGATGCAAAATTAAACAATGGTGATGAACGAATGAGGACACATGACCTTTTTACAGGTGTGTGTCTGCCAGATCTTTTCATGGAGCGCGTGGAAAAACGCGAGGATTGGTATCTGTTCGATCCTCATGAGGTAAGAAAAATCAAAGGCTATTCGTTAGAAAATTTCTATGATGAAACGGTTGGATCAGGAAGCTTTAGAGAAAAATATGCTGATTGTGTAGATGATGAGAGACTCTCAAAAAAGTCCATTCCTGCTATTGAGATCATGAAACGGATCATGAAGTCTCAACTTGAAACCGGAACACCGTTCATGTTCTATCGAGATACTGTAAACCGGTTGAATCCAAATTCTCACAAAGGGATGGTCTATGCATCTAACCTGTGCACAGAGATTATGCAAAACATGTCTGCAACGGTTGTCACGTCAGAGGAGGCAGAGGATGGAGAAATTGTCATCAGAAAAACGCCAGGAGACTTTGTAGTCTGTAATCTGTCGTCTCTTTCTCTTGCTAAAGTGATCAATGATCAAGTGTTAAAGAGAGTCATTGATATTCAGATCCGAATGCTGGATAACGTTATTGATCTAAATCGCATAGACGTACCTCAAGCAGAACTTACAAATAAGAAATATCGTGCGGTCGGTGTAGGTACGTTTGGATGGCACCACCTTTTAGCGAAAGAGGGAATAAAGTGGGAAAGTGAAGAAGCCGTTTCGTATGCTGATAACCTTTATGAAATGATTAATTATCATGTAATCAACGCTAGTTGTGAGCTTGCGATAGAAAAGGGAAGATACCCAGCATTTTCAGGTTCAGATTGGGAGACCGGAAACTACTTTTCAAAGCGTAACTATTCCTCTGAAGAGTGGAGTAGTTTAAAAGAAAGAGTCAATATGCACGGTCTAAGGAATGGATACCTTATTGCGGTTGCACCGAATTCATCAACGTCGATCATAGCGAATTCAACGCCGAGTGTGGATCCGATATTTAAAAAATTCTATTCTGAAGAAAAAAAGAATTACAAAATACCTGTAACAGCACCTGACTTAAATGCAGACACAACTTGGTTTTATAAATCTGCGTTCTTAATCGATCAAACATGGAGTATTGAACAGAACGCAGCTAGACAAAGACATGTGGATCAGTCCATTTCGTTTAATCTCTATGTCAATCACAACATTAAAGCAAAAGAACTGTTACACCTTCATATGCTTAGCTTTAAAAAAGGCTTGAAGACTACCTATTATACCCGATCTACGTCGATTGAGTTAGAAGGATGTGAAAGCTGTGAAAGTTAAAGAGGCTGAACAACTCAAAGAGAGAAAAATCTATGATGTGGAAGCTCCTAATCGATCTACAGGAATTATAAACGGGAAGAGTTCAAATATATTAAACTGGGACGATGTGAGATATAAGTGGGCTTATCCTTTATATAAAAACATGTTGGCAAATTTTTGGACGCCATTTGAGATCAACATGTCGAGTGACAGCAAGCAATATGTTAACTTGAGTGAAAAAGAGCAAGATACTTTTAATAAAATTATTGGTTTATTGGCGTTCTTAGATAGTGTTCAAACAGATTATTCGAGCAAGGTTGCAGCGTATTTAACAGATTCAAGTCTTGCTGCGCTCATGGCTACTCTATCGTTTCAAGAAGTCGTTCATAATCAGTCCTACTCGTACGTGTTGTCTTCCTTGGTACCAAAGTCCAAGCAGGATGAAATATTCGAATACTGGAAAACGGATGAGGTGCTAAGAGAGAGGAATGATTTCATTGTAGAAGGGTATCAGGAATTTCTTCAAAATCCTACCCCTCAATCCTTTTTGAAATCTATTATTTACGACGTGATTCTTGAAGGATTGAATTTTTATTCTGGATTCAGCTTCTTCTATAATTTAGCTAGAAATCAAAAGATGGTCTCAACTTCAACGATGATCAACTATATTAATCGAGATGAGCAGCTGCATGTATATCTGTTTACTCAAATTTTCAAGGCTGTAATAGAAGAAGCTCCGCAATTAAGAGATGAAGAGCTGGAGAGGTTTGCGAAAGAGACGTTTCACCGAGCTGCTGAGCTTGAGATCAAATGGAGTAAGTATATAATTGGAAATTCTTTTGAGGGAATTCATGAATCCGATTTAGAAGCTTATATCAAATTCATGGCAAATAAAAGGTTGAACGAATTAGGCTTTAACAAACTATACCCAGATCACAATAAGAACCCACTTCCTTGGATAAAAGCATACTCTGATGTGAATTCAGGAAAAAGTGATTTTTTTGAGCAGAAATCGAGACAATACACGAAAGTTTCTGATGAAAACGGGTTCGATGAACTATAGAAAGCCGGGATTTAGATCCCGGCTTTCTTTTTTTAGATGTTTTATAATGACGATAGAAATTACTTAAGTTCTTCTTTCACTTCAAACTGTTGACTTACTTTGTCACATTCTTCATGATATTTTTCGTGTGTACGCTTAATGACATGGTCGAATACTTCATCTACCTCATTACTCAGAATCTTAATACCCTCTCCTGTGATACCACCCTTTACACATACCTTTTGAATGAGTGTTGGTAATGTATAGATATCTTTTTCAAGTAGTTTTCCCATTCCGATGATCATATCGCTTGCGAGTTGGGTTGCCTGGGCTTTTGTGATATCGGTTTGATCGACTGCAGAATTAATAAAGCATTGCAGAACATAACCGATAAACGCAGG
The DNA here is from genome assembly GCF_014836645.1 of Fictibacillus norfolkensis. Taxonomy (GTDB): domain Bacteria; phylum Bacillota; class Bacilli; order Bacillales; family Fictibacillaceae; genus Fictibacillus; species Fictibacillus norfolkensis. Next base: position 24,209 of record NZ_JACSQM010000004.1, read on the forward strand.
ACCACAACTTGCAATATCAGAAGAGATTCTAGTGATGTTTTCATCGATAACGAGTGGTGTAGAAATACAGCTCATCAAAGATAGCAGCTTCTCTTTGTAATCAGGGTGACACCTTTTTCCGAACGATACAAGAGATGATCCAGCTAGTGCCCGGTTATTAATGCTCGGAATAGCTCTTGCAATATTGCAATCTAGCAGATCTTCCAACTGTTCACAGGAAATAGGACTCGTAATAGAAACGAGCAGTTGATGTTTAGAGATAGAATTTTTATTGCTAGAAAGCAACGAATAAAACTCGTGTGGTTTCACACATATAAACACAATCTCAGCGAAACGAAAAATCTCTTCAGGATTATTCCCAACCTTCATTTTTGGATAGGCATTCTGCAGCCTCTCCGCTTTTGACAATGTACGGTTAGTGACCATGAGCCTTGATGGCTGAATGGCTGAAGATTCGATAAAAGAAGAAGCAAGAACGCTTCCCATATTTCCGGTTCCGATAATTCCAACCTTCATATCTGAACCTCCTTCCTCTACCTTCAAATTTATGCACGATGTTTATCAAATATGTTTTTTGCAAGTTCAAGCCTATTTAAGAAGGTGAATTTATGGAAAAGTATAAGCGGAATATGAGCTGGTTCATTGGCGGTGGCATATTTTTGATCCTTGTAATTATTGTATCTCTAATGAATTATTTTCAAAGTGAACCAAATATGCCAAATACCTCACAAATACCTAAACAAATAGAACCGGAAACGCCGATTTCCACCGATAAGTCTAAGCGGAATAGTAAGGGTATCAACGAAGCAAAGGATGAAATCATGGTTGATGTGCAAGGAAGTGTAACGCGTCCAGGAGTTTACGAATTGAAAGAAGGAGACCGCGTGTTACATGCCATACAGATGGCTGGGGGCTTTACAGATGGAGCTGAAGTTCGTTCTGTTAACCAAGCGTTAAAAATATCCGATGAGATGATCGTATATGTTGCTGAGAAAGGTGAAAAGTTTGAATTGGATCCTGCAACTGCATCAAGTGATCCAGCGGACGAAAAAACCACAGTAATTAACATCAACTCTGCGGATGAAACAGTGCTACAAACGTTAAACGGAGTGGGTCCTGCGAAAGCTCAAAGCATTATTTCCTATCGCGAAGAGAATGGTCCGTTCACTTCTTTGGAACAGTTATTAGAAGTAAGAGGAATTGGAGAAAAGACCATTGAACAATGGAAAGATCAAATTAGCTTTGAGTGAGAGTTTTTATTGATTCTTTAATAGACGAATACTACACTAGGGTTATAGAAATAGAGGAGGCGGTTAGCGTTGCAGCGAATATCGTGGAACGAATATTATATGGCACAAAGCCAATTGCTTGCCCTAAGAAGTACATGCACTAGATTAGCTGTAGGGGCTACAATAGTAAGAGATAAACGAATTATCGCTGGAGGTTATAATGGCTCGATCTCAGGTGGTGTTCATTGTATTGATGAAGGCTGTTATGTAATTGATGGACATTGTGTGAGGACGATTCATGCAGAGATGAATGCACTATTGCAATGCGCGAAGTTCGGTGTACCGACAGAAGGTGCCGAAATGTACGTTACCCACTTCCCTTGTCTGCATTGTTGTAGATCGATCATACAAAGCGGTATTAAGAAAATCTATTATGGTCAGGATTATAAAAATCATCCATATAGCATTGAACAGTTTAAGGAAGCAGGAGTAATCGTTGAAAAAGTTGAAATGAACTTCTTGCCTTCTACATTTCTTACTCATAAAGCATGAACCCTAGATATGCCGTCTTGAGTGCATGCTCTGCATTCTATGGGATATGGCTATTTCAGCATTTTTCGGTAACCGGGTTAGTATTACTGGCTATCCTGGTTATCGTTATTATTGTACAGCTCAAAAAAAAATCAGTTTATGTCCTCGTTTTTCTCCCAGTCTTTTTCGTTTATTCTTATTACGATCACACGAATAGTTTCTCAAAGCTTCCACAGAAGCAGATGAAGTTTTCAGGCAAAATAAAATCAATTCCTAAAATAGACGGTAACCTACTGAGCTTTGAACTTGTAACGAATGATGAAACAATTATTGTTTACCATAAAATAAAATCCGCAGCCGAACAAGAACAGCTTAAAAAGTTAAGCGTAAATTTGTCATGCGTTTTAAAAGGAAAACTTGAGGAACCTCGAAAAAGAAGCCATTTTTATGGAATGGATTATCGTGAGTATTTAAAGAACAACGATATCTATTGGATTCTAAGTACGATTGAGTTTGGTGTGGGTCACTGTGTGAAGACAAAAAATGTAAGTTTTCATGATCACATAAAAGCTTGGAGAAATAAGAATATCAATGAATTAGAAAGTCATTTTTCCAAAAACACATCTGGTTTGATGAATGCTCTGCTCTTTGGATATAGAGACGGAATTGAAGCAGAAACACTTCACTATTATCAAGGTTTAGGACTGACCCATCTATTGGCAGTATCCGGATTTAATGTTGGAATTGTGACTTACTTTTTATACTTAATCCTTGTTCGGATGGGTTTTATTAAAGAAATAGCTTATGGGTTAATCATCCTTTTTTTGCCGATCTACATTGTCCTAACGGGTGCAGAAAGTTCGATCATACGAGCAGGTATGATGGGGATCATTGTGATACTTGTAATGATGTTAAGAAGAAAAGTGCACCCTGTGACACTGTTGTCAGCTGTATGCATAGGGATGCTGAGCTTCAATCCTTCCTTTGCTTTTGATCTTGGGTTTCAACTTTCGTTTTTAATGACCTTCGTATTGATCACTTCTATTTACGTTCTCAAAAACGCGTCACCTCTCAGATTACTAATTATCACTTCCTTTATCTGTTCTATATTTTCCTTTCCGATCATTCTGTATCATTTCTTTGAATTTTCCTTATTGTCGATTCCCTTTAATGTGTTATACATCCCTTTTGTATCAATGCTGCTGTTTCCCATCTCTTTTATTAGCCTGCTTCTTTCTATATTTGCTCCGAAAGTGATTTTAATCGTTAACGAGATTATTGAATTCTTTTTTTATTTTTCTGCCGTGTTTATGGAAAAAGCACAATTTCTCAAAATGGCAGTTGTTTTAGGAAGACCGGCAGAATGGATATTTACACTTTATTTTGCGGGGATCTTATTCTTTCTTTATAGATGGGAAGTTACTAAACGTATTCACATCGTGTTTATAGTGCCATTTCTAGTTGTTTGCTTCATCCATTGGGGGCTGCCTTATGCGAACCCAAAAGCAACGGTATCTTTTATAAATGTAGGACAAGGAGATAGTATTCTTGTGGAATTACCTTATAGAAAAGCAGTCTATATGATTGATACTGGGGGTACAGTCTCATTCGATCAAGAAGATTGGGAAAAAAGAGAAGAAGAATATGACGTTACAAAAGAAATCGTACTTCCTTTCTTAAAAGCAAAAGGAATTCGTCATGTAGATGGGTTAATCATTACTCATGGAGATACGGATCATGGTGGAGGAGGAGAGTTTTTGCTTGAAAATATAAAGGTGAACAATGTTTTTTTGCCTAATAAACGAAAAGGCAATAACCTTGAAACGCTGATCGAAACTACAGCAGCCAGGAAAAACATAAATGTGGTGAAGTTAGGTAAAGGTATGCACTGGAAATCAACTCACTCCTTATTTTTCGTTCTGCATCCAGGATCTAAAGAAAGTACCTCAAATAATAATTCTATCGTTCTTTGGCTTAAGATCTACGATCATACTTTTTTACTAACGGGTGATATTGAAGCTGAAGCTGAAACTGACATCACGAACAGTTTTCCAAAAATAAAAACTGATGTCCTTAAGGTTGGTCACCACGGAAGTGTAACATCTTCAACTGCTACTTTTTTAGACAGCGTCTCTCCCCGTTATGGAATTATCTCAGCCGGCGAGAATAATTTATACGGCCATCCAGCACTAGATGTTTTGAAAAGATTAAGAGAAAGAGATATTGCTATCTATCGGACAGATGAACATGGGGATGTTTCAATAGTGGTAGACAAAAAGAGGTTTAAAGTTAAAACAGCAAAATAAAAAAGAACCGAATAAATTCGGTCTTTTTTATGTATTATGCGATTGCTTTTAGAATGACCCCGATAGCGAAGATTACCGTAAAAAATCCAAACGATACAACAAAGCCCATACCGGAATCAATAAGGTCGTTACGCTTACTCTGTACATCTTTTTCGAAATGATTCATGTGACAACCCTCCTAATCCATCCTTAGTATACGTTATCATTTTTAAAAAATCCATACTGAAAATGCTTTCTTTTATGTGTTTTGTCTAAAACTTACCAAAGATGAGATTCGTTGTCACCAATATTCTTAAAATGCATAGGATATCCTATTATAGCTAGCCTCAAACGATTATATCGTTTTGGTGTTAGTGTTTATCATAAATGAAGGAACAGACATATGCGCTGTTCCTTCTTTTGCTTGCAAATGCCCTTCGTTCCTCATAGGATAAGAGGTAGAGGTGAAAAAGGTGCTCACAGTAGAAACATTAAAAAAGAAGATTAAGAACGATGAATCATCCCCGATCTATCTGATTTGGGGCACAGAAATTTATTTAGCAGAAGAAGCGATAAAAACTATATCTAGACTCTTGTCTCCCGACGAAAAGGACTTTAACTTAAGTGTACATAATCTGGATGAAACCTCAATTCAAGAGATTATTGAAGACGCAGAAACGATGCCCTTTTTGGGAGATCGCCGCGTCGTCGTTATAAAAAATGCCGCGTTCTTAACATCTGTCAAAGATAAATCAAAGATCGAACACGACTTCAAAGTATTTGAACAGTACATACAAAATCCGGCAGATTATACAACGTTAGTCATCGTAGTTCCCCACGAAAAATTAGATGAACGCAAGAAAATAGTTAAATTGGTCAAAACACAATCTGAAATGATTCAGGTTTCAGAACTGAGTAACGATACTGCTGAAAAATGGCTTCAAAAAGAAGCTTCGAATCTAGAGGTATCCATCGATCGAGAAGGGATTCAATTGCTTCTTTCAAGGCTAGGCACACGCATGGCAGTATTAGCAAAAGAAATGGAAAAAATGGCTCTCTTTGTAGGTGAGAATGGAGTTATTACGAAGGAAACCGTGGATTCATTAGTAGCAAGAACTCTTGAGGATGATGTCTTTGCATTAGTTGATCATGTGGTGCATAAAAGAACAGAACTCGCTCTTAGAAGTTTTTATGATCTAATGAAACAAAATCAAGAGCCGATTCAGATCCACGCTTTGATCACTAGACAATTTCGAATGATTAATGGCGTAAAAGAGTTGCAGAAGAAAGGTTACGGAGAAAAGCAAATCGCTTCTTCTCTAAAACTGCATACTTACGCGGTAAAACTTGCTGCAAAACATGCAAATCGATTTCATGAAGTTTTTCTTAGGAACTGTCTAAATGAATTTGCAGAAACAGATTATAAATTAAAAACAGGCCAAATGGACAAAACGCTTTTGCTGGAGTTGGAGATTGTAAAACTCTCTCAAGGCTCATGAGTCTAAGTCAAACCTCTTTTCATGCGTTGAAAAGGGGTTTTTTATGAATAAAAAACATTAGAATCCTTTGTGTGTGGAGGGTGAGGGTATAAACAGCTGAATATTTGTCGAGTTATGACGACTCGCCGAATTAAACTCAAAACTCGCTGGAATATCATAAAAACTCGCCGTATTAACGCCTGAATTTCTAGAATTAATACTAAAAAAACTAGAATTAGTGCTTTGAATACCCTGTTAGGTATAAGTGGAGCATAAATAAACTCCATAAATGTAACAGTTTCGACGTACTGACATACTAAAACCCAGCTCATATTAAGCAGATGAGCTGGGTTTTATAAATAATTGAGCAAAATAAAAAAACGACCTATTGGTGTAAGGCCGTTTTTCGGGTTTCATCCTTCAATTTATGCGTTAACACCGTTTAAAGCCTTAGCAAGACGAGACTTTTGGCGAGAAGCTGCATTTTTGTGGATAAGTCCTTTGTTTGCTGCTTTGTCAATCTTCTTAGAAGCAGTAACAAAAGCTGCTTGAGCACCTTCTGCATTGTTTGAAGCTGCAAGTGCTTCAAAGTTTTTGATAGCAGTACGCATGCCAGACTTTAGTGAAGCGTTGTGTGCACGACGCTTTTCGTTAGTTTTTACACGTTTAATCGCTGATTTAATATTAGCCAATCCATTCACCTCCCTAAATGAACCATGAGCAACAAAATTACTTTCCGTTGCAAAAAATAGGACACAAAGTATTCTATCAAAATCGCCCCCTAAATGCAATACAAGAATGAAAAGGAAGAGTTGCGGCAAAAATAATACAAAGGAAGGTGGTAGATTATGGGTAAGGATTTGGACCTGTCAGCCTATTCAGTTCGAACAGATCTGGCTATAGAAGCGCACGATATGCTGCTAAAAGAAGATGAGGTTGTAAATAAAAGCACGCTTGAAGGTGTCATTATACATGAAAAAGATAGAGATGGAATTAAGATTGTTAGAGTAGAGATCGATGAAAAGGGAGCAGAGACTACCGGGAAAAAAGCAGGCGTGTATGTCACTTTTGAGGTTCAAGGAATTCGTGAAAAAGATTCGAAGCTTCAAGAACGCGTACAAGAAGTTTTTGCACATGATTTTAATCGTTTTTTAAAAGAACAAGGCATTAAGCAGGATGATACATGTCTCGTTGTAGGGTTAGGTAACTGGAATGTTACACCAGATTCTCTTGGACCATTAGTTGTTGAGAATTTGACCATCACAAAGCATCTGTTCGAGTTAGCTCCTGAAAATGTTGAAGAAGGGTTTCGGCCAGTTTGTGCGATTTCACCAGGAGTTATGGGCATTACAGGGATAGAGACGAGTGATATCATCGATGGCATCGTGAAAAAGGCGAATCCAGATTTCGTTATAGCGATAGATGCTTTAGCATCTCGTTCGATCGAAAGAGTGAATGCTACCATTCAAGTTTCAAATACAGGTATCCATCCGGGGTCGGGGGTTGGAAACAAGCGTAAAGAACTTAGTAAAGAAACGTTAGGCATTCCAGTTATCTCTATCGGAATCCCTACGGTAGTTGATGCGGCTACGATCACCAGTGATACGATTGATTTTATTCTAAAGCACTTTGGACGTGAGATGAATGAGAAGGATAAACCTTCTAAATCACTTTTACCAGCAGGTATGACGTTCGGGGAAAAGAAAGTACTTACTGACGATGATTTGCCAGAAGAAGATCACCGAAAATCGTTCTTAGGAATTGTTGGTGTCTTAGAAGAAGATGAAAAGCTTCGATTGATTCGTGAAGTGCTCGCGCCGATCGGACATAACTTGATGGTCACACCTAAAGAAGTTGATGTGTTTATTGAAGACATGGCTAATGTCTTGGCGAATGGTTTAAATACAGCTCTTCATGGTGGCATCGATCAAGGAAATACTTCTTCTTATACACATTAAATTTTTAGTCATGTTTGGACAAGCTTGTGCATAAATTTAAATCGTATATCCCCACGTGGAGGAATGATCATGACAAAATTTATGTTAAAGTGTTTCGGACTGGTAACTATTCTTTTATTTGGGGTTTTATTTGGTATTCAAAAAGCGCACTTTGAAATGGATGAGTTAAAAGGCTCTCCACAAGAAAGTGTTGAATCAAGTTCAAATCCTTCAATGAAGCAAGAAGAATCGAAACAGAACCATGCCTCAGCATCAAGTCATGATATAAAAACGAAACAAGAAACGTTAAGTAAAATAGATTCGTTCAATGTTTTTTCTGCACTTGGACAAAGACTTACATCGTGGATTTCTTCAGCTTTTGGTGTCATGATCTCTATATTTGGTGTTATCATTAGTGAGATGCTCGCTGTATTTTCACCCTAGAACCATAAAGGATTCTATCCTTTATCGGTTCTTTTTATTTGGATGACCATCAACATTCTCCATAGAATTTTTGATAAAAATTAAAATGAGCAGAATAAAATATTACTAAAGAGTTACTATGAACTTAAAACGCGCCTTCACCCTATTTTTTTAGGTTGTGATTGAAACGGATACTTTGTATTGCTATAATCAAAGCTAGTGACTTTTCCTAAAATTGTAGGAGTGAACGTATAATGAACAGAGAAGAAAAATTAAAAAGACAAGCTAAAATTAGGAATTTCTCCATAATTGCTCACATTGACCATGGAAAATCCACTTTAGCCGACAGAATTTTGGAAGAAACGAGTGCACTAACACAGCGTGAGATGAAAGAGCAGCTGTTAGACTCGATGGATCTTGAACGCGAACGTGGAATAACGATTAAATTAAATGCTGTTCAGCTGCAATATAAAGCTAAAGACGGTGAATTTTATACGTTCCACTTAATTGATACCCCAGGACACGTAGATTTTACATACGAAGTGTCTAGAAGCTTAGCAGCCTGCGAGGGAGCATTGCTGATCGTAGATGCTGCTCAAGGGATCGAAGCACAGACGCTCGCGAACGTGTATCTGGCATTAGAGAACGACCTAGAGATCCTACCGGTTATCAACAAGATCGATCTTCCGAGTGCAGAGCCTGAACGAGTGCGCCAGGAGATCGAGGATGTTATCGGGTTGGATGCTTCAGAGGCAGTACTTGCTTCAGCAAAAGCAGGTATTGGTATTCAAGATATTCTAGAACAGATCGTAGCAAAAGTACCGGCACCACCTGGAGATCCAGAAGGACCTCTTAAAGCGCTTATCTTCGACTCTCTTTATGATCCTTATCGAGGCGTCGTTACGTATATTCGTGTGGCAGAAGGAACGGTTAAAGTCGGCGATAAAATTAAGATGATGGCGACAGGTAAAGAGTTTGAAGTACTTGAACTTGGGGTGTTTACGCCGAAAGCCGTACAAAAAGACTTCTTAACGGTTGGGGATGTAGGTTTCTTAACAGCTTCGATCAAAAATGTTGGAGACACACAAGTCGGTGATACGATTACGAGTGCAGTAAAAGGCGCAACTGAGCCTCTACCTGGGTATAGAAAGATGAACCCGATGGTATACTGCGGTTTATATCCAGTAGACACAGCGAAATATAACGATCTTCGCGAAGCGTTAGAACGATTAGTGTTAAATGATTCTGCTCTTCAATATGAGCCTGAAACCTCTCAAGCGCTTGGTTTTGGTTTCCGTTGCGGATTCTTAGGCCTGCTTCACATGGAGATCATTCAAGAGCGTATCGAGCGAGAGTTTAATATCGACTTGATCGCGACAGCTCCAAGTGTTATCTACAATGTTACGATGACTGATGGAGAAAAGATCGTTGTTGATAACCCAGCGAACATGCCAGAAGCACAGAAGATTTCTGTTGTGGAAGAACCGTATGTTAAAGCATCTATCATGACACCGAACGATTATGTTGGTACGATTATGGAGATCTGTCAGAAGAAACGCGGTATCTTCATGACGATGGATTATTTAGAAAACAACCGAGTAAATGTTCTTTATGAGATTCCTCTTTCTGAGATCGTGTATGATTTCTTTGATCAGTTAAAATCAAGCACGAAGGGATACGCATCCCTAGACTACGAATTGATCGGTTATAAGCCATCTAAACTTGTTAAAATGGAAATATTACTGAACAATGAGAAGATCGACGCATTATCGGTAATCGTTCATAAAGATTTTGCATATGAGCGTGGGAAGGTAGTCGTTGAAAAGTTGAAAGAGCTTATTCCTCGTCAACAGTTCGAAGTGCCGATCCAAGCGGCAATCGGACAAAAGATCGTGGCACGTTCAAATATTAAAGCATTACGTAAGAACGTTTTGGCTAAATGTTACGGTGGAGACATCTCACGTAAGCGTAAGCTTTTAGATAAGCAAAAAGAAGGTAAGAAGCGTATGAAGACAATCGGTAGAGTGGACGTTCCTCAAGAAGCGTTCATGGCCGTTCTTCGTATGGATGATACAAATAACAACAAATAAAAAGCAACTTAAGACCGCGAAGGCAATTCTAGCGGTCTTTCCTAATTTATGAGACAAAAAGGCGGTGAACATCTTGCTTAAAGCTGCATATCTGCATATTCCATTCTGTGTACAAATTTGTCATTATTGTGATTTTAACAAGATATTTATTCAACAGCAGCCAGTGGATGAATATTTACAATCGATGAAAAAAGAGATGGTCCATACAACGACGAGGTTCAAGGATTATGAGATGGAAACCATTTTTGTAGGTGGTGGAACACCAACCTCTTTGAGCGAAAAACAGCTGCAAACGTTTTTGAGTGATGTGAATGAAGTGCTTGGTAACAAATTCCTAAAAGAATTCACGGTTGAAGCGAACCCAGAGCAGACAACAAAAGAAAAAATTGCCGTCTTAAAAGCGAATGGAGTTAACAGGCTAAGTGTTGGCGTTCAAGCTTTTCAGTCTTCTTTGTTGAAAAAATTAGGAAGAACACATACCAAAGAAGATATCTACTCTACGGTTGCAGAAGCAAAAAAAGCAGGTATTGATAACATGTCGATCGATCTCATGTTTGGGCTGCCAGGCCAAACGATGGATATGTTTAAGGAATCGGTAGATGAAGTATTAGCGTTAGATGTGCCTCACATTTCTTCTTATTCGCTGCAGATTGAAAAGAAAACCGTTTTTTATAACTTGGCACAAAAAGGCAAGCTGATTCTTCCGGAGCAAGAACTTGAAGCTGCGATGTATGATTATTTAATTGAGGCTCTTGATAAAAAAGGATTCAAACAATATGAGATCAGCAATTTTGCCATTCCGGGGTTTGAGAGCAAGCATAATCTCCAATACTGGAACAATAACGAATATTTTGGCATAGGTGCTGGAGCTCACAGTTACGTAGAAGGAACAAGAAGAAGAAATGCAGGTCCATTAAAACAATATATGAATTTGGTCGAGGAACATGGTTTTCCGTATATCGAAGAACATCAGGTTCCACTATCTGAAAAGATGGAAGAAGAAATGTTCATGGGACTTCGTAAACAGGAAGGTGTTTCTGATGCTACTTTTATGAGTCGTTATGGCAGATCCATGTTTGATATATATAAAGAACCTATTCAAAGACTTATTCAAAAGGGTTGGCTAGAACAGAGAGAAGACACTCTCGTTTTAACGAAGGATGGAAGACCTTTAGGCAACGAAGTCTTCCAAGAATTTATTGGTGTAGTTTTAGATTGACAACGGAGAGTACCTTTTGGTAACTTATATTATAGATTTAGCACTCGCTCTTTAAGAGTGCTAACAAGTGGGGTGATGGTATGTTAACGGAACGACAACTCTTTATTCTTCGTGTTTTAATAGATGACTATATTAAGCATGTTGAGCCTGTAGGTTCCCGTACGATCTCTAAACGAGAGGACATTACCTATAGTCCAGCAACGATTCGAAACGAACTTGCGGACTTGGAGGATCTTGGATTTCTAGAGAAAACCCATACATCATCTGGTAGAATACCATCTGAAAAAGGATATCGATTTTACGTGGACCACCTGCTTCCTTCTCTTTCTATGAAAGAAAGAGAGATCGGTCATTCAGAACTTCTATTTACAGAAAAGGTCCAGGAAGCAGAGGCATTATTTGATCAATCAGCTAAGATTCTATCAGATTTGACAAACTATACTTCTGTTGTGTTAGGACCTAACGCATTAGATATGAAGTTAAAGCACATGCAGATCATTCCGATCTCTTCCCAAGTGGCTGTTGCGATCTTTGTGACGAATACGGGGCATGTTGAGAACAGACAAATCGTGCTGCCTGATACGATTGAACCTTCAGAACTAGAAAAGCTTGTGAATATTCTAAATGAAAGACTTGCAGGTGTTCGATTGATAGAATTGAACACACGTATACAAAAAGAACTTTCGGCGGTGTTTAAAAAGCACCTTAAAGATTATCAGAACATGGGTGTTTTCTTAGATCAGCTTCTTCTATGGAGCAAGAAGGAAAAGCTTTTTTATGGCGGGAAGACAAATATGCTTTCACAGCCGGAATTTAGAGATTTAGATAAAGTTAGACCGCTTCTAGATTTTTTAGAAACGCGTGATTTAATGGAAAAGCTCGTGTCATCTTCAGAAAAAGGGCTCACCATAAGGATCGGAACAGAAAATGAGCATGAAGCGATGAAAAACTGCAGTGTGATCAATGCCTCTTACACGATGCATGGTAAACATTTAGGTACGATCTCATTAATCGGTCCAACCAGAATGGAATATCAAAAGGTCATCTCTTTACTAGATTCATTATCAAAGGAAATGACGAACCGATTAAACGATTTTTCAAATTAGTGGATTATTTTAGGGAGGTGAAAGCATGAACAAAGAGGACATCACTCAAGATCAATCACAAACTGATGTGAATGAAGAAGTAACAGAAACTGAAGAAGTCGTTGTTGAAGAAGTGGAATCTACTACAGAAGAACCTCTAACTGAAGAGCAGCAACGTATTTCAGAGCTAGAAACAAAGCTTGAGGAAGCTAGCCAAAAGAATCTTCGCCTTCAAGCGGATTATGATAATTTCCGCCGCCGATCGAGAGAAGAACAGGCAGCTAGCCTTAAATATAAATCTCAAAGTCTTCTTGAACAGTTATTACCTGCACTCGATAACTTTGAGCGTGCTTTGAAGACAGAAGCTACAAACGAGCAGACCAAAACCCTTATTCAAGGAATGGAAATGGTTTATCGTCAACTAGCAGATGCACTGAAACAAGAAGGGCTGACAGAAATTCCGTCGGTCGGTCAAACATTTGACCCCAACCTGCATCAAGCAGTAATGCAAGTGGAGGATTCTGAAGCAGAGTCCAATACAGTTATTGAGGAACTGCAAAAAGGTTATATGTTAAAAGATCGAGTTATCCGACCAGCAATGGTTAAAGTAAACGCGTAGATAAAACTACATATGAATGATGGAGGGAAAAAACATGAGTAAAATCATCGGTATTGACTTAGGTACAACAAACTCTTGTATAGCTGTTATGGAAGGTGGAGAAGCGGTAGTAATTCCAAACCCGGAAGGTAACCGTACAACACCATCTGTTGTAGCGTTTAAAGATGGAGACCGTTCTGTTGGAGAGGTAGCAAAGCGCCAAGCTGTAACGAACCCGAACACGATTATGTCGATCAAACGTTACATCGGAACAGATCACAAAGAAACAGTTGAAGGTAAAGACTACACGCCGCAAGAGATTTCTGCAATCATCCTGCAAAAATTAAAGTCTCATGCTGAAGACTATCTTGGAGAAAAAGTTGAAAGAGCGGTAATTACAGTTCCGGCTTATTTCAATGATGCACAGCGTCAAGCTACGAAAGATGCTGGACAGATTGCTGGACTTCAAGTTGAGCGTATTGTGAACGAGCCAACAGCAGCAGCATTGGCTTACGGCCTTGAAAAGGATGAAGACCAAACAATCTTAGTATTTGACCTTGGTGGCGGTACATTTGACGTATCTATCCTTGAACTAGGTGATGGATTCTTCGAGGTAAAAGCAACATCTGGTGATAACAAGCTTGGTGGAGATGACTTTGACCAAGTAATCATCGACTATCTAGTAAGCGAATTTAAGAAAGAGAACGGCATCGATCTTTCTCAAGATAAGATGGCGCTACAACGCCTAAAAGATACTGCAGAGAAAGCAAAGAAAGACCTTTCTGGTGTAACATCTACACAAATCTCATTACCGTTCATCACTGCTGATGCTTCTGGACCTAAACACTTAGAGTTAAATTTATCACGTGCAAAATTTGAAGATCTTTCTTCAGACTTAGTTGAACGCACGATGGGACCAACTCGTCAAGCTCTTAATGATGCTGGCATGTCACCATCTGACCTTGATAAAGTTATTCTTGTAGGTGGATCGACTCGTATCCCAGCTGTACAAGAAGCAATCAAGAAGTTCACAGGTAAAGATCCGCATAAAGGAGTAAACCCTGACGAAGTTGTTGCACTTGGTGCTGCAATTCAAGGTGGAGTACTTGCTGGAGATGTGAAAGATGTTGTCCTTCTTGACGTAACACCACTTTCATTAGGTATTGAAACGATGGGCGGCGTGTTTACAAGATTGATCGATCGCAACACGACGATTCCAACTTCAAAATCTCAAACTTTCTCAACGGCTGCTGATAACCAAACATCTGTTGATATCCATGTTCTTCAAGGAGAGCGTGAAATGGCAGCGCACAATAAGACGCTTGGAAGATTCCAATTATCTGAGATCCCGCCAGCACCACGTGGAGTGCCTCAAATCGAAGTGAGCTTTGACATCGATGCGAACGGTATCGTAAACGTACGAGCAAAAGATCTAGGAACGAACAAAGAGCAATCCATCACAATTAAATCGTCTACAGGACTTTCTGATGAAGAGATTGATCGCATGGTAAAAGACGCTGAAGAAAATGCAGAAGCAGATAAGAAGAAACGTGAAGAAATCGACACTAGAAACGAAGCGGATCAGCTTGTATTCACAGTGGATAAAACGTTGAAAGACCTTGAAGGCAAAGTAGACGAAGCTGAAGTGAAAAAAGCTGAAGAAGCTAAAGAGAGCTTGAAAAAGGCTCTTGAGGGTGACGATATCGAAGCGATCAAGAAAGAAAAAGAAACTTTGAGCGAAATCGTTCAACAACTTTCTGTAAAACTTTATGAGCAAGCAGCTCAACAAGCTCAAGCTCAACAAGGCGATGCAGAAGGACAATCAACAAAGAACGATGACAACATCGTTGACGCTGATTATGAAGAAGTAAACGATGACAAAAAGTAACACGTAGCAGATAAAAGTCAAAGTCAGGTCATCTTGACTTTGACTTTTTTTCTGAGTTGAATTTTGAGTTCATTGGGCTTAAGACTGTAACAAAACCTTTGCAGTTTTCGTCTTGAGTCAGGTGGTATTCAATGGTAAGATAACTTTTATGTGAGAATTCGGGAGTGTCCTATATGAGTAAACGAGATTATTACGAAGTACTTGGATTAGATAAAAATGCCTCAAATGATGAGGTGAAAAAAGCATACCGTAAACTTGCCAGAAAGTATCACCCAGATGTTAATAAAGAGGCAGATGCGGAAAATAAATTTAAAGAAGTAAAAGATGCATATGAAACATTGAGTGACCCTCAAAAGAAAGCTCATTATGATCAATTTGGCCATACAGACCCTAACCAAGGTTTCGGTGGCGGCGGAGCAGGCTTTGATGGCTTTGGCGACATTTTTGATATGTTCTTTGGTGGAGGCGGAGGAAGAAGAAATCCAAATGGTCCGCGTCAAGGAAACGATCTTCAGTATGGGCTTAGACTATCTTTTGAAGAGGCGGTATTCGGAAAAGAAACTGAAATACAGATTCCTACAGAAGAATCATGTGAAACTTGTCATGGTTCCGGTGCTAAACCAGGAACAAAACCTGAAACATGTTCGCATTGTAACGGAAGCGGTCAGCTGAATGTTGAACAAAACACACCGTTTGGCCGTATTGTAAATCGCCGAGTATGTAACCACTGTAGTGGAAAAGGTAAGATCATAAAAGAGAAATGTAAGACGTGTCATGGAAATGGGAAAGTACGCAAGAACAAGAAGCTTTCTGTTAAAGTGCCAGCTGGTGTCGATAACGGACAGCAGATCCGCATGTCTGGGCACGGTGAAGCAGGGGTGAACGGCGGTCCTGCAGGTGATCTATACGTTGTCTTCCAAGTAGCAGATCATGAGTTCTTTGAGCGTGATGGAGATGATATCCATTGTGAGATGCCGTTAACGTTCTCGCAAGCAGCGCTTGGTGATGAGATTGAAGTTCCAACATTGTACGGTAAAGTTAAGCTGAAGATTCCAGCAGGTACACAGACAGGAACTCATTTCCGTTTAAGAGGAAAAGGTGTTAAGAACGTTCATGGAAGAGGTCAAGGTGACCAGCATATCCAAATCAAAGTCATAACACCGAAAAACCTAACAGAAAAACAAAAACAGCTTCTTCGCGACTTCTCAGAAATCAGCGGAAGCATGCCAGACGAACAACAAGATGGATTCTTCGACAAAGTAAAACGCGCATTTAAAGGCGAGTAAAACCCAACCTTCTAGATGCATTAAATTAACTATCAAGGTTTTTTCTAATAACTTGTTGCTTTGTATGTATTAACATCATTGACAAGTTGGTTGGAACGCAAGGTGCGAGACTCCTGCGGGACTGGCGGTCAGTCGGAAGAGTGGAAGTGGCTCGTTCAGCCCCGACAAGCAAAAGGTGAATGAACAAGGAAGGCGTACTTTGCCTTCTGGATCATTTAACTTTTGACCTCGAGGGGCTAGCCACTGCAACTAGACAGGTGAGACCCTTAACGGCGCAAAGCGGCAAGGGGCTCACCGCCTGCCCCGCGGAAAGCGAGCAGCCTGGAGTGGAAATCAACCACCCTCATAGCCTTAGAAATAGCTTGAAATTTTTAAAAGCCAAACTAACAAACGGAGTTGATATGATGAAATGGTCAGAGATTAGCATCCACACTACTCAGGAAGCTGTTGAACCAGTATCGAATATTTTACATGAGGCGGGAGCTAGCGGAGTTGTGATTGAGGATGTAGATGACCTCTCTAAAGAGCGTCAATCCGTATTTGGCGAAATCTATCAGCTTAACCCTTCTGATTATCCTTCTGAAGGAGTAATTTTAAAAGCCTACTTACCCGTTAACAGTTTTTTAGGTGAAACGGTTGAAGAGATCAAACAAGCGATCACTAATCTTGTGAAATATGACATTGATATTGGAGCAAACACGATTTCCATCTCAGAAGTGAATGAAGAAGAATGGGCGACCGCTTGGAAAAAATACTATAAACCGGTAAAAATCTCAAAGCGGATCACGATCACTCCTACGTGGGAAGATTATAAACCTGTACATTCTGATGAACTTATTATTGAGCTTGATCCAGGTATGGCTTTTGGTACAGGAACTCACCCAACAACTGTCATGAGTTTGCAAGCTATTGAAAAATATATAGCTGAAGGGGATTCTGTCATTGATGTAGGAACAGGCTCTGGTGTATTGAGCATTGCATCAGCTATGTTAGGTGCCAACAAAGTTGAGGCTTATGACCTGGATGAAGTGGCAGTAAATTCTGCACGTTTAAACGTGAAACTAAACAAAGTGAACCAAAAAGTGCATGTTGATCAGAATGATCTCTTAAAAGGGATTGAAGGTCCAGTAGACCTTGTAGTAGGGAATCTTTTAGCAGAAATCATACTCTTGTTTGTTGAAGATACAGCTAAAGTATTAAAGCCAGGTGGTTATTTTATTACGTCTGGGATCATCCAAGGGAAGAAGCGCGAGGTTAGAGCAAAATTAGAAGAGCATGGCTTCAAGATCGTAGAAGTATTAGAGATGGAAGATTGGGTTGCGATCGTTGCTCAAAATAAGGAATAGGATAGGAAGTGCATTTCATGCAAAGGTACTTTGTTTCAACAGAAAACTGGAAAGATGATGCTGTTACGATTACAGGGGATGATGCCAAGCACATCTTAAAGGTGATGAGAATGCAAGTAGGAGACGATTTCATCTGCTGTGATAACAATGGTCGTACATCTTTGTGTGAAATCATAGAGGTTGACGGTAATGAAGTACAGACGAAGATCGTTAAGGATATCGAAACAGATGCTGAGCTTCCTGTCTCTGTTACCATTGCTCAGGGGTTGCCAAAAGGGGATAAGTTAGAATATATCATCCAAAAAGGCACTGAACTTGGGGCTTTCTCCTTTTTTCCATTTGCGGCTGACCGTTCTGTTGTAAAATGGGATGACAAAAAAGCGGTTAAGAAAAAAGAAAGACTTGAAAAAATTGCAAAAGAAGCAGCAGAGCAATCACATAGAAATCGGGTTCCAGACATTTTGAATCCTGGTTCTTTTTCTGATTTGCTAAAAATGGCAGAACAGTATAAGATAAAAATCGTTGCGTTTGAAGAAGAAGCAAAACAGAATGAAATTTCTCATTTTGCTTCTGCATTACGCACAGCTGAAAATGGAGACTCAATTCTATGTGTGATCGGTCCAGAAGGCGGCATCAGTGAGAAAGAAGCAGCTTTTCTTAATGATCATGGATTTTTATTGTGTGGACTGGGTCCAAGAATCTTAAGGACTGAAACAGCACCATTGTACTTGTTATCAGCTATTTCTTATCATTTTGAACTAAAGGGGTGATCTATATGCCATCCGTTGCATTTCATACATTAGGTTGTAAAGTAAACCACTATGAGACAGAAGCGATCTGGCAGCTTTTCCAAGCTGAAGGATACGAACGTACAGATTTTGACAGTACATCAGACGTCTATGTTATCAATACCTGTACCGTAACGAATACGGGAGATAAAAAAAGCAGACAAGTTATACGTAGAGCCATCCGAAAGAATCCGGACGCTGTTATTTGCGTTACAGGTTGTTACGCTCAAACGTCGCCAGCAGAGATTATGGCGATTCCTGGGGTAGACGTTGTTGTCGGCACGCAAGACCGTTCTAAAATGCTCACTTACATTCAACAATATAAAGAAGAACGTATGCCTATTAATGGCGTTTCAAACATCATGAAGGCACGTGTATATGAAGAACTAGATGTTCCTGCATTTACCGATCGAACAAGAGCATCGCTTAAGATACAAGAAGGATGCAACAATTTTTGTACGTTCTGTATTATTCCTTGGGCAAGAGGCCTTCTTCGCTCTCGTAAACCTGAAGATGTACTTTCTCAAGCTCAGCAGCTTGTAGACTCTGGTTACAAAGAGATCGTTCTAACGGGCATTCATACTGCTGGTTACGGAGAAGATATGAAGGATTATTCTTTTGCGAAGCTGTTAGATGACCTTGATAAGAACATCTCTGGATTAAAACGTATCCGTATCTCATCGATTGAGGCTAGCCAGATCTCAGATGAAGTGATTGAAGTTATGGGCAGATCAGACAAAGTAGTTCCTCATCTGCATATACCACTTCAATCGGGTTCAAACACCGTGCTCCAACGAATGAGAAGAAAATATTCTATGGAAATGTTCGGTGAAAGATTAGACCGTCTAAAAGAAGCACTTCCAGGACTTGCGATTACATCAGATGTAATTGTTGGTTTTCCAGGTGAGACAGAGGAAGAATTCATGGAGACGTATCGATTCATTGAGAAACATAAATTTATGGAACTTCATGTTTTCCCTTATTCTAAGCGTACTGGTACACCAGCCGCTAAGATGGAGGACCAGGTACCAGAGGATATTAAGAACGAACGCGTACACAAGCTGATCGCTCTTTCAGATCAATTAGCTAAAGAATATGCATCCAACTATGAAGATACAGTTGTTGAAGTAATTCCTGAAGAGGCGTTTAAAGATGACCCTACGAACAAACTATACGTAGGATACACACCAAACTATCTTAAAGTTTTATTTGAAGGAAACGAAGAGATGATTGGGAAATTAGTAAAAGTGAAAATTACTGAAGCTGGGTATCCTTATAATAAAGGTGTCTTTGTAAAACAAGAAATGGAAGAAATCCTAAAGCAAGCTGTTTCAAGCTAACATCCTGGAGTTCATGCCAGGGTGTTTTTTTAAGACATACAAGAGGTTTCAGGTGTTTATTGTTCCTCACTGTAAAAATATTTTAGATGCTCGATTTATGTCGAAAAATTTGTTATGATACTAACGTTGTTTAATTTTTTTATTTAGAAAGGGTTTGTTGAAATGAGCAATTTAAACGTTGCAAGAATGATCGACCACACAGCATTAAAAGCTGAAACTTCAAAGAAAGAAATCTTAATTCTTTGTGAGGAAGCTAAAAAATATAATTTCTTTTCTGTATGTGTTAATCCAACTTGGGTTTATACTGCATTCGAACAACTAAAGGATTCAGATGTAGCGGTTTGTACGGTAATTGGTTTCCCGTTAGGTGCAAACACTCCAGAAGTAAAAGCGTTCGAAACGAAGAATGCAATTGAAAATGGTGCAACGGAAGTAGATATGGTTATCAACATCGGTGCGTTAAAAGATGGCAACTATGAGCTAGTTGAACAAGATGTTCGTGCTGTTGTTGAAGCAGCTAAAGGCAAAGCTTTAACTAAAGCGATCATTGAAACTTCACTTCTTACAAACGAAGAAAAAGTAAAAGCTTGTGAGATTGCTGTTAAAGCAGGAATTGATTTTGTAAAAACATCAACTGGGTTCTCAACTGGTGGAGCAACTGTAGAAGACATTAAATTAATGCGTGAAACGGTTGGACCAAACATCGGTGTTAAAGCTTCAGGTGCTGTACGTGACCGCGATACGGCTTTGGCTATGATCGAAGCTGGCGCAACGCGCATTGGAGCAAGTGCAGGAATCGCGATTGTTGAAGGCGGAACATCTACTTCAGATTATTAATTTTTATTTTTAAGTCATTTACCTATTCTCTCAAGACCAACTTGTTTAAATTAAGTTGACCGTATTGCAAGGATATATTATAATGGCAAAAGATATGTGACGCATCTTTACTTTATGTAAGGGTGGTCTGGAGGGAGGGAAATACAAATGGCAGAAACACGTATTCGCAAGAATGAATCCATTGATGATGCTCTTCGTCGTTTTAAAAGATCCGTTTCCAAAGATGGAACATTGGCTGAAGTTAAAAAGCGCAAGCATTATGAAAAGCCAAGCGTAAAGCGTAAGAAGAAGGCTGAGGCAGCAAGAAAGCGTAAGTTCTAAGCGGGGTGTAAGTTAGTAATATGAGTCTTCTTAATGATTTAAACCAAGATATGAAACAAGCGATGAAGGACAAGAACAAGCAGAAGCTTTCTGTAATTCGCATGCTTAAGGCATCACTTCAAAATGAAGCTATCAAGCAGGGACGTGAATTAAACGAGGAAGAAGAGCTTTCCGTTCTTGTACGCGAAATGAAACAAAGAAAAGACTCCCTCCAAGAATTCGAAAAAGCTGGCCGCGATGATTTAGTCGCTGGACTTCAAGATGAAATCGCTGTTCTTACGCCATATTTACCAAAACAGCTGACTGAAGAAGAACTTCAAGAAATCGTTGCTCAAACCATTTCTGAAATAGGTGCTGCTTCAAAAGCTGATATGGGTAAAGTTATGGGGGCTCTCATGCCTAAAGTTAAAGGGAAAGCCGATGGCGGACTCGTTAATCGTATTGTTCAGCAACAATTATCATAATTGAAATGACAAACGCTCTGTATTTATACAGGGCGTTTTCTTATTTTTTGAAACTTTTTTCCACAAATTAACGTAAAATAGAGTGGAGGGGGTGTTAGTTTATGAAAAGGATTCGACTGCTTATCTATATGCTTTGTCTTATCTGGGGAATATATGGAGTGCTTTCAACTTCACAAGTATTATCAGCAGGTAAGGGAAAGACGGTTACTTTCATACCTGTAGAGCATGAAGTAGAAAGAGGTCTTGAAGCTTTTTTAGATCGAAGTATCCAAAAGGCAAAAAAAGATGGAACGGATCATATCGTTCTAGAGATTTATACTCCTGGAGGCCGAGTAGACGCAGCATTACATATTGCAAAAGTCATGAGAGAATCAGAAATTCCAATCACAGCTTACGTGGTTAAAAATGCTTTTTCAGCAGGAGCGTATATCGCCTTAAATGCGGACCAAATTGTTATGAAGCCATCTACAACAATTGGATCTGCCGCTGTAATCGACAGCCAAGGAAATACCGCTGGACAAAAAGCAGAGTCTGCTTGGAAAGCGGAAATGCTCGCAGCAGCAGAGCTGAATGAGAGAACTCCAATATATGCTGAGGCGATGGTAGACCCAGATGTTGAGATCCCTGAACTTGGCTTAGAAAAAGGTGAGTTGCTTACTCTTACAGCCAGTGAAGCATTAAAAGTAGGATATGCAGAAAAAATTGCAGAAGATCGTCAAGAACTGCTAGCACATCTGAACTTGGAAGATGCAAAAATTTTAGAGTCAAATCCTACTTTCGCTGATAAGATCGCGCGCTTTGTTACTAACCCTGTCGTAGTCCCAATTCTTTTATCATTAGGAAGCTTAGGTCTTGTTTTAGAGCTCTATACACCTGGTTTTGGAATTGCAGGTTCTATCGGTGTATTATCATTATTACTGTTTTTTTACGGTCATATGATAGCCGGCCTAGCCGGATGGGAAGCACTCATTTTATTTGGTGTTGGACTGGTCTTACTGATCCTAGAGTTGTTTCTGCCAGGTGGTATAATTGGTATACTGGGGGTGTTGGCGGTGTTAACAGGATTGATCATGGCAGGTGGATCATTAACAGGAATCTTGATCGCCATTGCAATCGCGATTGTTGTTACAATCATTGGATCTTACTTCTTCTTACGATCATTTGGTTATAACGGTTCGTTAAAGAAACTCGTACTATTTGATTCAACGAGCTCTGAAAAAGGTTATCTATCTCACAAAGAACGAGAAGATTTAACAGGCAGAATCGGCGTCACAGCGACAACATTACGCCCTTCGGGAAGTTTAAAGCTTGATGATGAGTTCTTAGATGTAGTGACTGAAGGATCGTATATTGAAAAAGGCACGACTGTAAAAATCATTAAAGTTTCTGGTGGACGTGTTGTAGTAAGAGCTATTGAAAAGAATAATGAATAAAAAACGAATGGAGAGTGTGTAGATGTTAGAATTCGGATCGATCGCCAGCATTGTAGTTATAGGGTTGATTGTAATCGCATTGGCTGTATTATTTACGTTTGTGCCCGTAATGTTATGGATTTCTGCATTAGCAGCAGGAGTAAGAGTAGGGATATTTACTTTGGTCGGGATGAGATTAAGAAGAGTTATTCCGAACCGGGTAGTTAATCCATTGATTAAAGCGGTAAAAGCGGGGTTAGATTTAAGTACGAACCAGCTCGAAAGTCATTACCTAGCTGGAGGAAATGTTGACAGAGTAGTAAATGCGTTGATTGCAGCGCATCGAGCAAATATAGAACTAAGCTTTGAACGTGCAGCAGCCATTGATCTTGCCGGACGTGATGTACTCGAAGCTGTTCAGAT
The DNA here is from genome assembly GCF_014836645.1 of Fictibacillus norfolkensis. GTDB lineage: Bacteria > Bacillota > Bacilli > Bacillales > Fictibacillaceae > Fictibacillus > Fictibacillus norfolkensis. The sequence continues at coordinate 47,189 of NZ_JACSQM010000004.1, forward strand.
GAGCGTAAACCCTAAAGTAATTGAAACACCTTTTATTGCCGGTGTAGCATTAGACGGAATTGAAGTGAAAGCAAAAGCCAGAATTACCGTTCGCGCGAATATCGATCGTCTAGTGGGTGGAGCAGGTGAAGAAACAATAATCGCCCGTGTTGGTGAAGGAATCGTTAGTACGATTGGTTCTTCTGCAACACACAAGAAAGTGCTTGAGAATCCAGATCTGATCTCGCAGACGGTATTATCAAAAGGATTAGATGCAGGAACTGCTTTTGAGATTCTGTCCATTGATATTGCAGACATTGATATTGGGAAGAACATTGGTGCGGAACTTCAAACAGATCAAGCGATGGCCGACAAGAATATCGCTCAGGCAAAAGCAGAAGAAAGACGTGCGATGGCTGTAGCAAATGAACAAGAAATGAAAGCAAGAGTACAAGAGATGAGAGCGAAAGTTGTAGAAGCGGAAGCAGAAGTGCCAATGGCATTAGCTGAAGCTCTTCGTTCTGGAAACATGGGTTTTATGGATTATATGAACATGAAGAACATTATGGCAGACACTACGATGCGTGAATCGATCAGTAAATCATCAAACCCTGATAAAGAGAATGATGATAAAGGACGGAAGTTGTAAGTATGAACATTATAGAAGCGATTATTGAACTCTTACTAGCAAATATCGCTTTTGTTATTCTGATTGCAGGCGGCTTGTATAGTGTCTTTAAACGCCAAAAAGAAATGAAGGAAACGCAACGTTCGGAACCTAATCGACGTAATACAGAAACACCAAAACAAACTGTTTCACCTTTTGGTTTGCCAGCTGAGCCTCGAGCCAACGAGGTGAAAGAAGCGGAAAAAGCGATTGGAATAGGAACGGCTAAAATGGCTGAGAAAGTATATGAACGCCGAACCAATCAACGTCAGGTTAAACAGGCAGAAAAAGTCTCTAATCGATACCAAGATAAAGAAGATAAAATTATGAACGATTTCAAAGTAGATCAACAAGAATTGCAAAAAGCAGTCATATGGTCAGAGATTCTTTCGAAGCCTAAAGCGTTGCAAAAGCGTTCTTAAAGAAAGAGATACTTGTATTTAGAGTGATAGTTTCCCCCCTTCTCTCATAAAAATGGAGAGAGGGGGTTTTTTTATGGGCAAATTGCGGCAGCAAGTAAACAAATGGATGATGCAAAACCTTGAGCTACCAGCAGATGTAGTGATGGATTTACCCCGGATCACGATGATTGGACAACTGCACATCTATATTGAGAACCATAGAGGAGTTAAGGCTTTCTCGAATGAACAGCTCACACTCAAACTAAAACAAGGCGTGCTTCATATAAAAGGAAGTGAGTTTGTTATTAAAACGATCTTACCTGAAGAAATTTTGTTAGAAGGTACGATCTCTTCAGTCGACTTTGAAAACGAATAAATATTTCCGGTAACAGGGAGGGACAAGATGAAAACAAAATGGAACCATTTGAAAGGGTATGTAAGGGTAGAAATTATTGGACAAGATTCTAGTTCTTTTATCAATACGTGCATTCAATCTGGTATTAGCATATGGGATATCCAGCCTCTTGACGACAACCGTGCACTCGTTTCCATATCTGTTTCAGATGTACAAAGAGCGAGACGTATATTAAAAGAAAATAAGTTGAAGATCAGGATTAAAGAGAAGAAGGGGACGCCGTTTCTTCTCAAGAGAATGTGGAAGAGAAACGGTTTTATCCTCGGGATGCTCTCGTTTATTTGTCTATTATTTTTATTATCTAACATGATTTGGAATATTAATGTTACGGGGGCAAATCCTAAGACAGAATACGAGTTAAGAAAAGCCGCTGTAGAACTTGGAGTAACAAAAGGGAAATTCATCTTTTTGCTGCCGAATGTTAGAGAGATACAGCGTGATCTAACAGAGAAGATGGATAACGTTACATGGATCGGTGTAACGCAGCATGGTACTTCATATCGATTTGAAGTCGTTGAAAAAGAGATTCCAGAAGCAAAGCAGGTTACAGGACCGAGACATCTTGTAGCTACTAAAGAAGCTGTTATTCACTCTGTATTCGTCGAAAAAGGACAACCTATTGTAGGTGTTAACGACTATGTTAAAAAAGGATCGTTGTTAGTCTCAGGACTGATTGGAAAAGAAAAAAAGCCCCAGCTTGTAAGTGCAAAAGGTGAAATATGGGGAGAAGTTTGGTACCAAACTGAGGTAGAGGTCCCGTTAAACACTTCTTTTCAAACATATACCGGTAAATCTAAAAATAGGCATTATGTTTCACTTTTTGGTTTGAATGTTCCTGTCTATGGATTTTCAGAAGGAGAATTTAAGGATAAAACGGAAACACTAAATGAATCACCTCTTTATCTAGCTAAATGGAAAATGCCGTTTTCTTATATAAAGAAAGAGATCAGAGAAACGGATGGAGTAAAACGTTCTTACAGTAAAGCCGAGGCAATAGAAGTAGGAAAAAAGATGGCAAAGAAAGAACTTTCAAAAAAATTGCCTGAAGATGCAAAAATTAATGGTGAAAAAGTTTGGCAACAAAACGTCTCGAATGGTAAAGTTAAACTAACGATGCTCTACCAAGTAATTGAAAATATTGCATCTGCACAACCTATACCTATCCAACAAGGAGAATGAGTAGTTTGTCAGAAACGAAAAGACTTAATTCATTACAACTCGAAAATACGACAGAAGCAGCTTCACTCTTTGGGCCTAACGATGCCTTCTTAAAGGTGATTGAAGACAAGCTTAACGTAAGTATAGTCACCAGAGGAGAAGACATTTTAGTATCAGGTGAACTTAACAAAGCAGAAATGGTTGAAGAAACTTTGTTTGTCTTGTTGAAATTGGTACGAAAGGGTATCAAGATCTCAGAAAGAGACATTGTTTATGCTGTTCAGCTTGCAGAAAAAAATATGCTTGATGAATTAAGTGAACTTTATGAAGAAGATATTGCTGTTACTGCAAAAGGAAAACCTATTCGTGTAAAAACACTTGGGCAGCGTCATTATGTTCAGTCCATGAGAAAGCGCGACCTTGTTTTTGGTATCGGTCCTGCGGGTACAGGGAAAACCTATCTTGCGGTAGTTATGGCAGTCAACGCATTAAAAGAAGGTAAGATGAAAAAGATCGTGCTGACCCGTCCTGCTGTTGAAGCAGGTGAGAGTTTAGGATTTCTCCCAGGTGATCTGAAAGAAAAAGTAGATCCTTATCTGCGTCCCCTCTATGATGCTCTTCATGACCTTCTCGGGGCGGAACATACGGAGAGGCTAATCGAGCGTGGCACGATTGAAATCGCTCCACTGGCGTACATGAGAGGCCGTACGCTTGATGAAAGCTTTGTCATTTTAGATGAGGCTCAAAACACTACACCAGAACAGATGAAGATGTTTATAACGCGTCTTGGTTTTGGATCGAAGATGGTCATCACAGGTGATCTTACACAAATAGATCTTCCTCGTGGAAAAGAATCGGGATTAAAAGTTACTGAAAAAAGGCTTGAAAGCGTTAAAGGCATCGATTTTATATACTTAAAACAACTAGATGTGGTTCGTCATCCGCTTGTTCAGCGAATTATTGAAGCATATGAAACATACGAAGATTAAGGACTCCATCCATATTGGAGTCTTTTTTTGTATTAAAGGATGTTCTCTTGCCCTATTTTGTATGTATGGCGGGATTTAGTGGCAAATTGAATAAATAAACAATTTATTAAGCTATTCTTTTTGAGAAGTACCATAATTGACCAACTTTTGCTAAGATTAGAATAAGATGTACAAGTTTAAGGAGTGGTAGCGTTTGGCCAAATTCAGGCATCTTTTGTCTAATTACTTTCGTTTGAGTGTAGCAACAGTATCCTTTATCATAATGGGAATCATTTTGTTTTCCTTGTTAGTCAGCAACGTAACTCCTAATGTAGTGGATGTGAATGTTTATGAGCGTTCACCACGGGACATCCAATCACCAATCACGATCCCGTTAGAAGATCAGACAGAAGCCAGGAAGAAGCTCGCTGAAGAGAGTATTAAGAATGAGTATACGTTTAATAAAGACCTCGCCTTAGTACAGGCAGAAGCCCTAAAGGATTTATTGGATATCGTAATAACGATTACAGAATCTGAAGAGAAGAAGAAAAAGGAAGATGAGGCTACCCTTACTTTAGAACAAAAAGTTATTCAATTAAAAGACTCGATCAATAAGTCGGATATTTCTGATGAAACATATATCGCACTTGCTGAAGCAAGTAAAGCAGAATTAAATAATGTGAAAAATTTAGCTCCTGATGTTGTGAATAGAGTCTTATCTGAACCGGTAATGGTTGAAGAAGTGGAAGAAGCCAGAAGTGAAGCTATTCAGCTGATACGTGATAACAATCTCCCCTATTCTCTTCGAAATGCAACAGAGGAGATCACAAGAAGCTTTATCATCGCCAACAGAACGTTGGATACAGAGAAAACACGCCAAAAACGTAAAGAAGCGAGCGACAAAGTAGAAGAAGTTGTGATCAGGGAAGGAGAAGTCCTCGTGAAAAGCGGGGCAGTTATTACGCCTGAGATCTTTGATAGACTCAAAAAGGTCGGACTATTAGATCAGGAAATGAAAACGTATCCGTATTACGGATTATTCCTTTTTGTGCTGATCGTTATGGCTGGTTTATATTATTTTATGAAAGAAGAGCGTGAGAAAGAGCATTTTCGAAAATATGTAACCATCTATGCTTTATTATTTACTTTGACACTCGTAGTGATGAAAGTGTTGAGTGTTAGTACAGAACTTGGTCTTATGAGTCTCATGTATGCTGTCCCTGTTGCGGCAGGTGCGATGATGATCAAGATGTTGTTCAATGAAGAGCTTGCAGTTGTATCCACAATTATCTTTGCCTTTAGTGCAGCACTGATCTTTAATGAACAAACAGCTGGAAATTTTAACTTTATCATGAGTATGTATGTCCTGTTTAACGGTATGTCAGGCATCGTGTTTTTAGGAAAAACTCAACAACGATCTAAAATCTTGCAAGCTGGATTTTTCGTATCTTTTATAGCCATCCTAACAGTAGCGAGTGTGCTATTGCTGCAAAACGGAAAATTCACATCTCTACAGATTGGATTAGACCTTGGCTGTGCTGCCATATCAGGTTTTATTTCAGCTGTGTTAACACTAGGGCTTCTGCCGGTCATAGAATCGTCGTTTAACATTTTATCAGTGACAAAGTTAATCGAGCTCTCGAATCCTAACCACCCAATTTTAAGAAAAGTGCTCATGGAAGCGCCAGGGACTTATCACCATAGCATCATGGTCGCCAACCTTTCAGAAGCAGCATGCGAGTCTATAGGGGCTAATGGTTTACTAGCTAGAGTAGGATCTTATTACCACGATGTAGGAAAAACGAAAAGACCGCATTTTTTTATTGAAAATCAGATGAATATGGACAATCCGCATGATAAGATAGCACCACAGCTAAGTAAGACCATCATCACAGCTCACCCATATGACGGAGCGGACATGCTTCGGGCAGAAAAGATTCCGAAAGAGATTATTGATATTGCTGAACAGCATCACGGAACGACTCTGTTAAAATTTTTCTATCATAGAGCAGCCCAACTTACTGATAAGGAAGTAGCAGAGTCGGACTTTAGATATCCTGGCCCGAAAGCTCAAACGAAAGAAGTCGCGATCATCGGAATCTCTGATGCTGTAGAAGCAGCCGTTCGATCCCTTTCGAAACCAACACCAGTTAAAATTGACGGGATCATTCGCAAAATTATTAACGACAGGCTAGAAGATGGTCAGTTCGATGAATGTGATATCACGCTAAAAGAATTAGACATAGTTGCAAAAACACTTACAGAAACGTTAAAAGGAATTTTTCATTCTAGAATTGAGTATCCAGAAGAAACAAAAAAGGTGGAGAAACAATGATGCTACATGTTGAATATTTGAACGAGATCGATGAAAGCAGCACTGATTTTCAAGAGTTATTAAGCAATGTTCTTCAGAAAGCAGCAGAGATGGAGAAAACAGGTCAAGCAGAAGTATCAATCACGATCGTATCAAAAGAACGAATTCAGGAGATCAACAAGGAATACAGACAAAAAGATAGTGTAACAGATGTTATTTCTTTTGCTATGGAAGAAATGGGTGAAGATGAGACAGAGATCATCGGAGGAGAAGAGACAAGGTTCTTAGGCGATATCATCATCTGTCTAGATGTTGCGAAAGAGCAAGCGGAAGAGTACGGACACTCATTAGAGAGAGAAATGGGCTTTCTTGCGGTACACGGCATCTTGCATTTATTAGGCTATGACCATATGAGTGATGAAGATGAAAAAAGAATGTTTGGAAGACAAGAAGAAATTTTGGAGCAATATGGTCTGAAAAGATGATCGATTGGAAAAAGTTGTTCTCAAGTTTTGTATTTGCTTTTACAGGAATCATCTCAACGTTTAAATCTGAACAAAATTTTAAGATTCATACCTTTATAAGTGTAATCGTGATTATTTTCGCGGTTGCACTTGATTTTTCTAAAGAAAGATTCGTCCTTTTATTTATTGTGATCGGAATCGTTCTATCACTTGAACTTGTAAACACGGCGATTGAGAGTGCGATCGATCTCATAACAGAGGAGAAACACCCACTCGCGAAGAAGGCGAAAGATGCCGCTGCAGGTGCCGTTTTGGTTTTTTCAATGTTTGCTGTTATAATCGGTATACTGCTATTTATTGAACCGCTGATAAATAGTATGTAGCTATTTTTGTTAAGAAGGTGAAAGAGTAATGAATAAAGAACAATTGATGGAACAAGCGAAAATCGCACGTGAAAAGGCTTACGTACCATACTCTAAGTTTCAAGTAGGTGCAGCTCTTCTAACGGCTGATGGTAAAGTATATAACGGAGCGAATATTGAGAACGCTGCGTACAGTTTAACGTGCTGTGCTGAACGGACGGCATTATTTAAAGCGTATACAGAAGGTGACACAAAGTTCAGTGCAATCGCTGTTGTAGCAGATACGAAACGTCCTGTACCTCCTTGTGGGGCATGCCGACAAGTTATCTCTGAATTATGTCCGCCAGAGATGCCAGTTTATCTAACAAACCTTAAAGGTGATGTACAAGAGATCTTAGTAAAAGATTTATTGCCTGGTGCATTTTCGCCGGAGGATCTAAATGACTAAAGAAGGCTATAAATCAGGTTTTGTAACGATTATCGGCAGACCCAACGTAGGTAAATCGACTCTTTTAAACAAAGTGATCGGACAAAAAATCGCCATAATGAGTGACAAGCCCCAAACAACAAGAAATAAGATACAAGCGGTTTATACAACAGATGAGTCTCAAGTTATCTTTATTGATACACCTGGTATTCATAAACCGAAGCATAAGCTAGGCGACTTTATGACGAGAACAGCACAGCAGACGTTAAACGAAGTCGATCTTATCCTGTTTGTTATTAATGCAGAAGAAGGATATGGACGCGGTGATCAGTTCATTATAGACAGACTTCAAAACGTGAAAAATCCTGTCTTTTTAGTCATAAACAAAATCGACAAAGTACATCCTGATCAATTGTTGCCGTTGATCGATATGTATAGAAATAAGTTAGACGTTGCAGAAGTCGTGCCAATTTCCGCTCTTAACGGAAACAATGTGGACACACTTCTTGAACAGATCGTTTCCTACATGGAAGAAGGGCCGCAATTCTACCCTGAAGACCAAGTAACCGATCATCCAGAGCGTTTTATAACGGCAGAATTGATCCGCGAGAAAGTTCTACATCTTACTCGTGAAGAAATCCCTCATTCCGTAGCCGTAATCATTGAAGAGATGAAAGAACGAGAAGAAAAGAACGTCGTGTTTGTTAACGCAACGATCATCGTAGAACGATCGTCTCAAAAAGGAATCATCATCGGTAAACAAGGAAAGATGCTAAAAGAAGTCGGAAAAAGAGCAAGAGCAGACATTGAAACTCTCCTAGGATCGCGCGTCTTTTTAGAATTGTACGTAAAAGTTCAAACCGACTGGAGAAACCGCCAAAAGCAGCTAACTGAGTTCGGTTTTAATGAGGATGAGTATTAAGAGAAATTTACTTTAAATGTATTTTGTATGGCATCATTGGATAGTTGATTGAAGTGAAAGGTGCGAGACTCCTGCGGGACGAGCGGGCAGGTGAGATCCTTAATGGCGCAAAGCGGCAAGGGGCTCACCGCTCGCCCCGCGGAAAGCGAGTACCTGTAACGGAAATCAACCACTTACACGAATGACCTAACATGCAAAAACAGCTAAAGTAAAAAACTGTTAAAATTTCCTTGACATGAAATAAACAATTAAGGTGAACCTAGTTATTACAGGAGAAAAACAAATAGAAAGGTGTGTCCAAACATGAAAGAATTTACTTGGAAAGTATTCTGTGAGACGGGCAGTATTGATACCTATTTGTTATACAAAGAGCTAGACCATGAAATAACAGCACTATCAGCAGTTATTCCTTATGATGAGTCTCTTGAGGAACCTCCATTTCATTAATAAGTAACTACGGTGCCTTCTTAGATTTGAGAGGGTGGTGATTTACCTTGCTTTATAAAGTTGAAGGAATCGTCATTAAAACCTTTCCGTATGGTGAATCCAATACAATCATCACTTTGTATACAAAAGAATTTGGGAAAGTCGGCGTAATGGCAAGAGGAGCCAAAAAGCCCAAAAGCCGCTTTACTTCCATTACGCAACTTTTTACATACGGAATTTTTGTTTTTCAAAAAGGCCGAGGGCTCGGAACTTTACAGCAAGGCGAGGCGCTTTCTTCTTTTAGAAAAATAAGAGAAGATCTCGTGAAAACCGCTTATGCCGCTTATCTAGCAGAACTATTAGACAGAAACACTTCTGAGGATGATCTTAAGCCAGATCTTTTCGGATGGATTAAACAATCATTAGAATATATCAATCATGGGATAGATCCCGAGGTCATAACCTTTCTATTCGAACTAAAAATAATGAAAACATCCGGAATCGTACCTGAGTTGAGTAAATGTGTTTCATGTCACTCAACAGAAGGCGATTTTTCTTTCTCTATTAGAGAAGGTGGTTTCCTTTGTGAGAGGTGTTCATACAAAGATCCTTATAGAATGCGGATCTCACGGGGCGCAGTAAAACTGCTTCATATGTTCTATCACCTTGATCTTGCACGACTTGGAAACGTTTCTTTAAAAAAAGAAACCAAAAGAGAGCTTCGAATGTTGTTTGACGCTTACATGGACGAATATTCAGGAGTGTTTTTAAAATCAAAGAAGTTTCTGAAACAATTAGATGATTTATCGTGAAAAACTGTGAAGCTTTTAATCTTTACAGTTTTTTTAGTTCGCTTTCTCACATGAATAGGTTATAATAATGAGAATAAGTATAACACATTGGATGCGGCAAAAGGTGGTGTACACGATCGAACTTAATAAGAGGCAGCAAAAAATCATTGAAATTGTTAAAGATAATGGGCCGATTACAGGTGAACATATCGCAGATCAACTTGATCTTACAAGAGCTACACTCAGACCCGATCTTGCCATTCTAACGATGGCAGGTTATTTAGATGCTAGACCGAGAGTTGGTTATTTTTATACCGGGAAGACAGGTTCTCAGCTCCTAACGGAAAAAATAAAAAAGATTAAAGTTGCGGAATTCACATCGATGCCTGTTGTCGTTCAAGATTCAGCGACGGTATACGAAGCTATATGTACGATGTTCTTGGAGGATGTTGGTACTTTATTTATCATTAATAAGAACGGACATCTTGCTGGTGTAGCTTCACGAAAAGATTTATTAAGAGCAAGCATGGGGAAACAAGAAATCAATAGTATCCCTATCAACATTATTATGACAAGAATGCCTAATATCACATATTGTTTTAAAGAGGATTATCTATTAGATATCGCACACATCTTAATCAGAAAACAAATTGATTGTCTTCCAGTCGTAAAACGCTCAGATGATGAGAGTGGTTTTGATGTAGTCGGTAGGATTACGAAGACGAATATCACAAAGGCTTTTGTGGAATTAGCACATGATGAATTACTATAATTGAATGGGGAGGCCAACATGACAGGACGTCCTATCGTATATGTCGTTTCCGATTCAGTCGGAGAAACGGCAGAGTTGGTTGTTAAAGCGGCGGCGAGCCAATTTAATTCAAATGGTATAGAGATTAAGAGAGTTCCCTATGTGGAAGATAAAGAGACGATTGATGAAGTCATCTCATTAGCGAAGGATCATAATGGGATTATTGCATTTACACTTGTCGTGCCTGAAATAAGCGAGTACGTTGCTCAGCAGGCTGCGTTGCACAACATACCTACAGTGGACATCATGGGTCCGATTATGAACCAGCTGCAATCTCGGCTGAACCAAGTTCCGAGATATGAACCTGGAGTCGTGCATAAGCTTGATGATGATTACTTTCGAAAAGTAGAAGCTATTGAGTTTGCCGTAAAATATGATGATGGCAGAGATCCTAGAGGGATATTAAAAGCGGATGTTGTACTAATCGGTGTATCAAGGACTTCAAAAACACCACTTTCACAATACTTAGCACATAAACGTTTAAAGGTCGCGAATGTGCCTATTGTTCCGGAAGTAGAACCGCCTGAAGAACTGTTTAAAGTTTCACCTAACAAATGCTTCGGTCTTAAGATAACCCCTGAAAAATTAAACGATATTCGTAGAGAACGTTTAAAGGCGCTTGGTTTAAATTCTGAAGCGAACTACGCAAACATGGAAAGAATCAAGCACGAGCTCGTCTACTTTAACAAGATCGTTGATCAGATCGGATGCAGAGTGGTTGAAGTATCAAATAAGGCTGTCGAAGAATCAGCTAACGTGATCTACAATTTGTTTCAAGGAAAGTCTTATAAATAAAGCGCAAATGATTGCGCTTTTTTATTTTCATCATTTTACTGGTAAAACGGAGAGAGTTTTATTATAATATTACATTGTGATTAAATTTTATAAGTTTGTCCAAAATAGTGATAAATTGAGGATGCTAATTTAAGGCAAATGCTCTCATATGAAGGAGAATCACTGTAAAAGTAGAACATAAGAATATGGAAAAATTAATTGGTAATGTATTTGTTGATGCAGATGCTTGTCCTGTTGTAATAAAGGAAGAAATATTTAAGTTCTCCAAAATGTTTGATTTTGAACCCATATTCGTTACATCTTACGCTCATGCGAGTAACACGGACCAGCCTGGCCGTTGGATATTGGTCGATGCAAGTCCTGAAGAAGTTGATCTTTACATACATAATCATTCTAAAAGAAATGATCTTGTTGTGACTCAAGATCATGCCCTCGCAAGCCTTCTTCTTTCAAAAGGGGTTTACGTCATCACCCCTAGAGGGAAACAGTTTCAAGAGAATGAAATGGAACAAGTGCTTCATGAACGTTATATGTCTGCAAAAGCTAGGCGTTCTGGCAAGCATTCAAGAGGACCTGCTAAATTTAAAAAAGAGGACACAGAAAGATTCTGCACAGTTTTTTGCGAAATCCTGTCGAATGTTGAAGGAAAATAGAATTGTGCCACGAATATATATCTAGTGTCTAAAAGAAACAGAGATTCTGTGGTGGTCATATGGAACGTATACCTGAGGACTTAATAGAGAAGGTCAGATCATCAAGCGATATTGTTGACGTGATCAGCGATTATGTTCCTCTTAAGAAACAAGGCAGAAATTATTTTGGCCTATGTCCCTTTCATGGGGAAAAATCGCCATCTTTTTCTGTCTCACCTGAAAAACAAATTTACCATTGTTTCGGTTGTGGAGCAGGAGGCAATGTTTTTTCTTTTTTGATGAACATTGAAGGGTACTCTTTTATTGAAGCTGTAACACAGCTTGGGAAAAAAAGTGACATCGAACTTCCTCAAATTCATCAGCAAAACTTCTCCGAGAAAAGCTCTGACGAGAAAAAGGCGATGACTGAGATTCATGAGTTGTTGGCTAAATTGTATCATCACTGCTTACTTCACACAAAACAAGGAAGGCCAGCTTTAGAATATTTGGAGAAGAGGGGATTCACAAGAGAATCCATAGAGCGGTACCAAATTGGTTATGCCCCAGATTCTTGGGAGACCGCTTCACAATTTCTCCAAAAACGAGGAATGGACCTGCACATCGCTGAAAAAGTTGGGTTGATCGGAAAGAGACAATCTGATGGAAAACCGTATGATCGATTTAGGAATCGAGTCATGTTTCCGATTTGGGATCGTACAGGTGCAGTGGTCGCTTTTGGTGGCCGGGTTTTAGACGGAAAGGATGAGCCTAAGTACCTTAACAGTCCAGAGTCTAAGATCTTCCAAAAAGGAAGAACTCTTTATGGGTTAAACCTTGCACGTGCAGAGATGAGGCAGAAACAACATGCTGTCATTTTTGAAGGGTATGTAGATACAATTGCAGCTTTCAGAGCAGGCGTTACAAATGGTGTTGCTTCATTAGGTACTTCGTTAACTGAAGATCATGCAGCCATTTTGAAACGAAATGTTCAATCTGTCACAATCTGTTATGACTCTGACCGAGCTGGCGTGGAAGCAGCGTTTCGAGCTTCAGAAATTTTAACAAAACAAGGCTGTACCGTGAAGATTTCACAGATGCCTGATGGAATGGACCCCGATGACTATATTTCGAAATTTGGAAACGATTCGTTTTTAAAAGATATAATAGGGGCTAGCCTAACTGTGATGGCATTTAAAATACAATATTACAGACGCGGGAAAAACCTTCGAGATGAAGGAGAACGGATGATCTATATCGAAGAGATTATCCAAGAAATAGCGCGTCTGCCAAAAGCGGTTGAACGAGATCATTATCTCCGCCAGATCGCTTCTGAATTTAATCTTTCATTGGATGCTCTAAAACAACAGCAGACACAGACTACAAAGCAACTGCAAAGGTCTAAGGATAACGCCCCTAAAAAGCGGGATAATAATTTTAGAATACAAACACTTTTGCAAAAGTCATTGTTGCCGAGAAATCTGAATGCTGAACGTATTGTTCTTGCTCATATGTTAAAAAGTGAGGAAGCCGCTTTTTTAATTCAGGAAAAGTTGGATTCAGGCTTTAATGTTGAAGAGCATAATGCGATTGCTGCATACTTATATGCCTTTTATGAAGAAGGAAACAAACCCAATGTAGGGTTGTTCATGCAGCGTATCGACGATGATAAATTAAGGAAATTAGCTTCAGAATTGGCGATGCTTACAATCAGTGAAGAACTGAATGAAATAGAGCTCGCGGATTATATTCGTATTATTACTAGCTATCCTTTATTGCGGGAGATACAAGAAAAAGAAAAACAGCAAGAAGACGCAATAAGAAGGAATGAAATAAAACTGGCAGCCCAAATTGCCCAAGAAATTATGAGAATGAAAAGATCTCTTAAATAATCGGGATGTAAAATGGTTGAAGTTTTGGAAGGAGGGGATCGAATGGCTGAGAAACCAAACCGTCAAGGAACGGAAGGCGAATTAACCATCGATCAAGTTAAAGAACAATTAGTTGAGGCCGGTAAAAAGCGAGGGCGGCTAACATATACTGAAATCACAAGTAAGCTGGCACCTTTTGAACAAGATTCTGATCAAATGGACGAGTTCTATTCATACCTTGAAGAACAAGGTGTTGAAGTTGCTGAAGCGTCTGAAGATGCAGAAGATGAAGAGAACCCTAAGTTCGAAATGGAAAAAGAGGAAGAAGAATTCGATCTTAATGACTTGAGCGTACCACCAGGTGTTAAAATTAACGATCCAGTCCGTATGTACTTAAAAGAAATCGGACGTGTAGACTTACTTTCAGCAGACGAAGAGATCGAACTAGCAAAACGTATTGAGAACGGTGATGAAGAAGCCAAACGCCGTCTTGCAGAAGCTAACTTACGACTTGTCGTAAGTATTGCCAAGCGTTATGTTGGTCGTGGAATGCTGTTCCTTGATCTTATCCAAGAAGGTAACATGGGATTGATTAAAGCTGTTGAAAAGTTCGACTATGACAAAGGATTTAAATTTAGTACGTATGCAACATGGTGGATTCGTCAAGCAATCACGCGTGCGATTGCTGACCAAGCTCGTACGATACGTATCCCGGTGCATATGGTTGAAACGATCAACAAACTGATTCGTGTTCAACGTCAGTTACTTCAAGATCTTGGGCGTGAACCATCACCAGAAGAAATCGGCGCTGAGATGGAACTCACTCCTGAGAAGGTTCGAGAGATTCTCAAGATCGCTCAGGAGCCAGTCTCTTTAGAAACACCTATCGGTGAAGAAGACGATTCTCATCTTGGTGATTTTATTGAAGATCAGGATGCATTAGCTCCTTCGGAAGCTGCGGCTTATGAGTTATTGAAAGAGCAGCTTGAAGATGTTTTAGATACCTTAACGGATCGTGAAGAAAACGTTCTTCGTCTACGTTTCGGACTTGACGACGGGCGTACTCGTACCCTTGAAGAAGTAGGTAAAGTGTTTGGCGTAACGCGTGAACGTATCCGTCAGATCGAAGCTAAAGCACTCCGTAAACTCCGCCATCCAAGCAGAAGTAAACGATTAAAAGACTTTTTAGAATAGAAAGTTTGCCCAATTCTGGGCAAGCTTTTTTTATTTCTTTCATTTTACTTATTATTCCACCTCAATGCAAACTCATCAAAAACTCATTTTCTCATACAATTTCCTGCATAATTCTTTTTGTTGCTTGCTTATTCTTCTATATATTAAATTAAAAATTCTTTAAATCTTGTAAAAATTCAGCCTTTATATCTATAATAAATATGTAAGCGCATACAAATAAAAGCGTAAATTTATTAAAGGGTGGGATGCAACCATGAATTTTACATTAACAGAAGAGCAGTTGATGATTCAAAAAATGATGAGAGAATTTGCAGATGAAGTGGTAGCTCCGGGAGCTGAAGCAAGAGATAAAAATAAAGAATTCCCGGTAGAGATTTTTCAAAAGCTTTCTAAATTAGGAATGATGGGTCTCCCTTTTTCTGAAGAATACGGTGGAGGCGGAGCTGATACTATAAGTTTTGCTATTGCTGTTGAAGAATTGAGCCGCGCTTGTGGATCTACTGGAATTACATATTCTGCACATGTATCTTTAGGTGGAGCTCCCTTAAACCTATTTGGAACGCACGAACAAAAAGAAAAATATCTGACGCCAATCTGTACAGGTGAATCTCTGGGAGCATTCGGGTTAACAGAACCAAATGCAGGCTCTGATGCAGGTGGTACAGAAACAACGGCGAAAACGGAAAATGGTGAGTGGGTGATTAATGGCTCAAAATGTTATATCACGAACGCGAGCTATGCCAAGCACTTAGCATTAACTGCGATTACAAATAGAAATGGTAACGATAAAGAAATCTCTGCGATTATCGTACCAACAGATGCTAAAGGGTTCCGTGTTATCGATAATTACGAGAAAATGGGTCTTCACTCTTCAAATACCACTGAACTTTTTATGGAAGATGTCAGAGTGCCTGAAGAAAACCTTTTAGGAAAGCGCGGAGACGGCTTTAAACAGTTCCTGGTGACATTGGATGGCGGAAGAATAGGTATTGGTGCGATGGCAGTAGGAATTGCACAGGCGGCCTATGAGAAGGCTCTAACATATGCAACCGAACGGAAACAATTCGGAAGATCTATTTCGAAATTCCAGGCGATCCAATTTAAGTTGGCCGATATGGCGATGAAGATCGAATTGGCTAGATTAATGGTATATAAAGCAGCATGGCTAAAAGATCAAGGTAAGAAGTTCTCAAAAGAAGCCTCGATGGCAAAATTATATGCATCAGAAGCATGTATGCAGATCTGTTCTGAATCGGTTCAAATACATGGCGGTAATGGCTATATGAGGGATTACCATGTAGAACGTTATTTCAGAGATGCTAAACTTCTTGAGATTGGAGAAGGTACATCAGAGATTCAGCGTATCGTTATTGCAAGAGAGATCGGCTGCTAACAATCGTTAATAGACCAAGTGATGGGGTGAATTATGGCTGAACTAATGAAAGTGACTGTAGGGGATTGTTTAAGAAAACAAGCGTTGAAACTTAAGGATCAAGAAGCTATGGTTTACAGCAAACTAGGAATTCGCTATACCTATCAAGAATTTTATGACTTAACGACTAAAGTTGCCAAAGGTCTGATGGCGATGGGAATAGAAAAAGGAGATCATATAGCTGTTTGGGCCACAAATGTACCCGAATGGCTGTTGCTCCAATTCGGGTCAGCTAGAGCTGGAGCCGTTTTAGTCACGGTCAATACGAATTATCAATCTTCTGAACTAGATTATTTATTGAAGCAGTCTGATGCAAAAGCTTTATTCTTTATCGAACAATTCCGTACTACTTCTTACAAATATATGGTAGATTCCGTTCAAGAGAGATTAACGGAATTTCCTGTATTGAAACATTTTATTCAACTGGATGCTGAATCTTCATCTTATGAAACATTCTCAGATATGTTGAAAGCTGGGAATGTCGTATCTGATGAAGAACTTCAAAGAAGAGAATCATCTCTTCATTGCGATGATGTGATCAACATGCAATACACTTCTGGAACGACAGGGTTTCCGAAAGGGGTCATGTTGACGCATTACAATATTGTTAATAATGCAAGACAGATCGCAGATAGTATGAACTTAACAAGTGCAGATCGATTGTGCATTCCTGTTCCTTTCTTTCATTGTTTTGGCTGTGTTTTAGGAACCCTTGCTGCCGTTTCAGTTGGAGCTACGATGGTGCCAATCGTACAATTTGATCCGCAAGAAGTTTTAGAAACGGTTCAAAACGAAAAGTGTACAGGGTTGCATGGAGTTCCTACAATGTTCATCGCGGAATTGAATCTTCCTGAATTTGATTCTTATGACTTGCAAACACTTCGCACCGGAATCATGGCAGGCTCACCTTGTCCGATAGAAGTGATGAAGAATGTGATCGAAAAGATGGGAATGTCAGAGATCACGATCGCCTATGGCCAGACAGAATCTTCTCCTGTTATCACTCAAACGAGAACAGATGACCCAATCGAGCGCAGGGTTGAAACGGTAGGAAAGAAGCATTCTCAAGTACAAGCAAAAGTAGTCGACCCGATAACGAATAAAGAAGTGAGTCCTGGTGAACAAGGAGAACTTTGTACACGAGGTTATCATGTTATGAAAGGCTATTACAAGATGCCTGAAGCGACGAAAGAAGCGATTGATTCGGATGGATGGCTTCATACTGGAGACCTAGCCACTGTTGATAAAGAAGGCTACTATAAAATAACAGGTCGTTTGAAAGATATGATCATCCGTGGCGGTGAGAACGTATATCCGAGAGAGGTTGAAGAATTCCTCTATTCACACCCTTCTATCCTTGATGTACAAGTGATCGGAGTGCCGGATAAAAAATTTGGAGAAAAAGTAGCGGCATGCATCCAAGTAAAAGAAGGTCATTCACTTTCTGAAAATGAATTGAAGGCTTATTGTAAAGAAAAGATCTCGCACTTTAAGATTCCAGAATATTATCTCTTTCTTGATCAGTATCCGATGACTGCCTCTGGAAAAGTACAGAAATTTAAGCTTCGAGAACAAGCGATAGAGGCACTTTCAGTTATATATGAATAGCCACCAAGAGTGTGGCTATTTCTTTTTTGTACCTCTTCACATAAAGTGAATGACTGAATCTACAAAAGTTAGGTAAAAAAGTTTAAAAAGTTAATGCTGTGACAAAACTGGGAAAAATAGAGTTTGTACTTCCCAAGTAAACGCTTTTACAGTACAATAGGTTATGGATTGTTTACTATACATATTAAGTTTATCAAGATCACAACACATGTAGTGTACAGACGAAGGAGGAATTTGCATGAAACGTAATCCACTCATTCCTTTTGCCATTATTGGAGTTATTGGAATTGTTCTTATGCTTACAATGGGCGGATATGGTATCAACAAAATTCATACGGCTAGTGAAAATAAAGAAAAGGCTGCTATGGATCCGGAAGCTATTTTTAAACAAAACTGTTCTTCTTGTCATGGACAAAACCTTGAAGGTGCAACAGGACCAGCACTTGATAAGATTGGTGGCAAGTACAAGCCGGAAGAAATTGCTGATATTATCAAAAACGGTAAACCAGGTGGAATGCCAGCTGGTGTCGTAAAAGGTGAAGAAGCTAAAATACTAGTTGATTGGTTAGCAGAAAAAAAATAAAATAAGAAGAGCTTCTTGTTATTTATAACAAGAAGCTCTTTTCTTTGTATGATCAGATCGTAAATTTGTACTTTTTCTAAAGTCTTATGTCTTTCTAACTTTTTTTACAAAAAATGATTGAACGTGCGAATACTAAAACTAACAAACTAATTGAAACGGTGATGAAAATGAATTCAGAAAAATTATCAAATCGACTCGAGCGAGTTGCTTCATACGTACCTGAAAACACAATTTTAGCAGATATCGGATCTGACCACGCTTACCTTCCTTGTTATCTGGGACTAAAAAAAGGAATAAAAAAAGGAATCGCAGGTGAGATTACCCAAGGCCCTTACTTATCCGCTAAGGAGCAGGTGGATTTAGACAAACTAAGCGATGTGATCGAAGTTAGAAAAGGTGATGGACTTTCAGTACTCAAACCAGACGAAGCAGAAGTAATCACGATTTGCGGCATGGGTGGCTCTTTGATCACATCTATCCTTGAAAAAGGAAAAGATAAGCTTGGACGAGCACGTCGTCTAATTCTCCAACCTAACGTTGGGTCAAAAACAGTAAGAAAGTGGCTATTAAAAGAGAACTGGGTATTGATTGAGGAAGAAATTATAAAAGAAGATGGCAAGATCTACGAGATCCTTGTAGCTGAACGTTCAGGGAATCAACCTTATACTGAGCATAGAGAAGCGGAATTATTGTTTGGCCCATTCTTATTAAAAAATCAGAACGAAGCGTTTAAAGACAAATGGGCAGGGGAAGTCAAGCAATGGAAAGCGATTTTGGCTCAAATGGAAAATAGTTCGGGAGTAACGGCAGAGAAAAAAAGAGAAGAATTAAGAAGAAACATAAAATTTGCAGAGGAGTGGATTTCTTGAGTAAATGTGCGAGCGCGCAATATATCATTTCTCTATTAGAAAGTTTCGCACCTAAAAAGTTGGCTATAGAAGGTGATCCTATCGGATTACAAGTAGGTTCATTGAACAAACCCGTAAAAAAGGTAATGATCGCACTTGATGTATTAGAAAGTGTCGTGGATGAAGCGATTGAAGGGAAAGTTGATCTGATTATTGCTCATCATCCTCTGCTATACCGTCCATTGAAAAAAATTGATATCAGCACATCAAAAGGTAAAGTTATTGAAAAATTAATCAAGAACGATATAACGGTGTATGCGGCACATACGAATTTAGATGTTACATCGCTAGGGGTTAATGAATGGCTGGCTGATCAATTGCAATTAACGAGCACCGAAGTGTTATCAACAACATATGAAGATAAACTCGTAAAGTTATCTGTGTTTGTACCTCGCACACATGAAGATCAAGTCAGGTTTGCCATCGGTAATGCTGGAGCTGGTCATATCGGAAATTATAGCCACTGTTCGTTCTCTAGTAATGGTATCGGTACATTTACACCATTAGAAGGTACGACACCTTTTATCGGAAAACAGGGTGAACTGGAGAGAGTAGAAGAAGTCAAAATTGAATCAATTCTGCCAGAATCTATTGTGAAAGTGGTTGTTTCAGCAATGAAAAAAGCACATCCATATGAAGAGGTAGCATATGACCTCTACCCGCTTTTGAACAAAGGGGAGGAGCTTGGAATTGGAAAGATCGGAAAGCTTCCTAAAGAAATGGGCCTACAGGAATTTGTAGAGCATGTGAAAACCGCTTTTGGAGTATCGCATCTTCGAGTTATTAAAGGTAAAAATTCTATTATTAAAAAAGTTGCGGTCGTAGGCGGTGATGGAAACAAATATATTTATCCAGCTCTTCATAAAGGAGCAGATGTATTAGTTACAGGAGATGTCTATTATCACAATGCACATGATGCTCAAGAAGAAGGGCTTACAATCGTAGATGCTGGACACCATATCGAACAGATCATGAAGATTAAGCTCAAGGATATTCTTGAACAGAAACTAAAGAATAACAAATATGAGACCGTCGTTGTAGAATCAAATATCATTACAGATCCTTTTACGTTTATGTAGACTGGGATTTGAATTCAACAGAGTCAAAAAAAGAACAGCTGGAACACCCAGCTGTTCTTTTTTTATGATTTTTTCTCTTTAACTTTAGGAAGAATGCGATTAAGTGTTACTTTACGTTCTTTTTGCCATGTTTCTTCATTTTGATCATCAAAGTTTTTTAGGAAATCGATAACTTCTTTCGTTATTGGTGTTGGTGTAGAAGCACCAGAAGTGATTCCTACCTTCTTTACGCCTTCTAACCAACTGAGTTCGATTTCAGATACATCAGAGATTCTGTAAGCTGTTGTTCCTGCAATCTCCTCTGAAACTTGAGCTAATCGATTTGAGTTATTGCTTCTAGGATCTCCAACTACAAGGACCAAGTCACAATCACCTGCTTGGTTTGCAACAGCTTCTTGTCTGACTTGAGTTGCCAAACAGATCTCTTTATGAACTTCAGCAGAAGGATATCTCATGAGCAGTCTCTTGATGAGTTCTGCTACATCCCATTGACTCATCGTCGTTTGATTTGTAATGAGTATCTTTTCGCTGTTCACGTTTAGTGAATCTAGATCTTCGGTATTTTCAACCAGGTGTACGATATGAGGTGCGATTCCGATCGCTCCTTCTGGTTCAGGGTGACCTTTCTTACCGATATAGATGATCTCATATCCTTCTTTTTCTTTCTCACGAATAAGGTCATGCGTTTTTGTAACATCAGGACATGTAGCATCAATCTCATATAAGCCTTTTTCATGAGCAATCCGTCTCACTTCTGGTGAAACACCATGAGCGGTATAAATAACCGTGCCTGATTCAATATTCTTAATGATATCCAGTCTGTTCGCACCATCGAGGGTAATGATCCCTTCATCTTCAAAGGCATCTGTCACATGTTTATTGTGAACAATCATACCAAGTATATAGATGGGTCTAGGTAATGTCGGATCATTAGCAGCTTGGCGTGCCATGACCATCGCGTCCACTACGCCATAACAATATCCTCGTGGAGATATTTTAACGATTTCCATATTTGGATCTCTCCTTTATTTCATATAAAAGACAGCACAGAGATCTATGCTGTCTTGGGAGATTTACTTCTGTATGTGTTTATTATAAAGGAGAGACCATAAGAACTCAAACACTATACTCATACATATAGTTTCGGCCCCGATAAGTGGTAGCCCTTAGGTACGTTTGTCTTAGGTGCTGACGGTACAGTTTTTGCAGCATTTGGAGCTTTTTTGATCATTGGCGGTTCTTCTGTCTGTGTGGATGTCTTTGTAGATTTTGGTCCAGCCACAACCACCTTTTCTTCTGTTTCTTTTTTTTCGTTTTTCTTTATAACGTTTTTCTTAGCATCACTTTTTTCATTCGTAACCTTTGTTTCAGTCGTTTGATCTGTGTTTTCCGGTTTTTCGGAGGTATCTGCCTCAGTATCATTATTGGCCTTTGAGCTTGATCCGCTTTGGAAATCTTTAAGAGCTGTCATGATGGAAGGCAGATTTCTCATTGCGGGTCCATATTGTTTGATCATAGGTCCCATCGTCTCAGCGACTTTTAAGACCTTTTGAACGTTGTTTAACATCGTAAACACACTTGTTCCACCTGATATACTTCCACCGCTGCCAATCGTCCCCAAGAATCTGTCAACAGAACCCATCTGACGCGGCATCCCATTCATCCCATTCATGTTTTGAAGATATGGATTTACTTGAAAGGGCTGCATAGGATGCTGAGGTTGATTTGGATATCTATAAAAAGGCTGCATAATTCCCCCTCCTTTCCAAAATAATACGCTCATATATAGAATATGAAATAAGAAAAACATGTGTGATATTTATCCCTGTTTTCTTATTAATCTTCGGGATGGTTGGCTTAAATGCAAAACTTACTCTATAATACTAAAAGTGAAGAATTTATATTTGAAAAGAAAAGGTGAGCGTATGAAATCTCCGTTTGAACGGTTAAAAATAAACGAATCGCTCCAGACCGCTTTAAGTGGTCTTGGATTTGAAAGACCAACTGATATTCAAGAGCGTGTAATTCCTGGAATTATTAACGGACAAGACATGATCGGACAATCGCAAACAGGTTCAGGAAAGACATTTGCGTTCCTGCTGCCATTGATGCATAGAATAGACATCACAAAAGACGAGGTACAAGCAGTAATCACAGCTCCTACTCGTGAATTAGCACAACAGATCTACAACGAGTTTCTAAAGATTTCTGAGCATATGCCTGCGGATAAACAAATCCGCGCAAAAGCAATCGTTGGTGGAACGGATCGAAAACGTATGGCTGAAAAGCTAAAAACAGTTCCTCAATTAGTGATCGGAACTCCAGGTCGTATTAAAGACTTGGTAAACGCTCAAGAGTTAGTTGTCTTTACAGCGAACATGCTTGTAGTTGATGAAGCAGATCAGATGCTAGATATGGGCTTTATTGAAGATGTAGATCTGATCGCTTCTCGTATGGCCAACGAATTGCAAATGATGGTGTTCTCTGCCACAGTTCCAGAAAAACTGCAGCCATTCTTGAAAAAATATATGCAGAACCCGAAACACGTTCATGTTGAACCTCAGCATATAACTGCTAAAGATATTAAGCATGTTCTTATTCAAGCGAAGCACAATGACAAACTTCCTACACTGATTAAAACAGCAAAAAATTATAATCCTTATTTTGCGATTATTTTTGCTAACACAAAAAGAGCGGTCGATGAAATTGCGGATGCTATGAGTGCTGAAGGAATGAGTGTTGAGCGTTTGCATGGTGATATTCCGCCTCGTACAAGAAAGAGCATCATGAAACGTGTTCAGAAAGCTGAGTTTCAGTTCTTAGTAGCAACTGACCTTGCAGCTCGTGGAATTGACATCAAAGGTGTCAGCCACATCATCAACTACGAGTTCCCGAAAGATCTTGATTTCTACATTCATAGAGCAGGAAGAACGGGACGTGCAGGAATGTCAGGAATCTGTGCATCTCTTTACGAGCAAACAGATCAGCATTCTGTTCAAAAGTTAAAAGAGAAAAAAATCATTTTCCACATCGAACAATATAAGAACGGTGAATGGGTACCTGTAAAGCCGAGCAAGAAAAGTACGGGTGCAAAAGAGCAGGATGGCGTTTATGTACCAAAACCGCGCAAAGTAAAACCTGGTTATAAGAAAAAGATGGACGAACAGAAAAAGAAACTAATGAAGAAGAAAAGAAGAAACATCAGATAGTAGGTTAGGGAAGAGGGGAAAATATGATTAAACTAGGATCTCACGTTTCAATGAGCGGTAAAAAAATGCTTCTCGCTGCGAGTGAAGAAGCTGTTTCATATGGTGCCAACACTTTTATGATCTATACAGGTGCACCCCAAAACACGAGACGAAAAAAAATTGAAGACCTTAATATCGAAGCTGGAACGAAACACATGATCGAGAACGGTATCGTTGACATTGTTGTTCACGCACCATATATCATCAACATCGGGAATGCTGTGAAGCCGGAAACTTTCGAGCTGGGGGTCGATTTCTTAAGAAGAGAGATCGAACGAACTGACGCACTTGGTGCAAAACAGATCGTGCTTCATCCAGGAGCACATGTTGGAGAAGGTTCAGAGATTGGAATCAAGAAGATCATTGAAGGCCTTAACGAAGTATTAACGAAAGAGCAGAATGTTCAAATCGCACTAGAGACAATGGCAGGTAAAGGGTCTGAATGCGGCAAGACATTTGAAGAACTTGCACAGATTATTGATGGTGTAACGCTGAATGAAAAACTTTCTGTTTGCTTTGATACATGTCATACACATGATGCGGGTTATGATATCGTTAATGATTTTGATGGAGTAATGAATCAGTTCGATAAGCTGATCGGAATCAATCGTATTAAAGTTTTCCATATCAATGACAGCAAAAATGTAACTAGAGCTGCTAAAGATCGACATGAAAACATTGGCTTTGGTCATATCGGATTTGATGCCTTAAATTACATCGTTCATCATGAACAAACGAAAGAAATCCCGAAAATTCTTGAAACACCTTATGTAGGTACAGATAAAAATAACAAAAGACCTCCATATCAATTAGAGATCGAGATGATTAAAGCAAAAACGTTCGATCCAGAACTTCAGAACAAGCTATTGAACGCATAAACTAGTCACAACTGATTAACTTAAAAAAGATTAAAAGCCGCACAGCTGTGCGGCTTTTTGTGTCACCTATCAATGTACGTTTGAATTAAGTATTGGATATAGTTCGCTTTTTCAGGGCTAACTTCTTTTGCGATGGTAGCAATGATCATCTTACGCTGTGATAGATTTTTGATATCAATTGTCTGCCTTCGCAATATGTTTACGATCTGTACGGCTTCTTTTTGTGAAATGGGAAGCTGATATTGCGCGGCAAGTGAGATCAGTTCGTTCGGACTGATCGAATTAAGTTTCTGATTTACAAAATGAACAATGATTGGATTCATTTAGTAATCCCTCCCGACTTTCTCATTGTATGAGGAAGGAGTGAAGAAAGTGCTAAAAAAAGACTTCGGAATATTGTCCAAAGTCTTTTTGTTTATATTTTTATACGATTGTATGAAGAATAAAATTCATAAAGAATAAAAAGGCGATCACATACATCGGTGTAGTAACCTGTTTTTTCTGTCCGGACATCCATTTAACAAGTGGATATGCAATAAATCCAAATGCAAGACCATCCACGATGCTGTAAGTCAATGGAATCAGCGCAATGATAAGAAATGATGGAAACATCTCTGTAAAATCAGCAAAAGGAATATGCTGAATCTGCTGAACCATCAGACCGCCAATGATTATCAAGATAGGAGCGATAGCCCCATCAGGTATATAAGCGATGAAAGGTGCTGCAAACATGGAGAAGAAGAATAATACAGCAACTGTAATACTTGTTATCCCTGTTCTGCCGCCTTCTTGTATTCCAGATGCGCTCTCAACCGTGGAGATCGTAGGACTAGTTCCAAATAAACCGGAAACGATAGATGAAGCTGCATTCGCTTGAAAAGCTTTTGGAAACTTTTCTTGATCAGGTAATAGACCGTATAACAATCCCATGTTCTCAAATGTGATGATCATGGTCAATGAGAACGTTGCGATCCAAAAGGAAAGCTCAGTTATCCCTGAAAAATCAAACGCAAATAATAATTCGCCAAACGGTTTAAAAGAGAATCCATCAGACAAGCCTTTCACTTCTTGCGTATGGCCCATAAAGAATCCTACAAGAGTGGTCAAAGCAATCCCGATTAGAAAGCTTCCTTTTACGTTTTTTAGAAACAGAGCCAATGTTACCGAAAGGCCGATAACCGTCAGGATTGCGTCGGGACGATCTAAATGTCCTAACTTTACAAAAGTTGCAGAGCTCGCTTCGATGATTCCGCCTTTTTGTAATCCAATAAACGTTAAGAACAAACCGATTCCTACTGTTATGCTAAGTTTCAATGATTGCGGAATACTTTTTGAAAGTATGTCCTTTAAAGGTGTTGACGCTACGATTAAAAAGAATATCCCAGACATCACCACAGCAGCAAGAGCTTCTTGCCAGCTTAAGTTCATACCTTGCACGATAGTATACGTGAAAAACGCGTTTACCCCCATGCCCGGCGTTAATACGATCGGAGCCTTTGCATACAGCCCCATGATCAGACAACCAACTACAGAAGTAAGGATCGTAGCTAGAACTACTCCCTCATACGGCATACCAGCATCTGCTAATATTAGTGGATTAACGACAATAATATAAGCGATGGTGAAAAATGAGGTGATCCCTGCAAGTACTTCTTTCTTTAGTGAAACTTGATTTTGTTCCATTTGTTCCTTCCTTAAATCTTTAAAACATCCCTCTCCCACCCAGCAGTTTCCTGCCAGAGTTGATTATATAGCAAATGTAGAAATATGGCTAGAGAAAATCGTTTACAATCTTGTGTCCACACTATATAATTTGACTTAAGTAAAAAAGTTGCCTAAAGGAAACATTTGCTTCTTCCGAAAATATTCACTTTCCATCTATTCATTTCATAATATTGTGAAGGGATAATTTTTTTATATTAAAGTTGCACTTGGGCAAAAAAAGTTACTGAATGAAAAAGGAGGTCTTTTTCAATGAATGAAGCACTAAAGATAGATCACTTATATGTGTCTTATCTAGGAAACCAAGTAGTTAAAGATATATCATTCTCAGTGAATCAAGGTAGTTTAGTGGGAATCATTGGGCCGAATGGTGCCGGTAAATCGACTATGATGAAAGCTGCTTTACATTTAATACCAAGAGACAAAGGCGATGTTGAGGTATTCGGAGAGCCGATTAAAAAATGGAAAAAAAGAATCGCATATGTTCCTCAGCGCTCAGATATCGACTGGGATTTTCCGATCACAGTATTTGACGTGGTATTGCTTGGAACATATCCAAAATTGGGATTATTTAAGCGCCCTTCAAAAAGTGATAGAGAGTGGGCTTATGAATGTTTGAAGACGGTAGGTATGGAAACGTTCAGTGATAGACAGATCGGTGAACTTTCAGGTGGGCAGCAGCAAAGAGTATTCCTTGCTCGAGCATTGGCTCAAAAAGCAGAATTGTTCTTTCTTGATGAACCATTCGTTGGAATAGATGTTGCAAGTGAAGAAACGATCATTCATATTTTGAGAGATCTAAAAAAAGAAGGGAAGACCATTCTGGTCGTACATCATGATCTTAGTAAAGCTGAATCCTACTTCGATCATTTGCTGCTGTTGAATAAGAATATGATTCATTACGGTGCATCTGAAGAAGTTCTTCAGCCAGAGGTGATCACAAAAGCTTACGCTAACCAGTTCTCATTTCTTCAGCCTAAAGGAGTGAATGTGACATCATGAGTATTTTTGAATTCTTTCAAGCGTTATTTCAATATGAATTTTTACAAAAAGCGTTATTTACCTCAGTAGTTGTAGGTATTATTTGTGGAATTGTAGGATGTTTCATCATCTTAAGAGGCATGGCGTTAATGGGGGATGCGATCTCTCATGCTGTGTTGCCTGGTGTTGCGATCAGTTACATGTTAGGGATTAACTTTTTCTTTGGAGCTGTTATAACGGGGGTTCTTACTGCGATCGGAATCGGATATGTGAGTCAAAACAGCAGGATCAAACATGATATGGCTATAGGGATCATGTTTACGAGTATGTTTGCTGTAGGAATCGTGATTATTACGATGATGAAAAGCTCTGCAGATCTGTATCACATTCTCTTCGGTAACGTTCTTGCTGTTCGAATGAGTGACATGTGGATCACTCTTGGAATTGGGGTACTAGTGATCGGTCTTGTCGTCCTGTTTTACAAAGAGCTTCTCGTTTCAACATTTGATCCAACGATGGCACAAAGCTATGGATTGCCAAACAAATGGATTCATTATTGTTTAATGGCCGTATTAACGATGGTCACAGTTGCATCGCTGCAAACGGTAGGAATCGTTTTAGTAGTTGCGATGCTGATCACACCGGCAGCGACGGCTTATCTGTTAACCAACCGACTGTCTGTCATGATCTATCTGTCTGCATTAATAGGTGTCATCTCTTCTGTGTTTGGCTTATATTTCAGCTTTACGTATAACTTGGCATCAGGTGCAACGATCGTATTAGTTTCAGCTTTTCTGTTTGCACTCGCGTTCTTCTTTTCACCATCACAAGGTATCGTTTGGAAAGCGCACAAATCTAGAAAAAACAGGCTAGAACTGTTAGAGAAATAGGGAGGATGATTGTATGCTTAAAAGAATTACAAAGCTCATTTTAGCAGGAACTTTATTAGCGGCTGCAGCTGGATGCAGTGCGGGTGGAAATGAATCAGAAAAGGTAGAAGTCGTAGCTACTTATTCTATCATCTATGACTTGGTTAAGAATGTAGGAGGAGACAAGGTAGAAGTTCATAGCTTAGCACCTATTGGTTCAAATCCACATGAGTATGATCCGCTTCCAGAAGATGTTTTAAAAACAACGGATGCAGATGCAGTTTTCTATAATGGTTTAAATCTTGAAGAAGGAAATTCATGGTTTGACAAATTGATGAAAACAGCTGATAAAGATGGTAAAGATGCACCCGTTTACCGTGTTAGTGAAGGTGTAGATGCGATCCACCTGGAATCTAAAGGTCTTGAAAAACAATATGATCCACATGCTTGGCTGAACATTGAGAATGGGATCAAGTATGTTGAAAACATTCGGGATGCACTGATGAAAGAAGATCCAGAAAACAAAGAGTACTATAAAAAGAACGCTGAAAAATATATTGGTGAACTAAAAGCTCTTCACGACAAAACTATCGCAGAATTAAGCAAGATTCCTAAAGAGAAACGCGTACTTACAACAAGTGAAGGGGCGTTCAAATATTTCGGAGAAGCCTACAACATGGAAACGGCGTATGTTTGGGAGATTAATTCTGATAATCAAGGATCACCGCAGCAGATTAAAAGTTTGGTTGATTTCCTAAAAGAAAGAAACGTTCCAGCACTGTTCGTTGAAACAAGTGTCGACGCTAGAAGTATGGAAACAGTATCTAAGGAAACAGGTATTCCTATTAAAGGAAAAGTGTTTACCGATTCTCTAGGTAAGCGAGGTAAAGATGGAGACACTTATAAAAAAATGATGGAATGGAACACAGAAACGATTATTGAGGGATTAAAATAAGAATAATAAAAAGAAGCTGAAAATGAAAATGTTTCAGCTTCTTTTTGTTTTTACTAAACAATGCTTTATAATACGTACAGTGAAGTTTGCAATAAAGGTGGAGAAAGGTATGAATATAAAAGCAGTCTGTTTTGATATGGATGGTGTGATTGTTGATACGATGCGTCACCATGTTGAAGCGTGGCGGCATGCATTTAATAAAAATGGATATGATCATGAAGAACTCGTCTTTTACTTAAGAGAAGGAATGCCAGGAAAAAAGACAATCGTAGATGTTTTTAATCATTCTAATGTCGAAGCTAATGAAGAGTTGATCGAAAGTATATATGTTCAAAAAAGAAATTATTTTAAGGAACATGCACAATATGAATTTATAGAAGAAACCGTTTCTACACTTATAGCCTTAAGTGATGAGCAGATTCCTATTGCAGTCGTTACAGGAAGTAGAAAAGAATTTGTTTCTGAAGTTTTAAGTAAACTGCCTGTTACTTTTGATATAATTGTTACTGGAGATGATGTGAAAGAAGGAAAGCCATCGCCTGAACCGTATTTATTAGCTATGGATCGACATTCTTTTAAGCCATCAGAGTGGCTGGTTATCGAGAACGCACCACTTGGTATACAATCTGCCAAAAGTGCAGGAGCCTATTGCTTAGCTGTTGAAACGACTCTTGAAGAAAAGTACCTAAAAGAGGCGGATCAAATCATTAGACCTAAAGATTTGCTGCGTCATGTTAAGAGTCTCATAAAAGGTATGAAATAAAACGTGTATAGGCATGCTCACAGAGCATGTTGTTTTACTTTGTTCATAATTCGTGTATACTATGAGACAGTTTAAATCGTACTCATTACTACTTATTTTGATTTTCTCACGGAGGTTACTCATGAATAACAATATAGGATCGATAGCCATTCGTGTAGATGATTTATCGTTTCATTATGGCGATAAAAATGTTCTCCAGCATGTAACGATGGAGATTAAGAAAGGATCTTTCCTTGGATTAGTTGGTCCGAATGGTTCAGGTAAATCTACACTAATTAAATGTATTTTAGGGCTCCAAAAGCCTCAAGAAGGACAAGTTTATCTTTTTGGGGAAAAAGTAAATAAATTTAATGACTGGGACAAGGTAGGGTATGTTTCACAAAAAGCAAATAGTTTTAACACAGCCTTTCCTGCAACCGCGTTCGAGGTCGTATCAATGGGACTTTTTGGTAAAGTTGGATTGTTTAGATTCTTAAAAGCTTCGGATAAAAACAAGGTTTGGGAAGCATTAAGGTCAGTGAAAATGGATCAGTATGCCTACCAGAACATAGGAGAGTTATCTGGAGGACAGCAACAGCGAATTTTTATAGCTCGTGCACTAGTAAGCGATCCAGAACTATTAATATTAGATGAGCCAACTGTTGGAGTCGATACGGAATCATCTGATTCTTTTTATAAGATGCTTAAAGAACTGCATCGTGAGAATAACATGACGCTTGTGTTGGTAACTCATGATGTCGGTGTGATGACGAATTATGTAACAGATGTAGCTTGTTTGAACAAACAGATTCATTTTCATGGAAATACGAAAGAGTTTGAGGAAAGCTCTTCTGAGAATATGTCTGCTTTTTATGGTCATCATGTTCATGTTCTTCACCATGATCATGGTCACGAGTAAGGGGAGGAACACATGTTACCGTTTTTAAAATACGAATTTTTACAAAATGCCTTCTTAACAGGAATCATGGTTGGCTTGCTTGCTCCTGTATTAGGGGTTTTTATTGTGGTAAGAAGGCAAGCGTTAATTGCAGATGCTTTGTCTCATATCACATTAGCGGGTATTGCGGCTAATTTACTGTTAGGAAAATGGTCTTCGTTTTTTGCTGCAGCTAATCCTATCTACATGGGGATGGCATTCTCGGTAGGTGGAGCAATTTTTATTGAGCAGCTAAGAAAAGTGTACAAGCATTATGAAGAGCTTGCTATACCTATCATTATGTCTGCGGGAATTGGTCTAAGTGTAATCTTCATTTCAATGGCAGATGGTTTCAACACAGATTTGTTCAACTATCTATTCGGAAGTATCATTGCTGTTAAGCGTTCAGATGTTTGGACCGTTTTTGCGATTCTTGTTGTTGTTCTCTTGTTTGTATTTTTCATGTATAAAGAATTATTTGTTTTATCTTTCGACGAAGAGCAAGGAAAGCTGTCTGGCATTCGAAGCAACTGGATCTTAGTTGCTTTTATGGCAATAACGGCTTTAGTTATTGCTGCTTCCATGAAAATTGTAGGTATTTTGTTAGTTTCAGCACTTATGACTTTACCGGTTGCAGCTAGTATTCGCATCGCTAAAGGGTTTAAACAGGCGATTTGGCTCTCTGTTCTATTTGGTGAGATTTCAGTCATCGCCGGTATGTTTCTGTCATATTATCTTGATCTAGCATCAGGTGGAACGATTGTTTTATGCTTGGTTGTCATTTTGTGCTTAAGTATTTTTTATAAAAAATTTACAGGTTCCAGAAAGGTGGGTCACTTGTGAAATTTGCGATGACGATTGAACAGGCAATGGACCTTCTAAAGGAAAAAGGCTATAAGTATACGGAAAAGCGAAAAGATCTTCTTTCATTATTTGCTCGCGAAAAGAGATATCTTACAGCTAAAGAAGTTCAAGAAGCACTTAAAGATAAGTATCCTGGTCTCAGTTTTGATACGATCTATCGAAATCTAACCACTTTTGTCGAGTTAGAATTACTTGAAGAAACAGAGTGGGAAGGGGAGAAAAAGTTTCGATTTACGTGTTCACATAATGAACATCATCATCACTTGATCTGCCTTACATGTGGAAGCACGAAGTCCATTCATACATGTCCGATGGAAGTGTTAGATAGTGAATTGAACGGTTTTGACGTGACAGGACATAAATTTGAGATCTACGGTTATTGTAAAGCGTGCAAAAATTAAACTTTTTATATGTATTCAAGTATGTATCTCCTTTTATTTAGCCAAGCTAAGGTGAAAGGAGGTTTTTTTTATGCCTGAAGTAAAATGTAATGTATCGAATTGTACGTATTGGGGGGAAGGCAACAATTGTGTAGCAGATGCTATTCTTGTTGAGATCGACAAGCATGCAAATATGTCTATTGACATGAGTGCAGACGGTAGCCTCCATGGTGATGCAGCTCACAAAGATGCTGCCCACGATACAGCTGAAACATGCTGTCATACGTTTAAAGCAAAACATTAAACAAAGAGGCCAAAGCGGGCCTCTTTTTCAATGTCCATAAACTAACATCTATGAAAACGTTACTTTAAAGCCATAATAAGAACGCTCCTTAACACGATAAGAGGGGGAATCATCATGGCATACGAAAGAGATGAACGTACTATTAATAACGAAGCAGCATTTCGTGAAGAGATGGCTGCGGAGGCTGTACCGGTTCCTGTAAGAAGTGATATGACGTTACCTGAGAACGAGAGACCTCGTTATTCAGATCGAGACGACGATCACAGACATGAGCACGAAGATTCACGGGAAAGAGCAGGAGGTAAAGCGACTGGAATTATCGCAATTATCCTATCTGTTTTATCTTTGTTCATACTTCCTGTGTTTTTTGGGGCAGCGGGTATTATTGTCGGATTCATTGCCAGAAGACAAGGTGCACATTCGCTTGGTAATTGGGCGATCGGAATTGGAGTCGTATCGATTATCATTTCATTGTTTTTTGCACCATTCTTTTAAAGGAAAAAGGAGCAAAGGAGAAGCTAACCGCTTCTTCTTTTTTTATGGGATAAGGATGTTTTTGAATACATTGCTGTTTTTGAAAGGCAGTTTTAGTAGGCTTTGTAGCTTGTGGAAGTAATTGATTTCCGTTTCAGGTGCTCGCTTTCCGCGGGGCAGGCAGTGAGCCGCATTTGGACGTTTCGCTTTTAAGTGGCTCACCTGCCCACCTGTCCTAGCCGAGAGTCTCGCACCTTGCACTCCAATCAACCCATCTTCGAAGAAAAGAAAAGGCCCTTTTCTGTAAGATTGTTGCTTTTAGGACGTTTTCGTTTCTTCCTCTAGCAAGTTGATTGTAGCGTAAGGTTGCCTGCCACATGAGGAGCTTCTCGCAAGGCATGCGACGAGGAAGTTCACTTCTTTAGCATAGACTTGTAGACGCAGGAGCAGAGAGACAACCTTGAAGCGGTCAGGTGGAGACTCCTAAAGGCGCAAAGTGGCAGTACGAAAAGTGGAAGTGACTCGTTCAGCCCCGACAAGCAAAAGGTAAATGGGCTTGGAAGGCGTACTTTGCCTTCTTGAACGTTTACCTTTGACCTCGAGGGGCTAGTCACTGCAACTAGACAGGAGGCTCACTGTTCGCCCCATAGAAAGCGAGCAACCTGGAGCGGAAATCAACTACTTTCAGGAAAGGACAATGTATATGAAAACAGTTTTTAGAAAAAGCAAATATCGATTATAGGAATAGAAAAAAGCTCCCGAAGATGGGAGCTTTTCAAATTTATACTTGCTGAGCCGCAGCTTCAGCTTTTAACTTCTCTTCATGTGCTTTTGCTAAAATGTCGACTTCTTTCTTAAGTTCATCTAAAAGCTGATCTTCTGGAATCTTCCTTACGATTTCTCCGTGGCGGAATAACAAACCTTCACCACGCGCTCCAGCGATTCCAATATCCGCTTCACGAGCCTCTCCAGGTCCGTTTACGGCACATCCAAGTACAGCGACTTTAATAGGTGCACGTACGTTTGAGATATATTCCTCAACTTCGTTTGCGATCGAGATAAGATCGATCTCAATACGTCCGCAAGTCGGACAAGAAATCAATGTGGCAGCATCAGAAAGAAGTCCGAAAGATTTCAATAGTTCACGTGCAACCTTAACTTCTTCAACAGGGTCTGCACTTAGCGAGATACGAACGGTGTTTCCAATCCCTTTATGAAGGATAGCACCCAATCCAGCAGCACTTTTAACGGTACCCGCAAAAAGTGTACCTGATTCTGTGATCCCAAGGTGTAAAGGATAATCAAAGGCTTTTGCAGCTTTTTCGTAAGCTTCGATAGCCAGGTTAACATCAGATGCTTTCATGGAAACGATAATATCATGAAAATCAAGATCTTCTAGAATTTTAATGTGGTGCAGAGCACTCTCGACCATACCATCTGCAGTAGGATAGCCATACTTCTCAAGATATTTCTTCTCAAGAGAGCCCGCGTTAACACCGATTCGAATCGGAATTCCTTTAGCTTTTGCAGCTTTTACTACAGCTTCAACCTTTTCGCGACGACCGATATTACCTGGATTGATTCTAATCTTGTCTGCTCCACCTTCAATGGCTTTCAGCGCTAGCTTATAATCAAAATGAATGTCTACAACTAGTGGAATATTAATTCTCTTCTTTATGTCTGCGATTGCTTCGGCAGCTCGCATATCAGGACATGCAACACGTACCACTTGGCAGCCCGCTTCTTCCAAACGTAAAATTTCAGCTACTGTAGCCTCAACATCGTGTGTCTTTGTTGTTGTCATACTTTGTACAATAACCTGATCAGTACCACCTATTGTTAAGTTTCCTACTTTTACAGGTCTTGTTTTAGAACGGTGGGTGATTTCACTCATTGGTGAATCGCTCCTTTTTTCAAATTGACAGTATTATTCTGTCCTATCATCAGTTCATTTTAGCAGGGAACAATTTGTTTTGACAAGTAATGTTATCTCACTTACTTAGAATATAAAGGGAATTTGTAGGTTTTGCCTAATTGTATATTCTCTGGATTGACTCCAGGGTTTAATGATTTGAAATCTTTCAGCATAGATACAATGGAATAATTTTTATTAGAATTCAGTTCTTCTACAACAGAAATTAACGTATCTCCAGGTGTTACTTCATACGTTTTGAAAGTTTGTTTATTCTTATCTTGTTTCTTTTCTGTATGTATTTCTGCGTTGGCAGGACTCGACTGAGGGAGTGTCCCAATTTTTAAATCATAAGCTACCACATATAGAACAAGCATAATTACACAAACTCTTATGAATCGTTTCATAAATTCCCTCTCCTTTCGCATATGTAACTATATGCTTGTCCATTTTCTTTATGACAAGTTTAAAGTGACTTCACTTCTATGGTTGGTGTAAAATGGAAAGGCAGGAAGGACAGAAAAAATAAATTTCTGCGTATTTTTGTAGTTGTACCGATTGGAGAGGTGAAAATTATGAAAAAAGCAAAAGTACTTGCTCTGCTATCCATAATGGCTGCAGCGCTATTTATTGCTCCTTTAACAATGTATGCTGATGCTGCACCTGGCGACATTATCGTTACGTTAGGTGAAAACTTAACAGAAGAACAAAAAAACGAACTATTAAAAGAAATGGACGTTCCTGCTGATGTAGAATCTGTTGTTGTTACAAACGAAGAAGAACATCAATACTTAGGTAACTATATTTCAAAAGCGCAAATCGGATCAAAAGCGATCTCGTCGACAAAGATTACAATTGGTGATAAAGACCAAGGGTTGTCGGTCAAGACCAATAATATTAATTGGGTAACAGAAGAAATGTATATGAACGCTTTAACAACTGCAGGTGTGACAGATGCGGAGATCTATGTAACAGCTCCATTTAAAGTTTCAGGAACAGCTGCTTTAACAGGTATTATAAAAGCGTACGAGTCTACAGCGCAGATTGAGATTCCAGAAGCTCAAAAACAAGTGGCGAATGAAGAGATGGTAAAGACTGCAGAACTTGGTGAGAGAATCGGAACGAAAGAAGCCACCGAGCTGATGACACGTGTCAAAGAAGAAATTGCAAAAAATCCGGTACAATCAGAAGAAGATCTGCGAGCTTTGATTGAAAAAGTCGCAAAAGACATGAGGATTGAACTTACACAAGAAGAACTGAACGGGTTGCTTGCGCTGTTCAATAAGATGAAAGATCTAAATATCGATTGGGATCAAGTTCAAAAAGGATTAAAGGACATCAGTGATAATCTTGGTAATTTCTTAAATGATGAGGGGACTCAGTCTTTTTTCCAAAAGATTATTGATTTCTTTATGGCCATCATTGATGCGATCAGATCACTCTTTAAATAGACATAAAAAAAGCGGCTTCCAGGCCGCTTTTTTATTTTTTTCTTGGAATCTTTGTAATAGAGAGAACACAAATGAGAAAAGCCAACATCCAAAACCACAGAAATGAATAAGGGATATGTACGTTTCCAAAAAAAAGGGCTGTTAGTAATACTGATGGAATGGTGATGGAGTAACACGATAGTACCCATAGGTGTCTGTATGATTGTTTTCTTTTAAGAAGTTTTGTAACTGGAATGGCTATGACAGCTAGAACTGATGCACCAGAAAACAAAATACCTGAAAAGAGAACATACATCACTACATAAATGACAGCAATGATGATAGGGAAAATACTATCCAATGTGGAAGCGAAGTTTTGCATTTGATCAGGGTTCAAACCAAAACTCTCAAAATTGTTCAAAGGTTTATTTTTAGACATAAGACTCACTAAAAATAAGCTGAAAACAGGTATCATACATAAGAGCGTCAATAATAATACATATAGGATGGTACTGCCGACCCCTAAGAAACGGAAATTTGCGATAGATTTGAATGACCACAAACTTTTAATAAAACGGATATGTAATTTCATGTGAGAAGCTCCTTTAATTGATAGCATAATTAGTGTACATGAACCGGGAACTTTCGACAATATGCTTCATTTGTAAAGGTAATGTTACAAATGCTCTATTTTTATTTACACAAACAATACAAATAGAGATAATGGCGTAGGTTGATAAAAGATAGTTAATAAGGAGCTGTAAACATTGAATTATCAAGAAATGTTATTTCAATTTATCGGAGGACTGGGGATCTTCTTATTTGGTATTAAGTACATGGGAGATGGCCTTCAAAACTCTGCAGGAGACCGATTACGAGAAATACTTGATAAATTAACAACAAATCCTTTTATGGGAGTTTTAGCAGGGATATTTGTAACAGTATTAATTCAAAGTAGTTCGGGTACGACTGTTCTTACTGTCGGACTAGTGAATGCTGGTTTCTTAACATTACGCCAGGCTATTGGTGTCATCATGGGTGCCAATATCGGTACTACGATTACATCATTCATTATCGGTATCGATGTAGGAGAATACGCACTGCCAATCATTGCAGTTGGTTCGATCTTAATATTCTTCTTTAAGAATCCTAAATACAATTATTTTGGACAGATCACTTTCGGTTTTGGAGCACTATTCCTAGGTCTTGAACTAATGGGAGATGGTATGAAGCCACTACGCAGTCTTCAATCATTTCAAGATTTAACTGTTTCTATGAGTGATAATCCGATTCTTGGTGTAGTAATTGGTACGTTATTTACGGTAATCGTTCAATCATCAAGTGCAACAATCGGGATCTTACAAGAACTTTACTCTCAAAATATGATTGATTTAAAAGCTGCACTACCTGTGTTGTTCGGTGATAATATAGGAACGACGATCACAGCTATTCTCGCAGCGATTGGAACGACAGTTGCAGCAAGACGTGCTGCTCTAACACATGTTATCTTTAACTTACTTGGAACACTGATCTTCTTAATCATACTCGTTCCATTCAGGCACTATATTGAATTTTTATCAACAAAATTAGATTTAGAACCTGCTATGCAGATTGCCTTTGCGCATGGAACATTTAATGTGACTAACGTTCTTATCCAATTCTGGTTTATTGGGGCATTAGCTTACATCGTTACAAAGTTAATAAAAGGCGAAGATGTTCTCATTGAATACAAAGCAAAACATCTCGATGAAATCGTACTAGAAACTGCTCCGTCATTAGCTATTAGACAAGCGAAACAAGAGATCATTCGAATGGCTAACTACTCGCAGAACGGTTTAAAAGAAGCGATCACATATTTGAACGAAAAAGATAAGAAGAATGCAGATCTTGCCCTGCAATATGAAGAAGCGATTAACAACTTAGATCGCCAAATCACTGCATACTTGGTCAAATTGTCTGCTCATCCATTAACTCCACAAGAATCGAACGAACACTCTATGCTGTTAGATACTTCTCGTGATATAGAGCGCATTGGAGATCATATGGAGAATATTATTGAGCTTGTGGACTATCAATTACGAAACAATGTACGATTAACAGATACCGCAAAACAGGACCTTGATGAAATGTTCACGTTAACAGTTTCTACTGTTGATAAAGCGGTTAAGGCACTTGAAGAAGGTAATGTTGAACTTGCTAAGGAAGTCTTAAGCTTAGAAGACAAAATTGATAAGATGGAACGTACACTACGTAAGCAACATATCATGCGTATGAATGAAGGTCAGTGTGATGGAAATGCTGGTATCGTCTTCGTTGATATCATCAGCAACCTTGAAAGAATAGGTGATCATGCTGTAAACATTGCAGAAGCAGTATTAGAGAAGTAAAATGAAACCAAGAGGCTTTTAGCCTCTTGGTTTTTTTATATAAAGGAGAAGTACATATGGATATTTTATATTGGATCATTATCGGTATAGCTTTTGCCATTAGCTTTATCGCATTGGTCTATCCCATCTTACCGGGTGTATTATTTCTTGCAGCGGGTTTTATCATCTATGGATTTGCGTTTTCGTTCGAACCGTTCACACCATTCTTCATCATTGTTCAGGTGATATTGTTTATCAGTTTATTTATTGTTGACTATGTAGGAAATACATACGCAGTGAAGAAAAAAGGCGGGTCAAAGGCTGCTCTATGGGGAAGTACGATCGGTTTGATCGCAGGACCATTTGTAATTCCTGTAGCAGGGATCTTGATCGGACCGTTTATAGGTGCTGTGTTAGCGGAACTTCTTTTTCAAAAGAAAGGACTCAAAGCACCTGTATCAATAGGGATAGGGACTGTTCTTGCCTTTGTCGGTACCACTCTAATAAAAGTGATAACGCAAGCCATAATGATTGGTTATTTTTATTTCCAAGTCTTATAAACGCTCTTGCTAATTAAGTACCACCATGCTATATTATTTTTGTTCTGAAAAAGCACATGTGTTCGTTTGAACTAATTATTAAAAATATTATTGACTTTAAATGAGACATCGTGCTATAGTAGTTCTTGTCCTTAACAAACGTTAAGACGTTATTCCACAGTAGCTCAGTGGTAGAGCTATCGGCTGTTAACCGATCGGTCGTAGGTTCGAGTCCTACCTGTGGAGCCATTTTGGCGGTGTAGCTCAGCTGGCTAGAGCGTACGGTTCATACCCGTGAGGTCGTGGGTTCGACTCCCTCCGCCGCTACCAAAATGTTTTTTTACTCACGATGGCGGTCGTGGCGAAGTGGTTAACGCATCGGATTGTGGTTCCGACATTCGGGGGTTCGATTCCCCTCGTCCGCCCCATAACATTTACATAAGTTTCTCTATTGGACCCTTAGCTCAGTTGGTCAGAGCGGTCGGCTCATAACCGATTGGTCGTAGGTTCGAGTCCTACAGGGTCCACCATAATCGAGGAGGTATACCCAAGTCCGGCTGAAGGGATCGGTCTTGAAAACCGACAGGGGTTTAACGACCCGCGGGGGTTCGAATCCCTCTACCTCCTCCATTACATATTTGTTTTAAATGAAAATTGCCTCGATAGCTATGAGCGTTACAGCACGAGTAAGCTCCGAGTTGTCTCGACGGATACACACTAGAAGAAGACGTGTAGAGGAAGAGACACAGTAATTACATTTTGGTTTTGAAAATTTTTGGCTCGATAGCTCAGTCGGTAGAGCAGAGGACTGAAAATCCTCGTGTCGGCGGTTCGATTCCGTCTCGAGCCACCATACATATACAACATCAACCTTACGATAAGCGTCTTCGTAAGGTTTTTTTATGTTTAAGAAGGGTACAGGGTTTAAGAATTGAAAGTTGATTCTAAATTTGATAAGGTAAACATGTTGAATACTTTCTAAACAAGAAAGTTGATTAAATGGGTTTCACTTTTCAAGTAACTCTTGAAAATGAACATAAAAATTTTACATATTATGAGGAGGAAATGAACATGGCTAAATTTGAACTGCCTGCATTACCTTATGAAACAAGTGCACTTGAACCGCATATCGACAAAGAAACAATGGAGATCCACCACGGTCGCCATCACAAAACATACGTTGATAACTTAAACGCTGCTCTTGAAGGGCAAGCTGAGTTTGAAAACAAAAGCTTGGAAGATCTTTTAACTAACTTAGATGCACTTCCACAGAGCATCCAAAACGCTGTCAGAAACAATGGCGGTGGACATGCTAACCATAGTTTATTCTGGGAAGTGATCGCACCAGGTGGAGCAAACACTCCTTCAGGTGAGCTTGCTGACAAGATCAACAGCAAATTTGGAAGTCTTGATGCATTTAAAGAAGAGTTTGCGAACGCTGGAAAAACAAGATTCGGTTCTGGCTGGGCTTGGCTAGTAGTAAACAATGGAGAACTTGAAGTGACAAGTACTCCAAACCAAGATAATCCGGTTATGGAAGGAAAGACACCTATCCTCGGACTTGATGTTTGGGAGCACGCTTACTATCTAAAATATCAAAACAAGCGTCCTGATTACATTTCAGCGTTCTGGAACGTTGTAAACTGGGATGAAGTTGAAAAGCGTTACAACGAAGCAAAATAATTACGTAACTAAGCCGCTGGCATGCCAGTGGCTTTTTATTATGCCTTTATCATGAATTTCATAATGGTCAGATAATGTTACAAGTAATTCATCTAGCATGAAGTTGCCATCACCAAAGGGAACAGTGGACTGAACAACAAACACGTTCTTGGATTGAAAATACCAAAGTAGTCGTTGATCAGCATTTTTATTTTTAGGACTCTGAAAGGATTGAATCAAGATTTCTTCATCAACAGAATCAAATATCCAATACTCAAACAAAATCGTTCACTCCTTCTTTGCAAAATGTTGTTCTTTAAAAGTTTTGTTGATCTTGAATGTTTCTTTTTCACTTACTATGTAACCTAGAGTCAACCGAGAGTGGAGATTAACTACTTTTAAAGAGCATCAATGTATTCGAAAACAACTTTGCAATAAAATCCAATTTCTTTAAAAGTGAATAGCTCCTATCGTCTTGAAAGACACTAACGACGAAATGTAAGGGGGCGAAAACATGAGAATCAAAAAAATCATGGATACCGACCAATACCCTAGGGATTTGTTTTTACTGTTATTTGTAGGTGGATTGTTTACGTTAAGTACGGCTCTATCTAATACATTTGTTAACATATTTCTTTGGAAACAATCGGGAAAGATCACCGATATTGCCTGTTACAACCTGTCTATTGTCGTCATGCAGCCTATAGCGTTCTATCTGGCAGGCTGGTTTGCCAAAAAGATCGATCGAGTTATCGTGCTTAGAATTGGGGTTCTCATCCTTGCTTTGTTTTATATCGGAGTCCTTTTGATGGGTTCGATGGCAAGTAATTACATCATTTTATTAGGAGCCATGTTAGGATTCGGGTTGGGATTTTACTGGCTCGCATTTAATGTGTTGACTCTTGAAGTTACAGAACCTGAGACTCGAGACTTTTTTAATGGATATTTAGGTGTTTTAAATTCAATATCAGGAATGATCGGACCACTGAGTGCAGGTTATATCATTACTAGGATGGACAAACATTTGGGGTATGAAACCATATTCAGTATTTCGATGGTTTTATTTTTGATAGCCGTTGTCATCAGTTTCTTTTTAAAGAGGAGAAAAGCAGACGGTCTGTACGGTATCAGAAAAGTTTTACAAGAACGTAAGCAAGATAAAGCTTGGTTGCAACTGTTAAGAGCGCATTTCTTTCAAGGGTTTAGGGAAGGAACTTTTGTTTTTCTAATCGTGATTTGGGTGTACACTGCTTCTCAAAGCGAATTTGCACTCGGTACGTATGGCTTCGTTCAATCTTTTGTTTCGTTTATCGGATATTATTGTGTGTCACATTACTTAAATCCAAAAAATCGTATGAGGGCGATATTTGGAGGAGGGCTGTTGCTGTTCGTATCCCCATTCATGCTGCTATTTCCTATTTCATTTACACTTCTTATTATATATGGAGTATCAGTATCGATCGCTTATCCTTTATTGTTAGTGCCTTATGTTTCATTAACTTACGATATTATTGGAAAATGCCGTGGTATACATGAAAAAAGGATTGAGTATATCGTTGTTCGTGAGATGTATCTAAATGCTGGACGAATTGTTTCAATTGTAACGTTCATCACCGTTGTTCATTTCCTCACAGAAAAAACAGGTATTCCAGTATTACTTCCTATTTTAGGAGCTGGACACTTTATGATTTATTTCTGTTTACGAAAAGTGTCAGTCCCTATTCATAACTCTTCAGAAACCATTGAGATTGCCGAAACTCAACAAGATGGAAACAATTCAAATAAACAATGATTATCTTTTGACATAATTACCTTGGTAAGGATACTATTATTATGTAGATATAATTACCGGTTCGTTTTAGACACCCTTATCGGGTGTCTGTGCTGTTTTAAAGGGAGATAATATTATGAAAACAAAAGATAAAAAGAAGAAAAATCATGTTCCGATTCGAATCAATGCCCTGTTCATATCAGTATTTTTTCTCTTTTCTGTTCTAGTTCTCCGTTTAGGCTATGTCCAAATCGTAAAAGGAGAGGAATATCAGCGCACAGCTTATTTAACAGAAAATGTAACAACGAAACTGGATGCTCCGCGTGGCAAGATGCTAGATGCTAACTATCGCGTAGTTGTTGATAATGAACCTGTTTTCTCAATTACATATACGAGAACACAAGAAGCTGATGCTGAGGAAAGACATCAGCTGGCACTGAAGTTAGCCGATCTGATCGATAAGGGAACAGATGAGCTGACTGAACGAGACAAGAAAGATTATTTTATTTTTCTAAACGAAAAGCAAGTAGAGTCAAGAATCTCTAAAGAGGAGAAGAAAGATACACCTCCAGAAGAGCTATACGATTTAATGCTAGAAAAGGTAACAGAAGAGGATATTAACTCATTTTCTGAAAAAGAACTTGAAGTGTTGGCCATAAAAAGTGAGATGGACCGAGGATATACTCTATCTCCACAACGTATAAAGATCGGAGCTACTGAAAAAGAGATTGCGATGATCAGTGAACACTTACCTGAGTTAGAAGGAGTGGACATTAAGCCGGATGCTGAACGCTCATATCCGTTTAAGAATTCATTCCGAGATATATTTGGCCAAGTAAAGCAAATTCCTAAATCGAGAATGGATTATTATACTTCTCGAGGAAACGATCGTAATGATATGGTCGGAACGAGTTTTCTTGAAGAACAATATGAATCACTCCTCCGCGGTACGAAAACGAAGATTAAATACGTAACCGATAAAAAAGGAAACCCAGTTGGAGATCCAGTTGAGGAAGAAGGAGCAAGAGGTAGCGATCTTGTATTAACAGTAGACATGAGTCTTCAGCAAGAAGTCGAGAAAGTCATTGAAGAAAAATTAAAAGATGCCATACGAGGTAAAAACGCATACGACAACAGTAAATTAGACAGTGCCTATGTTGTAATGATGGATCCGAATACGGGTGCGATCCTTTCAATGGCCGCAAAAGAATATGACCGAAAGACAGGAAAGTTTAAAGACATTCCCTTTGGTAACGTGTATCATTCTTATGCGATGGGCTCGACCGTTAAAGGAGCCACTGTACTCACTGGCTTACAACAAGGTGTCGTTTCACCAAATACC
Source organism: Fictibacillus norfolkensis (assembly GCF_014836645.1). Taxonomy (GTDB): domain Bacteria; phylum Bacillota; class Bacilli; order Bacillales; family Fictibacillaceae; genus Fictibacillus; species Fictibacillus norfolkensis. Next base: position 90,769 of record NZ_JACSQM010000004.1, read on the forward strand.
GTAATAAATGATGCACCACTTACATTTGGAGATGGACGATCTTTAAAATCACATGAAAGTATGGGACCGGTTGATGCTGTAGAAGCGTTAGAGCGCTCATCTAACGTGTACATGTGGCATATTGCCATGAAACTTGCAGGGTACGATTATTCAAACAAACGATTTAATGAAAACAAAGTTCAAGAAGCGTTTGAAATCTTAAGGAACTCATATAGCCAGTTCGGGCTTGGTGTCCCAACTGGAATTGACCTGCCTTCTGAAGCGACCGGGTATAATACGGGAATGAGCCGTGAACTCTCCCAAGCGATGTTCTTCTCTATCGGACAGTTTGATACGTATACACCGATGCAGATGGCTCAATATGTTTCAACCATTGCGAACGGCGGATTAAGGATGCAACCGCACCTGTTGAAAGAGGTGAGAGAGCCATCCGTTGATCCAAATAAATTAGGAAAGCTTCAATATCGTTTTGAGCCAAACGTTCTGAACAAGCTTGAGATGTCACCTAGTCACATTAAAGTTGTACAAAAAGGATTTTATGAAGTGATGAATGGTAATAACGGTACCGCGGCTTGGAAGTTTAAGAACAAAGAATATAACCCAGCAGGAAAAACAGGTACCGCTGAGATCGATAAAGCTACAGGAATCGTTAACAAAACATTGATCGGATATGCGCCTTATGAAAATCCAGAAGTAGCATTTGCTGTTGTAGTTCCCGATATTAAGGAAGGAAATACGAATAGTGAAATTGCTGAAGGTGCTTTGGATGCTTACTTCGCTATGAAAAAAGAAGGAATACCAACAAAGTCTGATCCTATAGAAGAAAATCAAGAAGAATCACGCTAATTGGGGCGTGGTTCTTTTTTGTATAGATTAAATCCGATTGCAAAGACTAATAACATATTCATGGATAAGTCAGTCTTAACAATACCTTTACAATTCATTAAAACGTAGTTCACATTGGAGGTTTAATGTAGAACATGTAAGAAAGAAACAAGCTTTAAAAAGGGGTCATGACCTGAGAAAAACTTCTCTAACATGATAAGACGAAATAATCATATTTTAGGGGGACCTATCAAGATGAAGAAAATGAAGTCTGTGTACCTTTTAGCAGTAATGTCGCTAATCCTAGTTTTCGCAGCAGCATGTGGAAACAAGAGTGAAGAAGGAGCTGCTGGCGGCGGAGATCTTAGCGGAAAAATCAAAATTGATGGATCTTCCACAGTATTCCCAATCATGGAAGCTGTTTCTGAAGAGTTCCAAGCTGCAAATCCTGATGTGCAAGCACCAGTTGGAGTTTCTGGTTCTGGCGGCGGATTCGAAAAGTTTGTGCGTGGTGAGCTAGATCTTTCCAATGCTTCTCGTCCAATTAAAGAAGAAGAAAAAACAGCAGCATCAGAAAAAGGAATTGAATTTACAGAATTTGAACTTGCAAAAGACGGATTATCTGTAGTTGTAAGTAAAGATAATGACTTTATCGACCACCTTACAGTGGATGAACTAAAAAAGATCTACCTTGAAAAAGATGCAGCAAAAACATGGGCTGATGTACGTGAAGGATGGCCTAAAGAAAAAATTGAAGTTTTCTCTCCAGGAACTGATTCTGGTACTTACGACTATTGGAACGAAGTAATTCTTGAAGAAGAGCCTATGCGTCGTGATGCTCAACTTTCAGAGGACGATAATGTACTCGTTCAAGGTGTATCTGGTTCTAAAGATGCGATTGGATTCTTCGGTTACGCATATTATCAAGCGAATAAAGATAAGTTAAAAGCAGTTCCGGTTGATGGAGGCAACGGCCCAATCGAGCCAACTCCTGAAACAATTGAGTCTGGAGAATATGCTCCACTTTCTCGTCCATTGTTCACTTATGTTAACAACAAATCATTAAAAGATAACGAAGCGGTTTATGAGTATGTAAAATTTGCTCTTGAGAATGCAGGAGAGCTAGCATCATCTGATACAATCGGATACGTTTCTCTTCCAAAGGAAAAATACGAAGAGCAAATGAAAAAGCTGGATGAGCTTGCAGGTAAATAATTGTCCTTTATTGAAATAGAGGAATAAGAATCATAAACAAAGGTGAGGAGCGAGGAATCTCCTCACCTTTCACCTGTTTAGTATTGTCGAATTATAGGAGGTCTTGTTGGTGTCCAGAGATAAAACAAACCAAAAATCAATCCGCTCTATGATTCAGGAGAATAAGTCTTCAAGAAGTCAATCGGCGGTAATGGAAAAGGTAGTTCCAAAAATCTTTTTAATCTGTGCAATCATATCTATCTTTACTACAATAGGTATTGTCTTTACATTGTTAACAGAAACTTTTACATTTTTTAACCGAATCTCAATTGTTGAGTTCTTTACTAATACTCGATGGTTTCCTTTTACATCTGACGAAAATGCAGACTTCGGGATCATTGCTCTTATAATGGGTACGCTGACAGTTACAGCGATTGCTATGGTTGTCGCTATCCCGATAGGTCTTGCTGCAGCTATATATTTAAGTGAGTACGCATCAGCAAAAACCAGAAAAATTATTAAACCTATCTTGGAAGTATTAGCGGGAATCCCTACAATTGTTTATGGATTCTTTGCTCTGACTTTCGTTACACCTTTATTGGATAAAATCATTCCAGGCGGAATTTCAATCTTTAATGCACTAAGTCCAGGGATTGTAGTAGGAATCATGATCATTCCGATGATTGCTTCATTGTCTGAAGATGCGATGAATGCTGTTCCGAACTCTATGAGAGAAGGTGCTTTGGCTCTTGGTGCAACACGTTTTGAAGTGGCAATGAAAGTGGTACTTCCGGCGGCACTTTCAGGAGTTATTGCGTCGTTCGTACTAGGAATCTCAAGAGCGATCGGTGAAACGATGATCGTTACCATTGCAGGGGGTTCTAGACCAACAGCAGATATTAACGTAACAGAGTCGATCCAAACGATGACCGCATATATCGTTCAGGTCAGCCAAGGGGACACGGGCTATGGTACGACGATCTATTATAGTATCTATGCTGTAGGTATGACGTTGTTCGTATTTACATTAATCATGAATCTACTTGCTCAATTCATTTCCCGCAAGTTTAGGGAGGAATATTAATGCCATTAATCAATAAAGAATCTGTTAAAAAAAGAATGGGAACGAGATTAGCAGCAAACGGTTTTGCTAAATTCCTTTTTATCCTTGCAACTTGTTTTTCTTTACTCGTATTAGGAGTATTAATCTACAGAATCTTATCAGAAGGCTTACCATATCTAAGCTTGGATTTTATTACGAATTTTGCATCGCGAATGCCTGAACGTGCAGGTATATGGGCTGCGCTACTCGGTACTATTTGGGTAATGGCTGTTACAGCACCGGTTTCTTTTATCCTGGGTGTCGGAACCGCAATCTATCTTGAAGAATATGCGAAAAAGAACGCTTTTACAAAATTTGTTCAGATAAATATTTCAAATTTAGCAGGTGTACCATCAATTGTATTCGGATTATTAGGTCTAACGATTTTCGTTCGTCTTCTTGGCTTAGGATCAAGTGTACTTGCAGGTGGTTTGACGATGAGCCTATTAATTCTTCCTGTAATCGTTGTTGCTTCACAAGAAGCGATCCGAACTGTGCCGAGAGAAATTCGAGAAGCTTCTTTCGGGATGGGTGCTACAAAATGGCAGACAATCAGAAGAATTGTGTTCCCTGCAGCGCTTCCTGGGATTTTGACAGGAACGATCCTAGCTTTATCCCGTGCTGTTGGTGAGACTGCACCACTATTAGTTTTAGGTGCGTTAGCGTATGTAGCGTTCGTTCCAGAAAACATATTCTCGCAGTTTACAGTGTTACCAATTCAACTGTACAACTGGACGAGCAGACCGCAAGAAGATTTCCATATGCTTGCAGCGAGTGGAATTATCATCTTGTTGATTATCTTGTTGATTATGAATTCAATCGCAGTATTAATCCGAAATAAATTTCATAAACGCTTCTAATAGAGAGTAGGAGGACGAGAACATGGATATTACAATCAATAAACAAATTGTTCCAAAGAATGAAAAAGAACAGGATTTCACACCTGTTTTTAAGATCAATAACTTAAACTTATGGTACGGACAGGATCATGCATTAAAAGATATTAAATTTGATATTCCTGAAAAGCAGGTTACTGCTATCATCGGACCATCTGGTTGCGGTAAATCAACTTTCATTAAGACGTTGAACAGAATGGTTGAAATGGTTCCAATCGTACGTATGTCCGGGGAAATTGTTTATCGAGATAAGAATATTTTTAATGCTAAATACGGGGTAGAGGAACTTCGTACTCAAGTTGGAATGGTGTTTCAAAAACCAAATCCTTTTCCTAAATCGATCTATGAAAATGTAGCTTATGGCCCACGTATTCATGGGATTAAGAATAAAAAAGTGTTAGATGAAGTTGTAGAGAAAAGCTTAAGAGGCGCTGCGATCTGGGACGAGGTAAAAGACCGTCTTAACGAGAATGCTTATGGCTTATCAGGTGGTCAGCAACAGCGTTTATGTATTGCAAGATGCTTAGCGATCGAACCAGATGTTATTCTTATGGATGAACCTACATCTGCTCTAGACCCGATTTCAACGTTAAAAGTGGAAGAGCTCGTGCAAGAGCTTAAAAAAGACTATAGCATCGTTATTGTTACACATAACATGCAACAAGCAGCTCGTATATCAGATCGCACGGCATTCTTCCTTAATGGAGAAGTAGTAGAATATACAGATACGAGCACATTGTTCTCAAATCCATCGGATAAGCGAACAGAAGATTATATTACAGGTCGATTCGGTTAATCAAAGAGATTAGGAGTGAGATAAATGGTTGTTCGTGAAAATTTTCAGCTTCAGTTAGAAGAGATGAAACAAGCGATCGTACAAATTTCTAAATTGGCAGAGGAAGCGTTAGAGCTTTCAGTCGAAGCATTAAAGAACCAAGATCTCGATAAAGCTTTACAGATTATTGAAAATGATAATCGAATCAATGTCCTTGAAGATGAAATCAACGACATGGCCATTCTATTGATCGCTAAACAAGCACCAGTAGCATCTGATCTAAGAAGAATAATTGCTGCGATCAAGATTTCATCCGATATTGAAAGAATGGCTGACTTTGCTGTGAATATCGCAAAATCAACGATTCGCATCGGCAAGCAAGAACTGATAAAACCTCTTGAAGAGCTTCCAAAGATGGCCCATCATGCGATCGCTATGCTTACAACTGCTACAAAAGCATATGTGGAAGAAGATGTTGCTCTAGCTAAACAACTTGCGGAACTTGATGATGAAGTAGATGAAACGTACGGAAAAATCATAAAAGAACTATTAGAGCTTATGACAAAAAATCCTGAACATCTATCTCAGATCAGTCAGCTTCTGTTTGTGTGCCGATATATCGAACGTACAGCCGACCACGCTACAAATATCGCAGAGAGCATTATCTTTTTAGTAAAAGGAAAAAGATACGGTTTAAACGATTAAGATACATTCATTATTTATCTTATGAAAACTACTTGAAATAAAACGCTCTTTTCTAAAAGATTGTTGCTTTGAACTCCTTGTCACCTTTGCTAATTGATTGTAGTGGAAGGTGCGAGACTCCTACGGGACAGGCGGGCAGCTGAGACACTTAAGAGTGAAACGTACGAATGTGGCTCAGCGCCTGCCCCGTAGAAAGCGAGCAGCCTGGAACGGAAATCAACACTTCCAAAAGCAACAAAGCTTACGAAAACAGCCAAATAAAAAGAGCAAGCGCTGATAAATTCAGCGCTTGCTCTTTTTTATGTAGAATTATGAACTTGTTATTTCTTTCGCGATCTCATCAAAACTCATCTTACTGTTTACTTGATGAGATTCAGCTCTTACTGCACCTTCTAAATTGTTCGTACGCAAATATTTTAAGAACTCATCGCTATTCTTAATGATGTTTTCTTTTTGCAGAAGGTCGCATACTTCTCCAGTACTCATTCCTTGAGTGATCGTTAAAGTCATCTGATACACTTTTTCTTCCTCTTTTGGAGGCGCGGTTTTAGGTTCTTCTTTTGCAACCGGAGCCGCAGCGGTTTCAGTGTCTTTAAGTGAAGTATACTCTTCCTTTGAAATTGCTAATTCGCCTTTTTCAGAAAGATATTGAGCTACCGACTCTTCTGATAGTTCAGAAGTTTTATCAGTATCAGCCGTATAATAAAAACCAGCCAAAATTCCTGTTGAAAGGATTATACCTGCTGAAAATCCGCGAAGGTTTTTGCTTGTCATACTTATTACCCCTCACAAATTAGTTCTTATCGTTAATCATCATTTCGTCTTCAAGAACTTTTAGTTTCTTTTTTATTTGATAGATCTCTTTCATTAACTGAATAGTAAAGTTCTCGAGCTGTGTTTCAACTGAAGCTTCCTTGTTTTTTCTAAAGGAAAGAATCAAAAGAATAACACCTACTAGTAACAATCCAAAAATAGCAAACTCCATAATATCCTCCCTAATTTAAAGCTATACCCTTTACTTTTATAACATAGTATTCTGCTGTGGTATAGGTTTTTTCGCAAAAGTTTACACAAATTACTACAATTCGACTATTTTCTCAAGTAATCGGAATGTATTAGTAGTACAGACTTAAGTGAAAACGACGTTTTTTGTCTTACTTTGTCAAATAGACAGAATTATCAGAGAGATAAACCGGTTACAAAAACTTTACATATTCGGAAATCTCAAGTGGGGTAAGGAAGCGCCATTTTTCGACTTTTTTGACACATTGTATATAAAAATATCCAGTGCTACGATTATAAAAAATACGGTAATAAAAAAACGTTTATTAGAATAATTGATTAGGATGAGGTGATGAACTTGATCGAAGATATTGTGAAACTAAAGGAAAATGGCTTAACTCTTCAAGAGATCGCACAAAGAATGAACATGTCTTTAGGAAAGGTTCAGTATCGCTGGAATAAATACCGGCAGCAGCAAACGCCATCGAATGATGAACTACCATCTCAGCCCGTTCTTAAGGAAGAGAAGTGGACGATGCCTTTTGAATATGAAGAGGCTAATGTCCATCTGATGCCAAGGACTTCAGATAGTTTGTATGCGTATTGGAGTTTTTCGGAATCAACAAAACAGATGGCAGAACATCATTTCCGCACAAAATGGGAAGACCTTCCTTCGATATTAAAAATATATGACGTAACTGACATTAACTTTTTCGGCCATAATGCTCATCGAACATTTGAGGTAGTGCTACCTCCGATGACCAACAATTGGTTCCTTCAATCCTTAGAACCTGGAAGAACTTATATCGTTGATATTGGTACACAAACATTTGATGGCAGTTTTTTTACTCTGTTAAGATCAAATCCTGCTGAGACGAGTCCTGCACTGTATAACAGTTTGCATGATGAGAAGATTGACAGATGGAAGCATCAAATTGTTGATCAGCCTGAATGGCGAGAAAACTTTTCAACCTATTCATATTATCAAAAAATTAGATAGGAGAGTAAAACATGTCTAACGGGTATTTTTCATTAGTCTTGCACGCTCACCTTCCTTATGTGAGGCATAAAGAAGCGAATCGATTAGAGGAAAGATGGGTATTTGAGGCACTTACTGAGACATATATCCCGTTGTTATGGGTACTCGAAGAACAGCCTGAAGCCTTGTCTTGGACCTTATCATTCTCACCTCCTTTGTTGGAGTTATTAAACGATCCAGTCATTCAAAAACGTTATTTAGAACATTTAGACCTTACGATAAAACTTGTTAAAAAAGAAAAAAAACATTCCTCAAATAAAGAAGAAGAAAAGATTATCGCGTTTTACGAAGAACGATATAAAAGAATCATGGAAACGTATCAAGAATTCGATTGTAAAGTTACAGATGCTTTTAAACGCTATATGAAACTTGGGAAGGTTAATTGCATCACTTCCTCTGCAACCCACGCATTCCTTCCCTATGTTCAAACTGAACAAGGAGTTAAAGCTCAAATCTTTGCGGGCGTTCAAACCTTTGAAAAGTATTTTGGTGAAAAGCCTAAAGGATTCTGGCTACCAGAATGTGCTTACTCTCCCGGTATAGATAAAGCGTTAGCTGATGCGGGTATACAGTTTACTTTTGTAGATGAAGAAACTTTACTTCGAAGTAAGCCTGTTCCATCAAAAGGTATTGGAGCACCTGTTTATTCTCCACATGGGGTGGCACTGTTCTCACGAAATCAATGCATCTCAGAAACGATATGGAATTCTTCTGTTGGTTATCCGGGTGATTTTGATTATCGAGAGTTTTATCGAGATGTTGCTTATGAACGGGAGAACGAATATATAAAGAGCTTCATACATCCGGAAGGAATTCGAGTTGATACAGGTTTGAAGTATTGGCGAATAACTGGGGAAACGGAGAACAAAGACTGGTACCAAAGAGACTGGGCATTAAATAAAGTACAGAATCATGCTAATGATTTTTGTCATCGTATTAAAGAATATCTACATACCAACGAACAATCTTACCCTCCTCAATTAATAACTGCACCATTTGATGCAGAACTATTTGGACACTGGTGGTTTGAAGGACCAGAATTTTTACTTCAATCCATGAAAGTTTCAACAGAACAAAACATCACGTGGATCACACCTCAAGAATTTTTAATAAGACATTATCAAGATCTAGAGACTGTAAGACCATGCTTTTCAACATGGGGCAGAAACCAAACAGGTGAAGTATGGCTGAACGAATCAAATGCTTGGATGTATAGACATTTGCATCATTGTGAAAGAAAGCTGGTCCAGCTCGCGGCACGTCTTTCACATGAAGAACCAAACATCGTTGTTGAACGATATGCAGATCAGATGGTTCGTGAATGGATGCTTGCTGCCAGCTCTGATTGGGCTTTTATCATTGAAGGTAACAGTGCTGCAGAATATGCAAATTCAAGGTTTCAAGAGCATATCGAGAACTTTAATGAACTGTATCGATCGATTGAAAATAAAACATATCATCCAAACGAAATAGCAGAGTTTGAAAACCAATACCCCTTCATGCTTACAAACGATTTGTGGCACTTTTTTAAGAATGAACATGATGAGTACGTTGCCTCCCACTATAAGGAACAAAAAGCTGAAGGCAAGAAGAAAATATTAATGCTTTCATGGGAATTCCCGCCTATGGTAGTGGGTGGATTAGCAAGACATGTATTTGATCTATCAAGAAAATTGGTGGAGCAAGGATCAGAGGTATATGTTATTACTTCTTCTGTTCCGGGATATCCAGAACACGAAGTAAATAATGGTGTCCATGTATACCGAGTTGCTAGGAAACAGCCAAATTTTGAGTCGTTTTTCCATTGGACAGGAAGTTTGAATATGGCCATCACTGAACAAGCACTGGCATTAGCAAATAAGTTTGATTTTGATTGCATTCATGCTCATGATTGGCTTGTCTCCGTTTCGGCACTAGCCATCAAGAAAGAATTAAACATTCCGTTGATCACCACGATTCATGCAACAGAACATGGAAGAAACAATGGGATTACATCACCCCTTCAATACGAGATCAATCAGAAAGAATGGGAACTGATGGATGGATCAGACAGTCTGATCGTATGCAGTGACTATATGAAGAATGAGTTAACTGGGGTCTTTAGTATTCCGGAAGAAAAGATAACGATTCTACCAAACGGTATAGATCCAGAACAGATCACATTCCAATCAAGTCCTTCTATAGAAGATAAAAACGATCATGACCTTCTTCTTTTTTCGGTTGGCAGGCTTGTAAGAGAAAAAGGATTTCAAACGATTATAGAGGCTGCAGATATTTTAAGGAATTCGGGCAAACACGTCAGGTTTGTGATTGCTGGAAAAGGTCCGTTAATGGATGAATTAAAAGAAATGATCAAACAGAAGAATCTTGAAGAATATGTTCATCTTGCAGGATTCGTTAGCGATGAGGAAAGAAATGAATGGTTTGCAAAAGCAGATGCTGCTCTTTTCCCGAGTCATTATGAACCGTTTGGCATTGTTGCACTTGAAGGGATGGCCGCAGGGAAGCTGACCATCGTTTCTGATACGGGTGGATTAAGAGAAATTGTTGACCATGAAAGGACAGGGCTAAAAATATACCCTAACGATCCAGGCAGTATTGTATGGGCTGTAGAATATATCCTTAGCAATCGTGATCATTGCCTAGAAATGGCAAAAAGCGGTGAAGAAATAGCTAGAACCGTTTTCAGTTGGGATTCTATTGCTGAAAAGACTGCAGAACTCTATACGATAGAAAAAAATAAAACATCAAAAGTGGGAGGTATCGTTTAATGAAGGGTGTAATTATGGCTGGTGGAAAAGGAACACGATTAAGACCTCTTACATGCAATATGCCAAAACCGATGGTGCCGATGCTTCATAAACCTGTTATGGAGTATGGTATCGAACTTCTTAAGAAATTTGGGATCACTGATATCGCCGTTACCGTTCATTACTTACCAGACGTAATTAAAAACTATTTTGGTGATGGCCGCAGCTTTGGTGTTAACCTTCATTATTTTGTTGAAGATTCTCCTCTCGGAACAGCAGGTTCCATTAAGAATGCTGAGGAATTTTTGGATGAGCGTTTTATTGTGATATCAGGTGATGCATTAACAGATTTCAACCTTGAAAAAGGAATTCAATTTCATGAAGATAAAGAGTCTCTAGCAACAATCTTTATGAAACAAGTAGATTCTCCTCTAGAATATGGTGTGATCATGACTAACCAAGAAGGAAAGATTATTCGTTTTCTTGAGAAGCCAAGCTGGAATGAAGTCTTTAGTGATACGGTAAACACAGGCATCTATGTACTCGAACCAGAAGTGTTCCAATATATTGAAAAAGATGTGCCAGTTGATTTTAGTAAAGATTTGTTTCCGCTGCTTATGAAAGAAGATAAAAATTTGTTCGGTTATCAAGCAGAAGGATATTGGTCTGATATCGGGAGCCTTCAGCAGTATCGTCAATCGCATTATGATATGTTGAACGGTTTAGTGAATCTACCTTTTGCAGGAGAGGAAAAAGAGCCTGGTGTTTGGATCGGTGAAAATGTTTTTATTGAAGATGGAGCTGTGATCGAAGCACCTGTCAGCATTGCAGATGGAGCAGTGATCAGGAAGGGCTCTCATATCGGAAAACTATCTGTTGTTGGAAAGAATAGTGTAGTAAGCACTGGAAGCTCTTTAAAGAAAACGGTTCTATGGAACGATGTTTTTGTAGGAGATCAGTGTGAATTAAGAGGAGCAACGATCGCAAACGGTACGAAAGTAGAAAAAGATGCTTCTGTCTTTGAACATGCGGTAGTTGGTAACCATTGTACGATTGGTAGAAACGCTACCTTAAAGCCAGATGTAAAGATCTGGCCAGAAAAAGAGATCTTCGAAGAAGCTCTTGTTCACACTTCGATCGTATGGGGAAAAAAAGCTACAAAATCTTTGTTTGGTTCTAGAGGCGTCTCTGGAATCGCAAACGTTGAGATCACACCAGACTATATTGCAAGACTTGCATCAGCCTATGGAGCTGTTCTTCCCTATGGGTCACAGATCATCATCGCAAGTGATTCACATGACTTTTCAGTTATGATTAAACAATCTTTTATCCAAGGACTTCATTCTTCTGGTGTTCATACGGTTGATATTAGCCCTACAGTTGCACCAGTCGTTCGTTTCTCAATCGAGGAAGAACGTTTAGAAGGCGGTGTTTACGTAAGGTTCTCGAACCCTACGGGAGAAAAACAACTGATGATCGAATTCTATGATAACAAAGGACTTCCGATTCATTCTGATCTTGAAAGAAAGATTGAGAATGCCTATTGGCAGGAAGATTATAGACGTGCTTCATTTGATCGTATCGGAAAAGGTGCTGTTCAAGCGAACAAACATGAAGATTACATTTCTGCTCTACTAGAAGAAATCCAAGAAAAAGGGATTCAAGAAGCTAAGTTTAGAGTAGTGGTAAATTACAATCACCAGCCGTACCTTAACTTTATTCCTAATCTATATAATCGATTGAACTGTGAGATCCTCACCGCTCCATATCAGACGAAGCCAGAGGAAATGGCATCTTTTGTAAGAGTAACAAATGCCAATATCGGTGTTTTAATCGGAGAAGCGGGTGAAACATTGCGTCTCATTACAGAAACTGGGGAAGTGTTGGATGAAGAGACTATGCTTGCTCTCTACGTTTTCACAGCATTTTCGCAAGGTAAGCAAAAGGAGATGGCTATCCCTGTATATGGATCATCTGCTTTAGATTCCATTGCTGAGCGTTTAAAAGGTAAGCTGATCCGTACGAAAGCTAACCCGCGTTCAATCATGGAAGTAGGAGATGGTGTTCTAAATTATCAATACGATGCTCAATATGCATTTGTTCATATCTTAGAGATCATGGCGATGCAGAAGATCACACTATCTGAACTCGTCAATATGCTTCCTGATGTGCATATGTTAAGAGAATATGTACCTTGTCCAAAAGATAAGAAAGGCCGAGTAATGCGCAGACTGATGGAGGATATCCGTGACAATAATGTAGAATTGCTTGATGGGATTAAAGTTTTTCATCCTGAAGGAGGATGGACACTTATCCTTCCAGACGTAGAACAGCCTGTTTTTACCGTGTACTCTCAGAATACGGATCCTGAACAAGCGAAACAAGCGGCATTACAATACATTGAAAAAATTCAGTTATATCAGCAGGTGTAACAGATGCCTAGACATTTGGTTTTAGGAAACGGAAAATTATTGATCAATTTAGATGAATATTTGCAGATCAGAGACATCTATTTTCCTTATGTCGGTCAGCAAAATCATGTCCAAGGACACGTTAACCGTCTAGGAGCCAGTATCAATGGCTCCTTTTCTTGGCTTTCTTCAAAGGAATGGGTGATCGAGCCAGGTTATCATTTAGACTCGCTCGTTACGCTCTCATACGCCAAAAACGTAAAGGAAGGCATAACGCTGAAGATTGAAGATGCCGTTCATCAGAGAGAAAATATGTTCATGCGAAGAATTACCGTTTTAAACGAATCACATGAAGAAAAAAGGATCAAAATTTTCTTTCACCAAGATCTTTCTATTTATGAAAATGAAGTGGGAGATACAGCCTATTTTGATCCCGAAAAATCTGTGATCATCCATTATAAAAAGAATCGGTACTTTTTGTTCGCAGCTTCATTCGATCAAAAAGGGATCGACCAGTACACAACAGGTGTTAAACGTTTTTTAAGTGCAGAAGGAACATGGAGAGATGCAGAAGATGGCCATCTTCATGTGAATCCTATCGCTCAAGGATCTGTGGATAGCACTTTCTCTGTGCAAGGTATAGTTCCGCCACATGGAAAAGGAGACGTTAACTATGCTTTAACCGTTGGGAAAAGTAGAGAAGAAGTCTTTTCGCTCTATGATTACCTCATGGAGATCGGTCCATCCTTAACGCTAGATAAGATCGATGTTTACTGGAGGAGATGGGTAAACAAAACAAAGATCAATCCATGCAACCTTTCTGATGAACTTCTTGATCTATATAATAGAAGTTTACTCATCATTCGTACACAGACCAACGAGAACGGTTATATCATAGCGGCTAATGATTCTGACATTCAGCATTATAACCGAGACCATTACAGTTATATGTGGCCGAGGGATGGGGCGTTAATCGCTGCTGCTGTTGCAAAAGCGGGCTTTCATGGAATGGTGAAGAACTTCTATCGAAGATGTGCAGATGTTCTAACAAAAGAGGGATATCTTCATCATAAGTATAACCCTGACGGTTCGATTGGATCATCGTGGCATCCAATGATCGATAAAGAAGGGTCAAGCCAGCTTCCAATCCAAGAGGATGAAACTGCACTTGTACTTTGGGCGTTTTGGGAACATTATAAAGAAACAGGAGATATTGAGTTTGCTCAATCTCTCTATCGGTCATTAGTTCGTCCGAGTGCAAGATTCTTGCTTCAATATATGCAAGAAGAGCTGGACCTGCCGTTGCCTTCTTATGATCTTTGGGAAGAAAGAAGAGGTATCTTTACTTTTACAACAAGCTCTGTGTATGGTGGTCTAATGGCTGCATATTCATTCGCGACGCTCTTTGGTGAGGATGATCGAGCAGAGAGGTATAAGAAGGGTGCAGACCGAATAAAAGCAGGAATGGAAAAGCATTTGTATGATGAAGATTCAGGAAGATTTTTACGAGGTATCTATCTGTTGGATGATAACGCATATAAAAAGGATTTCACGATGGAATCCAGCATGTATGCTCTCTTTGCGTTCGGCGTATATCCTGCTGATGATGAACGGATTGTCCGAACGATGCAGCAGATGAATGAAGAGTTGAGCATTAAATCGGGTGTGGGCGGGATTGCGAGATATACAAATGACTATTATTTTCAGCAAACGCATGACATGACAAGAGCTCCTGGGAACCCTTGGTTAATTTGCACGTTATGGCTTGCTAAATGGTATGTTCAATGTGCGAAATCCCTTCAAGATCTAGAGCGTCCACATGAAATTTTACGCTGGGTTCATGAGCATAGCTTTTCTACAGGTGTCTTACCTGAGCAGCTTCATCCGTTTACAGGGGAAGCTTTATCCGTAGCCCCTCTCACTTGGTCACATGCTACTTTTATTGATGTTCTAAAAGAATATACAAAAGTCTATGAGAAACTTTCGCAAAACTCACTTGCTCGTTAGAAAAGAATTTGTTATCATGTTATGGTATGGTTTAATAGAGAATATGACTGTTAGTAACCATGATAATGTACTTTGGTAAAGATGTGGAGGGAAACAACAATGCGTGTAAACATTACTTTAGCTTGTACTGAAACTGGTGATCGTAACTACATCACTACAAAAAACAAGCGTACGAATCCAGACCGTTTAGAGCTTAAAAAATACAGCCCGCGTTTAAAGAAATACACAGTTCACCGTGAAACTAAGTAATTTCACGTAGAAGCGCCTGAGACCCATGCAAATGAGGGATCAGGCGTTTTTTCATGCAATCGAACCATGATAAGATAAATAGATCACGTTATAGAGGTGTTTAATTCATGGATAAAATACAATGGCGAAAAGAGTTAAAGAAAGTACTGCTCTCAATGGGAAAAGAAGAAAGGAAAGCAAAAAGTAAAGCGGTTTCGAATCTATTATTTCAGACAGACGAATGGAAAACAGCTGATTGTTTTGGGATTACAGTCTCGCGAGGATTTGAGCTCGATACATCTTACATCATAGATCAAGCATGGAGGGAAGGAAAGACTGTCGCTGTGCCAAAGTGCTACTCTAAAAATAAACAGATGGAGTTCAGAGAAATTCGTTCATTTGAAGAATTAGAAAATGTATACATGGATCTTTATGAACCTAAGTTAGAAGTTACCTCTAGAGTAGTGGCATCTCAAATGAATATGATTATCGTTCCAGGTCTTGTGTTTGATCGTGAAGGGTACAGAATCGGTTATGGAGGCGGGTACTTCGATCGCTACTTACAAACTTATTTTGGATCAAAACTTTCACTTGCTTATACATTGCAAACAACGACATCCGTTCCACATGAAAACTTTGATATTCCAGTAGATAAAATTATTACGGAAGATGGTCGGTTTAAGTAGATGATCTTTTTACTAATGGGTATCGCTCTTCTTTCCATAATGTCAGCTTTATTCAAATGGCTGACGATTGCAGGAAGTGTAATCGCGTTTATATTGGGAGTAATCATAAATAAAGCATTCGGTTGGCAAGGTTTGATCATACTCGGTCTGTTTTTCATAACTTCTACCCTTTTGACAAAATGGAAGAAAGATAAAAAGCAGGATCAAGACGCATCGCACACCGAAGACAAAAAAGGAAGGTCTGCTTGGCAAGTGCTTGCCAATGGTGGAGCAGCTCTACTAGCAGCAATAGGTCACCTGACACTTTCAGATCCTGTTTGGCTTATCGTGTTTGCGGCTACCTTTGCGACAGCTACAGCAGATACGTGGGCTTCAGAGATCGGTGTCCTTTCAAAACGAAGACCATTTCATATTAAAGAGTGGAAGAAGGTTAAACCTGGTTTATCAGGTGCAGTATCAAGCCTGGGAACAACGGCAGCAGCGACAGGAGCATTATTAATAGGCTTTAGCTTTTATTTTCTTTATGACACAACGATTACCATTCTGATGTGTATTGCGATCTCTGGATTCTTAGGGAACGTTGCAGATACCCTTTTTGGGGCTTGGTTTGAACAAAAGTACGTTTGTTCCATCTGTAAAAGAGAAACCGAAAGCCACGTTCATTGTGGTGCCAAGACGGTAAAAGTATTTGGGTCTGCGTATTTTACAAACAACCTTGTGAATTTTTCATCGACGATTATTGGAGGTCTGATTGCGGGAGGTTTATACATATGGATCATAAGTTGAAGGTGATAGGCGTTGTCCTTGCAGGCGGGGAGTCTAGAAGGTTTGGAAGTCCGAAATTGTTCGCTGAATGGGGCGGTGCTACTTTTTTTGAAAAAGCCCTGAATACGATCACTCCATTTTCAGATGAGCTTGTAGCTGTCGTTCGCAAAGAATGGATAGGGAGTTTAGAGCGAAAGCATTCTCATTCTGTTGAGATAATTTCCGATGTTGAATCTTTTAAAGGTAAAGGTCCCTTAGCGGGAATATACAGTGCGATGATGAGAACAAAGGGAGATTATTATTTGATCACCCCTTGTGATATGCCTAGAATGAGTAGCGGTATGTATAAAAAATGGTTGGAAACGGCTTTTGAGCATCCGATGTATGATTGCATCGTACCGGTATTAAACGGAAAAGTATACCCACTTAACGGTATATACAAGAGATCATGTCTTCATGAAATGAAAGAGAATTTAATGAAGGATAACTTAAAGGTTTTATCTTTATTGAGCCGTAAAAATACGAAATACATAGAAGTGCGAAAAGAAGAGGCTCACTTTTTTGAAAATGTGAATACAAAAGAGGATCTTTTAAATCTACGAGACGAATAAAAATCGCATTCCAAACAGAAAGTAGTAGCAAGGAGGTTTTTTACATGAAAGGATTCGTGATTAAAAGCTTTTTGATATTCCTTGCTATTGCGCTCGGTTATAGAATGAGATACCGATTGATGAACAGCGCTCTCGGCAATCCCTTAATTCGTCGTTTCTTAGTTGGAAGTGCCATGTCATTTCCAGGGCTGCGATCTAAAATGATGGATGAGATCATTTGACCATGCGATTGAAAAAAGCAGCATTTTTCTTTGATTTAGACAATACGCTGTTCGATTATGAAGCCTCCTTTAAGAAGGCTTCTTTATTTGCATTTCGTTCCATCTTTTCTTCAGGTGAGCAAAATAACAAGTTAGAAGAAAAATGGTTTCCTCATTATAAAACGTTCTGTGATTTTTATTGGCAGGCTTATGAAAAAGCATGGATCACCCGAAAAGAATATCAAAAAAAACGTCTGTCATCTTCTTTGCGTGCAGTAGGAATAAGGAATGTTAATGAACAAGAGGTCCAGCGATATCAACAGCGTTTTGAAAGAAATATACACCATTTTGTAGAACTCTATCCTTGGATACAGGATATGATTCAAATCTTAAAACATAATGAAATCATGTACGGAATCATCTCTAATGGAGAAGCTGATGTTCAGAGAAACAAAATAAAGCATCTAAACCTCGATATTCCTGAAAAACAAATTTATATTTCATCGGAAATAAATGTAGCTAAACCTAGTCCGGAAATCTTCCATCTTGTGAGAAAAAATGTGAAAGCAAGTGCTTTCTGCTATGTTGGTGACTCATATTCATTAGATATGGTCCCAGCTATCCAAGCAGGGTGGACTGCTATCTGGTGGAATCCTTCGATGCTTGATGTAACGAATGACAAAGTTCCTCATTATAACTGTTATTCAAGCGATGAAATAGTAGAAGCCATCATGAGATATATTGAATGAGCTGGATGTTCTCCCCATTCGTTGTTTGGAATAGAACGAATAGATATTTTTTGTCTTTGCTGATTAAGATGAAAGGCATTGAACTTCCGATCGGACTTATTCTCTGTCCATTCTTTGTAGTAATTCCTAAAAAATAATTTTTGTATAATCCTTCCCAGAGCTTCCCGATAATTTCCTGACTTTTAGATAGAGAGAACCCAGATAGCGGTTTGTTGTTAAAGTCAGTTAACGACTCTAGAGAGATCACGTTATATTCATCGAGATTTATCTGATAGAAGTTTGTTGTTTGTGTAAGTGTTTGCTGCAGATATTTATTTGTTTTTTCATCCAGATCATTTTTAGCTTTTCGTTCAGTGCTATCCTTAGGAATCTTAAAACCTGAGAACGATTGACCAAGTTTTGCTGCATATAAAAAATCATTACTCATTCTTTGTACAGAACGATATTTCTCCTCACTAAGATGGATTTCTCCTTGATGATAGGAGATGGCCTCCCAAAGCCCCGGTATCGAACTTAAAACATCCTTTTCAAGGTCAATTGCATCTGCAGAGGTTTTCCACTCTGTCATCTTATTGTTAAGCCTTCCGTTCTCGAAAATCATCGCCATGTCTTGTCTGAGATAAACACGTTCAGAAGTAATTGAGTTCACTTTCCAAAATAAGTCATAATTTGATGAAGTACCATTTAAGAAGGAAAGCTTCGTTTCTGCTTCTTTAAAAGAGAACGTACTATCCAATGGAAAGAAAGTAATGCTTTCGCGTGCTTCTTTTTTTACAAACGGCTGGTAGATGATACCTATTACAAGTATAATAATTAACAGATAAATTGAAATTTTCCACTTCATACAAATCAGCCTCCCTTTCGGACAACTTGTTCCTAAATTCTATGCAACCCTGTCCAAATTAGAAGGCCTGAGTTAAAGAAAACGTGTGGAGCGGTTAATCGAGAGGGGTTAGATTAATGGAAGTTGAAACAAAAGAGATCGTAAGCTATTTGAAAAAACTCGTACATATCCCAAGCCCATCTGGGAATACAGAAGCCGCAATCAATTTTATGAAATCATTCTTTGAAGAAAATCAGGTGATATATAAAACAACCAATAAAGGTGCTGTCATCGCGACCATTCCAGGTGAAAATGATTCAAAACACCGCCTGCTGACTGCTCATGTTGATACGTTAGGTGCTATGGTAAAAGAGATCAAAGGCGATGGCCGTCTTAAATTAGACTTAATCGGCGGGTTCTACTGGAATACGATTGAAGGCGAATATTGTTCAATACATACGAATTCAGGAAAAGTGTTCAACGGCACGATTATGATGCACCAAACAGCTGCTCATGTTTACAAAGGAATGAATGAACTAAAGCGTGATGAAAAGAACATGGTAGTTCGCGTAGATGAAGAGTTTCATTCTAAAAAAGATGTTGAAGAAGCGGGGATTTCTGTTGGGGATTTTGTCTCTTTCCATCCTAGATTCGAACAATTAGAAAGTGGGTTTGTGAAGTCGCGTCATCTAGATGACAAAGCTAGTGTTGCGATCTTAATGCATGTGATCAAACAATTGAAGACTCAATCAACCAAGCTGCCTTATACGACCCACTTTTTGATCAGTAATAACGAAGAGATCGGATATGGCGGTAATTCAAACATACCAACTGAAACAGTGGAGTACTTAGCGGTAGATATGGGTGCGATCGGTGATGGTCAGGCAACAGACGAATTTACTGTAAGTATCTGTGCAAAAGACTCTGGTGGACCCTACCATTATGGGTTAAGAAAACATCTTGTTGGTTTGGCAGAAAAACATAATATCGGATATAAAGTTGATATCTATCCTTACTATGGTTCAGATGCAACAGCAGCCATTCGCGCTGGAGCCGATATTGTGCACGGCCTGATCGGACCTGGGATCGATGCATCTCATGCTTTTGAGCGAACACATATCAAATCATTAAAAAATACAGCAGAGCTTATTCACACTTATTTGAAGTCTCCTCTAGTTTAGCCTTCAGCCCCTTAGCCATAGCTAGGGGTTTTTCTTTTTTTCTGTCTAGTCCTTCCAAAGTTGAACTTATGATGGCTTCTAGAATAATCGTAGTTCACCAAGGTATGAAACAGGAAAAGAAAGTGAAGGATGATAGGCAGAGGAGTGATGAAAAAATGTCTTATCTGCCAAAAAAACAACCTCTTTCAACAAATTTTGATGAAAACGTTGAATATATGAAAAACCAATTAGGCGTGGACATCAGTTTTGATTGCATACACCTTGACTTAGAATATGCCGGAAGAAGAATGGCTTTATTTATGGTTGATGGATTCGTTAAAGATGATATTCTTCATTATTTAATGAAGTTGCTAGCCGATCTTGAACCAGGTCAATTAGATCCGGATCCACTTGTAAAACTGATGAAGACCTATCTGCCTTATATAGAAATCTCTACGTCAGATGATCTTAATCAAGGGATCGATTGGGTATTAAGTGGCCCCACAGTTTTAATCGTTGAGGGAGTTTCGGAAATCCTTCAAATCGATGCTAGAACGTACCCGGTTCGAGGACCTGAAGAACCGGATGTTGAGCGTGTTGTAAGAGGAGCAAGAGATGGTTTTGTTGAAACGATCGTGTTCAATACCGCACTTACAAGAAGAAGAGTGCGTGATCGTTCACTCCGAATGGAGTACATGAATATTGGAAGACGCTCTAAGACTGATGTATGTGTTTCATATATTGAAGATATTGCAGATCCGCATATTGTTAACCGGATTAAGGACTCATTGAAAAAAATTGATACAGATGGACTTCCGATGGGTGAGAAAACGGTTGAAGAATTTATTTGCGGCCGTCACCTCAATCCATATCCGTTAGTGAGATATACAGAAAGACCTGATACAGCAGCGGTTCATTTATTTGAAGGCCATGTTTTGGTTTATGTAGATGGATCTCCGTCTGTCTTGATTACCCCAACAACATTTTGGCATCATCTGCAACATGCAGAAGAATACAGGCAGAAACCTGTAGTTGGAGCATATTTAAGATTTGTGCGATTTTTAGCTGTGTGGATTTCGATATTCTTGCTTCCGTTATGGTATCTATTTTCCGTACACAAGGAACTTTTACCTGTGAACTTATCATTCATAGGTCCTGAAGAAATTGGTGTCGTTCCTTTGTTTTTGCAGTTTGTGATCATCGAGTTGGGTATGGATATGCTCAGGATGGCTACTATACATACTCCCACATCGGTTTCCACCGGACTAGGATTAGTGTCAGCAATAGTGGTCGGACAAGTTGCGATCGAAGCAGGTTTATTTGTAAATGAGGTCGTACTCTATATAGCAGTAGCAGCAATTGGGACATTTGCTACTCCTACATATGAGCTTAGTTTAGCAAATCGATTATTAAGGCTTTCTTTATTAGGTTTAACCGCATTGTTAGGTGTACCCGGATATATAATAGGCTTTACATTAGCTGTATTATTCTTTGTATCGTTCAAATCCTTTCATATACCGTATCTCTGGCCGTTTATCCCATTCAACCCAAAAGCGATCAGAGATGTGATCTTAAGAATTCCTATGCCTCTAAAGAACAGAAGACCGATCGTATTACATCCGAAAGACCCCGATCGTTAATATTAGACAGCTGAATTCTTCAGCTGTCTTTTTCTATAGGAATTGTATGCAAAGGCTTGCATTTTTCCCTATATTATTTGTTATAATGACAAAGGTGATTATAATGAAAACAATGTATGATGTTCTTCAGCTGTTAAAAAGGTTTGGGACCTTTATATATACCGGAAACAAGATAGCTGATTTAGAATTGATCCAAGAAGAAGTCAGAGAACTCTACGAGCAAAAACTCATTGATGTAAACGAATTCAAAAATGCGATCATCATTATTCGAGCAGAACACAATAAATTACAATAGAGGATGAGACAAGATGGAGAAATGGTTAGTTGGGGTCGATCTAGGTGGAACAACAATTAAAATCGCTTTTGTAACCTTAGATGGTCATATTGTAGAGAAGTGGGAAATCCCTACGAATATAAATGAAGATGGAAAGCATATCGTTACGGATATTACTGACTCGATTCATTCAAAGCTAAACGAACTATCTGAACCTAAAGAAAAGCTTGAATCTATTGGTATGGGGGCGCCAGGTTTCATTGATATGAAAACAGGTTTCATCTATCATGCAGTGAATATCGGTTGGAGAGATTACCCGTTGAAAGAAGAGCTTGAAAAAGCAATGGGAATTTCAGTTATCGTTGATAACGATGCTAACATCGCTGCGATCGGTGAAATGTGGCGTGGTGCCGGAGATGGTGAAGGAAACGTATTGATGGTTACATTAGGTACAGGAGTCGGAGGCGGAATTATCGTAAATGGACATATCATGCATGGAACGAATGGTATGGCTGGTGAGATCGGTCACATAACAGCGATTCCAGAAGGTGGAGCTCCATGTAACTGTGGGCGTACCGGATGTATTGAAACAATAGCTTCAGCAACAGGAATCGCACGAATTTCAAAAGAAAAAGCTCTTCAAGACACATCTTCTTCTCTTTATGCTCTATTCCAAGAGAATGGTGTGATAAAAGCTAAAGATGTTGTAGCAGCTGCTGAAAAAGGTGACCAAGCAGCAATTGAAACATTGGATGAAGTAACTTTTCATTTAGGGTTAGTAATAGCAAACCTTGCTAACAGCATTAACCCAGGTAAGATCGTAATCGGTGGAGGCGTCTCTAAAGCGGGTCATACCCTAATGGAGCGTTTGGAGCAGAAATTTAAACACTTTGCACTCAAGAGAGTTGCTGAAGGCGCTGAGATGAAAGTAGCTACGCTAGGAAACGACGCTGGTGTCATCGGAGGAGCTTGGTTAGCTAAACACAATCGCTAAACATTCTTGTTAGTAACTAAAAATAAGTCTCGATTTTAACGTGAAGGTCTCCATAGGTAAATAGAAGGAACTTTTTTCTACACAGTCGTTGGTAAAAAATCAGTTCTACTGTGTACAAAGGAAAGTTCTTAAAAAGATGTTTGAAATGCGAACCGCGTCAGTGCGGTTCGTTTTCATTTTTTTGAAACTTTTTTGAGTGAAGTTCGTCTAATGGTTTATGGATTTAAAAAAGGGGTAAAACTAATATAGTTTTGTTGTCCTATTTGTCAGAATCTTGAAATAGTACGTTAGGGTATTGAATTCTTGTGTGAAACCATTTAATATACTCTTTATGTAATCCTTTGATTAAGGTTTTGTAAATATGTAAAAGATGAATTTACAATCTTGATCAATGCTTACCGGATGCAAAAGAGACTAGTTAAGAGGAATAATGAAAACGAGAGTTCTTTTTGATTGAGGAGGTCAGAGAACATATGAAAGAAAAAATGAAACAAGCTTTTGCTGAATATAAATTTTTCTTTATAGCAATTGCTTTATTATGGATTAAAACATTTGTCATTTATAAAACTGCATTTGAACTGCCTATGGACAACAAAGTTCAAGAGTTAATCCTGTTGATTAACCCAATTAGTTCGATTATTCTTTTCTTAGGTATCACGCTTTATTTTAAAGGAAGAACGCATAGAAGAATGATTGTTGCAGTCAGTGCGATCATGAGTTTTGTGATGTATGCCAACATGGTGTTCTATCGTTTCTTCAATGACTTTATTACCATTCCAGTCTTGTTCCAAACGAGCAACATGGGTGACTTAGGTAATAGTGTATTTGAGTTGATACAACCTACTGATTTATTGGTATTCATCGACATCGTCATTTTGTCTTATTTCATGAGACGAGCTGATTACCGCCCTGCCCGTGCTTCACGCAAGCAGATCACGATTACTTTTGCTGCTGCAATCGTATTTTTTATCGTGAATGTTGGTATCGCAGAAACTGAAAGACCGCAGTTGTTAACTCGTACGTTTGACCGTGAAATGTTGATTAAAAACATCGGTTCATATAACTATCACGTTTATGATTCCATCATCCAATCTAAAGCAAAAGCACAGCGTGCATTTGCTGATGGAAGTGAAATTACAGACATTGAAAACTATTCACGTGCAAATTACAAAGAACCAAATCCTGAGATGTTCGGAAAAGCAAAAGGCAAGAATGTTTTCGTTATTTCAGTCGAATCAACACAAAACTTTGTTATTAACGAATCTGTAAACGGTAAAGAGATTACACCGTTTATGAATGACCTGATCAAAGACAGTTATTACTTCCCGAACTTTTATCACCAAACTGGGCAAGGTAAAACGTCTGACTCAGAGTTTTTATTAGATAATTCTTTATACCCACTTCCAAGTGGTGCAGTTTTCTTTACACACTCTCAGAACCAATACAATGCAACACCAGAAATTTTAAAAGAGCAAGGTTACTATTCATCCGTACAGCATGCTAACAACAAAAGTTTCTGGAACCGTGATATCATGTATGATAATTTCGGTTACGATCGTTATTACTCATTAAAAGATTTCGAAGTAACTCCTGAGAATTCAATTGGATGGGGTTTAAAGGATAAAGATTTCTTTAAACAATCCATTCCACATCTAAAAGAGATGCAAGCAATGAACAAACCGTTCTATACAAAATATATTACGTTAACAAATCACTTCCCGTTCACATTAGAAGAGGAAGATGAAACGATTCCAGAATGGACGTCTAACGATGGAACAGTTAACCGTTACTTTACAACCGTTCGTTATACAGACGAAGCTTTAAAAGAGTTCTTCGATGATGTTAAAGAAGCTGGTCTTTATGAAGATTCAATCTTTATCATGTATGGTGACCATTATGGGATCTCTGAAAACCATAACGATGCAATGGGTCAATTCTTAGGAAAAGAAATAACTCCTTTCGAATCTACTCAATTGCAGAAAGTACCATTAATTGTTCACATGCCAGGTGAAAAAGGTAAGACGATGGATACAGTTGGTGGCCAGATCGACCTTAAACCGACGATTCTTCACTTGTTAGGTATTGATACGAAGGGTGACATTCAGCTAGGTTCAGATTTATTCTCTAAAAACAGAGAAGATTTCGCTGTCCTTCGTGATAATTCTTATATCACTAAAGATAATGTGTTCACAGATGGTAAGTGTTATGACAAAGCAACGGGTGAACCTGTTGAAGGTGAAAACAATGCTTGTGAGCCATATAGTGAGCGCGCTAAGACTGAACTTGATATGTCAGACCGTATCATTTATGGAGATCTGTTAAGATTCTACGATAAAGATAAAGCAAAGGATAAAGCTGTTAAACAAGAAGAAAAGCAAAAACAGTAAATATTTAAAAGCACTCAACTTCGGTTGAGTGCTTTTTTTCTGCATAACTGCTTTACGTGAACATACATCTTAAAGAGGAAGGTTTTAAGGGAGGGCTATGTTTGGAAATTGTCATGCGTAACGGCGATTCGTTCTGGTACTACTCACGTCTATTATCTATCCCTTACGTGTTGATCAAAGACTCTAATCCTAACGTAACAGCAGCAAGTATGATTGCAGGGGAGAGTATCGAGATCCCTGGAATGTTTTTAGAAAAATATAAGATTAAAAATGGCGACACTTTTTTTTCTATAGCAGATAAATTTGATATTCCTTTAGATGCATTATATTTAGTTAATCCAACTGTGAAACCAAAGGAAATATTTACGAAGGACATCATCAATATTCCTAGAGTGCTGCCGTATCCATCTATAAAATGTCAGAGAAAGTACAATACAGCTGCACTGAATCATGATATGGATAAACTTATTAACGTTTATCCATTCATAAAAAAACAGGAGATTGGTAAATCTGTTCTCGGCAAACCTATAGATATGCTTATAATAGGAAATGGAAAAAAGAAAGTGCACATTAACGGTTCGTTTCATGGAAACGAATGGATTACTTCAGGGGTTCTGATGAAGTTTATTAATGAATATGCAGCTGCGCTATCAAGTGATAAAGTATTGAATGGACACAAAGCTTCGGACCTATATAGGAATACGACACTTTATGCAGTACCTATGGTCGATCCGGATGGTGTCGATCTTGTTTTGAATGGTCTCCCTGAAAACTCCGAGTGGAGAGAGATTGTTCTAAAATTAAATAAAGGAAGCAAAGACTTTTCTGCTTGGAAAGCAAATATTCGCGGTGTAGATCTCAATAATCAATTTCCCGCAAGGTGGGAGCTTGAACAAGTAAGAAAACCAACTTCACCTGCCCCAAGAGATTATCCTGGTAACGCTCCGTTAAGTGAACCAGAAGCAATAGTGATGGCAGAGATTTCAGAAAAGCACCAATTTGATCGAGTGGTAGCTCTGCATACACAAGGAAAAGAACTATACTGGGGTTTTGAAGGGGAAGAACCTATGCCGGTTTCAGGAGAGATCGCCGCTGAATTTGAAAGGGTTAGCGGCTATAAAGCAATCAGGTATGTGGATAGTTATGCTGGTTACAAAGATTGGTTCATTCAAGAGTACAGAAAACCGGGATTCACGATAGAGCTCGGAATAGGGGTTAACCCGCTTCCATTAAGACAGTTTGAAACGATTTATGAAGATACAAGGGGTATCCTGTTAGCAGCTCTTTACATGTAAGGTGAAATTGAGACTTCTAGAAATAGTGCTTCACATCAATTAACTTTATGGCTGTTAAAAGAAAGAAAAAACCATCAGAAATTGAATTCTGATGGTTTTTTGAGTTTTTAATGGCCTGTAGAGCCGCCGCTGCCTACTAAAACGTCCAGAACAGTCATGACTGTAAACCAGCCAAAAACTGCAAACGTTAAAAAAGCAAAACCAGCTGCCATTAAATTTTTAATTTTTAACGAACGCAATAGTCCCAACGCAGCTAGAATAGCTACTAAGCCGAATATAATGGCTAATCCCATTATTCTGTGCCCCCTTGCTCTGGAGTAATACCAATCCTATGTATAACGCTTTCACACAGGTATAACCTTGTATTATTTTACTTGTTTTATTCTGGTTTGTCGAGTGCACATTGGAACAAAATGAACTCAATTGTTAGTTTATAGGCAGAAGCCCACTTTTTAACAAGGGGTTTGTGCTGGTTCCCAACGACTAAAAACATCTGTTTATTATTAGTGAACTCAACAATTAATTCTTCTTCTGTTTGAAGTAAAAACATTGCTTTTTCTAGCTCTTCACCTTCCTTGATATAAAAGACACAGATCATATCAAGATAAAGATACGTTTGATCTGAGTCAGATGTGAACCCATAATCCTCAAATAACAGAGTCTTTCTGAAAGGGTGGATCGAAAGTAAAGGGATCGCTTCAAAAAGTTCATCAACTCTTTGAGAAGTAATGATCAAATCTTCTTGTTGATCATGCACAGAAATAGGAGCGGGTGTATCCATATTTTCGTATCCGAAAAAGACTTTCATGTGTTTCCTCCGAAATATTGTTTGTTTTAGTGTAAGATAGAAAGTAATAACTTGCAATTGGAGGCTTGAAAATGAAGTGGAAAAAATTAACGGTAGGACCTGTACAAGAGAATACATATATTATATACAATAATCATAATGAAGCAGTGGTCATTGATCCAGGCAGTGAAGGAAAAAGAATCATACAAACCATAGAGTCATTAAAAGTAAAACCTTTAGCCGTATTGTTAACGCATGCTCATTTTGATCATATTGGAGCTGTTGATGACGTGCGTGAAAGATATGACATTCCGTTGTATGTTCATAAAAAAGAAGCTGATTGGCTGAGTGACACAAAAAAGAATGGATCAAAATATTTTGGTCAAAGCATAACGGCTAAGCCGGCAAGCTATATTCTAACGCATGCAGATAATACCTTAAAGATCGGAAACTTCTCATTTGAGGTATTAACAACCCCTGGTCATTCTCCTGGAAGTGTTTCGTATTATTCAAGAAGCAGTGGTGCTGTTTTTTCAGGTGATGCTTTGTTTGCAGGAAGCATTGGAAGAACAGATCTACATGGCGGAGATCAGGAAGTATTGATCAATAGCATTCATGAAAAACTGCTTAATCTGCCAGAAGAAACGGTCGTGTTATCAGGTCATGGCCCTGAGACAACTATTGGAATGGAAATGGACTCGAATCCATTCTTAAGCGGGTTCTAATCGTGCCTAACCCGAGTTTGCTTCAAAAAAAATTGGCAGATAGCGAATGGCTAACGATGGAGGAGTACATGGAACATGCTCTTTATCATCCGTTAGAGGGCTATTATATGAAAGAGAACACGAAGATCGGAAAGAACGGTGATTTTTATACAGCTAGCCTTGTGTCAGATGTATTTGCTAATGTGTGGGCTGACTTATTCATAAGAACGATAGAGGATCAGAACCTTCAGCCAATCGTTGTGGAGTTTGGAGGAGGAACCGGTCACTTTTCTCAGCAAGTTCTAGAGAGTTGGTCTTCGCAATCAGTCGAACATATATCATATGTCATTGTAGAACTTAGTCCTTATCACAGACGAAAATTAGATGCGAAGTTAGCTGAGTACCCCATTACCATTCTATGTTCATTGAATGAACTTATAGAGCGATACCCATCATTTAGGGGAATTATATTTGCAAATGAAGTTCTTGATGCGTTTCCGCTTCGGATTTTTCAAAAAAAGAATGATGAATGGTATGAAAAAGGAGTCTCTCTTCAAAAAAACACGGAAGAACTTCGCTTTCTTTATAAGAAAGTAGAGAATTCATCATTACAAAAAAAGTTAGAGGGAATTTTTCGCTCTAGAGATAAAGCGAATGAACTTGAAGTTTCCTTTTCTATGCTTTCTTGGCTTAAAAACCTCTACGAATGGATAGAATTAGAGACATGCTTATTCTTTGTCGATTACGGTTTGTTAGGCGAAGAGTGGAACACTTTACGTTTAAAAGAAGGAAGTATTAGGGGCTATTATCGACATCAAATACAAAACAATCCATTAGCATTTCCCGGGATGATGGATATTACGTTCCACATAGATTGGGAACAAGTGATAAGAGTAGGAATTGATTCGGGTGTTACTACACTTCCCGTAAAGAATCAAGGAGACTTCTTATTAGAAGAAGGACTTTTATCATGGTTACAGGATACACAGAGTCTCGATCCATTCTCTATAGAACATAAAAGAAACCGGGCCATTCGTTCATTTCTACTCGATCATTCTCTTGCAAATGGATTTCAAGTCATACATCAAAAAAAGCAGACCGTATTATAACGGCCTGCTTTTTTGATGCATCGGAGAACGTATTAATGCCCTCCACCGGCGCCAGGAGTCATCATAAACGTTGACCAGTATGTAAAACCAACAAAGAAAACAGTTAAATAAGCACCAAAGATATAAATATACATACGCTCAGATAAGTTCAAATACCCTAAAGAAACGAACATAATCGTTTGTCCTAAGAACAATAATGCCATGTCTTGCATATCACCTAGATACGCCATGACTCCGATGATTCCAGTCCAGAAGCCTAAAACCTTATACATTCTTGACATATGTATCCCCTCCTTTTTTCGCCAATACTTGTATCCTTTAGTATTATATATGAGTTTCCACTCACTTGTAAATGCCAATTGTAAGCGGATAAATACACAATTAAAAGATAATTCATGAATATTAGCTGTTTTTTGGTTTATTATGCCTCTTTTAAAGGTAATGTAAACCAAAAGGAGTGAGTCTGATGAGTTCTATAACATTTTACACGTACCCAAGCTGCACTTCGTGTCGCAAAGCGAAAATGTGGCTTAAGCAAAATAAAGTTTCGTTTGATGAAAGACATTTATTCAAAGAAACCCCATCTGTTGAAGAACTTAGAGAGCTATTAAAACTTACAAAGTATGGAACAGAAGATATCTTGGCTAAAAGAAGTCAGTCATTTAAATCATTAGATGTTGACATCTATGATCTTTCAACAAATGAACTATTAACGCTCTTGACTAAAAATCCAAAACTGTTAAAAAGACCTTTAGTAACAGACGGTAAACAGCTCATAGCGGGTTATAGTCCTGGAGATATGAAAAAACTATGTGCAACAAAAGAAAAAGAACACATTTCAAGTCATGTGTCCTGAACATAGCACTCTTTACTTTTAAAGAGTGTTATTTTTTTTGGCTGGGCTAGCTGGATTTGAACCAACGCATGACGGAGTCAAAGTCCGTTGCCTTACCGCTTGGCTATAGCCCAATGCAACAATACTAGTATGAGCTGTGTCGAAATTTATATACATATCTTTTTTGAAAAAATGCAGGAATTGTCGTTTTATGAGAGAAATGATTATTCAATAACAAAAAGGGAGATGATAGTGCTTGCCGATTAAGTTGTTAGGAAATTCAATCCTTCATGAGGCATCTATTCAGAAAGCATCAGACATTCATTTTATACCAATAAAAAAGGGAGGTATCGTTCAATTTCGTATAGATGATCGACTGATTGAACACAGAACGCTCTCTCAAGAAGAGTACATCAGAGTTCTCGCGCATTTTAAATATTCCGCAAGAATGGACATTGGCGAACATCGAAAGCCACAGAGTGGGTCAATGGACGTTATGGTCAATAATGTAAATCTACATCTTCGTTTTTCATCCATACCTTCCGCATTTAATGAATCACTCGTCATACGATTGCTTCCTCAGCAAGAAACATTAACTCTTCATGAACTATCACTTTTTCCTCACATGTTTCAAAAACTTTTATCCCTCATTAAACGTTCCAGTGGTCTATTATTATTCTCTGGCCCAACAGGATCAGGTAAAACCACCATCTTATATTCCTTGCTTCATCACCTGCAAAAAAACTATAAACGGCAAGTGGTAACACTGGAAGATCCCGTAGAACGTAAAGTAGATTCGTTTTTACAAATGGAAATTAATGAAAAAGCAGGTCTGACGTACGGTGAAGGGTTCAAGTCATTATTGCGTCATGATCCCGATGTGATCATGATCGGTGAGATCAGAGACGAAGCAACAGCGAGGCTCGTTATTCGAGCATCATTGACTGGACATCTTGTTTTGTCTACGATGCATGCTGCAGATTGTATCGGTTGTATTGAGCGTCTTCGAGAATTTGGTATTCAAGAAACAGAACTGCAGCAAACATTGATGGGAATCGTGTCACAGCGTCTGATCTCGATACCATGTCCTTTTTGCGGGGACAATTGTGTTGATTTTTGTTTCAAGTCTAGAACGTATAGAAGAGCCGGAATCTACGAGATGCTTTGTAATCAGGAATTATTCACTGTGTTAAATAAGGTGAGTCGTGAAAAGACTATCTACAAAAACCTCTCATTTTATTTTAACCATGCTTTTGCAGCAGGATATGTGACAAAAGAGAGCTATGAAAGATGGATGGGAGGAGAATCACAAAGTGATAAGAAGGGGCTGGAAAAAGGCTTCTCAAGGGATATTTCTTTATAAGCTTGGCTTTTTATTAGATCAAGGCTATACCATTAACAAAAGCATAGAGCTCGTCAGGTCACAGCTTCCACAAAAACGGCGAGAAGATGCTGATCACATGCTGGAGATCCTTGCTTCTGGTCATTCTGTGATCGAGATCTTTTCACCATTACAATTGCCCAAAGAAATAGTAAGTTCATTATCCATAAACAGTGCGAATGGCAATTTGACGAAAAGTCTTATGGAGAACGGAACTTTTTTGAGAAAAAAAGCTGATTGGCGTGCCCGTTTGAACAAAGCCATTAGATATCCTCTCTTCTTGCTATTCCTTATCGTCTGGATCGCGATCGTATTCTATCAATTTCTATTTCCTCAATTTTCTATCCTATTCTCATCATTAGATGTTAAAACTCCGTTGTTTACGAAATGGATGCTAATGTTTTTAGGAAGCATGCCACTCATCGGAGTGTGTTTCCTCACTTTAAGCATAGCATCATGGATCGTTATGATCGTTATGAGAAAGAAAGCAAAGCCTTCTACTCAGATGGATCTACTTATGAGAATCCCCATCTTAAAACAATTTCTTTTGTTAATGAACACACATTTCTTTAGTGTGAACTTCGGCTCGATGCTGCAAAGTGGTTTATCTGTATCTGATGCCCTTCTTGTAATGGAGAAACATTTAAACAAAGGTTTTTTTAAAGAGGAGAGTCAGAGGCTACAGAAAGGTCTCTTAAATGGATCCGAACTAACCGAGCTTTTGATTGAAAAGTCCTATTTTAAGAGTGAACTAGCTGAGATTGTCCGCTTTGGATTAGCTCATGGAGAACTCGGCAGAGAATTAATCTCTTATGGCGAGTGGGTTTTTAAAGAGTTAGAAGATAAGGTTTATTCTTCCTTGCAAAGAATTCAACCCATCCTCTTTGCAGGGATCGGAGTGTTTGTTTTATTAATGTTTGCCTCTATGTTATTGCCTATGTTTAAACTCATGGAAGCATTATGAGGAGGAAGAATATGAATAATGAAAAAGGATTTACTTTAATAGAAATGATGATCGTGCTTTTGATCATTTCGGTACTGATGCTTATAGCCCTCCCAAGTATGACGAAGAATAACAGTCTCGTAAAATCGTTAGGATGTGAAGCGACCATCGATCTTGTGCAAGGACAAGTTGGAGCGTATGAGGCAGAGAAAAATGTACTGCCTACGATAGAAGAACTGAAAGATGGCGGATATATTGATACCGTAACCTGTCCAGACAAAAAACCTTTGCTTATCGATAGTAAAGGAGTCGTTTCAGTGAGCGATGAAGAGTGAACGAACAGGTAGAAAAAATAAAGAAGGGACAATTAGGATTTAGTTTGATCGAAATGATGATCGTACTTTTGATTATCGGTATGATCAGTGCGGTTGCATACCCTTCGTATGATCGTTTTAGAAAG
Organism: Fictibacillus norfolkensis; assembly: GCF_014836645.1. GTDB lineage: Bacteria > Bacillota > Bacilli > Bacillales > Fictibacillaceae > Fictibacillus > Fictibacillus norfolkensis. The sequence goes on from NZ_JACSQM010000004.1 coordinate 123,506, forward strand.
AACCGGGAGACTGAATATTTTATCCGTACGTTTCAAAAAGACATCGTTCATATGCAGCAAAAAGCAGTGAATGAGAATCGGATCTATAATTTATCGATCGATAATGAAAAACATAAATACGAAGTGCGAGGGAACGGCAGTAAAGAACCTATAAAAAAGGATTTTCCAAAACATATCTGGTTTGAGAGCTATTCGATGTTATTATCAGTGCAATACAATCAGAATGGAAATATCAGTCGTGCGGGGACTCTCTATATTCACTCTGCTACTTCTTCGTATAAGATGGTATTTCAATTAGGCAAAGGTAAATTTTATGTTGCAAAACAATAAAGGTTATCTACTGATTGAAGCTATATTTAGTCTTTTGTTGATCTCAGTAGTATTTTCAATATGTTTACCTTTCATCTATATCTCATATCAAGAACAAAGAACATCAGAGCAACTTCTATATGCGATGACAGAAGCTGACCATGCTGCAGGCATGAGAAGTATGTCACAGCTTATGCCTGATGAGCGTCATTGGATTGATAACGGCATTGAGTATCAGCTATTAACAAGAAAAGGTGTGACAGATGAATACGAGATTTGTATTTCGTTCAGAGCTTCAAACCAAAAAGAGTATACAACATGTGCGAGTTCATTCTGAAATCCCTGCGAACAAGAACGGTTATACACTCGTAGAATCGATGATCGCATTAGGAATATTAATCGTAACAACTTTTATGATCACAATGTTGTTAACTCATCTACAAAAACAACCACAATCCGTTCAGTCTGAAGAAACTGCATTGTTTTTTTCAATGATCGGAAAAGAAATAAGAGAAGCTGTGACTGTTGAGGTACGAAACAACGCGTTGTTCATTACACTGTCTACCGGTGAAGTGATCAGTTTCACACGTTATCATTCTCTTATACGAAAACAAGTTAATGGATTAGGTCACGAAGTTTGGGTTCAAAATATTCAAGAGGTGAAAGTAGAAGAAATAGAAGAGCGATATATTTACGTCACGCTGACGGATAAAGAAGGAAACCAATCTCATCGTGGCTTTAGGAGAATTAGACATGAATGAGAGAGGAATGATATATCCGCTCGTTCTAACGCTTTGCTTCATCCTATTAATTTTCTTTAGTTACCTAACAGAAAAAGTAGCATCAGAACGACACTTTGTTTTTATGCAGGAAGAGCAACTTAAACAAGTCCGTCTGATCCAGCAAGGTGTGGATCGTGCTCTTGTTTGGGTAGAAGAACTCGCGGTTTATCCGTCAGAACGCAGACTAAACGTTAACGAGGGACTATTAAAGGTTGTATTTACGAAAACATCTGTTAATGAAGTGATGTTTACGGTTGAAGCTGTTACAACTCGACAGTCTACAAAAAAGGTAAAAGTGTATTATAATGTAACCCAGAAAAGCGTTACAAAATGGGTGGAGGGTTAAAATTGAACACCATATATTTAGTCGGTTTCATGGGTTGTGGAAAAACATCTGTAGGAAGAGAGCTTTCAAAACGTTTAGAGGTTCCACCATATGATGTTGATTCGACAGTGGAAAAAGATCGAGGACAAACGATAAGAGAAATATTTAAGAACGAAGGGGAAGAGGCGTTCCGTAATTACGAGTCTCTTGCCATTCGCCAGCTCCCCGTACAACATGCTGTTGTTATGACTGGAGGGGGTGCGGTCGTAAGAGAAGAAAATATAACGTACATGAAGAACAATGGGATTGTCATCTACTTAAAAACGAGTTTTCCGGTTCTATGGAGTAGGTTGATGACAGAAGAAGAAAGAAACAAGAGGCCGATCCTATTAACTTCAACAAGAGAAGAAGTTCAGAAACTCTTTAACGATAGAAGTTCACATTATGAAAAAAGTGATATCGAGGTTATTACAGATCAATTAACAACAGAAGAAGTATGCGACCAAATTTTAGAAAAGTTAAGCCGTTTAAACATACAATAATTGGCCAAAACTAGAATGTGATTGCTTCTAAAAGGGAGTTTTGCCAATGGCTGCAGGATCAGATGTTATCAAGTTTCTTACACAGAGGGTCGTCAAATATTTGGATGAACCAAAATCAGTAAGAAAGGAAAGGCGTATCACAAAAAAAAATGAACGCGAACCTTTGCTTACTTATCTATTTGGGGTCGTTCCGATGGGACTCCGTTTAGTGTTCCGAAGAAAGAAAAAGAAATAAGGCTGGAAAAAGGAAGAGCCGGGATACAGTTCCCAGCTCTTATTTTTTATGCAAGATAGAAAAGTCCACCATTTATGATCTCCACAATTATCTGTGGCTCGTATTGTGTGCGAAGTGCTTCTTTTTCAATATGATAGGCTTCAGGTTTCGTTAAAGAATCTTCATAAAAGCCCTCTAATAGTTCAAGGTCTTCATCCCATCGTTTTTTTGCGTCCTCGGCCCACGTGTGATCGTCTCTATCAATAACTTCCTGTATTAGATTTTCTAATCTTTTTATGGCACTCTGTGGCTTGATAAACGGAGAGAGGGTATAACAAAAATCAGGAATTCTCTTCGTTAACAGCATCTTTTGAAGACGTTCATGAAACTGATCTTCAATCGTCCCGTTGATCAGTTGTATCCCATATGAAAGTACTTGATCTTTCTTTTGATCACACTGATACGTAACTTTAACGTTCAAACATAACCAAGGTTGCAGAGGTACCTGTGCTCCTTGCTGAGGAACAGATTCATACAGTCGAATAAAAGAGGCGAGCTTCTTTGTCGATCCAAAGATCTGATGAAGTCTAGGTGAACCAAAGTGGATAAATTCACCTTTTCCATCAGGAGCTTGCTGTTGACCGGTCACTAGAGTCAACGTCATCGGATTCGGGGTACCTCCTGTTTTTTCGAGATAGTGCCAGTAGAACGGACGATTCATTAAAACTTTATCAAGTTCAGTGGTCAATTGAACTTTCATATAACTAAAGTTTTTCTCTTGAATCCTGCATTCGTTCGCATCAAAATAGCGCTCAAGAAAGCGATGAATCTCGTGCTGCTGCATGCTCTTCCCATCCCTTCTGTTTGATTCCGCCATCAAGGTTGATCAAGGAAGCCAGATTATCCATCTTTACTCGGATCTCACCTTCACTTTCAGACGTATTCATGATGTCTGCGATATGACGTTCTATGTTCTTGATCTCAAATTTTGTTAAGATTTCATCAAGTTCCCCAATAACACTCTCAAAAAGATTGATCTTGTTATACAGCAAGTTTAAGATGTGCTCTTCAATCGTATTCTGAGTGGCAAAGTTATAGATATGAACGTCCCCTTGCTGTCCGATCCGGTGGATACGGCCGATCCGCTGCTCGATTCTCATCGGGTTCCATGGGAGATCGTAATTGATTATATGTTGACAGAATTGAAGGTTGATTCCTTCACCACCGGCTTCCGTTGCGATTAACACTTGTGCTCTTGTTCGAAAGAGATGAGTCATCCAGTCCTTTTTACTTCGCTTGAATCCGCCTCTAAACGGTACAGAAGAGATGCCATGCTGCTGTAAAAACCACTGTAAATAAAGTTGTGTCGCACGATATTCTGTAAAAATGATGACCTTAGAATCGATCGATTGAATCAGTTCTAACGCTTTTAGAGCTTTAGAGTTTTGATCAACAAGTTCAATTTTTTTCATCAGCTCTAAGACTCGTTGTTCCATCAGAGTGTTTGAAACATTCTTTTGAAGCATATTTTTCAAAGTTAGAAAGACAGCTTCGCGCGAACTGCATGCTTCCCGCTGCAGAGTGACGATAGAAAATTTACTTCGGTCAAAGTAAGAGTCTTTTTTTAGTTGAGAGATTTCATCGTATAGGTCACGTTCTGTTTTTGATAATGTAATAGGAATGGTTTGAACAAGACGCTTCGGCCATTTCAGCCCAGTCTCTTCTCGTCGGTTACGGACCATGACCTTATTTACGAGTTGTTTCAGCTTTTCTTCATTTTTAAGTGAATATTTATCTTCTTTATAATCTTTGTCAAAGTTCTCTTGGTTTCCTAGATGACCAGGCTTTAATAAAGATACAAGATTAAAAATCTCCTCAACTCTGTTTTGTACCGGAGTAGCTGTTAATAGTAAGCAGAACTTCTTTTTTAATAACTGTACAAATTCATAGTTTTTCGTTTTCTTGTTCTTTAATTTGTGTGCTTCATCGATGATTACTAGATCATAGTCTTGATTAAGGACGATGTCTCGATGCGGTGCGCGTTTTGCCGTATCAATGGAAGATACGACTACATCGCATTGCTCCCATACATACGCTTTTTTCTGAGCGATTGCTGGAATGAAGAATTTCTGATTCAACTCGTTCGTCCATTGAATAACGAGTGAAGCTGGAACGAGGATCAAAATTTTCTTAGCGAGCCGGCGTATCATGTACTCTTTTAGAATCAATCCTGCTTCGATCGTTTTTCCTAGCCCTACTTCATCTGCCAAGATTGCTTTTCCGTTCATCTGTTCAATAACGGTAGTCGCAACGTCCAGCTGATGAGGCAAAAAAGTCATCTGTGGGAGGTGATCTGGAGCTTGAAGGCCTAGGAAATCAGGAATTGCTAAGTGGTGTTCTGCTTCAAGAGCTAAATTATATAATTCCCAATTGGCCCAAGGTCCATCTTCTTCCACACGCTTTAAAAAGTCATCATGCCATTCTCGCTGAAACTGAACGTCGATTTTCATAACGGATTTCCTTTCTTTAAAAAAGTTCGTTGCCATTCCTTTTGTAATAATGATAGGATAATAATGTAGTAAACATAGTAATAGTATGTGCGACCTTGGACAATAACATACTCGCGAATGAAAGTAAGAGGAGAGACTGCGTTAGCGGCGCCGAAGGAGCAAACAATTGTGAAACTCTCAGGCAAAAAGACTCTTGCTAGACGCATCTCTGGAGAGTGCTTTTTTAATAGATGAAAGCCACCAACGAAGAAACTCAGGGGAGTTTACTTGAGAAACTTACAGGTTGCAGGACAGAGGATCCCATTTTTAAGGGGTCTTTCTGTCCTTTTTTTGTCCAGAAAAGTCCGAAAATTTTTAAGTATGAAAAAGGAGGAGTTCACATGGCTACATTGTTACGAACACCGTTATTTGAGACTTACAAAGAACACGGTGGAAAAGTAATTGATTTTGGCGGTTGGGAGTTGCCTGTTCAGTTCTCAAGTATCAAAGAGGAACACGAAGCTGTTAGAACGAAAGCCGGTTTATTCGATGTATCTCACATGGGGGAATTTGATGTTCGAGGCCCTAATGCCTTATCGTTTCTGCAATATACAATGACCAATGATGTTTCGAAACTTCAAAACGGCCAAGCGCAATATACGGCTATGTGCTATGAGAACGGCGGTACAGTAGATGATCTTTTGATCTATAAAAGAGATGAAAACGATTACTTACTCGTTGTGAATGCCTCAAATATTGAAAAAGATTTCGAATGGCTTATGAGCAAGAAGCCTGAAGGTGTAGAACTTGTGAACGTATCTCCTGAATATGCGCAGCTCGCGATTCAAGGACCAAAAGCAGAAGAAATTCTACAAAAACTAACGGATACCAATCTTTCTGAGATCGGATTCTTCCGTTTTAAAGAAGATGTTTCACTAGCCGGAATATCTGCTCTTGTTTCTCGAACAGGCTACACAGGAGAAGATGGTTTTGAGATCTATTTAAAGACGGAACATGCTGAAAAACTGTGGAGATCTGTACTTGAAGCAGGCCTTGAAGATGGGTTGCTTCCTGCAGGGCTTGGCGCGCGTGATACGTTACGCTTTGAAGCAAAGCTTGCTCTATACGGTCAAGAACTTACAAAGGAAATTACTCCGATAGAGGCGGGTATTGGATTCGCAGTAAAAACAGATAAAGAAGCAGATTTTATTGGAAAAGAAATTTTAGCTGATCAAAAGAAGAATGGTGCCCCACGCAAACTGGTTGGAATCGAAATGATTGATAAAGGCATTCCACGATCACATTACGAGGTCTTTAAAGGTGATGTGAAGATCGGAGAAGTTACTACCGGAACACAATCGCCAACTTTGAAGAAGAATCTAGGACTTGCTCTTCTTGAGAGAGATTTCACAGAGCTCGGAACAGAGGTAGAGGTACAGATTCGTCAAAAACGTTTAAAAGCAAAAGTAGTCGCTTCACCATTTTATAAACGAGGAAAATAAGACATTTTAGGGGGAGAAACCATGACGTTCCGCTATTTGCCGATGACTGATCAAGACAAAAAGGAAATGCTTGAAACGATTGGAATTGAAACGACAGAAGATCTTTTTCAGGATATTCCGGAAGAAGTTCGGTTCAAAGGACGCTTACAGATCGAGGAAGCTTTGTCAGAACCTCAACTAGTTAAAGAGATGGGCCGTTTGGCTGCGTTAAACAAGAATACAAAAGATCATGCTTCGTTTTTAGGAGCAGGTGTTTATGATCACTACACATCATCGATCGTTAATCATATGTTGCTTCGTTCAGAGTTCTACACAGCTTACACACCATATCAGCCGGAGATCTCTCAAGGTGAACTTCAAGCGATCTTTGAGTTCCAAACGATGATCTGTGAGCTAACAGGTATGGATGTTGCTAACTCTTCTATGTACGATGGTGGAACTTCGCTTGCGGAGGCTGGATTATTATCAGCAGCTCAAACGCGCAGAAAGAAAATCGTTGTATCCAAAACTGTACATCCAGAATCTCGTGCTGTTCTGCACACATACGCAAAAGGGCAGCATCTTGAAGTGGTAGAAGTGGATACAGAAGATGGTGTTACTTCATTAAATGCATTACGTGCTGAAGTTGATGAACAAACAGCGTGTGTGATCGTTCAATATCCGAACTTCTTCGGTCAGATCGAACCGTTAAAAGACATCGAAGAAATCGTGCACAGTGCAAAAGGAATGTTCGTAGTTTCTTCAAATCCTTTAGCACTTGGTGCACTGACTCCTCCTGGTAAATTTGGTGCTGATATCGTAGTCGGTGATGCACAGCCGTTTGGGATCGCGCAAGGATTTGGCGGACCACACTGTGGATATTTTGCCGTTACAACAAAATTGATGCGTAAAGTTCCTGGCCGTTTAGTAGGTCAAACGGTTGATGAAGACGGTAAGCGAGGATTCGTTCTAACTCTTCAAGCAAGAGAACAGCATATCAGACGTGATAAAGCGACGAGTAACATCTGTTCGAACCAAGCGCTTAACGCACTTGCAGCTTCTATCGCTATGACAGCGCTTGGAAAACAAGGTGTGAAAGAAGTTGCGCACCAAAATATACAAAAAGCTTATTATGCGAAAAAAGTTCTTGAGGAAAAAGGATTCAAGACAGCATTCTCTGGACCTTTCTTTAACGAGTTTGTTATTGAGTTAAAATGTACTGCTAAAGAAGTGAACAGAAAACTATTAGAATCTAGCATCATCGGCGGATATGATTTGGGTCTTTCGTATTCAGAACTTAAGAACCATATGCTTCTAGCGGTTACGGAAATGAGAACAAAAGAAGAGATCGATCAGCTTGCAAATGTATTGGAGGGATTAGCATGCGTACAGAACATCAGTCATTAATTTTTGAATTGTCTAAACCAGGTCGAGTAGGATACAGCATCCCTGAACTTGACGTCCCAGAGATTAACGTAGAATCTATCATCCCTTCCGATTATTTGCGTACAGAAGAAGCGGATCTTCCTGAAGTGTCAGAGCTTCAAATCGTTCGTCATTACACAGCGTTATCCAATCGTAACCATGGTGTGGATTCTGGTTTCTATCCACTAGGTTCATGTACGATGAAATACAATCCTAAGATTAATGAAGATGTGGCGCGTTTTCCTGGATTTGCACACATCCACCCTCTACAAGATGAAGAGACGGTTCAAGGTGCGATGGAGATGATGTACCGCTTGCAAACATCACTTGCTGAGATCACAGGCATGGATGAAGTAACGCTTCAACCAGCTGCGGGTGCACATGGTGAATGGACAGGACTAATGATGATCCGTGCTTTCCATGAAGCAAATGGTGACTTCAATCGTACAAAAGTAATCGTTCCTGATTCAGCACATGGTACAAATCCTGCGTCTGCAACGGTTGCTGGTTTTGAATCGATCACGGTGAAATCAGATGAGCGCGGACTTGTTGATCTCGAAGATTTGAAAAGAGTAGTCGATCAAGATGTGGCGGCGCTGATGCTTACAAACCCGAATACGCTTGGTCTTTTCGAGGAACATATTCTAGAAATGGCAAAAATCGTCCATGAAGCTGGCGGAAAGCTTTACTATGATGGAGCTAACGCAAATGCGATATTAGGATTTGCTCGACCTGGAGACATGGGCTTTGACGTTGTTCACTTAAATCTTCATAAGACATTTACAGGACCTCACGGTGGTGGTGGACCTGGATCAGGACCAGTTGGAGTTAAGGAAGATCTGATCCCATTCTTGCCAAAACCAGTTCTCGTTAAAGAGGATGATCTTTATAAGTTTGAATATGATCGCCCGCAATCAATCGGACGAGTGAAGCCTTTTTATGGTAACTTCGGGATAAATGTACGTGCATTTACGTATATCATGACGATGGGGCCAGACGGATTACATCAAGTATCAGAGAACGCCGTATTAAACGCAAACTATATGATGCGCCGACTTGAGCCTCATTTCGATCTTCCGTTTACACAACACTGTAAACATGAGTTCGTATTATCTGGACGCCGCCAGAAAAAACTTGGCGTAAGAACGCTTGATATCGCAAAACGTCTCTTAGACTTTGGCTATCACCCGCCAACGATCTACTTCCCGTTAAGTGTAGAAGAAGCGATTATGATCGAGCCGACAGAAACGGAATCGAAAGAAACACTCGATGAGTTTATCGAAAAGATGATTCAGATATCAAAAGAAGCAGAAGAAACACCTGAATTGGTTCAAGAAGCTCCTCATACTACCGTTGTTAAACGACTGGATGAAGCAACAGCTGCAAGAAAGCCAATCTTAAAATATACAAAACAAGTTTAATCATACAAAAAAGCAGCTCAGGAAATTTTCCTGAGCTGCTTTTGATGTTAGTTTGATTTTACTCTGCCAGTCCATTTGCGGAAGCCACCATGTAGGTGATGAAGCTGGCCATATTTTTTCTTTTTAAGAAAATTGGCTGCACGAGCACTCCTGAATCCACTTTCACAATATAGATAAACAGGCTGATCGCTGCGCACTTCTTTTAATCTCTGTCTCATTTGAGAAAGAGGAATGTTGCGTGCTCCTAAGATATGTCCTTTTTTAAACTCTTCAGGCTCACGAACATCGATCAGTTGTGCTTTTCGATAACCTGCTTTAAACTCTTCTTCGTTTAACGTGGTTAGAAATCTTTTTTGATAAAGCCCCATACCAACTACATACGCCAATAAAGCTACTACAATTCCTGCTAAAACTATCCATCCCATAACGCTTGCACTCCTTTAAACAATCTACCACAATTATAGCGGTGCTCGGCTCTATAGGCAAAAGAAAAATCTGACTTTAAGCGATTGTTTTGACACAATCGTTGAATTTGGTACACTAGTTACGAATGAATGGCAGGGAGACGAAAAACGTGGAAAAAGAAAACTGGTATTATATCGATTCTGGAAATTGCGAACCTGCAATTAATATGGCAATGGACGAAGCACTTCTAACATGGCACAGTGAAGGAAAGATTCCACCTGTTATCCGCTTTTACGGATGGAATCCAGCTACGCTATCTATTGGATACTTTCAAAAAGTAGAAAAAGAGATTAACCTTGATGCTGTAGAAAAATATGGACTGGGCTTTGTGAGACGCCCAACAGGAGGACGCGGAGTTCTTCATGATCAAGAACTCACGTATAGCGTCATTGTATCTGAATCACACAAAGATATGCCACAAAGTGTAACCGAAGCTTATCGAGTGATCTCAGAAGGAATTAAGGAAGGGTTTCAAGGTTTAGGCCTCGATGCTTACTTCGCTGTTCCGAAAACAGAAGAAGAGCGGGAAGGATTGAAGAATCCACGATCAGCAGTTTGTTTTGACGCTCCTTCGTGGTATGAATTAGTCGTAGAAGGTAGAAAAGTAGCAGGAAGTGCTCAAACGAGGCAAAAAGGTGTGATCCTGCAACACGGATCGATCCTTCTAGACTTAGATGAAGACAAGCTGTTCGATCTGTTTAAGTATTCAAGCGACAGATTACGAGAGAGAATGCAGACAGCGTTTAAGAAAAAAGCTGTGGCCGTGAACGCACTCCTAGATGTTCCTGTTACAATTGCTGACGCGAAGACTGCCTTTAAAAAGGGATTTGAGGATGGTTTAAACGTAAACCTTGTGCCGTATACGCTTACAGACGATCAGTGGGCAGAAGTAGAGCACATAGCCGATACTCGCTATCGCAACGACGATTGGACGTTCAGACGTTAATAGAAAAAAATCGAAATCTCAAAAGAGATCTCGATTTTTTATTTTTGTTCTGTAAAGATCATAAAAAAAGATGTCAAGATATTAATTTTTTTTGGCAAATAGCAGGAATTTTTGAAAACCACGTGTTTGTACGGCTTTTCAAAACTACCAAATTATACAAATCTAGAATAAACCCAAATCATTAATAAAATCATCATAAATATACAAGAATCATGGAATTGCTATAAAATACTCATGATTTTAAGTTTGACAATTTTTTTTCTTTGACATGAGGTTTACGTATATATAGTATAAGGGTAGAACTTATACATACAAGATATAGATATGCATCCGTATGTGATTTTAATAGAGGAGGAGAAATATGGACACAGTCGCAACTGTTAAAAAGGGTATTAACATTGACGCTCTCAACAGTGATATAGCTCAATTTCCACAAGTACACCCCGTAACTTCTACGATGAAGACAACGCACAAAGGTGTTTCTCGGCTGGTCATGCTAGACCGATACAGCTTTAAAGACACAGAAAAGAAAACGTTAAAACCGGGTGACTTTGTTGTATTAACGGTAAAAGAGGACCCGAAATTTCCAGCAAGAGGACTAGGCTATATTCAATCTGTCAACTGGGACGATAAAAATGCAGTTGTTTTGGTTGAAGATGAGTTTAAAGCAGTATTAGAGAAGCCTGAAGAAGCAGAATCTGGTTTGATCACCCGTTCACTAGATGTGATGGACAAGCCGTTAGAAGTTTACTACGAACAGATTGCACTCAGAAATGCGACAGGCTTAGCATCTGTGGAAACGACGGAAGAAAAACGCAAAGAATCGTTTGAGAAATTCTATAAAGAGCTTTCAGAGATGAATTTTGTACCCGCTGGCCGCGTTTTATATGGCGCAGGCGCAGAAACGGATGTAACGTATTTCAACTGTTACGTGATGCCGTATGTAAAAGATTCGCGTGAAGGAATCTCAGATCACCGTAAGCAAGTTATGGAGATCATGAGTCGCGGCGGAGGTGTTGGGACGAACGGATCTACACTTCGACCGAAGAACGCACTAGCAAGAGGCGTAAATGGAAAATCATCTGGATCTGTATCCTGGCTGGATGATATTGCCAAGCTGACGCACCTGGTCGAGCAGGGAGGAAGTCGCAGGGGGGCCCAGATGATCATGCTGGCCGACTGGCATCCTGACATCATTGATTTCATTATTTCTAAGATGCAAAATCCTCGCATTTTGCGTTATTTAATTGAAAATACAAATGACGAGAAGATCAAACAAGTCGCACAGGATAAATTAAAATTCACACCGCTGACACCAGCACAAAAAGCGATGTACGAAGGGATTCTAAGATACAAGGACATCCCAGGTACAGGTGGATTTGACTCAGACGTTTTACGCGATGCTGAGACAATGCTTCGTGATGGAGGAACCTACAGCGTTCATAATTCTGAGTTCTTAACAGGTGCGAACATCTCTGTTACGATCACGAAAGAATTTATGGAAGCTGTAGAGAATGACTCTGAGTATCTATTACGTTTTCCAAGCGTTGAGGCTTATACGCCGGAAGAGATGGAAGCCTACAACAACGAGTGGCATGAAGTCGGAGATGTTCGTGTTTGGGAAGAGAAAGGTTATGGTATTCGCGTATACAAACGAATCCAAGCGCGTGAACTGTGGAACCTGATCAACATTTGCGCAACATACTCAGCTGAGCCAGGTATTTTCTTTATTGATAATGCAAATGAAATGACGAACGCTACAGCATATGGACAAAAGGTTGTAGCAACGAATCCATGTGGAGAACAACCACTTGCACCATACAGTGTCTGCAACCTCGCTGCAGTAAACCTTGGAAACATGGCTGACAAAGAAAACAAGACGGTGGACTTTGAAAAGCTAAAACAAACGGTTGAAGTTGGCGTTCGTATGCAGGACAACGTAATTGATGCAACACCATATTTCTTAGAGCCAAATCGCGTCCAAGCTTTAGGCGAGCGTCGAGTAGGGCTAGGAGTTATGGGACTTCATGACCTTCTCATCTATTGCGAGACCGTTTACGGGTCTGAAGAAGGAAACAAGCTTGTTGATCAAATTTTTGAGACGATTGCTGTTACGGCTTACCGCACGTCAATCGAACTTGCTAAAGAGAAGGGAAGCTTTCCGTTCTTAGAAGGAGATACAGTAGAAACAACTAACGAGTTGCGTAGACGATTTACTGAAACAGGTTATATGAAAAAGCTTCCTAAAGATGTACGTGAAGACGTCTTAAATTATGGGATTAGAAACTCTCACTTGTTAACAGTGGCTCCTACGGGTAAAGTGATTGCCCCCAGCGTTTGTAAAAACGCTGCGTAAACTTGGCTATATGCGGGAAACTCTGAGTATCCTTTTGTACCAGTACCTTGCCAGTACATAAGATGGTAAAAATCAAAAGGTGCAGACAATCCGCAGGGAAGTCGTGGCTGACCCCTCAACGACTACATGCCGAGCACCAGAAACTTCATGTTTTTCACACCTTGAAATACCAAAGCAAAGGTGATGGAATATGGAGAAAAATTGTTTGAATTGCAATCAACTAATAAAGGTTAAACCCAGTCATTATGATAGGAAAAAATACTGTTCACGAAAATGCAAAGGTGAATATCAAACGAAACATCCGATTAATCAACATTTATCAAAAAGAAAAAATGTTGAATGTAACTTTTGCAAGACTATACTGCTTCGAAAACCGTCAAGTATCTTTGAAACAAACTTTTGTAATCATACTTGTAAGGCTAATTATCAAAGCTTAAACAAGAATATGTTTAGCCATTTAATAAAGCGAGTAAAATTACAATGTAAAGAATGTGAAAAAGATTTTTATCTTACTCCTTACAGGGCTAAAACCGCGGTGTATTGTGGTAATGAATGCTCATACAAAGCAATATCTCGAAATGCAAAAATAAACTTTACTAGAAAACGTAAAGTGAGTTGTGCACTTTGTTCAAAAGAATTTTTCAAAAAACAAAGTGTTATCAAAAATTTCAATTTTTGTAGTGAATATTGTATGGGTGTTTATTATTCTGAGTCTGGCTTGTTTTCGGGCGAAAATAGTGGAACCTGGCAGGGTGGAGATATCAATTATTATGGTCCTAACTGGCGTAAACAAAGACGGGAAGCAAGAAAACGTGATGAGTATACTTGTCAAGATTGTGGTTTAACAGAAATAGAACTGGGACATGAACTTTCTGTACATCATATTATTCCTTTTAGAAAGTTCCAAGGGGACTGGGAAAAAGCAAATAGGCTTGCAAATTTGATAAGTCTTTGTGAACACCCTTGTCATAGAAGAAAGCATTCAAACAATCAACTGGTTGATGATATAGTCTGATCCTTATGGCGACATAAGGAGTGGGTACTAATAATCCCACCCTCTGAACATTTCAGAGAGTAACAAAAATGAGCACAGGAACCATGGTTGGCGTTTCCACAGGATTAGAGCCTTACTTCTCATTCTCATACTTCCGCAGTGGTCGTCTTGGGAAGTTTATTGAAGTGAAAGCAGATATCGTAAAAGAATATTTAGACAGCAACCCTGAAGCGAATGAAAATGAGCTGCCTGAATGGTTTGTTGCCGCTATGGAGCTTGCACCAGAAGCACATGCAGATACACAATGTGTCATCCAGAGTTGGGTAGACAGCTCGATCTCAAAAACGGTTAACGCTCCTAAAGGTTATACGGTTGATCAAGTTCAAAAAGTTTACGAACGCCTTTATAAGGGTGGAGCAAAAGGTGGAACGGTGTACGTAGATGGAAGCCGTGACTCACAAGTTCTTACACTTAAAGCAGAAGAGACATTTGAACAGACTGAGATCGATCTAGGTATGGAAGAAGAAAAAAGCAAAGTTGTTATTTTAGATACGATTACTGACCTTCGTTCTACAGATGTAACCATCGGTAACGAAGTTGGGAACACTTGCCCGGTATGCCGAAAAGGGAAAGTGAAAGAAATCGGTGGCTGCAACACGTGTACGAACTGTAACGCACAGTTAAAATGCGGACTATAAAAAAGTAGGGGAAGGAACTGGAAAAGTTCCCTCCCTTTTTCTTTTGTCTATATTAGCACATACTAACTCCATCATTTGTGAAAAAAATTGTGGGGTGTATGACTATGGCTGGTGCCAATAAACCGTTTATGCCGCAGTTGATCTATTTCGAACCGCGTGCACTCGAATATCCGTTAGGAAAAGAACTGTTCGATCGTTTTAGCAAGTTAGAAGTTGAGATCAGAGAGACAACATCACATAATCAAATTCGTGATTTGCCAGGAGACAATGATTTTCAAAAGTATAGAACGGCAAAATCAACGCTCGTTGTCGGTATCAGAAAAACGTTGAAATTTGATACATCAAAACCATCTGCAGAATATGCGATTCCTCTTGCAACAGGATGTATGGGGCATTGTCATTATTGTTATCTGCAGACGACACTCGGCAGCAAGCCGTATCTACGAACATATGTGAATACAGATGAGATCTTTGCTCAGGCTGAAAAGTATATGCAAGAACGAGCACCTGAGATCACGCGATTCGAAGCTTCCTGTACTTCGGATATTGTCGGTATCGATCATCTTACTCATAATTTGAAAAGAGCGATTGAATTTTTTGGAGCAACAGATCTTGGAAGACTTCGATTTACGACGAAATACCATCATGTTGACCATCTGCTTGATGCAAAACACCAAGGTAGGACGCGTTTTCGTTTTAGCGTAAATTCAAACTATGTGATAAAGAACTTCGAACTTGGAACAAGTCCGCTTGAAGAGCGCATTAATGCTGCGATTAAAGTAGCTGAAGCAGGATATCCATTAGGGTTTATCGTGGCACCTCTTTATCTTCATAAAGATTGGGAAGAAGGCTATAAAGAACTCTTTGATACGTTAGAAGCAAAAATTCCAAAGCATTTAACGAATGATCTTACGTTTGAACTGATTCAGCACCGATTTACGAAACCTGCAAAACGCGTTATCGAAAAAAACTACCCAAAATCAAAGCTTGAGATGAACGAAGAAGAACGGAAATATAAGTGGGGAAGATATGGGATCGGAAAATATGTTTATCAAGATGATCAGGCGACAAGACTGCGTGAAACGGTAGAAAATTATATTCATACGATGTTTCCGCAAGCTAAGATTGAATATTTTACTTGATAAAATGCCAAGACACGTTCCCTTGTCACGCTTACCATTCTATAGTATCCTTTTTATAGAGACCAAGCTGGTTTAGTATAGGGAGTGAACAATTTGCCGCCAACCCCAAGTATGGAAGACTATATAGAACGCATCTATGCCCTAATCGAAGAGAAAGGCTATGCCAGGGTATCAGATCTTGCTGAGAACCTAGAAGTGCATCCCTCTTCAGTAACCAAGATGATTCAAAAGCTCGACAAAGGCAAGTATGTCGTTTATGAAAAATACAGAGGCTTCGTTCTTACACCGAATGGAAAAAAACTTGGAAAACGTTTAGTGTACAGACACGAGTTACTTGAAGAATTCTTAAAAGTTATTGGGGTCGACCAAGAGAACATCTACCACGATGTTGAGGGTATCGAACATCATTTAAGTTGGAACGCTATTGATCGAATTGGAGATCTTGTTCAGTTTTTTGAAGAAGATGAAAATAGGATAAAGTCATTAAGAGAAGTTCAAGCAAAGAATGAAGAACAAGAACAATCATAATTTTTTATGGTTGTTTTTATTTTGGATTTTTTGTGTGGTGCGGTGTATGGAACAACAAGTGGCCAGTATTTTGTAAGAAGTGGACAGTAAAACCTGAAAAGTGGACAGTATTTTTCTGAAAGTGGACAGTAAACAGAGGAAACCGGACAGTATTCTTGTATAAGTGGACAGTAGGCATAACCTTTTAAACTACACCGACGATCACTGCATGAACAAACCAACTTTTTGAAGCTATGACAAAAGACTTTATTTTGAAGAATCGGTTATAAAGGACATCTTCTGCTGATTAGGATAATAGTGGAGGAGATGTTTATGCGAATTGATGGTGTTTTTTCAGGTGGAGGCATCAAGGCGCTTTCGTTGATTGGTGCTGTTGAAGCAGCTGAGAATCGGGGACTCAGTTTTGAGAGGGTAGCGGGGACAAGTGCGGGGGCACTGATGGCTGCTTTGATCAAGGCAGGCTATACGGCGGGTGAAATGAAAGATATAATTGATAAATTAGACTTTAGAAAATTTCTTGATACAAGTAAAACGATAGTACCTGTACCTTTTATGAACTGGTTGAAGCTTTATTGGAAACTTGGTTTGTTTAAGGGGGATTATCTGGAGAACTGGGTAGCTTCTCTTCTAGCGGCACGTGGAATTGTTACATTTGCGGATATTCCATATGGCAGTCTTAAGATTATTGCGTCTGATATTTCTCGAGGCAGGCTGATCGTTTTACCAGATGATCTTGAGGAATATGGTTTATTGCCAGAGCGTTTTCCAGTGGCACGAGCAGTTAGGATGAGTTGCAGTCTTCCTTATTTCTTTTATCCGATCAAACTTTTCAATCGTGTTGGACAAAAGAGTTTTATTGTTGATGGAGGCGTTTTGAGTAATTTTCCGATGTGGCTTTTCCAAAGAAAAGATAGGGTGCCCGTTCGGCCGGTATTAGGTTTTCAATTAAGTTCATATATCAACGACCACATTCCAACACACAATGTGAAGAATGCGGTTCATCTTTTTAAAGCATTGTTTGAAACGATGATGCAAGCGCATGATAACCGATACATTGATTCCCACGATGCACGGGATATTATTTTTATGCCTGTAAAGCATGTATCTGTTATCGATTTTCAACTGTCTTCAGAAGCGAAGAATGAACTTTATACGTTTGGCCATGATCGTGCAGAGCAATTTTTACAAAGTTGGATTGCAAGTAAGAGATATCCAAATCCAGCATATAAAAATCGAGCCTAGTCCTTAAAAGGAGGCTCGATTTTTTTTCTTGTTCTTTGTCCCTTCGATCACGGTTAAGTGATGTTCACGTGTTTTCTTTCTCTGAGCGGAACTCTTTGCAGTCTTTTTGCTCGAAAACAATGGAGAAGCAGCTTTTGCCGGCTTTTGGTTCGTACCATAGCGTTTTTGAGATTGCTTGACTGCTTTTCTATACTTGCCGTTTACACCCGATGAGGTTCTGCGAAAGATAAAGTAAAACACGGCGACCACTGCTGCCCCGATCAGAATGGTCGTAAATAATTGGCGAGGTGAAGTGACTAGTTGATAAAGAATACCGACAACAGCCAGTGAAATAACAAACCAAATGATAGGATGCAATCTTCTATGATTCTGTTGCAACAGGCTCACCTCCTTATGATTAAACGATTTTACTTGCGTTTAGTTCACTTTCATAGGATGCGTCACGACGTAACATTTCATTAAAAGAAATAATAGAAACTTCTATTTGTTTTTCATCGGGTTCTTTCGTTGTTAGGAGTTGAAGCCATAAACCAGGATATCCTAGGTAACGAAGAACAGGAACATCTCTTAGTTTATTAGTTAACTGTAATACTTCAAAAGATACCCCTAAAACCACAGGAATAAGCGCAAGTCTGCATAAAATTCTTAGCCATAACGGATCTGATGGAAAGAAATAATAAATGAACATGCCGACGATTACGGTAAATAGAATAAAACTGCTGCCGCAACGATAATGAAGTCTTGAATGCTTCTTTACGTTTTCAACGGTGAGCTCGTCTCCTGCTTCATACGTGTTGATTACTTTGTGTTCAGCTCCGTGATACATGAATACTCTCTTGATCGCGGGTGTTAAAGAAACAAAATAGATGTAGCTTAATAAAAAGATAAACTTGAACAAACCTTCTAACAGATTCTGTCCTAAGTGCCCGGGCACGATAAAACGAAAAGCTTCTGCTAAAAAAACGGGTACGAGCGTAAAGACGAATTTTCCGAAAAGGAAAGATAAGACACCGATAATGGCTAAAGAAAAGAAAAAGGCAATTTTAGATGGTTTTTCTTCTTCCTCTTTTTCTTCCTCGCCGGGGTTAACACCAAATCGTTCAGCTGAAAAATTTAAATGCTGAGTACCGTTCATACTCGCTTCGATTATGGCAATAAATCCTCTTAAGAAAGGAATCTTCTTTAATTTTGATAAAACAGGAGAAGGTTTCTTCTTAAGTTCGAAGTACTCAATCGTATCGTCATTTCTGCGAATTGCCGTTACATATGTGTGCTTTCCGGCAAACATAACCCCTTCTAATACGGCCTGGCCGCCGTAAGCGGGCTTTTTCTCTTTTGTCATGTTGAACCCCCAGCCTAAAGTTTTGTAGGTACTTTCTATTCTACAGGAAAGCGGGATATTCCTCCACAAAGGATGATTGTATTTTTCCCATTTTATACATGTTTCACACGGAATATGATTGGTTGGAGTGTGAGAAGTTTGGGCAATTGTTTTGTGGACATACTAGTAGTGTTGGAGGTGATCGTTAATGAGCGATTCAAAACTAGAACAAAATAAACAGGAATCTCAATCTTCATTTATGAGCAGAGTAGTTGGTGTTGGCTTCTTTGGAGGCTTGATCTGGGCTTGTTTCGGATTTATTGCCTACTATTTAAATTTCTCAAAGGTAGGTCCCGCACTCGTTTTGGTGCCATGGGCACTTGGAAAGTGGAAAACAGAGTGGATTGGTCAACTGATCAGTATTTTGATTATTGCTCTACTTTCAATCTTAGTCGCCATTGCCTATCGCTATGCGTTTGCCAAGATCAAATCCATGTGGGCGGGTATTCTTTTTGGTGTAGCACTGTGGGGAATCGTCTTTTTCTTGCTTCATCCGATCTTTCCAGGGTTGGAACCTATGAATACGATAGGTAAAAATACGATTACAACGACGCTGTGCATCTATATTTTATATGGTGTTTTCGTAGGTTACTCGATTTCATTTGAATACAGTGAACGTCATGGCCAATCCCAAGGAAACAAGGAATCAACACAGAGTTCGTAACTATTCAAAAGAACAGACGCTATGATAGAATGTTTTATGAACATTCTATTTTTTTATGCAAAGGCTAGGTGTTTCAGGTGAAAAACAGAAAATATCTTGTTATAAACGGACCGAATTTAAACCGATTAGGTAAACGTGAGCCTGGCATATATGGTGCGCAAACTCTGGAAGATCTTAAAGCAGAACTTGTTTCATTCTCAAGAGAGCTACTCATGGATCTTTCGTTCGAACAGAGCAATAATGAAGGAGATATCATTGATTTCATTCATGGAGCTGAAGGTGAGTTTTGTGGTATCGTTCTAAACGCAGGTGCCTATACTCATTATAGTTATGCGATTAGAGACGCGATTGCCAGTGTGGATGTCCCCGTGATCGAAGTCCATTTATCGAATGTGCATGCTAGAGAAGAGTTCCGACGCGAATCTGTTATTGCTCCAGTTACGATCGGACAGATTTCAGGATTTGGGTTTGATAGTTATAGATTAGCTCTTCAAGTTTTTCATAATCAATTCAAGGGGGATACATTATGAATCGTGTAGAACGGGCAAGACAATTATTCGATACGTTTGATATTGATGCACTTTTAGTTACATCTTCTTCAAACCGTTATTATTTAAGTGGTTTTAAAGGAAGCTCAGGAGTACTTTTGATCACGAGAGAAGAAGCGGTTTTAGTAACTGATTTTAGATATAAGACGCAAGCTGCTGAACAAGCAGAAGGTTATCGTGTTGTGATGCACACGGGTCCTATTCCGCAAGAGGTTGCAAAGTTAACGAAGGAGCTTTCAATTTCTAAGCTCGGTTTCGAGCAAGACCATGTTACATACTCTACATACCGTACATATGAGACATAATTAAATAACAATACGACTGAACTTATTCCAGTATCCGGTCTTGTTGAAAAGTTGCGCTTGATTAAGGATGAATCAGAGATTAAGATAGTAAAGGATGCAGCATCTATTGCCGATGCCGCTTTTTCACATATTATCGAGTATATCCGCCCGGGACTTACGGAGCGGGAAGTATCAAACGAACTAGAATTCTTCATGAGAAAAAATGGAGCCATCTCTTCATCGTTTGATATTATTGTGGCTTCAGGCTATCGATCAGCCCTTCCGCATGGTGTTGCCTCAGATAAGAAGATTGAAACGGGTGAATTAGTAACCTTGGACTTTGGAGCATACTACAAAGGTTATTGTTCGGATATCACTCGTACGGTAGCCATCGGAAACGTTTCAGATGAACTGAAAGAGATCTATCAAGTCGTATATGATGCGCAGTTGCTAGGAATGAAAGGCATCAAACCAGGAATGACAGGTAAAGGTGCAGATGCGTTAACACGTGATTACATCGCTTCAAAAGGATATGGTGATTACTTTGGGCATTCTACAGGACATGGAATTGGCTTAGATGTGCATGAAGGACCAGCTCTATCAATGAAGTCTGATACGATTCTTGAACCGGGAATGCTTGTAACAGTTGAACCAGGTATTTATATCTCAGGTGTAGGCGGAGTTCGAATCGAAGACGATGCACTCATCACAAAAGATGGCAATGAATCACTTACCCACTCTACTAAAACCCTTTTAACGTTAAGTTAAGGTATTTCAGGAGGATAAAAACATGATTTCAGTAAACGATTTTAAAACAGGACTAACGATTGAGGTTGATGGCGGAATCTGGCAAGTTCTTGAGTTCCAACACGTAAAGCCAGGAAAAGGGGCAGCGTTTGTTCGCTCTAAACTTCGTAACCTTCGTACAGGTGGTATTCAGGAGAAGACATTCCGCGGTGGAGAAAAAGTAGCAAAAGCTCATATCGAAAACCGTAAGATGCAATATCTTTATGCATCTGGAGATACACACACTTTTATGGATAACGAATCTTATGAGCAAATTGAACTTCAAGCTTCTCAAATCGAATACGAGTTGAAGTATTTGCTTGAAAACATGACCGTTCAAATCATGACGTATCAAGGTGAGACGATTGGTGTTGAACTTCCAAACACAGTTGAGTTAGTAGTAGCAGAGACTGAGCCTGGTATTAAAGGCGACACAGCTTCTGGTGGAACTAAGCCAGCAACGCTTGAAACAGGCTTGATCGTACAAGTTCCTTTCTTCGTAAACCAAGGGGACAAGCTAATCATTGATACAAGAAATGCAGCTTACGTTTCTCGTGCATAGGCTATAGTAATTAAACCTCATTCCATTTTTGGAGTGAGGTTTTTTTATGCAGAAGACAGTTAACAAGATTGATGGCCCAACCAATGGACAGGATAAAATGGATGCAATGTTTGTTCGAGTTTAGGGTATCTATCATCTCCTGGTTGTCAGTTTATGTAGACTCGCAGATATATGGCAAAAACTCGCGGGATTAATGCCAAAAATCGCGGAATAAAGTAAGGAATTTCCTGATTGCCTTAAAAAATTTCAGGAATTCTTATCTAAAATACCCCACTTCGTATTTGGTTGTCTTTAAGCAAATACAGGCTGTTATAAGCTAAACTAGCTAAAAGGTTACATCCAATCCATTCTTTTCAACCACAAGTGTACTAAAATCAATGGAGCTGCTAGCCGCCATAGAAGTCTTCCCTTCTAGACAGTCTCAACCGCGTAGCATTTTATTATCATTCTATCAAAGCCCTCTCTATCTTCCCTTCTACCTTTAAACTTTAACCCACCTTTATTGGCATAAAGCGTAAATGTCCACCATACGTTTATAGTACTAGCCTCTTAAAGGAGTAATCGGTCATGGAGACGATCTTTAGACTTTTTCCAGATAACATACAGCAAACCTTGAAAAATTTGCCACCATCTGTCCTTCAATCTGTAGAAGAGATCAGGGTTCGAATTGGGCAACCGATAGAAATCCTTTGTTCCGGTAAACCAATCTACCCAAATGAAGGCAAGATCTCGGCAGAAGAGTCGCAAGTATTGCTCAATCGATTAAGTCAGCACTCACTCTACGCACTTGAAGAGGAACTAAAAAGGGGCTATATCACCATATCAGGCGGTCATCGTGTTGGACTAGCTGGAAAAGTGATCACTGAACATGGATTCGTAAAAGCCATCAAGGATATTAGTTCGTTTAACGTAAGGATAGCGAGAGAGAAAATTGGCATCGCTGAACCGTTGATTTCTTATCTTTTTCAAAAAAAATGGCTCAATACATTATTGATCGGTCCGCCGCAAACCGGGAAAACCACTTTATTAAGAGATATTGCGAGGGTTGTCAGTTGTGGCGTTCAACAAAGAAACATTCCTTCTTTTAAAGTGGGAATCGTAGATGAGCGCTCTGAAATAGCGGGTAGCATAAAGGGTGTCCCTCAACATACCCTTGGAAGACGTGTTGATGTTCTCGATGCATGTCCGAAAGCGGAGGGTATGATGATGCTCATTCGTTCGATGAGTCCTCAAGTGATGATCGTCGATGAAATAGGTCGAAAAGAAGATGGTGAAGCGATATTAGAAGCGATGCATGCGGGTGTTCAAATGATTTTCACCGCACATGGCAGCTCTGTTGAAGATGCGATGAAACGTCCTGTGATGAAACCATTAGGAGATCTTTCATTGTTTGAAAGGTATGTTATCTTGGGCCGCGATAAAGGACCAGGAACGATTGAAAAAATTTATGACGGAGCATTGAACGAGATCTACAGATCATCTGGTGGTAGAGCATGATGAGTTGGTTAGGTGCGATCGCCATCCTTTCAGCCACTACGATCTTTGGTTTTGAGTGGGCAAAACGAGTAAGAGAACGACCTAAGAAGTTGAGAGAACTAAAAGTGACGCTACAAGCCTTGGAGGCTGAGATCATGTATGGATCTACTCCGCTTCATGAGGCATTTTTGCATATTGGAAGACCTTTAAAAGAACCGTTGTCCACTTTCTTCCTTACCATTTCAGATCGATTAGCAGAAGGTGAACTTTCGGTGCAAGAAGCATGGGATATACAGTTGGCTGTTTTGGCTAAAGAAACTTCTTTTAAGATGGGTGAGATTGAAGTGCTTCGCCAATTTGGAGCGACTCTTGGCAGGCATGACAAAGAGCATCAGCAGAAGCAGATTCAATTGACGCTTGCTCACCTTAATCGTGAAGAAAAAGAAGCAAGGGACATACAAGAACGTTATGAAAAAATGTGTAAAAGTCTTGGGGTATTGATGGGACTTTTAATCGTTATTCTCTTAATGTAACAAGGAGGTTTCACCAATGGGATTGGATGTAAATGCGGTGTTTCAGATTGCTGGACTTGGCATAATCGTTGCGATGCTTCATACCGTTCTAAAGATGATCGGAAAAGAGGATTATGCTCACTGGGTCACTCTTTTAGGCTTTGTTGTTGCCCTATTTATGGTCATCACTCTTTTAGATGATTTATTTGAAAAGGTAAAAGGTGTCTTTTTGTTTCAGAATTAAGGAGGGGGCCAGATTGGAAATTATCCAAATTGTTGGTTTTGGGCTGGTTGCTGCATTCTTAGCCTTAGTCCTTAAAGAACAAAAAGCAAATTTTGCTTTTTTGGTCACACTCATGGTTGGAGCAGGAATCTTTTTATTCTTGATTGATAAGATTGGACAAATTCTAACGATGCTTCAACGACTTGCCATCAACGCAAACGTAAACATGATCTATGTTGAAACGTTGTTAAAAATAATCGGTATCGCTTATATTGCAGAGTTTGGAGCACAGATCACACGAGATGCTGGTCAGGGAGCTATTGCTTCTAAGATCGAACTAGGTGGGAAGATATTGATTCTCGTGATGGCGATACCAATTCTAACGGTTATTATTGAAACCGTTCTGACGCTTATTCCGAAATAAGAAAGCGGGTTGTAAAGATGCAGAAAGTGATGATGCGGACAAGTCTTCTTCTATTCATAATCTTTTCCTTCATCCTATTTGGCCCCATAGAATCCGCATCAGCGAGCTCGATCACTTCAAAAATGGTAGATCAACAAGTTTCCTCCATGCAGTTAGATGAGATCAAACAATATTGGGATAGCATTTCCCAAGAATATGGCGGTTTCTTACCAGAAAGCCAAAAAGGAACCTTCCTTGAATTTGTAAAAGGAGAAAAAGATTTTTCAATAAAAGGTTACATGCTTGGTCTTTTGAAGTTTATGTTTCATGAACTTGCTGTTCACGGAAAGCTGCTTGGAACCTTAATTCTGCTCACCGTTTTCAGCATGCTCCTTCAATCCATTCAGAATGCTTTCGATCGATCCGCTATTTCAAAAGTGGCGTATGGCATTGTCTATATGGTCTTGATCATCTTAGCTTTAAACAGTTTTCACGTTGCCATCTCTTATGCGACAGAAGCGATTGATAATATGTTAAGTTTCATGATTGCACTTATACCCCTTCTTCTAGCTTTGATGGCAACTGTTGGAAGCCTTGCTTCAGTCGCCTTTTTTCATCCGGTTATCTTATTTTTAGTAAATACAAGCGGTCTATTAATAAAGAATTTTGTATTGCCACTTCTTTTTCTATCTGCACTATTAAGCATCGTTTCTACGATGTCAGAGCATCACAAAGTTACTCAGTTGGCCAAGCTTTTGCGAAATGTCAGCATGGGAGCGCTCGCCTTTTTTTTCACAGTATTCCTCGGTGTAATGAGCGTGCAAGGTGCAACAGCAGCAGTGGCAGATGGCATTACGATCAAGACCGCAAAATTTATAACAGGAAATTTTATTCCGGTTGTCGGACGTATGTTTACAGATGCGACAGATACAGTTATGAGCGCTTCTATCTTACTTAAAAACTCGGTAGGCATAATAGGAGCACTCTTATTGCTTCTACTGGCTATCTTTCCTGCCATCAAAGTTTTAATACTAGCTTTTATATATAGCATGGCTGCAGCCCTCCTTCAGCCTTTAGGCGGTGGGCCGATCGTTGAATCATTAGGCATCATCGGTAAGAGCGTCATGTTTATCTTTGCTGCCCTTATGACGGTGTCTATTATGTTCTTTTTAGCGATAACGATTATAATCGCAGCCGGCAACGTTACACTGATGGTTCGATAGGAGGTGAGTCATGGCATTCTTAACCGAATGGATAACCAATATTATTATTCTTGTACTATTGGCTGGAGTCATTGAGCTGTTGTTACCTGGAAATCAATTTCAAAATTATATCAAGATGGTTGTAGGTTTGCTCATACTGCTTGCTATGCTCTCTCCACTGTTCAAACTAATAAATTCAGATCTCGATCAAGTGTTTCTTGCCATGGATCTACCAGCTGCTGTGAAAGAAGACGAAATAAAAAATTCGATAGAAGAGAATAAAAGTGAAATACAATCCGCTCAACGTGCATATATATTAGAGCAAATGGCTGTCCCAATGAAAAAACAAGTTCAAGAGGAGTTGAAACAGACTTATGAGTTAGAGATTGTCGATCTTCAAATTCGAACGGAAATTGGTGATGAGCCGTTGGAGCCTGAAGATATAAGGGGTGCCAAAGTGGTACTAGCCAAGTATCACGACCAAGCAGAAATCTCTGAAGTATCAGAAGTAGATGTGAGTGTATCTGATCCAGAGAGAAAAGAAACTCTCGAACAACCGGTTTCAAGCGAAGTCATCCAGTTCTTATCCAGTCAGTGGCAGCTGGATGCAAACCAAGTTGATGTACATTTGGAAGGGGGAGAGGAGTTATCCCAATGAAACGTTCATTTTGGGAACAGATAAAAAAACGGCTGCAGCTGAGTGATAAAGCAGGGAATAAACAAAAGTACTTACTTGTATTACTTCTATTGGGAATTTCTCTTATGTTTATTAGCAAGATGATAGACTCCCCTGCTCAAAAAAGTTCATTAAACGGACTAGTGCCAGAAACGAAGGTTAAATCAGAGGCGGTTTTTAAACAAGCTAAAGAAGTAACTGACAAAAATATCAAAACGTATGAAGATCTTTACTCTAACGAACTGAAAGATCTATTAGAACAGATGCAAGGAGTTGGCAAAGTTTCTGTAATGGTAGAACTTTCAACAACAGAGAGAAAAGAGTTCGTTACAGATGATAGCACACAGAGCCAGACTACATCGGAAAATGATAAAAATGGCGGTAAGAGAACGATAGAAGATCAAAAGATAGATGAAAAAGTAGTAATCATCTCAAATGACGGCAGAGAAGAGCCGATCATCGTCACAACAGAAAAACCAAAGATTAAAGGTGTGGCTATACTGGCACAAGGGGCAGAGAACATCCAGACAAAGTCTATGATCATAGAGCTCGTTAAGAAAGTTTTTGATATAGGTAGTGATCAAATTTTTGTAGGACCAAAAAATCCTGAGGGGGAATAAACAAATGTTATTGAAAAAACAAACCGTTTGGCTTCTGACTATGCTTAGCTTAATCATTGTGTTGTCTGTGTATTATATTACAGCACCTGGTGGAACAGATGATCTTGCATATTTGGAGGCAGGAAAGAAGTCAGGTAAAGAAGCGACAGTTTCAGGTGTTGCAAACGATGATGTGTTTACTGCGCTTCGCCTAGAGCGAGATGAAGTTCGTGATGAGATGAGTGCTGATTATGTAGCTGTTGCCGGTTCTGAGGACGCTTCAGCTGAGGTTCAAGCTGATGCTTGGGCGAAGATGACTGAGCTTCAGTCACTTACTATGCAAGAATCAACAGTAGAAACATTGATCAAATCGATGGGATTCAATGATGCTTTAGTAAGCACGATGAACAATGAGATCAAAGTAATCGTAAAAGCTGATAAACTATCGAAAAAAGAAGTCGTTGAGATCATGAATGTTGCAAACGAACACCTTGGTAGCGGGAAAACAGTAGCGGTTGAATATCATGCGTCCAAATAAATAAGCGTAAAAGAGTATGAAAGCCGGAAATTCCGGCTTTTTTCTTTTTGCGGTTTCATGATATATTGGATAGAAACTTAAAGCGTCATTCAAGTTTGCATTTCTTTGTGGCGGGAAATGATAGAAAAAAGTGAAGAGTAACCGTAAACGCTTACAAAGTGAGGTGTTATCGTGTACTATTAACATGAACATGATTCTAATGTATCCACGAAAAAAGAAATGTGGTATATTACATGTGTTAAGACCTAGTCACAATAGAAGGTGCTAAATAAAAAATCTAAACTGGATAGGATTGTTAGAAGGAGTAGAGATCATGCTAAAAATACAAGAAATCCGTGAATTGATTAAACTTATTGACAAATCAAGCATCAACGAATTCAAATACGAAAATGACGGCTCTAAGATCGTTCTTAAAAAGGACAGTGGATCAGTAGTTTCTTATGGAGCAGAAGAAGTTGTTTCTCAACCCGTAGTCACTCAAGCGCCACCAGTAAAAGAACAGGCTCCAGCAGCTGAAACAGTTAAGGAAAATACAGAAGTTAAACAAGAAACAAAACAGGCAGACGAAGATGCTAACTTACATAAGGTAGTTTCTCCTATGGTAGGAACGTTCTATTCTGCTTCATCTCCAGATGTAGAAGCATTTGTTAAGCCAGGAGATAAAGTTTCAAAAGATAGCATCGTTTGTATTATCGAAGCGATGAAATTATTCAATGAGATTGAATCTGAAGTGAATGGTGAAATCGTAAAAGTACTAGTTGAGAACGGACAATTAGTAGAATACGGACAACCTCTGTTCCTTGTGAAAGCAGAATAGGAGGGTATGTCTATGATTAAAAAGCTATTAGTAGCAAACCGTGGTGAGATTGCTGTAAGGATTATTCGCGCATGCAAAGAACTTGGTGTTGAAACAGTAGCCGTTTATTCAGAAGCCGATAAAGATGCCTTGCATGTCCGTTTGGCAGATGAGGCTTATTGTATCGGACCGACTGCTTCAAAAGATAGTTACTTAAACTTTACTAACATAATGAGCGTTGCGACACTAACGGGCTCAGAAGCCATTCATCCTGGATATGGATTCTTGGCAGAGAACGCTGACTTTGCAGAACTATGCAGAGAATGCAATGTAACGTTTGTTGGTCCAAGTGCTGAAGCGATCAACAAGATGGGTATTAAGGATGTTGCGAGAGCGACGATGGCGGATGCCGGAGTTCCTATCGTACCGGGTTCTGACGGGATTATTAGGGACAAGGAAGAAGCCATTGAACTCAGCAATAAAATTGGGTATCCTGTAATTATTAAAGCAACAGCAGGCGGTGGGGGTAAGGGGATCCGCGTAGCTAAGAATGAAACGGAACTCTTAAAAGGCATTGCGATCACTCAGCAAGAAGCAGCAACTGCTTTTGGTAACCCAGGTGTGTATATTGAAAAATACATTGAAGATTTCCGACATGTTGAGATACAGGTGCTTGCAGATAACCATGGGAATGTTATTCACTTGGGAGAAAGAGACTGCAGTATCCAAAGACGTCTTCAAAAGCTTTTAGAGGAGACGCCATCTCCAGCTATCTCCCCATCTAAACGTCAAGAGATGGGGGATGCAGCAGTAAAAGCAGCTGAAGCCGTTCAATATTCTGGTGCTGGTACCGTTGAATTTATCTTTGATCATAATACAGGTGACTTCTATTTCATGGAGATGAACACTCGAATCCAAGTAGAACATCCTGTAACTGAGATGGTAACAGGAATTGATCTAATCAAGGAACAGATTAAAGTAGCTTCAGGTGAGAGATTGCGATACAAACAAGAAGATATCGAGTTTGATGGCTGGTCGATCGAATGTAGAATTAATGCAGAGAACCCTGAGAAGAATTTTATGCCTTCTGCTGGGAAGATTGAAATGTATCTTCCACCAGGCGGTCTAGGTGTTCGAATTGATTCTGCTGTTTACCCAGGCTATACGATTCCACCATTTTATGATTCTATGATTGCTAAAGTTATTACTTACGGAAATACTAGACAAGAAGCAATCGACCGTATGAAGCGTGCCCTAAGCGAGTTTGTTATCGAAGGAATTCATACGACCATTCCGTTCCACCTGCGTCTGTTAAACCATGAGACTTTTGTGAATGGTGACTTTAATACAAAGTTTTTAGAAAATCATGATTTAACTTCAAAAAGCGAATAAGTACGGAGGTGTTTAAGTGATGAACGAACTATCATTTGAAATGGAAAGTTACTCATCAGAATTAGGAAAAGTGGAGATCTCACCTGAGGTTATCGAAGTCATTGCAAGTATTGCAGCTTCAGATGTTGAAGGTGTCGCTTCCATGAGAGGCAGCTTTGCAAGTGGTGTAGTAGAGCGACTTGGAAAGAAAACGCATGGCAAAGGCGTTAAAGTAGAACTCTCAGAAGCAGGTATTTCTATTGATGTATACGTATCAATGAAATATGGAGTTGCGATTCCAGATGTGGCTCAAAAAATTCAAGATTATATCAGACAAGCGCTTCTAGACATGACAGCACTAGAAGCAACGGATATCAACGTATTCGTAGTTGGTGTTCAATTTGATTCAAAAGAAAAACAGAATGAAGCACCAGAAGTAGATTATTAAAAAGATCAAAGGGTGAGGTTCTACTTGCCCTTTGGTCTTTTTTCTTGTTGTTTATTACAAGTTGATTTTGTGATGTGAAGAAAACCTTCAGCCCGTTGAAGTTAAAGTTGGCGGGGGTATAAGTGGCAGAATAGTAGTCGAGTGATGTCGACTCGCTGGTATATGGAAAAATCTCGCCGGAATATAGCCCAAACTCGCCGGATTAAGTCCAGAATTTCTAGAATTATCTCGTGAATTTCTAAATTTACAGTCTGGATACCCCACCTAGTATAGATGAGAGTAATTTTGAAGCCCCGAGAGTAAAAAGATAAAATACTTTTCATTTTTCTAGAATCCCTTAACAGAAAGTAAAAAAACTGAATGTTCGGAAGCGTTAGTAAGTCCATTGTTCGGATTGTAACGAGTCCTAACAATATGGTATTATGCTAGATAGAAATTGTTCGCAAATAGAAAGGAAGTCGGATTATGAAACGCAGACTTGCCAGAGAAAAGGCATTTCAATCGCTTTTTCAAATAGAAGTAAGTGACATCTCAGCTAGTGAAGCTATGGAGCATGTTTTAGAAGGAGAGCCATCAGACGAATTTTTAACAAGTATGGTTCATGGTACGGTTGAAAAGAAAGAAGAAATCGAGCGTTTTCTAACGCCTTATTTAGAGAAATGGAGCTTTTCAAGACTAGCAAACGTAGAACGTGTTGTTCTTCAGATGGCGGCTTACGAGTGGTTGTTCATGGAAGAGGTTCCAAAGAACGTAACGTTGAATGAAGCGATTGAAACAGCTAAAATCTTTGGCGGTGAAGAAGCAGGACGTTTCGTAAATGGTGTCCTAGGAAAAATAGTCAAAGATATTAACCATAATTAATTTTATAAAACCAACTACTTTTGAGGGGGACTTTAGAATGGCTGTGTTAGACGGAAAACAAATTGCGAGAGAGATCAGAGAAAAACTTGCAAAAGAGATCCAAGACCTTAAACAAGAAGGAATTGTTCCAGGTTTAGCTGTTATTCTAGTAGGCGATCACCCAGCGTCTCGTTCATATGTATTAGCAAAAGAAAGAACGTGTAAAGAGCTCGGTATGCATTCGGTAATGACTGAGCTTTCTGAAACTATTTCTGAGAATGAATTGTTACAATACATTCAAGCGTTTAACAATGACGAACAAATTGATGGGATTCTCGTACAACTTCCCCTTCCTTCACATATAAGTGAATCAAAAGTAATTGAGGCGATTTTGCCTGAAAAAGATGTAGATGGTTTTCATCCGATTAATATTGGACGGATGCATGCAGGAGATGAGCAAGCATTCATACCTTGCACTCCGCTTGGAATTTTAGAGATGGTTAAACAAACCGGTGAAGGTATATCAGGGAAACATGTTGTAGTTGTAGGGAGAAGCAACCTTGTTGGAAAACCAGCTGGCCAGCTTTTCTTGCAGGAAAATGCGACGGTGACGTTTTGTCACTCTAGAACTAAAAATCTTCGTGAACAAACATTGCAAGCTGATATTTTAATTGCGGCGGTAGGAAAACCGAACCTTATTACAGAAGATATGGTAAAAGCAGGTGCCGTTGTTATTGATGTAGGGGTTAATCGCAAGGAAGATGGAAAGCTTTGTGGAGATGTGGACTATGAGGCCATTAAACCTAAAGCAAAACATATCACTCCTGTTCCAGGAGGGGTTGGTCCTATGACGATCACGATGTTAATGAACAATACGGTTCTTGCTTCAAAATGGAGAAAGCAGTTAAAGGAAGTACATTAATGCAAAACAACAATCGGTATGTTCCAATATCGGCTGTAACCCGGTATATAAAGAGGCTATTTGAAAATGACGGTAATTTACAAGACGTCTGGGTAAAAGGTGAGCTATCAAATGTTAAGCTTCATAGCAGGGGTCATCTGTATTTTACGTTGAAAGATGCAAACAGCAGAGTTTCTGCTGTTATGTTTGCAGGAAACAACAGGCATTTAAACTTTAAACCTGAAGAAGGAATGAATGTTTTAATCCAAGGTTCGTTCTCTGTTTATGAACCTCAAGGACAATACCAGCTCTATGTCAGAACGATGCAGCAAGACGGTGTTGGTAATTTGTTTCTGGCGTACGAAAATCTTAAGAATATGTTAGATCAACAAGGGCTTTTTGACCCTATACATAAAAAGCCGCTGCCTAAATTTCCTTCTACGATCGGTGTGGTCACTTCACCAACAGGAGCTGCCGTGAGGGATATCGTGACTACTATAAAACGAAGGTTTCCGCTAGCTGCGGTCACTGTATACCCAGTGCTTGTTCAAGGACCAGGTGCTGCTCCATCCATCGTGCGGGCGATCGAACGAGCCAATGCTTTGAATGAATCAGATGTTCTAATCGTGGGACGTGGTGGAGGATCGATAGAAGAGCTATGGGCGTTTAATGAAGAAAGTGTTGCAAGAGCGATCTTTCAATCACATCTGCCGGTCATTTCTGCTGTGGGACATGAAACGGATTTTACGATTTCAGATTTTGTAGCGGATTTAAGAGCACCAACACCAACAGCTGCAGCAGAGATGGCTGTCCCTCATCTAGATGAATTGAAGGATCGATTATTCCAAAGAAATGTTCGCCTGAAACGGGTGATGAATGAGTTTGTTGCAGGTCATCAACAGCATCTTTCCCGACTGCAAAAATCATATGCTTTTAAATATCCAACTCAATTGATCAAACAAAAAGAGCAAGAACTGGATAGGTGTATGGATCAATTAAAACGTAAGGTTGGAAGTTTTGTTGATCAACATCAGAATCAACTCTCACAGGTTAAACGTCAACTGTTCCTGTTTTCACCAAGAGGCCAGCTTCAGAAGGCAAACGAAAGAATCGTTTCTTTGCATAAGACATTGCTAAAAGAAACAAATCGTCACGTAAGGCAGCACCAGAGAGATTTTTCAAACAAGATTTCTAGGCTATCTTCCCTCAATCCTTTGGCTGTGATGGATAGAGGGTACAGCTTGACCTATAAACAAGGCAAAGACGAATTGGTCAAGTCCGTATCACAGGTAAAGGCGGGAGATGCATTAACGATAAAGTTAAAAGATGGACAGATTGATTGTCACATCACTGGAACGGAGGCGTCTTTTACGAATGACTGAAAAAACAAGCAAACTTACATTTGAAGAAGCGATGATACAGCTTGAAGAAATCGTTGAAAAGCTTGAACAGGGAGATGTTCCTTTAGAAGAGAGTATCGACCTGTATCAACAAGGAATGAAACTCTCCAAATTATGTCATACGAAATTACAGAACGTTGAGAAGAAGATGGATACGATTTTGCATGAAGATGGAAAAGAAGAACCATTCGCGATTCAGGAGGAAGATCATTGATAGCGTTTGAACAATATCTTCGAGATAAAAAAACATTGGTTGAAGAAAAGATGGTAGCACACCTAAAAAAATTGGATGCTCCAGATACATTGAAAAAATCGATGCTATATTCTATTTCTGCAGGTGGAAAACGAATACGTCCGATCTTAGCGCTTGCAGTCATGGAATCATTTGAAAAGAATACAGCAGAACTAGTAGATGTGGTTTGTTCTATCGAATTTGTTCACACGTATTCTTTGATTCATGATGATCTTCCTTCTATGGATAATGATGATTATAGAAGAGGGAAACTCACGAACCATAAAGTTTTTGGCGAAGCTCAAGCCATTTTGGCAGGAGATGCTTTATTGACAGAAAGCTTTAGCTTAATCACTAACAACTCGTATTTAACTTCGGATCAAAAAGTTCAAATGATCACTGTTCTATCAAGAGCTGCAGGTGCAACAGGTATGGTTGGTGGTCAAGTAGAAGACATAGAGGGAGAGAACAGAGACCTCACGTTAACAGAATTAGAAAGCATCCATGAAAAAAAGACGGGTAAGATGCTTGAATGTTCAGTAATCATAGGTGGAATTGCAGCGAGAGCTACTGATGAAGTTCTTATCCATTTAACGAACTATGCACGGCATATCGGGATTGCTTTTCAGATTCAAGATGACATATTAGATGTAACAGGGAAACAAGAAGAAATAGGTAAACCTGTTGGAAGTGATGAGGCTAATCTGAAAACTACTTATCCTAAAATTCTTGGTCTTGACGGGGCAAAGAAAGAAATGGAAAATCATATACATATTTCTTTGGAACATTTAAACAAGATCAACGGAAATACAGGCATATTAGCGTCCATCGCTGACTACATTATAAAAAGAAACCACTAAGAGATTGTTGCGAAATTGGAAGTATGATATGATATTATTTGCTTTGGAGTGGTGCAGTATTCTAGTCAGCCCCCCATTCCTGAAGGCGGGCCTAAAAATCCGCCAAAGGGCACATCGATGAAGTTCCTTGTAATGGCTTGAGGCGCCCAGCCTTGGGTCATCGCTGGGAGTTAAGGTTGAAGGGCGATCCACAATGGCATGTGGGCGAGGACCCTTCTTCCGCGGAGGCCCCCATATTTGCGGTTTGTGTTCAAAAGACCTTACTGCGAAATGGGGTTTGAACCTGCTTAGCTTTTTTTCTTGTTCACAGGAAAAGAAGGCGAGCAGCGTAGCCTGCCTTGAGTGGAGCTTGAGGGGATTATGGTGTGAAAAGCCTGTATCGGTTGGCCGCTGATTTTGAGCTTTATACCATATGAAATCTTCTCTGCAAAAGAGGCTAGGGAATGTGCGCGAGGCTGTTGAGGAAAACTCCTAGACTGTTCTGCCCTGACACCTTTTAGGGATTATAGTGCGGACTAAGTGGTAATCTAGTCTAACGT
This sequence comes from Fictibacillus norfolkensis, assembly GCF_014836645.1. GTDB lineage: Bacteria > Bacillota > Bacilli > Bacillales > Fictibacillaceae > Fictibacillus > Fictibacillus norfolkensis. The sequence goes on from NZ_JACSQM010000004.1 coordinate 158,106, forward strand.
TTGGCAACAGCGTTAAGAAGAGAGTAAAGGGAAACCGCGAATATGGCGACATTTCGTACTCTTCTGGGAAAACCTACTGGACCTAAGCCGCAGTCTTTACTTAATAAGGTGACCACTCCCTATTACATAAAGTGACCAAAAAGTGAGGAGTTATGCATGAAGCATTCCTTTACTAAAACACTCAAATGGAGTACAAGCATTGCCGTTATCACTCTTGTGTTAGCGGCTATTTTTACAGTTGTATCGTCTTTTTTGTTAAATGGAGTTTCGTGGGCGATAGGCATGGGAATCGTGTTTCTAATCGTATTAACCGGGGTTCTGTTTGACATAGTAGGGGTGGCATCAACTGCTGCGAAAGAAGTTCCGTTTCATGCGATGGCTTCTGAGAAGGTTCCTGGAGCAAGACATGCTATAATCATTACAAGAAACGCAGATCGTGTAGCGAATTTTTGTAACGATGTTATTGGAGACATCTCTGGAATTGTTAGCGGAACGGCATCTGCTGCAGTAGTAGTAGAACTTACACTTTCTATGGGGAATAGTTCTGGATCAAACTCTGAGTATTTGATCTCAATCGTCTTCACTAGTGTAGTTGCTGCACTTACTGTAGGAGGCAAAGCGCTAGGAAAATCATATGCGATCAACCACTCAACCTTTATTATTTTTCAGGTTGGGCGTTTATTATATTTTTTAGAGGAAAAATTAAGAATTAAACTGCTATCGCCTGCTAAAAGAGAGAAGAAAAGGCGTTAATGGAAAGAGAGGCATATTCCATGAACCTGGAAGAAATTCAAGATCCTCAGTTTTTAAAAACGTATGAAACTGAACAATTAAATCAATTAGCTGCCGAAATTCGTTCTTTTCTAATTGAAAAACTTTCAGTTAGAGGAGGCCACCTTGGGCCGAATCTTGGCGTTGTAGAGCTAACGCTCGCTATGCATAAAGTCTTTGATAGTCCTAAAGACAAGTTTATTTGGGATGTTGGTCATCAAGCCTATGTGCATAAGATTCTTACGGGGAGAGCATCGCAGTTTGATACACTTCGACAGTATAAAGGTCTGTGTGGATTTCCAAAGAGAATTGAAAGCGAACATGATGTTTGGGAAACGGGACACAGTTCTACATCACTTTCTGCAGCAATGGGTATGGCGATCGCTAGAGACCTTAAGAAAACCGATGATAAAGTTGTTGCTGTCATTGGTGATGGTGCCCTAACAGGCGGGATGGCTCTAGAAGCGCTCAACCATATCGGACATGAAAAGAAAGACTTGATCGTTGTGCTTAACGACAACGAAATGTCGATCGCTCCAAATGTGGGAGCTCTTCATAACGTTTTAGGACGCATGAGAACAGCTAGAAAATATAATAAAGCAAAAGATGAACTAGAATCTTTAATCCGTAAAATTCCTGCTTTTGGCGGTAAATTGGCTGCAACAGCAGAACGCGTAAAAGATAGCTTAAAGTATCTGTTAGTATCAGGAATGTTTTTTGAGGAGCTAGGCTACACCTACTTAGGGCCAGTAGATGGTCATGATGTAGATGACTTGATCGAGAATCTAACATATGCGAAAAAGACAAAAGGTCCCGTAATCATTCACGTTCTTACGAAAAAAGGTAAAGGCTATGAACCGGCTGAAAGTGATAAAAAGGATAGCTGGCATGGCGTTGGTGCTTATAAGATTGAATCAGGTGAACAGATCAAACCGCAGCAAGTTGGACCATCTTACAGCGGAGTGGTAAGTAAAACACTTGAGACGCTTTCACATAAAGATGATCGAATCGCAGTGATAACGCCTGCTATGACGATAGGCTCTAAACTCACTGATTACGGAAAAGCGTTTCCTGATCGTTTGTTTGACGTTGGTATTGCAGAACAGCATGCCACTACGATGGCAGCTGGACTTGCTACACAGAATATGAAACCGGTACTATCGATTTATTCTACGTTCTTGCAGCGAGGTTACGACCAAGTAGTTCATGATGTAGCCAGACAGAATTTGAATGTTGTTTTCACAATAGATAGATCTGGCCTCGTTGGTGCTGATGGAGAAACGCACCAAGGTGTATTTGATATTGCTTTCTTGCGTCATATTCCAAATATGGTATTGATGATGGGGAAAGATGAAAACGAGCTTCAACATATGGTATACTCTGCTCTTAAATATGAAGATGGTCCGATTGCGATCAGATTCCCTAGAGGCAACGGTTCTGGAGTTCCGATGGATGAAGAGTTAGAGAACATTCCAATTGGTTCATGGGAAGTGCTGAAAGATGGAGATGACGTTGCGATTCTAACATTTGGAACAACGATTCCAATGGCGCTTGAAGCTTGGGAGATCCTTGCGAAATCAGGTGTCTCAGCACGCGTGATCAATGCTCGTTTTATCAAACCACTTGACTCAAAAATGCTCAAAGAGCTTTATGCAGAAAACATGCCTATTTTAACGTTAGAAGAGGCTGTTCTTCAAGGCGGTTTTGGAAGTGCGGTATTAGAGCATGCGGCTGACCATCAGGCAAATGTTATCATTGATCGTATGGGTATACCAGATTGCTTTATCGAGCATGGAAGTGTAACAAAACTTTTAGAAGAGATCGGAATTACAACACCTGATCTTGTTGAGCGAGTGAAAGCTCTTGTTAAAAGAAAGGCAGAAAAGGGTCTTCTTACATGAAAAAAGAACGGGTAGATGTACTGCTTGTCAATCGAGGACTTTGTGAAACCCGAGAGAAAGCCAAACGATCTGTTATGGCTGGCCTCGTGTACTCAGGAACGAACCGGATGGATAAGCCAGGAGAAAAGATAGAACAAGATGCGCCTCTTCAAGTTAAAGGAGATGTTATCCCTTATGTGGGAAGAGGCGGGCTTAAGCTTGAAAAGGCACTTAAAATCTTTGATTTTGAAGTTAAAGAAAAGATAGGAATGGATATTGGGGCTTCAACAGGTGGCTTTACGGACTGTGCCTTACAAAATGGTGCTTCCTATATATATGCGATCGATGTGGGCTACAATCAACTCGCTTGGAAGCTGAGAAACGATTCAAGGGTAGCGGTGATGGAAAGAACAAACTTTAGATATGTAACTCCTGATAAGCTTCAACAGGGAATCCCTCACTTTGCAACGATCGACGTTTCATTCATTTCTCTACGAATCATACTTCCTGTGCTGACTCAGCTTATGCCAACTGGAGATGTGATCGCTTTGATCAAGCCTCAGTTTGAAGCAGGACGTGAAGAAGTCGGGAAAAAGGGAATTGTTAGAGATCCGAAAGTTCATAAACGCGTGATTGAAGAGATTACGGATTTTGCTCGCAGAACAGGGATTAACCCTGTTGCACTGTCCTTCTCACCTATAACGGGTGGGGATGGAAACATTGAGTTTTTAATGCATGGAAAAGTAAAAAATGAGGACTGCATGACGATAACTTCAGAAAATATTGAAGAAGTTGTGAAGTCTGCTCATGAAACATTAAAGAAAGAGCGAGAATAAAAATTTCTCGCTCTTTTCATCATTTCACTCATGAAAAATTTACATCCTATGCACAATAGTATAAGATAAAGGCAGAATGTGACAGTGTAAATTGAGGTGGAATCACGAGTGAATAAAGGACAACGACATATTAAAATACGTGAAATGATCAGCAATCATGATATTGAAACACAAGATGACTTAGTGGAACTACTTAAGAAAGCCAATTTTAATGTAACGCAAGCAACAGTTTCGCGTGACATTAAAGAACTGCATCTTGTGAAAGTACCGATGAACGATGGTCGCTATAAATATAGTCTTCCGGCTGACCAAAGGTTCAATCCACTGCAGAAGTTAAAAAGAACACTGACTGACAGCTTTATTAGTATTGATTATGCAGATCACCTGATTATCATGAAAACACTTCCTGGTAATGCAAATGCCATTGGAGCGTTAATTGATAAGCTAGATTGGGAAGATTTAATGGGAACGATCTGTGGCGATGATACAATCTTAATTATTTGTCGTTCTAAAGAAGTTAGTGCAGATGTTTCGCAGCGATTTTTAGATATGCTGTAATTTTTAAAATAAGGTGTGATGTAATTGCTGGCAGAATTAAGTATTCGTAATTTTGCTATTATTGACTCTCTGAGTGTTTCTTTTAGTAAAGGGTTAACCGTATTAACGGGTGAAACCGGTGCAGGAAAGTCCATCATCATCGATGCGATCGGACTTCTGATTGGTGGCCGCGGCTCTACGGAATTTGTACGCTATGGTACTCAAAAAGCGGAAATCGAAGGTTTGTTTCATATTCATCCAGGTCATCGTGTATATGATAAATGTGAGGAATTTGGAATTGCGATTTCAGATGAAGATGAGATGGTCGTGCTTAAAAGGGATATAACGGAGAACGGAAAAAGCATTTGCAGAGTAAACGGAAAGCTTGTTACGCTGTCTGTTCTTAAGGAGATCGGACAGGCATTAGTAGATATTCATGGGCAGCATGAAACGCAATATTTAATGCAGCCTGACAAGCATCTTTTTTTACTCGATAGTTTTGGTGATAAGGATTTTAAACAAGAGTTGATATCGTACGAATCAACATTCAGGGACTACAAAGAAATCAACAAGCAGCTTTCTGAGCTCTCTAGAAACGAACAAGAGATCGCGCAGAGAATAGACTTGCTACAATATCAGTACCAAGAGATATCGGGTAGCAACCTCATTCCTGATGAGGATGTTAAGCTTGAGGAAGAAAAAAGAATGCTTTCGAATTTTGAGAGAATTCATGGCTCTCTTCAGGATGCTTATCATAATCTTTATGGTGAAGGAAAAGCGCTTGAACTTGTCTCTAGTGCACTAGCTGATTTTTCGCAGGTCGCAGCACTTGATGAATCATTAATAGCCGACGAAGAGCAATTTGGAAACAGCTTTTATGTACTTGAAGAGCTTACATATAAGATTCGGGATATGTTTGATTCATTAGAATACAACCCGGAAAGGCTTAACAGCATCGAATCACGTCTTGATGAACTAAGTAAGCTTAAACGCAAATACGGTTCTTCAGTAAAAGAAATGATCGATTATAGTGAAAAGATTAAAAAAGAGTTAGAACTCATTCAGAACAAAGATAATCATATCGAAGAACTTAAGAAAAAGCAGGATAAGCTCATTGCTAAACTTGAGGTATCAGGGAAAAAACTGACTAAGCGGAGATCGGAGACCGCTAAAGTCTTAAGGAACAGCATACAGCAACAGCTTAAAGAACTATATATGGAAAAAACCAAATTCGAAGTCGTAATGAAGCGGATTGAGGATAATCAGTTTTTAAGAACTGGAGTGGATTCTGTAGAATTTTATATCTCTCCGAATCCTGGAGAACCCCTTAAACCACTATCAAAAGTAGCATCTGGCGGGGAGCTTTCCAGAATTATTCTAGCATTGAAAACCATTTTTTCTGAAAATCAAGGAATTACCGCCATTATCTTTGATGAAGTAGATACAGGAGTCTCTGGAAGAGTTGCTCAAGCGATAGCGGAAAAGATCTATAAAGTTTCTGTCGGTTCACAAGTACTTTGTATTTCTCACCTTCCACAAGTTGCAGCGATGTCTGACACGCATCTTCATATCTCTAAGGACACACGTCATGGAAGAACGGTTACAAAGGTCCTAACATTAAAAACGGATGAAAAAGTAAATGAGATAGGCAGAATGATCTCTGGTGTTGAGATTACTGACCTTACGAGGCAACATGCTCAAGAATTATTAGAGCTTGCAGCGTCAATTAAAAAGACATCATAAAACTTTATTCATGAAAAAGCTATCCATTTAAGGAATAGCTTTTTCTTTTTTCTAGGTTATAAACTCATGGTCCGTAGGCTAAATTAAAGGTACAGCCATGGTGAGGGTGTGAGCTAGGAGCGAGGAGAGTGTATGATGTATAAGGATTTACTTCGGCGAATGATCGGCGTTATTCTCCTTGGAAGTTTAGTGGGAATCGGTTTTTTGTCTCCTGTGCGAGAATATGTAGCACTGCCTGAATCGATTACCTTTTTTGAAGGACAGTATGTCTTACAAGCTCTTCCTGTTGGAACAAACATGAAGCAGGAAGAAACGAACATTTATACGACCGCAATGGAAAGCGACCATAAAGTTTCGATACAAGCCAAAACAAACGGTGATAGCATGGCAACTCTCGAAGCAGCAAGTTTTCCCATAAAGAAGATGAATGTAAAAGTTTTATCTGATCTTAAGGTTGTACCTGGTGGACAATCAATAGGAGTGAAATTAAATACTCTAGGGGTATTGATTGTGGGACATCACCTCGTAAATACAACTTCAGGGAAACAATCTCCAGGTGAAATTGCCGATATTCAAGTAGGAGATATTATTACCAAAATTAACGGAAAAAATATTAAAAAAATGGGAGATGTAAGCCCATTTGTTAAACAGTCTGGGGAAACTTCAAGTCCTTTAGATGTAACCATCATTCGAGATGGTAAAACGTTTCATAAAACACTTACTCCTCTGCAGGACAAGAATGATCAGTCTTATCGCATTGGACTATATATTCGCGACTCAGCAGCGGGCGTAGGAACACTTACTTTTTTTGATCCAGCGTCATTTAAATATGGGGCACTCGGTCATGTTATTTCAGATATGGATACTAAAAAGCCAATCAAGGTAAACAATGGGGAAATCCTCGGATCTACCGTAACTTCCATAGAAAAAGGATCTAACGGTCATCCTGGAGAAAAGCTGGCGCGTTTTTCCAACGATCAAAGAGTTTTAGGGGACATTTCAAAAAATAGCCCTTTTGGGATTTTTGGAAAGTTAAACGATGAATTATCGAATGGGGACTGGAATAAACCACTGCCAATCGCCTTATCTCATCAGGTAAAAAAAGGTCCAGCGAAGATTTTAACTGTCGTTAACGGATCGAAGGTTCGAGAGTTCGATGTTGATGTCGTAAGCTCTGTTCCACAAAAGTTTCCCGCTACAAAGGGAATGGTCATTAAGATTACAGATCCCGAGCTTTTAAAAATTACCGGTGGAATCGTTCAAGGTATGAGCGGCAGTCCAATCATTCAGAACGGAAGAATTATTGGAGCAGTTACACACGTGTTTGTAAATGATCCAACTTCGGGGTATGGCGTCCATATCGAGTGGATGCTTGATGAAGCAGGTGTAAATATTTATAAAGAAGCAAAACAAGCGAGTTAACTTTTAAAGCCGGTGGAAATCTCACCGGTTTTTTTTATTTTGAACACATATAAATAGGAATTGGTGCTAGGTTTATTTCCATTTACTTTTAGATAATTTAGACAATCCTATGAAAATTTTGTATAATGAGGGATATAAAGAAAATTCGACAAAAATGATCCTGAAAATATAATAACTGTCGAAATTCAAAGTAAATTGAAGAAAACAGCTCTATCTGCTACAAAAACAAAATAATTTTAAAAAATTTAAAACAAAATAAAGGGATTTAAGATTTATTGTTGAAATATTACATTGGGAAAAACAAGAAATTGTTGGATGGGGAGGAAATAATGGTGCAAAAAATTAAAGTTTGTCTAGCTGATGATAACCGTGAACTGATTAGTCTTTTGAGGGAGTATCTTTCAAGTCAAGATGATATGGAGGTAATTGGGGTAGCTTACAACGGTCAAGAATGTTTGTCCGTTTTAGAGAATAAAGATCCTGATGTTTTAGTTCTTGATATTATCATGCCTCATTTAGATGGATTAGCGGTGCTGGAGAAAATCAGGTCTAGCGATGATCTGCCTCAGCCGAATGTTATCATGTTAACGGCGTTTGGTCAGGAAGATGTAACGAAAAAAGCCGTAGACCTAGGTGCATCATACTTTATCTTAAAGCCATTCGATATGGACAACCTTGCGAGTCAGATCCGTCAGATCTGTGGAGCAGAAAAATCAACTGTTCAGCGTGCGTCCGGAAGTAATCGAAATAATTTCCAATCTACAATTAACAATAAACCACGCAATCTGGATGCGAGTATCACAAGTATTATTCATGAGATCGGGGTTCCTGCTCATATTAAAGGATACATGTATTTAAGAGAAGCGATCTCTATGGTATACAATGATATTGAACTATTAGGATCTATCACAAAGGTTCTTTATCCAGATATCGCAAAAAAATTCAATACAACATCAAGCCGTGTTGAACGTGCTATACGTCATGCGATCGAAGTAGCATGGAGCCGTGGGAACATAGATAGCATCTCGTCATTGTTCGGCTATACAGTTTCAATGTCAAAAGCGAAACCTACGAATTCAGAGTTCATCGCGATGGTCGCGGATAAGCTTCGAATCGAACATAGGGTCATGGTATAAATACTTACCTACAAAAAATAACCATCTCTCTTAACTGAGATGGTTATTTTTTTCTGTATTTTAACTGTACTTTATTTCTTTTGCGGTCTCTGTAAAAGATAAACCCGCCAACAAAAGCTAACCCTGCTAAGAAGCTTAATAATCCTGCAATGAACTGTAGCCATAAGTATGGAAACGGAAATTGTAAAACTCCGAATAACGTGTCTCTCATCCATTTTATTCCCATGACGGCCATGATTCCAGGTATTAACACAATCACTAATGCTGCATATCTGCTCATGAAGAATTTCACTCCTCTACTCGTCTTATTGTACATAAAGTTAAAAATATTGTCGATGCAAAATAAGTTTGCAAACCCTTTCATGGTGAGCTATGATGAGTATGTGAAAAATATTGCATGTTATAATAAAAAGGTGGGCTAATTGTTGCAAAGGATCGTATTGTTGGCAACGCAAGAAGAAATTGAATTGGTTCAAGAGATCAATCAATCCGAACTTTTTGAACTTGCAGCTATCTTTCAAGAACCTCTTCAATCGTTGCCGGCCAAATTTAATAACACTCCAACTTTTACATATTCATCGGCACCAGATGAGGTAATTGATGTAATCGTTTATTCAGATTCACTTAAAGAAACGGCAGATCTGCTAAACGAAACCAAATATCCAATGTCGGGAAGATTGACTACAACACAGTTTCGATTTTTGTTAACCATATCTGACGAAACGAAAAATAAAAAAGACATCAGCCATCTGCAACAACTCAAAACAATATTAGATAATACACATGATGGCATGATTGTGATCGATCAAGATTTAACGATCACCATATTTAACAAGAGTGCTGAGAAGATGACAAGTTTATCGAAAGAGGAAGCTGTAGGTAAATCCATTCTAGAAGTTATGCCTAATAGTCAGCTTCCTAGAGTTATGGACTCAGGCATAGAAGAAGTTAATCAAGAACAAATTTTAGCGAATGGCACTAAAATCTATACAACAAGGACACCGATCCTAAATCACCAAGGTCGAAAGCTTGGCGCGTTTGCTGTTTTTAAAGATATTACAGAAATCGTGGATCTGGCAGAAGAAGTAACGAATTTAAAGAGCATCCAAACGATGTTAAGATCGATCATCCAATCTTCTGAGGAAGCTATATCTGTAGTTGATGAAGAAGGAAAAGGGATCATGATCAATCCTGCTTATACGAGGCTCACAGGATACACAGCCGAGCAAGTGATTGGAAAACCGGCAACAACCGATATATCTGAAGGTGAGAGTATACACATGCAGGTTCTAAAAACAAGAAAACCTGTGAGAGGTGCCCGATTACGAGTTGGGCCAAACCGGAAAGATGTGATTGTTAATGTTGCGCCTGTTATCGTGGATGGTCTATTAAAAGGCAGTGTAGGTGTTATTCACGATGTATCTGAAATAAAAGGACTTACAGAAGAACTCAACCGTGCAAGACAGATCATTCGGACACTAGAAGCTAAATATTCATTTGAAGATATTATTGGTTCATCAGAAGAGATGAGTTTTGCGATCGATCAGGCGAAGCTTGCTGCTTCTACTCCTGCGACCGTTCTGCTTCGTGGTGAATCTGGAACGGGAAAAGAACTTTTTGCTCATGCGATACATAATGCGAGCAGCAGAAAGTTTAATAAGTTTATACGCGTCAACTGTGCAGCGCTGTCTGAATCGTTATTAGAGAGTGAACTGTTTGGCTATGAAGAAGGAGCTTTTTCTGGTGCGTTAAGAGGTGGGAAAAGAGGTCTGTTTGAAGAGTCCAACGGCGGAAGCATCTTTTTAGATGAGGTGGGTGAGTTGTCTCAGAACACACAAGCTAAACTGTTGCGTGTTCTCCAAGAGAATGAAATTAGACGTGTTGGTGGGACGAAAGCCATTCCGATCAACGTCCGTGTGATCGCCGCAACCAATGTTAACCTTGAAAAAATGATCGCAGATGGTACGTTCAGGCAGGATTTGTACTACAGACTCAACAGGATGCCGATTTATATTCCGCCATTAAGAGCGAGGAACAATGATATTTTGCTCTTAGCATATCACCTCCTGCAGAAGCTAAATCAAGACTATGGAAGAAACATTGATTATATCAGCAAGGATGCAGAGGACTTTTTATTAGCGTATCATTGGCCGGGAAATGTTAGAGAACTTGAAAACGTATTAGGCAGAGCGATCATCCACATGAGTCTTACTGATTCACAGATCAATCGAAGTCATATTTCGCTGTTATCTATAGAACCATCGAAGAAAAAGGATGTTCATCTGAAAGATATGTCCGATACGACTGATAATGAAAAGAGCTTAGCTGAACAAATGGATGCGGTTGAAAAACGTATTTTAACAGAAGCTATAGAGAGGTTTCGTGGCAATAAAACGAAAACAGCTAAATCATTAGGTATTTCACTTCGGAATTTTTATTATAAATTAGAAAAATATGATCTTGACGAAAAACTGCGCAAATAATTTCACGCAAAATATTGCAACACATTTGCAAATTATTGCATATCTGTGTAAGGATATCGACTTTTATAACACGTTTAATAGTTGGCATGAAAATTGCATTGTTAATAAAGCGGTTAACAAGGGGGGGATAGCATGCATTTACAAAACTTGGTGAGCCGAGCCAAAAATCAACAAGAGAAACCGGTCATCGCAGTGGCAGAAGCTGGGGATCAGGAGGTTTTGGAAAGCATACTGAAATCGTACAAAGAAGGGCTCGCCCACTTTATTCTGTTTGGAAATGGTAACAAAATTTCTGACTGGTTAGAAAGAAACGCAGATGTTTCGTTAGAGGGAATTAAAGTTGTTCCTACCGATACTGCTTCGGCTGCATTAAAAGCGGTAAGAGCCGTTCATGATGGAGACGCTGATATTTTAATGAAAGGGCTCATCTCAACGTCTGCCCTTTTAAAAGCAGTTTTAAATAAAGAATTCGGTCTCCGTACAGGCAAAGTGCTATCACATGTTGCTGCATTCGAAGTAGAAGGATTTGAAAAATTAATCTTTATTACGGATGCTGCCATGAACATAGAGCCTGATCTTAATCAAAAAGTTCAGATTCTACAAAATGCTATCGATTTTGCGGTCAGAACGGGTGTGGAAGTTCCGAAAGCTGCTGTTCTTGCTGCAGTAGAGAATGTCAATCCCGCTATGCAAGCCACATTGGATGCAGCGAGTCTGACGGTTATGAACCTTAGGAATCAAATTCAGGGTGGTATTGTAGAAGGTCCTTTAGCCTTAGATAATGCAATATCAAAGGAAGCTGCAGCTCACAAAGGAATCACGGGAAGTGTTGCAGGCAATGCTGACATCCTTCTTGTTCCTAATATTGAAACAGGAAATGTATTGTATAAATCTCTGATCTACTTTGCTCGAGCAAAAGTTGGAGCAGTAATATGTGGAGCTAAAGCGCCAATCGTTCTAACATCCAGAGCGGATTCAGCAGAAAGTAAATATTATTCAATCGCTTTAGCTGTAAACTCAGTCATCACTGATAATTAAATCTTAGGAGGAAAAAACACAATGGAAATTTTTAAATATATGGAAACTTACGATTATGAGCAAATGGTGATCTGCCAAGATAAACAATCTGGACTAAAAGCAATTATCTGTATTCATGATACGACATTGGGACCTGCACTTGGGGGAACAAGAATGTGGACGTATGAAACAGAAGATGCAGCGATTGAAGATGCACTTAGACTTGCTAAAGGCATGACTTATAAGAACGCAGCTGCAGGATTGAACCTTGGCGGCGGAAAAACAGTAATCATCGGTGATCCAAAGAAAGACAAGAATGAAGAAATGTTCCGTGCGTTCGGTCGTTATATTCAAGGACTTAATGGTCGTTATATTACAGCAGAAGATGTGGGTACAACGGTTGAAGACATGGACCTTATCTACCAAGAAACACAATTCGTTACGGGTGTATCACCTGCTTTCGGTTCAAGCGGTAATCCATCTCCAGTAACGGCTTACGGTGTATACCGTGGTATGAAAGCAGCAGCGATGGAAGCATTTGGTACAGATTCTCTAGAAGGAAAAGTGATCGCTGTTCAAGGTGTTGGACATGTTGCTTATACACTATGTAAGCACCTACACGAAGAAGGCGCATCATTGATCGTTACAGATATTAATAAAGAAGCTGTACAACGCGCGGTTACAGATTTCGGAGCTACAGCTGTTGAGATCGATGAGATCTACAGCGTAGATTGTGATATCTTTGCGCCATGTGCACTAGGAGCTATTATTAACGATGATACGATTCCTCAGATTAAAGCAAAAGTAATTGCAGGAGCTGCAAACAACCAGCTTAAAGAAACGCGTCACGGTGATGCGATTCATGAGATGGGAATCGTTTATGCACCAGACTATGTAATCAACGCTGGTGGAGTTATCAATGTAGCTGATGAGCTTAACGGCTACAACCGTGATCGTGCTATGAAAAAAGTAGAAACAATCTATGACAACATCGGGAGTGTTATCGAGATATCAAAACGTGATAACATCCCGACGTATCTAGCAGCAGATCGCCTTGCAGAAGAGCGTATCGAACGCATGAGAATGTCTAGAAGTCAGTTCCTATTAAACGAAAGACATATCTTGTCTAACCGATCTCGTTAAGAGTTCGTATCAATGGAGGTTTGAAACGTGCATCAAAAAGAATTTCGCATACTAGTGATCAATCCGGGGTCAACCTCTACTAAGATTGGAATTTTTGATAACGAACGGCCAGTATTTGAAAAAACGATCCGTCATGATACAGAAACCATCCATTCGTTTGATTCTGTTATTGATCAGTACACTTTTAGAAAAGAAACGATCTTAGAAGCTCTAGACTACGAAGGCATCAATATTTCAAAACTGAGTTGTGTGGTCGGCCGTGGCGGTTTGTTAAGACCGATCGAAGGTGGTACGTACAGTGTTAATGAACCGATGCTCAAGGATCTAAAAAATGGTTACGCTGGCGAACATGCTTCAAATCTAGGTGGAATTTTGGCATTCGAAATAGCAGAAGGTTTAAATATTCCTTCTTTTATCGTAGATCCAGTAGTTGTCGATGAGATGGATGAGATCGCAAGAATTTCGGGTGTTCCCGAAATGGAAAGAAAGAGTATTTTTCACGCGCTTAATCAAAAGGCTGTTGCGCGACGTGTAGCGAAACAGTTGAATAAATCTTACGAAGCTCTACGGCTTATTGTCGTTCACATGGGCGGAGGGATCACGGTAGGTGTCCACAAGGACGGAAGAGTGATCGATGTAAACAACGGACTGCATGGAGAGGGACCTTTCTCTCCTGAACGTGCAGGCACTGTTCCGATAGGTGATTTGGTTTCACTCTGCTTCTCTGGTGAGTTTTATGCAGAAGAAGTGATGAAGAAGCTAGTTGGCCAAGGTGGTCTTGTTGCTTACCTGGGAACAAACGATGCAAGGACTGTTGAAGAAAGAATCGAGAACGGTGACAAAAAAGCTGAGCTTATCTATGACGCGATGGCTTATCAAGTCGCAAAAGAGATCGGATCAGCAAGTACCGTTCTTTATGGACAAGTCGATGCGATCATCTTAACAGGCGGTCTCGCTTTCGGAAAAGAATTTGTTAAGAAGATAACAGACCGAGTTGAATGGGTTTCTGATTGTATCATTCAGCCGGGAGAGAATGAGCTTCAAGCGTTAGCAGAAGGTGGCCTTCGTGTATTAAGAGAAGAAGAAACAGCAAAAGTTTACCCTGGCGGAAAAACCATTGCTAGAGTGTCACTGGACTAACTAACAGCAAAAGGAGATATGAGCTTATGTCAAAAGATTTTGATTTGGTCATATTGGGCGGAGGGACTGGCGGCTATGTAGCTGCCATCCGAGCTGCTCAATTAGGAAAAACCGTTGCAGTAGTTGAAAAAGGAAAGCTTGGAGGTACTTGCTTACATAGAGGATGTATACCGAGCAAAGCTTTGTTAAGAAGTGCTGAAGTATACAAAACAGCCAAAAAAGCTGCAGACTTTGGTGTTGAGATCGAAGGGCTTGGCTTGAACTTTTCCAAGATGCAAGAACGAAAGCAATCCATTGTAAATCAACTACACATGGGTGTACAAAGTTTGATGAAAAAAGGAAAGATCGAAGTCTATGAAGGAATCGGACGTATCCTTGGACCATCCATCTTTTCACCGATGCCAGGCACGATTTCTGTTGAGTTTAATGATGGTACAGAAAATGAGATTTTAATCCCGCAAAACGTAATTATTGCAACAGGATCTAGACCACGTTCGTTACCAGGGTTAGAGATCGACGGAAATCTCGTAATGTCTAGTGATGAAGCATTAGAGATGGAGTCTTTACCAGCATCAATCATCATCGTCGGTGGTGGGGTAATCGGGATTGAATGGGCGTCTATGCTCAATGATCTTGGTGTGGAAGTAACCGTACTTGAATATGCTGACAGAATTGTACCAACAGAAGACGAAGAGATTTCGAAAGAAGCGGCGCGTGTTCTTAAGAAAAAAGGCATTAAGCTCGTAACGAGTGCAAAAGTCCTTCCTGATACGTTAGAAAAAGGCGAAGGCGTGATGATTTCTGCTGAACATAAAGGCGAGACAAAACAATTTAGTGCTGAGAAGATGCTAGTTTCTGTCGGGCGTATGGCAAACACAGAAGGAATCGGCTTAGACAACACCATAATAAAAGTTGAAAACGGATACATTGAGACGAATGAATATTTCCAAACCGCAGAGAGCCACATCTACGCGATTGGAGATGTAATCGGAGGACTTCAGCTTGCGCATGTAGCATCGCATGAGGGGATCACGGCAGTAGAACACCTTTCTAACTTGAAGCCTGAACCGATCAACTACGATAATATCTCGAAATGTATCTACTCAAGTCCAGAGATGGCAAGTGTCGGTCTGACTGAGAAACAAGCAAAAGACCAAGGCTTTAACGTTAAAGTTGGCAAGTTTCCTTTTAAAGCGATCGGAAAAGCTCTTGTTTATGGTGAAAGTGACGGGTTTGTAAAGATCGTTGCAAACAAAGACACTGATGATCTTTTAGGTGTTCATATGATCGGACCTCATGTAACGGATATGATCTCTGAAGCCGGTTTAGCGAAAGTTTTAGACGCAACACCGTGGGAGATGGCTCATACCATCCATCCACATCCATCTCTATCAGAAGTATTTGGTGAAGCAGCATTAGCTGTTGAAGGAAAAGCGATCCATTTCTAAGGAGGTAAAACAAATGGCAGAATTACGTCATGAACAATTAGGTTTAACGAATGAAGATGTCATCCATATGTATAGAACGATGTTATTAGCAAGAAAAATTGACGAGCGTATGTGGCTGTTGAACCGCGCTGGTAAGATTCCTTTCGTTATTTCTTGTCAAGGTCAAGAAGCAGCACAAGTTGGTGCAGCGATGGCGCTAGATAATGAGAAAGATTTTGTGTTACCGTACTACCGCGACATGGGTGTTGTTTTGCAGTTTGGTATGACAGCGAAAGACCTGATGCTTTCTGGCTTTGCAAAAGCAGAAGATCCTAACAGCGGCGGCCGCCAGATGCCAGGGCATTTTGGTTCTAAAAAGCTTCGCATCGTAACGGGTTCTTCGCCGGTTACAACGCAAGTACCACATGCTGTAGGAATCGCGCTTGGCGGGAGAATGGAAGGAAAAGACCTTGTAACGTTCACGACGTTTGGTGAAGGATCATCAAACCAAGGAGATTTCCATGAGGGAGCAAACTTTGCTTCGGTTCATAAACTTCCTGTTATCTTTATGTGTGAGAACAATAAATACGCAATCTCTGTTCCGATCTCAAAACAGCTCGCTTGTGTGAACGTTTCTGATCGTGCAATCGGTTATGGGATGCCAGGAGTAACGGTAGATGGAAATGATCCATTAGCTGTTTATGAAGCTGTAAAAGAGGCTGCTGATCGCGGTAGACGCGGTGAAGGCCCGACTTTAGTTGAAACAGTAGCTTATCGTTTAACGCCTCACTCATCCGATGATGATGATCGTGCGTACCGAACTCGTGAAGAAGTTGAAGAAGCAAAAGCAAAAGATCCGATTCATACGTTTGCTGCTTACTTAAAAGAGAATGATATCTTAACAGAAGAATTAGAAAAACAGATTTCTGAAGAAATTCAAAAAGAAGTGGATGAAGCTACAGAATATGCAGAGAACGCAAAATATGCTGAACCTGAAAGCGCACTTCTTCATGTTTACGCAGAGTAAAGGGGGAAAACGAGATGCCGGTAATTTCATATATTGATGCTGTAACACAAGCGATTCGCGAAGAGATGCAACGTGATAAGCGAGTATTTGTAGTAGGTGAAGATGTTGGTGTACGCGGAGGAGTTTTCCGTGCAACGACTGGTTTAATTGAAGAGTTTGGTGAAGAAAGAGTGATCGATGCTCCCCTCGCGGAATCAGCTATTGCTGGAGTAGGTATCGGCGCTGCCATGTATGGAATGCGCCCGATCGCAGAGATGCAGTTCGCTGACTTTATCATGCCTGCTGTTAACCAGATCGTTTCTGAAGCGGCTAAGATCCGTTATCGTTCGAACAATGATTGGACATGCCCGATTACAATCCGTGCTCCATATGGTGGCGGTGTCCATGGTGCGCTTTATCACTCACAATCTGTTGAGGCACTATTCGCTAACGTACCAGGCTTAAAGATTGTAATGCCTTCTACACCTTATGATGTAAAAGGTCTTTTGAAATCTGCTATCCGTGACGAAGATCCTGTTCTTTTCTTTGAACATAAACGTGCTTACCGACTGATTAAAGGTGAAGTACCAAGCGAAGAATATACATTGCCGATCGGAAAAGCGGACGTGAAGCGTGAAGGTGAAGATATTACCGTTATTACATACGGACTTTGTGTACACTTTGCTCTTCAAGCTGCTGAAAAGCTTGAAAAAGACGGAATTTCAGCTCATATTCTCGATCTTCGTACCGTGTATCCGTTGGATAAGGAAGCGATCATCGAAGCTGCTTCCAAAACAGGTAAAGTACTTCTTGTAACAGAAGACAACAAAGAAGGAAGTATCATGAGCGAAGTTTCAGCGATTATCGCTGAAAATTGCTTGTTCGAACTAGATGCACCTGTCCAACGCTTAGCTGGTCCAGATGTGCCTGCAATGCCTTATGCACCAACGATGGAAAAGCACTTTATGGTGAATCCTGACAAAGTAGAAAAAGCCATGAGAGATCTTGCGGCATTTTAACAATAGGAGGGGACTTTAATGGCTACTGAAAAAATTACAATGCCCCAATTAGGGGAAAGTGTAACAGAAGGAACGATCAGTAAATGGCTCGTTCAGCCAGGTGATACGGTTAAGAAATACGATCCACTAGCTGAGGTTATGACAGATAAAGTAAACGCAGAAGTTCCATCATCTTTTTCTGGAACGATAAAAGAACTGGTTGCTGGCGAAGGAGATACTCTTTCTGTTGGCGAGCTGATCTGCTACATCGAGACAGAAGGAGAAGGTGGGGGAAGTGCACCTGCAGCTTCCGCTTCAACAGAAAAACCAGCTGAAACTGCTTCAACACCTACTCAATCTACGGAGGCGAGTGCAGCTAAGCCTGCTGCAAACGTTGAACGAGCAGCGAGAGGACGTTTTTCACCTGCAGTAGTGCGAATGGCATCTGAGCATGGTATTGATTTAGACCAAGTAGAAGGATCAGGACAAAGCGGAAGAATCACTCGCAAAGATCTTCAAAAGATCATTGATTCTGGCCAGATTCCTACAAAAGGTAACAAGCCAGCTACAAAAGAGGTTTCTTCTGCAGCACCTGTTTCATCTAGTTCTCAAGAAACGGCTTCACCGCAACAACAATCTGCACCAGCATTAAAGCCGGTTGCTATCGACACAATGCCTGGTGATATTGAAATTCCAGTATCGGGTATTCGTAAAGCGATCGCTCAAAACATGGTCCGTTCAAAGCACGAAGCACCTCATGCTTGGACGATGGTAGAAGTGGATGTAACGAACTTAGTAGAATATCGTAATTCTGTAAAAGGTGATTTTAAAACAAAAGAAGGATATAACCTTACGTTCTTGCCTTTCTTTATCAAGGCTGTTGTAGAATCGCTAAAAGAATTCCCGCAGATCAACTCCATGTGGGCAGGAGATAAGATCATTCAGAAAAAGGACATCAACATCTCGATTGCTGTCGCAACAGATGATGCACTATATGTTCCAGTCATCAAACACGCAGACGAAAAGTCTATCAAAGGAATCGCACGTGATGTGAAAGAACTAGCAGATAAAGTTAGAACGAATAAATTAGCTGGTGATGACATGAAAGGCGGAACGTTTACTGTAAATAATACAGGTTCTTTCGGTTCTGTTATGTCTACGCCGATAATCAACTATCCGCAAGCGGCTATCCTTTCTGTAGAATCGATCGTTAAGCGTCCGGTTGTTATGAACAATGGCATGATCGCTGTACGAGATATGGTTAACCTTTGTCTTTCTCTAGACCACCGAGTTCTTGATGGGCTTGTATGCGGACGCTTCTTAGCTTCAGTAAAAGCACGTTTAGAAAGCATGACAAAAGAAAACACATCCATTTATTAAAAAAATGTGTTTTTCAGGTTTATGAGGGTTTTATTGCGGGTAGAGATAACTATCAACACCTCCAAACCCCATAACCCCCTAAGAAAAGTGCCGTATATGTTACGGCATTTTTCTTTTTTATATGATCATAATTGAGTACAATAAGAAAGAAAGGAGCTGAATACGAATGAACTTTCAATTTAATCTTTTTAATGATGTAGTAGAAACGGCTCGTAAAGAAATGGTAGAGGCTGGCTATACACAGCTATTCAAACCAGAAGATGTTGAAGAAGCTTTCAAAAAAGAAGGTACAACACTCGTTATGATTAATTCCGTTTGTGGCTGTGCAGGTGGAATCGCACGCCCTTCGGCTTCATATTCGGTAAAACAAGACGTTCGTCCGGACCATCTTGTTACGGTGTTTGCTGGACAAGATAAAGAAGCAACAGAGACAGCGCGTTCTTACTTTACTGGTTACCCGCCATCATCCCCATCCTTTGCTTTATTAAAAGATGGAGAGATTCAAATGATGGTCGAACGCCATGAGATCGAAGGCCATGAACCGATGGAAGTCGTAAACAAGCTAAGAAGTGCTTTTGAAACGTATTGTAAGTAGGGATAAGAAGTATGAATGAACGAAAGCTGGCTCAAAATTGAGCTAGCTTTTTTTATTGCTCATAAAATGGGAGTGAAGCATAGGGTTTATGATCGATTCTAGGGATTTGTGATCGATTGCAGGGATTTATGATCGATTCTAGAGATTTATGATCGATTACAGAGATTTATGATCGATTGCAGGAATTTATGATCGATTGCAGAGATTTATGATCGATTGCAGAGATTTATGATCGATTCTAGAGATTTATAATCAATTCTTTATCTATGATCATAAAAATCAACGCTCACACATCCACAAAAACTCTCACTTATACCAACCCAAGCTCCTTTTTTACAGCCCAAACATGAGACGAATGAAATAGTAGCTTCTCAGCTTGATCAACATTCATCCATACTAACTCATGATCCTGATCTAACGGCTCATTTACATACTCCACAAATGAACCTGTATAAAAATACCCATCATTTATTAAATACTCGCCTTGTCTCGTTTTAAAATATTGCTTTGCATGTCCCACAAATTGCCCGATCTGCAAAGTAAAGCCTGTTTCCTCGATACATTCTCTTTTCAAACAGACTTCATGATCCTCTCCAGTTTCTATACCGCCACCCGGTAAGAATCCTTTGCCGTTCTGAACCATGACGGCTATATTCTTATTTTCATCCAAGACTATGGCATACACTGCTTCTCGTTTCCGATATATAACATCTTCCATCACTTCACCAAATTGCATGTTAATCAACCACCTTGTTAAAATGCATATAAATACATTCAGAATTATTAAAATACTTATTTTTGCATATTTATGTGTTAATATTCATTTTAACGAATAAATATGAGATTTTTATACAGGGGGAACAACAAATGAAACGAAATCTTTTTAGCATTTATTTTATCATAGTACTCGCGTTGTTGGCGGGATGTGGGGCAGTAGAAGAAAAGAGTGCTACTAATACAGGAAGCGACTCGTCCGTGAAGACGTTAGTGATGGCAACTTCAGCTGATTATCCACCATATGAATATGTTGAAACAGCAAAAGGCGGAGAAATTGTAGGCTTTGATATTGATGTAGCGAATCATATCGCAAAAAAGCTAGGCTACAAGGTTGAGATAAAGGACATGGACTTTAACGGATTGATTCCTGCAATAGACAGCGGCAAAGCTGACTTTGTAATCGCTGGTATGACACCGAATGAAGAACGAAAAAAAACAGTAGATTTTTCCGATGAATATTATGCAGCTCAACAATTGATCGTTACAAAGGATAAAGCGATTAAACGTGTGGAAGATCTTGAAGGCAAAACAATTGGTGTTCAATTAGCTTCCATTCAAGAAAAAGAAGCAGACAACTTATTAAAGGATCATAAATTTGAAGTTGTTCAGCGTAACAAAGTAACAGAATTGGTTCAAGAGATGAAATCAAACCGTGTAGATGCAGCAATTATTGAAGATGCAGTAGTTTACGAATTTTTAAAGAAAAATAAAGACCTTTCCTCGTTTGCCCTGCCAAACACAGACGCTGCAGGATCGGCAATCGCTTTTCCTAAGGATAGTGAGCTAACAAAAGAGTTTAACGCAGAACTTAAGAAGATGAAAGAAGACGGTACATTGGACGAGCTTGTTGAAAAGTGGTTCGGTGTTAAAAAATAGAGAAAGAGAGTGGTAGGCATGAACTTGGATTTTGCCCAGCTCGTGCCTTCTATTCCGTATATTTTATACGGAATATGGGTTACGTTGCAGTTCGTGGCGGTATCGTTAGTACTAGGATTTATATGGGGAACCGTACTTTCCCTATTTAAGATAGGTAAGATCAAAATTTTAAGATGGTTTGCTGATGCATATACTTCGGTCTTTAGAGGAACGCCGTTAATTCTGCAGATGCTATTGATCTATTATGCTGTACCCCAGCTAACAGGAGTCGATATTGGTGCATTTTCAGCAGGGGTTCTAACCTTTGCTCTTAACTCGGCAGCGTATATATCAGAAATTATTCGTGCGGGTATTAATGCAGTCGACAAAGGACAGAAAGAAGCTGCTATGGCTTTAGGTGTTCCATACCGCACGATGATGTTGAAGATCATTCTGCCACAAGCCTTTAAGAATATTTTGCCGGCATTAATGAACGAATTTATTACACTAACAAAAGAATCAGCAATCGTCTCTGTTATCGGTGCGCTTGATATTATGAGACGAGCTCAAATCGTTGGCGCAAGCAACTATCGCTTTTTTGAACCATTGTTATTAGCGGGTCTTGTTTATTATCTATTAGTTATGATGTTGACGTTGGCTGGTCGAGTTATGGAGAGGAGGCTTGCTAAGAGTGATTGATGTTCAAGGATTGAGAAAAAGTTTCGGAAGCAATGAAGTATTAAAAGGAATATCAACTTCAATCAAAAAAGGAGAAGTTATTGCTGTGATCGGGCCTTCAGGATCAGGTAAGTCTACGTTTCTCCGTTGTTTGAATCTGTTAGAAACACACGATGAAGGTTCGATTTTGGTAGAAGGTAAGGATATTAACGACATGGAACTTCATCTTCGTAAAAAGATAGGAATGGTGTTTCAGCACTTCAATCTTTTTCCTCATCTTACTGTTTTAGAAAATGTTACATTCGCGCCGCAGCAAGTATTAAAGATCTCGAAAAGTGAAGCTGAGAGGGAAGCTTTAGATCTTCTTAAAACCGTTGGATTGAGTGATAAAGCGAACAGCTATCCGTCTAACCTTTCAGGGGGTCAGAAGCAGCGTGTGGCCATAGCGAGAGCACTTGCTATGAAACCAGAAGTTATGCTTTTTGATGAACCAACTTCTGCTCTAGATCCTGAGATGGTGAAAGAGGTGCTGCAAGTGATGAAGAACCTCGTCAAGCTTGGAATGACGATGGTTATCGTGACACATGAGATGGGCTTTGCAAAAGAAGTTGCTGATCGTGTTCTGTTCATGGATGATGGAAAATTAGTCGAAGATCAAGAACCTGCTATTTTCTTTGAAAATCCGAGTACAGATCGAGCTAAAGCTTTCTTAGAAAAAGTGCTATAATGCTTAAAAAAGGACTTCTTAGCTGAAGTCCTTTTTCGTTTCTAATTATCCTTGAATTATGGAATAATGGTAAAAGGTGCAGAACGAGATCGGAAAGAAGGCATGCATTTGATGAAATTTACAATTGGCTATCGAACATTAAAGACTGCAATCGGAGCAGGCCTTGCTATCGCTTTAGCAGAGTGGCTAGGGTTAGATTTTTATACGTCAGCCGGAATACTAACCATTCTCTGTATAAAGATAACGAAAAAGAAGTCGATCATCTCTTCATGGGAAAGATTTGCCGCTTGTATTCTTGGAATAGGATTTGCGAGTGGGATCTTCTCGCTGGTCGGCTATCATCCGTATTCGCTAACCATACTTTTGATTCTATTCATCCCAACGCTCGTATCCCTAAACCTGAAGGAGGGCATCATCACATCGTCAGTCATCATCCTTCATCTATACACGCTTCAGAAGGTTACATGGGAAATCGTGCTTAATGAATTTAGCATCATCGTAATTGGTATAGGGATGGGATTAATCATGAATCTCTACATGCCTTCGGTGGAAAAAATACTGTTAAACATGCAAAGGGAACTCGAAAAAAGATACAAAGTAATCTTTCATGAATTTCATCTGTATTTAGCTCATGATAAACACGAATGGGACGGAAAAGAGATTACAGAATGTGCAGATCTTATCTCCAACGCAAAAAGCATTGCTTTTCGGGACATTGAAAATCATTTTCTTCGTTACGAAAACCAGTATTATCACTATTTTAAAATGAGAGAAAAACAGTTTGATATCATTCAACGAATGCTTCCTATCATTTCTTCTATCGATAAGACATATGTACAGTGTGAAAAACTAGGCAGCTTCTTCGAACGCCTAAGCGCTGCTGTTCACCCAGGAAATACAGCCGTTTTGTTCTTAGATGATCTAGAAAACATGAGACAAGAATTCCGAGAGATGCATCTGCCAAAAGACAGAGACGAATTCGAAACACGCTCAAAGCTCTATCAGTTACTCCAAGACATTGAGGATTACTTAATAATCAAAAGTAAGTTTAAGAAGTAGGTTGGAGTTTTGTTTTGAAATTTTTAACGTAATTTTAGATTACTTTTCATCACTGGACAGTTGACTGTAGTGAAAGGTGCGTGCCTACCACATGAGATACTTCTTGCAAGGCATGCGACGAGGAAGCATACTACGGAGTATCACTTGTAGACGCAGGAGCAAGGAACTTCTTAAGGCGGACAGGTGAGACACCTAAGGGGGCATAGCGCCGAGGTGGCTCACCGCACGCCCCCCGGAAAGCGAGCACCTGAAACGGAGATCGACTACCCTCATCTGGCTCTAAGAAAAAACTAAAAAAATCTCTCATGACTTCCCCTGCATTTACAAATACTAAGTAAAAAGTGACAGGGTGATGAAGATGGGAAAACTCAAGTTAGCTTTTATCTTGTTATTTTCACCAATATGGCCGATTGGAGACGCAGAAGCCTTAGGAGACCCTTATTTAATCATTAATAAGACATCCAATAGATTGGCATACGTTGAAGATGGAACGGTTAAAGAAATTTATAAAGTTGCAACAGGAAAATCGAAAGAACTAACACCAGAAGGCGAATTTACCATCACGGTAAAAGCTGTAGATCCTTATTATCGAAAAAAGGATATACCAGGTGGAGATAAAACGAATCCGCTCGGCACACGTTGGATGGGTTTTGACGCAAACGGTACAGACGGCCGCACTTTCGGAATACATGGAAATAATAACCCATCAGCCATCGGAAGATATGTCACAGCTGGCTGCATACGGATGTATGAAAAAGATGTTCAAAAGCTTTACAGCAAACTCAAGATAGGCACAAAGATAAAAGTTGTTCACTCCCAAAAAAGTTTTGATGACATCATAAAACAGTAACGTAAAACCCCCAGTCCATCGAGGACTGGGGGTTAACTATTTTATAAGAAAAAAGCGACTCCTGTTAAAAGACTGCTTAGAACAAGACAGATGATCATAACGTACACAATCGTTTTTATTAGTTTTTGATTCAAAGCCATAACCCTCCTATAAACATTTCCAACTTAATTGTACCGTGTTTGGAAAGCAGAAACAAGAAATCCTAAAAGACCAAATTGCAAATTTAGTCGAAAATTTGCGCTTTCAAGCAGGAAAAAGCGCTTACAAAACGAAAGATGTTATGTTGAGACTATTTTCTTTGTTAAACAGGAGGCTTCTAATGGATAAACAACAGCGTATAAAAGAATGGCAAGAAAAGACCGCACAATCAATGAATAGATTTCCAGAACGAAAAGAGAGATTTCATACTTCATCAGATATAGAGGTTGAAAGGCTGTATGGTACGGAAGATGAGCATTATCCGATGGAATCCCTTGGGCTTCCAGGTGAGTATCCTTACACACGTGGATCTCAATCTACGATGTATCGTGCAAGATTCTGGACGATGAGACAATACGCAGGATTTGGTTCTGCTGAAGAAACGAATAAACGTTTTCGCTATTTACTTGATCAAGGACAGACCGGGCTTTCTGTAGCATTCGACCTTCCTACACAGATCGGGTATGACTCAGATCACTCGATGTCACGCGGTGAAGTAGGAAAAGTAGGAGTAGCGATTGATTCGATCGAAGATATGGAAGCTCTTTTAAAAGACATTCCGCTTGATAAGGTAAGTACTTCGATGACGATCAACGCACCTGCTTCTGTTTTGCTCGCTATGTATATCGCTGTTGCTGAGAAGCAGGGAGTGGCTCCTGAAAAACTTTCAGGAACGATACAGAATGATATTTTAAAAGAATATATCGCACGTGGTACATATATTTTTCCGCCTAAGCCTTCTATGCGATTGATCACAGATATCTTCGGCTATTGTCAGGAATTTGTGCCAAAGTGGAATACGATTAGCATCTCTGGCTATCATATCCGAGAAGCTGGGGCAAATGCTGCACAAGAACTTGCTTTTACAATCGCAAATGGACTTGCCTATGTGGATGCTGCCATTGAGGCTGGATTACATATCGATGACTTTGCTCCACGGTTAGCCTTTTTCTTTAATGCTCATAATCAATTCTTTGAAGAAGTCGCGAAGTTCAGAGCGGCTCGTAGAATGTGGGCAAAACTTATGAAAGAACATTATGGAGCTAAGAATCCAAAGTCATGGCAGCTTCGTTTTCATACGCAAACAGGAGGCTCGACCCTTACTGCGCAGCAACCAGATAACAATATCGTACGTGTTACAACTCAAGCACTTTCAGCCGTCCTGGGCGGAACGCAGAGTCTTCATACGAACTCAAGAGATGAAGCACTTGCTCTTCCTACAGAAGATTCGGCTCGAATCGCTCTTCGTACTCAGCAGATCTTAGCTCATGAAACAGGTGTGGCTGATACTGTTGATCCACTTGCGGGTTCTTATTACGTAGAACATTTAACAGATGAGCTGGAACGAAAAGCAAACGAATATATAGAGAAGATCAATCAGATGGGTGGTGCTGTTGCTGCCGTCGAACAAGGATACATGCAGCGTGAGATTCACCATACGTCTTATGAAACACAAAAAAAGATCGAGAGTGGTCAAGAGATCATCGTGGGGATGAATAAATTCAGTATTGAAAATGAACCTCAGCCCGAATTATTAAGAGTCGATCCAACTTTAGGAGAGAAACAGAAAGAAAAACTGCAGGCACTAAAAGCCAAGAGAGATCAAAACCGAGTGAGCGCTCAGTTGGAATCGTTGCGTGCTGCTGCTAAAGGTGATGATAACTTAATGCCGATCATCGTTGAATGTGTGAAATCATATTGTACGATCGGAGAAATATGCGGTGTGCTTCGTGAAGAATTTGGAGAGTATACAGGGGTCTGAAAATAGAGAGGAGTGGAGAAACGATGAAGAAAACAATTCGTGTTTTAATTGCTAAACCAGGACTCGACGGTCATGACCGAGGAGCTCTTGTTGTTTCTCAAGCGTTAAGAGATTATGGAATGGAAGTCATTTATACGGGATTAAGACAAACACCAGAACAAATCGCTGCTGCTGCTGTTCAAGAGGACGTGGATGCGATCGGTTTATCTTGTCTGTCAGGCGCGCACAACGAACTTTTTCCAGAAGTGATGAGACTTCTTCATGAAAAAGGAGCAGACGATATCATAGTTGTCGGTGGTGGGGTAATTCCATGGGAGGACATTCCTTTCTTAGAGTCTAAAGGGATACAAAAAGTATTCACACCAGGAACCCCTACGATTGAAACAGCTAAATTTATTGAACAAGCGGTATATAAGCGTGATGGGATTACAGAAGAGGTGTTTTCAGGAGTGGCACCAGAACGGATCGATCATATTGGAATCGCTGTGAAATCTTTAGATGAAGCGCTCCCGTTCTACGTGAATGTTCTGGGATTAACACTTGAAGCGATCGAGGAAGTCCCTTCACAAAAAGTAAAAGTGGCATTCATAAAAATCGGTGAGACGAGGCTAGAACTGCTTGAAGCCCTAACTGCAGAAAGTCCTGTCGCACAGTTTATTGAAAAGCGCGGTCAAGGCGTTCATCACGTTGCTCTTGGTGTTACAAACATTCAAGACCGCATAGATGAGATGAAAGCAAACGGCATCAAGATGATTCATGATGCTGCTGTTCCTGGTGCAGGTGGTGCATCAGTTGCTTTCATGCACCCTTCTTCCACACACAAGGTATTGTTTGAGCTTTGTGAGAAGACGAAAAGCAAGGAGGAAGCAAAATAATGGACATCTATGACAAAATTAATGAACTTTATGAAAAGAAAACAGAAATTGAATTAGGCGGCGGTGATGACCGCATCGATAAGCAGCATGAACGCGGAAAGTTAACGGCGCGAGAACGTATCGATCTTCTACTTGATGAAGGTACGTTTGTTGAACTAAATCCATTCATGGAGCATCGTTCGCATGATTTTGGCCTTTCTGGAATGAAAGCGCCAGGGGAAGGTGTAGTGACTGGCTACGGAAAGATTCATGGCCGTCCCATTTATTTATTCGCCCAAGATTTCACGGTATTTGGCGGAGCACTTGGAGAGATGCATGCAAAAAAAATCGCTGCTGTTATGGATCTTGCGGCAAAGAACGGAACTCCTTTTATCGGGTTGAACGATTCAGGAGGTGCTCGCATACAAGAAGGAGTCATGTCACTTGATGGCTATGGGCACATCTTTTATCGAAACAGCATCTATTCTGGCGTGATTCCTCAGATCTCCGTCATCATGGGACCTTGTGCAGGGGGAGCGGTGTATTCTCCAGCGATCACAGACTTTGTGTTCATGGTGGAAAAAACAAGTCAGATGTTTATCACAGGGCCAAAAGTAATCGAAACGGTGACTGGGGAAAAGATATCTTCTGAAGATCTAGGCGGAGCTGAAGTGCACGGCTCTAAGAGTGGGAACGCACATTTTACAGCACCATCTGAATCAGAAGTGTTAGAAGATGTTCGACGTTTAATCTCTTACCTTCCGCAGAATAATAAAGAAAGAACGCCTGTCTTACCTTGGGGAGATGGAGAGGATGATCGCCCTGAACTGACAGAGATCATTCCATTTGATTCAACACGTCCGTATGATGTAAGAACGGTTATCCAAGAAGTGGTGGATAAGGACTCATTCATGGAAGTTCATGCTCAATTTGCAAGAAATATAGTTGTAGGTTTTGCAAGGATAAAGGGTGAAGTGATAGGATTAGTATGTAATCAGCCAAAAGTCATGGCTGGAGGACTAGACATTGATTCTTCAGATAAAGCGTCGCGATTTATCCGTTTATGTGACTCTTTCAACATTCCAATCATCACGTTTGAAGATGTAACAGGATTCTTTCCAGGGATAAAACAAGAACATGGCGGTATTATCCGGCATGGGGCAAAGATCCTTTATGCATATTCAGAAGCAACGGTTCCAAAGATAACGATCATCCTGCGAAAAGCATATGGCGGTGCATACGTAGCTTTAAATAGTAAATCTATCGGAGCAGATTTAGTTTTTGCTTGGCCGAATGCAGAGATTGCTGTTATGGGACCACAGGGAGCTGCAAATATTATCTTTGCCAAAGAGATCGAAAGAAGCGAAGATCCTGAAGAGACGAGAGCCGCGAAGATTGAAGAGTATCGTACGAAGTTTGCTAACCCGTACATCGCTGCTGCAAACGGGATGGTAGATGATGTGATCGATCCGAGAGACACAAGAATCAAGTGTATTCAGGCGCTTGACATGCTGCGCAATAAGAGTGAAGACAGACCTTACAAAAAGCATGGAAACATACCACTATAAGAAGGGAGGGAATACATAAATGGTAAATGCAGACCGTTTGTTAAATGAATTTTTAGAGCTTGTCCAAATTGACTCTGAGACTAGATATGAAAAAGAGATATCAATCGTTCTTAAAAAGAAATTTGAAGAACTTGGTGTTGAAGTTTATGAGGATGATGCTGAATCAACGACAGAGCATGCTGCAGGAAATTTAATCTGTACGTTAAAGGGAAATAAAGAAGGCGTGAACACGATCTATTTCACTTCTCATATGGATACAGTTACTCCTGGTAACGGGATCAAACCTTCAATAAAAGATGGCTATGTAGTAACAGATGGTACTACGATTCTTGGAGCGGATGACAAAGCAGGTCTTGCTGCGATGTTTGAAGCGATTAAAGTGCTAAAAGAAAAAAACATCTCTCACGGTGATATTCAATTTATCATTACAGTAGGAGAGGAATCTGGATTAGTGGGCGCAAAGGCAATGGATGCGTCAAAAATTACAGCAAAATATGGTTTTGCCTTAGACAGTGATGGTCCTGTTGGGGATATTATCGTTGCTGCTCCTACCCAGGCAAAAGTGCGAGCAAAAATTTATGGGAAATCTGCACATGCCGGTGTCGCTCCAGAAAAAGGAGTTTCAGCTATCACGATTGCAGCTAAAGCGATCGCTCGCATGCCGCTTGGCAGAATTGATGAAGAAACAACAGCTAACATTGGTCATTTCCACGGTGGAGGTACTGGGGAGCAAACAAATATCGTTTGTGACACTGTTTTTGTTCTAGCTGAGGCACGTTCATTGATCAACGAGAAAATGGAAGTTCAAACAGCAAAAATGAAAGAAGCTTATGAATCAGCTGCTGCAGAATTAGGCGGGCGTGCAGAAGTTGAGATCGAAGTGATGTACCCTGGATTCAAGTTTGGTGAAGGCGATCATGTTGTAGAAGTTGCCAAAAAAGCAGCTGAGAAGATCGGACGCCCTCACAGACTTCTTCATAGTGGTGGTGGAAGTGATGCGAACATTATCGCAGGTCACGGTATTCCAACTGTAAATCTAGCTGTAGGTTATGAAGAGATCCACACAACGAATGAAAGAATGCCGATTGAGGAATTGACGAAGACTGCAGAAATGGTACTTGCGGTCATCGGAATATCAGCAGGCGAATAAGAAAAATGACGAAACTTGGCGGATTTTCGCCAAGTTTTTAGTGTTTAATAGGCCTTGTTGCCTGTTTTTGTTGCTCTTTAAAACAAAATGTCGCAAAAAGTTGACAGTCACTTTAAGATTTATGTAAGATGTTTTTATCATGGAAATGAAAATATTGGTAATTTAAAAGAATCTTATTTCGGGGGAGGAAATGGGATGAGTCAACTATCTGACATGCATATGATGGTAAATTATATGCGTGGCGTGTATAAAGTTTTAGAAGAAGATTGGCAGAAAGCTGCGAAAGCCATCGGGTTAACTCAGGCAGAGCAACATATTTTATGGATCGTTTCGCTAGAAGAAGACATTACAATCTCTAAGATCGCTTATTATGGATTGTGGGATGTTTCTACAGTTATGCAAGTAATCAAGCGACTAAAAGATAAAGGCTATGTGAGATTAGAGAAAAAGAACGATGACCGCCGAATATCTTATGTTTATTTAACAGATGAAGGAATGGTTAAACATAAGGAGTCTACAAGTTTCAACTGCCAAATTTATGGCTTTCTCCAAAAATGGATGGAAGATGAAAGTAAAAAGGACTTCTATCGAGACCTTGTTCAATTACATAAAGATTTAAACAAGCATTTTCATGGTGAAGAATTTGTTGATTGGGTAGAGGATACTGGAAAACGGCTTCACAAGACAAGGTAGATACCTTGTCTTTTTCTTTTGGAGAGACCGTCTTTCCTTTTGTTTTTAAATGCTGTTCTAACATATACTAATAGATAAGTACTGATAAAGGGAGTGTTCATGTGTATCAGTCTCCTGGGTCTAAAAGAAGAATCATATTTCATGTGGACATGAACAGCTTCTATGCTTCAGTCGAAATGGCTGAAAACCCTGATCTTCGAGGAAAGCCCGTTGCGGTAGCCGGAAATGTAGAAGAACGAAAGGGAATCATCGTCACTTGCAGTTATGAAGCAAGGGAAAAAGGCGTAAGAACAACGATGCCTCTTTGGCAAGCTAGAAAACTTTGTCCCAATCTTGTGGTTGTTCCACCAAACTTTGAAACATACAAAATGTATTCATCACGCATGTTTCAGCTTCTGCAGGAATATACAGAAAAGGTAGAGCCTGTTTCCATCGACGAAGGCTACATGGATGTAACAGACTGCCAAGAACCACTTGAAATGGCAAAAGAGATTCAATCAAGACTGTTGAATGAGCTGAACTTGCCATCATCTATCGGAATCGGTCCGAATAAATTTTTAGCTAAAACAGCTTCAGATATGAAGAAACCGCTCGGAATCACAGTTCTCAGAAAAAGAGATCTCAGAGAAAAGCTTTGGCCGCTGAAAGTTGGGGAAATGCACGGAATAGGTAAGAAAACCGAAGAAAAGTTAAACAAGTATGGAATCATGACAATCAAGGATCTAGCAGATGCCGTAGATTATGAGTTGAAACATCGTTTTGGCATCAATGGTATAAAGATGAAAGAAAGAGCAAACGGCATCGATACGCGTCCAGTTGATCCAAGTGCGGCAAGTGATTATCGGTCGATCGGCAGTTCTACGACATTGAGTGAAGATCTTATCTCTATTATGGAATCAGAAGCTGTTTTTAAAAAGCTCGCAGAAAAAGTATCGTCTCGCCTTAAAACAAAAGGGTATGTCGCGTTTACGCTTGCGATCACCATTCGCTACAGCGATCGGAAAACAATCACGAGAAGCAAGATGCTCGCGAACGGAACACAGCATTCAATAGATATTCAAAAAACAGCGGTCGAACTCTTTCGCAGACACTGGAATCAGGAACCTGTTCGATTATTGGGCATAACTGCTACAGAAGTAGTGGAAAAGGAACAAGCGACCTATCAGCTTGATCTGTTCTCTGTCGAAAAGAACGAAAAAGATGCTCTGCTTCACGATGTATTGTCATCCATCGAGAGAAAGCATGGAGAAGGCATCATAAAAAAGGGAAAAAAGTAACAGGAGCTGATCGTTTCATGATCCTTAAGAACAGTGTGATTAGAACAGTAGTGTTAACTGCTCTTTGTCTTGGGCTTTTTATTCTGTTTGCTTCGATCTACAAACAATCAAGAGTAGAAGTTCTTGATGTGTGGGCAATGAAAAATGTGTCTGTTATCCATCAGCCTGCTTTAAATGATAGCTTTACGTTCTTGACGAATATCGCTTCTAGACCCTATCAATTTGCCATCTTTATCTTCTTTGCTGTAATCTGGCTGATCGGTGAAAGAAAGTGGATAGAACCGTTCGTGTTAGGCGTTTGTCTCTTCGGAATTCGCTTTGAAAATCAATGGTTCAAAGAATGGTTTGAGAGGGACAGACCAATGTACGACCGAGTTATTGAGATCACGGGTTATAGCTTTCCTAGCGGGCATGCAATGATCTCCATCGCTTTTTTTGGTCTGCTTTCTTATCTTCTCGTACAAAACTATTCGTTTTTATACAGATATCGTAAGTTTATATATGGCATTACGGTTCTTTTTATTGGATCAGTCGGTTTTAGCAGAGTGTACCTAGGTGTTCATTATCCTACAGATGTTCTAGGTGGTTTCGCGGCTGGAGGAACCTGGCTCTTAATCTGCGTTTTACTGTATAAGGGGCTGAACCACTTTTTCAAGAGGAAATTGTCATATGAATAAGAAAAAGCTGACTCTTTAAAAAGCCAGCTTTCTATCATCGTTCTTACCAACCACGTTCATATTGTTTGGGACTTTCGATCTCTGTTCCAAGGTCTTGTGCAGCTGATCGCGGCCAATACGGATCTTTCAAAAACTCTCGACCGATAAAAATAAGATCAGCTCGCTTGTTTTGTAAGATTTCTTCCGCCTGTCTGCCTGTTGTGATCAAGCCAACAGCTGCTGTTGCGATTTCAGCTTCGTTTTTAATCTTGTCTGCAAAAGAAACTTGATACCCAGGGAACGTCGGAATCTTTGCTGGTACAACAGCTCCTGAACTGCAGTCGATAAGATCGACCCCGTCTTCTTTCATCCACTTCGAATAGGTTACAAAATCTTCTGGTGTATTTCCTTCTGGGTGATAATCATTCGCTGAAATACGAACAAACAGCGGCCCTTCCCATTCTAATCTGACAGCAGCAATGATCTCTTGTAAGAATCTGTAACGATTTTCTTGGCTGCCTCCATAAGAATCAGTTCTTCTGTTAGATAGAGGGGAGAGGAATTCATTGATCAAATATCCGTGCGCTCCATGAATCTCAATCACATCAAATCCTGCAGTCTTTGCTCTTTTTGCTGCACTTCGAAATTGCTTCACTGTCTCTTCGATCTGCTGAAGTGACATTTCTTCTGGTGTCTTCATCTTTTCAGAAAAAGCGATAGCAGATGGGGCGATGATCGCTCCGTCTATCATAGCTTTACGACCTGCATGGGCAATCTGGATAGCGGCTTTTGAGCCGTTTTCCTGGATAGACGAAACGAGTTGAGACAGACCTTCTACATGGCTGTCATCCCAGATTCCTAAGTCTTCAGCACTTATTCTTCCTTGTGGGCTTACAGCTGCTGCTTCTGTCATGATCAGTCCAGTTTGACCCATTGCTCTAGACGTATAATGAGTCACATGCCAAGGGGTCACAATCCCATCTTGTTCATAACAAGAATACATACACATAGGTGACATGACAATCCGATTCTTTAACGTTACGTCACGGATGGTCAATGGTTGAAACAATAACGGTTGAATATGAAACAACTCCTTTTTTCTTTAAGCACAAGTTTAAGACATCATTACTTTTCTTTCTCATTGTAAAACGTTTGATCACTATTTTTGAAGAAATCTGCTCTTTGAATGTGGTGAAAGGCTGTTCAACACATCTCTTGCTAAAATCGGATAGTCCGTTATAATCGCTTCAGTATTCCACTCAAAAAAATACTTCATCCACTTCTGACTGTTAACCGTATACGGACGAACAGGAATATTATTTCTTTTAAAGCCTTTCATGATGTAAGGTTGCAGGGATTTATAGTTCGGATGCGCACTTTGTGAACAAACGGCTTTCACATACTCCCACGGCTCAAATAATCCGGAAGAGTATAGAGGCGCCGTCTGTACATATTTGTTCAATCTTCTGATCTTGACTAAACTATAATGATTGAAGGACGAGATCACGGTTCGATCCATCATCCCGTAATGTTGCAACAATTGAAGTACATTTTCCTCGAGCCCGTTGTATTCTACGATATTGTTTTTTAATTCGATATTAAGCAACATAGGAAGTGGTGTTATCCATTCTAAAAATTGTTGAAGAGAAGGAACGGATTCTTTATTGAATTTTTTTGAAAACCAGCTGCCCGCATCTAATTGTGATAGTTCATCAAAGGTGTAATCAACAACATAACCTTTTCCATTAGTCGTTCGATCTACTTTTTCATCATGAATGATGACCGGTACCCCATCTTTAGAAAGCTGCACATCAAGCTCGATCCCATCAGCGCCATCTTTAAATGCTTTTTGGAAAGCAGCCATCGTGTTTTCTGGACAATCCTTACTAGATCCTCTGTGAGCAAATATATAGGTCAAGCATGTAAGCTCCCTTCAAAAAAAGATTATAGATAGTATAAGATAAATGAAAACGGAGATAAAATGAAAGGCTCTTTTCTAACAGATTGTTGCTATTAAATCCTTGTCTTCTTTGACAGTTGTTTGGAGTGGAAGGTGCGTGCCTACCACATGAGATACTTCTTGCAAGGCATGCGGCGAGGAAGCTTACTACGGAGTATCACTTGTAGACGCAGGAGCAAGGAACCGCCTGCCCCGCGGAAAGCGAGCATCTGGAACGGAAATCAACTACTACCAAAAGCAACGAAGCTTTCAAAACAGACAGAATGAAAGAAACCCTTCCTGTTTTTAGAGGAAGGGTGAGTTATTTTCTGCGTCTAGAACGCTTCTTTTTTTCTTCTCTGTTGTGTTCTTCAACAGTGGCTCCTTTTTCTGTCAGCCAGTGGATAAAAACAAGCTCTTTGTCAGTAAGAGATCGTTTCGTAAACTTTTCAAACTGAACGCGCAATTCAAGGTATCTTTGGGAAATTTCTACTTCGGTCACACAAATCCCTCCCTAAATCTAGCTCTAGCTTCTACTTAGATGATAAAGAGTAAGTAAAGGGCTTGTCAATTTTTTCTAATCGTCAATTTCTGCAGAGAAAATGAGAGAATTGGTGCAAAATAACGAAAAGGAGTTGGTTTGATGAAGATTTCTATCAAATTATTCTGCTGGATCATGGCCAGTTTTCTAGTGTTTAGTTCACTTCCGTATACAGTCTCTGCAGAAAGTCCAAGGGTACAAGAACCTGCTTATGCAAAATGGGGCAGACTCGCTGTTTTCGAAACAGGGAAACGCTACCCCGATTATGATATCGTAGATTATTTATATGTTGGACGAACGACTGTTCAAAATGAAGATATTGTCGAAAGATTTAAGCTGTGGATCAGGAAAGGTGCTTCAGAAAAGGGAGTCATCATAACGATTACGTTAACTCCGAATGGTGTATTTAAGGGTATTTCATTTCAAGAGACAGCCCGTTAACGAATCAGTTCATTCTTCCTAATTCCTCTGAACGTTGCACCGCTTTTTTGATACAAGCTAAAAAAGCGTCTTGGACTCCGTGTTGGTCCAGTTTACCGATTCCTGCCTCAGTCGTGCCGCCAGGACTGGTTACTTTTCTTCTAAGCTCGATTGGAGAATCTGTTGTTTGTTTAAGCATAAGAGATGCACCTAAAAGCGTTTGAGAAATTAAAGTCTTTGCTTCTTCTTCAGAAAGATTTAATTCTTCAGCCGCTTTTTGCATGGCTTCAGCGATATAGTAAACATAGGCAGGACCGCTTCCAGAGAGGCCTGTAACGATATGAAGTTTTTCTTCAGGGACAAGAGTAACCGTTCCGATCGTCTCAAACAGCTCGAGAGATTTTTCAATATGGAATTGCTCTGCATATATTCCTGAGGAGAGTGCAGTAGCGGAATATCCGATCGATGCGGAAGTGTTTGGCATCGCTCTCATTATAGGGTTATTAAGATGAAGCCAGTTTGTTAGCGTTTCAGTGGATATGCCAGCCATAACAGAAATGATCAGCTGATGACTCTTAACAAACGGCTTGATGGTGTTAACCGCATTGTGCGCATCCTTTGGTTTTACCGCAAGAATTATAATATCTGCACCAACGATCGCATCTTCTATCGTTGAAGCGGGTACTACACCATACTTTACTTGTAGCTCGTTTACTCGTTGTGTATTGCTTCGATTTTTTATCGTGATCAGATCAGCTTGCCATTTCTCTTTTTTGATCAATCCTTCCATAATGGCCTCAGCCATCGATCCGGCACCAATAAACGTTATCTTTTCTGTTCCCACGGGTGATCCCTCCCAGAATTTTTGAGTATAAAAAAACTCCCAGTCCTAAATATAAAGGACGGATGGGAGTGATCCGTGGTACCACCTTTGTTGGCATGATTGCTTGCCCGCTCAAGATGTCTTTATCGCAGAACTGCGCCAGATTTCTCTAGACTGCTCCAGGGCAGGTTCAGTAATTCCTTTACGGTGAAATCTTGCAGCCTATGGATTTCACTCTCTAAACGGAGGAGATTACGTACTAATCCCTTTCAACGCATTTATTTATTGGCCATAATTGGCATTTCTTTTATATTTTAAAAAACATTATGCTATGATTTCTATATGTATGTCAACTAGTTATTTTATTTTGGAGGAAAAGATGACTCAAAAAACAGCAATTATCCCGATTACGCTTCCTACACCATTTGATGTAGGTCCTGTAAACTGTGTCCTCCTAAAAAGTGATGCGGTTACGCTTGTTGATTCCGGAGCAAAAACCGAAGAAAGCAGACAACAGCTCATCTCTATCCTTAAGGATCATGGACTCACTTTTAAAGATTTAGATCATTATATCTGTACCCACTACCACCCTGATCATGCGGGTCTATCAAAAGAGATCCAAGAGAGTGGTGTAGAGACCCTCATGCTTAGAGAAGCCGTTCCTTATGTTAGTGGCGACCGTGAATTTATTGAACAGGGAGAAACGTTTTATACCAATCTCTATCATTCTTTTGGGGTGCCAGATGCTCTTGGAAGAATAGAACTTATAAAGCTGCGGAAGTATCGTACGTTCTCAAGTGCGTTTGTTCCAGACACCCTGCCTTTACCTGGTGATGAAGTGCCTGGTCACGAGGGATTCACCTTTTTAAAGACGCCCGGACATGCCCCAGACCATCTTTCTCTCTATCATGAAGAAGACGGTCTCTTAATCGGTGGGGATGTGCTGCTGCCTCATATTTCGTCTAATGCCCTGTTAGAACCGCCGGCTTTGAACGAAACCGAGCGGCCAAGAACATTGCTTCAATACCGAGAGACATTGCAATACCTATACACGCTGAACTTAAAAACAGTATACCCTGGACACGGCGAGCCCTTTACGAATGCAGCACAGTTGATCACAAAACGCTTACACGATCATACCGAGCGTGCAAAGACGCTTGAACATCTGTTGAGCGATGAGCCGTTAACCGTTTTTGAACTGTGTAGACGTCTATTTCCAAAATTATATGAAAAGCAACTCGGATTAGTAGTTTCCGAAGTTGTGGGACACCTCGATCTGCTTCAATCAGAAGGAAGAGTGCGAGTAGAGGAAGAGAACAAGATATCACATTATCGGAGAACAGGAGTTATAAGATGAGTACATTACAAAATAAAGTGGTGTTGATAACAGGAGCATCAGGGGGACTCGGCGCTCACCTTGCTATGGATGTGGCTAAAAAAGGAGCAACGCCCATCCTTACTGCAAGAAGAGAAGATCAGCTAAAAGTGGTGCAGGAAGCGATCTTAAAAGCTACGAATGTAACAGCGCCTTATTATATTTTAGATGTTTCGAACACAGACAGCGTTGAGGAAGTTCTTTCAACGATCCTTAGTGAACATCAAAACATACATATTTTAGTGAATAACGCGGGTTACGGCATTTTTGAAGAGTTCGTTGATTCGCCATGGAGAAATATCGAAGGGATGTTTTCAACGAACGTTCTTGGGCTGATGGCTTGTACGAGAGCTGTTCTGCCTCATATGCTTCAAAGAGGAAGCGGCCATATCGTGAATATTGCTTCTCAGGCCGGTAAGATTTCAACGCCAAAATCCAGCGTGTACGCAGCAACGAAACATGCTGTGTTAGGATTCTCAAACGGGTTGCGTTTGGAAGTCGCACACAAAGGGGTAGACGTGACAACCATCAACCCTGGACCAATCGCAACCAACTTCTTTACACTTGCTGATCAGTCTGGCAATTACGTCAAAAACGTTCAAAAGCTAATGCTTCAGCCTTCGCATGTCTCAGACAAAATTGTTAAAGCGATGGAGCGTCCCGTTCGTGAGATCAACCTGCCATGGTGGATGAACGTAGGAAGTACCATGTATCAAGTGATGCCAAAATTGATCGAAACACTAGGCGGGAAATCGTTCAGACAGAAATAAGTTACGATAATCTTATTATGTAAACAAAAATGAGAGTTATAAGACTTTTGGAGCTGGTGATGGAACTTGTGGATTGAAGCCAGAAACTCGTGGATTACAGTCCGAAACTCATGGATTACCGCTTAAAATCTCATCGATCACAGTCCAAACTTCTCACACCAGCATCGAAAAATAAGCAGGTTTCCTCACCAAAAGACGAAACCTGCTTATTTATTTGTAAAATAGGCATACACAACGTCCTGAATAATGCTGTAAACTGCCTCATTTTGATCTTCCTCATGCATCTGGCGCAACACTTTTTCTTCTAGATTTCTCCATTCTTCATCTGTTAATATACAGTCTTCTTCTTCCCATAAATAATTCTTTAACGATTGTTGGATCATTTTTCTTATCAATAAGCGGTTCATTTCTTCACCTGACTTTCCTTTTAAATCCTAGACTTTTGGCTCGAAAACGTCAATCTGCAAAATTTGCTGAAAAAATTACCATTGTTATAAGAACATACATTCGGTTAAAATGGGTATACATATAAAGAACAGATGTTCGCTAATTGGTGAAAGGGGTATGTCGAATGAACTATGATGAAATGCCTAAGCGTACGATCCTATGTATGGACATGAAAAGTTTTTATGCAAGCTGTGCTGCTGTTCGCTTAGGGTTAAATCCGCTGACATGTCATTTGGCAGTAGTAGGGGATACGGAAAGACAGGGAAGCGTTGTGCTTGCAGCATCACCAAGACTAAAGGCTGATTTTGGTATTCGAACAGGCAACCGTCTGTTTGAGATTCCAAAAAATAAAAACAT
Source organism: Fictibacillus norfolkensis (assembly GCF_014836645.1). GTDB lineage: Bacteria > Bacillota > Bacilli > Bacillales > Fictibacillaceae > Fictibacillus > Fictibacillus norfolkensis. The sequence continues at coordinate 197,396 of NZ_JACSQM010000004.1, forward strand.
TATCGTTGTAAACGCGCAGATGGCTTATTTCCTAGAAAGATCGATGGAGATTACGATGATGCTGCATCGATACGTTCCACCAGAGTCGATCCACACATATAGCGTGGATGAAAGCTTTCTTCAAGCTGACGGAACAGAAAGGTTATGGGGGAGCGCACAAGACCTTGCTGAGAGAATTCGCCGTGACATCTGGCGAGAGTTTGGATTGCCGTGTGCGATCGGAATCGGTCCGAACATGCTCATGTCAAAGCTTTGTCTCGATCTTGACGCGAAGAAACAAGGAGTAGCGCAGTGGGGGTATGAAGATGTGGAGAAGAAGTTATGGCCACTATCCCCGCTAAGCCAGATGTGGGGAATCGGATCAAGAGTAGAGCGGACTTTAAACAGGATGGGGATTGTAACAGTCGGTGACCTCGCGCATTATCCTCTCGAACTTTTAGAGAAGAAATTCGGGATCATGGGAAATCAACTCTATCATCATGCATGGGGCATCGATCTGTCTGAAATCGGTGCGCCCATCATGCAAGGCCAGGTCAGCTACGGAAAAAGCCAGATTTTACTTCGGGACTATACGGATTTAACGGAGATCAAACATGTCATTTTGGAGATGTGTGAAGAAGTGGCTAGACGTGCGAGAAGAGCTAGAAAAGCGGGACGGACGATCAGTTTTGGATTAGGATACAGCAAAGATGAGGGTGGCGGCGGCTTTCATCGTTCTAAATCGATCAATCAGCCATCTAATATTACGATGGAGCTGTATGAAGTGTGTCTAGAGCTTCTTCAAACCTTTTATCGGGGAGAGACGGTGCGTAAGATTTCAATCGCTCTTTCTAACGTCTGTGAAGATACAGAAACACAGCTTACTTTGTTTTCTCTAGACCATCCAAAGAAAAGAAAGATCGGCTATGTTATGGATGATATTCGGCAAAAATACGGCTCTAACTCTCTTCTGCGGGCTGTTTCTTACACAAAAGGAGGAACAGCCTTATACAGAAGCCGACTTTTAGGCGGACATAAAGCATAAGGGGGCGGAAGAACGGTGATTCGTGACAGAGGAACGATTAAGTGGACGGCGATGATGCTGCCGGAGCATGTGAAAATGTTAAGAGAGCATCAGGACGGTCTGGACTATGGAAGAAAGCCAGAGTTAGATGAACAAAAGTACGAAGAATTTAATGAGACAATCTGTGTTGCGATGGAAGAGAACCAAGCGCTAAAATTTACGTATTTTGAAATAGGCAGGGCGCTCGTGCTTATAGGCCATGTGCATTATATAGACGAATATAAAAAAGAGTTAAGGGTGCTCGATGAAGAGAAAAGGATGCATATCTTAAAAGTGACTGATATTATGGACGTTGAATACGCATAGACACATAAGAAATATAGGCGTGAAAAAAACAGCAAAAACTAACACTGAAGATAGTTTTTGCTGTTTTATTATCCAAAGATTTGCGTCAAGTAAATCATGATCAAGAGCCCGGCAATAAAGGATAATGTAGCGGATCGAGCGTGACCATCACCATGGCTTTCAGGAATGAGTTCTTTATAGACGATAAAGAGCATGGCACCGGCTGCAAAGGAAAGGCCATAAGGTACAAGATTCTCTACATAAGATGTGAGCACATATCCAAGCAAAGCCGTAACGATCTCAACAGCACCTGTTAATGTTGCAATAAGGAAAGCCTTAAATCGATTCATATTTTGATGAATGAGGAAAAGGGCTACTAACAGACCTTCTGGTGCGTTTTGAAGTCCGATCGCAAATGCGATCAAACCGCCTAGGCCTGTATTCTCACTAGCATAACTAACCCCAACAGAAAGACCTTCCGGCAGGTTGTGCAACGTGATAGCAGCAATGACAAGAAACGCTTTAGCATCGATGCCCTTAAAAATCTTAGAATGATCAAGATCAACGTGCGGGACGAACCTTTCTAAAAGTAAGAGTGTTAAAGTACCGAGTGTGATACCAATCGTAAGTACCGTTAAGTTTGATAGTTCAAGAGCTTGAGGAATCAAGCTGAACGTTGAAGCAGCGACCATGATACCTGCGGTAAGAGCAAGCAGTATGTCGCGAAACCGGTGTGTTACCTGAGACCAGAAAAGAACAGGCAGTGCACCAAAACCGGTTGCTAATGCAGATAAAACACTTCCAAATAAAGCAGCTTCCATTCTGTTACCCACCTTAGTCAAATATCCAATTTTATAAAAATAGTCATATGGCTCTTTTAGTATACCGCCAAATCCTTTTTAATAGAAGTAAGCGCCATTTTCCTTTTTAAAAAGCGCTTCTATTGGAGAAATAAGAAGGTGACAATTTGAAAGTCATAATCATTGACCCGGGCCATGGAGGTAATGATCCAGGAGCGGTAAACAAAGAGTATTTTGAAAAAAAATATAATCTGGCAATCGCCAAAAAGATACAAGCTACTCTTCAAAACAACTATGAAGTGACGGTCGTCATGACTCGAACAGGTGATACAACCGTATCATTAGAAGAAAGAACAAATCTAGCAAACAGCAAGAATGCAGAGCTGTTTGTTTCCATCCACCAGACCATCGGTGGAGGAGAAGGCTTCGGAAGCTACGTACATCCGCGTGCAGGTGCTGAAACGAAAAGGATACAAGGTGTTTTACATGCCTCAGTCGCGGCTGTTATGAGCAAGTACGGTGCGCGAGACAGAGGGCAAGAACAGGCTGATTTTCACGTGCTTCGTGAAACGAAAAAGTCTGCTCTCTTATTAGAAGTACTTTTCATGGATAATGAGAAAGATTTAGCTCTTTTAAAAAGAGAAGATTTTCAAAATGACGTGTCTATAGCAGTTGCAAAAGGAATCGCACAAAGTCTTTCTCTTCCAAAAAAACAGGTACAGATTACACAAACACAAATCTTCAATGTGATCGCAGGTGCGTTTGAACAAAAAGAGAATGCGGTTGCTCGTGTTTCACTACTAGCGAAACAAAACGTTACAGCCTTTATTGACGAAATAAACAGCGGAAACAAAACCTATTACAGAGTTCAAGCCGGAGCTTTTCAGAATAGAGAATACGCAGAGAATTTTGCTAAAAAGATACGTTCAGAAGGTGTCACAGATGCTTATGTGGTAGAGAAAACGCCCCTAGTCCAGGAACCACCAAAGCCAAATCCGGAACCGCCAAAACCAGCGCCTCCAAAGGGCTTAACGATACAAGGATCATCGTTGCTATCTGCAGAAGAGATGGATCAATTTGTAAAGAAAGTCAATCCGAACGCGCCATCTGTAGCTGCTCTTTATGTTCAGATCGGACAAGTATACGGGATCAGAGGGGATGTAGCATTCGCTCAGGCCATTCAAGAAACAGGGTACTTCCGTTTTGAAGGCAGCGTCAAGGCTTCTCAGAATAACTATGCAGGAATCGGTGCGACAGGTAAGAACGAATCAGCCGTGTTTAAGACTCCCCAAGAAGGCGTTTTAGCACACATACAGCACTTGTTTGCTTATACGTCTGCACAGCCTCTACCTTCCCAATATCCTCTCGTTGATCCTAGGTTTCAGTATGTCCAAAGAGGCAGTGCTGTGACTTGGGCGCAGCTGAACGGCAAATGGGCGATTCCAGGTACAACGTACAGTACTATGATATTGAATATTTACAAAAAAATGCTAAATGAAGCGAGAATCCCGTTGCAAACAAGAATTAACTCTCTAAATGCAACGTTGAACGAGTTATAATAAACCGTGTGATTCACGAGTGTTTCTTCTTAAACAGGAAAAAATAAGGCTTCGCATGGGATTGGATTTCATGCGAAGCCCTTAATTTATTACAAAATCATCATAATCGTGTGGTCTCGAAAAAGCATGCATCCTAGTGCGGTGCGCAGATCACGTCACCACACTATTGTTGTTTTTAGTAGTTTTCAACTCACTCTGTTGGCTTTTTGCAGTAAGGAAGAATTAGCCAAATAGGAGTTCGGTGTAATAAGATAATAATAAGAGCAATAAGATTAAGATTTACAGCTTGCAAATAGTCCGGAAGAAAGTATCTTTTCTTTTAGCTCAGTATTAGGTGGATCGCAAATAAATTCAACAAAATCCTCTGGATAGATAGACAACGCGATGATACCGAGAAAGCTCTTTCCGTCAGCTGTTCGATCTCCTTTTTGTAGATAGATGGATTCTGTAAAACTGCCTGTTATTTCAACAAGTTTAGCAGCACGTTCTGCATAAATAGGGTGAGTTGCTTTTACGATCATACTCAATAACCTCCTTTGCCAATCACACTATGTATGGATATGTGCATAAGAAGGAAAAATGCTAACTAAATGAAACTTTCACATGGAGGAAACATGAAACTTACAAAAAAGTGGCTATATTTTACGTTATTGGTCGCAGGCTTAATCATTTTGTTTCTCTGGCTGCAAAAAAATTATAAGGGATTTAGTCCTGAAGAATTTAGAAATTGGATTGTACAGTGGGGATGGATCGCACCTTTTATCTTTGTTGTCCTATATACAGTGAGGCCGTTTGTGTTATTTCCATCTTCCATATTTGCCATTACAAGCGGTTTGTCGTTTGGTTTTTATTGGGGTTGTCTGTATACATATCTCGGATCACTAGGAGGAGGACTCCTAACGTATTTTGCGGTCAACCGCCTTGGCCGTTTTAAGAAAAATAAACAATGGAAAAACGAAAACTACGAAAAAGTACGAAACAAGATTGAAAGAGAAGGAATTCGTTTCGTTTTATTATTGAGACTGCTGCCGGTATTGAACTTTGATCTCGTCAGTTACTTAACCTCCTTAACAAAGGTAAAGTTTAAAGACTATGCGATTGCTACTGCAATAGGGATCATTCCGGGAACAATCGCTTATACGTATTTAGGTACATCCATGACTTCTGGAAGCAAAAAAGTCGTATGGATCGGCACAACTCTTTTATTTGTCCTTGTCGGTCTACCCATGATATTTAAGAAGAAGATGAAGGCAAAGGTAGGGTTGTAGAAATTAAGAAGGTTGCTCTGGAGGTAAGATCAGACTCATAGCTGACTCAGCATCAGCACCTTCAACGATATAAAGAAAAGAATCTCCTTCTTTTAACGTTAAAAAGAATGCTACGAGCTGTGATAATCCTGTGGCTTGAATGGTAATACCATCTTTACTTAAAAATAGCTGGCTGTTAAGTCTCTTAGCAGAATGCATAATCTCAATGGCTTTACTCACTGTATATTTAGCGGTCACGAGCACTTTTTGAGAGCAGATTTGTTTCATAATCTGAAGCCTCCTGTATGAGATGATTGCTGATATATTTCCCATAAGTAGAGGGGCCGAAACAAGGTCTTTAGTCCCGATGTGCAAAATGATGGAAAATATGTAGTGCTTTCGAATAAAGGGTACATATTAAAACGACATATTCAGCTGAAATGGAGGAGGCTGTAGAGGCACGGAGGTAGAAAGGGAAACAGACCAATATAAGAAAAAAAGAGTACAGCTGGCATTTGAAAGCCGGGCTGTACTCTTTTTTTTATGAATTTAATTTTGCTTTCTCACGTTTTGCCTGTCTTCTGAAGAATAATTCATATAGAACAGGTACGATGATCAATGTTAATAGTGTAGAAGTCGTTAGACCACCTATTACAACGATCGCTAATCCTTTAGAGATCAGTGTTCCTGACGACGTTGTCAATGCAAGTGGAATTAATGCTGCAATTGTCGCAAATGCTGTCATTAATATCGGACGTAAACGAGTTTTACCAGCTTCTAGTAACGCTTCGCGAACTGGCATACCTTTGATTTCACGGTTTTGTCCGATGCGGTCTACCAATACGATCGCATTCGTCGTAACGATACCGATCAGCATGAGTATTCCGATCATCGCACTTACAGACAATGGTTCGTTGATCAAGAATAATCCTCCGATTGCTCCAACAGGAACGAATATGAGGGAAGAGAGGATGATAAACGGAATACGTGCTCGACCAAAAGTGATCAACATCGTTAAGTAAACGAGGCCGATCGCAACCAGCATCGCAAGACCAAGGTCTTTAAACGTATCCATCGTTTCTTCGCTTCCTCCGCCACCTTCTGTTGATACAGAAGAAGGAAGGTCTACATTATCTTCAACGCCTTTAATAACGTCTTGTGTTACTTTTTGAACGTTGTCTCCTTTTACTTGCGCAGAGACTTGCGCATAGATCTTACCATCAAGCTTTTGGATTCCAGTTACTGTGTCTTTCTCTGTTACCTCAGCAACATCTGAAATCTTAACAGGGCCAGATGAACCAAACACAGTTAGATCCTTGATCTCATCAAGAGATTTTACAGATTCATCATATTCAACTTTCACATTCTTTTGATCGCCGTCTAATGTAAGTTCTCCTACTTCAACAGGTTTCGTTACATCTGAAACAGCTCCTAGAATAGCGAAGCCTGATACGCCTTTTTCAGCTGCTTTTTCGGTATCAATGTCAACAGCCCATTGTTTTTGCGTATCTTTAAAGTTGTTGGATACATACTTGATCGAATCAATCGTCTTCATGTACTCTTCAACTTCACTTGCTGCTTTTTGCAGATCTTCTAAGTTGTTTGAATATAGATCAATATTGACTTCGTTGTTAGCTGGAGGCCCGCCGCTTGAAACTTCCTGCAAGCTGATTACAGTTCCTTCTGCTTTTTCGTCTGTGATCTCTTTAATATCTTTTTCTAGCTCTTTTAATTCTGTATCAATGTTTGCTTCTTTTTTGAGGTTAACAAAATAGTTGGCAACATTTTGACGCTTAAGACCGGTTTGGAAATCACGAGAACCGATACCAGCTGTAACATCTTCAATCGTACCACGCTTAGAGAGGTACTCTTCAACTTCTAAAGACACTTCATTCGTCTTTGTTACGTTTGTACTTGCAGGTAATTCAACGTTAATCGTTAATGTTTTTTGCTCTTCATTCGGCAGGAACACCATTCCAAGTTTTGTTGCAAGGAAGAAAGATCCGCCTAAAAGAATGAATGAAGTGAGAAGAACTAGAACTTTATGGTTCAATGAGGCTTTGATCAATTTTTCATAACCACGCTGCAATGGACCATCGTTCTTTTCTGGTTTAACGGTTTTAAACGCATATTTTGCTAATATAGGTACGATTGTAACAGCAACAATTAATGATGCTAATAATGCGAATACAACGGTTAAAGCAAACGGTAAGAAGAACTCACCAGTGATACCACCGACTAGACCAAGCGGCAAGAATACTACAACGGTAGTAATCGTAGAAGATACGATCGCTTTTAAAATCTCGCGTGTAGAGTCAATGATCAGCTCATCACGGTCGTAATCACCATCCGTTTTACGGATTCTTCTAAAGATATTCTCGATAACCACGATACTATCATCTACAACACGTCCGACGGCAACTGCCATTCCGCCGAGTGTCATAATATTTAATGTGATATCAAGACGGTCTAGGAAGATAGCTGACACGAGCAGTGAAAGCGGGATCGAGATGATCGCAATGATTGTTGCTCTAAAGTTTCGAAGGAAGATAAGTACTGCTAATGAAGCGAATAATGCTCCAAATAATCCTTCTTTAACAAGTGTGTTTACAGAGTCTTTAATACCTTCTGCCTGGCCGAAACCAACAGCATAATCTAACTTATCATCGTATTTATTTTTGTTCAGGACTTCTAGCACTTTGTCAGCGACCTCGACCGTATTTGCATCTTGTTTCTTTGTTACGGCCATAGAGAGTGAAGCTTTTTGGTTATATCTTGTAATCTCACTAACATCATCTGTTTCTTTAACTTCAGCAAGATCACCAAGCTTTAAGCTTGCTGGTGCTTGAGGTGCTTGTGCTCCACCAGGTGCGCTTTGTCCGCCTGGAGCACCGCCTCCAGTTCCCGGTTGAGCAGCTTCACCAGGTGCTCCTCCGCCAGCTCCACCTGGAGACTGAGCAGGTGCGCCTTGACTTGAGGAAATTGTGATTTCCTTAAGCTCCGCAACCGTATCCACCACTTCTTCAACCCGAACTGGGACTGTGATCGAGTCATCGGTTACGGTACCAGCAGGGAATGAAAGGTCACGGCTGTTGATCGCTTCTTTAACGGCGTTTAAAGTGATGCCGGCTTCTTTTGCTTTTTCTTTATCAAGTGTGATCGAGACGAATGTTTCTTTAACACCGCCTACAGATACGTTGTTCACACCTTGAATCTTTTTAAGTTCTGGAACCAATTCGTCATTAACGAATGGTTGAATGTTTTCTCCTTCTTTTTCAGGGAATAGAGAAATATTGTAGATAGGAATGGTTCCAAATGAGAAACGACTTACCTCTGGTTCTACATCTTCAGGAAGATCCGTTTCTGAAATAATGGATTTGACTTGATCTTCTACTTCATCCATATTTGCGGTGAAAGGGAAATCCATACTGATAATAGATATACTTTCGTTTGAAGAACTCTTAACGGTTTTTACATCCTCTACTTGCTTCAATTGAGTTTCAAGTTTGTCTGTTACTTGCTCGTTCACATCTTCAGGAGATGCTCCTGGATAAACGGTTTGAACAGTCAGTTGTGGAAACTCAACATTTGGGAGTAGGTCCACTTTTAAATTCGTGAACGAGAAGACTCCACCAACAATGAGTAAAAATGAAAAGATGAATATTGCTACTGGATTTTTTAAACTAAATCGTGTTAACCAGTTCATTGTTTCCTCTCCTACGTATGTTTTTATTTTGCATATGTGTATTTTCACATATGTTTATCTATAATATAATAGCTGTATAAGATTTATATCAAGTATTAAGGATAAAAAAATTGTGAAAAATGTGTTACAATGCAAAACAGTACAAAAAGAAAGAAGGGTATCACATGGCGTTAAGGTATGCGCTGTTAGGTTTATTGGCGAAAAATGAAGCAACAGGTTACGAGTTAACACAGCAATTTAAAGAAACAGTTATTCATTTTTGGACAGCCCATCACACGCAGATCTATAGAGAACTTTTAAAGATGGAAGAAGAAGGACTCACACAATCTAAGACCGTACAGCAAAGTGATTATCCAGATAAGAAGATATATGCGATTACGGATAACGGTTTTGAACAGCTGCTAGAATGGATGCTGAATAAACCAGTAAATGCACCAAAGCTAAAAGACGATCTGTTGTTAAGGGTGTCTATGTTTCATTTTATCCCTACCGACAAAGCGATAAACTTTTTAGAGACGAGTAAGAACCATCATAAAATGGGTTTAGAGATGACAAAGCAATGGTTAGACGATCATTTTCCGAACGGTACGTACAAAGAGAATGAGTTGGGTGAATATCTAACGATTGAATTTGCCATACGATACATGGAGAGCTGGTTGTCCTGGTGTAATTGGGCAATAAAAGAATTAAAAAAGAAGGGTGAGTTAGAAAAATAAATGGAAATCGTATTTACTGACACAGCATTAGAACGTTTGGAAAAAAAGATGCAAGGTAATGCAGGTTATTTAAAACTCAAACATGATACAGAAGGCTGTGGCTGCGTTGTGAGTGGTGTAGCTGCCCTAGTCCTAGTTGATCAAACAGAAGACAACGATACAAAAATTGAGACGAATGGTCCAGATCTTTTCATGGAGTACAATACAGCAGTTTTCTTTGCTGAAAAGATGACGATTGATGCTCCAGCAGGCAACCACTTTTCATTAAAAAGCCCTGGAGAAACGCTGAATCCATCAATGAAATATTACGATAGAACGGAACAAAACACGGGCATGTAAGAAGCCCGTGTTTTGTTTGTTAATGCTGAGGAACGTTTTTTAACAGTTGAAACTGCTTGCTTGAAACAGGTTTTGAAAGAAGAGGGGATATGTAGGCGGCTGCTTCAAGCAGTTTATCAAGATGTATACCTGTTGATATTCCCATTTGAGAAAGCATGTAAACAACGTCTTCAGATGCCACGTTGCCTGAGGCTCCGGGTGCAAATGGACATCCGCCAAGGCCGCCTGCAGAAGTATCGAACCGGTCGATGCCAGCTTGAAGACTCGCAAAAATGTTTGCGAGAGCCATTCCTCTCGTATCGTGAAAATGAGCGGTTAAGAGTGTTGTTCCACGCAGATGATGCTTTAACAGTGTAAACAGTTCAAAGCACTCTGATGGATTAGCCATACCGATCGTGTCTGCCACACTCAGTTCATCAACTCCCATCTCCTCAAAGTCCAGGCAAATTTTTAAAACATCCTGTTCATCGACCTTTCCTTCGAACGGGCAATAAAAACTGGTAGAGATACAAGCCCTTACAAAAAATCCTCTGCGCTTTAAATCTTGAATCAGAGGTCTTAATTCATTCATGCTCTCTTCTGTTGATTTGTTAATATTCTTCTTGTTGAATGTGTCACTGACACCGACAAACACCGCAATATGCTTCACTCCAGATTCAACAGCTAAGTCGATTCCTTTTTGGTTTGGAGCGAGCACAAAGTTTCGTTGATCGTCTAGGCAGCTATCGATAATTACAGATGCATCTTGCATTTGAGGAACCCATTTCGGTGAAACGAACGAAGTGAGCTCCATTTCTTGAAAACCCGCATTTTTTAGAAGTGAAATGAATTCTATCTTATTCTTTGCAGGTATTAAATTTTTCTCGTTCTGAAGGCCATCTCGCGGCCCGACTTCTATAAGCGTAACTCGTTCAGGTAAGTCCACTAATGTAAACCCCTTTCTTGAAAACGTTTTCCTAATGTTATTTTAACTAAAAAAAATCGTCTGTTGCAACACATTTAACTTGTTATGGTATGATAAAAAGGAATTTTCAGAAATTTAAAAAGAGATCTACAAGGAGGAGACTAGTCATGGTTTCAAGGGAGAGAGATGCCGTAGTTGTAAGCGCTGTCAGAACGCCGATTGGAAGCTTTATGGGAAGCTTTAAAACGGTTGCGGCAACAGAATTAGGAGCAATCGCGATTAAAGATGCATTAAAAAAAGCGGGTATCCCACATGATTCAGTAGATGAAGTCATCATGGGAAATGTTCTGCAGGCTGGACTCGGACAGAACCCGGCCCGACAAGCGGCTATTAAAGCTGGTTTGCCGAACGAGGTATCGAGTATGACGATTAATAAAGTATGCGGTTCAGGTCTCAAGGCGATCCATCTAGCGTGCCAAGCGATCTGGCTAGACGAAGCAGATATTATCGTTTGCGGTGGAATGGAAAACATGAGCCAAGCTCCTTATCTTTTGAACGGAGCAAGAGATGGACTTCGAATGGGTAACGCTCCTATGGTAGATTCCATGATTCAAGACGGATTATGGTGTGCATTTGGTGATTATCATATGGGAATTACAGCTGAAAATCTATGTGAGACCCACTCATTGTCTCGTGAAGAGCTAGATGAGTTCGCAGCGGAAAGCCAAAGAAAATGTGCACAAGCTCAAGAACAAGGGAAATTTAATGACGAGATCACACCTGTTGAAATTCCTCAACGTAAAGGTGATCCGATAATAGTTGATACAGATGAATATCCGAAGCCCAGTTCGACGGCTGAAAAGTTAGGAAAACTTCGCCCGGCATTCAAGAAAGATGGCATGGTTACGGCGGGTAATGCGTCAGGCATCAATGATGGTGCAGCAGCACTTGTTGTGATGAGCAGAAAGAAAGCCGAAGAACTAGGACTGAAACCGATTGCCGTCGTAAAAGCCAACGCGAGCGCGGGTGTTGCACCAGAAGTGATGGGTATCGGACCAGTGGAAGCCGTTAAGAAAGTGTTAAAGAAGACTGAGTTAAGTATGAATGACTTTGACCTTGTTGAAGCAAATGAGGCATTTGCGAGTCAGTCGTTAGCGGTTGGCAAGGATCTTGAATTTGATAAAGAAAAATTGAATGTGAACGGTGGAGCGATCGCACTCGGGCATCCAATCGGAGCAAGTGGTGCAAGGATTGTCGTGACATTGCTTCATGAGATGAAACGCAGAAATGCAAAACGAGGTCTTGCAACGCTCTGTATTGGTGGTGGCCAAGGGGTAGCATCGGTTTTTGAGAACGAAGAAAAATAAATGATTGATTATAGACAATGATCGCATGAAAAGGAGAGAGAAAAATGAAACCAATATTGAACTCAGCACTTGAAGCTGTAGCAGATATAAAAGATGGGTCTACTCTTTTAGTAGGGGGGTTCGGGCTTGTTGGAATTCCTGAAAACTTAATCTTAGCACTAGTAGAAAAAGGAACGAAAGATCTTACCGTCATTTCGAACAATTGTGGAGTGGACGATTGGGGTCTTGGTCTTCTATTAAAAAACAAACAGATCAAAAAGATGGTAGGTTCTTACGTAGGTGAGAACAAAGAGTTTGAAAGGCAAGTATTATCAGGTGAGATTGAAGTAGACTTGATTCCACAAGGTACACTTGCTGAAAGAATTAGGGCAGGCGGTGCAGGAATTCCAGCGTTCTACACACCTGCTGGAGTAGGAACACCGATTGCTGAAGGAAAAGAAACACGTACGTTTAACAATAAAGAATATCTGCTGGAAGAAGGAATTGTAGCTGACTTCAGCTTGATTCGCGCAGCAAAAGGAGATAAAGCAGGGAACCTGATCTATAACAAAACAGCTCGTAACTTTAATCCGATGATTGCAGCGGCAGGAAAAGTGACGATTGCTGAAGTGGAAGAGATTGTTGAGATCGGTGATCTGCACCCAGATTACATACATACACCAGGAGTTTATGTTCAAAAGTTGATTGTCGGAGCACAAGAAAAACGCATTGAACGACTCACTGTAAAACAAGGGTAAGAGGAGGGAGACCATTATGAATATTAGAGAAAGAATTGCTAAAAGAGCCGAAAAAGAAATCGAATCAGGATTCTACGTAAATTTAGGGATTGGAATGCCGACGATGGTTGCCAACTTTATTTCCGATAATAAAGAGGTCGTTCTACAATCAGAGAACGGACTTTTGGGGATTGGGCCTTATCCCCTTGAAAGTGAAGTTGACCCCGATCTGATCAATGCAGGGAAAGAAACAGTAACGGCAATTAAAGGCGCTTCTTATTTTGACAGTTCTGAGTCGTTTGCCATGATCCGCGGAGGTCACATCGATATCGCGATACTAGGCGGAATGGAAGTTTCAGAGAACGGAGATCTAGCCAACTGGATGATTCCAGGAAAGATGATAAAAGGAATGGGCGGTGCGATGGATCTTGTGCATGGAGCAAAGAAAATCATCGTCATCATGGAACATGTGAACAAAGCAGGTGACAGTAAGATCTTAAAACAATGTCAGCTTCCCCTAACAGGAAAAGGTGTCGTAGAACGAATCATCACCGACCGTGCTGTCATGGACGTTTCTGATAAGGGTCTCGTGTTAAGAGAAGTAGCGGGAGGATATTCCGTTGAGGATGTAGTGAATTCCACCGAGGCAAAACTATCTTTTGCAGAGGATGTTAAGTTAAACGCTTATTAAGGTAAGTCCTTGTGAAATTTATTTAGTACATGAAAAAGATTCGTGATCCATACAAGGTTCTAAATCTTTTAAATAAAGAGGTGCAATCACATGGCTATCTATATCATAGATGGGGCTAGAACGCCGTTCGGATCATATGGGAAATCCTTGACCGGTGTGAATCCGACAGACCTAGGTGAGATATCTGCAGTAGAGGCGATAAAACGTGCTAACATTTCTCCAGCAGATATAACGGATGTAGTTTATGGTAATGTTATTCATTCGAGCAAGAATGCCGCATATGTAGCGAGACACACTGCTTTAAAAGCAGGAGTGCCATCAGACGTTCCTGCCATGCTCGTTAACCGCTTATGTGGATCCGGCATGCAAGCAGTCGTTTCAGCCATGCAGAACCTACGTGATCAGGAAGAAGGAATTGCGCTTTCTGGAGGCATTGAAAATATGTCACAGTCGCCACACGTTTCTTTTCACCACCGGTTTCATAATCAAAAATTTGGCCCGATCACGTTTGATGATATGCTTCTTCAGACGTTAAGTGATGAATACATCGGGTGTGGCATGGGTATAACAGCTGAAAATTTAGCTGATCAATATACCATTTCAAGAGGAGAGCAAGATGAGTATGCAAGTCTCAGTCATAGAAAAGCGGCTGAAGCAAGAGAGAGTGGAAGATTTACAAAAGAGATCGTTTCAGTACCTTTAAAAAACGGAGCTCTTTTTACAGAGGATGAAGGGATCAAACCTGAAACATCTGTTTCTTTGCTTGGAGAATTGAGGCCATCTTTTCAAAAAGACGGAACAGTTACAGCAGGAAATTCTTCTTCTATTAACGATGGCGCCGTGTCACTTATTCTTGCTCACGAAAAATCGGTCAAAGAGAAAGGTTTAAAACCGATCGTAGAGATTGTTTCTTGGGCAGTAACGGGCGTCGATCCATCGGTGATGGGAATTGGCCCTGTACCTGCGATTCAGAAACTGCTGCAAAAAACAGGTCTTTCCATCGATGACATTGGTTTGTTTGAAATAAATGAAGCGTTTAGTTCTCAATACTTAGCTGTAGAAAAAGAACTACAATTAGATCGCGAAAAAACAAATGTAAACGGAGGAGCGATTGCACTCGGTCACCCTGTAGGTGCGAGTGGTGCAAGGCTGTTGCTTACATTGAGTTATGAAATGAAACAGCGTCAAGAAAAGTATGGAATAGCGAGCCTTTGTATTGGCGGTGGGCAAGGAATCGCGATGTTACTAAAACTAGTATAAAAAAAGTCCCGTGAAGCGATATCGCTTCACGGGACTCTTTAGATTGAATCATGCTCGGTGCGTTTCGTAGATTTCAGCAGGAAAAAGAGAACGTAAGGACTCTGACTCCGCTTCACTTAAAGGTGTAGATTCAAAGGTTTTAATATTTTCTAAAAGTTGTTCAACAGAGCTTGCACCAGCAGCCGCAGTTGCCACCGGCTTTTGTTGCAACACATATTGCAGAGCTGCATGTGTGATGTTTTTATCACCTAAGACATCTTTAGACTTCTTGATCCTTTTTTGTATGTCAGTGCCGGTGTAATGAAGAAACTTGCCATCAGCACTCTTTTGAAATGCTTTTTCACTCAACCATCCTTTTGCAACAGGACCTCTTGCGATAACGCTTATATCCTTTGACGCGAGAAAAGGAAACAGTTCTTCAGGACGTCTATCCAATAAACTGTATTGCATCATGATGCTTTGAATATTCGAGTGCTCTGCAAAATATTTAATTGTGTTGGGCCGTATAGATGAAATACCATAATAACGGATATATCCTTCAGAAACGAGTTCATCAAAAGCCTCGATCGTTTCATCTAGAGGATCATCAATCGTCCCTCCGTGAAGCTGGTAAAGGTCGATATAATCGGTTTGCAGACGTTTCAGACTGTCTTTTAACGCAGATTTAATATATGTTTTAGAAGGATTCCACTTCCAGCCGTCTCCAGGTTGACTCCAATCGTTCCCGCCTTTTGTTGCAAGAATGATGTCTTGTCTAACATCTTTTAGTGTTTTCCCGATAAACTCTTCATTCCATCCAAAGCCATATAGATCCGCTGTGTCAAAATAATTAATGCCATGATCGAGCGCTGTCTTCACGATTTTCTCGTTCTCGTTTCCAAGCTCAGGAGCAAGTGACATACATCCTAAGCTCAGTTCACTCACATACAGATCAGAAGAACCTAATCTTCTTTTTTTCATTCTTTTCACCTCAACTTCATTCAATTTGTTTCTGTTCTAAACCTATCATAATGACATGGGAAAAGAAAAAAGTCCGCACAAAAAAAACGATGCGAAGATTGTTTCGCATCGGTCAGTTCCTTTAAAGTGCGTTTATTTTTTAGGAGAAGTGGCGTCGATCCAGTCTTGGACTAGTTCATGCTGCTTCATATAATTTTGTAGCATATATTTGATCTGCCATGCCTTGCCCACAAGCGTGATCCCTTTAGGTTGAAGATAGATCTTCATCTGCTATGCCTCCTCAATGTCCTATTAAATGCAGTATTCCAAAGTATGATAGACTTTATGTAGAGAAGAAGATAAATAGACCATTGGAGTGTGGAAAATGGAAAACTTATACGAAAAAACGGTAAGCAAAGAACAGGTATACAGCGGTAAAGTTATTGATCTATATATAGAAGAAGTTGAACTGCCGAATAAGAAGATAGGAAAACGAGAGGTTGTTAAACACCCTGGAGCAGTTGCCGTACTAGCAGTAACAGATGAAGGTAAGATGTTAATGGTAGAGCAGTTCCGTAAACCACTCGAAAAGACAATTATTGAAATTCCAGCAGGTAAGCTTGAAAAAGGAGAAGATCCATTAGAATGTGCCAAGCGTGAATTGTTAGAAGAAACGGGTTATAGCTGTGAATCTATGGAATCCATAGGCTCTTTCTATACCTCTCCAGGATTTGCAGACGAATTGATCCATCTGTACTATACGAATACTCTTACAAAGCAAGGTGATCAGATGACAGATGAAGATGAATTCTTAAACGTACTTGAAATAAGCGTAGATGAAGCGAAAGAATGGATGAAACAAGAAAAAATTCATGATGCAAAAACAGCTTACAGTGTCATGTATATGGAGTTAAAACGTGCACTCCAAAAATAAACTTGCACCGTTCTTTGCGGATATGCACATTCACATCGGAGCATCTCGAACAGGAAAAGCGATTAAGATTACAGGTTCAAGGTCCTTGACGCTTCGTAATATCCTACGTGTAGCCAAACATGTAAAAGGTATGGATATCATTGGAATCATCGATTGTCATTCACCTGAAGTACTTCGAGAATTAAAAGAGCTTAAACAAGAAGGTTTCTTGAGAGAGCTAGAAGAAGGCGGCTTATCGATTAATGGATTAACACTCATACCTGGAGCCGAGATCGAAATGAACGATGAACATTGTAAAGGCCCGATCCACGTTCTTGTATACATGCCTAGTATTGCTGCAATGGAGAACTTAAGTCTTTGGCTATCGTCTCGAATGAAGAACATTCATCTAAGCTCTCAACGGATGTACGGCAGTGCTCTTGAACTTCAGAAGTTTGTGAAGAATTCAGGTGGGTTATTTATTCCTGCTCATATTTTTACTCCGTTCAAAAGTTTATACGGAAAAGGTGTAGCCACTTCTCTATCCGAAGTGCTAGATCCGACTTTAATAGATGGTGTTGAGTTAGGTTTAAGTTCGAATACCGAGATGGCATCCCGACTAGAAGAGCTTTCATCATTCACCTTCCTAACGAATTCAGATGCACATTCATTAGAGAAGATCGCACGTGAATATCAGATGCTTTCCTTAAAGGAACCAACTTTTAAAGAATTTAAAATGGCTCTTCAAGGAAAGAAAGGTAGAGAGATTATTGCAAATTATGGTCTCAATCCTTATCTCGGTAAATACTATAATTCGGTCTGTGAAACATGTTTGGAAGTTTATCTTCTGGACAGTAAGAAGTGCGATAAATGTGGAAGTAAGAAGTTCGTAAAGGGAGTCAACGATCGGATCAACGAACTTCAAGGTACAAGGACAAGTAAAGTAAACAGACCTCCGTATATTCATCAGATACCGCTCGAGTTCATACCAGGATTAGGTCCGAAATCTTTAATGAAACTCCGTGAAGCGATTGGGACAGATATGGATATCATACATTCTTCTACAGAAAATCAACTTAAAGAAATTGTAAAACCAGCTATAGCAGAACAGATCCTATCTGCTAGAAACGGAGACCTCTCTGTCCAAAAAGGTGGAGGCGGAACTTACGGAAGAGTAATAATAAACCATCCTAGTAAAAGTAAAAAATAAGACATACCTTCTCCCCTGATTCATAGAATAGGATTAAGAGATTCGGTGGAGGAGGCTTACATATGGAGAGTGCGCGTTATTACATGCAGCGGCATCTAGAAGAGAATAAGACGTTGTATGCGTTTGTTGGTGTTCTCTTTTTAATGGGTGTGATTTTTGGAGCAATTATCGTAAATTCGTTGAGTTTGAATCAAAAACAAGATTTATACACGTATTTATCACGTTTTTTTGTTCAAGCTGCAGAAGGTGGCTTTACGAGCAAAACGGATATGTTCTTTCAAAGTTTTGGCCATTATCTGAAATACATGGGTCTGATGTGGATTCTAGGACTATCCGTGATCGGCCTGCCTGTTATCTTAGTTATGCTGTTCTTAAAAGGAGTAGTAATTGGTTTTACAGTAGGATTCTTAGTGAATCAAATGGGATGGTACGGTTTTTTATTATCTTTTGTGTCGGTTCTGCCGCAGAACGTTCTATTAATTCCAGCTTTCATTATTGTAACAGTAGCAGCAGTAGCTTTTTCATTTAAGATGATTCGTCAGCTGGCTTTTAAAAGGCACCACATGCCCTTTTTTCCACAGCTATTAAGGTATACATTATTAGTTGCGGGTGTAGGTGTTATGGTATTGCTTGCTTCAACGATGGAAGCCTTCTTTACGCCAGCTCTGATGGAACAAGTAATCAAATGGTCAATATAACCAGGAAGAATAATTATTTATTTATAATAAGTTTAAATCGTTAATTAAAATGAGTTTAAATTGACAACTTTTTTCTCCATGCTTATAATTATCTTGTGCGTACATAAGGAGGAAAAGGGTATGGAAAGCAGAATCGACCGTATCAAAAAACAGCTGCATTCACAAAGCTATAAGCTGACTCCACAGCGTGAGGCGACCGTTAGAGTCCTCCTCGAAAACGAAGAAGATCACTTAAGTGCGGAAGATGTTTATCTGCTCGTAAAAGAAAAGGCGCCAGAGATTGGATTGGCGACCGTTTACCGTACTCTGGAACTCTTAACCGAGCTTAAAGTAGTAGATAAGATTAACTTTGGTGATGGGGTTTCCCGTTACGATCTTAGAACAGAGGGTGCGGACCATTTTCATCATCATCTCGTTTGCATTGAATGTGGAGCGGTGGATGAAATACAAGAAGACCTTCTTGGCGATGTGGAAAAAGTAGTTGAAGAAGGCTGGAATTTTAAAATTAAAGATCACAGACTGACATTTCATGGGATCTGTCACAGATGTCATCCTAAGGATAATAATGAAGGTGAAGGAAGCGAAGAGTAGCGCTTCCTTTTTGTTTTTTGCTCAACAATATCGAGTTGGTGGATTTTCGAAAAGGATTTCATACTCATTTAGAAGATATTAGGCAAAGAATATTTACAAAGTCTCAAGAATCGGGTAACGTATGAGTTGTAGATTTAAGTTTTATGTATAATCGGGGAACATGTGGGCATAACCTGTACTATATGAGGACAGGGGTGGACATGATGATTTCCTGGATGAAAATCGTTTGGAATACAACAAAGGTGTTCTTTGCTTTTTCAATTTGCACGCTCGTGTTTTATTTCGGTTTGCTTTGGATTAATTCAGAATATGAAAACTATCATAGATATGACGAACCAAAAGGTAAAGCTGTTAAAGTCTTTAACTTGAGTTCTGATAAGGACTCAAACCCTGTAAAAAGACTTTTTTATTTTTATCAAACGGGTGAGTAAGGAGGGGTAGAGTGAACGAACATGTTCAGGATTTTCTTCAATACATTATTGTAGAACGAGCCCTCTCAAAGAACACAATCGACTCCTATAAGAGAGATTTAACTCAATATGTACGATATCTCCAAAAAGTCGAATCTCTTGAAACTATTCATGAGATTGACCGTAATCATATAATCGGGTATCTTTTATTTTTAAAAGAGAATGGTAAGGCTTCCACGACGCTAGCACGCAACATTGCGTCTATTCGGTCTTTTCACCAGTTTCTTCTAAGAGAGAAGGTCTCTAGTCAAGATCCTTCTGTACATATTGAAACACCTAAAACAGAGCGGAAGCTTCCGAAAGTTCTATCTACAGATGAGGTTGAAGCACTGTTAGACACACCTGCATCAAACGATCCATTCTCACAAAGAGATAAGGGCATGCTCGAGCTATTGTATGCAACAGGCATTCGAGTCTCAGAACTTGTGCAGCTTAATATAGGAGATGTCCATTTAGATATGGGATTCATCCGCTGTATAGGTAAAGGGAACAAAGAAAGAATCATCCCTTTAGGAAAGATGGCCCAAACAGCAATCGAACGATATCTGCATAATGGACGTTCAATCATGTTAAAAGGCAAGAAGACGGATGCACTCTTTTTGAATCATCACGGAAATCGTTTGTCTCGCCAGGGATTTTGGAAGATATTAAAGCAACTAGCAAGAAAAGCTCATATCGAGAAGGAACTTACACCGCATACACTTCGTCATTCGTTCGCCACACATCTATTAGAAAACGGAGCGGATCTGCGTGCTGTGCAAGAGATGTTAGGACATGCTGATATTTCCACAACACAAATTTATACACATGTAACGAAAACAAGATTAAAAGATGTATACTCCGCCTTCCATCCGAGGGCGTGAGCTTTCTTTTTTCGATAAGATGTCAGACTTCTGACATCATCAAGCATTTGTTTGTTGTTTCTGCTATAAGGAAATAGTAAATAAAGTGAATGTACGAATTTCAGGAGGACAAAATGAAACAATCACGTTTTAAGAGAACATTTTTAGTCGTAATGGATTCTGTAGGAATTGGTGAAGCGCCAGATGCAGAAAAATTCGGAGATAAAGGAGCTCACACGCTAGGGCACATTGCACGTGAGATGAACGGCCTCAACGTTCCGAACATGGAAAAGCTAGGCCTTGGAAACATTGACTCGACAATGGAAGGAATTCAGAAAGCAACCAATCCAATCGGACATTATGCGAAACTTCCTGAACTTTCAAATGGTAAAGATACGATGACGGGACATTGGGAGATCATGGGTCTTCACATAAAAGAACCTTTTCAAACGTTTCCGGATGGCTTTCCTGATGAGTTGATCGATATGCTTACCGAAAAATGGGGTAGAGGAATTCTTGGTAACAAAGCAGCTTCAGGTACAGAGATTATTACTGAGCTTGGAGAAGAACATGTGAAGACTGGTAAGCTGATCGTTTACACGTCTGCTGACTCAGTACTTCAGATTGCAGCTCATGAAGATGTCGTTCCTCTAGAAGAATTATATGAGATCTGTGAAACGGCAAGAGAAATGACACGTGATGGCAAGTATATGCTGGGAAGAATCATAGCCCGTCCGTTTAAAGGTGAGCCAGGAGCATTTGAAAGAACGTCTAACCGTCACGACTACGCTTTAAAACCTTTCGGAAGAACAGTAATGAACGAGTTAGAAGACTCAGGTTACGACAGCATCGCACTAGGTAAGATCTCTGATATCTTTGATGGTGAAGGTGTGACAAAAGCCATTCGTACAAAATCGAACATGGATGGAATGGACAAGCTGGTAAAGTCGATGGATGAAGACTTTACAGGTCTCAACTTTTTGAACTTGGTTGATTTTGATGCATTGTTCGGACATAGAAGAGATCCTAAAGGATATGGTCAGGCATTAGAAGAATTTGATGCTCGATTACCAGAGGTTCTAGAAAAGCTAAGAGAAGACGATCTGCTTATCATCACAGCTGACCATGGAAACGATCCTGTTCATCATGGTACAGATCATACACGTGAATACGTGCCATTGATGGTGTATTACAAAGGCATTAAAGAAGGTAAAGAACTTAACGTAGGTAACACGTTCGCAGATATTGGTGCAACGATCGCTGAGATCTATGATGTGAAAAAACCAAGTATCGGTCAAAGCTTTTTAAATCAACTTTAAGGTTAAGTTAAGGGGGAAATGAACATGTCAACACAATTACAAACATCTGCTGATTTTATCCAATCAAAGCTTACTTCTGCTCCAAAAATAGGTTTGATCTTAGGCTCTGGGCTAGGAATCCTAGCTGAAGAAATTCAAAACCCGGTTATTATTCCATACTCAGATATTCCTGAATTTCCTGTTTCCACTGTTGAAGGTCACGCTGGTCAGCTTGTTATTGGTGAACTGGCTGGAAAACAAGTAGTAGCGATGCAAGGCCGTTTTCATTATTACGAAGGATACTCTATGGAAAAAGTAACGTTTCCTGTTCGTGTGATGAAACTGATCGGTGTAGAAACAATCGTTGTAACGAACGCTGCAGGCGGCGTTAACAAAGATTTCGAAGCTGGAGACCTTATGCTGATCACAGATCATATCAATAACTTTGGTAACAATCCGCTGATCGGTGCTAATGATGATTCGTTTGGCGTTCGTTTTCCAGATATGAGTGAAGCTTACACGTTGTCTCTGCAAGACGTTGCAAGAGGTGTAGCAAAAGACTTAAACATCTCATTAAAAGAAGGTGTTTACGCAGGTAACACAGGTCCTTCATACGAAACGCCAGCAGAAGTAAGAATGCTTCGTGTTTGGGGAGCAGATGCTGTTGGAATGTCTACGGTTCCAGAAGTGATCATCGCACGTCATGCTGGAATGAAAGTACTTGGAATTTCATGTATTTCTAATATGGCAGCAGGTATCTTAGATCAGCCGTTAACACATGATGAGGTTATGGAGACTACAGAGATGGTAAAATCCAATTTCCTTTCTTTAGTTAAAGGGATCGTTAAGGAAATCTAACAGTTCAGTAGAATAGATTACAAAGTATTTTAATTAACTTTTTAAAAAAATCTTCATATGTAAAGTGATAAGAAAGTGGTGCTATTAATATGAGAATGGTTGACTTGATTCAAAAAAAGCGTGATGGAAAAGAACTAACAAAAGCAGAGATCGATTTTATTATTCAAAATTATACAAACGGTGATATTCCGGACTATCAAATGTCTGCATTTGCAATGGCTGTATATTTTAAAGATATGACGACTGAAGAGCGCGCGCATTTAACTATGGCGATGGTTGAGTCAGGTGATCAAATTGACCTTTCTGCGATCGAAGGGATTAAAGTAGACAAGCACTCAACAGGTGGTGTTGGTGATACAACGACTCTTGTGCTAGCTCCTCTAGTTGCTGCGCTTGATGTGCCTGTAGCGAAAATGTCCGGAAGAGGACTTGGCCATACAGGTGGAACGATCGACAAATTGGAAGCTGTACCTGGGTTCCACGTTGAGATCGACAACCAAGAATTTATTGACCTTGTAAATAAAAATAAACTTGCTGTTATCGGACAAAGCGGAAACCTGACACCAGCTGATAAAAAGCTGTATGGTCTTCGAGACGTAACGGCAACGGTTAACTCTATCCCATTGATCGCGAGCTCGATCATGAGTAAAAAGATCGCAGCTGGTGCTGATGCAATCGTCCTTGATGTAAAAACAGGTGCGGGAGCATTCATGAAAACACCAGAAGAAGCGGAAGAATTAGCTAACGCAATGGTGAAAATCGGTAATGCGGTAGGACGTAACACGATGGCTGTTATCTCTGATATGAGCCAGCCTCTAGGTCTTGCGATCGGAAATGCTCTAGAGATCAAAGAAGCAATCGATACGCTTAATGGTAAAGGACCAAAAGATCTTGAAGAACTTTGCTTAACTTTAGGTTCTCACATGGTGTATCTTGCGAAAAAAGCAGATTCACTCGAACAAGCACGTGAGATGCTAAAAGAAGTAATCGCTTCTGGAAAAGCTCTTGAAACATTAAAAGTGTTCTTAAAAGCTCAAGGTGGAGACGAATCAGTGGTTGATCATCCAGAAAGAATGCCTCAAGCTGCACATACATTTGAGTTAGCTGCAGATGAAGAAGGCTATGTTTCTGAAATTGTTGCAGATGAGATTGGTACAGCAGCAATGATCTTAGGTGCAGGTCGTGCAACGAAAGAATCTGAGATCGATCTAGCTGTTGGTTTAATGCTTAACAAAAAAGTGGGTGACCAAGTTTCTAAAGGGGATTCACTTGTAACCATCTACAGCAATACTGAAAATGTAGAAGAAGTGAAGAAGAAAATCCGTGATGCTTATACGATCTCGAAAGATGCTGTAGAAGCTCCACCGCTTGTTTATAAAGAGATTAAGAAATAATGAATACCAAAAATGGCCCAAGAGTTATTACTCTAGGGTCATTTTTTTGTTTTCTCGAACATCGAAATGCTTGGAAGATCCGGTATAAAGTGAAAAAATATGGAAAAAATAAAACTATATGAATGGAGGGAACTGTATGAAAGGCGTTATTTCAGGTCTACTAAGTATTTGTTTGCTGGCTTCTTTTTCAATCCCAAAAGCGGAGGCAGCAGAAAAAGCAAAGGAAAAAATAAAGCTTGCAGAACAGAGCCACTCGGCCATTTTAATGGAGCAAGATAGTGGGAGTGTGCTATTCGAAAAGAATAGCCATGAGAAGCTGCCGCCGGCGAGCATGACCAAAATCATGACGATGATATTAATCATGGAAGCCATCGATAAAGGCAAGATCAGCTGGAACGATAAGATTCGTGTAAGTGAATATGCCGCAAGCATGGGTGGATCTCAAATCTTCCTTGAACCAGGTGAAGAGATGCGTGTAGAAGACATGGTGAAAGGAATAGCGATCGGAAGCGCGAACGATGCTTCAGTTGCTATGGCAGAACATATCGCTGGATCTGTTGAATCCTTTGTGAATCGTATGAACGATAAAGCGAAACAACTCGATTTAAATGATACGTTCTTTAAGAATCCGACAGGGCTTCCTGCTGCAGGTCATTATACGTCTGCTCATGATATGGCACTTATGGGAAAAGAGCTTCTTAAGCATGAGGAAGTTACAAAGTTCACAGGACTTTATGAAGATTATTTAAGAGAAGAAACAGAAAAGAAATTTTGGCTTGTTAATACGAACAGACTTGTTAAGTTCTATCCAGGGGTAGATGGGTTGAAAACGGGATTCACGAACGAAGCTAAGTATTGCTTAACTGCTACTGCCAACAAGAACGGGATGAGAGTCATCGCTGTTGTTATGGGAGCACCTTCTCCTAAAGACAGAAACGCTCAAGTTACTTCGATGCTTGATTATGCTTTTACACAGTTTTCAACGAAAAAACTTTATGCAAGACATGAGATTGTAAAAGAAGTTAAAGTACAAAAAGCGGAAAAGGCAAAACTTCCTGTTGTTACTTCAGAACACATTTCACTGTTATTGAAAAAGGGTGAGACAGCGAAAAAAGTGAAAATGGAAGTAAATGTAGACAAAGATTTGAAATTACCTGTAAAAAAGGGACAGCAGATCGGTTCTTTAAAAATTTTTAACGGGAACAAGCTGATTACAGAAAGTCCTGTGTTAGCTTCAGAGACGGTAAAAAAAGCATCTTGGTGGAAACTTTTCAAACGAACAGCAGGACAAATGTCAAAATCCTCATGACTTTAATGATTTCTTGACAGTTATAGGCGAATTCCCACTAGTTTTGTCAAGAGTGAAGGAATTCGTCTTTTTTTATAGAAAATTCACGTTATCCAAAAAAGAAGGAGAGGATAGCGTGGGATTAGCTGTCAATTTGGAACTTAAACACACCGTATTATGCATCCGTTTAGATGGAGAACTTGATCACCATACAGCAGACATGCTTCGGTCACAAGTTGAAGAATATTTGAGGAAACATACGGTAAACCATATTGTCTTAAATTTAGAAGGTTTGAGTTTCATGGATAGTTCAGGTTTAGGCGTTATACTAGGGCGTTATAAGCAGATCAAAAGTCAGAATGGTGAGATGGTGGTATGCGCCATATCTCCAGCGGTAAAACGTCTTTTTGAGATGTCAGGGCTGTTTAAGATTATCAAGCTTGAAGAAGATGAAGAGCTTGCCCTTCAGGCTTTGGGGGTGGCTTAAAATGAGAAATGAGATGAAGATTCAGTTTTCAGCGTTAAGTCAGAATGAATCCTTCGCACGTGTGACGGTTGCTGCGTTTATCGCTCAGATCGATCCAACAGTTGATGAACTGACAGAGATCAAGACCGTTGTATCTGAAGCGGTGACGAACGCGATCATTCACGGATACGAGAACAAAGCAACTGGCATGGTTTATATTGAAGCCGCTATTGAAGAAGATACGATCCACCTCACGATTCGTGACGAAGGATTAGGGATTCGTGATCTTGATGAAGCAAGGCAGCCGTTATATACGTCCAAGCCAGAACTAGAACGCTCAGGTATGGGTTTTACGATCATGGAGAATTTTATGGATAGTGTAGAAGTCATCTCAGAACCGTCTTACGGCACTACGATTCATTTGACAAAATACTTGACCAAAAATAAAGCAATGTGTAATTAAGGGAGTATGTCTATGGATGTCGAGGTGAAAGGCAGCAAAAGTGAACCGTTTCTTAAGGATGAAGAGATTAAGCGATTGATCAAACAGAGTCAGGAAGGAGATCAGTCAGCCCGTGATACGATCGTTGAAAAGAACATGCGGCTTGTCTGGTCTGTGGTTCAGCGCTTTTTAAACAGAGGTTATGAAGCAGATGACCTTTTTCAAATCGGCTCTATCGGGCTGTTAAAATCTGTTGATAAATTTGATCTTTCTTATGATGTTAGGTTCTCTACCTATGCAGTGCCTATGATCATCGGTGAGATACAGCGGTTCATCAGGGATGATGGAACGGTTAAAGTCAGCAGATCATTAAAAGAGACCGGTAACAAAGTGCGTAAAGCTAAAGATGAGCTATCGAAATCACTTGGGAGAACACCTACCATTTCAGAAGTAGCAGAATTTCTAGAGATCGCAATAGAAGATGTAATCATGGCTCAGGATGCTGTACGAGCACCACAGTCGATTCATGAAACTGTTTATGAAAATGACGGTGATCCCATTACGTTACTAGACCAAATTTCCGATCATTCGGATAATAAGTGGTTCGATAAGATCGCGTTAAAAGATATTATGGATAAACTTGATGAGAGAGAGCGGCTGATTGTTTATTTAAGATATTTTAAAGATCAAACACAATCCGAAGTAGCCGACCGGCTGGCCATTTCTCAAGTACAGGTATCCAGGCTCGAAAAGAAAATATTATTATTTATGAAAAACCAGATGGAGACTTAAACGTCCTATCTGGTTTTTTGTTTGCTGTTTTTGCAAAAGATGTCGCTCTTTGAGAGATAGCTGATTTCCGCTCCAGGTTGCACGCTTTCCATGGGGCGAACGGTGAGCCTCCTGCCGCTTTGCGCCATTAGGAGTCTCCACCTGCACGCTCGTCCCATAGGAGTCGGCATCCTTCCGCTCCAATCAACTTTCAATGAAGTAGAAAAAAGCATTTAAAAGCAAAACGTTTAGAAAAAGCCTTTTATTCAGGCGTTACATCAAGAGGCTTGGTTCAAGATTATTGATCTTTAGTATTAATTCATAAATTAAAGTTTCTACAGCTTTTAGCATTACCTATAACATCACTGATTAAGTTGAAAGGAGTGAAAGATGAACTTCTACCGCTATCATTACTAAAAGTCTACACTAGTCTTAGCCCTTCGAGATTAAAGGTGAACAGTTAAGACTGCGCATTCATATTCTCGGCCAATTTTGCTTAACTAGCCACTTTTATTTTTTGGACTGTCTTGTCCGCTTCAAGGTTCTATTCTTACTCCTCTCCCTAGAAAGGTAATCCTTCCGAAGTGAGCTCCCTCTTCACACTTGCCTTGCAGAGTAGATTCTCATGTGGCAAGCAACTTTTGCGCTCCAATCAACTTGTATAGGAAATGAAAAAGAAAATTTTAAAAGCCTTTTATTCACGAATTTAACCAAGAGTCTTCTGTACTTAAATTATGACTTTCAAACTAAAGTTTCAACATCCTTAGTGTTACCTAAACTTCACTGATTAGGTTGATTGTAGTGTAAGGTGCGAGACTCCTGCGGGACGAGCGGACAGGTGAGACACTTAGAGGCGCGAAGCGGCAAGTGGCTCACCGGTCGCCCCGCGGAAAGGGAGCACCTGAAACGGAGATCAACCACTTTCAGAGACATCAATGCAAAAAAAAGAACAGCTTTAATTTTCATGGTAGTTTTTGGATGGAGTTCAATGTGAGGCATGATAAGAATTCCATCATCGCATACTAAACACAAATGCGCTTAGAAAGAGGTGAAGTGAAAATTGGATAAAACAGTATACCTGCGTATGCGTCAACGTGTACAGGTCATTCAGCATCAGAAAGTCTCGATCGGAGAAGTTGCACAAATTGTAGCATCTGATGAATTAGAAGAAGCCATCAAGGGATATATTATCCACGAAGTAACCCCTGAAGATAAGCATTTGATTGTGATAGATGTCATGCGTGTGATCGCTACGATTCAAAAGAAAAACCCTGGTTTAGATGTCCAAACCATCGGACCTGCACAATCGATTCTGGAGATTCAGATGCAGCAAAAAAAGCTGGCACCAGTGTATTTTGTCTTGGTGTGGCTTCTGCTTTTTACAGGCTCGGCTCTCGCGATCATGAATTTTCATGAAGATGTAAGCATGCAGCTTGTTCACCAAAAAATCTATTTCATGATTACGGGGCATTATAAAGAGCAGCCTTTATTACTCCAGATTCCATATTCATTCGGTCTTGGTCTAGGCATGATTCTTTTCTTTAACCATCTTTTCAGAAAAAGACTTAACGAAGAACCAAGTCCTTTGGAAGTTGAGATGTTTAATTATCAGCAAGACCTTGATCAGTATGTAATCGTTCATGAAAACAAAGAAACAGAGAAGAAGATCGATGGGAATTAAAGTACTGCTCGTTGCCTTTATCGGTTTTGGTGGTGGAATAACAGTAGGCTCTGGTCTTGTCGCTCTAATAACGGTTCTTGGAATCGTACCTAGGCTGATGCAGCTCTCTAAAACGTATCGATACATCAGAGGTTATGAGTTGAGCATCATATTAGGTGCTGTAATCGGAGGTTGGATGAATTTAAGAAATAGTTCGATTGGGTTTCCAGCTTTCTTTTTAGTACCGATCGGTCTGTTTACCGGAATCTTCATTGGGATGTTAGCCGCAGCGTTAACAGAAGTATTGAACGTACTTCCGATTCTTGCGAAAAGAGTAGGGTTCGGAGAGAAAATTATCATTATATTAATGGCGATTGTACTTGGGAAAATCTCAGGATCTTTGTTTCATTGGATGTACTACATTAATCATTAAGGATGTGATTGTACGATGGCAACTAAAGAAGAACAGCAGGCATATGCCGAAAAAATTAAGTCGATACAGCCGAAACCTCCGTATGTTTTAAATTGTTTAAAAGCATTTTTTATAGGTGGGATCATCTGCACGATCGGTCAAGCGATTCAAATGTTTTATATGACTTACTTTAACTTCACACAAGAAACAGCAGGAAATCCGACTGTTGCTACGCTCATTCTAATCGCAGCACTATTAACAGGACTCGGAGTATACGATAAGATCGGTCAATTCGCTGGAGCAGGTTCTGTTGTGCCGGTAACTGGATTCGCTAACGCCGTTACGAGTGCGGCATTAGAACATAAAAGTGAAGGCCTTGTACTCGGAGTGGCTACAAATCTCTTCAAATTAGCTGGAGCTGTTATTGTGTTCGGAGCTGTTTCTGCCTACGTTTTCGGTATGATCCGCTACATCTTTCAGCACTTGACATAAGGAGTGAAGGCATGAATTTATTAGGAAGACAAACATGGAAATTTGCAAATAACATTTACTTAAATGCTGCGGGTACAGCAGTAGGTCCGATGGAAAGCGAAGGACCATTGGGCAGCTATTTTGATAAAACGTATAACAACCTTCATTGCGGACAAAAGAATTGGGAACTTGCTGAACGTCAGTTGATGGAAGATGCGATCAATGCTTGTTTGCACAAAGTAAAAATGAAGCCTGAAGATATCAATTTCTTGTTGGCAGGAGACTTGTTAAATCAGATTGTTTCGTCGAACTATACAGCCAGAGGAAACGGAATACCCTTTCTAGGTGTGTTCGGGGCATGTTCAACATCAATGGAATCACTCGCATTAGGTGCAGCTTTAGTGGATGGCGGTTATGCGAATCGAATTGTAGCTGCAGTAAGTTCACACAATGCTACAGCTGAAAGACAGTTTAGATATCCTACCGAGTACGGCGGGCAGAAGCCGGATACAGCTACGTTTACTGTGACAGGTGCAGGTGCTGCACTTGTGAGTAAAGAGGTCTCAGATATTAAGATCACGTCTGCAACGGTTGGAAAAGTAGTGGACTTAGGAATTAAAGATCCTTTTGATATGGGATCAGCGATGGCTCCAGCAGCTGCAGACACGATCGCGGCTCATTTTAAAGAGATGGACGTTCAACCAGATGAGTATGATTTAATCGCAACAGGTGATCTATCTGGAGTGGGTGCACCGATCGTTAAGATGTTATTAAAAGAGCAAGGTTATGATGTTTCAGACAATCATCGAGATTGTGGATTGATGATCTATCGCAGCGGTCAGCAGGTTTTTGCTGGAGGCAGTGGATGTGCGTGTTCTGCCGTCGTTACGTACGGTTATATCTTAGACGAGATTCGAAAAGGCAATCTGAAGAAAGTTTTGATGGTCGCTACCGGAGCATTATTGAACCCGGTAATGGTTCAACAAAAAGAGAGTATTCCGACGGTTGCTCACGGCGTTGTTCTTGAGCGAGCGGAAGGAGGGCAATAAGATGGAGTTTTTCTGGGCGTTTGTAGTAGGCGGAGCAATTTGTGTTGTCGGCCAGCTGATGATGGATGTAATGAAGCTGACACCGGCTCATGTAACTACTTCCTTCGTAGTGATTGGAGCACTTCTTGATGCTTTTGGTATCTATGATAACTTGATTAAATTTGCAGGAGCAGGAGCTACGGTTCCCATTACCAGTTTTGGTCACTCCCTTCTGCACGGAGCAATGGCTTCGGCTGAGGAACATGGTTTTATCGGAATCGCCATGGGAATCTTTGAGTTAACATCTGCAGGAATCTCATCTGCTGTTTTGTTTGGATTTTTAGTAGCAGTCATCTTTGAACCTAAGGGGTGATCACATGGTGAAAAAACGGGTCATTTTCATAACGGATGGAGATCTGTATGCACTACGAGTCGTAGAGCATGCAGCTAAACAAGTTGGAGGACGCTGTATATCGCAATCATGGGGAAATCCAACACGAAAAAGTGGTATAGAGCTTGTAGAGATGATCCGAAAAACACCTCATGACCCTGTACTTGTGATGTTTGATGACTGTGGTTTTAAAGGAGAAGGTCCAGGAGAACAAGCGATGAGATATATTCATCGGCAGAAAGATATTGATGTGATTGGTGCTGTAGCAGTTGCTTCCAAAACACATTTTACAGAATGGACAAAAGTTCACTGTTCTATGGATCGATATGGAGAACTAACAGAGTTCGGTATTGATAAGAGTGGAATTCCGGATCTTGAAACAGGCAGGATCAATGGAGATACCGTCTATATCCTCGATGAATTGAACCTCCCTTTCGTAGTAGGGGTAGGGGACATCGGAAAAATGGCAGGTTTTGATTCTGTTGAAAAAGGGGCTCCAATTACAGTAAAAGCGGTTCAACTTATTCTAGAAAGGAGCGAATCAATTGGCAAAAGAAAAAAATAAAACACCCATCAGTAAAAATATTGGAGATACAGAAAAGTATTTAAAAGAGCGTTTAGGTATTGGAGTAAGTTTTGATGTTGGTGTCAGAAAGATCTTTGTCTTAAAAAAAGAACTTCAGCTGTATTACTGTACAGGACTTTGCGACAGTGAGTTCATCATCATGATCTATCGAGAACTAATGGATATGGATCATGGTCATCGCGCACCGAGTAAAGTGAAAGATCTTGTACATAACCATCTCGCACATCAACAAGTAGAGATAACGAAGTCGTTAGATGAAGCTGTTGATCGTATGCTTTCAGGTCTTATCGTCCTATTCATTGACGGAGAAGAAGAAGCATTTGTTGTGGATGTAAGAAGTTATCCAGGAAGATCACCAGAAGAGCCAGACATTGAAAAGGTAGTAAGAGGAGCCCGAGATGGATATACGGAGAATATCATCATCAATACCGCTCTTACGAGAAGACGTATACGAGACGAACGATTACGACACGAAATCCTTCAAGTCGGTGAACGTTCGAAAACGGATGTGTGTCTCGCTTATATTCAAGATGTGGCAGATCCAGGTCTCGTTGATCTTATTAGAAAAGAGCTTAACTCTATTGAGATCGACGGGATTCCTATGGCAGATAAAACGATAGAAGAGTTTGTTGTAAAACAAGGCTGGAATCCGTTTCCTTTAGTACGTTACACTGAAAGACCTGATGTTGCTGCACAGCACTTGATGGAAGGTCATGTGTTGATCATCACAGATACATCTCCAAGTGTTATCATTACACCCACAACACTTTTTCATCACGTACAGCATGCAGAAGAGTTTAGGCAGACACCGTTTATCGGTGCGTTTTTAAGATGGACTCGTTTTACAGGAATGCTGGCTTCTGTATTCTTAGTGCCGATGTGGCTCTTGTTTTCGATGGAAGAGCAGTTATTACCGCCTTTTATTGATTTTATAGGTCCGAATAAACACACCAACATCCCATTGTTTCTCCAAATTATTTTTGCAGAGATCGGGATTGATATCTTAAGACTTGCGGCCATTCATACACCGAGTGCTCTATCGACCGCCATGGGCCTGATTGCAGCCGTATTGATCGGCCAGATCGCAATTGATGTAGGATTATTCGTACCTGAAGTTATTTTATACGTTGCGATTGCAGCGATCGGAGCGTTCTCTACACCTAGTTACGAGTTAAGTATTGCCAATAGGGTACTGCGGCTCTTTCTGATTATAATGGTCATGCTCTTCAAAGTTCCTGGATTTATCATTGGTTTTACGATTATGATCATATATATGGCAACGATTAAAAATCTAAACACGCCTTATTTATGGCCGTTCATACCTTTTAATCCTAAAGCATTCCTGCAGATCGTTATTCGAGTCGCCGTTCCACTCTCTAAAGTTCGGCCGAGCATCGTACATCCGCAGAACACCAAAAAACAGCCAACTAATTAATCTGTCACTTGCTGATTGTTGAAAATTGTGTTAAATTCATAACTAATTAAATATGCCTCATATGAGGTAGAGGCGCAAAACGAATGAGTAGCATATGGAGTTTGTGGATGACGATGAAATATGTGGAAAGGTCAATTTGCCGAAGTGTAGGAAGAGCTCCATCTCTTTTTATGCTGGGCCGCTGCTGAACAAGCAACGGACTGTCACTACAACTGTAGTGGAGAGCTATTCCGACATGAGGGTACGGTTATGACAGCCTGCCTTAGTTGCGGCTGTCTTTTGTATTTGTCGGGATTGAATTCTCTATCAACAACGAGAGGGGATTTTTTGTGAATTTACACGGAACATCAAGAATTGGAGATAATCAACATCTTTGGATCGGTGGTTTAGATACGGTAGAGCTTGCAAAAAAATACGGAACACCGCTTTATCTATATGATCTATCCTTAATTAAAAATAGAGCAAGAGGCTTTAAAAAAGCATTCGAGGAAAACGGGGTTGGCTATCAAGTCGCTTATGCCTCAAAAGCCTTTTCATCGATCGCTATGTTTCAGTTAATCGAGCAAGAAGGATTAAGTCTCGATGTAGTTTCAGGGGGAGAACTTTATACTGCACTTCAAGCTGAATTCCCACCTGAAAGAATTCATTTCCATGGAAACAACAAGAGCTTAGCAGAATTAGAATTTGCACTTACCGCTGGAGTCGGATGTATTGTAGTAGATAACTTTCATGAGATTTCCTTATTAAAAATGCTGAGCAGCAAGCTTAGTAAAAAAGTAGACATCTTACTGCGTTTAACTCCAGGAATTGAAGCTCATACCCACGATTACATCATTACAGGACAGGAAGATTCTAAGTTTGGATTTGATTTAGGAAATGGTCAAGGAGACAAAGCACTTCAAGAAGTACTCGCATTTGAAGGCTTTCGCGTTTTAGGGATTCATTGTCATATTGGATCTCAAATCTTTGAAACAGAAGGATTCACTCTGGCGATTGAAAAGTTGTTCGGCCATTTTAGAAAGTGGAAAGAAAACTTTAACTATTTTCCAAGTGTCGTAAATCTTGGAGGCGGGTTTGGTATTCAATATACGTCAGAAGATACACCGCTTTCCCCTAAACAATACGTTACGGCCATGATTGAAGAAGTGAAGAAACAGATGATTCACTTTGAAGGGCAAGAACTACCTGAACTTTGGATTGAACCGGGACGCTCACTCGTAGGTGATGCGGGTACGACGATCTATTCGATCGGTTCTCAAAAAGAGATCGAAGGAGTTAGGCACTATGTGTCCATTGATGGAGGGATGACAGATAACATTCGTCCTGCACTCTATCAAGCTAAATATGAAGCATTTGTAGCGAATAAGATGAACGAAGAACCAACACAAACCGTTTCGATCGCAGGAAAATGCTGTGAGAGTGGCGACATGTTAATCTGGGATATCGAACTTCCAGAAGTTTGTGATAACGACTTATTAGCCGTTTCCTGTACGGGAGCTTACGGTTATAGTATGGCGAGCAATTATAATCGCATCCAGCGGCCAGCTGTTGTGTTTGTAGAGAACGGTGAAGAACAGCTTGTAGTGAAGCGGGAAACATATGAAGACCTCATCAAGAATGATGTTCCGCTAAAAACGAATGTTTTTGTGTAAATTAGTTTACGGAGCAGACATTTAACCGTACAATGGTAGTTGAATGAAGTAGAAGGAGGCCTGTTTTTTATGAAAAAAGGTTCAATTGAATTTGAAAACGGCGAAAAAATTGTATTTGATCTGTACCAAGAAGAAGCACCTGGAACAGTAGAAAACTTTGAAAAACTTGCAAACGAAGGCTTTTACAACGGTGTAACGTTCCACCGTGTTATCCCTGGATTTGTAGCTCAAGGTGGAGATCCAACAGGAACTGGAGCTGGCGGCCCTGGTTATTCTATTCCTTGTGAAACAGAAGGGAACCCACATAAGCACGTAGCAGGGTCTCTTTCAATGGCGCATGCTGGACGCGATACAGGTGGAAGCCAATTCTTTCTCGTACACGAGCCACAGCCGCACTTGAACGGTGTTCATACTGTTTTTGGACAAGTTACAGAAGGTTTGGAAACAGTACTTCGTATTAAACAAGGCGATGTAATGAAAGAAGTTAAAGTTTGGGAAGAATAAGTTCCAAATAAGAAAAGCTCCGGATTTTATTCGGAGCTTTTTTTGTGTTTGGTAATTATACATTTCTGTTTTTCATGAGTTTTTGTCTATTTCGTTCATCAATAACAGTGGTTCGGTCTCTAAAAGAGTGCTTATGAACGATGTTTTCATCCACTACGGTTGATAAAGACCACTCTTCTTCCATCACACCAGCTTTTAATAAACATACGTGCATTAGGTCGGTTGATAGTGGAAGAGCTATCGACTCAAAAGGTTGCTGTTGTTCGACTTTTTGTATACTTTTATCGAGTAGTTCAAAAAATGGTTCAACTTCTATTCCGAGTTCTTTCAGTGCTGATTCTTCTTTTTGCAGCTTCACTTTACAACTCAAGATCATTCGTTTTGCTCCATTATTGTTGCCGCGCCGATGGTGATAAAGAGCTACTGCAAGCTGGATCAGTCCTGGCCACAGATCTCCTTTCATCCCCTCGTCCTTCCAATGCTCCTCAAGCACTTCATGACATTCAAAGTAATCTTGATCTCTATGAAAATGCACCAAGTATTCAATCCATGGTTTTGGATAAGTCACTAGTCGTTCACGCCCCTTAATAAGCTCGACTTTAAGTTTACCATATGCATAGCATGAATAAAAACAAGCCGCGTACCACGCAAAATATGATATAATTTTATAATACAAAATCGCTGAAAAACTGGGGAAATGTTATGCAATATAGTGTAAAGCTTGATGGATTTGAAGGTCCGCTAGACTTACTGCTTCATTTGATACAAACCTACGAAGTGGATATTTATGATATCCCGGTAGCCATCATAACTGAGCAATACCTTCAATATATACATACGATGAAAGAACTAAAACTGGACGTAGCAAGTGAATTTCTAGTCATGGCAGCTACTCTTCTTGCCATTAAGAGCAAGATGCTGCTACCAAAGCATGAAGAAGAGCTTTTTGAGAATCAGATGGAACTCGAGATGGAAGAAGATCCAAGAGATGAATTAGTAAGAAGACTCGTTGAATATAGAAAGTACAAGCATGCTGCTGATGAACTAAAAGAAAGAGAATCAGCAAGAAGCTTAATATACACACGGCAGCCTGCCGACCTCTCAAAGTTTGAGAAAGAAGAATCGGCAAAACAGGTGACCAACGTAACGCTGTATGATATGTTGCAGGCGATGCAAAAAGTCTTTCAAGAAAAGGTCACGCGAGCACCGAGACAAACGACAATCGAGCGGCAAGAGATTCCGATCGAAAAAAGAATGGAACAAATAAAATCCTCTCTTCTTTCTGTAGGGGGACGAAAAAAGTTCACAGACCTTTTTGATAAGAGTACTAGGGAACATGTCGTTGTTACATTTCTTGCAATATTAGAACTTATGAAGGTTAAATCAATAAATTGCGAACAACAAGATCATTTTAGTGAAATTTATATAACGATGTTAGAGGAGTAATACGATTTGGAACGAAATGAATATAAAGCGATTGTAGAGGGTTTGCTTTTTGTCAGTGGAGATGAAGGAATCGACAGAAAACAAATCGCTCAAGTGTTGGAGATCGACAGCAAAGAACTTGATCCCATCATCGAAGAGTTGAAACAAAGTTATGCTTCATCAGAAAGAGGGATGTCTATTGTTGAATATGCGGGATCCCTTCAATTTGTAACAAAACCGGAACACGCTGCCTTTTATGAGCGTCTTGTTGAAACGCCTGGTCATGCGACACTTTCTCAAGCTGCTCTTGAAACACTTGCGATCATTGCCTATAAACAGCCGATTACTAGGTCAGAGATCGAAGAAGTAAGAGGTGTGAAAACTGAAAAACCGTTACAGACTCTATCTGCTAAAGGGTTAGTAAAAGAAGTTGGAAGAGCAGAAGGGACGGGACGCGCAATATTATATGGTACAACAAAAGCATTCCTAGAACATTTTGGTTTGCAAAGTGTAAAAGAGCTGCCGCCTCTTCCTGAGAACATTCAGGAAGAGAATGTGGAACAAGAAGCAGATCTGTTCTTTTCAAAATTTCAGGAATCACTATCTACTGACGAATAACAAGGGGGAGTCATGCATTGTTGATTCAGCATATCGATGGTATGGAGTTAGAAAAAGAAAAACCGAACACATCTGAGGATTTTTTTAACCGTTCAGAAGTGACCTATGAATGTAACGGAAAAACTCAAACTTTTCATCTTCTTTATGTACGATATTTTGAAGAAAAACTTCAAGAGGAATTAACACATCATGACTTTTGGAAAGATTACTTGAGCTTCTATAAGATAACAGAGATTGCAGCCCTCACCGCATTGCTTAAGGACCCTGAATACCTTAAGCGCAAACGAAGCTATATCAACAACTATGATGAATTTAAAAAACTCTTCATTCCACCAAATGAAGAGTTGCTAAGTTCACATCTAAATACTTTAAAACAAATAACAAAGTAAACAGCCTTTATTTCATTTAGGCTGTTTTTCTTTTTTTCTTCCTATGCAAGTTGAGAGAAGCGTAAGGTGCTTGCCACAAGCAGGGCGCAAAGCAGCAAGGCGTCCACCGTTCAATCGCCCATGGAAAGCAAGCAGCCTGGAGTGGAAATCAACTACTATCAACAACTGAGAAGTTTACACAAAAACGGAGTAATCTTTTAAGTCACCGTTTTAAAAGGCAGTTTAAGGGTAAATTACTAAAAAAGGATATGCAGCCGAAGGAGAGAGATCAATTGCCAAGAATAGCAGCAGTAAAAACGATAAATCCCCCTCATAAACTTTCTCAAGATCAAACAATGGATTTTGCAAGAAACCTATTTCAAGAAGCGTTCTCAGATATCGAACGTTTGCTCAAAGTATTTCAGAATGGTGAGATCGAGTCACGCTATTTCGCGATGCCTATAGATTGGTTTAAGGAAAAAAGAAGTTTTCAAGAAAAAAATGATTTATACATAGACTTTGCAACAAATTTAGGAGCAGAATGTATCGAAAAGGTCTTGTCTGATCAAAGCTTAAACGTTTCATATGAAGATATTGATGCCATCTTCTTCATCTCGAGTTCAGGCCTATCAACTCCAAGTATTGAAGCTAGAATCATGAACATCCTCCCATTTTCATCACATACAAAGAGGATTCCGATCTGGGGATTAGGATGTGCTGGTGGTGCATCAGGTTTTTCTAGAGCTTACGATTATTGTAAAGCCTATCCAAAATCAAACGTCCTCGTTCTAAGTGTAGAACTTTGTTCACTAACATTTCAGCACGAAGATCTTTCTAAGAGCAATTTAGTGGGAACATCATTGTTTGCGGATGGAGTTGCTTGTGCGTTGATCTGCGGTGATGAGTCCGATACGGCCAAAACATCAGAAGTATCACCTTACATAAAAGATACGATGTCCACATTGAAGCCTCATTCTGAAGATGTGATGGGGTGGGAAGTAAAGGACACGGGTTTGTATGTTGTCTTTTCAAGAGATATTCCAAACGTCATCAGGACGTGGCTCAAACCGAACGTTGATGAGTTCTTAAACCGAAATGAGCTTGTCGGAGAACAGATTAAACATTTCATCGCTCATCCTGGAGGAAAGAAAGTCTTACAAGCATACGTAGATGCGCTAGGGATTCCGTTATCGAAAACAGATATCTCAAGAGACGTGTTGAGGGAAAATGGAAATATGTCATCTGCCACTGTTTTCTATGTCTTGAAAAATTTTATGCAAACAGAAAAAGAAGAAGGAGATCTAGGTGTGATGGCCGCTTTAGGGCCAGGCTTTTCTTCTGAACTTCTTTTAGTGGAATGGAGGAAGTAGATGAACTGGTTTCTTCTATTTTGGAGTTTTCTTATCATACAGAGATTAGCAGAAGTAAGGATTGCTAAATCTAACGAAAAGAAGCTTTTGAGTAAAGGCGCAGTAGAAGCAGGGAGTGATCACTATAAGTGGATGGTTTCTATGCACGTTGCGTTCTTTGTTGTTTTCTTTTTAGAAGTATACGTGTTTAACGCACAGCCGCCTAGCTGGTGGATTGTTCCATTTACTCTGTTTTTAATGGCACAAGTGATTCGTGTATGGGCGATATCGTCTTTAGGAGAGTTTTGGAATACGAAGATTATTCTATTACCTGGTGCGAATGTAGTAGCTAGAGGTCCATACCGTTTTATGAGACATCCCAATTATACGGTCGTTTCTTTAGAGCTCTTAGTCATGCCACTAATTTTTGGTGCTTATTTTACGGCTATCCTTTTCACAATATTAAATATCTTCATGTTAAGAGTGCGGATACCAGCTGAAGAAAAAGCACTCATGGAACTGACAGACTACGAAAAAAGCCATGGTCAAAAACAGCGTTTTTTTCCTTCCCAATAATTAGCGGAAGTAAATCCCATTCATAACCTGTCCTTGTTTGCATAAACTTTTACAAAACACGTAAAGGGCGGGATTATGAATGAAACGAACACTAAAACGAAAACCACTGCTCCTCGTTATGATCTGTATGCTTATCCTTGCTGCATTCCCGCAAGAAGCAAAAGCTGAACCCGGTGTGTCAGCAAATGCTGCTGTGTTGATGGAGCAATCATCTGGAAGAGTATTGTATGGTCGTAATGAACATCGGCCAATGAGAATAGCAAGTATCACGAAGATCATGACTGCTATCCTTGCAATAGAATCAGGAAAGATGAATGATACGGTTACCATTACGGAAGTTGCATCGCGAACAGAAGGATCATCTCTATACTTGAAGCCAGGAGAGAAGATTCCACTAAAAGATTTAGTCTATGGATTGATGCTTCGGTCTGGAAATGATTCTGCAGTTGCGATCGCTGAACATGTAGGAGGAAGTTTAGATGGCTTTTCCTATTTGATGAATCAAAAAGCAGAAGAGATTGGAATGAAACATACTCGCTTTAGAAATCCACATGGACTCGACACACATGAAGATCATTATTCCACCGCTTATGATATGGCCATACTAACAAAGTATGCGATGAATAATGATACTTTTAAAGACGTGTCATCAACGAAGGTTTACAGATCAGAACAAACCGGTGAAAAATGGGATAGAGTGTGGCGGAATAAGAATAAGATGTTAAAGCTTTATGAGTATTCTACTGGCGGCAAAACCGGATATACAAAACGTGCTAAGAGAACGTTAGTATCAACTGCTGAAAAAGATGGAATGGAACTGATCGCTGTTACATTAAACGATCCTAACGACTGGGACGATCATCGGAATTTGTTTGAGTGGGGATTTCATTCTTTTAAGATGACAGAGCTGATTAAAGAAGGTGAAATTTCCGGCATCAAAGATAAAGGGTATAAAGGAAAAGTAGAAGCTGCACGAACGTTCACGTACCCTTTGCAAAAAGAAGAGATGAGACAGATCTCTTCTTCCATCCAGTTGTATGAGCTTCCTAAATCAGGCAAGTGGGAAAAAGAAAAAGTTCCTAAACCTGTTGGTAGGTATTTCGTAGATTTAAAGGAAACGAGAATTGCTGATCTTCCTCTTTATTATGATGGCAAAGCATTAATCAAACCTGATCAGGGAGGTCTCTGGTCGTCATTTAAAAGCATATTCAACAAGTTATTCTTTATAGCTAAGGAAGACACACGCCTATGGTGAATTACATCTGGGTAGGAATGATGGTAATCGGCTTCATTGTGGCAGGAATCAACGGCACCATGGATAAAGTGAACGAAGCGATTTTTACGAGTGCGAAAGAAGCGGTTACTTTAAGCTTTGGTATGATTAGTATCTTAGTATTCTGGTTAGGCATTATGAAGATCGCAGAAAAAGGCGGTTTATTGGAAGTATTAGCTGTGTTGTTCCGCCCGATCGTGAAACGGCTTTTCCCAGATATTCCAAAGGACCACCCTGCCCAAGGGTACATTCTTTCGAATATGGCAGCAAACCTGCTGGGACTCGGAAATGCTGCAACACCAATGGGAATTAAAGCGATGGAACAGCTAAAAATATTAAATGGCGGAAAAAATGAAGCCAGCCGGTCGATGATAACGCTCCTTGCGATAAATACATCAAGCATAACGCTCATCCCCACTACGATCATCGCGATCAGGATGAGCTATAACTCGGCGTCGCCGACTGATATTGTTGCGCCGACATTGATCGCGACTGCGATTTCAACGGTGGGTGCTATATTAATAGATCGATATTATTATTACCGCTCTTTACCTAAGGGAGGGAAATAGAT
Source organism: Fictibacillus norfolkensis (assembly GCF_014836645.1). GTDB lineage: Bacteria > Bacillota > Bacilli > Bacillales > Fictibacillaceae > Fictibacillus > Fictibacillus norfolkensis. The sequence goes on from NZ_JACSQM010000004.1 coordinate 238,548, forward strand.
GTCGATCGTTCAATCCTTTTCCATATGGTTTATCCCGTTTTTGATCGGTTTTATCCTTTTATATGGTACTTATAAAAAAGTGCCGACTTATGAGACCTTTGTAGAGGGGGGAAAAGAAGGTTTCTCGATCGCGATCAACATCATCCCCTTTTTAGTCGGCATGCTTGTTGCCATTTCAGTTTTTCGGGCATCTGGAGCTTTGGATTATGTCATGATGGCGATGCGTCCGCTATTTTCATTGTTTCATATTCCAGCAGAGGTGGTCCCGCTAGGGCTTATGAGGACGATTTCAGGTACTGGCGCTCTTGGGATGACATCAGATTTAATTGCAACACACGGTCCTGATTCGTTTATCGGAAGACTCGCTTCTACGATACAAGGAAGTACCGATACAACGTTTTATGTACTGACTGTTTATTTTGGAGCGGTTGGTATAAAAAAGATGAAATACGCGTTAAAAGTAGGATTATTAGCCGATCTGATCGGATTTTTAGCATCTATAGCTGTAATCTCACTATTGTTTTATTCATAATTCGACAAAAAAGAGCCGATCTGGCTCTTTTTTACGTTTACTGAGGTTGAGAATTACGAATAATGAAGGTATGATGAGACATGAGGTGAAATCATGGAACGATTGCAAAAAGTAATTGCCCAAAGCGGCGTAACTTCCAGAAGAAAAGCGGAGGAGTTAATTCGTGAAGGCAAAGTGAAAGTGAACGGAAATGTAGTGACCGAACTCGGCACAAAAGTAGGTACAAAAGATAAGATTGAAGTGAATGAGATTCAAATTCAACGGGAACAACCCGTTTATTTTTTGATGTATAAACCTTCTGGTGTGATTACGGCGGTTTCTGATGATAAGGGAAGAAAAGTAGTAGCTGATTACTTTAGAGATATTATCGAACAGCGTGTATTCCCTGTTGGAAGATTGGATTATGATACAACAGGTGCGATCATCATGACGAACGATGGTGAGTTTGCGAACGTACTTATGCATCCACGCTATCAGCTTGATAAAGTGTACATTGCGAAAGTAAAAGGAATTCCTTCAAGAGAGAGAATCAAGCAACTCGAACGAGGAATTCGCTTAGAGGACGGAATGACTGCTCCTGCGAAAGTGAAAGTAACATCGATCGATAAGAAAAAGGGAACAGCGATCATCGAGCTTACGATTCATGAAGGAAAGAACCGTCAAGTTAAGCGTATGTTAGAAGCGATCGGAACACCTGTCATGAAATTAAAACGTGAAAGATACGGCTATTTAGATCTTAAAGGGCTGAATCCTGGTGAGTTTCGAGAACTTACTCCACATGAAATCAAACAGCTAAGAAATTTGGCTGTCACACAAACGTCAAAAAAAAGCCGTAGATAGGCTTTTTTTTCAAGTTATAGTAAAATGGAAGCGGCTTAAAGGAGCGGATGGATGTTGAAAAAAAACAGGTTGTGGTTTCGCTCTGCTCTGCTTGCCATTTTAGTTGTTGCGGTCGGTTACACGATCTACAACAGTATGAATGAAGAGTCAGGTACATACATAAGTAAAGGCGATACGGCTCCAAATTTTGTACTAACCGATCTGAATGGCAAACAAGTAGAGTTAGAAGATTACCGTGGTAAAGGTGTTTTCTTGAATTTCTGGGGAACGTGGTGTAAACCGTGTGAACGAGAGATGCCTTATATGCAAAGGCAATATGAAAAATACAAAGAACAAGGTGTAGAAATATTGGCTGTAAACGTTAGTGAAACGAACGTATCAGTTAAAAATTTTGCTGACCGGTATCGTATGAGTTTTCCTATTCCTATGGACAAACAAAGAGAAGTAACGAAAGCATTCGGTATAGGACCGATTCCGACTACCATTTTGATTGATAAGAACGGAAAAGTAGTGGAACGGACGAGTGAATCATTATCAGAGAAAAAAATTATTTCCTTTATGGAAAAAATAAAGCCGTAACGGGGTGAAATGATGCAAAAGATAACATGTGAATGCGGCCACTCTAACCCATACGGAACAAGTCTTTGTCAAGCCTGCGGCAAACCGCTGAAGCAAGATGTTGAAGTACTATCAAGCATGAGGTATGAGGGAAGCGCCAGACGATCTCAAACCTATAAACAAACGTTTGTGGATAAAACTTGGAACTTCTTTTCGTCTGTTAAAGTCGGAGTGTGGCTCATTGTTATTATTTTAGTAGCAGCGGCAATCGGAACCATTTTTCCACAGGAAACGTTCATACCTCCTAATGTTGATCCTGCCACTCATTATGAAAGCGAATACGGTACGTTTGGACTTATCTATTATTTGTTAGGGTTTCATAACCTTTATGGATCATGGTGGTTCATTCTTCTCCTAGGAATGCTAGGTCTATCCATCATTATTGCCAGTCTTGATCGTGGTATACCGCTCTATAAAGCATTAAAGACACAAAGAGTCACGCGACATGATCAATTCATGAAGAATCAGCGTTTGTTCTCAAAAAGCAATGATGTCGAACTTGATGAGATCAAGTACACCCTAGAATCTCTTCGTTATAAAGTCCGAGAAGAGAATGGTAACCTTTTTGCGGAAAAGGGACGATTTTCAAGATGGGGTGCTTATGTAAACCATGTTGGACTGATTATCTTTTTAACAGGAGCGATGCTTCGATTCTTTCCAGGTATGTACGTTGACGATATCTTATGGGTTCGAGAGGGAGAGAAAGCTTCTATTCCTGGCACTTCAACCGAAGATGGGCAATATTATCTGGAGAACAATGATTTCATTCTTGAGATGTATGATAAGGAAGAAAAGAAGTTTAATAGTGCGCTAAGCTCTGTTGACGGAGAAGTTGCAAAAAACTATCAAAGTAACGTAACTCTCTATAAAACAAAAGAGAACCATACGATCGGAGCAGAGCCAGAGCTTGTAAAAGTAAAGAATGGTGAAATCCGAGTGAATGAACCGTTTAAGTTCGACTCGTTCGCTCTTTATCAAACAGATTTTAAGCTTAACGAGTTTTACAAGATGAGTTTCGAACTTGAAGAAAAAGCAACGGGCAACAAGTTTGGTAAGTTAACAGTAGATCTTCATGATCCTAAGAAAGAGTATGATCTAGGGGACGGCTATAAAGTTAAGATTGAAGAATATTTTCCGAACTTCGTCTTAAACGACCAGAACCAGCCATCAACCGTTAATAACTTGCCTGATAATCCAGCGTTTGTTTTCTCAATGTATTCTCCAAAAACACCTGACGGAGAAAAAGCGTTTGTTGGTATTCAGAAGAACATAGATTCTGGTGAGAACCAGTTTAAAATGTCATTCGCTGGGATTGAAACGAAAGATCTAACGGCGCTTACGGTTCGAAAAGACCATACGCTTTGGATCATCGCACTTGGTGGAATCATCTTTATGATAGGTGTTACACAAGGATTGTATTGGAACTATAGAAGGATTTGGATCAAACAAAATGCAGGAGAAGTATGGGCAGCCGCTCATACGAATAAGAACTGGTATGGCTTGAAAAAAGATGTGGAATTTCTGTCTGATAAGACCAATCTCACACCTTTAGAAGAAAAAGAAACAGCTTCAAAGTAATGCTGTTCAAGCGGGAGGGTTAATGATGGCTGAAATCAGCAGTACACTTTTATATAGTGCATTTATTATTTACTTGTTCTCTACTCTATTCTTTGCAATGTCTATTTCAGATAAAAAAGGAAAAGATGCTGTTCATACAAAAAAGTGGGGAAAAATAGGGTTCATAAGTTCTTGTGTAGGTTTTGCAGCTCAACTAGGCTATTTTATTACAAGGTGGATGGCAAGTGGACATGCCCCTGTAAGTAACTTGTTTGAGTTCACTACCTTTTTTGGCATGATGATGGTTCTTGCATTCATAATTTTATACACCATCTATCGAACGAACGGCCTAGGCGTTTTCGCGATGCCTATAGCTGTACTTGTTATCGCGTATGCGAGTATGTTTCCGAGAGATATCTCTCCGCTTATTCCTGCGCTTCAAAGTGACTGGCTGAAGATCCATGTTACGACAGCGGCGCTCGGAGAGGGAATCCTTGCGATCTCTTTCGTATCAGGTCTCATATATTTAATCCGTACAGTTGATCAGACGGTCTCGTCAAAAAAGACTTTATGGTTAGAGATCATCCTATACAGCTTGATTGCTGTTGTTGGATTCATCTTTGTTTCAATCGGATTCAAAGGTGTTGGATATGAATCAACATTTGAGATGATGGATGATAACAATCAAGCAGTTAAAGTAGTTTACGATATGCCGGCTATCTCTGGTCCAAGTAATGGAGAACAACTGGACGGTTCATTTGGACCACTATTCTCAACTCCATCTTGGATGAACGGTGTCGATGCTTCTATTAAGCTAAATACGTTTATCTGGTCACTAGTAGCAGGAGCTGTCCTTTACGGCTTGCTTCGTCTGATTTTAAGAAAAAGAATAGCAGCAGCTCTTCAGACAAAAGTAAAGATGAATCCAGATCTTTTGGATGAGATCAGCTACCGAGCAGTTGCCATCGGTTTCCCTATCTTTACACTCGGAGCACTTATCTTTGCTATGATTTGGGCTCAGCAAGCTTGGTCAAGATTCTGGGGATGGGATCCAAAAGAAGTTTGGGCTCTTATCACGTTCTTGTTCTATGCCGCTTTTCTTCATTTACGATTATCAAGAGGCTGGCACGGAGAAAAATCTGCATGGCTTTGCGTGTTAGGGTTCTGGATCATCACATTTAACTTGATCGCGGTAAACCTTGTTCTTGTAGGTTTGCATTCATACGCTTAATGATTTCAGAAGTCTCTCTTTTATTAGAGAGACTTTTTTAAAAGAGACGAACATGATCAACTACATAATGACCTTTAAGAATTGTTGTTTTAATCATTTTATTTACTTCATTGATAAGTTTATTGTATTGGAAGATGCGAGACTACGGGACGAGCGGCCAGGTGGAGACTCCTAAGGGCGCGTAGCGTGCCAGCTACCTGCAATTTCTTCTGGTAAGGCATGCGACGAGAAATCTCGCTTCGATAGGGTTTGCTGGTAGACACAGGAGCACACTTACTTCTTCGAACACCGTTCGCCCCGTGGAAAGCGAGCATCTGTAACGGAAATCAACTACTGAATAAGTTTTATTCAAAACCAGCCCTAAATGAAAGAAATAGATAGACAGCATGTCCGGTTTGTTTAGTGTACTTGGTTTCATGTATGATAGAGACAGGAAAAAATCTTGTTTAACTGATTTAAAGTGGAGGATTGAATATGGATACAGAAGCTAAAATTCTAGTTGTTGATGATGAAGAAAGAATTCGAAAACTATTAACGATGTATCTAGAGCGAGAGAACTACGAAGTTCATGAAGCAGAAAATGGTGAGGATGCGCTACAGATGGCAGTATCCATCAATTTTGATCTGATCTTGCTCGACCTTATGCTTCCTGGTATGGATGGGATTGAGGTTTGTGAGAAATTAAGAGAAAAGAAAGCGACTCCTGTAATCATGTTAACAGCTAAAGGAGAAGAGCTTAATCGGATAGAAGGATTCGAAGCAGGTACGGACGATTATATCGCGAAGCCGTTCAGTCCAAGAGAAGTCATCTTACGGGTAAAAGCACTGTTAAGAAGATCTTCTCCGACAAAGTTCCTTCAGACCGAGACAGTTGCTAAGAACGTTGTTGTGTTTAAGCACCTTACGATCGATCACGATGCTCACCGTGTAACAGCTGGCGGAAAAGAAGTTAACTTAACACCAAAAGAATATGAGTTGTTGTACTATTTAGCAAAGACCCCAGATAAAGTCTATGCACGCGAACAATTACTAAAAGATGTTTGGAACTATGAATTTTTTGGTGACCTTAGAACAGTTGACACACACGTGAAAAGACTAAGAGAAAAGCTTAATAAAGTCTCACCCGATGCAGCATCCATGATCGCAACTGTATGGGGAGTGGGATATAAATTTGAGGTTGGGAATGAATGATCTGGAGAAGTGTAGTTGGCAAACTATGGATAACGATACTTTTATTAGTCTCGGTCGTTTTAACGCTTCTCACCATTCTTCTTACACAGTTCTTTGAATCGTTTTACGATGATCAAGCGCGAGATCAATTAACGAAGATGGCTGATCGAGTGATGTTGATTATGGAAAGCGATGAGAACAAGGAGGAAGCAATACGCATCACAAGTGAAATGGCTGAAGCATATTCCATGTCTATTATGATCATAGACGAAAATCAGGAATCCTTTATGTCTAAGAATTCTTACGATGATGCACCTTATATCCCTGTTTCCGTTTTCAAAGAGAATGATCAGTTATCAACTGTGGCAGAGAGTGGAAAAAAGATATATGTAAACGGAGATTTTCCCGTTCTGAATAAAAATGATGAGACGATGCAAACGATGATCATATACGGTGAACCTTATGGGTCGGGAGAAAATGCAGGAGCCGTTTACGTCTATCAATCCATCGAAAATGTGGAAAAGACAACGAACCATACAAAGTATCTCATCTTTTTAGCAGCGGGGATCGCAATCATCTTAACTACGATCTTTGCATTTTTCTTATCTACACGTATTACGGCACCATTAAGAAGGATGAGAGAAGCGGCGACTTCTGTAGCAAAAGGTGAGTTTGATATGAAAGTGCCGATTTTAACCCATGATGAGATCGGAGAACTTGGCATGACGTTTAACCGTATGGGCAGACAGTTAAAAAACAACATCACAGCATTGAATCAAGAAAAAGAACAGTTAACGAGTGTTTTAAGTTCTATGGCTGATGGTGTGATCACCTTTGATAGAAAAATGAACATCCTTGTTACAAATCCTCCTGCTGATCGATTCCTACAGGCATTTTATTACGAATCAGGCATGAAGACAGAGGTCAACGGAAACGTTCCTGAGACGGTCAAACAGCTCTTTGGACAAGTTGTTGCACTCGAGAGTGAACAGATGACAGAGATTGCTATACAAGGCCGCTCGTGGGTAGTTGTAATGACGCCGCTGTATGATCAGTCTTTAATACGAGGAGCAGTCGCTGTTCTTCGAGATATGACAGAAGAACGACGAATGGACAAGCTTAGAGAAGATTTTGTTGCGAATGTTTCACATGAATTGAAGACGCCGATCGCTATGCTTCAAGGGTATAGTGAAGCAATCGTAGATGATATTGCAGAATCTGAAGAAGAGAAGAAAGAGTTAGCAGGAATCATCTTAGACGAATCGAAACGCATGGGAAGACTAGTTAACGAACTTCTCGATCTTGCAAGATTAGAAGCGGGTCATATGAAGCTTCACTATAGCTCTCTTCCAATCATTCCTTTTGCAGAAAGAATCGTGCGAAAATTTCAAGGCCCAGCAAAAGACAGAGAGATTCAATTGAATCTAGAGTTCAACAAAAATCTCAAAAGTCTGCAAGAGGAGATGGATATCGACCCAGACCGGATTGAGCAAGTCTTAACCAATTTGATCGATAATGCTATTCGTCATACTTCTCAAGGTGGGTTTGTTAACCTGACTGTAGAAGTGAGCGATCAGAACGTGAAGTTTTATGTTAAAGACAATGGAACAGGCATTAAAGAAGAAGATCTGCCATTTGTTTTCGAACGCTTTTATAAAGGTGATAAAGCAAGAACAAGAGGGAAATCAGGTGGAACGGGTCTTGGACTTGCCATTGCAAGAAACATAGTGGAAGCACATGGTGGTCAGATCAGCGTTCACAGTAAGAATAATGAAGGTACAACATTTTCTTTCGTTATTCCGCGAACGTTGAAATAAATTAGCAATACGTCCCGATTAATCTTGTTTCATAAGGAACAAAAGCAGTTATTAAAAAAGGATTTCACAAATTTCTCCAATATGTTTATAATAGGAATTGTGATTTATAAAATTTCATAAGTGTTAAACAGGTGCAGTCCTTTATTGGACGAGCTTAATAGGGAAAACGGTTAGAATCCGTTGCGGTCCCGCCACTGTAATTGTGAGAATCCTATAGTTTCGCCACTGTGAAAACGGGAAGGCGTTAGGAGACGATGATCAAGAGCCAGGAGACCTGCCTGTTTGTTACATGACATGACCTACGAGGATAGGGGGGTGTTTAACAGTACCGGGGCCGGTTGCTGTTTTCTGCCTGTATACTATTAATCTCCTTCGTAGCCGAAGGGGATTTTTTTAGTTGTACGTGATTTTTCGAGGAAGTATTTTACATATTGTTGCTTTTAAGAAGGTGGTTGATTTCCGCTCCAGTTGCTTAGCTTTCTGCGGGGCGTGCGGTGAGCCCCCTTGCCGCGTTGCGCCTTAAGGGGTCTCATCTGACCGCTCGTCCCGCAGGAGTCTCGTATCTTCCGCTCCAATCAACTTTATCGAGAAAGTTTTATGAACAATAGGTAAAGCAAAGATCAATGAAATGAAGAAAATTATCTAGGAAGAGGTTTAATCATGAAAAAATTACTTTTAGTATTAGCAACAATGATGATGATGTTAGTGGGCTGTGGAACGACTGAAACGAAGGAACCAGCTGATCAGCCGAAACAAGAAGAAACGAAGAAAGAACAAGTAACGGTTGAGATCACGAAAGATAACGGAAAAGAAAAGGTTACGGAAAAGAAAGTCGAAATTGCAAAAGATGCGACGATCATGGACGTGATGCAAGATAACTTTAAGATTGAAACTCAATACGATGGTGCTTTTATAAGCAGTATTGAAGGCGTGGCTGGAAGCGAACAAGAGAAAACATCTTGGTTCTTTTCTGTAAACGGTGAAGAAGCGATGAAGGGTGCTAAGGATATTACGTTAAAACCTGGCGATGTAGTAGAATTTGATCTTCACAAATATGAATAAGCTGACAGTTAAACGAATTACGATCATCGCCTTACTTGCTGCTATATTGACAGTAGGTAGAATCGCCTTTGCTATGATACCCAATGTTCAGCCGAATACGACGATACTCATTCTTGCTTCATTCGTACTCGGTCCAGCTCAAGGGCTGTTACTTGCCATACTAAGCACGATAACAACAAATCTTTTTTTAGGACATGGCTTGTGGACGTTCGGTCAGATGTTTGCGTGGGGGCTGATAGCCGTTATGAGCGCATACTTAGGCAAATACAGACATAACATACCTTGGTTGTTGCTTCCTATCTATGCAGGATTCTGTGGCTTTTTGTTTGGTTTCATCATGTCCGTAATCTTTGGTGGAATCATCATGCAGAAATTCTGGCCGTATTACTTAGCGAGTCTTCCTTTTGATCTAAATCACGCTATTGGTAACGTAGTATTCTTTATCGTTCTTTACAAACCACTTCTTTATGTAATGGAAAATTATATTAATAAAGATGTAAGTCAAAAAGCTGCCTTTGAATAGGTAGCTTTTTTTTCTTTAAAAACCGGTTCAAAATGTTCTATAGCTGAATAGGATGATAAAGTTGAATTTACTTTTACCTAGGAGGACCCTATGCGAGATTATCTGAACCGTTTTTTTGCTGTGATTTTTTTAATGATGTGCTTAAGCGTTTTATTTATCGGAGTCAAATTGGGAGCATAAACTCTTGAACGAACAAGGAATTCATGGTACATATGGTAAAACGTTTTAAAAAGGAGATTAATATGCTAACAGATTACCATTCTCATCTCGAAAAAGGAACATTAACGATCGATTATCTAAAACAATTTGTAGACACGGCAAAAGAGAAGGGAATACAAGAGTTTGGGATCTCGGAACACGCGTATCACTTTTATGAAACAAAAAACATCGTATCAAAACCATGGATGGAAGAAAGACGCTATTACAAGATGGACGATTATGTGAATCTTTTTAAAAAAGCAGATCAGTTGGAAATGGACGTTCGAATGTCGATCGAAATGGATTATACGCCAGGAAAGCACACTGAGATGGAAGCTTTCATAAAGTCCTATCCATTCGATTATGTGATCGGTTCTGTACATTGGGTCGAAGATTTTGGGATAGATCTTGCCGAATACCGAAAAGAATGGGACCGTCGAGATCTTTATGAAACGTATCGTTCGTACTATGATCAAATTGTAACACTTGCAGAATCAAATCTATTTGATATTGTTGGACATATCGATCTAGTCAAGATTTTTAAATATGTTCCTACTGACCAAGAATTTTTATTAGAACAGTATGAGCGCATAACGGATGCGTTAAAAGATTCAAAAACATGTGTAGAGATCTCATCTGCAGGACTACGTAAACCTGTCGGACGAATCTATCCAGAACCAGACCTTCTATCCCTTTGCTATAAAAAAGGGATACCGATCGTACTCTCTTCAGATGCTCATGAACCTCACCAAGTTGGAGAGAATTATGAGGCGACTATAAAGCTTGCAAAAGAGATCGGTTACACGAAGTTAATGACTTTTCAGGATGGGGAAAGAAAAGAAGTAGATTTAGGATAAACACACATAAAAAAGCTCTGCATCATGCAGAGCTTTTTGCTATCTTGATACTATAGATCCAAAGGTTTGCACACGAGAAGATCCTCAATGCTCCTCAGCTCTTTCTGAGTAGATTCTGGAAGCTGCGTGTCAAAGGTAAGGACCATCATGGCTTCACCGCCAGCTGATTTCCGCCCAACGTGCATCGTTGCGATATTTATGCTGCGTTCTCCTAAGAAAGCTCCTACTTTTCCGATAATTCCTGGTGTGTCACGATGCTCGATGTACAGAAGAGATCCTTGTGGTACAAAATCAACCGTATAACCGTTCAACTTGATGATTCGGCCTCCAAAACCTTTAACAAGTGTTGCTGAAAGAGTAAACGTTGTGTTCAGGCCAGTGACTTTTACGTGGATGATATTCGGATAACCGTGATCGTCTGTCCCGTGCTTTTCACCGATTACGATTCCTTGTTCCTTTGCGGCCACCATACTGTTTACATCGTTAACAGGGCGGTCTAGTCTCGTTTTTAGGAAGCCACACAAAAAACTGCGTGTAAGGGAAGTAGTATCAGTTTCAGATAATGATCCCCCGTAGCCGATCGAAATCTCTGAAACAGGTTCTTTAAAGAACTGAGTCGTAAAAGAACCAAGAAGATTTGAGAAATCATAATAAGCAATCAGTTTCTCATACGTATCTTTTGATAGTGAAGGGAAGTTCACCGCGTGTTTTAAAGGTTGATGTAAAAAATGCGATCGAATCTCATCGCTCGCCATATAGGCTACATTTTTCTGCGCTTGCACAGTGGATGCAGCGATATGAGGTGTAACGATCACTTTAGGATGATCGACTAAAGAGCGGCTTACAGGCGGTTCTTGTTCGAAAACGTCAAGAGCGCAGCCAGATAGATGTTCGTTATCTAAGTAGTGTAGAAGAGCTTCCTCATCGATGATGCCTCCACGAGCACAGTTTAAGATAAACGCACCTTTTTTAGCATATTTTAAGTTATCAAGATTTAATAGTTTATGGGTATCTTTTGTAAGCGGGGTATGAACGGTGATAACGTCACTCTGCTGGATTAACGTATCGAGATCAACAGATGTAACGGATAGTTCTTTTTGTTTTTCTTTTGGAAAATAAGGGTCAAATACAAGTACGTTCATGGAGAAGCTTTTCGCGCGCTTCGCAAGTTCAGAGCCGATTCGTCCCATACCGACGATACCGAGTGTTTTTTGGTAAAGCTCTTGCCCTGTATACTTTTTGCGGTTCCATTCACCTTGTTTTACAGATTGATTGGCTTGAGGAATGTTGCGGACCAATGCCATCATCATGGCCCAAGTGTGTTCTGCTGTGGAGATGGTGTTTCCTTCAGGTGCGTTTACTACGAGTACACCTCTTTTTGTAGCTGCGTTCAGATCGATATTATCTACACCAACACCAGCTCGTGCAATGATTTGAAGCGCAGGCAGCTGATTCAATACTTCTTCTGTAATCTTTGTTGCACTGCGTACCATAATTCCTTGAATGTTTTCTGGTTGCGTGATTTCGTCAAGTTTTCCGAAGATCAGCTCAACACCTTCAAGTTTTACTAACGGTTCAACACCTTCACTCGTTATTCCATCACAGACTAATACGGTTGCTGTCACAGTTCCACCCCTTGTCTATCTTTATGAATAGCATCAATATTTTGATAATTTATCACATTCTGACGATAGGTACAACTATGATTTTTAAGATAGCGTTTTCAAATAACAAGAAAACTAATTGACAATGAGAATCATCCTTAATAAAATAAATAAAAAACCCTCTAATGAAAGAGGGTTTTAAAGTCAGATGTAAACTATTCAAATTTTAATGCATCACCATCGAATGACTCTTCAGATACTTTAATGGAATCTGTAGGACAGCCTTCGAATGCATCTTGCATATCTTCTAACAATACATCTGGAATTTCAACGATTCCTTGGTTATCGTCAAGAGTTACAAACGCAATTCCTTCGTCGTCATAATCGTAAATGTCTGGTGCTGCAGCTCCGCATGCTCCACATGCGATACAAGTTTCTTTGTCAACAATCGTATACTTTGGCATAATGAATACCTCCTAAGGAATTGAAAAAATACCGACTTACATATTTAACCATTTTAAATTAAGGGTCTACTAATCATATTGTAATAAGTATCCCTCTACATTTCAATAGAAAATTAGGACCTCGTCATATCTTTTATTCCCAATCTTCCTCTTAATATAACACTTTTACTCTTAAATTTCCTTAAATCTGATAAGATAGATTATATGATAAAGTGTGGTGATTTATTATAGATATTTGTCATGTTGTTTTATTAGATATCTTTCGAAAAATAAACGGTAGTAGAAAAAGCTCAGGCGTCTATTATATGGTTACTGGAAAGAAAACGGCGCAATCATTGTCTGACAGTCAATGGTTCGGCATTGAACGATATTATGCCTCTTTTAAGGGCATGGCACATGAAACTTTTATTGATACTATTCAAAGCTTGATAAAAGAAAAGTATATGAAGGCTGTAGAAGACCATGTTTATATCCTTACTGAAAAAGGTGAAGAAGTTCTCGCGTGTGAGAGTGATAGATTATCATACCTAAAGCATTTAAACGGACTAAAGTATGCCTCAATCGAGACTTCCTGTTGGCAAGTGATTACGTTATATGTACAAGCTCTTTCCAATTCTCTTTATGGGAATTTCAATTATTCACCAGTAGTAAGGGACTTCTCAGTGATTCAAAAAGTCAAATCTGTTTTTCCTAAGTCAGATTCAGAAAGAAAGGTTCAAGCGGGAAAACTCTATTCTGAAGTATCACGGATACTGTTTGAACATGATAAGGTATCAGCGGATCTATTTGTTAAGAAACTGTCTGGCTACAATAGAATCGGCAGTACATTTGAGCAGATATCCCTGGTTGAAGGTATTAGTCTACAAGAGACTGTCCTTCGTTTCAGGGCGGTCTTGCACTCTCTCATACAAAAGGTAACCTCAGAAAAGATTGATCTTCCTATGCTGTACTCCTTAATAGGTTCGTATACAGAAGCTCCAGCATTAACGAATTCAGCATCGAGAACTTATAAAATGTTAAAAATCAATAAATCGATAGAGGAAATCATGAGCGTTAGAAATCTTAAGAGCAGCACACTAGAAGATCATCTTGTCGAGATTGCAAGGGAAGTTTCTGATTTTCCGATAATCCCTTACATTGATGAACAAGAATTTTTAAAGGTAAAACACTTTTACCGAAAAACGAATGAAACGAAGCTTCGCCCATTTAAAGATGCCTTTCCACATCTGTCCTATTTTCAGATCAGGCTAGTACTTGCAAAAGAGGGTGGTAAACATGCAACTGGAAGCAGCACTTAAAGAATTATATGGATTTTCTACGTTTAGATCTGGCCAAAAAGAGATTATTGAGGATCTGCTTTCAGGTAATGATGTGTTAGGTATGCTGCCGACTGGAACGGGAAAAACACTAATCTATCAGATGACTGCACATCTATTAAAAGGAAGAGCACTTATCGTTTCTCCATTGGTATCTTTGATGGAAGATCAAGTAGATCAGTTCAAACAAGCCGGATTCAAGAGAACGGTCGCACTTAACAGCTTTTTAGATCAGGGTGAGAAACAAATCATCCTAAAAAGAATACAAGATTATCAGTTTGTGTTTGTGAGTCCTGAAATCCTTCAAAACCCATACATCCGTTCTATTCTGCTGTCAGTCAGTTGGTCGTTATTCGTAGTCGATGAAGCCCATTGTATCTCACAATGGGGTCATGAATTTCGTCCTTTTTATCTAGAGTTAGCAGATATGAAAAAAGCGATGGGAAATCCGCTTTGTCTTGCATTAACAGCAACGGCAACAAAAAAAGTACAGAATGATATCCTTCATCATCTAGACATGAAGACTGCAAAAGTACATATTCATAGCGTGAACCGTTCGAACATATCTATCTTTGTTGAACGCTTTGATGAGCATGATCAGAAAGTGGAGCGAGCAATCAAGCTGGTTCAACAGCTTAGAGGTCCGGGCATCATCTATACGAATACCAGGAATGCGGCAGAACGGCTAGTGAAAAAATTTCAAGATCATGAAATAGAAGGTATCGCTTATTATCATGGTGGCATGAATGCGGATGAAAGACTACTTGTACAAAAACAGTTTCTTGAATCACAGCTGAACATTATTATTTGTACGAATGCTTTTGGAATGGGAATAAATAAATCGGACATCAGATTTGTGATTCATTTTCACACACCCTCTACGATTGAAGGATATGTTCAAGAAATAGGGAGAGCGGGCAGAGACTCCAAACCTTCTGCAGCTGTCCTGTTGTATCATCCAGCTGATCTGGAGATACCGTACCATTTTATTGATCAAGAACTGCCTGATCAAGTACAAATTGATTATTTGTTTTCCGATCATGAACAGTTAAAAGAGATTACCTACAGAGAAAAGCTGAAATTTGTTGGTTTATCTGAAACTGGTCAAAGATTCATGGAATATCATTTAAAAAAAGCAGATGTTCTAGATAAACGAAGTCTAGATGTTCACGAAAAAAATGTGCTGGTCTCGACAATAAAATTCATGATTGAGAATAGAAAAGCTGATAAGATAGAATCATTAAAAGCGATCGAAAAGTGGGCAGCAGGTAATGAGTGTAAACGAAGTGGATTGTTGAGATATTTCGGAGAATCCGGACATGAACAAAATTCAATGTGCTGTGGACATTGTGGAACAGACCTTTCATACTTTTATGGAAAGCAAGCTTCACGCAACACTTCTTATGGATTATGGGAAGATGAACTAAAACGACTTTTAAGACAGGAAGTGTACAACTAAAGGATGAGGAATTCTGTGAAAAACAATTGGATCGACCAGATCACACCGAGAGAACTTCTGTTAAACGTCTATTTTTCACAAAGTTTGTTTATGATAGCGGCGTTAGGACTTGCATTCTTCTTTAACGTCTCATTTCCATGGGTGTTGCATGACCTTGATCTTTCTATAAACGAATGGCTGCTTGCGATAAGTACAGGATTGTTCCTTCCTTTTTTATCAATTCAGTTAAAAAAGAGGTTGCCGGAAGAATCGTTAGATGATGGCGGAATCAACGAAAAGATTTTTGGTTCTCTCTCTTACATTCATATCTTTTTTCTAACAGGCATAATTGCTTTTGCTGAAGAGTGGCTCTTCCGCGGAGTCCTTCAATCACTTTTAGGTCTATTTTTAACGAGTATTATTTTCGCTGTACTGCACGTTCGTTATATAAAAAAACCTGTTCTATTTAGTATCGTTTGTGGATTAAGTTTTTGGCTAGGTATGATCTATGAGATGACAGATAACATCTGGGTACCTTTTTTAGCTCATTTCTTGATCGATTTTATTTCTGGATGCTGGATAGCTAAACAAAACAAGAGCAACAACAATATCACAGACAGCGAGAATGGGAGTGTGGGTCGGGATGAAGAATGACCAAGCAGAGAGTTTAAGAAACAGAACAGCAGACAATACGATCGCTTCTGTTCAACATGCTCATTCTTTGCCTTCTAGAAGTGAAGTACACGGGAGAAAGAGAGAAGATGAAAAAAATCAAAAAAACGCTAATAAAGAAAAGAGAAAGACAACTTTTTTAGTCACTCGACTACTCTTAGCAGCTTTTATTCTTTTGATTGGAATCACACTTACTTATAAATTGTGGTCAAAAGACCTTTATATTCCAGTACAAAGTGAAGATAGAGAAGGTGTTGAACAAGTAGAAATTGAAGAATAAAGACCGTCTGGCTCCCAATATCCAGACGGTCTTTTTTTGTTACGAATAACTTTTCAAGGGCTCTTCTTAAAAAAGTATATTGGTGTCATTGTTCCAATCAAAAATTTCAAGGGCTGAACATAGGGAAAAGCTATTTTTAAAAAGCATGAATCTGCTTGTATAGGCATAGTTATGTGTACAGGAGGTTATGCGGATGAATGCACTGAATCACTGGAAGATAAAGCCCTTTGTTAATGAATTGACAAGTATAGTGTTAGCACAGCTTGTTGATAAAAAAGCTGAAAAAGACAAGTGGAAAAAAGCCATCAACCAATGGGGAATATCGATGATCTTTGTTGTACTAGCAACCTTCGTTTACCTTTACTATTATAAGCTTCCAACTGCCTCAAGGTTTTCAAATCCATTAACGTTGTTATTCTCTGATGAGATGGTGTGGATCTGTACAGGTTTTACTATTTTTGCAAGCTTCTATATGATATGGATGAAAAAGAAGTACAAAAAAGCTGACGATGACTTTGAAGCGATCAGAAAAGATTTTATAGATCGTAATGAAGAATGGTGGAGTGATGAGGAACAATGGAACCAGAGGCATGTTGTTTTTGAATTTATGAAACAAGAATACAATATAAATATTCTTCACAAATAAAGAGATCTACTGGCAGGGACAACCAAAAAATAAACAAGATTCTCGATCGTGGCGTTGACCTTGAATAACGACTGTCAATTCACAAAAATGATCGATTCTTCCGAATGCAAGTGTTTCGTGTTTTTCCGTACAATAAACTTCAATTGGAAGGCCGAGTCGCATGCTATAAGACAGCTCCGGGTCTGTAACGAGAGATTTATTCTTCAATTTAGTTAATGTCATGATGTTTTTCCTCTCCTTTTATTTTGGTTAATTATATAAAATAATCATACGTGAAATTTACATTTTTTTCAACAGATCTTTTTAAATATTCAAAAAATTAATACCGAATCCTCTATGCATAGGACGGTTATAGAAAATATGATATGATCATTTAAATCCATACCAGGAGGGCACAATGATCTTTCTTTATTTATTCATCTTAGCAGGAGTATTGCTATTACTATATATGTATATTGAAGCACATCGAAATCGTGTCATTCATGATTCGATCAATATTGAAAAACTGCCAAAGTCATTTGAAAATTTTAAGATCTTTTTTATATCTGATGTTCATAAACGGATAATTTCGGAAAAGATCATACAAGAATCAGAAAAAGCAGATCTTGTTGTAATCGGTGGGGACCTCGTTGAAAAAGGAGTTTCAATGAAGAAGGTAGAAGATAATATCAAGCTCCTTTCAACAATAGGACCTGTTTTCTTTGTATGGGGAAACAATGATTACGATGTGGATACGAAACAGTTAGCTTTCACGATTGAAAATGAAGGGGCAAAGATCTTAGACAACGCTAATTTCAGTATTAAAAGAAATGATGATGTCATCGAATTGGTTGGAGTAAATGATACATCGTTAGGTTTTGCTTCTCTGAAAGATGCACTTAAAGAATGCCAATCTTCTTGCAGGATATTAATTAGTCATAATCCTGATATTTCAAAACAAATCAACGGTGAAGATAACATCCGGCTTGTTTTAACGGGTCACACTCATGGGGGACAAATCCGTGTTGGACCGTTCGGAATAGCAAAAAGAGGCGGCTGGTATGAAGAGTTAACACATACTCTATTAGTGAGCAACGGATATGGAGCTACACATCTACCTTTACGATTAGGGGCACCTAGTCAAACACATTTGATAACCTTAACACGGTAAAAAGTTTACATTACAACGTTTTATTCGATATACTCTTCTTAACCTATTTATTGGAGGAAGAACGGATGCCTAGTGAAGGGAAATATAACATTAAAGCGGTTTCGAAGATGCTCGGCATTCAAGCAGGAACTTTAAGAGCTTGGGAAAGACGCTATTCAATTGTAAAGCCGAACAGAAATGAAGCTGGCCACCGACTTTACACCGACGAGCAAGTTTACATACTGAAATGGCTAGTGAATAAAGTAAATCAAGGTTTTACGATCAGTCAAGCGGTTGACGTTGCCCAAAATGGGGAACTTTATAAAGAAGCAGCTCCTTTTTCCATTGAAAATACGGATCGTGCGGCTGAAATGGGTAATTTAATATTAGATGCTCTATTATCCTTTCAAGAAAAGAAAGCAAACGATCTTTTAAGCCAAGCCTTCAGCATGTATAATTTGGAAAAAGTCATTATTGATATTTTGGGTACATTATTAGTACGCGTAGGACACCTTTGGGAAGAACAGAAAATTACTGTTGCACACGAACATTTTACTTCATCCTTTTTACGCAGTAAGATTGGACAACTTATTCAATGGCTTCCATCTGATCCATATTTACCAAAGGTTATTGCTGCGTGCGGGTTGGATGAAGAGCATGAACTAGGGCTTCTGATGTTTACACTGTTTTTAAGAAGAAAAGGGTTCGAAGTTATATACTTAGGACATGGGATACCAAAACGAGACTTTGAGGTTGTGATGAAAGAAGTAGAACCTAAGATGGTATTTTTCTCATGTACGATCGCTGAAAACTCTAAGAAAACCTTAGAGTGGGCAGACAGCTTGAAAAATGAATTTCCGAATACCGCAATTGGTGTTGGAGGTGCAGCGATCAATCATATCTCTTCAGAAACGCAAGAGAAGTACGAATCATTCTTAATCGGCAATACGAAGTTAGAATGGGACGACTGGATTGCTCAGAAGCTGAAAAATTAACATAGGTTTTAAAATTTGTTGGATGTTTATCACCAACTTTTTGCAAACTCATATAATTGATATTAAGACATAATAGCGCCGATCGTAAGGGGGACCAGAGATGCGGGTAGAACGGTTAACCTATAACAAAATAAAAATCTTCCTAACTTTTGATGATCTGAATGAACGTGGTATTTCCAAGGAAGAAATATGGCAGGATATCCCAAAAGTTCATCAGCTTTTCCGTGACATGATGACTGAGGCTGATGATGAAGTAGGATTCAAAGCTGATGGTCCTATTGCGGTTGAAGTTTTTTCACTTCCAGCTCAAGGTATGGTCGTAATTGTTACTAAAGGAATAAACGAGTATGAACTTGAAGAAGAATATGATGAAGATTATATAGAGATGCAAGTTACGTTAGATGAGAACGATGAGATTTTCTACGAGTTTTCGTCTTTCGAAGACGTTATTTTACTTGCAAAACGCCTTCATTCTTTAGAGATTAAAGGTGGCACTCTGTATTCGTTTAATAATCACTTCTACTTAAAGTTTGAAGAAAATGAGGTACAGCCAGTAGACCTCGATCTGTTCATTGCTCTTCTTGCTGAGTTCGGAAGCTCCTCGACGATTACGAGCTATCGAGTTATTGAGTATGGAAAAGAATTAATGAAGTCCGATGCAATAAGCGAACTGTACCGTTATTTTAAGTAACTGCAAAAGAGAGGGGCGCAAATTTTTGCGTCCTTATTTATTTGGAAAAGACTCTTTTCTAAGCGATTTTTTTAGAGATTGTTTCTTTTAAATTCTTGCCTCCCTTGAAAGTTGATTGTAGTGCAAGGTGGGAGACTCCTGTGGGACAGGCGGGCAGTTCGAAAAGTGGAAGTGGCTCGTTCAGCTCCGACAAGCAAAAGGTGAATGAGCAAGGAAGGCGCACTTTGCCTTCTGGATCATTTAGCTTTTGACCTCGAGGGGCTAGCCACTGTAACTAGAAAGATGAGACACTTAAAGTGAAACTTACCAATGTGGCTCACCGCCTGCCCCACGGAAAGCGAGCACCTGGAACGGAAATCAACTACTCTTATAGTGCAACACTATTTAAATAAAAGATTGAACATAAACGAAAATGTCATATATATATCATTGTGAATTTAGAGACAAAACGTGTTATGATTATTAATATTTTTTACATCCACTGAACCGATATGACGGCAGGGAATATAATATATACATAAACTTTTGGGCTAGGAGTGACCATTAAGATGAAAATAGCAGTATTATATGGCGGTGTTTCTGCTGAGAGAGAAGTATCCTTATCAACAGGAAAGCAGATCATCTCTGCTCTTGAAAGCAAAGGTCATGAAGTAACAGGAATTGACTTTCATCCCTCTCGACTTAAAGATTTGCTAGAACTTGAAGCTGACATTGTATTTTTAGGACTTCATGGAAAGTATGGAGAAGATGGAAGGTTACAAGGTCTTTTAGACATGATGGAAATTCCTTACGTAGGTTCAGGTGCACTAGCATCAGGAATCGCTATGGATAAGGCTAAATCCAAACAGTTCTTTAAAGAAGCAAACATCCATATCGCAAAAGAGAAAGTTCTTTATAGAAAGTCTTATGATGAGAACCAGTTGGAACTCTCTTTTGATTTTCCCGCAGTAGTAAAGCCGAATAGAGAAGGATCAACAATCGGTCTTACTATCGCTCAAAATCATGATGAACTATTAAAAGGAATCGCTGAAGCATTTCTTCATGACGATACGATTCTCGTTGAACAATTCGTAAGCGGGAAAGAGGTTACCGTAGCTGTTATGGGGGAACATAACAACTACAAAGCTCTTCCTGTTGTAGAGATCGAGCCTAAGAATGCTTTTTATGACTATGAGTCTAAGTACGCAGAAGGTGGAAGTATTCACTATGTTCCTGCAAGACTTGATGAGAGCACAACGGCAAAATTGCAAAAACAAGCCGTACTTGCTCATGAAGTTTTAGGCTGCGAAGTGTATTCGCGTGTTGATTTTATTGTTCCGCACGACGGTTCAGAACCTGTTATCTTGGAAGTAAACACATTACCAGGCATGACGCCGACAAGTTTGTTTCCAGATGCGGCTAAAGAAATAGGAATGGACTATCCTTCAATGATTGAAAAATTAATCGAGCTATCTTTAAAAAAGTAATATCAGAATGTGTAAGAATCGAAATGAATGTGAGCTCCACCTCTTTAACGGGGTGGGGAATACATAATAAAGGCAGAGGACATGCCGTGTAGGTATATTGGCAGAAAATTAGCTATTTTCTCAACAGTCCGTGACTTAAGAAAGCGTTTACTTTTTAGGTGGAAATCACTAATTTTCTCTTCTCTTTGCTTATGCAAAGGTGTATACTGACGATGAAGCTTGACTAAACTCTAGAGGTGACGAATATGGGAGGTAAACAAATGACAGCCCAAAATAACACAGACCAAAAATCCGACAACCAACACGAAAATGACAATGTACTCCAATCCACGCAATCCGTAATCGCGGATGCGCTCGATAAATTAGGATACTCTTCCGAAGTTTATGAGTTATTAAAAGAACCGATTCGTATGTTGACAGTTCGAATCCCGGTTAAGATGGATGACGGAAGTACTAAGATTTTTACAGGATATCGTGCCCAGCATAATGATGCTGTTGGTCCAACTAAGGGCGGCGTTCGTTTTCATCCGAATGTATCAGAAACAGAAGTAAAAGCGCTATCAATCTGGATGAGCTTAAAAGCAGGAATTGTAGATCTGCCATACGGTGGAGGAAAAGGCGGAATCATTTGTGATCCGCGTACAATGTCATTCAGAGAACTTGAAAGATTAAGCCGTGGCTACGTAAGAGCGATCAGTCAGATAGTAGGACCGACTAAAGACATTCCAGCTCCAGACGTATTTACAAACTCACAGATCATGGCTTGGATGATGGACGAGTACAGCAGAATTAGAGAGTTTGATTCTCCTGGATTTATCACAGGGAAACCACTTGTTCTTGGTGGATCTCATGGCCGTGAAACAGCAACCGCTAAAGGTGTTACGATCTGTATTCGTGAAGCAGCAGTAAAAAAAGGTATCCAGCTTGAAGGTGCTCGTGTAGTCGTTCAAGGATTCGGTAACGCTGGAAGTTTCCTTGCAAAATTCATGCACGATGCTGGTGCAAAAGTAATCGCGATCTCAGATGCGTATGGTGGTCTGTTTGATCCAGAAGGATTAGATATCGATTATCTGCTTGAGCGTCGTGATAGCTTTGGAACAGTAACTAAGCTATTCAAAGATACGATAACAAATCAAGAGCTTTTAGAGCTTGATTGTGATATTTTAGTACCTGCAGCAATTGAAAATCAAATTACTGAAAAGAATGCACACCAGATCAAAGCTTCGATCGTTGTTGAAGCAGCGAACGGGCCAACTACACTTGAAGCGACTAGAATCTTATCTGAAAGAGGAATTCTGTTAGTTCCAGACGTATTAGCAAGTGCTGGTGGAGTAACCGTATCTTACTTTGAGTGGGTGCAAAACAACCAAGGTTATTATTGGACAGAAGAAGAAGTAGAAGAAAAGCTTGAACGGGTAATGGTAAAATCGTTTGAGACGGTCTATACAACAGCCATGAACAGAAAAGTAAACATGAGACTAGCCGCTTATATGGTTGGTGTTCGTAAGATGGCTGAAGCATCACGCTTCAGAGGCTGGATTTAAATTTTTGCAAACTCATACCAAATCTCCTATCATATGATGATAGGAGATTTTTTTTGGCATGCTAAGAAAATGAATAACAGTGTTCTTTGGAGTGATGAAAAAAGTGAATATAGACGTTTGCATTATTGGTGGAGGGCCATGCGGATTGGCAGCAGCTCTTGCACTACAGAAAAAAGGAATCTCGTATTGTGTAATTGAAAAGGGAAACGTAGTTAACACCATCTATCAATATCCAACACATCAGACATTTTTTAGTTCTAGTGAAAAACTCGAGATCGGTAACTTTCCTTTCGTTCATGAACAAAGAAAGCCGAAGAGGATTCACGCTTTAACGTATTATCGTGAAGTGGTAAAGAGGAATCATCTTCAAGTTCGAACATTTGAAAAAGCAAAATCGGTCACCAAACAATCTGATGGAACGTTCAAGATCGGAACAATCAATCGTAAAGGTGAAACGATTAATTACGATGCCAAATATGTCATCATCGCAACAGGATATTATGATAACCCAAATCGATTGAACATCGAGGGAGAAGACCTGCCTCATGTTCATCATTATTTTAAAGAAGGTCATCCTTATTATGACCTAGATGTTGCAGTGATCGGCGGGAAAAATTCTGCGATCGATGCCGCGCTAGAACTGCAAAAATCAGGTGCGCGTCCTCACGTCTTCTACAGAGGCAGTACTTATTCACCTAGCATCAAACCATGGGTACTCCCAGAATTTGAAGCATGTGTAAAGACAGGCAGTATTAAGATGACTTTTGATGCTTGTGTGAACAAAATAACGGAAGATGGCATGTATGTGACGGAAGGGAACAATAAGTCTCAAATATATTATCCGTTTCAAGGTGTGTTTGCCATGATAGGCTATCACCCCGACCACTCGTTCTTATCAAAGATGGGAGTGGGAATCGATGAAGAAACCGGACGTCCTTCGTTTACCGAAGAAACGATGGAAACAAATGTTGAAAGTCTATTTATCGCAGGTGTTATTGCTGCAGGTAACAATGCGAATGAAATTTTTATAGAAAATGGAAGGTTTCACGGTGAAGTGATCGCTGAAACTATAGAGAAACGAAAAAAGAACCGATAACGTTTGTGTTATCGGTTTTTTTGTATGATTGTCGACTGTTGTTTGCCACTATGGAGGGTATAAACAAGATTAAACATGTCACTTATTGTCGACTCGCTGATATAGTGGTGAAACTCGCGGGATTAACGCAAAAACTCGCGGAATTATGTCCAGAATTTCTTGAATAAATTTGAAAATTTCAGGGATTATTTAGTTTTATACCCCTCCAGGTATCATTAGATATTCAATTTTTGGGGCTAATCTGTGTCTTTTATCAATATTTAATCCGTTATTGCAGAAAAAGTCGCTGCAACTGATGAGGTTCACTCGTGTTTTCAAGCGCAATCATTAGTTTTAATCTTGCTTTTTGTCCGTTTAAACCGTTTGAGAAGATCGCACCGATTTCTTTTAAGTGCTTTCCTCCACCCTCATAAGAGTAGATGTCTTGAGCAATTCCGTTGAAACATCTTGATACAAGTACGACAGGTATTCCGTTAGAAATGAGTTCTTTTATTGCAGGCACTGTTGCAGGAGGCAAGTTCCCTTGACCTAATGCTTCTATGACGACGCCATCTGCTGAATTTGTTGCCGCTTGGATCAAATTACCGTCCATGCCTGCATATGCTTTAAGTAAAATGACGTTCTTAGAAAAGTTCTTCACATGAAAAAAATCTGAACGAATCGGTGTGTGATGGAACAGAACTCCTCGTTTTGTTACGATACCGATTGGTCCATATTGAGGACTCTGGAATGTCGCGATGTTGCTCGTGTGCGTCTTTGTAACATTTTTTGCAGCGTGGATCTCGTCGTTAAACACAACAAGTGTTCCTTTGCCTAATGATTGATCTTCACAGGCAACTCGTACAGATGAGATCAGGTTGTATGGTCCATCTGAACCGTGTTCGTTACTTGATCGCATTGCGCCCGTAACAATCACTGGAATTGATGTTTGCAGAACGAGATCTAATACATAAGCCGTTTCTTCGAGCGTGTCTGTTCCATGAGTGATGACGATTCCATCGAATTGATCAGAATTTGTTTGTGTAGTAATATATTGCGCTAACTCCAGCATATGGGAAGGAGTTACATGAGGAGATGGCAGATTTACATAATTTTTCACTGTTATTTCTGCTAGATCAGACAGTTCTCTGAGGGTCGCCTCTAGTGGGTGAGTTTCCTTCGTATTAACTCCGCCAGTGGATTTGTTCTCTTCCATAGCGATCGTGCC
This sequence comes from Fictibacillus norfolkensis, assembly GCF_014836645.1. Classification (GTDB taxonomy): domain Bacteria; phylum Bacillota; class Bacilli; order Bacillales; family Fictibacillaceae; genus Fictibacillus; species Fictibacillus norfolkensis. Next base: position 263,501 of record NZ_JACSQM010000004.1, read on the forward strand.
GCCAGTATGAATCAATAATATCTTTTTCAAGTTTAACGCCCTCCTTATTCTTCGTGTTCGCTATTCCACTTCTTAAAATATCATGTTACGATATAAAAAAACAGTAGAAAAGAGGCAGGACATGCTAGCTGTAATTTCTGCAGCGGTGGCTCCGGCTATTGCTCTATTATCCTTTTTTTATCTAAAAGATAAATATGAGACCGAACCATTATCATTGGTGGTCAAAGTATATATATTTGGTGTTCTTCTCGTCTTTCCAATCATGGTTATTCAGTTTGGAATCAATGAAGAGATGAACGTACCTTCCTTTGTTGAGGCTTTTTTTGTTAGTGGTACATTAGAAGAGTTCTTCAAATGGTTCTTAGTGTTCTATGGAGCTTATCTTCACGAAGAGTTCAACGAGCCATATGATGGTATCGTGTATGCAACAGCGCTGTCTTTAGGATTTGCATCTTTAGAAAACATCTTTTATCTCTACACGTTTGGGATTGAAGAAGCGTTGGTCAGAGCACTTCTGCCTGTAAGTGGTCATGCTTTGTTCGGAGTGATCATGGGCTTTTATTTAGGGAAAGGGAAGTTTTCAACAGGAAGAAGGAAGAAGATCTACCTTACTCTGTCACTCCTTCTACCGGTTGTTTTACACGGTACGTTCAACTTCTTGTTAGTATCCAGCACAAAATATATTTTCTTCTATATGTTCCCATTTATGATTTTCTTATGGTGGTTCGCTCTTCGGAAAGTAAGAATCGCCAACACGGCTATAACTCCATACACAAATCCAGATGCGAAGACCGGAATATAACCGGTCTTCTTTTATTTCACTATCAGAAAGTATAACTTGTTAGCACGATGTCATTCGAAGTGGCAACAAGTTAAGGTAGATAGTATAAGCGCAACTAAGGCAGACCTGAAGAGCTTGGCGTCAGCCAAATTTTCTTTATTGTGAACCATGAGTCTTTGAAAGCTGAATAAAAAAAAACAGATTACAAATGATATCTGTATAACATGAAAATGGAGATTAAAATACAGGAGGCTTACTTTCTCATGAAAAGAAATTCAGCTTACATAAAGGGAGCATTTTTTGCAATCGCCCTTTGTTTTGGGCTATTAGCTGGATTTGGTCAGAATAATGCACAAGCATTTTCAAACCAAGTCGTTCAAGTGGGAGCTACGGGTGAAGATGTAGTTGAACTTCAGTCGAGGCTTCAATATCTAGGTTTTTACACGGGGAACATCGATGGCGTTTTTGGATGGAGAACGTATTGGGCATTACGAAACTTCCAATATGAGTTCGGTCTGCCGATCGATGGCTTAGCAGGTGGTACGACAAAGAACAAGTTAGCAAAAGCTTCTAAATACGATAAAGCTTGGGTAAATAAGCAGATTGATAAAGGTAAGAAGTTCTCATATTACGGCGGTGAGAAGAAAAGTGCGAAGAGTGGATCAGCAAAAGGCGGTACTGCAAAAAGCGGGACGCCAAAAGCTGGAACTGCTAAAGGCACAAAAGGAACAGGTCAAGCTAAAGCGAAGCCTGCTCAAGTTAAACCGGCAAAGAACACACCTGATGGTTATTCACAGAACGATGTGAACTTGATGGCGAATGCTGTTTATGGCGAATCACGTGGTGAGCCATACATCGGTCAAGTCGCAGTAGCAGCCGTTATTATCAACCGAGTGAACAGTGCTTCATTTCCTAACACTGTTTCTGGTGTTATATTCGAACCTGGCGCATTCACAGCAGTAGCGGATGGTCAGATCTATCTAACACCAAATGCGCAAGCAAAAAAAGCAGTAATGGATGCTTTGAACGGTTGGGATCCAACAGGCGAAGCAGAATACTATTTTAACCCTGATACAGCTACATCAGGGTGGATATGGACTCGTCCTCAAATCAAAAAAATCGGAAAGCACATTTTCTGTAACTAATAAAGGGGTGAACTGATATGATACGCACAATCCTAATTGTACTGTTGTTCGTTGCTGTAGCAGGAACAGGCTATTGGGGCTACAGTGAACATCAAGAAAAGAATGCTGTACTTCTGCAAGCCGAGAACAATTATCAACGTGCTTTTCATGATCTGAACTTCCATATGGATTCACTTCATGACAAAATTGGCGAAACAATCGCAATGAATACACGAAATCAGCTATCTCCAGCTTTAGCACAAGTGTGGAGACTAACATCAGAAGCTCATAATGATGTAGGACAATTGCCGTTAACTCTATTACCATTTAACAAGACGGAAGAGTTTTTAACAAAGATGGGCGAATTCAGTTATCGAGCAGCAGTTCGTGATCTAGATAAGAATCCACTAAGTGATAAAGAATATAATACGTTAAAAGAATTGTACGCGAATTCAACTGAAATTCAAAACGAGTTAAGAAAAACAGAATCATTAGCTCAAAAGAACAACTTGCGTTGGATGGATGTAGAGATGGCTCTCGCTACAAACAAACAGCCAGAGGATAATACGATCATCGACGGATTTAAGACTGTTGACAAATCAGTTGAAGGTTATTCAGATGTAGACTTTGGAACAGAAGTTTCAAACATGGAGAAAATGAAAGATCGCGACCTTAGTCAGTTAAAAGGTAAAAAGATTACAAAAGAAGAAGCTAAAAAGATTGCAGTCGACTTTTTCCAATTGAAGAAAAACGTGAAGATTACAGTCGAGAGTACGGGAAAAGATGCTAAGTATGATGCTTACTCGTTAACGCTGTATAACCCAGATACAAAAGGTACAACATACATGGATCTTACGAAAAAGGGTGGTTATCCACTGTATGTACTTTACGACCGTAATGTTGGGAAACCAAAAATCTCACTGAATGAAGCGATGCTTCAAGCAGAAGACTTCCTGAAAAAACATATGGAGAGTCAGATGGAGATGGTAACGAGTGATCAATACGATAACATCGGAGTGTTCACTTATGCTCGACTCGACGACGGTGTAAGAATCTATCCTGAAACCGTTTCTGTTAAGGTAGCATTAGATAACGGAGACATCATGGGGTATGAAGGTACAGACTTCCTTTTAGCACATGTAGACGATAGAACGCCTACGTTTAAGATTTCTGAACAAGAAGCAAGAAAAAATCTTAACCCTAAGTTCCAAGTTAAAGAAACAAGCAAAGCATTGATTCGAAACGATATTAACGAAGAAGTGTATTGTTACGAATTCCTAGGGATCCTAGGCGATGATACGTTCCGCGTCTTCATTAATGCAGAGAACGGGAACGAAGAAGAAGTAAGAAAGCTTAAAGAAGCAGAGCCATCTTACAACGATATTTAAAAGAGTAGTATATCTTCTATTTCTACAAAATGATTATCGAGATAAATGTTTTGATCTATGGCTCGTTGGCAAGTTGATTGGAACGGAAGGTGCGAGACTCCTGGGTGCTCACCGCACGCCCCCCGGAAAGCGAGCATCCTGTAGTGGAAAACAACTACTTACATCTACATCAGATTTAACAAAATTTCTTAAAAGCAAAATTTCGCAACTTGAAATTTTGCTTTTTCTTTTATTTTGAAACTGTCATAATAAGGTAGATGGACAAAAGCATTATTTGGGGGAAGTTTGATGATTACAGTGGGTGAACCGTTATATTTAGAGCCGTTGTTTTCCGACAAAAAAGATAAATATCGCTGCAAAGTGTTTGATGTAAAAGAGGATCATCTTTATATTGATTATCCGAGTAACGAAAAAACAAACCGTACCGAATATTTCTTTGATGGAACACAGTTTAAAGCATCTTTTGTGGATAAAGAGAGGAACGTCTATACGTTTCGAACAGAGCTATTAGGTAGAAAGATCGAAAATATTCCAGTATTGATGATCACTTCTCCGAAAGAAGAAGAGATACATAAGATTCAACGAAGAGAATTTGTAAGGGTAGAAACGATGATAGATACGTCGGTTGTTAACCAAAATGATGCGTATCCACCATTTAACTCTGTTATTCTCGACCTGAGTGCAGGAGGGATGCTTCTTTCTCTTCCGGCTGTTCATTCCGTCAAGAGCGAAGACCAGCTGAACTGTCTTGTGGTTTTTCCTATGCAATCTGGAGAAAAACTGTATCTGGACCTAGAATGCACAGTATTAAGAGTATTTGATGGTCAAGCGGGCGGACGACAGAAAGCTTCACTTCAATTCGGAAAAATTTCGCAAAGAGATCGTCAGCATATTATCCGATTCTGCTTCGAACAGCAACTGCTTAAGAAGAAAAAAGAGAGCGTGAGTCTATAGAAGTGCATAGAGTTTATCTTTTTGGGAAAAATACTCCCGAAAAGAAGGTGACGTACTTATGAAACGATTTGAACGAATATTGATTCAGCTTGCCGTAGTTCATTTTATTTTACTAGTTGCCGCACAATTTTTGCTTGAGATTCCTTCCTTTAAGTTATATACCAACAAGAGCATCTATTACGAAGGAGTCATCAAGAACGACCAACAACCGACTTTGGAAACCATAGACCGTTAAACACCATGTATGGTAATATACATATAGATTAAGTCTGAAGACTTCAGATTTATACACAGAAAAAAAGCAGGGGATACTCATCTGCTTTTTATTGCTATGTATGCATAGTCATAGGTATGGGGTAGGAGGAAACATGAAAAAATTATTATCGATCGCCATTGATGGACCGGCTGGAGCAGGAAAAAGCACGGTAGCCAAGCAAGTAGCTGAACGTCTTTCTTTCATTTACATTGACACTGGTGCTATGTATAGGGCACTAACGTATAAAGCTCTTCTAAAGGGAGCAAACCTTAATGATGGACGCGAACTAGAAATCGTTTTAAATGATACGGATATTAAATTAGTAATCACCAATGGTGGACAAGCTGTACTTCTTGACGGAAAAGACGTATCAGAAGAGATCAGAACAAGTGAAGTAACGAATAATGTATCTTTTGTTGCAAGACAGCAAGAAGTACGAACTGAAATGGTAAAAAGACAGCAGCTACTAGCTGAAACTGGCGGAGTAGTCATGGATGGCCGTGATATCGGTACACACGTTATGCCGAACGCTGAGCTGAAAATTTTCTTGATCGCTTCTGTAGAAGAAAGAGCGCGCAGACGCTATGAAGAAAATATAACAAAAGGATTCGAAGCCGATTTCGAACTTTTAAAAAGCGAGATTGCATTAAGAGATAAACGTGACAGTGAAAGAGAAGTAGCTCCACTAAGAAAAGCAGAAGATGCTATCGAACTGGACACAACAAGTATGACGATCGAAGAGGTAGTTTCAAGCATTCTTCATTATGCAAAAGAAAGGGCTTTGTAAAATGATGCTTTATTCTTTCGGAAAATGGCTATGTGGGACATATTTAAAAGGAACATATAAGCCAGAAATCGTTGGAGCAGAAAATGTGCCGAAAACAGGAGGCATACTTCTGTGTTCCAATCATATACACAACTACGATCCACCGCTTGTAGGGGTCGCTTCTCCAAGAGACGTACATTTTATGGCGAAAGCTGAGCTCTTTTCCTTACCTGTTTTAAAACATATCCTCCCAAAGATCAACGCATTCCCTGTAAAGCGTGGGATGAGTGACAAAACGGCATTAAAGACGGGGATGAATCTTTTGAAAGCGGGAAAAGTTGTCGGATTGTTTCCGGAAGGTACCCGCTCAAAAACAGGAGAGATCGGAGAAGGCCTAGCGGGAGCCGGTTTTTTTGCTCTTAAATCAGATGCTCACATCGTTCCTTGTGCGATCGTTGGAGAATACCAAAAAGGAAAAAAACTGAAAGTCGTATTTGGTAAACCAATTGACTTTACACATTTTCGGGAACAAAAAGCTTCCGCAAAAGAAGCGACAGAGCTTATAATGAAACATATAGCTCAGTTAAAAAAAGAGCATGAATAAACTTACTATTTTTCATCTTTAAAGATTTACTTTTGAGTTGTTTTTTCAAAGGCATCATTGATAAATTGATTGGAGCGTAAGGTGCGAGACTCCTGCGGGATCAGTGGGACAGGTGAGACTCTTAACAGCGCATAGCGCTAAGAGGCTCACCGCACACCCCGCGGAAAGCGAGCATCCTGTAGCGCAAATCAATCACATTCAAAGGTCTGCATCTTTGCGAAAACAACTCCATGATCGATGTTAATGTTCTTTCATACCGAAAGTTCAATAAATTACTTTTCTAATTTTTGAGGAGGTCACGAACATGACAGACGAAATGAGCACAAGTTTAACAAATGCTTCTATGGCTGAAAAAGGTGAAATCATTAAAGGTACTGTACTAAAAGTGGAAGAAAAACACGCGTTAGTGGATATCAGCGCTAAGCAAGATGCGTTTTTACCAATTAATGAAGTATCAAGTCTTTTCATTGAAAAGGTAAGTGACGTGTTGAATGAAGGAGATCAGATCACGGTTAAAGTACTTTCTCATACAGAGGACAAGCTTCTCGTTTCAAAGAAAGCTGTGGACACTGAAAAATCATGGAGCGAACTCGAAGAAAAGTTTGAATCTAAAGAAAAGTTTGAAGTCGTAGTTCACGATGTAGTAAAAGGTGGATTAGTAGTAGACCTTGGCGTGCGAGCGTTCATTCCAGCTTCTATGGTCGAGTCTCACTTTGTGGAAGATTTCTCAGATTATAAAGGGAAAACACTTTCTGTGAAAATCGTTGAGCTCGATGCAGAAAAAGGTCGCGTTATCTTATCTCATCGTGCAGTAACTGAAGAAGCAGCGGTAGCAAAGAAACAAGAGATTTTAGACCGTTTGGCACCAGGCGAAATCATTGAAGGTAAAGTACAGCGTTTAACTGACTTTGGTGCTTTCGTAGATATTGGCGGTGTTGATGGATTAGTCCATATTTCACAGCTATCTCATAACCGTGTTGATAACCCTTCAGAGGTACTTAGCGAAGGTCAGACGGTAAAAGTAAAAGTTCTATCTGTTGACCGTGATAATGACAGAATATCGTTGTCTATAAAAGAAACACAGCCCGGTCCTTGGGAAGAAGCAAGTTCGTCCATCCAAGCTGGAAGTGTTATTGAAGGTACAGTTAAGCGCATCGTTACGTTTGGTGCGTTTGTGGAAGTAGCACCTGGTATTGAAGGCTTAGTTCACATTTCAGAATTAGCAAACCGCCATATCGGAAATCCGAGTGAGGTTGTTAAAGAAGGTCAGCAAGTTTCTGTAAAAGTTCTTGAAGTGAACAGTCAAGATAAGAGAATGAGCTTGAGCATGAAAGCCGTTCAAGATGAAAAGGAAAAAGCTAACCTTAAAGAAAACCTTCCGAAAGAAGAAAAAGGTTTCTCGTTAGCGGATATGATCGGTGATCAGCTAAAAGGTTATAAATAAGACATGTTAAGTTACAGCTCTCGATGATTCTCATTGAGAGCTGTTTTTCTTGCGGTTAGAAGGGGACATATTGTGGCAATAATGCTATCGAGGTGAAAGAGATGAACGATGGCATACTTTTTTATTGGTTCATGTGGATGAGCTGGATAGTTTCAACCTTTCTTATGCGTAAAGGAAAGATAAGAAATCAATGTGTACTTATAACATTGTTCGGAATTATATTGTCCGGTATAACTCTTCATTTTTCTGTAGGAAGCATGAATGCTGCATTTGCATTCTTCTTGATGATCGGGTTGATTCATGTAATCAGATTTAGTCATCAGCTCTTTTTTTTCGTTACTAGCAGTTTTATAGTAGCTACCGCTTATGTTTCGATCGAACTTTTTGCTCTATACGACCCCGCAAAACTGTTTCTGAACAAGAAAATAATGCTCCTCGTATTCCTGACACTTTTAACGATTACGTTAGCAAGAAGTAAAAAAGATCTCTTCAGTTTGATCGCCATCGGTCTTTTTATTGGCGATGCTGCTTATCAATTTATCATTCTTAGGCTCGTTGGCAAGGTCGAGATCGGATCTCTATATGTATTGGATTTGTTTGCCTCAACTTCTATGATGCTCTTATTTATGGTAGTATTGGTAGATATGTTCAAAAAAATAAGACGAACAACTTTCAAAAGGGTTACTTCAGCGAAGCAGATTTAGAAGAGAATCAGTTGTCTAAACCATAAGTAATTTGCTAAAATAAGTGGACTTGTCTAATTACAAGAAAATGATAGAGCATATAAAAAAAGAAAATTTGATGATTGACTTGATCAGGAAAAAAGGGAAGTGTCTACATGACGAAACCAGTTTTAGCCATAGTAGGAAGGCCAAACGTAGGAAAATCTACTATTTTTAACAGAATTGCCGGAGATCGTATCTCGATCGTAGAAGATATGCCAGGAGTAACGCGTGACCGTATTTATAGCTCAGCAGAGTGGTTGAACACAGAATTCAACTTAATTGACACAGGTGGTATTGAAATCAGTGATGCACCATTTATGAGTCAGATGAAAGAACAAGCAGAACTTGCGATTGAAGAAGCGGATGTTATTCTATTTCTTGTTGATGGAATGAACGGAATTACAGCTGCTGATGAAGAAGTAGCAAAGATGCTGTTCCGATCTAAAAAGCCTGTTGTATTAGGTGTGAATAAGATCGATAACCCAGAACGTAAAGAATTGTTATATGAGTTCTATAGCTTAGGAATGGGCGAGCCGATCGGTGTATCAGGTACACATGGTATCGGTCTTGGAGATCTTTTAGATCAAGTAGTAAGTCATTTCCCTGAAACAGTTGTTGAGGAAAAAGAAGACGATACGATCTACTTTTCTTTGATCGGACGACCGAACGTAGGAAAATCTTCTCTTGTGAATGCTATCTTAGGTAAAGAACGAGTTATTGTAAGTAATATTGCTGGAACAACGAGAGATGCGATCGATTCGAGTTTTGAGCGTGAAGATCAGAAGTATGTAATCATCGATACGGCTGGTATGAGAAAGCGCGGAAAAGTATACGAAACAACTGAAAAATATAGCGTTATGCGTGCGATGAAAGCGATCGAACGTTCCGATGTTGTCCTTATGGTCATCGACGCTGAAGAAGGAATCATCGAACAAGATAAGAAAGTCGCTGGTTTTGCGCATGAAGCGGGTAAAGCAGTAGTCATCGTCGTTAATAAATGGGATGCTGTTGAAAAAGACGATAAGACGATGCAAAAGTTTGAACAGAAGATTCGTGATCATTTCTTATATCTTTCTTATGCGCCGATTGTTTTCGTATCTGCACTAACAAAGCAGCGTCTTCATCAGTTGTATCCTGTAATCAATCAGGTTGCAGAAAATCACTCACTTCGTGTTCAAACGAACATCTTGAATGAAGTGATCATGGATGCTGTTGCGATGAACCCAGCACCAATGGATAACGGAAAAAGATTGAAGATCAACTATGCGACGCAAGTGGCTTCGAAACCACCTACGTTCGTTATCTTTGTTAATGATCCTGAGCTTTTCCACTTCTCATACAAACGTTTTCTGGAGAACCGTATTCGTGAAACGTTCGGTTTTGTTGGGACGCCGATCAAAATCTTTGCTAGAAAGAAAAACGACTAATCTTCCATGATGACGATCGTACTCTTCGTTATTTCTTACTTGATCGGAAGTATTAGTTTTAGTTATTTGCTGACTAAAGTATTGAGAAATGAAGATATTAGGAATCATGGAAGTGGTAACGCTGGTGCAACGAATACGCTTAGAGTGTTAGGGAAAAAACCGGCGATCGCCGTTTTGCTATTAGACTGCTTCAAGGGCATTTTAGTTGTCTTGGTTGCCTTATGGTTCACGGATTCTTCCTTCATTGCCGTTCTGTGCGGTATGATAGCCGTAATCGGTCACAACTATCCCGTCTTTTATGGATTTAAAGGCGGGAAAGGCGTGGCTACAGCGATTGGTGTTTTTGCTGCGATTGCATTCTTGCCGTCACTTATAGCAGGTGTTATCGCGATCATAACCATTTGGATATCCAGATTTGTTTCATTAGGTTCTATTGTTTTTTTAATTCTTACTCCATTTTTCATGTTGTACCAATTTAATCTGTCACTAGAAGCAGTATTAGCTAGTTTCGTTCTTTCAATTGTTTCAATCTGGAAGCATCGTGGAAATATAGCAAGGATCTGGAATGGGAATGAACGTAAAATTTAATAGTGGAGTGTGACACGTATGGATAATGTTGCTGTTTTAGGTGCTGGAAGTTGGGGGACTGCTCTTGCCATCGTATTGGCTGACAACGGTCATAACGTTTCTCTATGGGGGCGTAGAGAAGATCAGGTCAATGAGATCAACAACGATCATAAGAATGAAAAATATTTGCCTGGCGTTGAACTCCCTGAAAACATACAAGCAACAACTCAGTTGAACGAATGTGTGAAAGAAGCGGACACGATCGTACTCGTCACGCCGACAAAAGCGATGAGAGAAGTACTCGGACAATTAAAGAACGAATTGAGCTCTCCTGTTACAATCGTTCATGCTTCTAAAGGCATCGAGCCTGGTACATATAAACGTATTTCTGAAATCATCGAAGAAGAGCTTCCTGAGAGCGTTTTGGATTCTGTGGTCGTTCTTTCAGGTCCAAGTCATGCAGAAGAGGTATCTCTAAGGCAGCCGACCACTGTTACGGTATCTTCAGTAAACATGAAGGCTGCTGAAAAAATACAAGATCTTTTTATTAATCAAAATTTCCGTGTCTACACAAATCCTGATGTTGTCGGTGTGGAGCTTGGTGGTGCTCTAAAGAACATCATCGCTCTAGGTGCTGGACTTTCTGATGGATTAGGTTATGGAGATAACGCGAAGGCAGCTTTAATCACGAGAGGTCTGGCTGAGATCGCTCGACTTGGTACACATATGGGTGCGAATCCTCTAACTTTCTCTGGTCTTACAGGCATTGGAGATTTGATCGTAACGTGTACGAGTGTTCATAGCCGTAACTGGCGTGCTGGAAATATGCTTGGTAAAGGTATGAAGCTGGAAGATGTTCTTGAGAACATGGGCATGGTCGTTGAAGGCGTTAGAACCACACAAGCAGCGTACGAATTGAGTAAACGTGAAGAAGTGGAGATGCCGATCACACAAGTGCTGTATGATGTATTGTTCAACAACAAGGGTGCAAAACAGGCTGTTGACGATCTGATGCAGCGATCTCGCACACATGAAGTAGAAGATGTATCTTCTTTAAAGAGCTAAACACACAAAATCGATAGGCGAATGTCTAAAAAATTTTAGGCAATCGCCTTTTTTTCTTTCACGCTTCCAATCTCCCTGCATACGATAAGGTGAAAAGGAAGTGGGAGGAGGACTTCAGGTGGAACGTGAACAACACTTTTTTGATAAGATCGAGAAGAAAACAAGTGTGAAAAAGGATGATATTTTTAAACTTGCTCAATCCGTAAGCGGGTCAAATCTTCGTGACGAGCGCACGATTCGTATGCTGATTTCCCAAGTATCTTCTATGGCTGGAGTAGCGGTTTCGAAACAAAAAGAAGATCAGATCGTTCAAGCTGTTCTTAACAATAACATCCCTCTCGACTTAGCAACATTATCTAAAATGTTTGAAGGTAAGTAGGCTCAATTTTAAAATTGTATAAAGTGGATAGAGCACCTAAATCATGGAAGTGTTCCTTCAGTAAAGGAAGTATTTAGTCGAACACCCGGTCACGCCCGGGTGTTTTTTTGTTTGGTTTTTTAATTGATATTGGCTGTTTCTTTGCTGTTTCGAAGGTAGTTGATTTCCGTTCCAGGTTGCTCGCTTTCAGCGGGGCAGGCGGTGAGCCACATTCGTACGTATTACGTATAAGTGTCTCACCTGCCTAGTTGCAGTGTTTTCACATTTATGACCGCCCACCTGTCCCGCAGGAGGCACGCACCTTCCACTCCAATCAACTTGTCAAAGAAGTAATCAAAGATTTGCTGGACACCTTCAAAAAATGAAACGGAAAGTCCATGCCTCCAAGTCCAACAATAACAAAATCGTCAGGCGTAATCTTGTGTATCAAGTTTTCTATGATCAATAAACAAGTCTAGACTCTTACAGAATTCCAACTTCCGAAAAAGTAAAGGAAAAACCAAGAATTATGCTATAATGTACGCTGTGGACAAGGAGGATACATATGAGTGAAGGTTTGTTAAAAATGTGGGTGGCTTTATCAGCCATCGGTTTAATGTTTGTTGCTGTTTTCTCTATCATGTTTAGTCGAGCGAAATTATCTGGAATCTTTCAGACAGTCGTTTCACTATTCGCGTGGATCTGCATGATCGTGGCAGGTATTCTAATCATCATCGTTGTGTTCAGCGGACCTGTACAAGGGTAAAGGAGGAAGTCAATATGTCTAAAAAGTGGTGGATTCCTTTATGTTTAATTTTATTCACACTTTCAGGATGTTTGTATCCGGAAGAAAGAAAAACACAGAATCGAGTTCCTTATCAAGATCAGATTACTGCGGTTCAGCAAGCTGTTGAGAGTTTTCAAAAAGATACGGGGGTACTGCCGATTAAAACAAAAGAGGCAGATACAGATATCTATCAAAAATACTTGATCGACTTTAATAAACTAGTTCCAAAATATATGCAAGAACCTCCCGGCAATGCTTTTGAAAAGGGTGGAACCTTTCAATACGTATTGATCGATGTAGAGACAAAGCCGACTGTAAAGCTTGCAGACCTTGTATTAACTGACAAAGTTCAGGATGTACAGGTTGCTTTAAATATCTATATGGCCGAGCACGACTACCCGCCATTTAAAAAGATAGAAGCACAAGGCAGGCACACTCTTGATTTTAAGAAGTTAGGTTTTAAGGAAGATCCGTACGTCACAAGTCCTTTTACGGGGAAGAAACTGCCATTTATGATCAATGGTGATGCAAAGATATTTATAGATTACAGGAAAGATCTAAGTGCAGCGATCACAAGCTACAAGGATGAATTGGATAAACACGAAGACATACGTCACCTACTAGCCGTTCATTCGTTTTTTGTGCCTGTCTATTCCGTTCCATATACAGTTGAAAATAATAAACCTATTTTTTTAATAAAATAGGCATGAACTCTCCCTTTTTCTAATACATTCATAGAAAAGGCGGAGAGATTTTTTTTGGAAATCCTTTGAACGAAACAAGCTTTATAGTTTCATCGGTAGGCACTCTAGTGCGCCCTCCCGTTTTTATGGAACTATACAACCGAGAAAAGCGAGGATCCAATAAAAATTTCCGTTCCTTTGTCATAATCAATAGGACAAAATCATACGATGTATTGTCCAAGACTAGCATCCGGAACTTTATTTGGATCGGGAGGGAAATGAATGGAGAAAATCGATATTTTCAAAGATATCGCCGAACGAACAGGCGGAGATATCTACTTGGGTGTAGTAGGAGCAGTTAGAACAGGGAAGTCCACATTTATTAAGAAGTTTATGGAGCTTGTGGTGCTGCCGAACATTGATAATGAAGCAGAACGCCAACGTGCTCAAGATGAATTACCGCAGAGTGCAGCTGGACGCACCATTATGACCACTGAGCCCAAATTTGTTCCAAACAACGCGGTGAAGATCAATGTAGGTGATGGGCTAGATGTTAACATACGTCTCGTTGATTCTGTAGGTTATGCGGTGCCGAGTGCAAAAGGGTACGAAGATGAAAACGGCCCAAGAATGATTCATACACCATGGTATGATGAGCCGATTCCGTTTCATGAAGCCGCTGAAATCGGTACTCGAAAAGTTATTCAAGAACACTCCACGCTTGGAGTAGTAGTAACAACGGATGGAACGATCGGCGAGATTCCAAGATACGATTATGTGGAATCAGAAGAACGAGTGGTAGAAGAGCTGAAAGAAGTCGGAAAGCCGTTTATCATTCTGATCAACTCTACACAGCCGCACCATCCAGACACGCAGAGACTTCGCAACGAGCTTTGTGAAAAATACGATATTCCTGTACTCGCGATGAGTGTTGAAGCGATGACTGAGCATGATATTAACAACGTGTTAAGAGAGGCGTTATACGAGTTTCCGGTGCTTGAGGTCAATGTAAATCTTCCTAGCTGGGTAATGGTCCTTCGTGAGAACCATTGGCTGCGTGAAAGCTATGAAGAAGCAGTAAGAGAAACGGTTCAAGACATCAAACGTTTACGTGATGTAGATAAGGTTGTAGGGTTCTTCGCTGACTATGATTTTATCGATGACGCAAGACTCGCAGGAATCGAAATGGGGCAAGGGATCGCTGAGATCGACTTGTTCGCACCTGATTACCTGTACGACCAGATCTTAAAAGAAGTGGTGGGCGTTGAGATCCGAGGCAAAGACCACTTGCTGCAGCTGATGCAAGAATTTGCATACGCTAAGACTGAATACGATCAAGTGGCAGATGCGCTAAGAATGGTTAAGCAAACAGGGTATGGAATCGCGGCACCAGCTATTACTGATATGAGCCTCGATGAGCCTGAGATCATCCGTCAAGGATCTCGATTCGGTGTAAGACTTAAGGCGATCGCACCATCTATTCACATGATAAAAGTAGATGTAGAGTCAGAGTTCGCGCCGATTATCGGTACGGAAAAACAAAGTGAAGAGATGCTGAGATACTTGATGCAAGACTTTGAAGAAGATCCGCTATCAATCTGGAATTCTGATATCTTTGGAAGATCGCTAAATTCAATCGTAAGAGAAGGAATCCAAGGGAAAATCTCACTGATGCCAGAGAATGCAAGATATAAGTTAAAAGAGACATTAGAACGTATTATAAATGAAGGTTCAGGCGGTTTGATTGCCATTATTTTATAACTTATGGACTCCTATCATCAGGAGTCTTTTTTTTGTTCGTTAACCATAACGTAATCTGTATTTTTGTTTGTTTGACTAGAACAAATGACCTGTGCTAAGAGAGTGACTTTATTACCTCGCGAGGGCAGATTTTTTGTAAAAAAAGGTCAAAAAATAAGGAATTTTAAGGGTTGAATAGCGAAAAACGCCTAAAAAAGATTGAATTTCTCAATGTAATCGTATAATATAAGGCTTGTCACAGATATAATTAGTAAAATCTTGTATATTACATAAATGAAGGAATCATGATTCAAAAGTTGAATGATGGTGAATAGTACCTTGAGAGGAGGTGAATGGAATGAACAAGACTGATCTAATCAATGCAGTATCTGAGCAAGCTGAGCTTTCTAAGAAAGATGCATCTAAAGCAGTTGACGCTGTTTTCGAAGCAATCACTGGTACACTACAAAGCGGTGATAAGGTTCAACTTATCGGATTTGGTAACTTTGAAGTTCGTGAGCGTGCAGCTCGTAAAGGCCGCAACCCACAAACTGGTCAAGAGATCGAGATCTCTGCTAGCAAAGTTCCTGCTTTCAAACCAGGGAAAGCCCTTAAGGACGCTGTTAAATAAATGATACATAGGGCAACTTAAGAAAGACCGTGAATCCATTCACGGTCTTTTTTATATGGATTATTCGAAGAGCGAAACCATATATCGGCAAGAATTAACATGATATCGGCAAGAATGAGAATATATCGGCAACTATCAAGATTATATCGGCAACAAATGTAATTTATCGGCAACAATCCTGTTTTTTAGGCAACTCATTTTATGACTCGCTAGATCCACTCCGCACACGGCGTAAGGGTGTTCTCTTTTTGCTATTCTCTCTTCATTATGCTAAAATTTTTCTATTGTGTGAATGGAATTGGAGGACAACCGGCGTGGCAGAAGTTCAAAAAGAAAAAATTGAGTTAGCTGTAAGAATGATATTAGAAGCGATAGGTGAAGACCCTGAGCGAGAGGGTTTAATAGATACACCAAAACGTGTTGCAAAAATGTATGAAGAAGTATTCCAAGGATTGAACCAAGATCCTAAAGAGCACTTTGCTACTATTTTTGGAGAAGATCATGAAGAGTTAGTGCTTGTAAAAGACATTCCTTTCTACTCCATGTGTGAGCATCATCTCGTACCTTTCTTCGGAAAAGCGCATATCGGATACATACCTAAAGGAGGCAAAGTAACAGGATTAAGCAAGCTTGCTAGAGCTGTGGAAGCTGTTACAAAACGACCTCAACTTCAAGAAAGAATCACATCGACGATTGCGAACAGCTTGCTAGAGACTCTGGAACCTCATGGTGTGATCGTTGTGATTGAAGCAGAGCATATGTGCATGACGATGCGCGGTGTTAAAAAACCGGGCTCTATGACGGTTACTTCAGCAGTTCGTGGGGTTTTTGAAAAAGATCCTGCGTCTCGTGCAGAAGTACTAAGTTTAATTAGAAACTAAGGAGGTAACTTCATGAAATCAGAATTTGATTTTTTCGTGATCAAAGCGAAAGAGAACGGCGTAAACGTGATCGGCTTAACTCGTGGTACAGAAACAAGATTTCACCATTCTGAAAAGCTTGATAAAGGTGAAGTGATGATCGCTCAGTTCACAGAGCATACTTCAGCTGTGAAAGTTAGAGGAAAAGCAGTGATCTACACGAAACACGGAGAAGTAGATACAGAATCGTAAAGATTACTTTCGGCGGTACATGTGCCAAAAAGCTGGGCTACAGATAAGCCTAGTTTTCTTTATGTCTTTTAAAAGAGGTTGAATCCTAATAATTTTGGCGACTATGTTATAATAAGAAAGCACAATTTTGCTGTGTCATTGGAGGGATTTGATGAACACCTTGGAACAGATTCAACGTTTAAAACAACATACACTTTTATTGATGCAGCACAGTTATGTAGAGCGATATATCCAACCTCCAGTATTTAATGAATCCAAAGTATTCATCACGTACTGTCTTTTGCGTGAACTAGAATTGGATGAAGCTGTAGAAGCAGAGTACTTCAGTTCGATTACTCTCATTCAGTCTGCATTGGACCGTCATGATGATATTTTGGAAGAGCAAATCAACAAGAACAAAAAGAATCGTCAGCTTGTTGTATTGTCTGGCGATTATTTTAGCAGTCTATACTACTTACTTTTATCTCACTGTGAAAATTTAGATCTGATCTCAAAGTTATCGAGCGCGGTTCAGGAAATTAACGAACTGAAGGCAGATCTGCATATTCAGAGTAAAGACAAGTTTTCAACCACGAGTGTAGAATATTTAAAAGTCATACAGAAGATCGACAGTCTTTTATTAACAAAAGCCGCTGAATCGTTTGGTCTCTATACATATATACCGTTTATCGAAAGGTACCTAACTGTGTCACGATATCACAGTCTTGATACGAGAAGAAGATTAAGTGAAGAACAGTTGAACTACCTCGAGACATGCGAGACGGGACTAAAGAATAAAGAAGTTGAGATGCCTCTGTTGTTTCATAGAGAAGGATACAACATGGTAGATGCTAGCAAAAATGACTTAATGTTAGGAGAGGGTTAATCCGATGTTGAGTAAAGAAGAACGGGTTCACTCTGTATTTGAAAAGATCTCTGATCAGTATGACTATATGAACGATCTGATCTCTTTTAAACAGCATAGTAAATGGCGAAAAGATACGATGAAAAGAATGAAGGTACAGCCTGGAAACCAATGTTTAGATGTTTGTTGCGGAACAGGTGAATGGACGTTCGCTCTTGCTGAAAAAGTGGGTACACAAGGGAAAGTAATAGGCCTCGATTTCAGTCAGAACATGCTGAACGTTGGGATCGAAAAGTTAAGGAAGCGACGAACTCCTGGAGTCAGCTTTATCCATGGCAACGCGATGGAGCTTCCGTTCGAAGATAACAGCTTTGATTTCGTTACGATCGGTTTTGGGCTTAGAAACGTTCCCGATTATCTCCAAACACTAAAAGAGATGGCACGCGTTGTGAAGCCGGGCGGTAGAGTCGTATGTTTAGAGACTTCGCATCCGACGGTTCCGGTGTTCAAACAGCTCTTTAAATTTTATTTTACGTACATCATGCCGGTATTCGGTAAATTGTTTGCTAAAAGTTACCGAGAATACGCGTGGCTTCAAGAATCAACAGAAGCTTTTTTAACAAAAGAAGAACTGAAAGATCTTTTCAAACAAGCAGGTTTATCTAAGGTTGAAGTTAAATCGTATGCTTTAGGTGCTGCCGCCATGCATACAGGGAAAAAACAGCAATAGAAGAGAGCGTTGCAGTGTGTGGAATAAAATAAAAATAATTTTAGAAATGATAAAGTTTGAACATACCATCTTTGCTCTACCGTTTGCATTTCTTGGAGCGATCATGGGAAACCTTGTTGAAGAGGGAACAGTTCCATCCTTGATGGAATGGGTTTGGATCACTCTCGCTATGGTCGGGGCACGAAGTTCTGCTATGGCTTTAAACCGTGCGATAGATTCAGAGATTGATGGAGCGAATCCTAGAACGAAAACAAGAGCGATACCAGCTAAGCTTTTAAAAAGAGGCGAAGTTTATCTTTTTATTCTCGTCTCACTAGCTTTATTGTTCGTAAGTGCTTATCAATTAAACGCGCTATCAGTTAAGCTCTTGCCGCTTGCAGTCTTTTTTCTTGTTATCTATTCGTATACGAAGCGTTTCACGTATTTGTGTCATATCGTCTTAGGTGTGACGATTGCTATCGCGCCACTAGGCGGTTGGGTTGGTGCAACTGGAACATTAAGTCCGGAAGCCTTTTTACTATTTGTAGGGGTATTGTTTTGGACAGCAGGTTTTGACGTGATCTATGCTACACAAGATGCTGAATATGACAAGTCGCATGGGCTGTACTCCATTCCTTCTGCGTTTGGTATAGCTAATGGTCTGATAACTGCTAGATGGCTGCATGTTGCTAGTTTCATAGCGTTTGTCTCACTTGGCGTTGTATCAGGAATGGGCTGGATCTATTATTTAGGTGTGTTCATATCTGGTGCGATCATGGTGTATGAGCATTCACTCGTTAAGCCTCATGATTTGACTAAACTGGATGTTGCCTTCTTTACGATGAACGGTGTATTGAGTGTGGTCATGTTTATCTTTTCAGTAGGAGATTTGTTGATATGAAAACTTTTACAATTGGAATAACAGGAGCGAGTGGTGCTGTTTATGGAGTAAGACTTGCTCAAGAGATCTTAAAAAGCGGACACAAGCTACATCTTGTTGTTACGGAAGCAGGGTGGCAAGTGTTTAGAGAAGAATTATTGTGGGATACAGAGGACCGTGAACGCTGTATAGAAGAGAATTTTGCTTCATACGGTAAAGATCGTCTTCATTATCACACGCTTCGCGACTTTAATGCACCGATCGCGAGCGGTTCGTATCAGAACGACGGAATGGTCATCATTCCTTGTTCGATGGGAACTCTTTCTGGAATCGCTCATGGTGCTTCAGGAAACCTGTTAGAACGTACAGCAGATGTTATGCTGAAAGAGAGCAGAAAACTGATCTTAGTCCCAAGAGAGACACCACTTCACAAGATTCACCTTGAAAACATGTTAAAAGTAACCGAAGCAGGAGGAAAGATTGTGCCTGCGATGCCTGGTTTTTATCATCTGCCAAAATCGATGGATGATCTAGTGAACTTCTTGGTAGGTAAAGTGCTAGATAACTTAGGTGTACATCACGAATTGTTTACACGCTGGGGAGACTGATAGATTATGAACATCGGGGAAATCAGCTACACGAACATCATACCCCTTTATTTTTATTTAGATAGAGAAAGACTGATGGATCAAGGTGCGACTATAACTCAGGCAGTTCCATCCAGAGTAAACGCTTTAATGGAGAAACAGCTGGTCGATATCGGAGGCATCTCTTCGTTTTCATACGGAAAGAACGCTCTGAACTACAGCTTAGTCCCAGACCTTTCTGTTTCTTCGTTCGGAAAAGTAAACTCTATCTTTCTTTTTTCAAAGTATAAGATCGAAGAGTTGGACGGAAAGAGAATCGCCTTAACATCTAGCTCAGAAACATCGGTCGCTCTATTAAAAATCATCTTAGACCGTTTTTATGGTGTTGAGGTTACGTACCAAGTAGAGACACCGAATTTTGAATTCATGCTGAACGCGTATGATGCATGCCTCTTAATCGGGGACGATGCGATAAGTGCGAACCGTAAACGAGGCTCTTATCACGTTTATGATCTTGGAGAGATCTGGTATCAACAGACTGGGCTGCCGATGATCTTTGCCGTGATGGCGTATCGAAATGAAATGGAAACCGAACAAGGTGCGCTGTTATCGTATGTCGGAAGAAGTATGATAGACAGCAAGGAAAGATGTCAGAGTGAAAATTTTGTTCCGGTCATCGAGCGAGTGATAGCAGAACATGGAGGCACTTTTCAGTTCTGGAATTCTTATTTTAATGGATTAAATTATCAATTTAGTGGCGAACATGAAAAAGGACTCAACCTTTATTTTCAGCTAGCTGTAGAGTGCGGATTGTTAAATACAATGCCCTCTATCATTAAATATTCGTATAAGTAACGGGCGATAGGGTGAAACAAAAGTGAAGTTAAAGGACTTATACTCATTTCTAAAAAAAGACTTGCAGCAGATTGAAGATCAGCTCGTAGAATCCGTTCGTTCCGATCAGAAACAGATTCATACGGCAGGAGCTGAACTTTTAAAAGCAGGGGGAAAGAGAATCCGCCCTGTGTTTGTTCTGCTTTCCGCTCAGTTCGGCACGTATAACATACACCAAGTGAAAAAGCCAGCTGCAGCTCTTGAACTGATTCATATGGCTTCGCTCGTTCATGATGATGTAGTGGATGATGCGGATATGAGACGTGGCAGAAAAACAGTTAAAGCAAAATACGATAACAAGATTGCCATGTATACGGGCGATTTTATTTTCGCATCCGCTTTAAAACTAATGTCTGAGATTGAAATTCCGCGTGCGCATCAGATATTGGCACAAGGCATGAAAGAGATGTGTCTAGGGGAGATCGAACAGATCAACGAGCAGTATGATACGGATCAAAACATTCGAAAGTACTTCAAACGTATCAAACGAAAAACCGCACTTCTTATCGCGCTGAGCTGTCAGCTTGGAGCGATTACATCAAAAGCAGATGTTTCTCTGCAAAAGAAGCTGTACGATTTTGGTTTCTCTGTAGGGATGGCTTTTCAGATTACAGACGATATCTTAGACTTTACCGCTTCTGAAAAACAGCTCGGTAAACCAGCGGGAAGTGATCTGAAGCAAGGAAACTTAACATTGCCTGTGCTGTACACAATCTATCAGTATCCAGAGATGAAAGAGAAGCTCGATGCATATTATGACAAAAAAGAGCCTGCGCAGCTTGCAGAACTGTTAAAAGATATCAAAGAGTTAGGCGGAATTGATTACGCAACGAAGATATCTGATAAATATTTGAAACGCGCTAAATTAGCTGCCGAGTCTTTGCCAGAAACGGATGCCAGAGATAGTTTGTTAAAAGTAGCAGATTATATCGCTGGTCGAAAATTTTGAGTGATTGCTAATTTTTAAAATTTTTGGTACGATTTCTCTGGGGAACTTGTCCCACATATACATAGATGATAGGAGAGGGAATGCATGGAAAAAACGTTTTTAATGGTAAAACCTGATGGTGTTCAACGTGCGTTAATCGGAGAAATCGTATCCCGTTTTGAAAAGAAAGGTTTTCAACTTGTTGGTGCTAAACTAATGAACATTTCTGAAGATCTTGCAAAAGAACATTATGGTGAGCACAAAGAGCGTCCGTTCTTCGGCGAACTTGTTGATTTTATTACATCTGGCCCAGTATTTGCTATGGTTTGGGAAGGTAAGGACGTAATTCTTACAGCTCGTAACATGATGGGCAAAACGAACCCTTCTGAAGCTGCTCCTGGTTCAATCCGCGGAGACTATGCTGTACAAGTAAGCAACAATATCATCCATGGCTCTGACTCTGCTGAAAGCGCTGTCCGTGAGATCGGTCTTTTCTTCAAAGAAGAAGAACTCGTTTCTTATGATAAAGCAGTAGCGGTTTGGATTTAATTTTACATGGAAATGAAAGCGTTTTAACCGGCCGCCGCGCCGGTTTTTTTGTTTTTATGGTGAAATCGAATGAGTTAGCGAAGAAAAAGTGGCTGAGAAAGGGTCTAGTCGTTCAGAAGATGAAGGGGAGAAGCTGGATTTTTGAGGCAGTATGTTAAAAGCTTTGATTTTAGCATCAAAATCCGGCGTTTAGTATGCTTTTATCAACTACTTACACGGAAATTTCTGAAACAATCCCGCGAGTTTTAAAGTTATTCCCGCGAGTTTTTGCAATAATCCCGCGAGAATTATAATTAATCCGGCGAGTCTTAAGGATAATCCGGCGAGTTTTCACTTTATATCAGCGAGTCGACATCTTATTAATTATGTTGCTCCGATAACGCAACAATTTAAATTCTGCTCCGATATTATACATACATAGACTAAATTTGCTTAAGCAGTGGAATTGGAGAGAGACATATGGACCCGGACTACGAAAGCTTTAAACAGAGTATTTATGATCAAACAGGAATAGATCTTTCTTTATACAAGGAAGCGCAGATGAAACGCAGACTCGTTGCACTGAGGGACAAACGAGCGTACGGCACGTTTGCAGACTATTTTCGTGCACTCACAAAAAATCCAGAATTGCTACTTGAATTTTTAGACCGAATGACCATTAACGTTTCTGAATTTTACCGAAATCCTGCTCGTTGGGATGTACTAGAGAAAAAAATCATTTCTCTGTTAGTTAATGACAGGTCATCTTTAAAAATATGGAGCGCAGCCTGCTCTACAGGTGAAGAGCCATACAGCCTGTCGATGCTGTTATCCGATTACAAAAAGGGCTTATCAAGGTTTTCGATCCTTGCAACAGACTTAGATCAACAAGTGTTAGAGCAAGCTAAAAAAGGGTTTTATTTTGAAAAAGCGATCAAAGATGTTCCGAGCGATAAAATAGCACGATATACAACAAAAGAAGAACTCGGTATCAGCGTTACAGATTCTGTTAAAAAGCACGTGACCTTTAAAAAGCAAAACTTGCTTTCAGATCGTTTTGAATCCGACTTTGATCTCATCGTTTGCCGAAATGTTATGATCTATTTTACAGAGGAAGCTAAGACAGTCCTCTATCAAAAGTTTAGCAACGCGCTTCGAAAAGGCGGTGTTCTGTTCGTGGGAAGTACCGAGCAGATCTTCAATCCAGGATTATACGACTTGGTATCGGTAGAACCGTTCTTTTATCGAAAACTGAGTTAAAAAACAAAAATAGAAGCATGTAAATCTGTTGACAGATTTACAACAATAGTTTAATGTAACTGATAAGTTTAGAGCACACATAATTGTGCACATTAGTATAGAGTTTAGAGCCTAGTTGAGACAAGTTGAGAGAGTTTGAGTGGAGCAGAGCCGAGAATGGATATGTACATATGCCATGCGGGTTATTTCTGCATGGCTTTTTTATATGCTTCTTAAAAGAAGGATGTACATGTTCCCTTATAGATCGACCTCTTATATCCTCCTCATTCTCCGTATAAAGCGGAGGTGCAGATATGATCATATCCTTTCCTATTCCACCTTGAACGTTTTTGATTGTAGACAAAACAACCAAAACGATTAAGGGGTGTTCATATGATTCCAAATATCATTCAAAAAATAATGAAACACGAAACATTAACAGAAAATGAAGCTTTTTATTTTATGGAGAAGTTAGCGAATGGTGATGTAACAGATGCGCAAGGAAGTTCTGTTTTAAGCATCATGAGCTTTCGCGGTGAGACGATCGATGAGATCGTTGGCTTTGTTAAAGCGATCAGAAAGCTCTCAAGAAAGGCTGAATCTTCACAACACCATGAGCTGATGGACACTTGCGGTACTGGCGGTGATGGAGCATCGACCTTTAACATCTCTACAGCGGTTAGTATCATACTCGCTTCTTTAGGAGTAAAGGTAGCCAAGCATGGTAACAAAGCAGTCACATCAAAAAGTGGCAGCTCTGATGTGTTAGAAGCTTTAGGTATTGTAGCAGCCAGCAACCACTTTGAAGCGAACTCCCAACTGAATAAACACGACATCGCGTTTCTGCACGCTCCATATTTTCATCCGGCACTAAAAAAAGTAGCGTCGCTGAGAGGGGAACTTCCATTTCGAACGATCTTCAATTGTATCGGTCCATTGTTAAACCCGATGGCACCTGCATATCAGCTGATTGGAGCGAGCAATGAAGAAGTTGCTGAAAAGCTTGCTAAAGTGATTCAGAAGCTCGGGATTAAACGTGCATTGATCGTTACAGGTAAAGATGGATTGGATGAATGTTCGATCACTGGCGAGACACGGATGTATTTGGTGGAGAACAACACGATTGATTCGTTCAACTACACACCTGAAGAAGCAGGGTTACATCGAGGAAATCTTAATGATCTAACGGTAACAAACAAAAAAGAAAGTGCTGAACTCATACGTTCCATCCTACAAGGGGATGGTAACGAATCAGCACGAAACATCGTCATCTTGAACGCCGCTGCCGCTCTTTTTGCATCAAAACGAGTCCCAAGTATTCGAGACGGCGTGGAGATCATCAAGCAATGTCTACAATCAAAATCTGCACATGATCATCTTGAAGAAATGACGAAAGAAGAGGCGAATGCACATGTTAACTAAAATATTGAAACAAAAAGAAAGAGAAGTAGCTATTCTTCCTTCGTTCAAAAAAGGTGAGCTGGATTTTACAGATAAGGATCACCGGCCATTTGCTAACAGAATCGCTAACTCTGTGAAAAGACCAGCATTGATCGCCGAAGTGAAAAAAGCTTCACCATCCAAAGGAATCATTAAAGAAAATTTCAATCCTGTAGAGATCGCTGTTGAATATGAAAAAGCTGGCGCATCTTGCTTATCCGTCTTAACGGACACCGAGTTCTTTCAAGGAGACCTTCAATATTTAAAAGATATTCGCAATCATGTCTCGCTGCCTCTTTTAAGGAAGGATTTCATCATAGATGAAAGGCAGATCATTGAGAGCGTTGAGAACGGAGCAGATGCGATTCTGCTCATTGCAGCTTGCTTAACAAGTGAACGATTAGAGAAGCTTCACGCACTAGCAACGGAATGCGGGTTAGAGTGCTTGGTCGAAGTTCATTCACATCGTGAGATACAGCAAGTTTACGACGTTTGCGACCCTTCTATGATCGGGATAAACAACCGTGACCTTAAAACGTTCACAACAGATATCGAGCATACCTTTTCTCTTCTTTCATCTATTAAAAACGAAACACTCGTGATCAGTGAGAGTGGCATAAAAACAGCTTCAGATGTGAAAAGCCTGCTTGATCACCAAGTGAACGGAATGTTGATCGGAGAAACATTGATGAGAGCGGACTCTATAGAAAATAAGATCAGAGAGCTTTATCATGACTGTTCAAATTAAATATTGTGGCTGTCAATCTGAAGACGACTATAAGCTGCTCATAGAATCAAAAGCAGATCTGATCGGGTTCATATTCGCTAAAAGTAAAAGAAAAGTCGATCCTACAGAAGTGAGCAGCTGGATCGAAAAGTACGGAAAACCTAAAAAGCTAGTAGGTGTTTTTCAAAATGCAACTCTCCAACAGATCAAGGATGTTGTTAACTCAGTACCGATCGATATCATCCAGTGTCACGGAACTGAATCGGTTGATCAGCTCAAGGAAATAAGAGTTCATTGCAATAAAGAAATCTATAAAGCACTCCCTTTTAGTGAAAGCATCATAAAAGAAATAGAGTTATACGGAAAAGTGGCAGATGGACTTATCATAGATTCTGTCTCTCAAGGTCAATTCGGCGGAACTGGAATTCCATTTTCGTGGGAGGAAGTTCCTAACATGATGAAAGCATCAGATGGGATAGGGATTACGTGTTTCATAGCTGGCGGGATCAAATCAGAAAATGTTTCAGAACTAATGAAACTTCATCCACACGGAATCGATTTAAGTGGTGGTATTGAAGAAAATGGCAAAAAAAGCGTACAAAGAATAGAAACTCTTGAAAGGATGATTATGAGATGACTACAGCAACAGTACCTGATCATAGAGGAAGATATGGAGTGTTCGGCGGAAAGTACGTACCAGAAACAATCATGTTTGCACTCGAAGAGCTTGAGACAGCTTTCAACGAAGCCATCCAAGATCAAGAATTTAATGAGCTTTTTCAAAAAGAACTTGCGATTTATTCAGGACGTCCGACTCCATTAACAAAAGCAGATCGATTGAGTGAGTCGAATGGCGGAGCATCCATCTATTTAAAAAGAGAAGACCTTAACCATACAGGCGCACATAAGATTAATAACGCCATCGGGCAGGCGCTCTTGGCTGTAAGGATGGGAAAGAAAAAGATCATCGCTGAAACTGGAGCGGGTCAGCATGGCGTAGCAGCAGCGACTGTAGCAGCTAAATACGGGTTATCTTGTAAAGTTTATATGGGAAAAGAAGATATAAGAAGACAAGCTTTAAATGTGTTTCGCATGAAGCTGTTAGGTGCAGAAGTGATCGAGGTCACGAGCGGCAGCCAAACATTAAAAGATGCTACCAATGAGGCGATCCGGGAATGGGTTGCTGCGGTCGAAGACACATTCTATCTCATCGGATCAGCTGTAGGACCTTATCCATACCCGAAGATGGTCAAACAATTTCAGCAGGTGATCGGTCATGAAACAGAGAGTCAGTTTAAAGAGATCAAACAAGGAAAGCTTCCAGATGCTGTTGTAGCTTGTGTAGGGGGCGGCAGTAATGCGATCGGCATGTTCGCACCCTTTATTGAGAAAGATGTACCTCTGTATGGCATAGAGGCTGCAGGGATGGGCGTTGAGACGGCTCAGCATGCGGCAACGTTATCTAAAGGCTCGAATGGTGTGATTCACGGTTCGTTGACAAAGCTTCTTCAAACGAGCGAAGGACAGATTACAGAACCATACTCGATCTCAGCAGGACTCGATTATCCAGGGATAGGCCCGGAACATGCTTACCTGCATGAGACAAAAAGAGTAACTTATGAAGCAGTCACAGATGAAGAAGCGTTACACGCTCTGAAGCTTTTATGTGAGAACGAAGGTATTCTATGTGCGTTAGAGAGTGCACATGCCGTAGCATATAGTCTGAAGCTTGCTAAAAAAATGCAAAAAGATCAACATGTAGTCGTCTGTTTATCAGGAAGAGGCGACAAAGATGTTCATACACTGATGGAATTTGAAGAAGGGGGCGAATAAAGATGAATAAGAGATGGGAAGTCTTTCAACATTCTTCAGATTATCGTTTCACTCCGTATATCATGGCTGGTGATCCATGTGAAGAAGCTACGATCGAACTGTCACTTGCTCTAGAAGAGTGTGGAGCACACGCTCTCGAGCTAGGTGTTCCATACTCAGATCCTTTAGCTGATGGACCTGTTATTCAACGAGCAGGTATGAGAGGTTTGGCACAAAACATGAATCTTGAGAAAACGGTAAAGCTCGTTTCAAAGCTTCGTGAAAGAGGATTGAAGATTCCGGTAATTATCTTTACTTATTATAATCTTTTGTTACAATTAGGAGAAAATCGTTTCCTGAAGTTAGCAGAGAACAGCGGTGTAGATGGGGTTCTAGTACCTGATCTGCCGTATGAAGAAAGCGGATATCTACAGAAGATATGTTCAGAGCATAACCTTGCTCTCATCTCGCTTGTTTCACCTACAACACGTGAAGAAAAGCTTGCTAGACTCAGTAGAGAGGCAGAAGGTTTTTTGTATTGCATCTCTTCATTAGGTGTGACTGGCGTTAGAAGTGAGTTTAGAGCGGGACTGGACGAATTCTTAAAAGCCGCGAAACGAAACAGCCGTGTTCCTGTCTTAGTAGGGTTTGGACTGTCTACGCGAGAACAGATCCAGCAGTTTGATGGCAGCAGTGATGGGTTTATCGTAGGCAGTGCGATCGTTAAAAAGATTGAGGAACTAGAGAGTGACCTGCTAACGAATAGGGAGGAAGCGGTTAAAACGTTTAAATCGTATATTGAATCTTTGCTGCCTGTCTATAGTCGTTAAAAAGGAGTGGGAAAATGCAGCCGAAACAGCAGTTGTTATCTTTAAAACCTTACAAACCAGGTAAACCAGTAGAAGAAGTGAAGCGTGAACTAGGTTTAGAGAAAATCATAAAACTCGCTTCAAACGAGAACCCTTATGGATGTTCGGATCTTGCGAAAGAAAAGATAACAGAGGAGCTCTCACAGCTTCATGTATATCCAGACGGTTATTCAGCTGAGCTTAGAGAGAAACTTTCAAACCAACTTCAAGTGAAACAAGACCAGATTATTTTTGGAAACGGCTCAGATGAAGTCGTACAAATTCTTTGCCGAGCCTATCTATCTCCTGAAACCAACACCGTGATGGCTGCTCCTACTTTTCCTCAATACAGACATAATGCTGTCATTGAAGGAGCTGAAGTGAGAGAGGTTGAGCTGATCGAAGGCAATCATGATCTAGAAGCGATGCTTGAAGCGATCGATCAAGATACGAGAATCGTCTGGCTTTGCAATCCGAACAACCCGACGGGAAACTATATTCCGGAGTCAGAGTTTGTAAGCTTTATGGAAAAAGTTCCATCTGATGTAGTCGTAGTAAGTGACGAAGCTTATTATGAATATGTATCAGCTGCAGATTATCCAAATACGCTAGATTACTTGGAAAAGTATCCGAATCTAGTGATTCTAAGAACGTTCTCAAAAGCTCATGGACTAGCTGCACTTCGAATTGGTTATGGGGTCGCACAATCTTCCATCATCCAGTCGATTGAGCCTGCTAGAGAGCCTTTCAACACTTCTCGTATCGCTCAAGCTGCAGCGATCGGGGCATTAGAAGATGATGCGTTTATTTTAGAATGCAAAGAAAAGAACAGAAAAGGTCTAGAAACGTTCTATTCATTCTGTGATGAAAAAGGGCTGTTGTACTATCCCTCTGAAGCAAACTTTATTCTGCTCGACGTAAAATCTGATGCTGATCAAGCGTTTGATTATCTTCTACGAAAAGGTTACATCGTGCGCTCAGGAAGTGCATTAGGTTTTCCTACCATGATCCGAGTAACGATCGGTGAAGAAGACCAGAACAAAGAGATCATCGAACACTTAGGTGCGTATATTGATTCTGTAGTAGAGAAAGTAAATAAATAAAAAATTCACAACATAAGCCCGATTATGATTAATAATATCGGGCTATTTTCATAATTTTCAAAAAAGTGTTGCATTTTAAATAAGCTCTATTTATAATGAATGTAATATGGTTTCTCTCCACTCCTATCCATATTATACTTTCCTGACAGCGCTTACATGTCAGGACTTTTTTTGTTCTCTTCTTTAGTTTCCTCTAAAATTTTTTATCATATAAATCTCATCTCTATCATAACTTGTCCTATAGAGTAAAAAAGGAGGCGAGCTATGCGATATATTATTGAGCGCCCGCTGCAATCGCTCGGTACAGACACTGTTCTTTCTTATCTAGTAGACTCTCAAAAAATCTCCTATGTCTCACAGGGCCCTCTTAGAATGAATGTGATGAAGATGTCTATGCATGGTTTAAAGATGATTCCTGGGCATATCAGTCCTCTTATGTCATTGAATAGATTGCCTATCGAAAAGGTAAGACAGACTATTAGCGAGAGAGTTAGAATCGGCACGACTACGCTCTTAGCCTCTGCTGAAGTCAACTATCTGCATGAAGCAGAAACAGAGTTGAAGAGAACGAGGCATCTCTTAATATCCAGTTCAATAGACTATTGCATCGGTCTAAGTATGTCTCCAGAAAAAATCACACCACAAATGATGAGTTTTTGCCGAAAACAGAAAATCCCGTTCATCCAGTTGATCTGTAAAGATTTTGCTCAGTTAACACATGTGATCTGGGAGAGGATCAGTGAAGCTAATTTCAGTTATGGTACTGTAATCTTTCCAACCTTTCCAGCGAACATAGATCAGAAGTTGAAAAACACGTGGCAAAAAAAATGGAACGAGCTATCGGTCAAACATCAGATCCCAACTCTTTTTCATGATCTGTGTGAAACAGAAGCAATCTCGTTACCAAGTTTAAAAATGCTTGGTCTATATCCTGTAAAAGGCGGTCTGTTCACAGGCAGTGATGCTGACTATTGCATCTATCGTACAGATGTAATAGATGATACGCTGCAAGCTGTAATCGTAAGAGGCAAAATCGTTTTTACTGATAATCATCCAGAAACTCATCAAGGGTTTGGTAAAGAGATTATCGTAGTAAAGACTCGTCGTTTTGGAGAATCTCTCGTATCTCGTGTATAATAGGCACAAGAATACAAGGGATAAGGGAGTTTTATCAGTGAACGAAATCCAAGATGCAATCAGGCTTGTTGAACATGGTGACGTAGAAAAAGGAATGTCGCTTTTAGATAAAATAAAACAAAAAGCTCAAGATCCAGAAAAGTTTGAGATCGCCGAAGTTTATCTGAACTGGGGGCATACAACAGAAGCAATGAACCTTTTTAATGAGTTGCTGAAAAAATACCCTGGAGATGGAGAGCTGCTCGTATCCATTGCAGAATGCTGCTTGGATGAAGGCATGGATGAGAAAGCGATCGAGTATTTGGACCAAGTAACCGAAGAAGATGACGAATATTTAAGAGCACTTATCCTTCAAGCGGATCTGTATGAAAGTCTTGGACTGACAGAAGTAGCAGAACGTAAGCTGACAGAAGCGCATCAAAAGGACCAGAAACATCCTGTGCTCGCTTATGCTTTAGGTGATTTTTATTTAAGGCAAGGTAAATTTGATTCAAGTTTGCCACTATTAAAAGTAGCGATCGATGAAAAAGCTGAAATAGAAGATGTTACATTACGATATGCCGAAGCATTAAGCAGAGCAGGTAAGTTTGAAGAATCACTTCCATTCTATAGAAAAGGTCTGGATCACCATAAAGATCTTTACAGCTTATTTGGTCATGGAGTAACTGCTTTTAAAGCAGGTGAGTTTAAAGAAGCGATCGCAAGTCTTGAAGAACTAAAAGACATGGATCCTGATTATACGACCCTTTATAGCGTTCTATCTGAAGCATATGAAGAAGAAGGAGCATTAACAGAGGCGTATGATGTTATCTCGGAAGGATTAAAAAGAGATGAACATAACGAAAACATCTATCTACAGGCTGCAAGGTTAGCTTATAAACTCCACAATCCTGATCAAGGTGAACAGTGGGTGAAACAAGCACTTGAAATCAATCCAACACGGATCGAACCACTCTTACGGTTAGGAGATCAATACATTCGTGAAGAACGATTTGAAGATCTGCTCAGTCTCTACAAGTCTCTGGCTGAAACGAAAGAAGAGATACCGCTCATGTACTGGCATCTAGCTACAGCAAATAAAGAGACCGAAAATTATACTGAGGCTGCAAAATGGTTCGAAAAAGCTTCTCTATTGTTTACTGAGGACCCGGTGTTCTTAGAAGAATATGCATACTTCCTCATCGAGGAAGGAGAGCAGAAGAAAGCGAAGAGCATTCTGCAGAATTTGTTGAACCAAAGCCCTGAACGAGACGATATTGAGGATGTTTTAAATCGCCTGGAAGATTTTTAAAACTTTCTGAAGTGAAGAAGGATTTTACGAGCAGTGAGAGAATATATTTAGTATCAAGATGACGTGTTTTTGAATGATGGGGGGATTGCAATGAGCAGCACCGTTTCGGTCCTTGAAAAAAAGGATTTTATCAAATGGTTCCTTAATCATTATCAGTTAAAGAAGCGCGAATGTGTTTGGTTATTAAACTATTTAGTTAGTGATGACCAACTGATGGAGAAGGTACATTTTGTAGAGAAAGCTGAATATTGTCCAAAGGCCATAATCATGTCAACTCAATGCACAGACGGAGTTCCATTCCGTTTTTACAAGCAAAATGTTCTAACGACTGATGCCGAAAAATCATTTCACGACATCCGCTTGAACCAAGAAGAAGAGATCTATCTTGAACTTAATTTTAACGCATCACGTCTGACGCCCGAGTACGCTTCTGTATTAGAAGAGAACCCGCACTTGCCTCAGAATATGTCAATGGACAAAAAATATGGCATATGGGCGGAAATGGTATTAGAGAAGTCGATTGAAACCTACCGTAAGAATGATATTATGGCAAAGATCGATGCCGCACTAGACCAAAAGGATTATGACAGCTTTACAAAATGGACGAATGAACTAAAAAATTTAGAAAAACAGCCATCCTAGTTGTGTGAAGGCGACTCTTAAGAAAAAGGGTCGTCTTTTTTGTGCTGTAACCACACACTTTAGCACCCAATCCATAAATTCAAGCTTTGAATCCACGAGTTTTTGCTTGCAATCCAAAAGTTAGGTCACTTAATCCACGAGTTTTTCGCTTTTATCCGCGAGTCGACATTCCTAGACTTATTTCGACATCAATAAAATCTACCTATTTTCAATACGAAACTCATTACCAGCGAGAGAAATATGGTACGATAAGAAGCAGTACATACCAAGTAAGGAGAATTTTTTATGAAATGGAAAACGAAAGACGCAGATGTGTTCTTAAAATCTGGTGAGTATGTGGACTCGATTCTCATTCCGTTAACACCAGTCAATTTCTCCCACGAGTTCAAATCCAGTGTGACGATGTCTGAGTATACAGAACTGTTAACATCAGAGATCGAGCGTCAGCTGCACGGCAGGTTGTTTTTATCACCTAATTTTACATATGTAAAGAATGAAAGTTCTCTTGATCTATTAACTAGTTTCTTAGAGCATGTTAAAAATTCAGGGCATTTTAAACATATCTTTCTCATGACAAGTGATGTGTATTGGAAAGAATTCGAACAGCAGCTTTCGGGTCAATTATTCTGGGTTCCCGCTCTGCCGCTAGAAACCATGGACGAAAAGTATAAACTTGAGGTGATAAAAGAGCAGGTAAAACCGTTGTTTCAGCTCATTTTCACCGATTGGCAAAGAAGTATAAATTCGTAATATTTACCACATGTCATATTGACATTAAAAGACAACATAAGCTATCATGTTTATGTCCTAGTAATATGTGTGTAAAAGTCCGGATGGACCGTCATTTACAGCATAAGGGGGGGAAAACAATGTCAAAGGAAGATATTTCAAGACGTCAGTTCTTAAACTACACATTAACTGGCGTAGGCGGATTTATGGCTGCCGGCATGCTTATGCCAATGGTCCGTTTCGCCCTTGATCCGATTCTAAAAGAGGGTACAGATCAAGAATTGGTAGCGGTTACGAGCACGGAAGAGATCGCGAACGAACCAAAGCGTTTCGATTTTAAAATCAAACAAAAAGATGGCTGGTACGAGTCTGATGTCACTCAATCTGCCTGGGTTTATAAAGCGAAGAATGGTGATATTATCGCACTTTCTCCAATCTGTAAACATCTAGGTTGTACGGTAGACTGGAATACAGATCCATCACACCCTAACCAGTTCTTCTGTCCTTGCCACTTAGGCCGTTATACGAAGGATGGAACGAATGTTAAGGGAACTGCACCTCTTGCACCGCTTGATGTATATGACAGCCAGGTGAAAGATGGAAAGCTTTATTTAGGAAAGGCAAAACCAAGAAAGGGGGCGTAATGAATGCTACAAAAGATTTATGACTGGGTAGATGAGCGCCTGGATATTACGCCGCTTTGGAGAGATGTTGCAGACCATGAAGTACCTGAACACGTAAACCCCGCACATCATTTTTCTGCGTTCGTTTACTGTTTCGGTGGATTAACTTTCTTCATCACGGTTATCCAAATTCTTTCAGGTATGTTCTTAACGATGTACTATGTGCCTGATATCGTGAATGCTTGGGAATCCGTATATTACCTGCAAAATGAAGTGGCATTTGGAGTGATCGTACGCGGAATGCACCATTGGGGCGCGAGCCTTGTTATCGTAATGATGTTTCTACATACATTGCGCGTATTTTTCCAGGGGGCTTATAAGAAGCCAAGAGAATTAAACTGGGTTGTTGGAGTACTTATTTTCTTTGTTATGTTAGGTTTAGGTTTTACAGGTTATCTATTACCTTGGGATATGAAAGCACTATTTGCGACTAAGGTAGGAATTGAGATCGCTATGACGATTCCTGTTGTTGGTCCGATCGCGAAGACATTCCTTGCCGGCGGAGAGATTATCGGAGCACAGACGCTCACGCGTTTCTTTGCGATTCACGTATTCTTCCTTCCTGCAGCATTGTTAGGCTTGATGGGTGCCCATTTCTTAATGATCCGTAAACAAGGTATTTCCGGACCGTTGTAAGAACAAACATAAGATTAAAAGTTTCATAAGAGCAAAGGAGGGAAATATATGCATCGCGGTAAAGGAATGAAGTTTGTCGGTGACTCACGTGTCCCTGCTGAGCGCAATCCGAATATTCCTAAAGACTATTCGGAGTTTCCGGGAAAAACGGAAGCGTTCTGGCCAAACTTTCTTTTAAAAGAATGGATGGTAGGAGCCGTATTCTTGATCGGATACCTCATACTAACAATCGTCCATGAATCTCCTTTGGAGAAAAAAGCAGATCCTACCGATGCTGGATATATTCCTCTACCAGACTGGTACTTCCTATTTTTATACCAGCTTCTGAAGTACAAGTATGCGGCAGGGGATTATGTTCTTATCGGTACTGTTATTATACCGGGTCTAGCATTTGGTGCGTTAATGCTTGCGCCATTCCTGGACAAAGGGTTGGAGCGACGTCCTTCTAAACGTCCGATCGCAACTGGATTAATGTTATTAGGTTTGATCTCTGTTACATATCTAACATGGGAATCTGTTGTGACGCACGATTGGGAAAAAGCGAAGACTCAAGGTAAGATCGTCGATGTAAGTTTTGATGAAAACGACCCTGGATACAAGATCTACCAAAAGCAGAGCTGTGTAGGCTGTCATGGTAACACGTTAACAGGTGGAGCATCAGGACCTTCATTGATCGGAACAGGTTTGAAGCCTGAAGAAATCATGAAAATCGCAAAAGAAGGTAAGCCGCCTGGCATGCCGCCGAATGCGTTTAAAGGTTCTGATGATGAGCTAAAACAATTAGCAGAATTCATCTCAAAACTAGAACAAAAATAATTGGTAGAAGCCGGCTCGGTATGGGCCGGCTTTTTTTCTGAACATAGAAAAAGAAGGAGTATGTGATTATGTCCTGGATTCGAACGATCATCATGGATCGAATGTTTTTACTAGCACTTCTTTTAATCAACATACTAGGCACGTTCTACGGCTATTATTGGTACCTGAATCAGCTGCAAGAGACACCTTGGTACTTTTTGCCGTTCGTACCAGACAGTCCGACAGCATCTTTGTTTTTTGTTTTTGTTATCATCGGGTTTTTGAGGGATAAACAACATGGCGTGATAGAGGCATTGGCTGTTGCAACGCTCTTTAAGTATGGCATATGGGCAGTAGGGATGAACCTTGGTGGTGCTTTAGTTGGAACGCCTTTGGATCTTATCAACTACATGCTTATCTTTTCTCACCTCGGTATGGCGGTTCAAGGGCTGCTTTATGCTCCGTTTTATAAGATCAAGGGCTGGCATGTAACGCTTGCTGCACTCGTCCTATTTCATAACGAGATCATCGACTACGTGTTTGATATGATGCCTCGATATGACATTCTTGATCCGTATCAAGACATGATCGGATACTTGACCTTTTGGTTGTCTGCGCTTTCTATCTACATTGTTTGGAAGATGAGAAAAGCATAAGGCACGCTCCCAATCCTTAATTATAGGTCTATCCTTGTCCCAGCTCTCATACGTTTTAAGTATAAGGGTACAGGAGGGACAACGGATGAGAAGGTTTGGATGGGCATTGATGGTTCTTTGTATGGTTTTTGGACTTGCTTTGCCAGCACTTGCGTCAAATCATACAGAAACGAAGGATTGGTCTGAGATCAATGAACTAACGAGTGAGATCTGGGAGCTTGGTAAGATAGAAAGGTATGAAGAAGCTGCTGGTGTGCTGCAGTTTACTTCCGCCAACATCATTCATATAGAAGATGTCTTGTCCTTGAGACCGGAACAGAAGCGTCTCGTTGAATATACGTTCAGAGATGCTGTATCTTCTCTTCAGAATCCCGAATGGTCAAAAGAAAAAAAGCTAAACAAGCTTACAGAGGTTCGCTTATTAGTGGATGCCCTTCAGACTGATTATGAGCCGTTATGGAAAAAAACAGGGCTGATGATGCTAGAGCCTTTTATCACGATGGAAAAAGGAATCAGTGAGGATGATTCAGTGGCTTTTCATCAAGCTGCTAACCTTTTACTTGAGCGGTACGAAACGGTCAGACCGGCACTCATGGTCGACCTGAAAGATGAAGATTTAGAAAAGCTTGATGAACATGTTTCTTACGTTGATACGAACCGCAGTCAGATTCTTACGGATACTGCTCATCAAAAACAGCTTGAGACAGCTGCTGCTGATTTTGAAGCGCTGTTCTTCGCAAAAAAAGATAACTCAGAACCATCATTGTTTTGGCTAATATTTTCAATCGGTGGAATCATATCATCAACACTGGCTTACGTAGGATGGAGAAAATACAAAGGTGATCAGCAGGGTGAGTTGCGAGTGCCGGATAAACGGTAATGGGTCATGAGTCATGCGTTTTCTTTGACAAACTGTGAGCTGAAAACGTAAAATGTGAGTATCAAAAGCTTTTTATATGGAGGAATGCCAACGATGGGTGGATTTTTAATCTACTTCGCAATTTTGCTTATCGTTCCAATCTGGGCTCAGATGCGAGTGAAAAGCACGTACAAAAAGTATTCAAAAGTAAGTAACAGCACAGGAAAGACTGGTGCAGAAGTAGCAAGAGAGATTTTAGACCAAAACGGACTCTACAGTGTTCAAGTAGAGCCGGTTAGAGGGATGCTATCCGATCATTACGACCCTCGCAGCAAAGTTGTTCGTTTATCTGAAGATAACTATTACGGAAGTTCGATTGCAGGTGCTGCAGTTGCAGCCCATGAAGTAGGGCATGCGATTCAAGATGCAGAAGGATATGCGTTCTTACGCTTCAGACATGCGCTCGTTCCTGTAGCTAACATCGGATCTAACTTTTCGTTTTTATTGATTCTTGGTGGTATGCTTTTAAGCTCGATGAACATGTTCCTTCTAGGGATCATCTTCATGTCAGTAGCTGTATTGTTCCAGTTCGTTACACTGCCGGTTGAGTTCAATGCAAGCTCTCGTGCGATGGACCAGATCGTTTCAACGGGTCTGATCCGTAACAACGAAGAGCGAGGAGCACGTAAAGTACTAAACGCTGCTGCCTTAACTTATGTAGCTGGTGCGCTAGTAGCGTTACTTGAACTAGCACGATTCATCTTCATGTTCTTAGGAATGAACCAAGACGACTAATTCTAAATTAATAGTAAAGCTCCCGATACTTAATCGGGAGCTTTTTTCTATCTGCCTATCGGATTCTTATCAGCATCTAGAGTGAAACCTTCGCCGATCACTTCATGAACGTCATTTACGGTAACAAATGCATGCGGATCGATACGCTCGATCACTTGCTTGATTCGGACGATCTCGTTCTTTGCGATAACACAGTACAGTACTTCACGGATATTTCCTGTAAAAGAACCTTTACCGTTTAAGATGGTCGCACCACGGTCCAATTCTTTAATGATGTCTGCTGCGATCTCGGTATTTTTATCTGAAAAGATCATGACCGCTTTACCAGCATAAGCACCTTCTTGCATAAAGTCGATTACACGTGCACCGATGAAAACAGCTACGAGTGTGTACATCGCTTCTTTATAGTTTAAATATACTAACGAGATTACGATAACCACGAAATCAAAGATGAACATCGTCTTACCCATGCTCCAGCCTAGAAATTTATGACCGAGTCTCGCGATGATATCCACACCGCCAGTCGTTCCGCCAAAGCGGAAGATAATTCCTAGTCCGACTCCGATAAAAACACCAGCAAATAATGCAGCAAGTGTCATGTCCTCTTTAAGATTGATCGTAACGAATGAGAAACGCTGGAAGATAAACAAAAACACAGATACGGCAACGGTTCCAATTATCGTATAGATGAAGGCGTTTCTGCCAAGCAGCTTCCAGCCGACAAAGAACAATGGAATGTTGAGTGCCAGGTTAGAATAAGAAGGATCGATTGAGAAAAGGAAATAGAGTATAAGCGTGATTCCTGTAAAACCACCTTCTGCTAAATTGTTCGTCATATTAAAGTGAACGATCCCGAACGAAAAGATGGCAGCGCCAAGTAAGATAAATAAAATATTTTTTAGTTTGATTGGATAAGTCATATGAGGCCTACTTTCTACAAAAATACTAGGGTTGTTTTTAGTCATGCCTTCCTATTATAAGCGAAATTTCATGAAATTTGTCAAACAGAAAAAATACCGATAACATATAGAAGACTAATATTGAATGAGGAGTGTCAACATCATGGCCAATCGTACATTAAAAGAGAGTCAGGACGTTGTAGATCAATACATATCACAGTTTAAAGAAGGCTATTTCAGTCCTTTAGCTATGCTTGCACGTTTAACAGAAGAATTAGGTGAACTAGCCCGTGAAGTGAATCATCACTATGGAGAGAAACCAAAGAAATCCTCAGAGGATAAAAAGACGGTCGAAGAAGAACTTGGAGATATGTTCTTTGTGTTGATCTGTCTTGCGAACTCCTTGAATATAGATCTAGATGATGCGTTGAAAACCGTTATGCATAAATTTGAAACACGTGACAAAGACAGATGGACAAAAAAAGAAGGAGAGACTACTCATGAATAATATTCGTATCATACTTGCAGGACCACGAGGAAAGATGGGTCAAGAAGCGTTGAAGATGATCGAGGAAACTCCTCATTTTGAACTTGTGGCAGCTGTTGATTCAAAGAATGACGGTCTTCAAGTAAAAGATCTTTCAGGTGCACCGCAATCTATGGAGGCACCAGTGTATGATGATATGGAAAACTGCCTTGCTTCTATTGAAGCAGATGTCGTTGTTGATCTTACACGACCAGATATCGGCAAAATACATCTTGAACTAGCTCTAAAGCATGGTCTGCGCACGGTAATCGGAACAACAGGCTTTTCAAATGAAGACCTCGAGCGACTAAAAGCGTTAGCTGAAGAAAAACAAACAGGTGCTATCATTGCGCCAAATTTTGCGATCGGTGCGATCTTAATGATGAAGTTTTCTCAAATGGCAGCAAAATACCTTCCGGATATCGAGATCATCGAAAAGCATCATGATCAAAAGCTGGATGCCCCTTCAGGAACGGCATTAAAAACAGCACAACTAATCACAGAAGTGCGAGAAGAAAAGAAACAAGGTCATCCAGATGAAAGAGAAGATCTTAAAGGAGCACGAGGCGCTGAACTAGAAGGAATCCGCATTCATAGTGTAAGATTACCTGGACTAGTCGCGCATCAAGAAGTCATCTTCGGTGGTGAGGGTCAAGTTTTAACGATCCGTCATGATTCTATGAACAGAACATCATTCATGCCAGGAGTTCGACTTGCGGTAGAAAGTGTAATGAACATTGAAGGTCTTGTATACGGCCTTGAAAATATTATGGAATAAGAGGGGATACTATGAAGATAGCTCTTATTGCGCACGATAAGAAAAAGAACGATATGATTAATTTTACCGTCGCATATGCACCAATCCTGAAAGATCATACCCTGTTTGCGACAGGAACGACAGGATTTAAAATAAATGAAGCGACGGGGCTTGATATCAAACGATTCCAATCTGGTCCTTTAGGCGGCGATCAGCAGATCGGGGCATTGATCGCAGAAAATGATCTTGATCTTGTACTGTTTTTCAGAGATCCGTTGACTGCACAGCCTCATGAGCCTGATGTATCAGCACTGATGCGTTTATGTGATGTGTATCAGATTCCGCTCGCAACAAACTTGGCTTCAGCAGAACTTTTTATTCGATCACTCGAACGAGGAGATCTGGATTGGAGAAAAATAATAGATGAAAGAGAGTCAGAGAAAAAATGACCGTTGAATGCTGGCTTGCCTTTGGCGCTCATGCAGATGATGTAGAAATCGGTATGGGAGCTACGATTAAAGCAGAAACAGAGAGAGGCCGTGACGTGATCATCTGCGACTTAACAGAAGCAGAACTGTCATCGAACGGCACTGTCGACATCAGGAAAAAAGAGGCTGAAAGAGCAGCTGAACTATTAGGAGTAAGAACAAGAAGTAACCTACAGTTGCCTGACCGTGGCCTATATATGAAGGAAGAATATATTTTAAAACTGGTTTCAGTTATTCGAGAGCATAAACCTCAATATGTGTTTGCTCCCTATTGGATCGATCGTCACCCTGACCATGGAAACTGTTCTCGTCTCGTAAAAGAAGCAGTCTTTTCTGCTGGGATTAAGAACATTCAAGATCCGAAACAACTTTCCGCACATAAAGTGAAAAATATTTTTTATTATTTGATCAACAGTGCAGAAAGACCTCAGCTGTTTGTAGATGTAACGGAGTCTTACAGAACGAAGATTGAAGCATTGAAAGCTTATCCGTCTCAGTTTGTAAAAACGCAAGAAAGTATCGATACACCACTAACGAACGGTTACATCGAACGTGTTGAATCCCGTGACAAGCTGTTTGGCCTTGAAGCTGGTGTGGGATATGCAGAAGGGTTCATTACAGAACAAACTTATATAACTAACCATTTATAAGGAGAAAGTCTATGACGTTAAAAATTGGCATCACTTGTTATCCGACCGTAGGCGGCTCAGGAGTGGTTGCGACAGAACTAGGAAAACTATTAGCAGAAAAAGGGCATGAGATTCATTTTATTACATCAAGTGTTCCTTTTCGTTTAGGAAAATTCTATCCGAATATCTTCTTTCATGAAGTGGAAGTGAACCATTATTCTGTGTTCAAATATCCGCCATATGATCTTGCTTTAGCTAGCAAGATGGCAGAAGTAGCGAAAAGAGAAAAACTAGATCTTCTACATGTGCATTACGCC
The DNA here is from genome assembly GCF_014836645.1 of Fictibacillus norfolkensis. Taxonomy (GTDB): domain Bacteria; phylum Bacillota; class Bacilli; order Bacillales; family Fictibacillaceae; genus Fictibacillus; species Fictibacillus norfolkensis. Next base: position 304,291 of record NZ_JACSQM010000004.1, read on the forward strand.
GTACCGCATGCTGTTTGTGCGGTATTAGCCAAACAGATGCTTAACGATGAGATGAAGATCGTTACAACCTTACATGGAACAGACATTACGGTACTTGGCTACGATCCTTCCCTAAGTGAGATGATCAAGTTCGGTATCGAGAAATCGGATGTGGTCACATCTGTTTCTCATCAACTGAAAGCAGATACGCTAGAGCTGTTGAACATCAATAAAGACATCATACCTGTACATAACTTTGTAGATGAAAGAGTGTATTACAGAAGAAGCAACAATGCTGAATTGAGACAAACATACGGCATTGAAGAGAATGAAAAAGTAATCGTCCATATATCTAACTTTAGAAAAGTAAAAAGATTAGAAGATGTTATAAAGTCGTTCGCTCTCATCCGAAAAGAGCTTACTTCAAAGCTATTGTTGATCGGAAACGGACCAGAACTAACAACGGTATGCGAACTTGTGCGTGAGCTCGATATTGAAGATGAAGTGTTGTTCTTAGGTAAACAAGAGAATGTCGGTGAACTGTTCTCTATTTGCGATCTGAAGCTCCTACTTTCTGAAAAAGAAAGCTTTGGACTCGTACTGTTAGAAGCGATGGCATGCGGTGTACCCGTTATCGGAACCAATATCGGTGGAATACCAGAAGTGATCGTCGATGGCGAGACTGGTTATATGGTGGAGCTAGGGTGTCCAGAATCAGTAGCCGAAAAAGCGATAGCTCTGTTGCAGGATGAAGAAAAATTAATGGCGTTCAGAGAAAATTCCGTTAGACATGTAAAAGAAAACTTCTTATCTGACAAAATCGTCTCGATCTATGAAGATATTTATTATTCATTGATAGAGGATCGTTCGGTATGAACAAGATGTTCGAAAACGCATTGCCGGTATTGAAGAGGTTGGAAGAAGAAGGTTTCAGCGCTTATTTTGTTGGAGGCTGTGTACGAGACCTCTTACTTCAGCGTCACATCAAAGATATCGATATTGCGAGTTCTGCTAGACCAGAAGACGTTCAACGAATATTTCCTAAGACCATTCCGGTCGGTATCGAACACGGAACGGTTATCGTGAGACACGACTCTGTCTCTTATGAAGTTACAACGTTCAGAAAAGAAGATGAGTATAAGGATTATAGAAGACCCTCAAAAGTGTGGTTTGTTGATGACCTGAAAGAAGATCTCTCTAGAAGAGATTTCACGTTCAATGCAATGGCGATGGATACGTCTTTTCAGTTGATCGATCATTTTGGGGGACGTGAAGATCTTAAGAGAGAGCAGATTCGGACTGTTGGAGATCCGAATCTGCGCTTTTCAGAAGATCCTCTTCGTATCATGAGAGCTTGCCGGTTCATGAGTGTATTTAACATGGCGATCGAAAAAAAGACCATTGATGCGATCAAAGAAAAAGCTCATTTGCTAAAGCGTATCTCTACAGAACGAATTTCTATTGAATTTATCAAACTTCTTCAAGGTGAACAAGCGGGTGATGTTCTCGAATTTATGAAAAAAACCTCTGTTTTAAATCACTTGCCTACTGAGCTGCAAGAAAAACAGAACGAACGCTATAAGGATTTCCATTGGAACACGCTAGAAACCGATGAACAACGATGGACAGCGATCTTGTTATTATCTGATGTGAGTAATGGCAGAGCATTCTTAAAAAGTTGGAAACTTCCAAATCATATGATCAAAAAAGTCGGAGAGTTAAAGGCCGCTTATCATATTGATGCGTGGAGCAAGATGGATTTGTACCACTATGGTTTAGAGATGGCTTTATCAAGCATCACGTTAAAAAGTGCGATGGAAAAGAAAGACTATGCTAACGTGAAAGAACAGCTTCATCAGCGATATAGCGAGATTCCGATCACATCTAGAAAAGATATTCCTATAGATGGTGAGGATATTTTAGAGATCACCAATCGTGAACCAGGCATCTGGTTAGGAAAGCTTTTAGAAGAGATGGAGAAAAAAATCGTTGACGGAGAACTAACACTCAACACATCCACACTAAAGGATTGGGTAAAAAGGTGGGAGCCATGATGAAAGAAGCATTGTTGCACATGCTTACAGAGCAAGAAGGAAAGTTTGTTTCAGGTCAAGAGATCAGCAACAGACTGGATTGCTCGAGAACCGCGATCTGGAAGCACATTTCAGAACTTCGTAAGAACGGGTATACGATCGAAGCTGTACAAAAGAGAGGATATCGATTGATCACATCTCCGGATGCAGTAACAGCAGAAGAAGTGTCACTATACACGGGTGACGGCACATTCGGAAAGAAGATCACGTACAGAGAATCTGTAAAAAGTACACAAGAGATCGCACATGCTCTTGCTAGAGATGGCGCGGTCGAAGGAAGCATCGTTCTCGCTGACGAACAGACCGGCGGGAGAGGAAGGTTAGGAAGAGCATGGCAATCTCCTAAGGGGACTGGAGTTTGGATGAGCTTGATTCTAAAGCCTAACATTCCTCTACAAAAAGCTCCTCAGCTAACATTGCTTATCGCGGTAGCTGTTTCCAAAGCGATCGAAAAAGTATCAGGTATTGAAGCAGCGATCAAATGGCCGAACGACATTTTGATCAGCGGTAAAAAATCAGCTGGTATCTTAACAGAACTACAAGCGGAAGCAGATTCTATTCATTCGGTAATCGTCGGCATCGGGATCAATGTGAATCAAGAACGACAGCACTTTTCTGATGAGATTGCGGAGATCGCTACAAGTCTAGCGATTGAAGGCGGACAATCATTCAAGCGAGCTGAAGTGGTGGGTGTGCTTCTTCATGAGATCGAAACCCTATACCATCAATATTTGGAGAACGGCTTTGGTGTGATCAAGCTGCTATGGGAATCCCGTGCGTTCAGTTTAGGTAAACGAATTACAGCAAGATCCATAACAGGAGCGATCACGGGTTATGCAAAAGGAATCACTGAAGAAGGTGTTTTGCTTTTAGAAGACGATCATGGCGTCGTACACTCCATCTATTCAGCTGATATCGAATTTCCTTCTACTTAAGGAAAGTCCGTGATAGAATAATATTGTAGGCGGTATCCATGTGGAACTGCACTAATCTTGTCTAGTTTTGACCACAAACCTTATATCTGCCTAGATCCAAAATTAGGACCGGGACAGAGGGAGCAAACAATAAAAGTCTAGGATTTTTCCTATGCCTTCTTCCTCTATTGGAAAGAAGGTTTTTTGCACTTCTGGCCCTGTTAGTTAAAGGCGATTCCGTATGCTTTGTTGCTTTTGAAGGATGTTGATTTACGCTCCAGGTTGCTCGCTTTCCGCGGGGCGACCGGTGAGCCCCTTGCCGCTTCGCGCCATTAAGGGTCTCATCTGACCGCTCGTCCCGCAGGAGTCGGCAACCTTGCGCTTCAATCAACTTGCTATGATGACTTAGGTTCCAAATAGCAACATTCCGTTAGAAAGAACCTAACAAAAAAATTCAGAAACAACATCTTATGGAAAAAGCCAAACAAAAAACAGGGAGGCTTTATGATGAAAACGACGAAGAGTTTTCTTAAGATGAAGAGAGATGGCGAAAAGATCACGATGGTAACGGCTTATGATTATCCGACTGCCGTAATCTGTGAAAAAGCGGAGATGGATCTTTTGTTAGTCGGAGATTCTCTTGGCATGGTCGTGCTTGGCTATGATTCTACGATTCCTGTGACGATGGAAGATATGATCCATCATACAAAAGCGGTAAAGCGCGGCGCGCCGAACACGTTTATCGTAACAGATATGCCGTTTATGACGTATCACGGTTCGATCGATGAAACGCTGAACAACGCACGAAGAATTCTTCAAGAAAGCGGTGCTTCTGCAGTCAAAGTAGAAGGCGGAAAACAGATCGTTCAGACGGTTGAACGGTTGACTGACGCTGGCGTTCCTGTAATGGGACACCTTGGTCTTACACCTCAGATGGTAGGTGTGATGGGCGGTTATGGTGTTCAAGGAAAAGAAGAAAGAGATGCAGAGCGACTGATCGAAGAGAGTCTGTTGCTTGAAAAAGCAGGGGCGTTCGCGATCGTTTTAGAATGCGTTCCGCAGCAGCTGGCTGAAATCGTAACAAAAAAATTAAGAATTCCTGTTATCGGAATTGGTGCAGGTAAACATACAGATGGGCAGGTCCTCGTCTACCACGATATGATAGGCTACGGTTTTCACCATGTACCGAAGTTTGTGAAAACGTATGGAAACGTGAAGGATGTCATGGTAGAAGGACTTTTAAAATATAAAGAAGACGTAAGAAAACAGCAATTTCCGGAAGAAAGCCACAGCTTTAATATGAAAGCTGAAACGCTTCATTCTCTGTATGGAGGAGTTCAATCGTGAAACAGATCAATTCTATAAAAGACATGCAAAAACTGATCGCTGATGAAAAAAGAGCTGGAAAAGTAATAGGATTCGTACCTACGATGGGATATCTGCATGACGGCCATCTATCATTGATCGAACGTGCGAAGAACGAATCTGATGTGATCGTTGTCAGTATCTTTGTTAATCCGCTGCAATTTGGACCGAACGAAGATTTTGACAGATATCCTCGTGACCTTGATCGTGATCAGAAATTGGCATTGAAAGCTGGAGCAGATGTGTTGTTTTTCCCTGAAACGAAAGAGATGTACCCCCAAGAATCAGTCGTTACGGTTTCTGTAAACAAACGAGTAGATGCGCTATGCGGGGAAAGCCGAGTGGGGCATTTTGACGGAGTGGCGACAGTATTAACAAAGCTTTTTCATATCGTTTCACCCGATTTCGCTTATTTTGGTTTGAAAGATGCTCAGCAAGTAGCTGTCATTGAAGGTCTTGTTGAAGATTTTAACTTCCCGATAAAAGTGATCGGGTGTGAGACGAAGCGTGAGGCTGATGGTCTTGCGATGAGTTCTAGAAACGTTTATCTGTCTGACAGTGAAAGACAAGAAGCGGTTCATCTGAGTGAATCTCTTATAAGAGCGAAAAAATGGCTTTTAGAGGGTGAGAGTGGTGAGACCGAACAAAAGATGATAAAATACTTGGAGGAACATACGAGCGGTATTGTAGATTATTGCAAGATTCTTTCGTATCCTGAACTTCTTCCTCCTACACCTGAATCGAAAAAGTTGATCATTGCTGTAGCTGTAAAATTCAGCAAAGCACGTTTGATTGATAATGTCATCTTAGACAATATTTTAAGCAGAGAAGAAAGCGAGGAAGAAACATGTTCCGTACGTTAATGAAAGGCAAGATCCACCGTGCTACGGTGACTGAATCTAATTTAAACTATGTTGGCAGCATCACGATCGATGAAGATATCTTGGATGCTGTTGATATGATTCCGAACGAAAAAGTTCAGATTGTAAATAATAATAATGGTGCACGTTTTGAAACGTATATTATCCCTGGTAAACGAGGGTCTGGTGTGATGTGCTTAAATGGCGCTGCAGCACGTCTCGTGCAAGAAGGGGATGTTGTTATTGTTATTTCCTACGGAATGTATGATGAGACCGAAGCAAGACATCATGTACCGAAAGTTGCGATTATGGATAAGAACAATCGTGTACAAGAGATGCTCGGAGTTGAACCTGAGGCTACTATTTATTAATTCGATATAAACAAGCCACAGGGGAATGAGGTGAAGGCTATGACACGGCGATTTGTCGTTATCGATTTTGAAACAACAGGAAATTCAGCAACAAAAGGAGACCGAATTATTCAGATCGGTGCGGTCGCCGTTGAGGCAGGACAGATAACGGACAGATTCTCGACGTTCATCCAGCCAGGCGTTCCCATCCCCCCATTTATTGAGCAATTGACGGGCATTAACGATGAAATGGTGAAAGATGCCCCGTTGTTTGAAGAAGTGGCACCAAAGCTCCTTCAGATGTTAGAAGGAGCTTATTTTGTTGCCCATAATGTTATGTTTGATTATTCGTTTCTGCAAGGTGAACTCGACCATGCTGGTTATTCGCGGCTATCCATGCCGTTAATCGATACGGTTGAGATGTCAAGACTGCTTCTTTTAGGAGCAGACGGCTACCAGCTAGGGATGCTTGCCGATTATTTAGGGTTAGAACACCTTAACCCTCATCAAGCTGACAGTGATGCAGAAGTAACAGCGAGACTCTTGATTCACTTATTAGAAAAGCTAGAAAATCTCCCACTCGCAACACTCGAGAGGCTCACACCTTTTCTTAAGAAACTGCAGAGTTCTTTAGAAAGCATCGTAGGGGATATGATCGCGGAGAAGTCAGCTTTTTTAGCAGATGAAGAGACATATGATTTTTATCGTAAGCTCGCTCTTAGAAAGAGACCGGATTTTGTACAATCTTCAGATGATGATTTTACAGAGTTTAACGATGATGAGGTTCATGATCAGCTTCAGCAGCATATGCAGCATTATGAAGTGAGAAAAAGTCAGCAGAGAATGGTCGAACTCGTCGATGAAGCTCTTCATACGAATCAGCACCTTATGATTGAAGCGGGAACGGGTGTAGGAAAATCACTCGGTTACCTTATACCGGGTATTCGGCATGCGAAAGAAAAAGACCGGCCGCTTGTCGTTTCTACTCATACCGTCCAGCTTCAGCAACAGCTGTTAGAACGCGACGTTCCGCTGTTGAAAAGAATCATGCCGTTTGATTTTACAGCGACTCTTCTTAAAGGAAGAAATCATTATCTATGTTTAAGAAAATTTGAACATACGCTAATGGATCATCACGATGACAACTACGATATGAACTTTACTAAAGCACAGTTGATCGTATGGCTTACAGAAACAGAGACAGGTGACGTAGAAGAACTGTCGATGGCGTCAGGCGGAAAGCTGTTTTGGAACACGGTTAAAAGTGATGCCAATTCTTGCTTGAACCATAGATGTCCTTGGTTCTCCAGATGTTATTATCACAAGCAGCGGAGAGCCGCTCATGAATCAGATCTTGTGATCACGAACCATGCGTTGTTGTTTACAGACTTAAAGTCTGATAATCAACTGCTGCCAGCTTATAAAGAAGTCGTCTTAGATGAGGCGCACCATGTAGAAGAAGTCGTAAGCGATCATTTTGGAAAAGAAACCGATTATTTTTCATTCGTTAAGCTCTTAGATCGTCTATCTCAGACTGATGGAGATGGAATGATGAATACGTTTAGGGAGATCTGTGATCTTCTTGAAGTCCCTAAATATGAACACCATCTTGCCAATTGGGATAATCTCTTTTCTGATGTGAAGAACGAGCTTGATGAGATCTTTAAGCAGATCAAGACGATCTGTTTACGCAAAGCCAAATCGTCTCGCTCAACCGAGTTGACGAAATTAACGCTACGTTATACAAAAGAGGATATCGAGGCTGCCGCGTGGGAACCAGTTCTGGAGATGGAAGCACGAGCACGTCAGTTTATGGGTGATCTTGTGAAGCCTGTAAAACGTGTTTTGAAGAGCTTTGATCAGTACGAAGAACATCTAACGGTTCAGCAAAAAGGTTTCTTAGTCGACCTAGAAGGCATCTTAAACGATCTGCAGGACGAGATGACAAATCTTCACCACTTATTGTCTTGCCCGTTATCTGAAGAAGTGTACTGGATGGAAGCAGAGTCAAAAGGTCCGAGACATGCAGTTACACTCTTTGCAAAGCCGGTTGAGATCGATCAGATTCTAGCTGATAAATTCTTTGGTAAGAAAAGCTCGGTCGTGCTCACATCTGCGACGATGAGTGTGAAGAACAGCTTCCGTTACTTGAGTGAGAGGCTTGGACTTTTAGACTTTGGTCCGATCAGCGCACAGCTTCCTTCTCCGTTTCAATATGAACAACAAGCGAAGCTGATGGTGCCAACAGACATTCCGCTCATTAATGAAGTGGATCAGAAAACGTTTGTTAAAAAAATCTCGTCTTCTCTGTACGAGATCGCAAAAGTAACGAAAGGGCGCATGCTCGTTCTGTTCACTTCTTACGAGATGTTGAGAGAGACACACGGAGCGTTCAAAAGCTTGATGGATGCCGAAGAATTCGTATTGATCGCACAAGGCGTTGATTCTGGAAGCCGGGCGCGTCTTACAAAGAACTTTCAGCGTTTTGATAACAGCATCCTGTTTGGGACGAACAGTTTTTGGGAGGGAATCGATATCCCTGGTGACGATCTTTCTTGTCTCGTGATCATCCGATTGCCGTTCACACCGCCAGATCAGCCTGTGATGGCCGCTAAAAGCGAGAAGTTGAAAGCAGAAGGCGGAAATCCGTTCTATGACCTTTCCCTTCCACAAGCGATCATACGCTTTAAGCAAGGATTCGGACGATTAGTAAGAAGCAGTCGAGATAAAGGAGCCGTGTTCGTGTTCGACCGAAGAATGATCGAGACGAGATACGGAAAATCCTTCATTCAATCACTGCCAAAGCTTCCTGTATCGATCAAACCGATCGATGAACTCGTGTCAGAACTGGATGATTGGATGGAATAAGGTGAAAGAAGAAGCAGATTTTTTGCTTCTTCTTTTTTCTTTACCCTCAATTTTTGTTTCATGCAAAAAGGTGAGGGTAGAAGGACATATTTCTCCCTTTAGCGAATCAAATACATCATAAAATATATAGAAGGAGTTTCCTATATGATTCGTGAAGCAGAAAAAAGGGATAAAGATAAATTGCTCAAACTTTACCGTATGTTAGTGCCAAACAGTAAAAAGATGTATGTAAGAGAAGAACAAATTGAAACAATCAGGCATGATCGTAACAATTTTCTATTTGTTTATGAGAAAGATGGAGAGCTGATGGGGACGTTAACATTAAACATATGCCTGGAAGCATTGCATGGTTTTCGACCTTATGGAGTGATTGAATATATTATCGTACATGAGGAATTTCGTGGTAGAAATATAGGGAGGAAACTTTTACAACATGCTGAGGATTATTGCCGTTCAATCGACTGTCACAGAATCATGCTTTTGAGTAGCATAAAGCGAGACAGAGCTCATCAGTTTTTTGAAAGAGAAGGCTTTGATGGATTGGTTAGTAGAGGTTTTAAAAAATATTTGTAGGTATTAACTTTAAAAGCAGTCACCTCTTTCTAAAAGAGGTGATTTTCTTTTTGAAACCCAATAGATACGTTTCTGGTTTTTCAGGACGTTTTTTGGCTCTTTATATGTTCCTAATAATAACCAAACAAACTTGGCTTATTGCTTTTTGTTGATAGACAAGCTATTCTCCTTTGGCATGTATCTTGCAATGAATAAAATGAATATTCAAAATTATTATAGATTCTCTCATAGAATTAGCTTTTTTGAAGAGAGATCTCTATGAATGGAGGAGAAATAAACCTTGAACAAAAAATGGATGTCTGTAACGTTGGCCGTGACGCTTGGTTTATCACTGACTATACCATCAATGAGCTTCGCGAAAAACAAGGACGATTGGAATGGAAACCTCGTGATTGCTGGTGGAACATTAGGCAGTAGCAATAAGGAAGTGTATAACGAATTTATCCGTTTAGCAGGTGGTAAGAAAAAGGCGAAGATTGGGATCATACCTGCAGCAAGTAGTTCCTTAAAATCTTCACAAAGCTTTAAAACAGATCTCATTACATATGGTTTACATGAACAACAGATCGAGATCGTTCCTCTCGCAAATCAAGATTTCAGCGGTACACCAGAAGATGAATCGAAATGGAAAAAAAACGCAAACAACAAAAAAATAGCCAGAACGATTGAGAATTATAGTGCGGTCTGGTTTGTTGGTGGAGATCAGCTTCGAATTACAGATACTTTAGTTAAATCGAACGGGCATCGGACGAAAGCGTTAGATGCGATCTGGAAGATGTATAGAGAAGGAGGTGTCATTGGAGGAACGAGCGCTGGAGCAGCCATCATGAGTGAAGTGATGATTACAGGTGGGGACAGCTTAGGCGCACTAAATAATGAGTTTGTTAGGAAGAGCAAACTGAATTCAAGTAAGGAATTCGAACCAGTGCATCTTGAAAAAGGTCTCGGATTCTTTAGATATGGTATCGTAGACCAGCATTTTGATGAACGCGCACGTCTTGGCAGATTGGTGATGACAGCTCTAAAAGAAAAATCAAAGAAACAATTTGCTTATGGTGTAGATGAAGATACGGCTCTTATCGTGAACAATAAACAAAAAACAGTAAAGGTAATCGGAAGAAGCGGTGTATCTGTTGTTGATGTTAGTAGAGCGAAGGTGACAGATTCTGATAAAGCTCATTTTCAAGATGTTTATATCAGCCATCTCGTATCAGGTGATACCTTGAATGTTTCTACTAAAGAGTTTTTCATAAGCGATCATAAAGATGAGACGAAGAAATATGAGTACTACGAATTCAAGCCACTTGATGCAACAGGAGTTCTTACTTCTTACGGAAGGTTGAAAGAATATCTCTCGTATTCTTTGATCGATAATAGGACAACTGATGCTGTAAAAAGTTATTTGTACGATTCTAAAGGTGAAGGATTTCAGCTTACTTTTAGAAAAACGGATAACACAAAAGGCTATTGGGGTTATAAGGACGGACAAAAAGACGATTATTCTTTTACAAACGTTGCATTTGATGTAGCTCCTAAAAAAGTAAGTTTCAAAAAGAATGCGAATGCGTTCACTGAGTACAAAAAGTCTTCATTTATACCTCCAGTCATCGATCGTTCGGAACCGGTTAAAGGAAACCTTTTAATTGTTGGAGGTTCTTTAGGAAGCAGTAATCAGGACGTATATAATAAGTTCATTGATCTTGCTAAACAACAAGAAGATTCCAGAGTCGGGATCATACCTGCTGCAAGCTCAAGCTTGTCTTCATCTAAGGCGTTTAAAGAAGACCTCGTCCGATACGGGATGTCTTCAGAAAATATAGAGATTCTTCCACTCGCTGTAACTGACGACAAAAAAACACCGGAGGATGAATCAAAATGGGCTGATTTAAATAAGAACGATCAAGAACTCGCAGAAAATGTTGAAAAAATAGATGCGGTTTGGTTTGTAGGTGGAGATCAGACAAAGATTACAGATTCGCTATTGAACAAGAACGGAACAAATTCAAAAGTATTGAACGCGATCTGGAAGACGTATAGAAACGGAGCAGTGCTTGGTGGAACGAGTGCTGGTGCAGCGATAATGAGTGATGTAATGATTGCCGGTGGAGGCAGCCATGATACACTTGCATCCGGATTCACGAATACGTATGACGGAATGCTGCAACAAGAGGGAGGACCAGGTTATCTAGAACGAGGGCTCGGTTTTTTTGAACACGGCATCATTGATCAGCACTTTGATAACAAAGCACGTCTTGGACGCTTGATCGCGGTAGCAGATGAAAAGGGTGAACCTAAGAATTTATCATATGGTATAGATGAAGACACGGCTCTTGTTATTTTTAACGAAGAGAAAAAAGCTGAAGTTGTTGGAAGAGGTGGCGTAACGTTAGTCGATCTGTCTCAACAGTTAAAAAGTCCAGATCTTGGTGAAAGTCAATTCAAGAATATTAAACTATCGTGGATCAATCAAGGAGACTTGCTCGATCTAAAAACGAAGAACATAACCATTAACGAGAAGAAAGAAAGCACGAAAGGTTACGAGTATTACGAACATATCGTCCCGCCTCATTCTGGTGTATTAAGTGCACACGGCAGGTTAGACAAATTTATCTCTTACAATCTTGTTGATAATGCTGGAGCGGAGAGTGTTAACAGTTATAGTTTTAATAACGGAAAAGGATTTGAGTTGAATTTTAGTAAGACCGAAGAAACAGAAGGTTATTGGAGATATACGGACGGGCAGAAAGACGATTATTCTTTTGTGAATGTAATTCTTGATATTACTCCTGTATATGTAAAAATAGATTCAATAAAATGATAATCCCAATTTGTGACCGACCATATTTTATCTGGTCGGTCTGATTGTGTTTACCTCTTTTTAAAAGAAGCTAGTTCACAAAGCAAGCAGAAAACAAAGTCATTTTTCCTTCTCATTAAAGGATTCTAAAGTACCTTTTTCGCCAATTTTCTGCTATAGTAAACAAGGAAAAGATTGATGTAAGAGGAGGAAGAACCGTGGAAAGCAAAATTGAAGTTCTTTCGACGCTAAAGGTGGACAAGTCGAGTGACTTGTATAAAGTAGTATCTGAACTGAACAAAACATTAAAGCATCAAGATTTAATGTTTGGGCTCGCGTTAGATGACGAAAATAAAAATAAGATGATTTTTACGATCTATCGCACATAGGAAGGCTTAAATATGGGAAAAAAGTGGATACTTGTTATTATTGGCATTCTAATCTTAGCAAGCTGGCAAGCTTATTATCTGTTTAATGGCGTTCAAGCAAAGCCCGCTAAAAAAGAAGCAGAAGCGGTTGAGATCGCGAAGAAAGAAGAGGACCTCGTTTCTATTACGAATGTGGATCACTTTTATAAGAATGAGACGTATTATGTAGTAGAAGGCAAGAACAAAAAAGGCACAAACAAGATCGTATGGGTCGATAAAGACAAAAAGGTTACCTCTTTTAACGCGAAAGAAGGACTTTCAGAGAAACAGATTCTGAATTATGTGAAACAGAACCACGATGCGAAGACGATCGTCGACAGCCGTTTGGGGATGGAAGACGGCATTCCGTTATGGGAAGTGGTCTATTACGACACGAAGGATCGATACACGTATTTTTACGGTTATTTTGAAAGTGGTGAGCGATACGAGATCTATCGTCTGAAAGAATCAGATCAATAGAAATCAGATGAATAAAAAAGTGGAGGGATTTAGTAGTATGAAGCTTGCAAAACGTGTGGAGGCATTAACTCCTTCAACAACTCTAGCAATCACAGCAAAGGCAAACCAATTAAAGGCAGAAGGGCACGATGTAATCGCACTAGGTGCAGGTGAACCTGACTTTAATACACCGATACATATTATTGAAGCGGCTTATGAGTCTATGAAAGAAGGACACACAAAATATACAGCTTCCGGCGGACTTTTATCATTGAAAAAAGCGATCGTAAACAAGCTGAAGCAAGATCAAGGGTTAACGTATGAAACTTCTGAGATCATCGTAAGTACAGGAGCGAAACATTCGTTGTATTCTCTGTTCCAAGCGATCCTTGATGAGGGAGACGAAGTGATCATCCCTATTCCGTATTGGGTGAGCTATCCTGAACAAGTGAAACTCGCAGACGGTACGCCTGTTTACTTAGAAGGAAAAGAAGAGAATGGATTCAAGATCACGGCAGAAGACTTAAAAAATGTCATCACGAAACAAACGAAGGCACTGATTCTAAACTCACCGAGCAATCCGACTGGATCTCTGTATACAGCAGATGAATTGCGCGCGATCGGAGAAGTTTGTCTAGAGCATGATGTGTTGATCGTGTCTGATGAAATCTATGAAAAGCTCGTTTATGGCGGAGTGAAGCACACATCGATCGCTGAGCTTTCACCTGAACTCAAAAAACAGACGATCATCATCAACGGTCTCTCTAAATCTCATGCGATGACAGGCTGGAGAATTGGTTTTGCAGCAGGTGACGCTAAAATCATCAAAGCGATGACGAACTTAGACAGTCATAGTACATCAAATCCGACAACAACATCTCAGCACGGTGCACTTGCAGCCTATAATGGTACACAAGAGCCTGTTGAAGAGATGCGTCAAGCGTTTGAAGAGCGCATGAACAAAGTGTACGACCGTTTGATCACGATTCCTGGCATCACATGTGTAAAACCGAACGGTGCGTTCTATCTGTTCCCGAACGCTACAGAAGCGGTAAGTATGACAGGATTTAACTCTGTTGATGAGTGGGTAGAAGCTCTTTTAGAAGAAGAAAAAGTAGCATTAGTACCAGGTTCTGGATTTGGTGCGCCTGATAACGTGAGACTTTCTTATGCAACGAGCCTTGATACGATCATGGAAGCGTTAGATCGTATCGAACGTTTTATCAACTCAAAACGCAAGTAATGATTGATTTTTAGAAAGTTCTCCTTCATAATTTTTTTTGGTAGATATTGATAACGTACAGTGGAGGTACATGTAGTGAAAACAACGATTAATAAGCTTAGTGAACACGTAGGCAAGACCGTAAAGATCGGTGCTTGGCTCTCTAATAAGCGTTCTTCAGGTAAGATCGCTTTCTTACAGCTTCGCGATGGATCTGGATTCGTACAAGGTGTTGTCGTAAAGAGTGAAGTTGGTGATGAGATCTTTGCAAAAGCAAAAGGACTTACGCAAGAGTCCAGTCTTTATGTAATGGGTACGGTTAAAGAGGACGAGCGTTCAGCTCTAGGTGTAGAACTTGAAGTGACAGATGTTGAAGTGCTTCATCAAGCGGTAGACTACCCGATCACACCGAAAGAACACGGAACAGAGTTCTTGATGGACCACCGTCACCTATGGATCCGTTCTAAGCGTCAGCACGCAATCTTAAAGATTCGTAACGAGATCATTCATGCGGTGAACGAGTTCTTCTACAACAACGACTTTGCAAAAGTAGATCCTCCGATCCTTACAGGAAGTTCTGCAGAAGGAACGACTTCATTATTCCATACGAAGTACTTTGAAGAAGATGCGTATCTTTCACAAAGCGGACAACTCTACATGGAAGCGGCAGCGATGGCACTTGGAAAAGTGTACTCGTTCGGTCCGACGTTCCGTGCAGAAAAATCGAAGACTCGCCGTCACTTGATCGAGTTCTGGATGATCGAGCCTGAGATGGCTTTCGTTGAACACGAAGAATCCCTTGAGATTCAAGAGCAGTTTATCTCACACATCGTTCAATCTGTGATCAAACGCTGTGAGAACGAGCTGAAGACACTTGGACGTGACATCTCTAAACTAGAGAACGTTAAAGCGCCTTTCCCTCGCGTTTCTTACGACGATGCGATCAAGATGCTAAAAGAAAAAGGTTTTGATGATATCAACTGGGGAGACGACTTCGGTGCGCCGCACGAAACAGCGATCGCGGAAAGCTTCGACAAGCCTGTCTTCATCACGAACTATCCGAAAGACATCAAAGCGTTCTACATGAAGCCAGACCCTAACCGTGATGATGTTGTACTTTGTGCAGATCTAATCGCTCCTGAAGGATACGGAGAGATCATCGGTGGAAGCCAACGTATCGATGACCTTGCGCTTATGGAGCAGCGTTACGAAGAGCACGGATTAACTGACGATGCTTACAAATGGTACCTAGAACTTAGAAAATACGGAAGCGTTCCTCATTCAGGATTCGGTCTTGGATTAGAGCGTACAGTAGCATGGATCTCTGGAGCGGAGCACGTTCGTGAAACGATTCCATTCCCACGTCTATTGAACCGTCTATATCCTTAATAAATTTTAAAATCTCCCTTTCTCGGGGAGATTTTTTATTGTTTTAGGAGGTGTTTTAAGTGTGGGAAACGGGCAATTAAGTCGTTTTGAGGAAGAATTAAGTCGGTTTTGGAAGCGATTAGGTCTAGAATGAAAAAATTAAGTCAAAATCGTACCTAATTAAGTCAAAAAAAGAAAATAAAGGCCGTTCTGCAAATTTCGACAAGCAGCTCAAACCCGCCTCATCACATCCAAAACTACTTTTTTCTCAACATTCACCAGAACAGCGAAAATAAAAAAGCTAGTTTTATATGCTATAATGACAGTAGAGGTGTTTTAGTGATGAACGGTAATTTATTTGAACGATGGATGGCTGAAGGATCAGTCAGCATCCCTAATATGTTAATCAAAACGTACAAACAGATCGATCTATCAGACAACGAATGCATGTTGTTTATACAGCTTCATGTTTTTATAGAATCAGGAAACTACTTTCCGACACCAGTCGAGCTATCTGAACGAATGTCCGCTTCGAGTGATGAAGTGTCTGCTATGCTCCGGTCATTGATCGGCAGAGGTGTGCTCGGCATGGATCAGTTCGAAGATAAAGAAAAAGGCGTCTATTTTGAGGCTTATACGCTTCAGCCACTTTGGAACAGACTTCTTCAAAGTTTAAAAGAAGAAGAGCAGGCCAAAAAAGAGGTACATAAGGAGCATCAGGAACAGAACGTGTTTGTTCGATTCGAAAAAGAGTTTGGTCGTCCTTTGTCTCCGATGGAGCTTGAAACGCTTAAAATTTGGATGGATGAAGATCAACAGTCTCCAGAATTAATTCTCACTGCACTAAAAGAGTCCGTTTTATCTGGAAAGCTGAACTTCCGATATATTGACCGTATTTTATTCGAATGGAAGAAAAACGGCATCAACAGTCCTGAGGCTGCAAAAACGTATGGTGAAAAGTTCAGAGTAAGACAGCTGCAAAAATCAGGTAAACAAGAGCAACCTCGTAACGATACAGGCATTAAACGACCCCAATACAACTGGCTTGAATCGTAATACATGAAAAGGCCTTATACGCTAAGGTCTTTCTTTTTTATAACAGGAGGTAACGTACACGTGTTAAACAAAGCACAGATTCAATTTTGTTTAGAACAGATCGAGGATATGTTTCCAGATGCTCATTGCGAACTTCACCACTCGAACCCATTTGAGCTGACCATCGCGGTGCTTCTGTCTGCGCAATGTACAGATGCGCTCGTTAACAAAGTCACACCAAAACTTTTTGAAAAATACAAAACGCCGCAAGATTATCTGAACGTTACGATAGAAGAGCTGCAGGACGATATCCGATCGATCGGTCTATATCGAAACAAGGCGAAGAACATTCAAAAGTTGAGTGAGCTCGTTATAAACGAATACGGAGGAGAGGTTCCGAAAGATCGAGATGAACTGACGAAACTGCCTGGTGTAGGACGAAAAACGGCAAACGTTGTTGTATCTGTCGCTTACGGCGTTCCTGCTATTGCAGTCGATACGCACGTTGAACGGGTTTCTAAGAGGCTAGCTATCTGTAAATGGAAAGACTCTGTCCTTCAGGTAGAAGAAACATTGATGAAGAAGATTCCAAAATCGCTTTGGGGGGCAACTCATCACCGTTTGATCTTTTTTGGAAGATATCACTGCAAAGCACAAAATCCAAACTGCCCAGAGTGTCCACTCCTCTCCATCTGCCGAGAAGGTAAGAAGCGGATGAACCAAAAAGAAAAGAAGAAGCTGTCACAAAAAAGATAGCTTAAAATCGTAACCGCCATTGGAGTTACGGTTTTTCTTTGTATTTGAGTCTGGAAGGTAGTGATGGACGGCACTCATAGGGGGTATTTTAGTGAGGTGAAGTTGTCATGATTTGTCGACTCGCTGATATATGATTAAAACTCGCCGAATTATCGTCCCAACTCGCCGGATTATGTACGAAATTTCAAGGATTATTGAAGAAATTTCCTGAATTCATCATACATATACCATGGTGGGTATGCTAAAGAAACCTTCAAAACAACATCAAATTCATTCAACAAGGTCTCAACAGCCGAACATCCCCTCAAATACCAACAAATCGTCTCAAAATCTGCACAAAAACCCCTATGTACAAGCAATCACTTTCTTTCTACATACCATATAGAAAGGAGTGATGTTTTTGTGTCATATTCAATCACATATGACTATATTAAGTTAGGTAATGCAAGACCTGGTACGAAGCTTGACGGGCCATTCTTCGGAGTCGCTCACGATACGGGAAACCCAGGGACTTCCGCCCGAAACAACCGAAACTATTTTAACAACCAACAACCGAGTGCGAGCGCACATGTTTTTATAGATGATAAAGAGATCCTTGTGATCATACCGCTCGATGAAAAAGCGTATCATGTTCAATATGGAACACGATTGGACAACCTGCGTTTTGGACGAGAGTCGAATGATGCAGCGATCGGTGTGGAACTCTGCTGGGGAGGCGGGATCAATTTTCAAGAAGCGTATAAACGTTACGTCTGGTTCTGGGGTTACCTTTGTAAAAGATATAACTGGAGACCACAAGAAAAGATCGCAAGCCACAAACAACTAGATCCAGGGCGAAGAACAGATCCAGATAACGCTTTGAATCGGTATGGAATCACATATAATCAGTTCCTAAAAGATGTAGCGAATTCCATATCCAATCAATCAATCCCAACACCAGCACCAAAACCTACACCAGGAGCTAACACTAGTATTTTAAGAAGTGGTGACACTGGTCAAAGAGTTAGAGATCTGCAGAACAAATTAAAACGAGCGGGTTACTCGCTTGTAGCAGATGGCATATATGGTCCAAATACAGAAAACGCCGTGAGAGCTTTTCAAAGAAAATACAAACTTGCAGTTGATGGAATCGCTGGACCAAACACGTTAAATAAGTTAGATGCCGTGTTAAAGCAGCCGGCAAAACCAAAACAATCCTCAACACCAAAGCAAGAAAGTTCGAATGGAAGTGCTGTTGTACCTTACCCAGGCTATATGATCAGAAGAGGTTCAACTGACTCAACAAATGTAAGCAGAATACAGCGCGCATTAAATATTTCAGCCGATGGTATCTTTGGTCCTCAAACTGAATCTGCTGTAAAAGCTTATCAAAAAAGAAAAGGTTTAGTATCCGACGGAATTGTTGGTCCAACGACTTGGAATACACTCTTTTAAAGAGGTACAATAAATTTAAAAAAGAGATTATCTTTTGATAAGCTCTTTTTTTGTATACAAAGCGGAGGCGTTATAGATGAACGAGAATACAGAGAACATTTTTATAGAGTGGAAAGAGAAGTCAAAGGAAATTGCTTTATACTTTAAGAATCGTGACCGAAAAAGTGCGAGAGAACCGATGGAATATTTCTTACATCAACTTTTAAAAACAATCTATTCCAAAAATGGAGTGCAACCTTTTCATACAATGAATTATAAAAGCGATCTACAGGAATTCAAGCACTTACCTGTGAATGCGATCGAGCGGCTTACGTTCATCGAAGATCAGCCGGATCACTATCAATCATACATACAGCTTAGTGAGTTATTTTCTGAATGGGAAAAGAAAAGTGTCATATTAACAAAGCGCAGTACATAAGGACAAGACACTTGGACATATGATGATGACATGAGACGTTTTTTAGGAGGGGTATCATGCAGATTCATGTGGTGAAACGGGGCGATTCTCTTTGGAGACTTTCGCAATACTATAAATTGCCGTGGCAGGAGCTCGCAACAGTTAATCGATTGTCAGAAAAAGACGTGCTTACAGTAGGACAGACACTTTTCATTCCAACACCTTTTACGTATACCGTTCAGCCTGGTGATTCATTAGAGGAGATCGGAAACAGGATCGGTGTAACAGTCGCGCAGCTACAGCAGGCAAATCCGGGTGTGACGGACAGCAACCTCCGGCCAGGAACGCAACTGAACGTACCGCAGCGTACGAAGAAAACAATCCTAACGAACGCGTTTGCAGAGCCTAACCCAAAAGCACAAGCCAATTTTGATGCCGCTGCAAGAGCTCTCACGTACATCACGCTATTCAGCTATGAAGTGAACGAGAAAGGTGTATTCAAACCACTGAATGATTCTGAGTTCTTAAAAGATGCAAAAAATAAAAATGTACGCCCGATCATGGCCATCACGAACATCAAAGACGGTGAATTCAGTGAAGAAGTGGGAACAGCGATTCTAACGAAGAAAGAGATTACAGATAAAGTGATAAACGAGTCCTTACGTATTATGAAGCAAAAAGGATATGAAGGGATCTCGGTTGATTTTGAATACTTAGGAAAACAAAACAAAGAAGCTTACAATCAATTCCTAAGAACGCTAACAGAGAAGATGCATCAGGAAAATTTTATCGTCATGACAGCGGTAGCACCAAAAATCTCAGGCACTCAAGAAGGCGAATGGTACGAGTCGCATGATTATAAAGCACACGGTGAGATCGTAGATTATGTGATTCTGATGACGTACGAATGGGGATATAGCGGTGGTCCGCCGATGGCCGTCAGTCCGCTTCCATCTGTAAAAAAGGTGCTTGATTATGCGGTAAGTGTAATCGATCCAAAGAAGATTCTTATGGGCATCAATCTGTACGGTTATGACTGGACGTTACCGTATAAACCAGGCGGTGAGTTTGCGAAAGCATTGAATCCGGTTCAAGCGACCCAGCTAGCAGGAAAGAGGCAGGCTGCCATTAAATACTCAAGAAAAGATGAAGCTCCTTATTTCCGTTATTGGGATAAACAAAAGAAAGAGCATGTGGTATGGTTTGAAGATCTTCGAAGTATGAGAGCAAAGTTTGACGTAGTAGATCAGTACGGCTTTGCAGGTGTAAGCTTTTGGAACCTATCGTTTGGTTATCCTGTATTTTGGAACTATCTGCTTGATCGGTATAACATAAAATAGGTGTTCTGAAACAGCAGTAGATTGCCATTACTTATATGAGAATAAAAAAAGATCCGCCAGCTAAAAGTTGCTGACGGATCTTATTTATTTATTGACCGAGAGGAGGGACGAGGCCTCCACCGTTTCCACCATTTTGTTGTCTGCCTCCGTTTTGACCTGGAGGTGTAGGTGTTGTACCAGGCTCACCTTCTGCAGGTGGCTCCGTTCCAGGCTCTTGACCTGGAGGAGTATCCGGTTGTTCGCCTTCACCGCCTCCTTGATCAGGAGGCGTACCAGGTTCACCTTCTGCAGGTGGCTCTGTTCCAGGCTCTTCTCCCGGAGGAGTACCTGGCTGTTCGCCTTCACCCTCACCAGGCGGTGGCTCTTCACCTTCAGGGCCTTCGATCGTAATCGATGTTCCTGCTGGTTCGCTTTCTGTATTGTTCTCACTGTCGATCGCTATGACTTGGAACGAATATTTACCAGGAGCAGGAGCTGGAACAACGAATTTCGTATCGTTGATCGTGGCACGTTCCTGCATCGGACCGTCGTTATAGCTTGCGAGAACTCTAAAGGTTACCCCTTTTTTCTTACCATATTTCCATTTTACTTCGATCTCGTTCTTATCTTCTTTGTACTTCGCTTCAAGCCCTTCGATAGAAGAAGGTTTTTCATAACTATCACTTATACCAGGAAGGTCAGTTCCTTTAACGAAAAGCTCGATGATCTTCTCAGAATCAGGTGTGAATTCACTAGCGCGTTTACCTGTTCCTTTTTCCATCGCGACTTCTGTTACGGATTTTGGCTTCTTGAAGTCTGCATTCTTATGATCTAATTCGCTCATGATATCACGGAAAATCTGCTTCGAATAGTCCGCTTCATTGTCGTTTAGATAGAGACCGTCTTTCATATCTGCATAACCTGTCCATACCGCAGCGGTATAGCTAGGTGTATAGCCGGCCATCCATGCATCTTTCGTTGCCCCATCAGGAAGACCGTATTTATCTCGATCATCTTTAGAGTAGTTTGTCGTACCAGTCTTACCTGCTAAGTTAAGTCCGCTAACGTTCGCTTCACGACCAGTACCTCTATCCATAACATCTTCTAGCATATCTGTAATCATATAAGCGGTGTAGTCTTTCATCGCCGCTTTTGGTTCTGAATCCACTTCGATCACGCGACCATCAGGGAATTCGACCTTACGAATCGTTGTTGGTTTTGAATAGATACCTCCGTTACCGAACGATGTATAAGCACCAGCTAGTGTAAGAGGGGAGATTCCTTTTTCAAAACCACCAATCGCATAAGATGGATACGTAGTGTCAGGATCTAAGTTAAATCCTAACTTATTAGCAAAATCAGTTGCTTCTTCTGCTCCAACTTCTTGGAACGCACGAACAGCAGTCGTGTTCTTTGATTCTACGAGCGCTTGACGCATAGAGATATCGCCAACGTTTCGGTCGTTAAAGTTGTTGATTGTAATGTCTTTCAGTTCTACCGGTTCATCTTTCAAGATATAACCCGTGTTCCACTTTTTGTTTTCAATCGCAGGTCCATAATCAAGGATCGGCTTTATTGTTGAACCCGGCTGACGATTAATTTTAGAAGAGAAATAGTTACTTAATTCATTTCCACGACCACTCCCCACTGCTCGGATTGCGCCAGTCTTTGTGTCTAGTAAAGCAACACCAGATTGAAGAACTTTGTTTTCATTTTCTAATTTAGCTCTTAATACGTCTTCAGTCGTTTGCTGTGCTTTCGTGTCTAAGTTCGTATAGATTTTAAGTCCAGAAGAGTAGATATCTGCTTCCTCAAGTCCTTCGATATCTTTCAAATCATCGATAACTTGTTTGATATAAGCATCATATGGTCGTGATTCGGTTTTTAAATTTCCTTCATCGATCATATCTTTAACAGGAATACTTTTAGCTTTTTCCGCTTCTTCTTTTGTAATGAATTTATGCTGAGCCATTAGATTCAAAACAACGTTACGGCGATGTTCAGCTTCTTTCGGGTTTACAAGCGGGTTGTAGTAACTTGGTGCCTTTGGTAGACCAGCTAATAGAGCTGCTTCTTGCACTTCAAGCTCGCCAACTTCCTTGTCAAAATATACTTTTGATGCTGTTGCGATTCCGAATGCTCTATTCCCAAAGAAAATTTTGTTTAGATACATCTCTAAAATTTGATCTTTTGAATACTTCTGTTCTAGTTGAACAGAAAGGTATGCTTCACGAATCTTACGTGTAAGTGATTTTTCATTCGTTAAAACAGTGTTCTTAATAACCTGCTGAGAGATCGTACTCGCACCTTCTGCTCCAAAACCTTCTCTTACGTTGGCGAAAGCTGCACCAGCAATACGACGTACATCTACTCCACTATGTTCACGGAACCGTACATCTTCTGTCGCAATAAATGCGTTCTGTACATGTTCTGGAATCTCGTTAATCTTCACACGAATTCGTTTTTCATCACCTGCGACGAGAGATGCTTCTTCGTCGTTCATATCCATAATCTTAGAGGATACAGGTGTTTCTAGTTTCTTAGGATCTAATTTAGGAGAGGTCGCGGCAATAACGCCGATCGTTAACAGTCCTAAAACACCTAATATAAGAGCAAGGATCAACAGAGTCTTCTTCCAGTTACGTCCTCGTCTAGGTTTTTTTGTTTTTGTTTTAGTTGCCGGTTTGGAACTATCACTCGATTGTCTGCGCTCCATACGGCTTCGGTAATCTTTTGACATTGTTTTACCAACCTTTCAACTTCATAAAAAAATGAACACGTTCAATTATTCGACGGCATTTGACAATTTATGAACGACTAGAAATAGACAGAATCTACCACTTGTAAGTAATTAAGCCGAGGTTGATACCCGATATTTATAGAATGTCCTTTTTCCTCGATTTCAGCCTTTGGTATAGATTTTCTGCCTTCTCTCTGTTCGTTCCAAAATGTGATCAAGTGAGAACTGTCGAATAGATAGCTCTCATCTGTTGCAGAGAAACGAAGGATGACGAACGAGATCCCATCATGATTTAAGATATGCTGCATATGAAGTAGCTGATGTTCATGAAAGTTCTTTAGTGGGAAGCTTATCTTATTCTTTGTTTCTTTTGCCTCAAAGTCAATGTATCTTCCTTTATACACACCATTGTAATCTGTCGTGGAAGCGAGTTTGAAGTATGCTTCACGAATGACAGCGGCAGATCGCTTTGGATATTCTACATTTACGATCTGAACCGGAGTAGGTTTCTTATGGATGATCGCTTGATTGGTTAAAAGATAATATTCGTTGCTCTGATTGATATCATCTTCTAACGACATTCCTCTGTTGCTGTACGAAATATCCTTTTTGATAGAAGATGAAGATTGTTTTTTCACGATAGAAGTCACTTTCTTACCGTTTGGATAATGAAAGGTACCCATGATTCATCTCCTTTACAACGAAAGATGGCTATGCGCATGAAAAAAACGATACACATAGCCGTTGGATGTTTACTTTTTTAGTAGTCGAGAAAGTTCTTCTTCTACAAAGCCCATGACGACTTCTTTTGAGTCCTCCGTTTTAATAACGGTTACAGGAGTTGCAGAAGCGCCGAGGTCGATCACTTCTTTCATATAGGCATCGTTTTTACGAATATCTCGTTCTTCAAAAGGAATCTCGTTTGCTTTTAGCCACTCTTTTTCTGCAAAGCATGGAGGGCATGTTTCTTGTGTATAAAGTATTACTGTCTTCGCCAAAGGTCTATGCCTCCTTTTTCCAAATACATCTTTCATAACCATTAGTTTACTCTTTTTTCTTATATGACACAAATATTTTATAACATGAAAGCGAACGATAGAAAATAGGACAAAAAGCATGGAGGAAGAGCGTGGTGCAGCATAATGAGGATATCATTCAACACATTTTGAAAACTACGAATTCACAAAATCGTGACAATATTTCACGTACCGTAAGCTATGCCACATTTTATAAACATAACCCTGAACTAAGGTGGGCGATGCTCGCAAGCCTTGTTTCAAGAAATGCAGGTTACAGCATGTGTGACTTAAAAGGGGACTGGTTGCCTAGGCTGTTGTCTAAAGATACTAGAAAGCATTTATTCCTAACGTATGAACGCGCAAACTGGCTGATCTTTCAGGATGCATATCCCCAGCTTTTGATCTATGAGTATTCGAAAAAACAAGAAGAGCCATGTTTTCATCTGCTCAGATACTTTGGTGTTTCCTCATTTATGGTTCATGAGTGGGAAAGATTCTGGAAAGAGAAAGATCTGAAGAGAATTTGCACGTCTTTAATCATTAATGAACAACACGTGATCGAAAAGCCGGTAATAGAGGATGGGTTTTACAAAAAGAGAATTTTTTCAAAGGTGCCGTTTCTTTTACAAGATTATATGCATTTCAGTACCGTGCTTTTTCCTGTCGAGAGTGGTGAAGTGATAGGAATTTCTGTTCATGGATTTAAAAAGACGAAAAATAGGATCGAAACAGGTAAAAAACTGTATACCATTTTGTTTGAGTCAGAGTGGGGTGAAGAAATTCTTTCCTTTGCAGATAAAGTCACTCATACGGGATCAAGACATGATTTTGAAACCTATATCTATCCCGGTAAAAAAAGAGAGACTCCTTTTTTACGTATCGCGTTTCCGATCATCGAGCACAATAGGTGTAACACAAAAGACTGGTATCAAAAAAAAGTAAACACTGAAAAGTTTTATGAACCGATTGAACCGTTGCACCGGGTCGTGTTAACAGATTGGTATAAACAAAAGCAAAGGCAGCTGAAAATAGGAATCCTCTTAAAAGAGTGGATGTTGCATGCATAAAAGAAGACGGCTTTTTTGAGCCGTCTTTACTTGTTTATGTGCTAGGAATATCAGGGCCGTTCAGCTTTTTATCACCATAGCCTGTGCTGTTCTTTTGTTCTCTTTTTTGAGTACCTGTTTCTTCTTGGGATGTATACTCATCCTGCTGTTTTTGTTGTTTGCTGTCTTGGTTCATGTTGGCACCTCCTTTTTGTATCACCTGAACTGTTCTTAGTTTTGGTGCTGTTGCGACTGAATATACAAACAATCAACAAATTGAGTGTCGAAATTGTAGTGATTCCGTTGTATTCCACTTTCTTTGGCGAATGAAAACTAGTTTTGTCAGGTGTGAAGGGGATGGGAATATGATGCTAGAAAATAGTACTCACAAGAAAACGGGGAGGGATTCATGATGGAAATGGTGTTGATGAAAACCAAAACGGTCTCTGAGGAACTTGGGGTGAATCCAACAACAGTTCAGCGTTGGGTCAGACATTTTAACATACAATGTGACAAGAATGAGCATGGTCATTATCTGTTCAAACAAGATGATATCGATCAGCTAAGAGAGATTAAAGCTCAGCTCGACAATGGACTTTTGATGAGTGATATTCAAGTTCAGTCTATGCAGTCAACAGAGCAATCAAAGGAACTGCCAACCCAATTTGAAGATAAGTTCAATCGTTTGAACGCTGCCATAGAGGCACTAGAGAAGAAAGTGGAGGAAAAAGCAGATGGGGTCGTTTCCTATCAAATGCTGCAGCACGCAACAGAGCTTGAAGAATTGATCAAAAAGATGGAGAACATGGAAGCGCGACTGCAAGATCTAGAAGTGGCACTTCTGAAGCAGGATTATCCTGAAGAGCGTTTATACGTAAAAGAAAAATCAAAGAAGAACTGGTTCGTCAGTTTGTTTACTCTATAAATACTTTTATAATAAGTACTTTTCATAACCTATTGGCTACTGCTTTATAGATTTTGTTTTTTACTTCGTTGACTAGTTGATTGGAGTGGAAGATACGAGACTCCTGCGGGACGAGCGGTCAGGTGAGACACTTAATGGCGCAAAGCGGCAAGTGGCTCACCGGTCGCCCCGCGGAAAGCGAGTCTCTGGAACGGAAATCAGCCACCGTCGAACGCTCCAGAGAATATCAGAATACATCTAAATAAAATCAAAAAGTGTAAGTCTCTTCATTCTTTGGTAGGATATAAAGAATGGGGGGACTTTTTTAATGGACCATTTATATACATTAACAACCGAGCTAATCGCTGATATAGATGAAGCGTTTCATATTTATAAGACAGAAACCAAAACGAGAGAAACAGAAGCGGACTTTTTTACAGAGGTCAAACCTTTTGCCGATCGCATCCATTTTCGCGTGAAAGACTGGGAGCCGCTCGCGAGAGACTGGGTGATCGTCAACAAGCCCAAATATCTGTACCCGATTCAGATCAAGACCGCTGCTGAAAACATTGGCTATCTTGGCGTTTATGTCTTTCAAAAGAAAATGAAAGACAAACGAATCACAGAAATGGTGAAATCTGTTCTCTATGTATTGAATCAGCTAAAGAATCA
The DNA here is from genome assembly GCF_014836645.1 of Fictibacillus norfolkensis. Classification (GTDB taxonomy): domain Bacteria; phylum Bacillota; class Bacilli; order Bacillales; family Fictibacillaceae; genus Fictibacillus; species Fictibacillus norfolkensis. Next base: position 330,868 of record NZ_JACSQM010000004.1, read on the forward strand.
AATGGCGGAAAACGAAAATAAATAATTTCACGTACCGTACTTAAATATGTTTTTAAAAATAGGGAGAGAACAAGATGTATCATCCATCTGTTTATGATAATCTAAAGGTTGTGCTCGAAGGAGCAGTATATGACCTAGATTTTTCAGGAGAAATTGAGATCATTAATCGTAAAGACTTAATGGATCAGGCTATTATAGAAAGAAATTATTCGATTGACTTTGTAGTTTCAGCGATCGGAGAAGCGATGAAAGGGACTATCACCTTAACATCAAATCTAGAAGACTTGGCTATGGAAAAGTTGAACGATAACCCTGAAGGAGCAGGCAGTAAACTTTCCTGCGTGATCGAGACTCCGGTTTATGAAATAGAAACGGATTGTAAACAGCTTCAATCCATTTTGAAAAAATGGGGAAGCGGAGATTTAAAAGGTGATATTCAGCAAAAACTTACTTATATATATGGTCAACCAAGACACGTATTCACCAACACGATCTCTATACAACTTCAAAAGCCGGTTTCTGAAGAGGAACCAGAGCGAATTTCATCTGTACTTGAAGAGTTAATAGCGTCAATAAACGAAATGAATGAATATTTTAAGGGGTATAAAAAATGACACAATCGCTACAGAATTTTCCGGAATTTATCCGAAACGCTTGGGACAAAAGCGGCTTTTCAGCATTTACAGACATTCAAGAACGAGCAATACCTGAACAGTTAGAAAACAAAGATTTGATCATCGAATCTCCAACTGGGACTGGTAAGACTCTTGCTTATGCATTACCAGCACTATCAAAGATAAACCCAGAAGTAAAGAATGCTCAAGTTCTCTTTTTAGCACCAACACGAGAACTAGCGATGCAAATTTATGATGTATGTCAAAAGTTCACCGAAAACAGCGGATTAAGCGGGGCATCTCTCATCGGTGGAGCTAACATGCAGCGTCAGTTAGATAAATTGAAAAAGAAACCGCAATTTATCGTAGGTACACCTGGGCGAGTAAAAGAATTGATCCAAAACAAAAAACTTAAAGTTCATGAAGTAAAAACTATTGTGATCGATGAAGCCGACCACATTATTGAAGCTGGATTTAACGGAGACGTTGAACAAGTAATCGCAGCAACGCTAAAAGATCGCCAGCTTGTATTCGTATCCGCTACGATCAATAACAAGACTGAAGATTGGTCAAGAAAATTAGCCGTAGCACCAGTTATCGTTAAAGTAGAAAAAGACCTGGTGAAGAGCGAAGTCACACATACGTTCATGGTGTCTGATTACCGTGACAAAGTTGAAAACTTACGAAAGCTGATTCGTCACACACCAGGCATCAAAGCGATGGTCTTCATTAATAGTTCGATGAAGATGGATGAGTTCGCAACGAAACTTGAGTATAAGAAGATCAAGCTAGGTGTATTAGCGGGTAATTCCACTAAACAAGATCGACAAAGAGTGATCAATGATTTTAAGAATGGAAAGATTCCTGTTCTTTTAACAACAGATGTTGCGACACGTGGATTAGATATTCCTGATGTTACACACGTAGTCCATTTTGAAATGCCAGAAGATGTGAAACAATACGTCCACCGATCTGGAAGAACAGGGCGTATGGGAAAAGAAGGTACAGTCGTTTCTTTAGTAACGAAAGCAGAATTAACTTCTGTGAAAAAATGGACTGCAAAGATGAACGTACCACTTCAAAAGCAGCTGCTTGAAAAAGGACAAGTCATCGTAGAAGAGAGTGCTACTAAAGGACCATCCACGAAACGCACTGCACCGAAAAACGAAAAAAGCATGCAGCGAAAAACAGACGGATCTAAAAAAAGAAGATAGTTTCTATTAAAGGATTTTTCATGAATCGATAAAATTCTTTCTCTAAAGGGGAGAGATACGTTTGGAAATCACTGAATTTTTATATCAGATTAAGCCAGTTAGAGCAGATTTAATGGAAAATCAAACACAAGAGGAACAAGAAAAGCTTCAATCTCATTTTCTGTACCTTCAAGATATGTTAGAGAAGGGGAAATTGGTATTGGCAGGACCCTGTCTGGATGCTTCGTTTGGTGTTGTTATTCTTCAAAATACAAATGAAGAAGAAGCACAAGAAATTATGGAAAATGATCCAGCAGTCAAGGGGAACGTCATGAGTGGGAAATTGTATCCTTTTCGCGTTTCATTAATAAAGAAATAGCACTTCTTAGCACTGTAACCATCGATTGGTTACAGTGCTTTCTTTTTATTGAAAAGGATTTTCGACATTTTCAGAGAATACATGTAACGGTTTAGAAGAATTTCTGGAGGCGTTTTAAATGTTTGGCTTATTGAATGTTGGGAGTCTTATATTAGGGTTAATCGCTTGGATTTTGCCGGTTCTAAATTTATTCCGAAAGCAGAATAAGAGCTGGAAGATGTTGTCTACGATTAGTATCAGTGCTTGTTCAATTTCATTATGTTTTCAAATTTTGTATACCTACCATAAAGTGTTGATGGAGGATTGGGCTGGCCTTTTGGATACGATGTTTGCCACTGCATTTGCTTCAGCAGCTCTTTTAATCATTACTATCGCTTTAAATGTAATGACATTGGTTGTTTATCGTGGCAAAACAGCAAGTTAGACGCCTTATAAAGGACAGGTTTCAAGCTAAATAACACTTGAAACCTGATTGCTTGTGTTTATAATTTGAGAATTAGCTATTATAAAAAAGTTTGGATAAGTGTTTTTTACTATCATACGATTCAAGTTTTATCCCTTTTTTTAACTTATAAACAAAATTGGGATTTGCTAATATTAGTCTTCCAAATGCTGCAAGATTAATAGTGTTTTCTTTAATGGCGTTATCAGCCAGCTCAGGATTTAGATTTCCAACACCAATTATTAGACCGTCCCAATGTTTTCGTACAAGTTGATGAAAGGTTCGTTCATTCATTATTACTTTGTCGTACTGATTAACCGACGGATGTAGAATCTTAACACCTACTTCATTGAACGCTTCTATAAAAGTTTTTATCGCTTCTTCTTTATCGCTCCACTGAAATTCCTTTATATCATCTTTGTGTTCAGAAAACCTTATGGAGGTACGGTTTGCCCCTGTCACCTCAATAACAGCAGATAGCACTTCCTTCATGAATGTCAGCCGTTGTGAAAGGCTTCCACCATATATATCACTGCGTGTATTTGTAACATCAGAATTAAACTGGTCAATCAGGTAGCCGTGAGCTCCATGTACTTCCACTCCATCAAATCCAGCACGAACAGCATTTTCAGCACATAATTTAAAACTTTGTATTACTTTTTTAATATCTACAACTGACATGGCTTCTGGTTGATCAAACGGCTTTCCATAGCGATGCACATGGCCGTTTGCTCTAATAGCAGAGGGAGCTTGTGGAGCGAAGCCACCTATCAGATCACGATGAGTTAATCTGCCTACATGCCATAATTGGGCTATTATTGTACCTCCTTCTTCATGAACAGCGTCCGTAACCTTTTTCCAACTCACTACTTGGTCATTCGTGTACAACCCCGGAAGGTTAAATGTACCTTTAGCACGAGAACTTACTGTTATTCCTTCCGTTATGATGAGACTGATTCCGTCAGCCGCTTTTGCTCTGTAATATTCAACTATATCTTGATCGACCACACCAGATTCATCTTCTGCAAAACAGCGTGTCATTGGGGCCATCGTAATTCTATTCCTTAAATTCCAAGTTCCAATCTGGATAGGTTCAAAAAGTGATTTATATGGAAATTCCATTTTCATCTCTCCCATATTTATTAATTAGTATTATATTAATTACTTTTAGACTTCTTTTACATATGAATTAAAAGGTGTTTTAATAAAAGGTGGAATAAATTTAAGGTGATTTACTTATATTACTTATAATTTATTAATACATAATTCTGAAGTGGAGGAAGAGAAATGGATATAACCGATAAGGATATATTAATAAAGCTTCAAGAAGAAGGACGAATTTCTATGACCGAACTAGGCAAGGCGGTCTCTATGTCACAGCCTGCCGTAACTGAACGAGTGCGAAGACTCGAAGAAAGGGGAATAATTGATTATTATCGAGCAGTGCTAGATCCCCAAAAAGTTAACAAAAAAACTACGGCTTTTCTTTTATTCCATACAAAAGATTGTGAGAAGTTCATACGTTTCTGCAAAGAAACACCAGATGTGATTGAACTTCACAGGATAAGTGGCCAATATAATTATTTGATAAAAATTGTAACCAAATCTATGGCTTCATTAGAGTCAATAATAGATATGAGCGGCATTCACGGAGATTCTACTACTTTAATTGTTCTTTCGTCACCCTTCTCATTAAAAAATATTGTCCCAGATTTTTGAAAATTAATAGAAATTGGAGTCGATTAACTAATAGTGTTCCATGTACCAGAAAAATATAAATAACCGACCAGCTTGAATCGGTCGGTTTTTATAGTTAATTATAGAACTTGTATCACATACCACTTTTACCACCAAACGTTCCGGTAAAGCTGAACGTACGGAGATTCAGGATGTTGTTGAACATACTGCATCTGCTGATACGTTTGATCATGATTTGAATGGTAGGTATATTCAGTGTTTCGCTGACAATTCGTGTAAGGCCCTATATAAGTAGAAGGTTGAACAGAGGCAACGGTTTCTTTCCATTGATTTTCGTCAAGACAATACGTATGCGCCATAACATTGGCAGGGGTGAATCTAAGTATATCTGAACCAAGAATAACTTGTGGAGTGGGTGCATTAAAAATTGCTAGAATATGAGTGTTATCTTGCAAAGCGATTTCATAATGCCACCAGCCTTGGGGAACGTTTGCTACTTGGCCTGGTGTGATCTTGAAGTTCAATAACTGTTTGGTGAATGGATTCAGAATCGATACAAGAACAGAGCCTGAGATACAGTAGACAAGTTCAGCTGCATTCTGATGATAATGAGGCTCAACTACATTGCTCGTACTCATAAAGATGTCTAATAATGATACGTCCTCTAAAGTATTCAATTGGTTAATACCCAATACATTGATATAATTTTGACTGTCTTTTTTGAAAAGAGGACTCGTATTTACATCAAACGTAAATTGAGTGAGGGGAGACGAATAATCCATATATGAAACCATAATGTGCTTCACCTCTTCTTAGGCGTTTACCAACTTTGTAAGTATGGTATGCAAACACAAATAATTGGGTGTTTTTTTAATGAAAACAAGAGATCTCTTTGAAATTCCCTTGTTTTACCTAACGAAATTTATATTAAGTGTTTGTGATTACAAAGGTCCCAATAATAAACACAATGCCATTGGAGATTAGAGAAAGGATTAGACCAATAACAGCCAGAATCTTTTTCTCTCTTCTTTTAAATAAGGTGTAGCCACATAGCAATAATGACAGTGGAGAACCAATAGCAACTGTATAGATCAGAAAGCTGCCTCTTGTACTATACATGGTCATAATTAATAAGAGGGGAAGTAATAGAGAAGCAATACTCAACCAAGAAAAATGTTTATTATTCTCTCTTCTGTCTCGATACCACGCAATAATTCCTGTTAATAATCCCAAAAGTATAAGTAGAATAAAGATTAAATCCAAAAAATCCCCTCAATTCAGAAAATTTTTTCACACTTTTTCCATTTAGCATTATAGCATATATTGGAAAAAGTAGTTGTGGAATTTTAGTGTTTAAATAATAATAGTTAAAGAAGGGTTATTTGTCATAAAAACAAATAAAAGTTAGACAAATAAAATTTATATTAAGGAGGAAAAATAATTCTTATAAGAAAAGGAATAGCTGCTATTGCTACTAGCTTCATTATGACTTTGATAAATATTGCGATTCTCGGTTTAGAGTTTAGTATTTTTATAGCGTTTTATTTAGTTCCATTCGTCATCTTGTATGGATCCTTTTCGTCCATGTTGTCTGATTACATGATTAGGTGGATTCATCCAAATTTTAAACTTTTATTATCAAGTGTTTTTCATATTCTTTTTGGGTTGATATTTATAACATTCATTCAAATAGGAGAACAAGGGTATGATCTGGAAAACATAGTATGGAATATATTCTTCACGCAATCTATACTATGTTCTTTATTCTTTTGGATGATTGACGAAGTGTTGAAGAGAAAAAAAGTAATTATATGGTTCAAAGAAAAGTTGTCTAAAATTGGCGAGCTGAGGTTATAAATGAAGAAATTCATATAGTGCACTTGTACTTTTGTTACAAATAAGGGTACACTCCTCATTTCCTTATTGAGGACCATGTGAAAAAGGGGATAATCACAATGACAAAAACAAAAAAACTAATTGGAGGCATATTGTCGGCAGCTGTTACGTTAAGTGCCTGCAGTTCTAGAGAAGATATAGCTGTTCAAGATGAAACAACTTACACGGAAGATGAAACCTACTCAACGTCTTATTCGGAAGAGCCAACCTATGATGAAGCTGTTGAAGAGGAGATTGAACTAGATCATTTGCAATCTCAATATCCTGATATGGACTTAGAAGCAATGGAGAATTATATAGAAGAAAACGGACTGGAATATCAAGAGGATGAGCTTATCACTTTCTTAGATGATGTCTATGAAAACGGAGAATCTACTCTGGATTCCAATTATTATTCTAATGAAAGCTCGTTTCCTTGGTGGATATTCTTGTTAGCAAATACAACCAAAATGAAACCTGCAGGAAAAGTTAACTTTACGAAATCAGCTACAACTGCTCCTTCAACCGTTAAACCAGCAACAAAGCCGAGTACGAACGTGACAGCATCTCCTTCATCAACTGGTTCTCAATCAGGTTCAGGCTTTGGGTCGGGAAGTAAGTCGTCCGGATCTTAAATCGTCATATACACGCTATGATCTCATGCTTATATCAATCTCTTAAACCCATCATTGATGGGTTTTTTATAGTTTTATTTCGTTCAGTGATTGACGACCAATTTATTAAATGATAGAATTCGATATGTAAATCGTAATGATTACGCTTAAAGCGAAAGTGAGGAGGGCAGCACTTTTAACAAGGACCAGAAGGGCGAGCATAAAGAACACCTCGTACAAGGGTGTCGTAAATCTTATGATTACTTCGTTTTTTAGTGTTCAAGATTACTTGATACATAGGTATTATTTTCTTCATCTTTCAATAAACTTCAACCATTATTTTTTTTGATTTTCAAACCGTAATGATTACGATTATAAACTAACAGGCAAGGAAGGTAAATGAATGAGAAACTATAAAAATATTTTAGTAGGAATGTTATGTTTGGTTCTTGTATTCATCGCTGGTTGTTCAACTACACAAAATAGCTCAGAAAAACAAGAAGATAAAGAAAAGAACGTTAACATGATCTTCAGCTTCAAAGCAGCAGACTTAGATCCGCACACTGGATTTATTCCTATTCGTTCTGGACTTACAGAAACGTTATTAAAACTGGATGAGAAATCAAATATTGAAGGCTGGTTAGCGGAAAAATGGGAAACAGCAGATAATCAGAAGTGGGTATTTGATATCCGAAATGATGTAAAATTCCAAGATGGTAAAAAACTTGATGCTGAATCTGTCAAACAATCATTAGAAAGAAGTATAGAAGCCAACGAATCGTTAGGTGATTCTCTCAAGATTAAATCGATGGAAGCCGACGGACAAACACTAACTATTAATACGACAGAACCATATCCTGCACTTCCATCTGAACTTGTAAATCCTTATACATCAATTGTGAACATGGATGCAGCCAAGAAGGAAGGCGAAGAAGCATTTAAGAATAACCCTATTGGTACGGGTCCATTTAAAGTAAAAGAATTTAAAGCCAATCAATTTGTTGAAGTAGAGAAGAACGCAAATTATTGGGCAGGTGAGCCGAAACTAGATTCAGCTATGATTAAATTTAATGAAGATCCTAACGTAAGAGCGCTAGCACTTCAGTCAAAGGAAGCTGATGTGGTGTACAATCTTCCTGCAGAGAGTTTAGATGCTATAAAGAAAGATAGCAAACTGAGCGTTGAATCTATCCCAGGACTTCGTGCACATTTTGTTCTTTATAACAGTCAAAGTGAAAACGTAAAAGATTTGAAGATAAGACAAGCACTTGATCTGTTGCTTGACCGCAAGAGCGTAGTGAAAGACATTATGCAAGGAAACGGACTTGAGGCTAACGGTCCATTTAACAGTACATTGCCGTTTGGACTCGATGAAGAAGTTTCAGAAATGAATGTAGATAAAGCTAAAAGCCTTATAACACAAGCAGGCTATAAAGAAAATGCAGAAGGTCTAATGGAGAAGGACGGTAAACCTTTAACTCTTGAACTAGTTACATATAAAGCTCGTCCAGAACTTCCTTTAATCGCGCAGCTATTACAATCTGATGCAAGTAAAGCCGGAATCAAAATTGAAATTAAAACTGTTGAGAATGCAGATACGCATCTAGCTGAAAATAAAGACTGGGATCTAGCTACATATAGTAACAATACTTCACCAAGAGGAGACGGCAGCTACTTCTTTAACACAGCTTTCACAGAAACAGGTGCTTTAAATGTTGGGAAAATCAACATACCGGAACTTAACACTCTAATTGAAAAGCTAAACAGAACAACAGATTTAGACGAGCGTACAAAGCTGACACAAGATGCGGCTAAGGTAATCAACAAAGAAGTTGCCCACAGCTATGCCGTTTATCCAAATATCATTATTGGGATGAACAAACGCATTGTGAACTGGGAGCCTACAGCAGAGGAGTACTATATTCTAACACACAATATGGATGTGAAGTAATGTGTTTACGATTATAAAGAATAGGGTTATTCAACTGGTTGTTGTTTTATTCATACTATCCCTATTTACGTTTACATTGATGAAGATGGCACCAGGAGATCCGGTTCTTACCATCCTAAATGCCGATGAAATGGTCGTAACAGAAGAAGATCAAGCTGAGCTTAGAAGTAAGCTTGGCTTTGATCAGCCTCTGTATGTACAATATGGCAAATGGATGTTCAACCTCATGCAGTTTGATCTAGGAAAATCATACATGTCTGGGAAACCAGTTATTGAAGAACTGTTAACGCGCATACCCATTACTGCGGAACTTACATTTTTTGCAATGACTATCATGTTATGCATCACCGTTCCACTCGGCGTGTGGTCTGCAAAATATGTAAACAAATGGCCAGACCAATTCAGTCGGATTTTAGCATTAGTTGGAGCATCTATTCCTAACTTTTGGCTCGGACTCATCTTAATCTATCTTTTTGCGTTTAAATTAAGCATTCTACCTTCTTCAGGAATCGGGTCCTATTCTCAAATCATTTTACCCGCTTTTACATTAGGTTTTACGTTTGCTGTAGTTTATGCGAGGCTGCTTCGAGCGGGTCTTCTACAAAGTTTGTCTGAGGACTATATTTATGCAGCAAGAGCAAGAGGTGTCAAAGAGTGGAGGATTCTATGGTTGCACGCTTTTAGAGCTGCAGTTCTCCCCGTACTAACTATTTTCGGCTTAAGTCTAGGCAGTTTCTTAGGTGGAGCAGTAGTCGTTGAAATTTTATTTTCTTGGCCAGGATTGGGGAGTCTTGCCGTTGACGCTATATTTAACCGTGACTATCCGGTCATCCAAGGATATGTATTATTAACTGGAATATTTGTAGTAATAACAAATCTCGTTGTTGATTTATCTTATTATGTGATCGATCCTAGAATGAAACGAAAAGAGGAGGCATTAGGAAGGTGAATGTTCAGGTGCCTAGAATAAACCGAATTCCATTTTTCTTTAAGAATCAAAACTTGATGACAAGCTGTGGACTTTTGTTTTTTATTATAATTACTTTCATTACAATTATTGGACCATTTATTATTCCTAACGAGCCTTTTACAGCTAACATGGCTGAACGGCTTGCTCCACCAAGTTCAGCATACCCTCTAGGAACTGATCATATGGGAAGATGTATATTTTCAAGACTCATAGTCGGTGCCCAGTCAACACTTGGAATAACGGCACTTGTTGTTGTGACAGTTGCACTCATCGGTATTCCGATCGGTCTCGTGATCGGTTACATCGGTGGTCGAATGGATACCCTGTTTATGCGTATAGCGGATGGTATACTTGCTCTTCCAGAATTTATTTTAGCGATTGCGATCGCTGGATTCTTAGGACCAAGTTTGACGAATCTCATGATTTCGATTGTTTTTGTTAAGTGGATTGCTTATACAAGGGTCGTAAGAAGTATCGTAATCACGGAACGAAACAAAGATTATGTTCTAGCTGCAAAAGTTGGGGGAAGTTCTAACTGGAAGATTATAAGAAGACATATGTTTCCGCAAATTGTTTCTCCTGTCCTTGTTCTAGCTACCCTTGATATCGGAAAAGTGATCCTTACAATCTCTTCCTTATCCTACCTTGGATTAGGTGCGCAGCCTCCAGCTCCAGAATGGGGAGCGATGTTGAATGATGGAAGACCTTATTTTCAGAGTGCGCCAGAATTAATGATCTACCCAGGTTTAGCCATTTTTTTTGTGGTATTAGCATTTAACTTAATGGGTGAAGGATTGAGAGACAAATGGGATGTTAAAAGTCGATAGAGAGGAGGTTTGTAATGTTTGAGAACAAAACGACAACTTCATGTGAGAATAATCTGCTCACTGTGGAAAGCCTTTCAGTGACTATCCGCAACAGCAGGAAAAAGCTAATTCACAATCTGAATTTTTCTATCCCTCAAGGTGAAATATTTGGCTTAGTCGGAGAGAGCGGCAGTGGAAAAAGTTTGACGGCCACCGTGATTTTGGGAATGCTTTCTAAGTCTCTGGAAGTTACAAGCGGATCTGTTACACTTGGTCAATCAGAGATCACGTCGTTAAGTGAAAGGGAGCTAAGAAATATACGTGGTCGTGATATTGCTTACCTCTCACAAAACTATCAAAGCTTCTTCACGCCATTTATAAAAGTTGGACAGCAGTTTATTGAGATTATAAGATGTCACACAGATATGAGTCGAAAAGAAGCAAAGAAAGTGGCAATTCATTGGCTGAACAAAGTCCACTTACCTGCGGAACGTGTATTTAACAGCTTTCCTGATGAACTTAGTGGCGGACAATTGCAGAGAGCTTCTATCGCATCAGCCATTATGTTTCGGCCGAAACTGATCATTGCAGATGAACCAACAACTGCTCTAGACGTGTTAACCGGAGAAAGAATTCTAGATCTCTTGTCTGAGCTTAAAGAAGAGTTGAATTGCTCTATTCTCCTAATCTCGCACGACCTGAAACATATTATCAAACGAACACAAACAGTAGGCGTTATGTACGGTGGACAAATTGTAGAAATAGGAAAAACCAGTGCTGTAGTGGCGAATCCTATCCATCCTTATACGAATCTATTACTTCAGTCGAGGCTCAGATTGAATAAGCATATCCAACATGAGTTGCCGACTATGCTAGGTGAACCTGGATTAATAGCTGAAGAGGGCTGTCCTTTTACTAAAAGATGTCCGAGTGCTATGGAGTCCTGCAGCAACAAAGTGCCAATGAATAGCTTAGGAAAACACCATTCGGCTGCCTGTCATCTGGTGAATGCAGAAAGGGAAGAACGATATGTTACACGTTAATTCAATCTCGAAGACATATCACTCAAAACCAGCTTTAAGTGATATTTCACTTTACGTTCATGCTGGTGAAAGCATAGGGATCATTGGAGAGAGTGGCAGCGGTAAGAGTACTCTTGGCAAGATCATTTTAGGACTAGAGAAACCTGATCAAGGAGATGTTCATTTTAGAGGGAGTAACCTGCACACGCTAAAAGGACAAGCTTTAAAAGCATTCAGGCGTCACCTTCAAATCGTGTTTCAAGATCCCGCTGGGTCCTTAAATCCTAAACTTCCTGTATGGAAGTCTGTAGTTGAACCGTTAGAAAATTATCCAGACGTTATCCCTTCATTTTTAAAAGAAGTAAGACATGATCGTAAGAAGATGGCAGAAGTCTTGTTTCAAAAAGTGGGCCTATCACCTGAACTTCTGGAGAGATATCCACACCAACTAAGTGGCGGACAAAAACAAAGAATTGCCGTAGCGAGGGGAATTAGCTTAGAACCAGATCTGCTGGTTTGCGATGAACCTACTTCAAGTCTGGATGTTTCTGTACAAGCACAAGTCCTCAATCTGTTAAAGAAGTTACAGCGAGACTTGAACCTCTCATTTCTATTCATCTCGCATGATATCGCAGCTGTCCAATTCATGTGTGAACGAATCGTGGTACTAAAGGACGGCATCTTAGTTGATGCGTTTTTAACAAATGAACTTTTTTCAGCGTCTCGTCATCCTTATACAAAAATGCTAGTAGAGATGAGTATGGAACAAGATCGGTAATTGAAGAGAACCAACACTTGTTTAAACAAAGTGCTGGTTTTATTTGTTTTAGGGGGATGAACTTTATTGAATCATTCGAAATATCTAGGATTGGCACTACCGCTGATTCTTACAACCATCACGACGCCTTTACTTGGTGCAGTAGATACGGCTGTTGTTGGACAGCTGGATGATTCCTCTTACATAGCTGGAGTAGCAGTCGGCACCATTATCTTTAATACGATGTATTGGCTGTTTGGATTTTTAAGAGTGAGCACATCTGGGTTTGCTGCACAAGCTCATGGAACAAAAAATGAGGAAGATATCTTACGATCACTCAGTAGACCTTTGCTCCTGGCACTGAGCATAAGTGCATGTCTAGTAGCACTCCAATATCCGATAAAAGAGCAGTTTCTGCCGCTGTTGACATCTGATTCAGTCGTTATGTCTCTAGCAACAGATTATTTTGCGATTCGTATATGGGGTGTACCTTTCGGACTGCTCAATTATGTAATCATAGGATGGATGATGGGACTGGCTATGATTAAGAAGACCTTGTTCCTTCAAATGTACATGAACGTAACGAACATTGTACTTGATATTCTATTTGTTAAAGTCTTCTCATGGAGTGTTGTAGGGGTTGCAGCGGCTACATTAATTTCGGAGGTCTCTACTTTTGTAATCGGTCTTGTTATTGTTTGGAAAGCGATTCCCGTTAAGCAACGTAAGAAGATTTTCCAAATAAAATCAATCGATCTATCTTCTTATAAAAAAATGATGAGGATGAACAGGGATTTATTCATTCGAACATTTTGCTTATTAGTTGTCTTTAATGTTTTTACGGCAAAAGGAGGCACGTTCGGTACAGAAATACTTGCAGCGAACGCGATATTAATCCAGATTCATTACATCATGGCATATATGTATGATGGATTTGCCAATGCTTCAAGTATATTAACAGGTAGGGCGATAGGTTCTAACGATAGAACACTTTATCAAACAACGATTAAACTCAGTTTTCAATGGGCAGTTATCTCATCACTAATCATCTCAAGTGTTTATTTTGTATTCAATGATCAGATACACCAACTGTTCACCTCGATACCAGGAGTACTTCATGAAGTAGGTACGTACGAAGCTTGGATCATATGTTTTCCGCTCGTCTCTAGCTTTGGAGTCGTACTTCATGGAATTTTTGTAGGAGCAACAGAAGCCTCTTCATTACGAAATTCTATGATTCTAGCTTTACTCGTTTTCTTAATTTCTCTTTTCTTAACAGCAGGTTTAGATAATCATGGATTATGGTTAGCCTTTATTCTTTTCAGTTCCGCTCGATCGTTGTTCTTGATTTTACATGTGCCAAAGCTAACGAGGACACTAGGATTTCATGAAATGCACTATAGTGGAGAGAGTAAAGGGTTTTAACAAAATAAATGGACAAATATACAAAATACGGGGCATCAATAAAAAATGTCCTGTTTCTTTTTTTTTACACCCTTGTAATACGATGTACATCGTATTACAATATAATTAGAAAATATTGGAGGTTGAACATGGATAAAGAACTATTGAAGGGGAGTATAGAAATTCTGCTTCTTTCGCTTTTGGTAGATCGAGATAGTTACGGCTACGAAATGACAAGGAATTTAAGAATATTAAGTAATGAAGAATTCTCCATGAACGAGGGAACGCTTTATCCTGCTTTAAAACGGTTAGAGAAAAAAGAGTGTGTGACTTCTTATTGGAAACACGGACCTGAAGGGAATCGGCGTAAATATTATTCACTAACAACAACTGGACGAAAAATTCTAACGGAAAAGCGAAAAGATTGGAAGCAAATTAATGAGCTTATGGATAAAACGTTGGAGGGGTTGTTATGAAGAAGTTAGATCAATATATTGATGTAATCGTAGCAGGTCTACCAATAGAAGAAAAAGAGGATATACGTGAAGAGATAACACAGCACATAAATGAACACATGAATGAGCTGATAATAAAAGGTTACTCTGAGCAAGAATCCTTACAAATTGCAATAAAGGCATTCGGAAACGAGAAAAAAATGAATTGGGAAATGAAAAAAGCAGTATATCCCTTTTATAAGATTTCACGTTTTCTTTGGAACACCGTATTCGTTACCCTCGTTTTTTGTATACTATCTTCTTTTATTATGGAGCATTACAATCCAGGAGCCGATAACATAGCACCTTTATCCAGTGTTTTAGGAGGTTTCTTTATTATTTTCTTCATAGCTGGGATGGCTGAACTAGTTTATGAAGCCATACAATTAAGCTCAGTGAAGATGAGATACATAATGAATCCATGGGTATTCTTTTTCACTCCCTCAATTTTTATCGGTGGGATCATGTTTTTAGCTTACTTTCAGAACCCAGAAAAATATCAGAATGGAATATGGATTGATTTGTTGGTTGTTCCAATCGGTGCCTTTTGCTATGTGATAGCTAGACAAATTTTCAATCAACTCTTTAAACGATCAATTTAAACGGCAGTCTAGAAAAAGGAGTATGCGTATTATGAGACGATACTTGAATGTGATAGCAGGAATCTTTTTTATTGTTTTATTAACTGCTTGTATTGGAGAAGACTATGATGCCGGGCCACCAGAGATAAGACTTAGCGTTAACGAAGACGTATATTCTCTAAAAGAAGCAAATGTTGACTGGAAGACAGAAGACAAGGAGTTTAAGAATAAAGTAGAGAACATTTTAACGCTAGCCAGTGAACAAAAAGAAATCAAGGTTTCGCCTAACCAATCAACTGAATTAATCTTACTAGAAAGCAAAGAAGATGGCGGAGATTACACGGATGAGGTAATCAAAGTCTCGTTATGGAAGGGGAATGAGGAAATAGAGTTGACAACGAAATCATCAACTGATTACTCCTTTTCTTTTCCTAGTGATCCAGGTGAATATGTCTTAGAGGTTGATTTTCGTACAAAAAATGGTAGTTCGCAGTATGTGGGAAAAATCATACTGAAATAAAGGGGTAACCATATAGTTGCCCCTTCACAATTATATCTATTAATGACAATCCCAGTTGAATAGAACGCGAGAAAAGTCCTTATTTCTTAAATCTTCTTTCGTAATAAAAAAGTTGCCTACACCAGCATCTCCCCACATGATGTCATTCTCACCTTCATCATCTGTATCAATTTGAAGCAATGTAATTCGGTAATCATCAAATTGAGTTCCATAATCACGTGGATCTGTTTGCGTAAAGAACGCGTATCCCCCTATTTTGTGCCCCATGTTCTCAACATGTTCACAAAAAAGGTCATATAGCGTTTCTTCTCCCCACATATTCTCTTCACCTGTTGCCTGATCCATATCAATAGATTCATAACTTTCTTCGAACTGAAAATCACTTACACCAAGTGCTTCTTTTGACATGGAAAAAGATAAACGGTATTCACCATTAAAAGGAATGTGCTCCTCTATTGAATTTTTCGGAGTAAGAGAGTCTATTGCATGAGGCTGCTCAATGTTCTCATGATAGATGACGCGGAAGTTACTTTGATTAGTAGGATTATCAAAATCCATACCCATCACATCATCATTTTTAGAAAGATAGAACTGTAATATCCCAGTAGTTGGGAAGTGCTCAAGGTGAGGGACTTCCTCAAAATTAAGTTGGCAGAGAAGAGCCATTGGTGATCCGGAAGAATCAACAGGGTATGAAACTCCCGCAGGCAAGTAAGGAGATCCTCCAATTTTGCTGTCTTTTAATGAGGTGGACTGACGTGTAGCTTGTATTGAAACAAAAGGAACAACCGTTTTCTCGATGTCGCTTCTATAAGGTTCTAATGCTTTTGGAAGTGATAAAGTCATAATGTAATATTCTCCTTTTCTTTTAAGTGTAAGTTTCTAGTAATCGTATTACAATAAAAATATATGGTTATATATTGTAATTTAAGTAAGTCGTAATAAGGCATAAATATAGATAGTTGAGGTGTGAAAATGGGGAGAGTCCAAAAATATTTATTTTATTTTGTACCTATTTATTTAACATTAATTGCTTTTGACTTTTACAGATTTAAAGAACTGCAATTATTAGAAAATCTCATTATACCCTTGCTTTATGTAATCGTTGTCTTCTTTTTAGATTGGTCAAAACCAAAGAAACAGGAAAACAAAAGCTAAATGGGTTAGGGGAGATTTTTGCAGGTAATGGCGTTACTTCTTTGAATGTATAGGGTAAGTTGTAAATGAAATGGAGGGATTCGTATGACAGAGAAGCATTCTGTAATGGCGGAAGCTCAACCTTTTTATTATGAAGGCAACAAGGTGGGAATATTAATTTCTCATGGTTTTACTGGTTCTACACAAAGTATGCGTCCTTTGGGGGAGGCATACGCAAAGGCAGGATATACCGTATGTGGTCCGAGGCTGAAAGGGCATGGTACCCACTATGAGGATATGGAAAAGACTACATATCATGATTGGATTGAGTCCATTGAAGAAGGCTATCAATGGCTGAAAGAACGTTGTGACACCTTTTTTGTAACGGGTCTCTCTATGGGAGGAACACTTACGTTATATGTTGCAGAAACGTATCCAAATATTAAAGCAATCATTCCAATCAATGCAGCAATCGACATACAAGACATGGAAAACATGCAACATTCCAACCAACGATTTCTAGACGCCATCGGTTCAGACTTAAAGAATCCGGAAGTGAAAGAACTTGCCTATGACAAAACTCCGGTTCAATCTTTAAAAGAAATTGTATTGTTAATGAAAAAAGTTAAAGAAAATCTTCATACTGTCACATGTCCCGCGTTAATTTTTGTTTCAACAGAAGATCATGTTGTTCCACCTGATAACTCTCAAATCATCTATGATTCCATTTCATCCCGAAACAAACAGATTATTCATTTACAGAACAGTTACCATGTGGCTACACTCGATAATGACCAACAACTAATCATTGATGAGACACTTAAGTTTATGGAAAAAGTACTAAATAAAATAAATGCTTAGTGTAATTTTATAAAAGGAAGAAAAACCCGAATGTTCAACATGAATTCGGGTTTCTTGCTTTTCTAACGCAACTTATTTAACTTTAACTCAAGTTTAATTTGTATAGATTTTTGATAAATGTGAAGGAGAAAATCGTACGGTATATATTTCTCCGAGCTCTTTCTGAAGTTTTTTCGAAAGAGTTTGCCCAAGTTGATTATGCTCAGCCTCTAGGACTAGATCATTTTCACATAATGTATCGTTGTCCCAATCTATCCATTTTCCGTATTGCATAGCCCAATTCATCACACTCTCTCTTAGCTCTTCAGAAATGGGCAATTCATTAATGTCTAGATTACAGTCACACTGATTACACCAAATAGGGTCAGTATCAACATCAGCTTCTAATTTTAGTTCGAATATCTTGGCATTTTCACAGAAACATTCCATTGTAACTCACTCCATCTTACGTTCGTATTAATAAGTACCTTTTCATATTAATCTTTCAAAATGAAAAAGGAAAGAAACAGATGAACGAGAATTAATGTATGAGCTTGTAAATAAAAAAGAAATGCCATGTACCTTACTAAATAAATCAAGTAGGAGAGTGAAACCAATGGTACACGTAAAAAGTCTTCTAGCTGATCAACTGTTAGCCAATGCAAATGATGCTAGCTGGTATCTGCCATTTAATGAATCAGTTGAAAACCTAGCCGAAGAAGAAGCTTTTTGGAAACCAAACGAGAATTGCCACAGTATCGCTGAAATTGTACAGCACCTTCTTTATTGGAATAAGACGTGGCAAACTCGATACACTCAGTCTCATGTCCAAGCTGTACCTTCTATTGGAAATAATGATAAAAGCTTTATCATACCGGAAAATCAAAATTTTTCACAATTGAAGGAACAACTGTTAGAGGTTCTCTTGCAATGGCAAGAACTACTATCAGAAGAGAAAGTAGAAAGTGAAGTAAATGGTTTTCCTGTACCTGCGAAATGGTGGGAAATTATCGGGAATGCTGCCACACACAATGCGTACCATATTGGGCAGATTATTATGATTCGTAAGCTGCAGAGAAGTTGGAAAGCAGAAGCTGTAGAAGCTTAAAATATGAGGAAAAAAGACTGCATCCCACACAATTAGAGGTGGCGATGCAGTTTTTTTATTTCTTAAACTTAAGAATTCTTAAGGATTATTCCTCTTATTTCTTTAGGTTTGAATTATAGAATGACTATAAATTCAAATCATCGGAGTGAATAATGTTGAAATTTTTATCCTTTTTAGCACAGTATATAAGTAACCCTCGGTCAGTAGGAGCCGTTCTTCCAAGTTCAAGTTATCTTGCTGATAAAATGATAGAAAGTATTGATTTTGATAATGCCAAATACATTTTGGAATACGGACCTGGGACAGGTGTTTTTACAAAAAAGTTGCTTCAACATAGAAATCCTAAAACGGTTATCGTATTATTTGAAAATAATATAGAGTTTTACAAAGTTCTTGAAGAGAAATATAAAGATGTAGACAATCTATATATATACAATGAATCAGCAGAAAAGGTTGACTGGTATCTTAAGAAATGTGGAATTCCATATGTAGATTATGTGATATCAGGACTTCCGTTTGCCAGCTTACCAAAAGCCGTTTCACATCGTATTCTGCTAAAAACTTCAAAAATTTTAAGGAAGAATGGAAAGTTTGTGACGTTTCAATATACGAAGGCAATGAAGACCTTTATTGAACAATTCTTTTCGAAAGTTGATGTAAGCATTGAAATAAGAAATGTACCACCTGCCATGGTGTTATGTTGTTCTCTAGAAGAAAATTTGGAGGGTACTTATGCAATCTAAAGTCCTAATCGTAGACGACGATAAAGATATTCGCAACCTATTATCGGTGTATTTAGAGAATGAGGGAATGCAAACCATTCAATCAGAAAATGCAATTGAAGCATTAGAATTATTAGAAAAAAAGGATTTTGATCTTATTATCTTAGATGTCATGATGCCTATGATGGATGGGATTCAGGCGTGTATGAAAATTAGACAGGAGCGAAACATGCCGATTATTATGCTTTCTGCTAAATCTGAAGATATGGACAAGATTCAAGGACTCGCTTCAGGTGCAGATGATTATTTATCCAAGCCGTTTAATCCATTGGAGTTAATCGCACGAGTTAAATCACAGCTAAGAAGATATAGAAAATACAACCAGGATACAGATTCTAATAGAGAGTTAATTGAGATTGGAGATCTGAAGATTAATACAGAAACGCGTCAGGTATGGGTAAGAGAGAAAGATGTTAGACTTACACCAAAAGAGTTCGCCATATTAGAGCTCCTTGCACGTAATAAAGGCATCGTCATGAGCATTGAAAAAATTTATGAAGCCGTCTGGCAAGAAGATTTCTATAAATCGGACAGTACCGTAATGGTTCATATTACAAAAATACGAGATAAATTAGAAGAAGATCCAAAGCGACCCATCTATGTTAAGACGGTTTGGGGTGTAGGGTACAAGATATGAAATTTAAAAGACTAAGAAATAAATTAATACTTAAACTGCTGGGAGCTATAGCAGTCAGCCTTTTGGCATCGTATCTGGTGCTCTTTCTAAATGCCTTATCTTTTAAATATCTTTATGATAACCAGATATTAGATGAACAAAGTGTGTTTGCTTTTAACTTGTTGTATTTGGTCATGTTATCGATTTCAATTCTTGTATTTATTATTGTTTTCTTAATTCTGATCAGGAAAAAAGTTACGTATTTAAAGGTAATATCCGATAGCGTTAACTCGATTGCCAATGGAAAGTTAGGACTTACAATAAAAGCAGAGGGAAAAGACGAACTCACTCATCTTGCTGAGAATATTAACTTTATGTCAAAAGAACTTGAAAATAAATTTGAAAGTGAAAGACAAATAGAAGCAGCAAAGAATGAATTAATCACCAATGTATCTCATGATTTGCGAACACCTTTAACATCAATCATCGGTTATTTGGACTTGCTTAGGAACAAGCAGTATCAAAATGAGTTAGAATTAAATAATTACCTTGAAACGACTTACGCCAAATCACAACGTTTAAATTCTCTCATTAATGAGTTATTTGAATACACACGCTTATCAAGCTCCGATGTTAAGTTAAATCTGGTTCCAGTTAATCTGTCAGCTTTATTAGGACAGATGATCGGTGAATACATTCCTATTTTTGAAAAGAATAATATGAGGGTTCAACAATCGTTGTCCGAAGAACACGTTGAAATCCTAATTGATATTGAAAAAATGGTTCGTGTTTATGAAAACATTCTGATGAATGCGATCAAGTACAGTGAAAAACCGTCTATTGTTAAAGCGAATTTAGACATTCAATCCACATATGCCGAATTTAGACTGTCCAATCAAACAGAAAAGCCAGAAGTGCAAGACGTTAATCAATTATTTGAACGTTTTCTAGTGGGAGAAAAAGCACGAAGCGAGAGGGAAGGGACGGGCCTTGGACTCGCGATTTCGAAAAGGATTGTAGAACTACATGGTGGACATATACGAGCGGAGTATAACGATGGATGGCTGACGATTATCATTAAATTTCCGATTTGATTAAAGCTTATGAAGCATGCTTCATAAGCTTTTTACGTTGCAAAAAGTTAAGAATCGTTAAGAATATTCCTAAGCTTTTCTTAAGTTTTGTTTTACATAATGAATGTAACAGTTTAAAAAGGAGTTGGATCAAATGAATCTCAAAAGCCAACTAAATACGGCTTCATATAAAATAATTAATCAAAATATGTATAGTTTCTTAAAACAGTTAGGGATGTTGTCACTTTCTTTATTACTTCTATCTCAATCGCTATCGACACTTAATCAATCCTATAGAACATTTGGATTGATCATTGGTTATTCACTAGTCATTGTTTCGGCATTATCTTATTTTTTGAAGAAGCGAACCATTTTTGAAATGATAAGAACAGCATCCATCGTATATAGCGTATTGGTCGCAGCCATATTTCTCACACATTTCATGAGCAGCATGATTGTTACGATTGATAATAAAGGGTTAGAAACGATCTTAAACGAGAACATGGAAATTGCTAAACTTATCTATTTTGCTGTTTGTTATGCGCAACCCATTATCTTGCCTGTTCCAGAAATTGTAACCGTCGTTGCAGGAAGTGCAGCTTTAGGTTCTTTCTCCGCTTTTATCTTAGGCTTCACGGGGGCAGTTTTAGGAATCTTAACGATGTATTATCTGTCTCGAACATATGGAATGAAAGTCGTAGAGCGATTAGTAAATGAAAAACAATTAGAACAATATCATCGATTTGTTAAAAAGAACGAGATGTGGATTTTGCTTTTGTTGTTCATCATTCCCGTTTTACCAGATGAAATAATCTGCGTTGGAGCGGGTATAAGTGGTGTTAAAGTCAAACGCTTTATGATAATAGCTGTACTGTCAAAGCTAGTTACTACATTTTCACTGGCTTATTCTTTAAGGCTGACGGAGATTTTTTAATTTAAGTTAAATGGGAAGGTTACGGATTGTTATTACATTTTGTAAGAAGAAGAATAAGGTATTAGGCTCAGAGTAATTATATTTTGAGTTTTTTTGGTGAAACAAATCTGAATATATTTGCAAAAAATGTACATTCAACAAATATGAGTAAGCTTCTAATTGTATTTATATTCCAGAGCAAACAAGAAGGATTATAAGTTTAATAGTAGAAGTTTTAATTCTAAACTATTTCTACGATTGGAATATAATTTAATAACAACAATGTTTTGTTTTAATTGTAGATAAAAGTAAATAATCGGAGGTGATCTATAATATGGATCATAACAGAGTAGCTTTTTCATGTATCGGACAGGTTATAGTTAAAAATGCATCTTTAATGGCAGAAAAAGTACTTATTCTTCGATTCAAAAGACATCCAATAAGAGAGAAGCAACCCGTTCATAATGAAACGACAATCACTTATATCGAAAATTTCATTAAATTGCTAGGTCAATCTTTAATGATGGATCAAAAAGAAGCGGAGTCTATGTTGATCACATGGGCAGAAGATACTGCCAGATTTGCGGTAGAATACGGTCAGTTCCTTGATGCTGCTATTCAACCACTAGCCTTCATTCGGAGTGAAATTCTAAACGTAATAAAAGAGGTTTCATTGGTAGAGCAATTTTCGATTTTAGACGTAATGGATGTTATTAATAGAATTGATACTAACATCGATCATTCTTCTCATCGTTTTAGTGAGACCTATGTGGAGAATTATCGCGAAAGGGAAAACAAACATATCCATTTACTCAATGAGTTGTCTGTTCAAGTCGTTCCACTCTTTGATGGACTAGGGGTTCTTCCTCTTGTAGGAGAAGTTGACGAGACTAGGGCAGAAGTACTGAGAATGAAGACATTAGAGCGTTGTGTCCAACAGAATATAACGTCACTTGTCATCGACCTATCGGGTGTACATACCATCGATCATACGGTACTTGAAGTTCTTTTTTCTCTGACTGATTCTCTAAGGCTTCTAGGGGTTAGAGTGACGGTTACGGGAATTCGACCAGAGATCGCAATTAAAGCTGTTCAATTAAAAATAGAAATTAATCAAATTCATTCTTTTGGCAATCTAAAACAAGCTCTAACTTCATTAGGGTATAAAAAGTTTAGTTAGGCATTCTTGCACTATATTTCCTCCAATTAATCATTAGCTGAACCTCTCTAATAACTAAAGAGTTATAGAATTCATTTCAGAACGTGACAAACCTCATCTCAATTTATTCTGAGATGAGGTTTTGTCTACGATTGTAGAGGAGTAGAAATATATTAACAATTATAGCGGTGAGAGAATGTAAACATAAATTAACATAAGTTAGTTATTCTTTATAGTATACTTCATAATAATAAAAAATTTAGTTGTAAGATGTAATGATTTATATTACTGAGAGAGAGGGTAAAATTAAAATATCTTACATAGTAAAACGTTGAGGGAGGGATGTCTTTTGGAAGGTAGTAGGTTGAATTTATCGGATGTAATTAATAAATATGACTCAAAAAGCGTACATATTCTTTTTGTCTTTAACGAAGTTGATCAATATGTCCAAAATGCAGCAAACTACTTGAGTGATGAATTAAACAAAGGATCACATGTATTACTTGTCGAAAATGACAGGATATTTCCCATGCTTTTAGATAAATTAAAAGAAACTGTGTGTGATCAAATGCTTTTGAATTTAAAACGAGAAAATACGTTTGATTTTTATTATGAACAGGAAAGTTTTGATCCTGATTCTATTTTCAATCATTTCAAGGAAGCGGTAAGTCCTTTTGAAGAACAGGGGAAACGCATTGTGACATGGGGGCATGTTGAGTGGGGTAAAGATTTAGATAGCAATAAATTAATTTGTTATGAAAGAAAGTTAGAAAAATTATTAAAAAAAATGAGCGTTATCTCAGTCTGTGCTTTTGATGAAGATCGCCTATCAATCGAGACTAAAGAGAGTTTAGTCACAGTCCACGATATATACATAAATGGAAATAAAATAGTAAAATAATAAAAATTAATTTTGTTTAAATGAAAGTAATAGTTGTGTATATTCAAGTCATAATATCTTGTTTTCACATAGTTAATAAAAGGCCGATTCAAAAAATGAATCGACCTTTTTGTATCCTTTTTATAATTTCATTTTATGTTTTAGGAAAAGTAAATCCTTCTCCAAACACATCTCTTACATCATGGACCACAACAAACGCTTTTTCATCTACGCGTTGAATCATTTTCTTTAACAGAAATAGCTCTTGTTTGTTGATTACAACGTAAAGTATGTCTTTTGCTTCATTTGAATAATGGCCTCTTGCATTAATAATAGTAACGCCGCGATCCATCTCATCGCTTACTTTCTTAGCAATTTCGTCCGTTTTTTCAGAAATGATCGTGACCGCTTTTCTTGTATCAAATCCATCAATCAAGTAGTCCAAAATCTTCGTACTAATATAAATGGATATTCCCGTGTACATCGTATTTTCAATCCCGATGACAAATGCGGAACCAATAACGACCAGAATATCAAACACAAACATAGTCGTACTAACACCCCAGCCGAAATGCTGATTCAGCATTCGCGCAATGATGGTCGAGCCGCCTGTTGTTCCGCCTGAACGCAGCACGAGCCCCAACCCGATTCCGATGAATACACCTGCAAAAACAGTGCCGAGCATAATGTCAACAGGGTTACCCATACCTTCTGTTAAATGTATAAAAAGAGAGGTAAAGAAGATAGCAACCATCGTATACCATGTCACTCGTTTATTTAAGACTTTATACCCTATGGCTAAAAGGAAACCGTTCATAATGAAGTTTGTAAGACCTGGTGACCAGCCTAATACATAATATAGAGTCATCGAAATACCAGTAACGCCGCCCTCACCTAATTCGTTTGGGATGGCGAACCAATTTACCCCTAGTGCAAAGAACAGGGATCCAATAATAATTAAAGTAATTTCTTTTCCTGTGTGGTTCATATTATCACTCCGTTCAACCTGAATACCTAGGATAATATATCATAATGAATTACTTCGAACAAGATTGTTCTACAATTTTGTTCGATTATTTAAATCCATGTTAGAATAAGGAAAAAGAACGGTTAGGCAGGTAATTATAAAATGCGTAAAGAAACAGTAGAACAAAGAGTTTATCACTTAATAAAAAACGCAATCTTGAATAGACAAATTGCACCTGGGAACCAGTTATTCGAAAATGCGATCGCAGAGAAAGTCAATGCGAGCAGAACGCCAATTCGAAGTGCAATTATGAAGTTAGAATCAGAAGGATTAGTTAATGTTATTCCGAATAAAGGTGCATTTATCGTACAGCCGACAATTGAAGAGATGGTTCAAGCCTTTGAAATGAGAAAATCGCTAGAAGAAATGGCGATTCAAAAAGGGTTCACTCATCTTGCTGCGAATGAAATCACACAACTTAAACAACTTCTTAACGAAATGAAGATGGCTTATAAGAAACGTGAAATCGTCCCTTACCAAGAGAATAATAATGAGTTTCATCTTGTTCTTGCGAATGCCAGTGCTAACAGATATTTAATTGAATTTATGAAAAAGATTTTGAGTCAGATTACCATCTATATGGTTCTATATGATGTTTTTAATGGGAAATCTAATAACGAAGAACTCGACATTCTTGAGCACGAGCAGATGATCCATTACATTGAAAACGGAGAACAGGAAAAATTAAAAACCTTAATTCTTCAACACCTTGATAAAAGTTTAATAAAGCTTCAACAGGATAAATTAAATTATCAATCTCTAACAACATTGTTTTAAAGAGAGCTAAAAAAGGAGCATTTGTATGGATCAAACAGAATTGCAGGGGAGAGTTATAATCCTAAATGGTACACCCCGATCAGGAAAATCCAGCATAGCCTCTGTCATTCAAAACAATTTTGAAGGAGTATGGATGAATATCGGGGTGGATCGAATCATGGATATGACACCAGAGAAGTTTCAACCAAGCATTGGTTTAAGGCCAGGTGGCGAGCGGCCAGATTTAGAGCCCCTCATACAGAAACTGTACCTTGCCATGTACAAATCTATTGTAGCATACAGTCTTGAAGGCTTGAATGTTGTTGTGGATATAGGGCATCATGATGGGTACTCTGTAAAGCGTAAATTTTTAAATCAAGCGGCTAAAATTCTTAACAGTACGCCAACATGGTTGATCGGTGTTCGCTGTCCGATTGACACGGTGATGAAACGTCGGATTGAGAGTTGGAAAAAGGGTTATACACCTGATGGCAAGGTTCCAACACCTGTAGCACTTTGGCAGCAGCTTGTTCATGAACCGGGTCTGTATGATTTAGAAGTAGATACCTCATTACTCACATCAGAAGAATGTGCAGCTCAAGTGTACGAAAGAGTTTATCAAGGTCCTCCACCTAGAGCACTTCAAAACATACAGAATCTCAAACTTTAGAATAGTTTAACGTTTTTATATTTGAATACACATGATTTATAATAGTAATCATAATAACTTGTAAAAAATCTGAGGGATGTACAATTGAAAAAGAAAGATAACAAATCCAAATATTATGCGAAAATATCATTAGGAATCATGGGTGGAGGTTTTCTTGCCACCTTTCCTTTTCAGGATTCTATTGCTGGTCAAGTTCTTCAAGGAGGATTTGAAGCAGGTTTAGTAGGAGGCTTGGCAGATTGGTTTGCTGTTACGGCACTCTTCCGTCATCCTCTTGGTCTTCCAATCCCGCATACTGCGCTACTTCCTAAAAATCGTGATCGGATGCTTAAAGCGATCATCAATATGCTTGAAAACGATTGGTTAACGAAAGAGAGTATTCAAAATAAAATAAAAGATATGAATATATCAGAAAAGGCAGTACACGAATTAGAGCAAAGGTTAGAATCACCTTCCTTTCATAAAGGGGTACAGTCTTTAGTTATTCATCTCATAAATGAAATGGATGCTGAAAAACTTTCACCCGTTTTAGAAAAAGAGTTAAAAGAATATTTGCATGGTGTAGACATTGAGCCTGTTCTAGACAAAACGGTGAACGAATTACTTAAAAGGGAGCTGGATTCAAAAGCATTGGACTATGTTTTAGTTGAAACGGAAAAATGGTTAAGACAAGAAGATACAAAGAACAAAATTGGAATCTTTGCTAAACAATTATTAGACAATACGAAGTCAGACGGCTTCATGAAGATGGCTATTCAATCTTTTAGTCAAATGATCAACGCAGAGAAGTTAGGAAACATGTTACAGCCCTTCTTTCTTAAAAGAATCGTGCTTCTTCAAGAGCCAAATAATTCATATCGAACAGCGATTCTTGATAAAATTCACAGTGAGATGAAAAATGTGAATGAGCGAAGAGAACTAATAGCAGAACTTGGCGAGTGGAAGAATAGTATTGTAGATCAGTGGAGTCCGACTGACCAGTTAACTTTATTGATAGAAAAAACAAAGAAAAAATTCATTCAACTAGCTCAAGATGAAGAATGGATAAAGCGTCATATAATCACAATGATCAAGAACCAAATTCAAGCTCTTAAAGAAGATACAAGCAGGATGATGAAAATAGAAGGCTGGATTCAAAACCAACTTTCACTCATGGTTGAGAAGTATCATGCTAAGATTGGACAACTGGTTAAAGAAAACCTTGAAAAACTGGATAATGAAACATTGATAAACATTATTGAGAATAATGTAGGGAAAGATCTGCAATGGATTAGAGTAAACGGGGCAATTTGTGGATTTTTGATAGGTGTTCTTTTAACTACCTTTAAGATGGTAGTGTAATTACAGTATATTTTCACCACATTAAGATAAGAAAAGACCGATCAAAGGTTTGTATTGTAACCATTTGATTCGGTCTGTTCTTATGTTTACTTACATTTAACTTAAAGATTTATCCGATACGGGTGATGAAAGTCTCATCAATGTAGAAGGTTGTCCGAATTTCATAGAATCATCTATGAAACTTTCTAGAGATTCTACAGAATGGGTGAGTACTTTAATGAGATAGTTATATTGTCCAGCTAAGCGGTGGCATTCAATCACATCAGGATGGTCTTTGCAGAATTCAACAAAAGGCTTACATTTTGTATTGTCGTACAGAATAAACGCCATAATCGGTTTATTCATTTTTTCAGGATTAATAATCGCCTTATAACCTTCAATAATTTGTTTATCCTCAAGCTTTTTAACACGTTCATGAACGGCAGGATTCGAAAGACCAATTTTCTTTCCTAATGCTGTTATTGAAATGCGAGCATCTTGCTGCAAATGTAAAAGAATTTCTTTATCAATCTCGTCCATATTTTACCCCTCGACTTTAAATATTCAGGTATAATTCATCTTTTTCCGAGAGTTATAATGAAAATCATTGGAAATAGCGTAATTATTCCATGTAAAAGCATTTCTGGAAAAAATATAATATATGTAGCGAGTAAATACAACTAAAAGGGGTTAAAAACGATATGTTAGAGATGAGAAAGAAATGTGAAAAATGTTCAGTTGAGCTTCAAGATCAGTCGGATGCATACATATGTGTTCATGAATGTACGTACTGCGAAACATGCACGTCTGAAATGAATCATGTTTGCATGAACTGTAATGGTGAATTAGTGAGACGTCCAAAAGCGGGAGCGCAAATTGTAAGTTGTCAATTAAGTTAATGATGCGAGTTTGAGTATCCCCGTAAGTAATTTATAAAAAAAAATGACTAGAATGGGTTTAATAGTTTACGAGTTTGGTAATAATACTAATAACAATAAACTCATTTTAGGAGGAACTAAAATGCTAACGACAACTGTAAACTTGACTGAATATGCTGGGAACAATGATTTTGACTTAAATGGTTACATATCTCAATTAATTTCTACACCTTCACAAAAGAAATAACGAATGGCAGCCTACAAGGCTGTTTTTTTTGTACGCTCTTTTTTAAAAGATTGTTGATTTTAACTCCTTTTCACCTTTGACATTTGATTGGAGTGGAAGGTGCGAGACTCCTACGGGACAGGCGGACAGCTGAGACACTTAAGAGTGAAACGTACGAATGTGGCTCAGCGTCTGCCCCGTGGAAAGCGAGCAGCCTGGAACGGAAATCAACACTTCCAAAAGCAACAAAGTATACGAAAACAGCCTTTTTGTATTACACAAAAAAATTCCATAAAACTGTTAGAGAAGACTCATTGGAAAGCCTTACCTCTTTAGGTAACATGAAAAAAAGTTAAGATATTAGGAGGTAAGATGAATCAGAGTACAAATTATAAGTAGCTTTTGGTATAAAAGTATATCATTTCTTTGTTCCTTTTATAGACACTGTGTGAAAACCCCTAGAGTCAGGACCTTTTACTAACGAAACATCCTTAAACCCAGTTTCCCTCATGAATGGCATTACTTGATTCTCTGAAACTTCCTTTACACCTTCCCACGTTTCATTATCCTTACCATTTGAAAAAGTAATAACGACCATTCCACCTGACATAAGAACTCTATAAATTTCTGAAACAATGGTATTAATTTCATTCCAAAAATAGATGGTTTGAATGCTGTACACCTTGTTGAACATCTTGTCAGGAAACGGAAGGTCTTTAAAATCCGCTTGAATCAGTTTAGTTCTCTCATTGTTCATTGTCTTTTTGTTTCGAGCCGTTGCCGACCTTATGGCGGTTGCAGAAAGATCGATACCGACAATTTCCTGCACAAGATATCTTTCAGAAATCATTTGTATCGCATAGCCTGCACCACAACCAAGTTCTAAGACACAATCTTGATCTTGCAGGTCTAATAAACCTATGGTCCATTCTGTTTCAGGTTTGTGTTGTCTGACCATCTTTTCTACAATATATGTACCAACCAACCCTTTTGGCGTTTGATAGTTCTGATCTATAAACTCTTTAATTGAATGAAGGATTTTCATAATTTTCTCCTTTAACATAAAAGCTTGTACTCTTACTTATTCGCCTTATTCGAAATATTACCCTTTAAAAGGAGGTTGAGAAATAGGTAAGTCTAACAAAGTACATTAAAGTTAAAGATTGGATAACGAAAAACTCTAATGAATGATTTAGAAAATGAGGAGAGGTATTAGTATGACAGAAATCGTACAACTTTTTTTGGAAACAGAAATTTCCGATCAAGACTATTATGATGGGATTATGTCTTTTATACTTTCTAGTAATATTAGACGTGGTGAGTATGAATGCAACCAGTTTATCGTTAAGAAAATGGATTTACGTAACTTTCTGGTATTTGAAGAATTTGAGATTAACAAAAAGCGAGAAATTCATAATGCATTTTCCATATCAAAACATACATTCACAAAAACGATAAATGAATATGCTAAGACGCAAGGCATTATTTGTGAAAATATTTTTTAAATTTCACAAGATGTAATATTTAATGTCCATCCACCACTAATGACTCCAGCATCAACGCCTATAAAATCTTGTACGTATAAGCTCCACAATCCATTTGCTATTGTATCATTATAGGCAGAGAGTTGAGTCCCATAAGGAGGAGTTGGAGCAGGTGAACTGTAAGTGCGAGCACAAAAAACACTTGGCTGGTAGGTACCTGACACAATTGTTGTAGGAACTTGTTCTGGGGCACTATCATCAAAAGTGATAGTTACATTTACAGCTATACCTCCACCACCTGCACAACTCATAAGTTCAACTGTTTGTCCTTGAGGTCCTACCAACAAAAAGCCAACGTCTCTTGGGAATGTATGGCTAAAATCACTTAT
Source organism: Fictibacillus norfolkensis (assembly GCF_014836645.1). Classification (GTDB taxonomy): domain Bacteria; phylum Bacillota; class Bacilli; order Bacillales; family Fictibacillaceae; genus Fictibacillus; species Fictibacillus norfolkensis. The sequence goes on from NZ_JACSQM010000004.1 coordinate 361,446, forward strand.
CGTTACAGTTGCTTTAATAATACGACCTGTTAATCCCATTACATTGATTTGTGAGGGATATGGAACTCCTGTTGATAGATCGGGGATTGTAATAGCATTGGAATTTATAAAAGTTGTTGTTCTTTCAACACACAAAAAAAGAATTCTAATTGAACATATACAATTACAATCAAGTAGTATAGGTGAACCATTAAGTAAGCCGATCAAACAGTGACCATTAAATCTAACAAATGAAATTCGAAGGGGCAAAGAAGCTCCGTTTAGTAAAACTAAAATAGATGTACCTGAACGTAAACAACGAAAACTATTGCATACACAATTTATTGTAATTACCTCCAATAAAATATGGTTAAGATATGATATGTTTTACGCTTAAATTTTGTGATGGATTGTCCCTTGTTTTGAGGGATTTGAAAGGATAGAGACAGTTGGAGAATAAAAAAGTTAAAATCATACCTTACATACCTGAATACGCAGAAAAAACCGTTAAAATGTGGCGCGATAGTAAATTTGAAGCCATAGGTGTAAATGAGATTCATAGTTTTGAAAGTCATATCTATTTTCTGAATAACATCTTAGTAAAAGATTTTATTGTAGAGTTAGCGCTCGTTAACGAAAAGGTTGCTGGAATGATCGCTTATGATCAATCAGAAATAAGCCAGCTGTATGTACATAATGAGTTTCAACAATTAGGAATTGGTAAAACATTGCTTCAACGAGCAAAGGAACACTCTACTGAAAGGCTAACTTTACACACATTTGAAGTGAACAAGAACGCACAACGTTTCTATGAAAAAAATGGGTTTACGGTTATTGGAAGAGGACATGAGAATGAAGAAAATTTGCCTGATCTTCTATACGAGTGGAAAGCAAAAGAATAATTGGTTCGGGAAGATGCATTTACATTTGGCCAACCGACTAACACAACCTATAAATCAAACAGAATTCTACTCACGGAGTGCACTTTTAAAAAATAGAAGTGCACTTTTCTTTATGATCAAATGGAAGAAGAAGGGATTCGAGATGTAGATTTAGAATTTAAGCATATACTCATGTCAAACTTATGAGGAGATTAGGGAATGTTCGATAAATTTAGTTTTGATACCATTTATGATGAACAGAATGAGATAACACCTCTAGTCGTGATGATGTGTGGCGTAGCCGGTTCCGGGAAAACTACTTTTTCACAACAGTTAGAGAAGAAGGGTTTTGTTCGTCTCTCAATTGATGAAGAAATATGGGCTACCCATGGTCGTTGGGGCATTGACTTTCCTATGGAAAAATTTGAGGAATACAGAAGAGAAGCAGAAAGTAAATTACGTCAGCTGCTCATTCAGTTAATACACGATAAACAACAAGTGGTCATCGATTTTAGCTTTTGGGATCGATCAAGAAGGATCGAATATAAAAAGCTTATTGAAGAAGCTGGAGGTAAATGGATGTTAATCTATTTAAAGGTTCAGCCGGAAGAATTACGAAAGCGCCTAAAGTTGCGAAACAAACGCTTTGATGCGAATTCTTTTCCGATTTCCGAGGAACGATTGGCTTCTTATCTTGATGGTTTTGAAGTTCCAAAAGATGAAGGGGAAATCGTAGTTGAAAATTAATTCGAAGATTTGGAAGGGAAAGTTCCATGTTATCAACTTATTGTTATACCTATAAAACTAAAGGTGGAAGAAAAGTAACAATAAGGAAGGCTACCATACATGATGCTGAAATGATATTAATGGCTGCTCCAAAAGCATTGGTAGATGCTCCTTATATGCTAAGTACTGTGGAAGACATTGAAAAGTTAAGTCTTGAAGATATCAAAAGGGAGTTGAAGTATTACTCCACAAATCCGAATTATCTCAAACTCGTGGCTGAATATGAAAATGAGATTGCAGGTGTGATTGATTTTAAAAACGGAAACAAAGAGAAGGTTGCACATTAAGGTTCTTTTGCGATGACCGTGTTACCCCAATATCGAAATCTTGGTGTTGGAAGAGCGCTGATAGACTCACTGATTTCTTGGGCAAGAAACAATGAAACGATTGAAAAGGTTTGTCTAGAGGTCATGGAAGACAACCACGGAGCCATACACTTATATAAATCACTGGATTTTGTTATAGAAGGAAGAAAAACGAGAGCTGTAAAAATGGATGGACGATATCAAGATTTAATCCAGATGGCTTTATTTGTTTAATCACTGAAGAGTTTCCATACATCCATGGAGAATATCTTGATAGGTAAGAAAAGGTAGGTGATGAAGTTGGCATTTGTAATAGCCACAGGAATTTTAGTCGTTTTAGTATTTTTGGCAATAAGTCTTACTAAAGGTAAAACAACAAAAAGAAAACTCATCGTTTGGGGTTCTTTCATTATGGTGGGCTTTAATCCGTTTTTAACGTTTCTCATTTCTATTCCAGTTGGTCTAGCAGTCGGTGATGGGTTTGCTGCTGTGGGTATGATGATGCTATTATTACCTGTTTTCTTTGTCATTGGATTGATTACGTTGTTAGCAGGGATTTTTGCGACAAGTAGGGTAGGGGATGCATAAGACCATTACGGAACATTGTATGTACTTCCTCTTATCTTAAGTTTGAAAGGAAGATTGAAAGTGAAGCTGCAAGGACCTATTACATTTACTTTAGTCATGCTTACAGGTACACTTCTAAAATTCTTTATTCCAGAGCATTGGACAGTCTGGCAAGGTGCCTTATTGGCTGGAGGAATAGTTGGAATCACTTTATGGGGCTTTATTAAAATTGGATTAGCCAAGAAAACAATATCCACTTGGTTGGGTGTTTCCTTAATGATTGCAGCTTTTTTTACTTCAGTCTATCTTGCGAATCTTTATGAAAAGGATTCAAATACACTTAATAAGAACAGCACTTTTGATGAACTGAATTAATAGATTTTGGCAGTGAGTGGAGGAAGAGTATGGAGTTATCATTACCAGAGAGTGTGAAGAAGTACTATTGGTATCTGTTCCCAATAACCATGATCTTGATGACATTAAATGCAGCTTTTTATGGAAATGAACTTCAATACTTTGGATATTATGAGCTTGAAGACTTAGGTCGCATCATTTTTATATTATTAATTAAGGCATTCGAAAGTGCTCTCATTACAATATTGTTAATATGGTTATATACTAAAATGAAATCAGGATATAAAAATCCTTAAGAAATTTCGAGGTAATAATGAGCGAAATCAAAGAAATCTGGCAACCACTCTCGGTTGATGAAGTACAAGGAATATTCAGCCCGATGCCTATCCAATGGTGGATTGCTGGTGGCTGGGCATTGGATTTGTATCTAGATAGAATAACCCGAGAACATGATGATATCGATGTTGTCATTTTGAGATCTCAACACCTACTTTTACAGAAATATTTATTCAGTGACTGGGAAGGGTATAAAGCATTCAAAGGAAAATTAACGCCGTGGAACAAGAACGAAAAGCTAGAAACTCATTTTGATAATTTATGGTTTAAGAAAAAGGGAAAGTCTAGTTGGGCTTTTCAAGTTATGATCATAGATTGTGAGGATGATTATTGGATTTACAAACGAAATGGTACAATAAGAAGAAAGCTAACGGATTTTGAATTGACAACTTCTGAGGGAGTTTCGTACATAAGACCTGAAATTCAGCTTTTATATAAGGGTGGAAGTTCGTGGATTAGGGAAAAAGATAATCTGGATTTAGAGAATGTCTTGCCAACGTTGGATGATGTAAGTAGAGAATGGTTAAGAGATTCATTGACCATTCAGTACCCTAACGGACATCCATGGATTGAACGAATAAATGCGTGCATAGATAGCTCGCATAATAGGAAACTAAAGTAAGGGTGGTGTATCGCTCCCCTTATTTTCTTTGTTCTAGTAGTAAAATTTATCAGTAAATAGGTGAAGTCTTATGAGTAAAATCGTCATTTTAGCAGAAAAACCATCACAAGCTAAGGCTTATTCAGATGCCTTTTCTATAAAAAAGAAAGATAAAACATTCATTGAATTAAACTCATGCAGCATATTTCCAAATGGCGCAGTGATAACATGGGGCATCGGTCATTTGGTCGAGCTGAAGCAACCAAAAGAATATAAGTCTGAGTGGGGAACATGGCGTTTGTCTTCTTTACCGATCTTACCTGAACGTTATGAATTCAAGGTCGCAACGGGTAAGTATGAACAGTTTAATGCGGTAAAACGCTTATTTAAAGAAGCGGACATCATCATTAACGGATGTGATGTGGATCGTGAAGGTTCAAACATCTTTTATTCGATCTACCATATGACAGGTGTGAGAGGCAAAACCATTAAACGACTGTGGATAAACTCTCTAGAAGTCGATGAGGTTCGTAAAGGATTTTCTAATCTTCATGATAACGAGAAAGATCTATTGCTTTATGCTGAAGCCAAAACACGTCAAATCTCTGATTGGCTCGTTGGAATGAACGGAAGTCGCCTTTATACGTTACTGTTACAGCAAAAGGGACTTACGGATAGCTTGAGCATTGGCAGGGTGCAGTCGCCAACAACATACTTGATCTATCAAAGGCACCTCGAGATCGAGAATTTTGTGGCTAAACCTTTTTATGAAATTGAAGGGAACTTTACGGCCGCAAACGGAAAGTATAAAGGAAAAGCAAAAATAAAAAGTGAGAAACAAGAAGAAGTTCTACAGCTTCTAGACAAGCACAACATTACTGGAAAAGATACGGGCATCATTAAAGCCGTTTCGAAAAAGGAAATGCGAATCAAATCACCTAAGTTACACTCGCTCTCGACGTTGCAGGCAACAGCGAACAGAAGATGGAAATACAGTCCGAAGAAGGTTTTGGATACGGTTCAGAAATTGTACGATAAGAAAATCTTATCGTATCCAAGGACAGACACTCAATACATTACCGAAAATGAGTTTGCGTATCTATCGGCGAACCTTGATTCGTATCAAGGTCTTATAGAGAATCGTTTTGCTGCAGCTTCTAAACGGCCTAGTAAAAGATATGTAGACGGATCAAAGGTTCAAGAACACTATGCGATCATCCCAACAAAAAATGTTCCAACACAAGCAAAAATTCAAGGATTATCGATAGAAGAAAAGAACATTTACTTTGAAGTCTTGAATACGACACTTGCTATGTTTCATCATGACTATGTGTACGAAGAGATAAAAGTAACAACGGATGTGAACGGTTTAGACTTTGAATCAGTAGGAAAAACAGAGATCAGCAAAGGATGGAAAGAACTGTTTAACTATGGATCAAAGGAAAAAGAAAACCCAACTGCTAAGAAAGATGAAAACGCAACACAAGCCCTTCCTAAACTTGATAAAGGGGAGGAAGTGAAAAGTATTGTCAAAATGAAAGAAGGAATGACCACCCCTCCAAAACCTTATACAGAAGGTCAACTCATTTCGATGATGAAAACGTGTGGTAAGTCCGTCGAGAATGAAGAAGAAATGGAAATATTGAAAGAAGTAGAAGGCTTAGGTACTGAAGCAACACGAAGTGGAATCATTGAAACCATTAAAAAGCATCAATACATTGAAGTGAAAAAGAACATTGTCCATATTACTGAAAAAGGAAAAATTCTATGTCAGTCCATAGAAGGCAATCTGCTTTCCAGTCCATCCATGACCGCTAAATGGGAAACCTATTTAAAGAAAATCGGAAACGGAAATGGGACTCCTCAAGCATTTTTAGGTAGTATCGCAAAGTTTCTCAATAAATTGATTGAAGAAGTACCTGGACAATTGAATGCTGCACCTATCCAGCAGAGCATTGATGGAGTTAAGGATGTGAGCCAGAAACCGATTGCTACTTGTCCACGGTGTAAAAAAGGAAAGATCAGCGTAAGTCGTTCTTATTATCGATGTTCGGAACATGCTAATGGCTGCAAACAAACTTTTCCAGGGAAATTACTCGGTAAGACGATTACGGAAAAACAGGTGAAGGATTTATGTACGAAAGGGAAAACAAGTCTCATAAAAGGCTTTAAGCCAAAAGCGAAAGAAAAGAAAAAGTTCAGTGCGATGCTTGTTCTAAAGGATGATTTAACGATTGGGTTTGAGTTTGCTAATAATCAGTTTGTGAAGAAATGATTAATTAAACATAAGGAGGTAAGAGGCGGCAAATGGATACAATGAAAACTATTATTACTTTTGTGATGCTCGTTCTTTCTTTTATCCTTTTGTATCTTACTAGAAAACACAAAAATAAGAAGAAAAGTGCATTTCTGATGATCGGCTTGCTTATTTCTGCTTTGCCACTTACTTATACACTTTATGATGATTACAAGAACGAATATATTGGAGCAAATATTGGTCTTGGTCTTGCTTTTCTTCTTACTTGGGTGATTACAGGTACTGTATTTATAGTAGCAATGATAAAGCTCATTCGTGCCCGCCGTTAGTTAGATGAGTCTTTCTACATTTGAGAGTTATCTATAATCATTTAACAAGCAGCTACAAAGGATCTTCAATCGAAGATGATAACAATCAATTATGTTAACTAAGAATGTAAAAAATATACATAAGAAAAAACCAGTTTTATAGACTGGTTTTTTTCTAGATGTAACACTTTATTAAATTCAGTTTTTAATACTTACATGTTCAATCATACGCTTCATTGACTGAATTTGCCCCATATGAGCAGCTTCATGCATTAATGTTAAACCTGCAAGTTCTGCAACAGTCTTACACCCCAAGAATGGTATATCCAAATCTTGATTTAGCTGTTCAGTTGGAATTTGCTTTAAACGAGATAATTGATCTTTCAACTGTAAAATAAGCTGATCCATAGCAGGTATATTTCCTGTCCAATCAGCTGGTTTTGTGCCATTTCCAAACAATTCCATATAATTCGTGGGAAGGTGAGTTGTTACATGAGGGAAACCAAACATAGTTTGTTCAGTAATTGTCAAAACGTGACCTGTATGCCAATGAATTGTGTTATTAAAACCATCTGGCTGTACATCAGTTTGTTCCTTAGAAACGGACTCTACAATATTAATGAAGTATTCTCTTGTCATCTCAAATTGTTTAAATACAAGTTGATCCATCTTTTTCTCCCCTCTCATTAACAAAAATCAACCATATTATACCAGTAAAAAACGGAATAAAATATAGGTAAAAATTCCCATAAAAAACGTTGTGTGAAATAGGCTGACAATTGAACAAGGATAAGCGCTCAAGTGTTTTGTGATAATAAAGTTTAAAGGCGTGCCATGATGTGAAAACATTATGGCACGCTAATCCTTTTAAAGGTGTTTTAAAAACAATGAAGAATACCCCTTATAGGTTACAAATTTTAGAATTGGGAGGGAATTCAATTGAAGCCTCATGCATTACAATTGTATGATTATCACGTTTGGGCAAATCAAAGAGTTTTTGAGCACTTAAAAGAACTGCCACAGGACATTTATCGCAGGGAGATTCAAAGTGTTTTCTCTTCCATTTCAGAAGTATTTGTGCATATTTACACTGCCGATACTATATGGTTGAATGTCATGTCAAGCAATAGTTTTGATAAAGCAGAAATGAGATCACAACTACGAGAGAAAACAAAAGGAAAAAGTGTTGAAGAGACGGAAACGATGTTTTTTAACTTATCTGAGCAATTTGAGGAATTTTTTGATCGCAAAGGGAATCTTAATCAAGCAATTTTTCCAGAACATCCTCACTTTGATCGGTTGGAAACCAATCTTTTCGAATTGGTACAGCATGTTGTCAACCATGGAACCTATCATCGTGGGAATATAACAGCTATGTTGCGGCAATTAGGGTATCCTGGGGTTATGACTGATTATGTTGTTTATTTGTATGCAACGAATAGAAAAAAATAGCTTTTTACTAACTGCCGATAATCCTTACTTATATTAAATATACAGAAATAGAGTTATGCTTTTCTATTTCTGAAAATCAGTTAATTCCATAATAGGGCGAGATTGTAGAACAAAAAGTAAAAGGAGTGAAACATATTATAGATGACTAATATTTTTCACTTCTTTTTTTTTATGACTTTTTACGACTTAGGTCTTGAAAACGGTAGGCAGGAACGAACGGTTGTTTGTTCAATGCCAAGAAGGTTTGGGATGTAGTGAACCTGTCAACTCCTTAATTCCTTTCACTCCGTTTCAGTCAGACATTTACCTTACAAAAGAATGGAAGTGAAAATATGCAAAGGACTGTTCTGCTTGTTGAGGATGATAGAGATATTAGTGAATTGGTTAAAAATCACTTGGAACAGGAGAATTTTACGGTACTTACTGTATTTAATGGAGAGAAGGCATTGGCTCTACTTCAGAAAAATGAGGTGGATTTAATCTTACTTGATCTAATGCTCCCTAAGCTAAGTGGGATTGATTTTCTAAAGCAGGTAAGAACAACAAGTTTAATTCCTGTCTTGATCATTTCAGCAAAAGGGAGTGATATAGATAAAGCTTTAGGTCTTGGATTTGGTGCAGACGATTATATCAGCAAGCCTTTTTCTATGCTTGAACTGACCGCCAGGGTGCATGCCGCAATTCGAAGAGCAACACAATATCGTTCTTCAGAGAATGTATCTACTTCAACTATCCTTCATTTTATGGAGCTTTCTCTTGACTTAAACACCTTTTCGGCAATAGTTAAGGGGAAAACTGTGCAGCTTACATCAAAGGAATTTCATATTTTAAAACTATTTATGACTAATCAGAGCAGGGTGTTTACAAAGGAGCAAATTTATCATTTCATTTGGGAAGATGACTATTATGGAAATGAAAATGTAATTAACGTCCATATTAGAAGACTTCGGGGGAAAATAGAAGTGGATCCATCCAACCCACAATACATTCGAACGGTATGGGGCATCGGATATAAATTAGGTGAATAACATATGACTGTTTTATTGAGTTCAATTATAGTAGTTTCACTTATGATTATTGCTACGCAATCTTATTTCAGGAGAAAAATGAATAGGGACCTGATCGAAATACGGAATAAACTTTCCGATATTATTGAACAGGAGACTACTGAAAAAGTGTTAATACAAACAGATCAGAAAACCATTAAACTATTCCTCATTCAAATTAACCGTCTTTTAGATTACAATCAACAAGTAATTGCAGACTATGTAAAAACTAAAGATAGCTTAAGAAAACTGCTGTCTAACATGTCTCACGATTTGAAAACCCCATTAACCGTAATTTTAGGCTATGTTGAAAAATTAAATTTAGACAAAAGTATGAGTGTGGAAGAACGGTACCAGGTTACTTCCCGTCTTCATCAGAAAACGCTAAGTGTAATAGCACTGCTCAATCAATTTTTTGATCTTGTTAAACTTGATTCTGGGGATTATTCTTACCCTTTAAGCAGGATTTCTATTAACGAAATTTGCAGGAAAAATGTGTTGGAATTTTATGATTTGTTGCAATCTGAAAATCTTCAGGTGGAAGTGAACATTCCGGAACAATATTATTACATTCTTGGTAATGAGGAGGCACTAAATCGAATCCTAAGCAATCTTATCTCAAATGCTATCCGTTATGGAGGTGATGGAGGAGTGTTTGGTCTAGATGTTCGGGAAAATGGGGATTCCATTGCAATTGAAATTTGGGATAAAGGGAAAGGAATCGTTAAGGTGGATCAAGATCAGGTGTTTGAACGGTTATATACTCTGGATGATGCGAGAAATCCAGAGTTTCAAGGAAGTGGGCTCGGATTAAGCATTACAAAACATTTAATAGAAACAATGAAAGGTTCCATCCATTTAAGTAGCAAACCTTATGAAAAAACGGTCTTTACGTGTATTTTCCAACGAATTACATATTAAATACTTATTCGCAAGAGGTGTTCAGTTAGAACAGCCTCTTTTTTGCTACTAACAAAACACGTAAGAAATTTGTAAGGATTGGGAAAGAAAAAAGATATTTTTGATGCTTATGATGAAAGTAGATGGAGGAAAGGAGATATCAGATTGAATAATATTGTGAAAACTACCGGGCTTACAAAAAATATTAAAGGAAAACAGCTGGTAACAAATATCAATCTTCATATTCATAAAGGAGAAATTTACGGTCTTCTCGGTCAAAATGGTGCAGGTAAAACAACTATTATGAAAATGCTCACTGGAATAACAAAGCCAACAAGTGGAGAGATAGAATTATTTGGCCAGAGATTTACGGACCGTTCAAAGTTTATTTTAAAGAGAGTCGGAAGTATTATTGAATACCCAATTTTTTTTGAGCATTTAACTGCAATAGAAAATTTGAAGCTCCATTGTGAATATTTAGGATATTATGATGATAAAGGAATAAAACAAGCATTGGATATGGTTCATTTAAAAGGGATTGAGGATAAATATGTGAAGGAATTTTCCCTTGGGATGAAGCAGCGACTTGGGATAGCTAGAGCTATTATTACAAAGCCTGAACTGATTATTTTAGATGAGCCTACAAATGGTCTAGATCCTATTGGGATAAAAGATACCAGGGATTTAATCTTAATGCTTAATAAGGAATACGGAATAACCTTTATTCTATCTAGCCATATTTTAAAAGAAATGGAACAGGTTGTAGACAGGATCGGTGTCATTGATAATGGAAAGTTGTTAAATGAAGTTACATTAGAAGATATTCGAAAGCAACGAACAGATTACATCGAACTATTGACAACAGATGTGCAAAAAACTCTTTATTTACTTGAAAATGAACTTCATATTTCGAATATGAAAATCATTCAAGGGAATAGAATTCGGATATATGATCTGACTCATTCTCAAAGCGATATTTCCAAATTTTTAATCATTCATGAAATTGGCATTGAAGAAATCCAAAAACATACGAGCTCCTTGGAAGACTATTTTTATGAGCAAATTAATAGGGGTGGAACAATTGTTTAAATTAATGTTTTTAGAATGGAAAAAATTAAAACGTCATTCTGTTATTGGTGAAGTAATCATTTACTGGCTGATACTTATGTTTATGCCTATGTTTTTTATTAAAATGATAATGCCTGCTTTTGGCCAAAGCTATGCTTCAGCAATTGAACTTAATTTTTTTATACAATTGGGATTTATCTTGTTTGGAGGATCCCTTATCAATCAGGTTTTCATAGAAGAATATAAAAATAAAACAATCTCTCTTTCTTTCAGATACCCAATTAGCCGAAAGAAGTTGTTTATGGCGAAAGTGCTGTTTATCTCACTTTTTGTCTTTCTTGCTACGATGATTTCCTTTATATTAACAGGTTTGACAACGTATTTATTGGATCAGGTTTTTCCTATTATTAACGGTCAGCCAACTGATTCGGATATTTCCACCTATTTTAGTAGTATGATTATCGGTTCGCTTATTGTTCCTCTGATTGGTTTCATTCCGCTCTTTTTCTTTGCCATTTGGAAAAGAGAAACAGTACCAACCATTGTTTGCTCTATAGTAACTATGCAATTACCAAATTTCTCATCATTCACAAATTTTAAACCGGAGTTTGTCATAGCAGTACTATGCATATTAGGAGCACTTAGTATATACCTTTCCATTAAAACTGCGGAGAGTGTAGGGGAGATTTAGTTGTAGATACTCATGAGTATACAAACAAAATCTGTTTTTTGTAACAGTTTAGTGAGTACCTGTTTTATCCAAATATTCTATATTGTGTTGGTCTGGTCTCGATTAAATTGCTATTATTCACATTAAAATAAGGAGTGGAAATTATGACATTATCAATTGTACTTCAATTATTATTAAGTTTTATTTTTTTAATGACTGGTTTCGGAAAGATATTAGGAACTAAAATGCAAATCGAATCTTTTGAGCATCTTAAATTTAAAAAAGAGTTCCGGGTAGTAACAGGATTAGCGCAACTAGTTGGTGTAATAGGATTGATTATAGGTATTTGGTATCCGGGTCTTGCATCATTAAGCGGTATCTGGCTTGGAATTATTATGATAGGTGCAGCTGCAGCTCATATAAGGGTAAAAGATCCATTTAGCAAAGCTGTGCCTGCTGTTGTATTGTGCATAGTTGCTTTTTTTATCATGCAATTGAATATCTCCGAACTGACTAAATTGTTCTGAAATTCGTAGACAACCTGGCATTACAACTAGTTAGAAAGAACCAAGAATTTAATATAATTGATTGTTATCGACAGTTTTAAAAAACATTTTAAGGTGATATGAATTTTTTTTTTACAGATGAACTCCATTATCTGCAAACTATTTTTATAATGACATTTTACATTGTTTCACGTGCATAACCAATTTTTTATTTATTAATGGAAAATTTATAAGTTTTATTGAAAGGAAAATGAGCCGATGCAACTTAAACATCATAAAGATTTTGTTCGTTTTTGGATAGCCTCAACAACATCGGATTTTGGCACCTTTATTACCACTCTTGCTCTTCAAGTATTGGTGGTGGTTAATCTGCACGGAAGTGCTACCGATGTTGGTTGGATTAGTGCTTCTAGGTGGCTACCATATGTGCTGCTTGGATTGGTAGCGGGTGTTATTATTGATCGCACTCACCGTAAGTCTGTATTGGTAATGACAGATTTAGGCAGAGGTATTCTGCTCATAGTAATCTGCATAACGGCAGTATTTGGTGTAATCAACATCGGATGGATTATTGTCATCATGGTTATATTTGGTTGCATGTCACTATTCAATGATGCTGTCTACCAGTCCTTTGTGCCGCAAATAGTTCCGAGACGCTTGTTGACACAGGCAAATGCACGTTTACAACAAAGTGCTGCCGTCGCCGAAACGAGCGGTCCAGCAATCGCAGGTGGACTAATTGGATGGATTGGCGCTCCTTTCGCCACCCTAGTTGATGGAGTGTCTTATTTACTCTCGGGAATTGTGATGGCTTCAATAAAATATCACCCCATAGAGAGGGCATCAGCCGACCCAATCGGTGTACAAATTAAAGAAGGTTTGCGATGGGTGTACCGACACCAATACCTTCGCACACTAGCTTTGAATACTCACGTTTGGTTCCTCTTCCATAGCATGAGTATTACAGTGATAGTGACCTTCGCTATAACCGAACTCGGGTTCACGGCTTCAATCCTAGGGTTTGTATTCTCTGCCGCAGGTATTGGTGCTGTACTTGGAACATCGCTCTCCACTCGGGCAGGCCAGCGATGGGGCATTGGAGGAGTCATGACTTTTTCACGAGTTCTGTACATTCCTGCAATAATCCTGATTGTCCTAGCACCACCAGCAATCCAAGATAATCTGCAGACAAATGCACTTATAATGGTTGTGATTGGTCAATTCCTTTACGGTTTTGCCATGGGATTGGAAGGCCCACTAGAAATGGGATACCGTCAATCAGTGACTCCATCGCGTTTGCAAGGGCGTATGAATGCCACTATGCGATCAATTAATCGAAGTATGATCGTAATCGGGGCACCACTAGGCGGGGGAATAGCCGATGGATATGGTTATCGAATGGCTTTATGGATTTCCATAGTAGGACTAGCTATCTGCGGAGTTTGGTTTGGGCTTTCAAAAATGCGCAATGCCCAACTCGAAGATGACGACATAAAAGAAAACTACTAAACTTCATTTCGGGTGAATTCGTATTATAAGGTTAACCAGATTTTTAGACTGTACCCTATAGAGTAGACACTTGAAAAAGGTCTGCCCTATAGGGGTATTTTTATGTAGACTAATAAAAATG
>NZ_JACSQM010000005.1 GCF_014836645.1 Fictibacillus norfolkensis
GCCCTAAAGAATATAGAGCTGAAGCCGCTTAGCTGGTTTTTATTATTTTCACTGTCTACTTGACAGGGTGCAGTTCACCCCTTCATCCTGCTTTTATTTTTTTTGATAGATTTTCACCTGTTCCGCAAAGTCTGCATACTTTTGTGCACAGTCAGCAAATTGAATGGATTCTTTATCACCAAGGCCAAGGAAACCATTCGGGCTGAGGCTATCGTAAAACAGCTCATGCACTTGATTTTGCAGAGCAGCTGTAAAGTAGATCAAAACATTTCGGCAAAGAATCACGTGAAATTCATTGAACGAATGATCCGTCACAAGGTTATGCTGCAGAAAGCTGATTCGTTTTAACAACGAGGGCTTTAAATAAGCAAAGTGACCGTCTGTCGTATAGTACTCAGAAAATGCTTGAGTCCCCCCAGCCGCCATATAGTTCTTCGTGTACGTCCTCATCTTGCTCAGCGGCAGAATGCCTGAACGCGCTTTGTTCAGCACGGGTTCGTTCATGTCTGTCGCATAAAATTTCGTCTTATGACTTAAGCCTTCTTCTTCCATCAAAATAGCCATCGAATATACTTCTTCACCCGTGGCACATCCTGCGTGCCAAATGCGAATCTCCGGTAGATCTCTCAACTCGGGAATCACCTTTTTACGAAATGAACGGAAAAACTCCGGGTTACGAAACATCTCCGTTACGTTGATCGAAAAGTCATTGAGCAGCGTCGTCATAAAAGCTGGTTCGTGCAGAACTTTTTCCAGCACTCCAGTGATCGTTCGAATCTGTTCAAGCTGCATGCGATTGTGTACACGTCTATGGATGGACGACCGCATATACTGGCGAAAATCAAATCCAGATATGCGGTACAATCCTTCTAACAACAGATCCATCTCGAGTGTTTCCGTTATGCTATTTTCCTGGTTGTCATCGTTGTTCCATAAAAAATCCTTCATCAGTGGTCGATCCTCACTTTGTCATCCAAACGTGCATCACAGAAAAGAGCTGTTCGAGCTTCAACGGCTTGCTGATATAATCAGAAGCCCCTGCTTCAAGACACTTTTCACGGTCGTTCTTCATCGCTTTTGCCGTTAACGCAATGATTGGCAGGTCCTTGTGTTCACCGGTTCCTCGAATGCGCTGCATCGTTTCATAGCCATCCATCTCTGGCATCATAATATCCATCAAGATCAGGTCTATATTCTTGTTCGCATCAAGAACGTCTAGACACTCCATACCGTTATTGGCGATCAGAATGTTCATTCCTTTTTGTTCAAGAGCTGTTTTTAGCGCAAAAATATTTCGATTATCATCATCTGTGATCAATACCGTTTTACCGTAGAATACGTTCTCTTCATCAACAGAGATCGGTGGTTGTTCTACCTCAGGCTCTGCCGGTACGATTTTAGCTGTTATCGGCGGCTCAATGTCAGCTACAGGGTTGCTGGACTGCTCAAGTGCAGTTGCCACTTCAGCTGATGCGCCAAGGAACGTTTGAACAGAAACATTTTCATCCGAGATGCTTGGAATCAGAAGTTTAAAGGTACTTCCTTTTCCTTCTTCACTTTGCAGCTGCAATCTTCCACCTAAAAGCTTCGCAAACTCACTGCTAATTGATAACCCAAGGCCTGTTCCGCCAAATTTACGAATCGTTGCACCATCACCTTGCTGGAAAGCTTGGAAAATGAGTTCGTGCTTCTCTTTCGGTATGCCGATTCCCGTATCTTTAATCGCCACTTCTAACCAATAATCAACACCATTGTAGAATACATCTGTCTGAACCTTTTTCACGCTAACAGATACAGATCCTTTTTCCGTAAACTTAAACGCGTTGGACAGCAGGTTTTTAATGATCTGCTGAAAACGTTTTTCGTCTGTTTGTAAAAGTGGTGGTACGTCAGGAGCCATATTGATCGTGAAATTAAGATTCTTTTGATCCGCGATATGAGTAAAGTTTCTTTCCAGGTTAGATGGGAACTCACTGAGGTTCACCTCACTAAGCATGATCTCCAGTTTCCCTGCTTCTACCTTCGAAAGATCTAAAATATCGTTTATCAGGTTCAGAAGGTCTTGTCCGGATGAATGAATGACTCTTGCAAATTCTAATTCTTCGTTCGTAAGTGTTTGGTTGCCATTTTCAGCAAGCATCTCAGAAAGGATCAAGATACTGTTAAGCGGCGTTCTCAGTTCATGAGACATATTCGCCAAAAACTCTGATTTATATTTAGATCCTGTTTCTAACTGCTTCGCCTTATCTTCTAGATCCTTCTTCGCGATCTCAAGTGCCTTCGATTTTTCCTCAGCATCTTGTGAACGAGACTCCAGTTGCTCGTTGATCATCTGCAGTTCTTCCGATTGCATCTGCAATTCTTCAGATTGCGTTTGAAGCTCTTCAGATTGCGCCTGTAATTCTTCAGTCATCGCTTGTGATTCAGATAGAAGTCTTGCAATCTCCATTCGATCGATCACTCGGTTGATCGTGAGTCCGAATGTTTCTAGCACTTTTTCAATAAATGCAATGTGCTGCTTGCTGTAAATCGTTAGGCTCGCAAGCTCAATTACTGCCACAATTTCATCTTCATGTACGATCGGCGCGATCAAGATGCTGTTTGGTTTTGTTTCACCTAGACCAGAAGAAATGAGCGTATAGTTTCCATCGATCTTCTCGATCACTTGAACTCGTTTTTCCAATGCACATTGGCCGATGAGACCTTGTCCTAACTTAAAGCTAGCTCGTCCTACATCTGCATCAGTGTCCGCGAATGCTCCTTTTTTAACAAAACGAACATTCTCGTCTTTGCCCTCTTTAATATAAAAAGCACCGTAAGACGATTCCGTGATCTGTGCGGTTGCCGAAAGGAAAATCTCCGCTAACGTTTCAAGCGATGAAACGCCTTGGTTCTTGCTCACAACATCCGTTACACTTCGCTGCAGCCAGTCGCGTTCTTCAAAAGAGTTCAACAGTTCGTTCGTCGCTTCTCCTAAGTCTCGGATCTCATCGTTAGATTTTACATGAATACGGCTGCTTAAGTTTCCGCCTGTTGTCATGGCACGAATTGTCTCGACTACTGCTGTAATCGTCTTAATGATCGAACCGGAAATAATCCAGGCAAGCGTAATGGATGCGATAATAACGAATGCGAGCAAACTAAAAAGACCGATCTCTAAGTATCGATTCTGGTCGTTCAGATTATCTGCTCGTTGTTCTGTAAGTGCCTTTTCTTTCGTTCTAAAAGACTCGAATTGCTGAAGCACTTGCTCTGTCTTTTCTTTCCCTGGATCTAGTCTAAGAAATTCAGTGATACCCTCCGTATCGTTCTGCTGCTTCATTTTAATAGGCGGGTCTCCCGCAACTGTGATCCATTCTTTAATGTTTTCGTTAATCGTTGCAGCGTTTTTTTGCTGATTCGGATTATCAGATAGAAGTTCGTTCAGTGTGTTGAAGTCCTTCGTCCATTTTGAACGAGCTTCATCATAAAGCTGAAGATAGCTCTCATCTCCTGAGATCAGATAACCCCTTTTGGTCGTTTCCATCGTTAGCAAATCTTTTTCAATCTGACTCGTAAGATCCCTGACCGCGATATCATGCTGAATGACAAAGTTTCTCTCACTCTTCATGTTATCCAGCTGATTGGTCACCGCAAGAATAGCAGCAATTAAACAGACAATGATGACAATGTAGCCAGTAATGATTTTCTGGCGAATACCGAATCTAAAATTATTCATCCCCTATATTCCTGCCTTTTTATAAAAAATGTTTTTATGCCTAATTATACTGTTAATTGTGAGATAAAGGTAGTAATGAAGACCGTGGAATGTGTTGGAAACAGAAAAAACTAATTCTTTTTTACTGAGATCTAGTTTTAATCGTTTAGTTTTTGTGTTGCAGTTTGTCTTTGTAATGAAGGGCGGATAGTAGTTTCAGTCCCCCTAATGTATTGATTTGCTCTTCAAGGATAGAGAGGGCTTCGCTTTTGTTGCCGTTTCGCCGCAGTTCTTCCACTGTTAACCACGTCACATAATGAGGGTCTTTTAGCTGGTTTTTATGTTGCTCATAATCTTTTTGTCTGCCTTCTTCCATCGCGACGATCGCGGCATAATAATGAGTCAGATTACTTTTTTTCATGGTTTGTAGAAGCCCCTTCACATCTTCCCATCTTTCTTGTTGTGTGAATAGCATGATCTCGGCGTATTTCCTTGCCTGAGTCTGTTTGATTTTCGTGAGTCTCATTTCAGCTTCACTTTCCTCTTCATATAAGAAGGCATATAAAAAGCGATGGTACGACTGTTTTGATTTAAGTAAGTACCTCTTTACTTTTTCTGCATCTTTTTGCCATAGTAACGGATAGAAAAGTGCTAAAGATGAACTTGCTACAAATAATATCAACAGCGTGACGAACATCCACGTTTGTGCACCAAGTACTGAGAGTGTGAATGATAGGATGAATAGTATGAGGTAGAGAATCCAGATCATAGGTTTGTTTCCTTTCTATATAGACATTTCCAGGTTTTATTATGACATGTGCGTAGAGTTTACGGTACGTGTTTTTATATTTGTTACACGTTCGCACACTTTTTGGTTGAATACGCACATTTAATGAACGACTTCACTCTTTTCGACATCACTTACGCTCAAAACAACACATGTTACGCACATTTCTAACCACACTTCGCACACCGTATAAAAAAAGGTTCAAGATACGCTACATAAGCACATCTCGAACCGGCGGTTACAACTTATTTTATAGACTTTCTCCGATTTTACGAACAGAAATCCCTGAATCCTCTAACGTTTGTCTGATTTTCTTCGCAAAACTTAACGCATGCGCACCATCTCCGTGGATGCAAACCGTATCTGCTTTAATATCAACGTCAACATCTTGCTGCGTCATCACTTTTCCCTCTTTTGCCATACGAATCACTTGTGCGACAGCCGCATCATCATCCGTAATTACCGCATGTGGCAGCTTGCGTGAAGTAAGCGTGCGATCTTGCTGATACGTACGATCAGCGAAAACCTCAGATGCTGTGCGCAAGCCGATCTTTTCACCTGCTTGAACAAGTTCACTGCCTGCAAGTCCAAATAAAATAAGCTCAGGGTTCACTTTATAAACCGCTTCGGCAATCGCTTCAGACAGTTCACGATTCACCGCTGCCATGTTATAAAGCGCACCATGCGGTTTCACGTGTTGAATCGTTCCGCCTTCAGCCTGTACGAATCCCCACAATGAGCCGATCTGATAAACAACCATCTCATACGCTTCTTGAGCAGAGATGTCGATGTTTCGACGGCCGAATCCTGCTAGATCAGGCAATCCTGGGTGAACGCCGATGCCAACTTCATGCTCTAATGCTAATTTTACCGTTTTCCTCATCGTAGCAGGATCTCCTGCATGAAAACCGCATGCGATGTTTGCTGACGTTATGTATTTTAAAATCTCTTCGTCTGTTCCAAGTTTGTACGCGCCAAAACTCTCGCCCATATCGCAGTTAATGTCAATAATACTCATGAAAAGACCTCCTACTTTTTAATCAGTTGTTTAATTTACACCAACTGTACGATAAGTTTTATATATTGTAAAATGTTTAGGAAGACTAATGAAGGAGGTGAGAAATTTGGAAAAAGTACTGAATGAAATTCTAGTAAAATTACTCAGCATCGATAATAAGGTTTCTGAACTAGATAATAAGGTGAGCAACTTGGATAATAAGATGAGTAACCTCGACAATAAGGTGACAAACTTAGAAACTGGCCAACAACAAATTGTAACTAGACTGGATACATTAGAAACAGATGTAAAAGATGTTAAAGCCACTGTCAGTCGGATCGAAGTTAGCCAAAATGATGATGTGATTGGGTTATTAAAAGTGATGCAAAAACAAAAGCATTAACTTCATGTCGTGTAAATCACTTCAGAAAAAGTCCTCGATTGTACAATTAGACCTTCAAAACTCTTAAATCCTAAAAAACGGAAAGCCCCTTGAGAGCAAGGGGCTAATTTATTTTCAAATGAATCAAACGCGCAATATTTTCCGCTGTTTTTTCCACATTTTGAGCTCCATGCAGCAACGCTTCCTCTAACGTCACCACACCGTTCATTACGCTAAAAACAGCATCAATTCCGTGATCGTACACCGCCTCATAATCAGGACCGATGCTGCCTGCAATGGCAACAACGGGTACACCGTCCACAACAGCCTTCGCTCGTTTCGCTACACCAACTGGTGCTTTCCCATGAATTGTTTGAGAATCGATTCGGCCCTCTCCAACAATCACGAGATCCGCGTCCTGAACCGCATCTTCAAAATGGATTACATCAAGCACAAGATCAATTCCGCTCTGCAGGTTTCCATCTAAAAATGCCACAACTCCAGCACCAAGGCCGCCAGCAGCGCCAGCGCCTGGCAACTCATCTACTGCGACACCAAGATTTCGCTCCACCACTTCAGCGTATCGTTTTAAACTTTCATCTAAAATACCTACCATCTCAGGCGTCGCACCTTTTTGCGGTCCAAAAACTGCCGATGCCCCGTCCGGTCCCGTTAACGGATTTGTTACATCACACGCAACATCCACTTTCACCGACTGCAGTCTAGCATCCAGCCCAGACACATCAATGGTCAAAAGTTCACGAAGCGCTTCACCACCAGCAGGCAATTCCTCACCGTTCACATTCAAAAACTTTACACCGAGTGCAGACGCCATGCCAGCACCGCCGTCGTTTGTTGCAGATCCACCAAGACCGAGCACGATCCGCTCCACTCCTCGATTCAGAGCGTCTAAAATCAGTTCACCTGTTCCGTGTGTTGTTGTCACACAAGGATTCCGCATCTCTCTCGGAACAAGATGAAGTCCGGAAGCGGCAGCCATCTCGATCACTGCCGTCTTTCCATCACCTGTTACGCCGTAATACGCATCTACTTTTTCACCGAGCGGACCTGTTGCCTCCACTTCGACCATCTCGCCGCCTGTCGCATCAACAACCGATGTAACCGTTCCTTCTCCACCGTCGCCAACAGGCACATGCACATAATCTGCGTGAGGAAACGTTTTTTTGAAACCAGCTTCCACTGCTCTACAGACCTGAGCTGCTGTCATACTTTCTTTGAATGAATCAGGAGCGATGACAATCTTCATTCGTGTCCACCTACTTTATTTTTTAATCCACATAAACTGATATGGAACGAGTTCAACGGTTCCTTCAACAGAATTGCCGCTCCACAAGTCCTCGCCACCGAAAGGAAGGTCCACATCGATCAGTTTGTTCGATGCATTCATCACAAACAACACCGTTTCACCTGTTTCTTCATTTCTGCGAATCAGTGAGAATACCTGCTTCCCAAGATCTAGAATCGACTGTGAAGCAAATGGTGAGAACGCCGTTTCCTGCTGACGCGTACGAATTAAACGCTTCAATCCTGTAAACACTTTTTGACGACGAGTAGATGTTTCCAACTCCGAAACGAGTTCATCGTATAGAAACTTCTGTCGATTGATCCGACGGTTGATTCCTGACGACTCCAATCCTTCATAATCGTTCCGAGACCCTAACAGTGAATGATAATAGACAGCTGGAACACCCATTACGGAGAACAATACGGAATGTGCCGCAAGCATTTTTTGCACTTGCATATCTTCACTAGTATCTTCGTCTTTGTTGATGAGCGCGTCCATGTAATTGATGTTCAGCTCATAAGGGGATTCCGTTCCGTCCGGGTTACTTTTATACGAAACACGACCGCCGTTACTCAACACTTTCTTAGCCAATGAGGAACGTTCTTCTTCTGTTAAGATTCCTTCTGTTGGCCGCATGCCAATACCGTCATGACTCGCTAAAAAGTTAAAGTACGTAGCCGAATCAGACACCTTTTCAATCGACTTCGCCCAACCGGTCAGCTTACTCGCATCATGAGTGGTTAACGTGTGCAATACGAGTGGCGGCAGTGAAAATTGGTACACCATATGCGCTTCATTGTTTCCGTCACCAAAATAGCTGATATTTTCTTTATGCGGAACATTCGTCTCAGTGATTAAGAGCGTGTTTAATTGCAATTCTTCTAAAATCTCACGCCACAACTGGATGATGGCATGTGTTTGTGGAAGATGAATACATGTTGTACCCGATTCTTTCCACATGAAACCGATCGCGTCTAGACGAATGCTTGTCCCACCGCGGTTCGCATAATTCAGTAAAATATCCGTCATCTCAAGCAAAGCAGGAAAATGCTTAAAGTTCACATCCACCTGGTCTTCAGAGAATGTTGTCCACGCTGTCTTACCACCTTCGTACTCATGAAAAAGAGGAGAGGTACGAGGACGAACAACGTTTGAAGCATCGAAACCTTCTTCTTTCGGGGTAAAATAGTTCACATATTCTGCCTCACCCTTCAGATAGCCTTGAAACCACTTGCTCGACTTCGACATATGGTTCGCCACAAAATCAAACATTAAACGATAATCGCTTGAGAAACGTTCAATATCCGACCAGTCTCCCAGTTCAGGGTGGATCTCACGATAGTCAACAACCGAAAAACCGTCATCAGACGTATAAGGAAACATCGGTAACAAATGTACATCCGTAATCTCATCTGCCGCGTATTCGTTAATGAATTTGTTCAGCGTTTTTAACGTTGATTCTCCTTCTTCTTTAATGATGTCGCCATACGTGATCAGATACACATTTTTTTCAGAAAGTGGAGCTGTCTCGCTCCACTTTTTCTCTTTCCACCCATCAACAAGCTTTACGATCTCATCTTTATAATCAGGCGAAAAATCTTCGCCATAGATTGTTTTTAACAGATTCTCAGCTTTTTCAGAAAAACTCATTACACATTCTCCTTCATACGAAGCTTTAATGTGACGTATCCTTTTGCTCGAACCGTCACTTCGTCTTTCACGTCGATCACACTTTTTTCGTTCAGTTTCGTTTGTGCAACAGACTGGATATGTTCGCTACTTAATACGACTGTCTGTGCTGCCTCACTTGGGTTAAACAAACGTAAGATGACCGATTCATCGTCATGCGCTTTTTTCATCGTACTTAGGAACAAGTCGCCTTCTGTCTCAAACAAGCTGAATCTCGCAGGCAAGATATCTACTGGATAAGGAATCTCAAAACGATCAAGTCTTTCTTCAAACGTGTTCAACGCTTGCTTTTGATAACTCACACTGTGTCCGCGATACTCATCAACCGTATCAAACAACTGTTTAACATCATGACCTATAGTGACCGTTATCGCGTACTCAAACGACATTTTCGTTTGCATTTGAGCATCCGGCGTATGAACGACTTTGTTGTTGATACCTGACGCGCGGCCTGGTCTCCAAGCTAAGTTGTCACGACCAAGCAAACCAACGCTTCGGAACAATGTTAAAGCGAGTTGCCCCGTTTCTTTGATCAACTCATATTCTTTGATGCCTTTCGTGATAACAGCAGAAGTTGATTCTCCGTTCGTTACACCTGCTAGATTTTCTAGCGGATAGATCGGCACCGGTGCTTCAGCGAACTTCTCTTTTTTCCAGTTTTCCATATACGGATTAACGGTCGGGCGTTGGATCAGACTGAATCCTTGATCGCCGAACGAGTAATCTGGTGCTTCAACAGAAGTTTGCAGCAACACGCGAACGCGGTGATCTTTTACTTCATTTTCAA
This sequence comes from Fictibacillus norfolkensis, assembly GCF_014836645.1. GTDB lineage: Bacteria > Bacillota > Bacilli > Bacillales > Fictibacillaceae > Fictibacillus > Fictibacillus norfolkensis. Next base: position 9,646 of record NZ_JACSQM010000005.1, read on the forward strand.
TGTCATGCGTAACTCGGATAAAGTCTTCACCCTCGCGTAGTTCAAATCGGGTAACAATGGCTAAGTGTCCTGTTGCATCTCCAACTTTTCGTTCTTCCAAGTCTTTTGACACCTGCAACAGATGCACAACTTCCATGAACTCGACAGCTTTACTTCCTTCTACATAAACAGATTCGATCTCTCTTGAATGGATCGGCGAGTCTCCTGCAAGCGGAGAAAAGTCATACGAATCTCCCGCATCCGCAACATTTTCAAACTTCACAAAATCCGAGATCGTCTTGTTCAGTGTCTTCACCGTTAAATGCAATCTGCCATCTTCCTCATAAATTCGGAAGCTCTCATTTTCGATCGCTCGGTTGTCTTCAACTTTCGAAGCTACATGCTCGGTCTCTACATCTTCCACCACTTGGAATGTTTCATAGCCCATGGACGGAAGTTTCACATCGCGTAAAAGCACTTCGTTTCTGTAATAACCAGGCGCTTCAACTTCTTTCTCACCATCCGCCGTAACAACAATCGTCTTTCCGCCTGAAATATATTCTTGATTCAATACGTCGAACAGAACAGGCTTTCCGTCTAGATCACGAACACCAAATCCTTTTTCTTTCGTAAAAAGAACGACTTTTTGCGAGCCTTCGAATGCTTTAGGAAGCAGATGGAACATCACAAAGATTGAATCTTTGCCAAGCTTACGGCTCACAGCTTCTGAAATCTGTTTTTTTAAGAGATTCAAACAGCCGTCAGCGATTCGGATAACCTTTGTAAGACGATTCACGATCTCCTGATTCGTGTCATCAGAGTTACACCCACCGATGCTGTCATGAGCGTGAACGTCAAATAGCATCTTCCACATCTCATCCAGCCATCTTTGCGGATATTTAAAGCCCAGCGTACTCGCAAGACTTGCCAAAGGTTCCAGCTCATAAATGACCTTTTCTTCAGCAATATCATTAAGTTTCTTGATGTCATAACGCTGAGAACGAATCGTATTGTGAATACGAGATTTTTGAGTCGCGATCATCTCACCCTCGATCACGTTCTTAAAATCTCCTTCTTCCCACGTATCTTTCATGAACGTTTCATAGTCAGAGAGCACATATTCATGTTTCGCATCTTTTTCGTTCAGCTTTTTTACCGTTACAGGAAAATGCTCTCGAACGAGCACTTGGTCACCACCAGCTGGCAACAACAAGTTATCCGTGTTCGCGTTCAGATCAGCTATTTTCTCTAATATAGGAAGCAATCGTTCTTCCATGTACTGGGGATCATCTGATAAAAATTTTCCTGGACCGTAACCGAAGTAGATATTGTTCGCCTTCACGCTCTCGCCGTCTGGTGATTGCCATGTGAAGTTCAGATCACCGTTCAACTGATCGGTATAGATCCCACGCTGCAACACGCTATAATCGATATCAAATTCTTTGAACATAGACGGAAGATATGTGTTCTGACCAAAAATATCAGGCAGGTAACCAACGTTCAGGGAGTGACCCATCTTTTCAGCGATCCGCGTTCCGTACATCAAGTTGCGGATCAATGACTCTCGGTTCACAAGTAGTGAATCTGCTTGTGTGTACCAAGGTCCTACGAAAATACGTTTATCCGCGATCAAACGGCTCAACCGTTCTTTTTCTTCTGAACGAATCTTTAAATACTCATCGATGATCGAGCTCTGCGCATCAAATACATAGCCCGTATATTCTGGATCTTTCTCCATCACATCCATCAATCGGTCCATGTTTTCTACGAGTAATAGGTTTGAATCTTCTATAGTAAAATACCACTCGCGATCCCAATGCGAATGCGGTACGACGTATACCTTTTTTTGTTTTTGTTTCATGCTGTTTCCCTCCCGTGTTGCTCACGTTTAATAGAAAGAGGGGTCATCTTTTTAACAAGATGCGCCCCTTTTCTTTTTTTGAATGCTTATTTTTTCAGCTCATATCGACTTATTGTCTGAACAGTTTGGATTTTACGGTACATGTTTTTTTATTTGTTACACGTTCGCTCAAACTGGTCTTTGTTTCACTCATAACATCCTCTTTTTCGCTCATTGAAACATATCTTTCGCTCAAAATGTATCTCTCTTCGCTCAAACCACCCTTAGTTTCGCTTCAGAAATTAAATATCTACTCCGATTATTCCTTCTAGAGCTCCAAAACCTAAGAATATTATTAAGCTTGTCTCTCTTTTCTTTTTAAAATCGCAAAGCGTATAAAGATGTTGGAGAATGCGATGAATGCTGCACCGACAACGAGTCCGAGCAAGTAAGCCCATAGGTTCTCAACGAGCGGCCAGCCCCAAACTGCCGGAAGCGGAAGCCATTGAACAGCTCCAAGCAAGACAGCCGTACTTGCACCGAGGATCGCACCGATAATGTTGATCGGAATCGTGATCAACGGGTTACGAAGCATGAACGGAATCGCACCTTCAGAGATTGCCAGAAATCCTAATAACAATGAAGTATTACCTGCTACACGAAGGTCTGCTGGGAATACACGGCGGCCGACGATATATTTATCGATAACAACAGCAACTCCAAGACCGATCGGTGGAATAACGATCGCTAGAACACGGGCCGTTAACGGATACACTTCATCTGCTGCAAGTCCGATCGCGATCGCACCAGCTGCTTTGTTGATCGGTCCACCTAAGTCAAAAGCAGTTGCAGAAGCGATGATTGATGCAAGAACAACGTCACCCGTTCCTTGTGCAGACTCGATCCAGTTGCGTAATACAACGTTCAGACCGCCAAACACAGGATCTACAATGTAAAAGTTTAAGAAAAAGATCGATAGTACTGAGATCGCTGGGATGATAAACATCGGCTTCATCGCAGCTAAGTTTTTGTTTAACTGTATTTTACGGTTCAAGAAGCGAGCAATATAACCTGCTGCAAGACCGAGGATCAATGCTCCTAAAAATCCAGACGGAATGCCATCCGGGTTGTCCCAGAACGTGTAATGAAGTCCGCCTGCAAAAGCCCCTCCGATAAATCCGGCTACAAGACCAACGCGGTCAGCCAGTGAATACGCGACGAACGCGGCAAATATCGGATACATGAATTTGAATATGAGTGCTCCAAACTTATCGAGATGGTGCAGAATAACGAATAGCTCATTTGAATGTGTAGCATATTTCGGATCCGCAAGTTCGTTCACAAGTCCGAACGGCATCGCACCAAGTTTTGCGATCCCCATCATCAATCCACCTGCAACGATAACCGGAATCATGTAAGAGATCCCTGTCATTACCGCTTGGACCATATCTTTAAAGAATCCGCCTCCGCCGCTTGATTGTGTAGTAGAAGATTCTTCTTCCTCTGCCTCAACAACACCATCAGGGTTACTTAGCGCTTTTTGAATCATTTCTTTTCCTTTTCGTAATGGTTCAGCAACTCGGGTCTGGACATACGATTTACCTGCAAAGCGGTCTTTTTGCTTTGGTGCAATATCCGTTGCAAAGATGACAGCGTCTGCATTTTTTATAACCTCAGCTGATAACTCATCTTCAATACCGCTCGCACCTTGCTTTTCAACAAGTACAGAAACACCTAACTCACGTCCAGCTTTTTCCAGAGCTTCAGCCGCCATATACGTATGTGCGATACCTGTTGCACATGCTGTAACCGCAACGACGGTTTTCGTGAATTCTTTTTCTGGGGCAGCTTCTTTCTTCTCTTCAACATCCAGTCTGTTTAAAAACTCATCTGTTGTACCTGCCGCCATCAAACCTTCCAAGTAACCATCGCGCATTAAATTCGTGCTTAGCGTAGACAATACTTTTAAATGCGTCGTTCCCGCTTCACTCTCAGGAATGGCGATCAAGAATACGAGCTGAACTTTGTTGTTAGGATCGATACTTTCCCAATCTGCGAGTGGGTTTTTGAGACGAGCTACCGCAAAGACGGCTTGTTTGACCGTTGACGATTTACCGTGCGGAATTGCCAACCCTTTTTCCATGCCTGTCGGAGATTGCTCCTCGCGTTTTAATACCGCTTCCAATAATGCTTCTTCTGATTCTATATAATTTTGTTTTTTAATCTTTGAAATTAGCTGTCGGATCACTTGCTCTTTATTTTGAGCATCTACATCGAACAACACTAAATTCGGATGGGTCATGTTTCTTAGTTCCATGACATTCACTCCAATCTTTCCTAGTATGAAAGCACTTCCAACTTTCTATACTCTATTTGTAACACGAAAGTAAGCGTTATCTTTGTACAGAGTCCGTACATTTGTACAGAATGAAAAATGGGCTATACTAAAAGAAAGAGTTCGTACGGAAATGAGGAAGTTAACGATGGGGAAGTTTCTAGATCAGTTCAGCAGCAAGTTAGCTGAACTCACGCCAACCGAAAAGCAAGTCGTGTATTACATAGACAATCATATAGATGAAGCAAAAACTCATTCGTTGACCGAGATCGCAAAAGTGAACAACGTGAGTACAACCACAATCGTGCGCATGTCGCATAAGCTCGGACTTGAAGGCTTCTCCGAACTAAAATACATTCTGAAAACGATCGAGAATCAGCATGTGATGTTGAGGGATAGTCCGGTTGAGCGCTATAAAGAAGAGTTTGTCTCTGCATTTGAAACGATTCAAAAAACGGAGCTCGAAAAATTGAGTGAGAAGATCGTGAACGCAAAGCGCGTGATCGTGGTTGGTGTAGGTCTATCGAAAATGATGGCAGAGTACTTCAGCAAATTACTCATGCAGACGAACAAGCAGACTCACTACACATACGAGTCACACATGATCGACCTTTTACCGAACATGGTAGAACCGAACGACCTCGTGTTCTTCATCTCGTCAAGCGGCGAAACAAAAACACTTCTGCAAGCAGCCGAAAAGCTTTCCTATAAAGTCGTAGATACAGCTGCGATCACGAACGCATCCGACTCTTCGTTAAGTAAGATGGTGAAGACGAGTTTAAGCATGACGGTCGGCCGGGTGAAGTTTGCAGGCTATGATATTACAGCAAGATCGACATTGATGCTGTTGATTGATCTCTTGTTTGAGAGTTATTTGAAGAGAAGTATGAAGTAGGACTGTCTTATATGAGGCAGTCCTTTTTAATTTAATGAAATTGGATAATGCTCAACTTTTACTTCACCCACACTTACAAAAAAATATGGTAAACTACTCACTTAAACCAAAAAAACATAACTTTTTCCAATAAAATCATCTATTATATAGAGAAGAGTATTTTTTAAGGACGTGAACAATGAAAAAGCATATTCCAAACTTATTAACTTTAGGAAATTTATTTTGCGGGTTTCTTTCCATCGGTTACGTTTCAAACGGTGATATTCGAAACGCCGCCATCCTCATTTTCATTGCAATGATGCTGGATGCGGTCGACGGAAGAGCAGCTCGGATCTTAGGAGTCTCAGGAAACCTCGGAAAGGAACTCGATTCACTTGCGGATGTTGTATCCTTTGGCGTAGCACCAGCCTATTTTGTCGCGAATACCTACTTTGCTCATTTAGGAATGTGGGGCTTTCTATTTGCAGGATTGTTTCCGTTATTCGGCGCATACCGTCTAGCGCGTTTTAACATTACGGCGGCAGAAGAATCGATGAAATATTTTAAAGGAATCCCGATCCCGTTAGCAGGTGGAATCGTTGTATTCTTAGTCTTTTTTGTAAAATGGATACCCCTTTGGATTTTTGTACTTCTGTTTTACGGACTCGGACTTTTAATGGTGAGCACGGTAAAAATACCAAGCTTCAAGGACATTCCGATGCCGCGATACGGAACGATCATCTCGCTATTTTTGTTTTATATGTTTTACTTGCTTGCGAAGAACCAGTTTGAAAGCGTACCGATCTTCTTTTATGTCGCACTAGCCACGTACTTCTTGTTTATTGGGGTTAGGTTTATTAAGGTAAAAGAGATTAAGATCAGACGGCCAAGACGACCTCGTCGGAACAAAAGAAGACGTTTCTAAAGATTTACCCGCCAGATGCTAAAAAACATAGCATCTGGTATTTTTTGAGTCATCTTTTCCCCTCTCCCTTCATATAATGTCACAATAAGCGAAACATGTACTTTGTGAAATGGACAAATCATGTTTGAGAGGAGAGATGGTATGAACAACTACCCAAACCTTAGGGAGTTTTATGAAAAGGTGCCTATTTTAATCGGTGAGAATGATCGGGCCGCTCTAAAAAATACAGCTCAGGAAGACGACGCAGCACTTGAAAGCTCCACACACTGGCTCATCGCGATGGAAGGCAGTGAAAAGCAACGAAATGTTTACCACTGGAAGGTGCTCATCTATCCTTCACAAACGAAAGTAATACATTGCTATAAATCGCCTTACTATTCGTCACAGCACTTCACATCCATCTATGACGCGATTGAGTACTCCAATGAATTAAGTCAAAAAGCACGCGAAGATCTGCTAAGCACGATTGAAAAGCCTGCCCTACAAAGAGAAGCATAACTCGAATCACCCTCGCTTTTCTTTTTGCAGTAGATTGTGAAACAGTGTACATAGAAACCAAACCATATAAGAAATGAACCAATGAAGTGGATGATAAACCAGTTCATTTTTATTATGTCTTTTTCTTTAAAAAACTGCAGACTGACTTACAAAATAAAGGTATAGTAGGAAAATAAGGAAATTGAGAGGTGAGGATGCAGATGGATTACATAAAGTATGTGAGAGCAATGGTGGGTCACTCCAAGATCATTACGGTGGTCGCCGGAGCTTTTGTTTTTAATAAACAGAATGCATTACTTCTTAATAAACGGAGTGACAACGGCCAATGGGGTTTACCAGGTGGCTTTATGGAATTGGGAGAAACGGTGCAGGACACTGCTAGACGAGAAGTGTTTGAAGAAACAGGGCTAAAACTTGGCAAACTCGAGTTGTTTGGTATTTATTCGGGACAACGCTTTGATAAGACTTTTTCAAATGGTGATCAAGTATCCATGGTGAACCATGTTTTTACATGTCACGACTTTACTGGAGACCTTATTACTTCAAATACGGAATCGATGGATAATAAATTTTTCTCAATAGATCAGCTTCCACAAAACCTATTTACTGATCATCTTGAGATAATACACGATTTTCTAAATGGAATTGAAAGACCGGTAGTGAAGTAACGTTACTAAAAATACTAAATATTTGAGGAGAAGGACATGAACGACGCACACCAAGAGGAACAAAGCTTATTTGAGCAGCAACATAAAGTTGTTCAAAAAAACATACCTTATTACGACTTAAAATGGAATTCCGTTGAGAATCCGGCAACAAAAAGCACGTGGAACTGGCTTGCCTTCTTCTTTTCAACGCTTTGGCTCGCGTATCGCAAAATGTATAAACCGTTCTTTATTATTGCAGGTCTTCAATTGCTATGGGCGGTACCTTTTTATTTTATGGATCTTACTGTATGGCTTGACCTGCCCTTTTACGGCATAATCTCTATAATCGTTGGCTTATTCGGGAATCGCTGGTATTTTAATCATACGAACCATGTTTTAAAACAAGCTAGAGCTTTACCTGAAATCTTGCAAGACTCCTTTATACAAGCCAAAGGCGGAACGCATGTTGGGATTATGCTTGGTTTGCATGCCCTTTTGTTCGCACTTTTCTTTGCCATGGATTTCGGTTTATCTTTCATACCAACAGAAACGAATATAAAAAATGTAGTACGAATCAGCGGAGAGGCAGATACGTTAGAAGCTTACATGGACAACCCGAAGTGGACCTATATCAAACAAGATGGCCGTCAACATGTTGTGGAGTTTACTGGTTATGATTACACCGAGAAAGAAGACGTGAGAATCGTCTTTTATGTTTACTTCGACAAGTACATGTATGAATGGAATCAAATTTATATTAACGAAAAAAAACTTAACGAAGAGGATTCAATCGATTATGAACTATATATTGAGGAAAATTCTTGGTAAGCAAAAAGGAGTTTTACGCAGCTCCTTTTTCTTATATCGTTCTCCATTCATAACCTGTATAAAGTTTCAGCTCCCCTTTATAAAAGACCATGCGCCCAGCAGTAGGATTCTTCGGTAAGCTTGATACATTTATATTAATACCGTCTTTTTGCAATGACTTCTCCAGAATCCGTAATGGTCACTACATTAGAGGTTCCGTTTAGGAATGTAATGTTTAAACTGCCGTTATCATCACGGATTGTCCACTTCCTCATTTTGTGAGGTGTGCTCAAGCTAATTTTCAACTTATCCGTATGTGATCCAAACTTCACTTCACCTTTATATCTGCGCAAACATCTTACCACTCCTTAAAACGTTATGTTCTTTTCCAATACCCTTAAATAAAAAGCTTTTGACATACTAAATAATGGTACTATAAGGGTAGATAATCTTTAGAGGGAAGTTGAGTACACATGCTTGAAATACTTAAAAGAAGTCCCTTATACATAGGTGCAGGTACCACATTTTTATTCACCCTGTTTTACTTCTTCCTCAGTACAGGATTTAGCGGAGAAAATGAGGGTCTTCCTTTTCTTATCCCTTATTTCATCTTTTTCGTTTATTTCATATGCTTACTAGGTGAAGCAGTACTTTATCTTGTTCCTAATAAGAAACACTCATTGAATCTAACTCTATTATTGCTTCTATCTATCACGATTAGTATATTTTTTAGTTTACTAATTTACGGTGATTTATTCTTTATGATCTTAATCGCACCGTTATTAACAGTTGGAAGCTTCGTCTATTATTTTTCTAGTAGAATGATTAAAAGAAAAAACATAGCTCTGCTTCTATCTACATCCCCTTTGTACGTCCTAGTATTATCGTTAGGGCTCGTTCTATAAAAAAGGAGTTTATAAGAATGGAAGTAGCTTTTGGAAAACGCAAGATCTTCGCTACCATATTGACGAGCTTACTTTTTTCACTCGTTTTGACAGCTCTGTCTGTATTTGATCGTGAAGCTGGTGAGAGTGGATTAGAGATCATCATGATTCCGATTTTTTCCGCATTTATTGCTGCAGGGATCATTGTATGTTTTGGTCTGATAACATCAGCAGTTATTGAATATATGATCTGTAAGTTCGGCATGAACTACAGCGTCAGTGTGCCAATGTACATAGTTTTTCATGGAGCAATGGGGCTATTCATAGGGCGAATAATCTATGGTTTCTGGGGGGTATATACGTATACTGGGGGCTTAAGTGCGGTAGTATTCGCAGTATTTGATATGTGGTTACTTTTCAGAGTTAAGAAAGGGAAAGGGAAATCTGAAGAGATCGAAAAAATATATCTATGGGTGATACTCACCGTTATTGTTGTTACACTTTCCCTATTTTTGTTTATTCAATTCTTTTAAATAAAAGGATCGGCAAGTGCAGATAATTCATCAATGTTATTTGCAGATACTTACAATATCTCGTATAAAAGAAGCCCCCCCGTTTTATTGGAAAGACTTTTTTTGAAAACATCTAGTATTGTACTTCAAACTGCTTGTTGTAAAGCTGCGCATACGCTCCATCGCGGCTAAGCAAGGCATCGTGCGTACCTTCCTCCACAATTCCTTCGTCCGTTAGAACAATAATCCGTTCAGCATTGCGGATCGTAGAGAGGCGATGGGCGATCACAATTGTTGTACGCCCTTTTGCTAAAGACTCAAGCGATTCCTTGATTACTGCTTCGGATTCATTATCCAGTGCACTCGTCGCTTCATCCAGAATCAGGACAGACGGATTTTTCAAAAAAACGCGAGCGATACTTAGCCGCTGCTTCTGACCTCCAGAGAGTTTAACCCCTCGTTGACCGATGTCAGAGTGATATCCATTTGGCAAGCTCATAATAAAATCATGTGCGTTTGCTTGCTTCGCAGCTGCTACCACTTCTTCATCAGTCGCTTCATTATTGCCGTAACGAATATTCTCCATCACTGTTCCCGAAAACAAATAAACGTCCTGCTGAACAACACCGATTTGATTCCTCAAATCGTCTAAATTCAGGTTACGTATGTCCACACCATCAAGCTGCACTTCCCCCTCTGTCACTTCATAAAACCGAGGAATAAGCGAGCATAGTGTTGTCTTCCCCGCACCAGATGGACCCACTAGGGCAACGTACTCTCCAGGCTTTATATGAAGAGAAAGATTCCAAAACACAGGATCCAAATGCGGTTCGTATCGAAAGCTCACTTCGTTAAAAACGATATCCCCTTTCACCGTGTAAAACTGTATCGCATCTTTTTGACTTTCGATGTCTGGCTTCAGGTTCATAATCTCCATAAAACGCTGAAAGCCCGTAATTCCTTCTTGAAACTGTGTGCTCATATGAGTCAGACGCTGAATGGGCTCCACCATATAGCCGACATATAACAAAAACGTGATCAGATCAGCTAAATCCAACGTTTGATTGACGATACTCGCGCTTCCGAACACAACAACGGTGATCGTGATGAGCTGGATTAAGATTTGTATGCTGTTATAAAAAGTTGCTTCTACTTTGTACGTGTTTCTTCGACTTTCTAAAAAACGAAGATTTTCTTTATTAAACTTACAGATCTCCACTTGTTCATTTGCAAAAGATTTCACGACACGAATACCTGAAAGCGTATCTTCAAGCTGAGCATTGATATCTGCGATCCGCTCCTTATTTCGCCGCAAAGCAACGTTCTCTTTCTTGTTAAAATAGAGCGAGAGAAAACCGATGATCGGCAGAAACAAAAACACCGCAAGCGTTAAAGGCACATTGATAAAAAACAGAATTACAAATGCCCCTACGAACCTCACGAAATATTTGACGTAATCTTCCGGACCGTGATGATACAGTTCAGCAAGTAAAAATAAGTCGTTTGTTACGCGAGACATGAGTTGGCCTGTCTTTTCTTTATCGTAAAAGCTAAAAGAAAGTTTTTGCAGATGCTGAAACAACTCACTGCGAATATCACTTTCCATTCGCGCTCCGACTTCATGCCCTTTATAGTCGACAAAGTACGTTCCAAGATTCTGTACGGCTACTAATACGATCATGATCCCGCCGATCCCGTACACCTTATGAAGGGCAACAGACAAGTCCCCTTCTAAAACATCTTTTGTTATATACCGAACGAGCAGCGGAAGGACAAGTGTGATCCCAGAAACAATAAACGCAATAATTAATACAGTTAGAAATAACCCTAAATACGGTTTGTAATAGGAGAAAAAACGTTTGATTGGAAAATGCATGATTTACCCCTTTGTGTTTTTTTACGAGGCACACATAAGGGGACACCGTCTATAAGTTAAGAACGTGTTCCACCCTTATATGTTTGTACGGTTTGAGTTGTCATGTTTTTCATGTTAAATTCCTCCTTAATCATTAGTCCTTTTATTATAATCGTTTTTTAAAAATTCTGATACCTTCATTTTAATCAACAAAAAAAGACTCAAGAGGTAGTCAACGTACTACTCCTGAGTCTTTTTTATCTATAGGTAAACGTAAATTATAGTTGAACAGTAACTTCTGATTTATGAACCAAGATCACACGAGGTACATAAGGTTCATTCACTTTCCTAATCTCAAGAAAGTCTGAAGAATATACGTGAAGTACTTTGTGCAATTCATCTTGATAGGTTACGAGGTCGCCTCTTTCAATAGTCATAGCTTTCACCCTAGTCGTTAGTTTCTATAGTTAATTATACCTAATAAATTCGGTAATAAAATTGGGAAACATGAAGGGATTTAGAGGTTAAATCACAATAATTTAAGACTAGTTTCCTCTTACAGTTAAAGTTCAGGTATATTTATAGAAGGGAAATTTTTTAGCGTGAGCTTATACCTAATAAATGTAAATTAAGCATGCAAACAAAGGTGGGGTAACAAATATGAATTTAGGAGAAAAGATTCGTTATTTCCGAAAAGTCAAAAACTTATCCCAGCAAGAACTGTCTGCCGGGATTTGTTCGGTTCCTTATTTAAGTAAGATTGAAAATGGAGTCACTGAACCTTCAGAGGAAATACAGCAGCATTTAGCTGCTAGGCTAGAAATTAGGCTCAATACGTTAAATGAAAATGAATTAATTCAACGATATATAGAAGTTTTTTACGCTTTATATAAGAGAGACCACAGTGCAGCTGAGCAAAAGTTTCATGCATTGAACGATTCACCTACTCAATCAGTGGATGAAGATATTTTACATAAAATCTTTAAAAGTATTTACATAATGATGACTACTTTAGATATACAGGGTGTCCAAAAACTATTAACTGAAGTTGGATATATCGAGAACGTTATAAAAGGAGAAAAGGCGTTTTATTACTTGATGGCCAAAGGTCAACTTAGTTATTTTATGGAAGACTACGAGGACTCGTTTCAATACTTTTTATTAGCAGAAAAACAGTTAGACGATAGCCGGTTTCAAGATTGGGAGAAAGGCTATTTGTTATACATGATCGGCCTTTCTGCAAATCAGCTTTACAAAAATATTGTTGCATTGGAATATACCCAACTAGCTCTAGCGATATTTGAGCGAAGTTACTTTTTTGAAAGATGCGCAGACTGCAGGATCATACTCGCCATTATCCATCTTCGAATAAAGAATTTTGATGAATCTACAAAACATCTGTGGTTGGCTGAAACCATTGCGAACAACTTTAATAATGAAGTTCTGATGGGCGTGATCTATCATAACTTAGGAAGCATTGCTACACATAAAGGTGAAACAGAAAAAGCGATTGAACTGTACACGAAAAGCTTGGAAGCAAAAAAGAATGACACGATCTCCCAAAAGTTATCAACAATTTATATGTTATTAAAAGAATATCAAAAATCAAATAGTAGAGATCAAGGAGTAGAACTGTTAGATACGTGGTTAAATCAGCTAAAAGGCAATGCTCTCTTTAGAGGTTTTGAACTGCATTTTATCTACTACAAACAATTATTTACTTATGGTGATCATAACGAAGAATCTATTCGATTTATGGTAAAAGAACTTATTCCTTATTTTGAACAAAGAAACGAATGGATACATCTTGCTGAATATTACCCCATACTCGGAAAATACTTTGAGAAAAACCAAAAATATAAACAAGCGAGTATGTACTATTCATTGGCATATCATGCAGTTAGAAAAATGCATGAAGAAGGTGTTACATACGTATAACAGAAAAAGCACGAGTATCGTGCTTTTTCTGCTTCTTATAATAACTACCAAAGTGTTCTAGCACACTTCACTAACCGATCGCTCTTGTAAAATCACCGCCAGCTCTTCCGGTGAAATCGGCCGGCTGAAGTAATACCCTTGCGCTTCGTTACATTGCTTTTGCTGCAGAAACTGAAGCTGTTCTTTCGTTTCCACACCTTCTGCTATTACCTTCAAATCCAAGTTATGAGCCATCGCGATAATTGTTTCTACGAGAGAAGCGTCTTTCGGATCGGCATAGATGTTACGTGTAAAGCTTTGATCAATCTTTAGCGTATGAATCGGGAATGTCTTTAGATAGCTTAGGGACGAATAGCCTGTTCCAAAGTCATCGATTGAGAGATGAATTCCCATCTCTTTCAACAGCTGCATTTTCGCTACGGCATACTTCGAATCTTGAATGATACTTTCTGTTAGCTCAAGCTCTAAATATTGTGGCGCAAGCTCAGTATCATTTAAAATTCTACTCACCCTCTCAACGAGGTCACTCTGCTGAAATTGACGCGATGAAATATTGACTGCCATCCGTAACGGCGCGTATCCTGCGTTTTGCCACGCTTTATTTTGAAGACAAGCACCATGAAGCACCCATTCTCCGATCTGTAGGATCAGTCCTGTTTCTTCAGCGATCGGAATAAATTCAGCCGGTGAGATCGTCCCCCATTCCGGATGATGCCAGCGTAAAAGAGCTTCAACTCCTATGATGCCGCCTGTTTCCACATCGATCTGAGGCTGGTATACAATTTTAAACTCATTGCGTTCCAGTGCTTTACGTAAGCCGATCTCAAGCTTCATTTTTTTAGTAACAGCCTCATTCATCTCTGGTGTATAAAATTGAAAGTTGTTTTTCCCTTGTTCCTTCACACGGTACATCGCAGTGTCTGCATTTTTGATCAACGTTTCAATATCACGGCCATCTCCTGGGTACATGGCAATTCCGATCGACGGAGTCACAAAGAGCTCTTGCTCGTTAACCATAACGGAGCTGCTAAACAGATCTACGATTTTCTGTGCGATTTTAGAGACTTCATCTGCCGCTGTATTTGGTATGAGGACGATAAATTCGTCCCCTCCCTGACGGCAGACCGTGTCGTTCTTTCCTACACATGCTTGGATACGCTTTGCGATTTCTATCAAAAGCTGATCTCCGACCGCATGTCCAAGGGTATCGTTAATATACTTAAATCGGTCGAGGTCAATAAACATGATTCCGATTGTCTGTTTGGTCTCATCCGCCAGTTCAAGCGCTTGAGAAAGACGGTCGTTCAACAGAAGTCGATTCGGCAGACCTGTCAAAGGATCACGGTAGACCATCTGATTAATCTTCTTCTCGTTTCTTTTTCGTTCCGTAATATCACGAATAATGCTGCTAAAATAAACAGTTCCATCTTCCTGCCAAGCGGCGAGCGACAACTCGATCGGAAATTCACTACCATTCTTTCGAAGCCCTTCTAACTCAACCGTGTTTCCGATCACTCTTGGTTCTCCAGACAACAGATAACGTTCCATCCCTTGCTGATGAACAACTTTAAACTTGTCCGGTATAATGATCTGCAAATTTTTCCCTAGTGCTTCTTTTTCGGTAAAACCAAAGATCAGCTCTGCTCCTTTATTCCACGAGATGATGCTTCCTGTTCGATCAGACAGAATAATAGAATCATTAGCAGACTCGATAACAGAGCGGAACTTTCTTTCTGATAGGATCGATTGGTACTCAAACCTTCGATCGATGAACGTGCTGATGAATACCATCCCTAACAGTATGAGGATTACAATACCAATCGCATAAGCTAAAAGGGTGCTGTTAAACGGTGTTGATGCTAGATCAGCATGATGTTGATGTGACTTATAAGAAGCAGCCGACATACCCGTATAATGCATTCCGGAAATGGCGATACCCATGAGCACCGCACTTCCTAACTTCACGAGCCATATTTTACTTGTTTTATAGTTTTGGCTAACAAACGAAAGTAGATAAATTGCTACGACGGATGCGACAAAAGCAATGATCGCCGAGAGCGTCCATAGTAATGGATTGTACTGTATTTCAGCGTTCATCTTCATCGCTTCCATGCCTGTGTAATGCATAGAAACGATACCCGTCGCCATGAAAAGAGCTCCTAACAATACTTGCTTTTTCCCCATGACAGGGCGGCTGATGATATAGAGAGCGATTCCGGATGAGAGGATCGCTGGAATGATTGAAACGATGACAAGTGTTACATCATAGGTAACATTGATGGATAAGTGAAATGCAAGCATCGCCACGAAATGCATTGCCCAAATACCCATTCCCATCGCAAAAGCTCCTGAGATCATCCAAATGTACCGTGCGTATGATTTTGTTTTTTGTACCTGTATCCCTAAATCCAGCGCAGCATAAGAAGCTATGACTGCAATAATGATTGATAGAGAGACAAGCGGAATGTGATATGTACTTGAAACGGCGTCCATTTATAGAAACTCTCCTTGTTAATGACTGAAAAACACTTTACATATTCTATATCGGTAAAATATTAGCCGTATTAAGAGAGGGTAATAATTATATTTTTAAACAGTTGTTTAACTTTATAGATTACCCTGTAGAAGTTGTAGATTGTCTTTGCATACTTTTAAAGGAAAATTATGTATAATAAATGATAATTGGAAATAAAAGTTAAAAAACGATTGTGTGAGGAGTGGTTTTATGGTGTTAAAAAGAAATGCTGGTATACTTTCAATTCTTTCTTTATTAATCGCAGGATCTCCAATCATTCTGGCTGCATTTAGCCCATTCATTGCGGACTATATGTTTCCTATTTTTTTCACGTTTATCGTCTTATCTTTGCTCTTGGCTTTTTACGCGGAAAAAGGATTATCAAAACGAATTGCTACTACTCTGGTTATAGGATTACTAAGCTTGGTTGCACTCTTTTATCTAGGCATGTATCTCTTTTGGTCAAAACCTTAACCAAGTAGAGTAACAGGAGGAATTTATCATGTTTTTTGGAATGCCTTTTCTAATTAGCTTATTACCAGGCATAATCGTACTCTTTCTCACGTGGTGGCTAAGAAAAAAGAATGTCTCTCTGTTCATAAAACTTGTGCCATGTTTGTTAACCGTGATTAGCTCCTTGGTCATTTTTTATGTGAGTTTAGAGTTCATTCGAGGTTTTGAAGGTGCAGCTTACGGGATCCTCGCGTTCTTCTTACTTTGTTATGGAGTTGCCGCTTATTTCCTTGCTACAAAAAAATTCAACGTCATTTCAAACACAAATAAAGGATAACCTGGCTCAAACCCCAGGTCATCCTCACCCTTTTTCCAGCCGTTTACCCCAAACGAAACACGATTCCATGCCCGCCTTTTGGGTATTCCCACTTTATGTTTTGATGCGGACAACCGATTCGGCAGCTTCCGCACTCGTGACAGCCCTCGTACCCGACGTGCATCCGAATCTCTTCCCACTTATACACTTCAGCTGGACAGAAGATCGTGCAGATTTTATCAGGACAGTGGTTCAGACAAATATCCGCATCCATAACGGTGAGATGTGACTTTGTGTCTGCGTTAAAACGAACGAGATACTGTTTTTCTTCGATGCTTTGACACTTTCTTTCGCCCATTTACTTCATCACCTTCCACGCCCGGTATGCGTCACGAGCTAGTTTGAATTTCTCTCCAGCCGTTCCTACATCGCGCCAAATTTTCTTCTGTTTCTCCCACTTCGATGAGCCATCGACCGTAAACATCTGGCTCGCCGCTTTATTCACCATCGGAATATACTTATCGAAATACTGAGGAAACTTATCAAAGTGATGCGTTGAATCTTTGTACTTTTTCATATCCTGACCGACAAAACTGCTCATCAAGCGGGTTTTATAATGATTGAGTGTCGCTTCCGAATAGTCATCACGTTCCTTCGCAAGCAGCACCGCTTCAGCTGCGAATTGACCAGACTTCATCGCAAGGTTCGAGCCTTCACGGTGGATCGCGTTCACAAGCTGGGCGGCATCGCCAACCACGAGCACCCCGTTGCCCGCTACTTTTGGCATGGATTTATAACCACCTTCTGGAATCATGTGCGCCAAATATTCGACCGGCTCACCGCCCGCGATGTACGGGCGAATCATCGGATGATTCTTCACATACTCCAACAGCTCATATGGTTTTATCTTATGCTTGATTAAGCCAGATAGAAGTGAACCGACGCCTAAGTTCAGCGTGTCTTTGTTCGTATAGAGGAATCCGGTCCCGAGAATTCCCTTTGTCGCGTCACCAAACAGCTCAATTGTCGTACCTTGATTCTCTTCCAAATTAAATCGATCCTCGATCGTCTTTTTGTCGAGCTTAATGATTTCCATCGTGGCGAGCGCTACTTCATCTGGACGAAATTCTTTATGAAAACCGAGCGACTTGGCTAACAGGGAGTTAACACCATCTGCCAACACGACAACGTCCGCGTACAGGTTACCGTCAGGCCGATCCGTTCGCACTCCCACTACTTTTCCGTTTTCCACAATACACTCTAAAACAACGGTTTCGTTTACAAGTAACGCTCCCTGCTCAACAGCTTTCCCCGCAAACCATTGATCGAATTTTGCCCGCAGTACCGTAAAGTTGTTGTACGGTTCCTGTCCCCATTCCATCCCCTTGTACCCGACGGTTACCGCTGATTCTTTGTCCATCATCATGAATCGCTGTTCTACGATCGGTCGTTCGAGCGGCGCTTCTTTCCAGAACTCTGGGATCACGTCCTCCATCATTTTGCGATAAAGCACACCGCCCATAACGTTCTTTGAGCCCGGATACTCTCCGCGTTCGATGAGTAATACGTTTACGCCGGCTTTCGCAAGTTCATATGAACAGGAAATGCCGGCCGGACCTGCACCAACTACGATTACATCAAACTTCTCAGACATGGTCCACCACCTCCTGGTTAAACGCTTGTTTAAATTGTTGAATAAGAAGCGGCACGATCTCAAACGCATCGCCAACAATGCCGTAATGACTCGATTGGAAGATCGGAGCTTCCGGGTCGTTGTTGATCGCGATGATCAGTCCCGAATTCTGCATCCCAACAATATGCTGAATGGCTCCAGAAATGCCGATCGCAAAATAGATTTTTGGCGTGACTGTTAATCCAGTCTGCCCCACTTGATGATGGTGCTCTACCCATCCTGCTTCAACAACATCACGGCTCGCACCAACCGCTCCCCCTAGCGTTTCCGCGAGATCATGAACAACCTGGAATCCCTTCTCACTGCCTAATCCTTTCCCGCCAGCCACAACGATATCTGCTTCATCAATACGAACCTTTTGAGTCGTGAACTGTACGATCTCAAGCACCTTCGTTCGAATATCTTCTTCTTTAATAGAAGCTGTTTCTTCTATTAAACGTCCCGTTCGACCAGGTTCAGGCGTGAGTGCTTTCATCACTTTGGGCCGGACCGTCGCCATCTGTGGTCGATACTTTTTACACAGAATCGTTGCCATGATGTTACCGCCAAACGCTGGTCGGCTCGCAAGCAGCAATCCTGTGTCTTCTTCAATATCTAAAATCGTAGAATCCGCGGTGAGTCCTGTTGGAAGGTCCGTCGCAACCGCGCTCGCCAAGTCTTTCCCGGTCGATGTTGCACCATATAAAATGACTTCTGGCTTATACTCTTGACAGCATTCCAATAGTGCTTTCATATAAGACTCGGTTCGGTAATTTTTAAAAATGGTGTCATCATACACATAGACCGTGTCCGCTCCGTATTCAAAAAGCGTATCCGCGAGATGTGTGACGTTTTCTCCGATCAATACACCAGCAAGCTCGGTGCCCCGTTTGTCGGCAAGCTCTTTTCCTGCGCCTAACAACTCAAGCGAAACCGGAACAACCTCACCGTCTTTTACCTCAATAAAAACCCAAATGCCTGAATAATCCTCAAAGCTCAACGCCGGACCCTCCCTTCGCCACAAAAAGCTCTTTTTTCTCTAACAAAAGATTCAGCAGCTGCTCCGTCTGCTGAGCTGCATCCCCTTCTAGCATCTCGCCGCCACTCGGTTTTTTTGGTGCCCACACCTTCGAAACGATTGTTGGCGAGCCTTTTAGTCCGAGCTGTGTTCTCTCCACATCCTCTAGATCGGCGACCGCCCAGATGACCGGCTGATAACGAGCCGCCTTCAGCATGTTCGTCATCGACGAGTAAGGAACATCGTTGATCTCTTTTTCCACCGACATCAAGCAAGGCATCGTCGATTGAATCACTTCATATCCATCCTCCAGCTTTCGGTGAACGATCGCATACCCTTCTTCTACGTTGATCTCTTTTACCTTGTTGACGGAAGTAAGCGGAGGCATGTCTAACCGGCGTGCAATTCCTGGCCCAACTTGTCCGGTATCACCGTCGATCGTCATCTTTCCGCAGATAATCAGGTCAACCGGCTTAATTTGCGAGATTTTCTCTATTGCTTTCGTAAGTGCGTAGCTCGTCGCAAGCGTATCCGCACCTGCAAACGCTCGATCTGAGATCATGTAGCCTTCATCTGCACCGATCTCGATACATTTTTTGATCGCTTTTACTGCTGGTGGCGGCCCCATCGTTAGCACCGAAACCGTTCCTCCGTATTTCTTTTTCAGACGCACCGCTTCTTCCACCGCATGTGCATCATATGGATTTAGTATCGCAGGCGCACTGGCGCGGTCCATCGTATTCGTCTTCGGGTTCATCTTGATGATCTTCGTATCCGGCACCTGCTTGATGCAAGCCACAATATGAAGCATTCGACCCCTCCTCTAATCACAGGCATTTCTCACATAAGAAGCCAATTGTATGATGATTATTACTACTATATGGAGGGCTTATCCAATACATGACGGATTTCTTTTGGACATAAAAAAAGAGACTCTATTAAAAAGAGCCTCTCATCTCACGAGTCTTTATATTCAGGGTGTTGATGGCGTTCACAGCCGAAAAGATAACAGTCTCTTTCTGGTGAAGGTTCTAAAATAACAGTTGGTAGAATACCGTCCTTAACTCCCAGGAGCATGCTTTCAAACTCTCGAATTTCGTTTGTAAGCCTAATCATAATTTCCTGTTTATCCTGTTCTGTCCAGTCTTCCTCTATTTCTTCTGTTTCCGTATCTAGTATTTCTTTTTCTTTGTAGCGAAGAAATTCTTTTATCGTTTTGTTCGCTTTGCTTTCTTGGTTACTCTGTAATTGAGAAAAAATATACATCCCAACCCAATTTGGCTGTAAATAATATTCGTTCCATCCTTTTTCAAACCAATAAACCGCTTCTTCATGCAATCCAATCTCAGCATACAATTCAGCAAGGTCAATCGTACCTATAAAATCTTCGGCACCTTCATCAAAAGTTTGAATTAATCGAAAGGCTTCAGCTTTTTCACCAATCTCTATCAAACATTTTACCTGATTGTACAGCGTATAATTAGATTTACCAGCTGCTAGTCCAAAGTGATTGGCTGCTTTAGCGGTTTCCCCTAGATAATAATAAGCTACACCTACGTTATGATGAGTGATATTAGTCGGTTCAATTGAAAGGGCTTGCTGCAATAATTTTAGCGCATCTTCATAACGTTTTATTTCTAATAAAAGTTCCCCACACAAACTATATGGAAAATGTGAAGTAGGATGAAAATTAACGGCTTCTGAGGCAAGTGACAATGCACGCTCCAGATCATCTTCTTCACGCCAAATCACCCACGCTAAGTTCGTTAGCGATTGAACATCTCTCTTTTCTAGTACAGCTTTGTGAAATAGTTTCATCGCTTGATCAACGTTATTTTCTTCTAGCTGCTGAATCGCTTCTTTATTCGCATTGATAGGAAACATCTACCTTCCCTTATAGTTAAAACGCGTAACGGAACAGCCCATAATAGAGTGGACCAATCATAATTAATGCCGTAATACCGAATATCGCTGGGCGAGCGGCTTTAGGAATCTCGTTTGCGTCTTCATTAAACTTTTTAAGTCCATACGCTAGATCCCACACCAGTCCGCCGATGAAAACAAATTTCCATAGAAGTGGCGTGAAGAGTTCGTTGCTTGTTACGTATCCGAACAATCCGATCCACGTGATGATTGAGATGACGAAATCTAGTTTTGCTGATTGTGTCTTGTATCCGCCTTTGATGAAATAGCCGATGGCAAGAGCCCCGATAATCCCTAGATAGATCGTCCATAGAATGTCTGTCATAATCCTCATGTCCCCTTTTTTCTGTCTGTGATTTTATTATAAATCTTACATTTACTTCTAGGAAGGTGTGAAGTTGATGTTTTTGTTATATGAAAAAAGCAGCTCCACTTAGGAAGCTGCTTTAATTTAGTATGACAGTCGGTTTTACGGTACGTGTTTTTATATCTGTTACACGTTCGCCGGTAAATGATGTGTGACCACCGGTAAATAGCTGCTGACCACCTGTAGCGAGGTCCGAACCACCAATAAACATACCACGACCACCTGAAAACTACGAACAACCACCGACAACATGCATGAACACTGCTCGCGGAACCCCTTTGAACACTAAAAACACACTCATTCTACATGTTTTACCTGTAAATTCTCAAATATAGCTTCTCCACCTTCAGAAAACAGCGTGATTCCCTGATCATTATGCTCCGGATACACTAGACTTGAGTGCGCGACTCTTCCATCATCCACAAACACTTCCACACTTGTCTTATCCACAAGAATTTTCAAGTGAACGCTTCGTTTTTCTGAAGAAAATGGCGCTTTGCTCTCTACATATTGACCGCTTTTATCCGGTTGATTAGAAGCGGATCGGTTCACATACGAAAACTGCCCTTCTGTATGAATCCCAACATCAATATGACGATTTTGGTCTTCGGACTCACGCAGCCTTAAGCCGATATTCTTGCTCTCTTCCCAACTGATATCTGTTTCTAAAGCGTACGAATCTCCAGATACATCGAGGGTTTTCTCTCCATCCACTTTAATCTGCTGAAACGAATCCCTATAACTCATGAAGTTATCTAATGCTTCAACCGGTTGTGACGCTAAATAATAGCGATCGGCATCAGCATCTTGTTTCAACTGAAGTTCACGCACCACAGAATCCATACCGTTAAAATCTTCTTTCATCGTCGGCGTTTCGTGCGGATAGCTCCAGTTGTTCATCCAAGCGAGCACATATCTTTTCGCATCAGGATCACTCTTCTCTCCTTCATCAAACGTCACGCCGCCATACCAATCAAAGCCGTGATCCAGCCACTCGGGATCTTCATGATCAACGGCAAAGGATTCTCCGTTAAAGTCTCCTGTCCAATACGCGTATGTGTTGGGTTTTCCAGAGGCAAGGCCGTTCGCGCTCACACCGAGCACCCATTTCAGCGTTCCATCTTCACCGCGCATCAAAAAGAGATCGGGACATTCGATCAATCCAATATCTTTCGTTTGAAAAACGCTCGTAAATCTCCAGTTTTTCAGATCATCAGACTCATAAAACCCAATCTTCGTCCCTTCTGCCATTAGCATGATCCACTTTTTCCGCTCATCATCCCAGACGACTTTAGGGTCTCTGAAATCTTTCGTTCCCGGGTTATCTAAAACGGGATCCTCACCATGAGGCTTAAACGTCTTTCCTTCATCCGTACTGTACCAAAGAAACTGCTTCTGTTTTCCTCCGTCTTTTGATGGCTGTGTCAGAATAGCGATAAACGCATTCTTCCCGAACCCAGCGGTATTCTCTTTATCGATTACTACAGAACCTGACCAGACGTCTCCGTTATCGTTCGTGAATTTTGGGATCGCCACGCCTTCATCCCTCCAGTTCACAAGGTCTTCTGATGTTGCATGACGCCACTCTGTACCGTTACCGTCTGGGTAATCTTTGTTATACAAATAATAATAGTGATATTTCCCTTTATAATAGACCGGTTTCTGAGGATCGTTCTTCCACTTATCAGGCGTTGTAAAATGATAATCTGCCCGGTACGATGGGTCGTTCTCTTTTTTCGGAACAGGCTTACTCGATTCATCCATCAAATGATTCACCAGTAACATGCCTGCAAACAGTAAACTTAGAATAAATAATAATGGCAATTTATCATTCTTATACATGACTTAACCTCCTAGTAATCCCTAAATAAAAAGAAATGCCATCTCTGGCATTTCCTCATGGTTGATGTGTAGGGTAGGTCGAAAATTGATTGATAGAAATCTTTACTTCGTTAGTTGTCCTTGTTCAAGGATGCTATTTTTCACAACAGATGTTTTCTCGCCTTTGATGTTCATCTCGAAGCTTGGTGCAAACGTTGATTTGCGGTCTTCGAAAAAGCCTCTGTTTGTCATATAGCTTGTTACAACGACATTGTCGCTATCTTCTTGTGGAATCGCGTAGTGTGCATACGTCCAAGTGATGTCGTTCGGATCTTGGTCTTGGTGCAGTACGATACCCGTTTTGTTCAACGGCTTGAATGGACCGTCTAGAGAATCAGCTGAATACCCAAGCATGTAGATGTCTCTGTCATCGATCCCATCGATCGTCATCTTAGCGCCACGGCTGCTTGTGAAAAGGTACCATTTCCCATCTTTTTTGAAGATGTTCGGTCGCTCGATCTCATCTGATACTGTGTTTGATACGATTAGCGGCTTCATCACTTTTTTCACAGAATAATCGTCGTTGATCTCGATGATTCCGATCGCACCGTTTGCTTTTTTAGCCGTTTCTTTCTTATCAGATGCTAGAAGATTCTTCTTTTCATCTTGGAAGAAAGCGTTGCTCTTTCCGTAGTACGCTTGGTTATAAAGAGATTCTTCTCCTTGGTAACCTGTTTCTATACCTGTGTTCGCTTCAAACACTAAATACTTGCGTCCATCTTCTTCGATATAGTGAGGATCTCTGAACGTGTGGTTATCGTTGTAGTCTCCACCACCGAACGCTTTTTCAACCGTTTGGTACATCTTGCTGTCTCCGCCTTCAAAGATAGACTTGTAATCTTCTACACCGTCGATCTCAAGCGTTTTGCTATCTGGTTGAGAAAGGTTTACTTGTGCTGTTGTTAACGTTTGTTTTCCGTAACGATCTTGATTCGGCTTGAATGCTTCACGGTTCGTATAGAACAAACGAACTTCACCGTCAGAAGTGAACGTTGCAGAACCAGACCACTCTTCCGATTGATGCTTTAAATATTTATCATTAGCTTTGAACTTGTCATCGTCCTCGAAAACACGTCCTGCATTTTTCCAAGCATCGATTGATTGATCATCCGCTTTTTTATAGAACATATAGATGAACGTGTCGTTCGGGTTCTTCGGGTCACCCGCTAGACCGAAAACGATGTTGTAGCCTTTGTATTCAGCAACCGTTCCGTCAGCGTTTTGCAGCGGCCACGTATCCCAAACATCCATGTCGATCTGTTTGCCGTTTTCATCAACCTTCTTAGCTGACTCTACGTTCTTGATCGTAGATGCATCAAATTTTGGCACTGTATATTTTGGATCGTTATGTTGATTGATCATCTGCTTCATATCGTAGCGCGTGATCTGTGAAGTTCCGTACGTTTCTTTAAAATCTGAAGGGGTTTGACCCGACGCAAATGTTGTTGCGCCCCCTCCTAATAAAATCGCAGTACTGAGTGATACGACAGCTACTTTTTTCGCCATATTACGATAGTTCATACGTATTCCTCCTATGTGATTTTCGTTGGTACTGATTAAACAGTTCCAATCGTTTTGTCTTTGCTAATTACAAGTATAGGGGAGGTTGCCGCGTGTAGATATGGCATGGATTGATGAGGATTTCGTCTTATATTGATATCTCGTAAATGTTGTTGGTGGAAAGCATCCTTGAGAGTTGATAGGTATGTAAGAGCACCCGAGTGCTAAGTACTGAGGTCACCACAAAAAGACCCCCTTTTCAAGGAGCCTCATCATTCTTGTGCTTCACGTGCTCTATTCCAAGAAAGTTGAAATTCACGCAACAGCTGCTGTCGTGTTAGTTGCTTACCTACATACATCTGCATGGCAGATCCGAACTCTTCTTTCACCCCTGCGGGAAAACCGCTCCAGTTGGCATCCAACGTGTTGCCTTTTTTGTACGCGGCTATCGTCTCTTTAGCAAGTGGACCTAAGTCATCCGTTTTAATGTTTTTGAAAACCGGGATGAACTTAAAACGCTCGGTGATGAATGTTTGCCCTTTTTCCGAACTCACCATCCAGTTTAAAAATTGCTTCGCTTCTTTTTTATCTGATGAATCTGCCTTCTTGTTCACGACCCAATAGTTCGGCACGCTCACCACAAGCTGGTCTGTCGGCTCGTCGTTAATCGGTATCGGCATGAAAGCAACATCCAGATCAGGAGCACGCTCATCGATCATCGGCTGAATCCAGTTTCCTTGCAGAATCATCGCGGCTTTTTCTTTTGTGAAAAGATCCACTTCCATGTTGTAATCCGTCGTTAAAGGATCGGCGTTTCCGTATTCCAGCGTCACATCCAATAGATCAATTACATCAGAAAACAAGGGATTATCCGGGATTTGCATTTCACCTGCATTCAACTTTTTTATAAAAGCATCAGGATCTTTCTGTCTCGCAAAAGCCACGTTTAATAAGTGGACACCGAGCTTCCAGTCCTCGTAGTAACCGGTTGCGAACGGGGTGATTCCTTTTTGCTCTAGCGTTGACGCCGCCTTTTTTAACTCTGAAAGTGTTTCTGGTACTTGCTCAATTCCTGCCCGTTGAAACAGCTGCTTATTGTAAATAAAGCCATAGCCTTCTAAGTTCATAGGCATTCCGTACACGTTTCCGTCCATCTTAATCGCGTCAAGCGTACCTGGATAGGCATCCTTAATCCACCGCTCTTTTGACAAATCTTCTAGGTACGGCCGCCACGTCTCAGCATTTCCATACCCCGTGTTTGTAAAAATGTCCGGTCCCCTACCTGAAGCGAGTTCTGCTTTTAAGTCGGAATAATCATCAGCCGCTCCTCCGACCGTACGAATCCGTATATCAATCTCAGGATTTTCTTTTTCATAGACTTTCGCAAGCTCTTCAAATTCAGAGGCGATCTCTACTTTCGGATTTCGGATATCAAGAACAACCTTTTTCTCTATCTTAGCTTGTTTTTGGGGCCGCGAATCACTTTCTTTCTGACAGCCCACGAGAAGAATCGCTATCATCCCAATGGTTACATAATGCTTTTTCATGTTTCGTGGAATCACCCCTTTCTCTATAAAATCCCAGCTTACAATTTTTCACCATTTCGAAACTCAAACGGTGTTATACCCACTTCTTTTTTAAAAAGCTTAGAAAAGTATTTTTCATCTTGATACCCGAGCATCGTCGAGATCGAAAAGATGCTTTCGTCACTTTCCTTCAACCAACATTTCGACTGTTCAATCCTCAATTTTGTTATATATTTCGATAACGTCATGCCCATTTCTTGTTTGAATTTACGAGAGATATGCTCCCGGCTGAAAAAGAACCGGTTCGCTAGTCTTTCTAAACTCATATCTTCCATATAGTATGTTTCAACATACGAAATAATATCGTTCATGCGCTGTTTCGCTTCAAGTTCGTCCAATCGCTGAATCGATCGGTAGTTCTGGTTTTCCAGCTCACATTGAAGATCGTTATATTTTTCGTGAATCTCTTGAAGTGACTGCAGCTCGCACTTTACGAGGCGCACCGGAATATCGAGCTCACGGCTTAAACTCTCTTCTACCAAAAACCACTCTTCCGGCAAGGTGATGAGCACACTTTGGTTGCTGTCATCCGGCAGCATTACAGCATTGCCGATCTCCTGCTCCACCAACTCATCAGCCAGTTTTTCGATAAAAGGCGCAGGCTGCTGCATTTGATAGAACGTTAATAATGTAAAATCATATCTTTCAGATTGTGGCAGGTTAGAAGCGATATAATCGAGGTCTGCCGGCTCACCGAGACAAGCTGCTAAAACCGTTTGACTCCATCGAATCTTGACCGCGTCCTCTTGGTACAAACGAGACTTTCTTTCCTCATCATAAGCCACAACTGCTTTTTTTAGCACGTTGTTAAACGCCTCATCCTCAACCGGTTTTAATAAATAATCGAAGCTGTTATGCTGGATGGCTTTTCTCATAAACTGATAATCATCGTAACCCGTGATCAAGACCACTTTGCCCTCGTACGAGATGGAATCCAGCCACTCGATCAGATCCAAGCCACTCATGCCAGGCATCTTTATATCTGTAAAAATAATCTCCGGCTGCTCTTTTTCAATAACCTTCTTCGCTTCGTTTCCGTTTGCTGCTTCCAAAAGCTCTGTTATCCCGTGTTCATCCCATTTCCCAATATAGCGAATCACATCGCGGACATTGAACTCATCGTCAGCTATCAACACCTTCATCTTCGTTTCCCTACTTTCTGTCACTAAACTGTGGGCTCATCGCTTAGCTCTTTTGGAATGACGATCGTCACCGAAAAACCTTGTCCATTCGGCTGATCCACAAGGAAATCAGCTCGTGTCCCATAGTTTAGAATCAGTCGCTGATATATATTTTTCAGTCCGATATGCTCGTTTACAGGGGTACCTTCTGATGTTGATCGGTAAATGTTTTCTTGTAAATGCTCTAAATCGCTAGCTGTGATTTCAGGTCCATCATTATTTTTAACAACAAGATAGAGAGAATCACCTTTCACCTCGCCTGTTACCGTCAGTTGCGCTTCGTAATACCCCTCTTCATACACATGCTTGAAAAAATTTTCAACGAGCGGTTGTAAGGTCATACTTGGAATCCTACTCTCTAGGACCTCATCACTAAACTCCAGCGAATAATGAAGTTCTTTTCCAAATCGTGCCTGTTGCAGATTGAGGTAAGCCTTCATATAATCCACTTCATTCTGCACGCTCATCCACTGGTTCGCTTGCATGGAATAACGCATCATCTTAGACAGCGACGTTATCAGTCCATACACTTGCGGAGACTTGGAACGAAGCGCCACCGCTCCGATCGATTGCAAGGCATTGAACAAAAAGTGTGGGTTCACTTGTGACTTCAACGCGCGAAACTGATTTCTTCGATTCTCGATTTCCAATTTATATTCACGATTAATATGAAGATTGATCCGATCCGTCATGTCTTTAATATGTCGTTCCAAGTGCCCGATCTCATCTTGCCGCCCTTTCTCGAAAGGGATCTCGATATGTCCCCCTTCAATCCTCCGCACCTTCTCACTAAGTTCCCGAATCGGCCGAGAAATTTTATATGAGATGAAACTGATCATGAGTAGACCTAATAGGCCCACACCAAGTCCGACGATGATATTGATCGTTGCGGTCTTCCGAACATCCCGGAACAACACGTCACTCGGCGTCTTTTTCACTAACTTCCAGCCTTCAACCGGTCCATTTAACGTCTTTGTTAACGATATTTCTTTATCTGTTGTGCCTTTTTGGATCCGACTTTGTAGGTCGGCCGGAACCCGCTTACCTATTAATGAAGTATTCGTCGCATACATGATTTCGTTTTGATCATTGAGCAGATAAGCTGATGACCCGTTTTCTCCCGCTAAGTTACTCACGATTTTTGAATACTCACCTAAACTGATGTCCATCGTCATGATTCCAAGAAACTTGTCAGACGGCACTTCCTTTATTTTATGATGAATGCTTAACACCTTCGTACGGTCTGACTCTGGAATGATCGCCGCATTGTTATAGTTTTTTATCACATGTGGCGGCTCGATCAGGTAATTTTTATTAGATTTAAACAATTGTTTAATGTGTTCTTGGTTCAATAGCTCGGGCTGCGGTTTTCTCGTACTAACCGTCGCATTATAAACGGTAAAAGACTCTTTTCCTTCATCTAAATAAAACCGCAGCTGGCGAATCTCATTTCTTGTTAAGTAAAACGTCTCAATACTCTTCTCAACTGAATCCTGATCAAAATAGATCGAGTCTTCAAACTCCTCCGTAAAAATTCGGAACAGATCCGGATTTCGATACAAGATATACGGGAGGTTCACCATGTCATCAAAATACTGTTGGAGGTCTTCCGCATTCTTCTCCAGCTGCATCTTGCTGTTATTAAGTTCGTACTCCTCAACACTGTTCTTCGTATAAGCATATATAAGAAAAATCGTTAAAAAATACGGCACGATAATAAAACCCAGCAGCATGAGCAACAAACGGCTATGTATACTTTTCACGCGCGACCTCCTTTACATGAAGTTTTTCCTATTATTGTGCAATCAAAACGAGGTTTGGATGTTTTAGTTGTTCGTAGTGGTGGGTGGTTTTGTGAGGATTTGGGGTATTGTGAGGATGAGCTTCGAGAAGTTTTCAGCAAGGTATTTTGAATTGGACAGATTAAAGGGCTGAAATGGACAGATTGTATTGGAGATTGGACAGATTGTGGGGCTAATTGGACAGATTAACCTTTGAATCCGACAGATTGCAGTCGCTGATAATAAATTCAGCCCGGGTGAAGACGCTTTTTCGGGGTGCATCCCCAGCTCTACAAGCACTTACTGTCGACTTTCATGAAAATACTGTCCACTTTTTGAGTTTTACTGTCCACTTTCGATGAAATACTGTCCACTTTTACACATTTACTGTCCACTTCGGTACTTTTACTGTCCACTCCAGATTCATCCCTCTCTTAAACCCTATTTTTAACATCATTTTCGTTATTGCCACAAAACTAAAAATAAGTTACCATTACAGGGGTAACTTTTATATAAAAGAAGGTAGATATATATGAACAAACGTGTTTATTTGTTAACGATTGTTTCGTTCGTGGTTGGGATGGTCGAGTTGATCATCGGCGGCATCTTAGACCTGATTGCTGACGATCTTGGCGTTAGTCTCGGCAAGGCAGGCTTTCTGATCACGATTTTCTCACTCGTGTTCGCCATCGCGGCACCTATCCTGCTTACGATGACTGCTCATATTGAAAGAAAGCGGCTAACGATCCTCTCATTATTTGTGTTCCTAGCCGGAAACGCACTCGTAATCGTGAGTCAGACGTATTCGATGCTGCTCATCGCTCGAATCCTATCCGCGGTCAGTGGTTCGTTGCTCGTTGTACTTTGTGTGACGATGGCGTCTAACATCGTGGAAGAAAAATACCGAGCTCGTGCGATCGGTGTTGTGTTTATGGGAATCAGTGCATCGCTCGTACTCGGCATACCGGTCGGCTTAATGCTCGGAAATGCGTTCGGCTGGCGCGCACCGTTCATCTTGATCACAGCACTTACCGTTTTATCCATACTCGGTGTGCATTTCTTTATGAACCGTTTAGCTCCAAAACCTGCGATTCCGATCAGAGAACAGCTGCGCACATTAAAAAACAGACGGATCTTGTTTGCGCAGATCACGTCGTTTCTGTTCTTAGCTGGTCATCTGACGTTATACGGATATCTGACTCCGTTTTTAAAAATGGCGCTTGGACTTAACGGAACATGGGTGAGCATCGTATACTTAATATTCGGTGTCGCTGCCGTCTTTGGCGGTGGAATTGGCGGTATGCTTGCTGACAAGTTCGGCACAAAGCCTACGATTATAGGCGTTATTATTGTTTTTGCGGTTTCAATCTTTATGATTCCATATACAACTTTTGCTTTTCCGTTATTTTTAGTGGTTATGGTCATTTGGAGCATGCTTAGCTGGGCGATCACGCCTGCGATGCAGAGCTATCTGATCGAGTCATCACCTGAAACGTCCGACATTCAGCAGAGTCTGAACAACTCTGCGCTTCATTTCGGGATCGCGTTCGGGTCCATGATCGGCGGAATCGTGATTGAGAACGCATCTGTCGAAAACAACGCAACGGTCGGAGGACTGCTGATCATCTTAGCACTTGGAACCGCTGTGCTTTCCATGACAAAAAAAGCACGCCGGCCCCGAGAATCTGCACATACTATTAGCTAGGTTGCGAAAACTATGGCATGATGAAGGTAGAGAAATTTTTGGTAAGTTATCAATTCCTGAGGAGGTGAAACCATTACAATCGTAACGATGTAATGGTGAACAAATGAGTATTCATATCGGCGCAAAACAAGGTGAAATCGCAGAAAGCATCCTATTACCAGGGGATCCGCTTCGTGCAAAATATATTGCAGAAACATTTTTAGAAGACGTAACATGCTATAACGAAGTTCGAGGCATGCTTGGATTCACAGGAACATACAAAGGAAAACGCGTATCTGTTCAAGGGACAGGCATGGGGATTCCGTCGATCGGGATCTACACGAACGAATTGATCCGTGAATATGGCGTAAAAAACTTAATCCGCGTTGGTACGTGTGGCGCGATTCAACAAGACGTAAAAGTACGTGACGTAATCCTTGCGATGACAGCATCAACGGATTCTCGCATGAACCACTTGACGTTTCCTAACATCGACTTCGCACCTTGCGCGAACTTCGATCTTTTAAGAAAAGCATATGAAGCTGGAACGGCAAAAGGCTTAATGATCAAAGCTGGTAACGTGTTAACAGCTGACTTGTTCTACCGTGACAGCATGGATATCGTGAAAAAGCTTGCGGATAACGGTGTGTTAGCGGTTGAAATGGAAACAACTGCACTTTACACGATCGCAGCGAAATACGGTGTGAACGCACTATCGATCTTAACAGTAAGTGACCACATCTTCACAGGTGAAGAAACAACATCTGAAGAGCGCCAAACAACGTTCAACGATATGATTGAGATGGCTTTGGAAGTTGTGAGTTCTGAAGAAAACTAAAATAAAGATGCAAAAAGCTCAGAGTTGATTCTGGGCTTTTTTTGTAGACTTTTTTCTTACGCACTACATAGACCGCGTTCCATCTAACTTTGATACAATCATGTTAACGATCATAGATGAGGAGCCCTATAATGAAAATCGAGCTAGAAATCATACCCAATGATTCTATTTCAGACGCGCCGGATGAAGGTGGCTATTTCCCTTTTGCCATCGATGGACCAAAGGAATATATTGTTGAGTGTTCTCTGATAAGTGAAGTGAATCCAGAAAAATTAACAACTCAGTGGATGCAGCAAATCAATCAATTTCCCATTTTCGTGATGGCAGAAATCTATCATGATCAGAGAAAAGAACTCGAGCAAGATTGTAACTTCCTACAAGTACACTTTGAAACCATTACGTCGGAAAAAAAGAATGATTGCTTTTATAAAATGAAGATTGAGAACACCGAACAATTCAGTGCTCTATTCCCTTACTTTTATGGAAATGGCAGTTCAAATAATCTTGTGTTATGGTCGCTGAAGCATGATGTATTTAGTTATGGAAAAAGGAAGTTTACAAATTCCTGTTATGACCGGGAAAAACAAACTGTTATCGTAAACATGAAAAGTACGAGCTGTGTTTTTTGGATCAGTTATGATGGGTCTAGTATTGTTGCAATAAGTAATGAAGTTATGTTTTCTTTAATGAACAATGAATAAGCAAAATTTGAGCACGGCAAAAAGGAACCCTTAATTTAAACCTAATCAGCATCACCGCTTTGATTACTTTTATCTATGTTTGACCCATAAGATGTTCATTTTGACTAATAGGAATTGGCTTCCCCACAATCAGACTATAAAATGAAATAAGGCTGACCTACCAAGATCACGTGAAGTGCTCTTTTGGGGTCAGCCCTACCTTTTTAGTATCTCAACTTCATCAATACGCTCTTAATCTCTTCATCGTTCATCATTAGTTCCGAATGCTTCTCGGTAATCTTAGCTAACGCCACATCATGATAAAAGAACTCAATAAAAACTTTGATGAAAGGACGAGATTTGGTCTTTAATGCTTGCCAGCTCTGACTTTCCATCCCTGCAAAAATAACTTCCGTCTCATCGACCACCACGAGGCGAAACCGCTCTAGCGAATGATGCTCCTGCGCGGGAATCAACGTGTGCACATGGGACAGCGTAGACTCCAACTCTCCCACAACAAGAACTTCTACATCCACGCCCTGCTTTTCTTTTTCTTGCAGGATCGGTAGGATCTCTTGAATATCATCTTGCCAGCCAGAAACACGAATGGATTTCTCGGCCGTTTGCAGAAGCTGCTTCGTCTGTGCTCGAATCGACGAATCCACCTTCAGACTCCAAACGTGTTCATCGTAAAACTTTCGCTTCGATGTATTATTTTTGAGCTGCTCCACGTTTTGCTGAAATTCTGTTGTCAGCTTCTCGATCACGATTGATAGCGGCAGCGCGGTATACAACTTCTTCTTCTCTGACACCGAATCCAGCACCATGCCTTTTTCGATCATGCGCGATAGCACTTCATATATCTTGGATTTCGGAACACCCGAGTATTTAACGATATTTGTCGCGTCCATCGGCTCCTCGCTTGACGCAAGAACCTCGAACACCTGACTTTCGTATTGTGAAAAACCGAATTTTTGTAGCATGGTTCCTCCTAAAAATAGCCTCTTATCTTCTACAGCTATCTTAAAACAATTATGGCCGTACTGCTAGTCCTTGAAACGTTTCTTTTGGGGGCAATTTTTTGATTTGTTTTAATACCACCAATAGAATGTGTACCCACGATTTAGTTGCTTATATATGTATAAAACCACTGTGAATTAACAATTCGCAGTGGTTTTTGATCTAACTATTCTGAAGCAATTATTTACCCTGGGATTTGAATAATTACCTTATATATTCCATTAAATATTTAGAGATTATTACTTTTTATTTCTTTAAACCACTCATCCGCTATATCACTTGCAGTTTTACTCTCATCATTCATATATACTAACTCATACTTGTATTCAGCTTTAAATTTACGACTTTTTACATCATATATTAGTTTCATTTCAGTTGGCATATCTCTCTCATAATCTTTACATGTATTTTTAATACTCTCTATATATCTTCGTTTAAAATATCTAATACCATAAACTGACGTTTAGTAGAAACGTCATATTCTTTGTCCCCATTCTTCAATATGTCATTCAATTTATGAGGCTTGACATATTGATTATTAATTAAATAAAAGAATTTACTTGATCTTACAGTTTCTTCACAAGAAGCATAGATATATATTTTATCAGCCCTATCCTCTACATATTCCAAACATATAGACACCATATCTGCTTGCAGTGCACTAAATTTATCTTCAAATTCTGTCATCCTTCTTTTCACTCCTAAAATAATTGATTTACCATCAATAGAGTAATAAATATTATAAATTGTCTCTAAATTCTCTCTGCGTGTTAAGTTTCATAAATTCTTCTATCTCAATTAGTAGATAATACTCTGCCTGCTCTCTGAACCCTTATAACTAAACTGAAATAATTACTTACTAAAATGCATTCTCCTAAAACAAGGAAAACACTTGTTGCCTATTGACATTCAAGTGTTTTCTTTGACTTATTATTTTCCGTCCATCTGCTGTCTTAAATACTCTGCAATATCTGTCTGCCCAAATTCTCTAGCATATTCATATGCATTCATATTTTTCAAACTCTCTCCCGTATATCGTTTTGAAATATCAATTCCTGATTCGACTAGGAGCTCAACCATGTCTTTATGCCCGCCATAAATTGCTCCGAACAATGGATTCCTTTTTGCTAAGCTCTCATCTAATTCTGCCCCTGAATCTAACAGATATTTTACAATCTCCAGATGCCCTGCACCTGCTGCTAAATTTAATGCTGAAGCATCAAAAGTTCCACCTTTTGTGTTAATATCGATTCCTTGTTCAATTAGATATTTACATACTTCAAGATTTCCATGTTTGGCAGCTACATGTAGCCATGTGCCAAACGTTGTCATTGTGTTTAAGACTTCTTTATCATGACCAATTAATAGCTTAACTTTATCGTTTTCAAAGTTTTTAATGGCAAGCCTGATTTCTTTATATTGATGCACATTAACCACGGCCTTATCTCCATATTAATATGTAAGCATTTATCAGATTACTACCAATTGCTAAGCTTCTCTAAAAGTATCCTCAAGATAATCGTTAAAAGTATCACACTTCTATACTATACAATTCTATCATTTGAGTAATTAAAACACTGAATATCTGCCATCCTATACTATTACTTTCTCTGTTACAAACTCTATACGTATCCTTTACATATTCCATCGTTCAAAGATAAAATTTGTCATCTTGAGAAAAAAATCTTGAATGACATGTTGTCATTCAAGATTAAAATCAATCTTTCTTACAAAAAATTTATTCATCATGTGTTTCATGTAACATGCTTAAAAATTTGTTAATATCATTTGCAAGAAAGTACATATTACTCATATCATCCGGATTCTCTGATTCTTGTTCATGATCCCAAAAATAAATATTTTCATAATAGGATTCATTAGTTCCCAAACAAATCACGTTACCTGCAGAATCGTCTGCAATAGGAATAAACCCATTCGGAAGCCTATACTCATATATATTGATTACCTTCTCTAAATTATCATACATATCTCCGATGCCATTAAATACATTTAAAACACTATGCCCTTTTTCATCTGAAATTTTAAATGTACTAGCGGAAGGGTAACCACCATTCCACTGAAGTAAAAATTTTTTGTATTTTTCGGTTAACTTTACTTCGTTTTTATATTCAAATTGTTTAATGGTTTCTATTGAAATTTTTTCGTTATCACTTTCTATCAATATCATTGTAATATCCTCCTCTTATCTAGCTCCATTAACAGTTGATACTCCTCCAGAATGAGTGAACTCTCTATGAATATCTTTTTCTACAAGAATCATTGTTTTACCGTCTTGATGATGGTGCCATATATAGCCTGCAGGCGGCTTATTGAACGCTGGTACAGGTGGATCAGAATCTTTACTTAAACCAGCTTTTAAATTTGCTTCCTTATAATCAAGAGGACGATTAGTTGGGCTAGCAATATTAATTTCTACTGGACGCACAGTGGGGTGCATATACGGTGTGAAATCTGGATAACCATCTATATATTTTACTGATTGCCCCTTCTTATTGGTATAGATCCAAGTCCCATTTTCATCTATTTCTACGTGTCCACCTTTTTTCTTCCAATTCTCTGGAACAGGAGAATTTCTTGGTTTTTGCACCGCACTCTGCTGCATCAATTCCTTAACAGTCTTCGTCTCCGTGCTAATCGTTCTAATCACATGACCGGTCGGTGAAGCAAACGCGTGGACTTTGAATCCGATTGGTATGTGTGTGTTGCCTACATTGTGCTTTATGGTCTTAGCCATTTCTTCAGCCTGCAAAAGCTTCTGTCTCGCATATTGAGTGCTGTAAGGGAATTTCGTCTGAACGAATTTCCCCATATCTACTTTGCTTAGTCCATACCCTGCACCGCCGACTCCTACTATTGCAAAAGCATTAAACAGACTCTGGTTACACTGTTGTTCCGTTAATTCATTGCCAAACATGTCTTTTCCGGTGAAGTACTCCCCAAAACCGTTCGCTGACACAAGTCCATATATGCCATATTCGGCTTTTTGGAGATTCTTTAGTCCCTGCGCCGTTCGGTGGGCATCGAGCATATGATTCGCGGCATTCGCTCCTTTTACCGTTTTGTAGACGGCCGATCCACCCTTACCGATTCGCCCTGCCCAACCGACGAACGGAACAAAGCCTGCTGCTGCCATAGCGCCAGATGTAACGCGTTCTGCATCACTCAGTTTGCGTCCTGTGACAGGATCAACGCCCGTCGCAGCTCGCTGTGTATCGTAATATCCGGTTACTTCACCTGTAAACGTACAGACAGTGTCCCACGCCTTCTCGTAAAATGGTCTGTTTTCCATTTCTTCGATTTCTTTTGCAATCCTTCGATCCTCTTTTTGCTGCTTTTTAAACGTTAGATAATCAGAGGTATCTTTTTTCGCTTGTCCGATCGCTTTGTAGACTTCACTATTGTGGTAAGCTTCCGCGTTAAAGTTGAGAGGAGAAATGGTCTCCCCTTGCCGTGTCGCTTCCATCAGCTGTGCGAACAGCCCGTAAATATGCTGTTCTTGATTTTGAGAAATGCTGTACTCTTCTGATAAGCGTTGATCGAACTCGTTTACTTTATCGACCGTATCAGATCGTTTTTTCTCAGCTTTATCCATCTGATCTTCATATGCATCTTTAGAAAATACCGATAAGGAGACAAGGTCATTGACTCTGTTAAAAATGTGCTGCAATGCTTCTTGTTGATCAGCGACCATATCCTTCGCCTGTTTCCCCGCTCGCTCCACGTTCTCTTCTAAAAAAGGCACCTGCACGAATGTATCTCCAGAAAGGTCCACATCCTCTGTATCTCCAGGAATACCTTTAAAAAAGCCGACATTCGTGTCGATCAACCGAATCCAGGCATCGATAACATCCATCTGTCCCTGGTAGAATCCCTTGATCGCATCTGCTCCATGCCCTTTAAAGTCATGGTTCTCTACTATTTTACTAAACTCTTTTTTTAAAGTCTCAAATTGTTCTCTTAATTGCTCATAATGGTGGGCTCGTTCACTGGTTGCAGCTTTTAAGGTTGAGGCTTCGTATACTTTGCTTCCCATTTACTGTTGCCCTCTTTCGTCTGTAATGTTTTCCTATTTTACACTTCCTTTATTATCCAATATATAAACCGTGATTTTCAATGAAACTTGTGTACCATTTTCCGCATATGTTTATAAGTAACTTCTTAGAGGATTCTATTTGATAAAGACTTTATTAGAGGTTAAAAATGATATTTGAGAAATCACTAAAATCTTATATAATTTTCATGATATGTAAGAGGATTGACTCTTCGTTATTTAAACTTGCCTTCATCTGAAGTGCCTTCAATTTTTAGTGATAGTATTAATTCTAGGGTAATAATCTGATTTAGTTAAAGTATAAAGGGATGAAAATTAATGGATATTATTTTTGCAATATTTAACGGATTTATTGTTTTTATCTATTTTGGCATTCTAAGAATAGGCACAAAAAGAATTAGTATAAACACTATAACTATAGAGAAAAAAGCTATATTAATAAGTTTAATGATACTCATCATTTCTTCTTTCGTTCTAGTAATTCCAGAAGGTATTCATACTAGCTTTGCAAAGGGAGGTTTAACCATTGCCTTTTGTATAATTTTGTTTACTATTTGGCTGGGAATTATAAAAAACATAAGCGATAAGACATATGAAAAATCTGTTGGGTTACTAAAAAAATTCTTATTAAACCTTGTTTAACTGTTTAATAAAGCCTAAAAAAAAGATAAAACTCAATTTTGCACGAAGCTCAATTGAGTCCTATCTTTACTTTATAAGAGTTAATTCGATAACAACTGAATCATATTCTTCCTCTAAGGACTTACGTACATCTAAAATATTTCCAGTCTCCAGATTAATTTTATATGTTGATACCTTCTCGAAGGCAAAGGAATCCAACTGATCTTTTCCGTAACCAGGTAATATTTGAACAAAAGGCTTTTCTTTTACTTTTACTTTCCCTTTGCCCCTAACCTTATAGCTAATTTTATATCTACCCTCTAAAATTTGTTTTCCTACCATATAATTTCCGGAGTGAACTATACGATACTTATTCTGTGCGTCCATTTTTAAAGGAACATATTCGGCTGGCAACAACTTTACACTTCCATTTCCTACAACAAAGGCATGAGCATTATTTTCTAATCGCTGACCAACTATCATATCTCCTTTTGATAACTTGACAGGCATTAACGACACATCATCTGATAAGGAAATCACATCATAAAATCCAGCTTTCACCTGCTTACCGATTAAGTAATCACCTTTTTTGAGAATAACTTCTTCTGCAGCATTAAAAAAAGTTGGGTTATCATTTTTAATGATTTTTAAAAGATATTTTGTGCCTAGGAAACATAAAAACAAAACGACCAGCGCAATAAAAACTACTTTTTTAAAATTGTTCATCTATTAACAATCCGTCTGACATTTTAAGCGTATAATCACATAATAAAGAAAGATCTTCTTTATTATGGCTTGCAATTATTACTATTGCACCGCGTTCCTTTTCTTCCGTAAGTACCTTGTGGACAAGGCTAACTCCTTTTTCATCTATAGCGTTTGTCGGCTCATCTAACAAAAGGATATCAGGCTTCTCAAAAATAGCCTGAGCAAGATTTAACCTCTGTTTCATTCCTAAAGAATATTTCTTCACTTTAAGTTTCCCATGTTGTTCAAGTCCTACTCTTTTAATAGATTCATCGATCTCGTCTTTTGTAGCAATCTTCTTGATCTTGGCTAACATTTTAAGATTAGTAGTCGCGTCAAACTGCGGAAGAAGTTGCATATTTTCAATAATGATTCCTACACTAGGAGGTACGGATATATCTTTATGCAGTTCTTTGCTGTTTATTAGAACTTTACCTTCCGTAGGAACGAGAAGTCCCGCCAGTGATCGAAGAAGCATTGTTTTCCCCGAGCCATTCTTTCCGTAAATACCGTATATTTTTCCGCGTTCGAACTGAAAAGAAATATCTCTCAATACATATGTTTGTTTGATTTTTTTACTAAGATCTTTAACTTCAATCATATGAATCCCACCTTAGAAAATATCCATTTTTTTTATTTTCTTACTTGCGATAAATAATACAAACACTAAAATACTAATAAGTATCGTTATCCCTATCAGATAAGAAATAACAGGGGTTTGAAATTCTGGTATTGAAGTTAAACCGTTTTTAAATCCCATTGCATAGTTTGGAAGAAGTAAATAATAAATGAATCCTCCAGCCCCGAAAACATACATTTGCTTTGCAAGAATGATTGAGATCACAACATAGGCATTTACTATTAATTGCGAAGCTTGTGGAGATATAAACAGTTCCATGGTTAGCTGCAAGGAAATTAAAGTCGATAGAGTTAAAAAATATATAAATAAAAGTTTAGTAATATCTATTACTTTTAAATTGATGTTTGAATCTGTTAATAGAAACTTAAATATAAGAGCCTGTATAACAACAAAGATAAAACTTACAATCATCATAGATAGGTAACGCTTATATAGCCATCTTGTTCTTCCATAGTTCCGTATGATTATGATTTTTCCATATGTTTCAAGAGCATCTCTACAATATCCTGTAAAGTAGAAGCTCATTGCAACAATTGGTAATATCCAATAAACAAGAAATTTGTTTTCCAATGCATATGAAGAGGTAATTGGAACGCCATCCAGAAATGGCAGAGATGAATATAACGTTTCAAAATCATTTATTAATAAAGCTTGTATAATCATAATGATTATAACCAGTAAGAATAGAGCTTTATTTTTGATCATTTTATAAAATATCCTTTTTAAAAAATAACGGTGATCCAATTAGAT
Source organism: Fictibacillus norfolkensis (assembly GCF_014836645.1). Taxonomy (GTDB): domain Bacteria; phylum Bacillota; class Bacilli; order Bacillales; family Fictibacillaceae; genus Fictibacillus; species Fictibacillus norfolkensis. Next base: position 49,985 of record NZ_JACSQM010000005.1, read on the forward strand.
AGAAGATAACACTTAATGCAAATAGTCGTATGTATGATAGAAAAACATCGGTTATTGTTTTTTTATTTTCTAATAATGATTGAAAGATATTTAAATCCTTATAAGGATCCCAAACATTTTCTGGAATTAATAGCAGACCAAAGGAATAGAGAATACCTACAAATAAGTAAGTTGCAAATATCGCTATACCAAAAGAGTTACTAAGGTCATAGATAATCCTATACATTATGCCTATCCAGGAAAAGTAGAGAACAAGCCCTATCATTTGAACGAAACTTATAAAAAAATAACGAACTTCTTTTAATAATTCTACATCTATAAAAAGAAACGTTAACAGGTTGTTAATCATCATGTGGCTTAACGAAAACATAAAAGCCATCAAAAAAACTTTCCCTACAACTTTGAAATAATGTCTTTCTCTTGAAAGCCTAACAAGTGTATACGGTTTTTCTAAAGGTAAGAAAAAATTTAAAAAGAACAAAAATGGAATGGTATAAAACAGGGCATACGCTTTGAAAGAATTATAGCCAAATGCACTATTATTCATATAAATTAAAGATTCTAATGTAGAAAACCCTAGATACCGGCTATTATTTATAAACCAGAGCACGATGAATAATAACAGAATTGCAAATGATACGATGAATCTTTTACCCGTCATTAAATTTCACCTCATAGAAGTAAATGAGCGCAGGTATCGAAATAAAAACAGCTAAGGCAGTAGCTAAGACCGGTAGAAGCGTATCAAATCCATACTCTGCAAATGGTTGGAATAAGTACATTAACGAATCATCTCTAATGACTAAAAAGAACCAAACAAAGAAAGCCGCTGAATAAGAATACTTACGATCTTGAAAAAATAGACTGAACGATGCTCCAAGCAGCCCCGCAAATCCTGCAAGCAAACACGCAGTAAAGCTAAATACAATGACCGCCAAATATGGATGTTCAATACTTAATGTAAAAAGAAGATTATCTGGCAATGAATATTCTTTAGTGTTTTTGCCACCCATAAAAAAAAGAGAGACTAAAATAAAATTCAATAAGAGAGAGATAAACATTGCAAAGAATGAGATAAGAAACGACGTAGCTAATTTATATGAAAAGTATTTCTTTTTTCCGTATTTACTAATAAAGATATTTTGACTTCCTGTTCGATAATCTTGAATGACGGTATCAGAACCTAAAAGTAATAGAAAAAGGGGAAGAAACCATAATAATAATGCTTGTGTCATATGCCCCCTGCTAGAGCCTGACAAAAAGAAAGAAAAGGGGGGATAGAGTTCATGACCTGATTGAAACTTCACTAATAATAATTGAACAACTTCAACACAGGGAATGAGTAAGATAATAAAAAAAATGGATCGACTTAGTTTTGTACGAAAAATACGATAGAATTCACTAGCCATTGTAATCACCCAGCTCATATATTATTTGATTCAAAAAACAAGTGTAAGAGAGCTAAAAAATAACAATTAATATTCTATAAATATATTATTATTCTAATTTTTATTTATGCAAACATGTCCTACATTGTTTAAAAACAGCGGCAACAATAATTGCCACTGTTTCCTTTTAATCTTAATTAGTTGATTTCTTCATCCCAATATCCAGAAGCAGTGAATCCACTTGTTGTGTAGTTATTATTCTCAACACCCAGCCTAACATTCTCTTGGTTTGCAGTACTAAATGCAGTATAGTATTTAGCACCTGAACCTTGAGCAACATCATGTGTATCAGATACTCGTGTACCACTCTTATCTAACCAATATGTAGCCACTGTTCCTTTACCTTCACTAGAATAGGAATAGTTAACTTTCCACTTATTACTCGTATCAGTCGTTTGGCGATATCTTTCCTTAGAATAAGAATTCGCATGCTCAGGTTTTAAGCTGAAACTATACTCAATGTTATCATTACTTGCTAATGCCACGTTTCCTGCTGTTAGTAATGTAATGCCCATCACACCTGCTAATCCTACTCTGTAATACTTTTTAATCGTTTTCTTCATTTCATTTCCTCCCTTATTTAAAAACAATTTATATTTAAAGATTGTAATTGGTTAACTTAAGCAAGTTACTCTATTACAAATCTTGAAATATCACTATGAATCAATGTTCAAACGGTAAATCATCTTCGTGTGCTTCTGGCGTTACAACACTAACCGATGCGTGGTGGTTAGATTTTTCTTTTGATTGATCTAAGTTGTACACGCCCCCGGTTATCAGAAAAATACCTAGGACAAGATAAATTAGAATCTTTTTCACTGTTTTTCTCTCCTTAAAGTAACAAACTAATTACCTATATTTCGCTTAAATCAATGCTACAATATATGGAAAAATACTGATTTCTCGAAATATACGGATTTTAGATACAACCTATCTCATAATTTAGTTTTTTCAAGTCGAAAGACAAAAAATATAACTTTTGTTATATTTTTCTATAAGGGGTGGGAAATGCTTAACTTAAACATGAATAGACTAGGGGAAGAAATACATAGGTTACGAAAGCACTATAAGATGTCACAGAAGGATTTGGCGAAAGGAATATGTTCGCAGGCTGCAATTAGTAAAATTGAATCGGGAGAATGTTTTCCGAGCATAGATACGATTTATCTAATATCAATTAAATTGAGAGTTGAAGTTACTTATTTTATTTCCTTATTAATTCAGGAACGAAATGGATATGTTGCAACAACTATTGATATGATTGAAAAATTAAGCTCAGATAAGAAGTATGATGAAATTTTTGAAATTACAAAGTTCGAAAGATTGAATAACCTAAAGCAATATGGATATCAATATGAACAATTTATTAGTTGGTATTATCATCTATCATCTTATTATTTAGACTTCGTTCCATATTTGGAAGTTATCAACAATTTGCAGCAACTATTATCAACTAAGAATTTATTGGATCAAGATAATTATCAAGACTTAAAGATACAAAACTCTATAGCCGCTATTTATGCTGAGAATAATGATTACGCAAATAGTTATAGCTATTATAAGAGTATTCTTAGTAATACCATTCACATTGATTCATTCCAAAAATTCAGAATAAAAGTCATGTATAACTTATCTAAAGTGTATACTCTAGACCAAAAATATAATGAAGCTCTTATTGTAATAGATAATGCCATTGATTCATGCCTGAAACTAGAAAGTTTTTATATCCTCGGTCAACTTTATTATCAAAAAGGTGTTTGCCAAGAAAAAACCAATTTTGACCTTTATGAAATTTCATCAAATTACAATAAGGCAATATTTATTTTTGAACTAACAAATCAAAAATCATATGTCCAACATATACAAGAAAAAAAAGTAGATTTTCTTAAAGATTCATACAGAGAACTGAATTTTTAGTGATTCTACTACTATATCCCTAAGAATTTGTTAATTTTTCGTTAAACTTTTAATTTCAAACTTTTTTCGACAAATTACGACTCCATTTCTAATTATTACATGCTAAATTAATATAGTATGACTAATTTGAAAGGATAGTGATGAAATGCCCCTTAAACAAACGTTTAAAAGATTACTAGCTAGTTCCCTTGCTGTTGGGTTGATCTCTTCCCAGTTGGCTATAACTGCATCAGCAGACTCGAACCATAAGCATGGTAAGAATCATCATAAGAACAACCGCCCTTTTAACTTATCTCTTATGCATACAAATGATGCGCACGCACGATTAGACAGTGTTGCCAAAAAAGTCACCGCTGTCAAAGAAGTACGCGCGGCAAAGCCTGATGCCTTATTGCTTGATGCAGGAGACGTATTCTCTGGCACGCTTTACTTCAACGAATTCAAAGGACAAGCTGATCTTGAATTTATGAATCTTATGGATTATGACCTTATGACTTTCGGAAACCATGAGTTCGATCTTGGCGCAAGTCCAGAAGGACACCAAGCTTTGGCAGACTTTGTTAAAAACGCCGATTTCCCATTTGTCAGTTCAAACGTTGATTTTTCAAAAGATGACAAGCTAAGAAGCTTATATAAAGGTTATGATTTCAGACCCAAAGATGGAAAAATCTATTCATCAATAGTAAAAAAAGTAAACGGTGAATACGTTGGTTTCATCGGCCTAACAACTGAAGAAACAAAAGATATCTCAAGCCCAGAAAAAGTTAGTTTCCAAAACTACATTAAAGCAGCTACTAAAGAGGTAAAGCTTCTCCAACTTCTTGGTATTAATAAGATCGTTGCCCTCACCCACCTTGGGTATGATGACAGTGTCGCTTATGATAATGATTTACAACTTGCAAAATATGTTGATGGTATTGATGTTATCGTTGGTGGTCATAGTCACACACAACTTGACGCTCCAGTTGTTGTATCAACAGATGAAAAAGGGAAAAAGAAAGACCCTACTGTTATCGTACAAGCCTATCAGTATGGTGATTTCTTAGGAACACTGGACGTTCAGTTCAATCAAAAAGGAAAAGTGATTGGACAAGCTGGACAGTTGATTAAGGTAGCAGACAAAGCAGCAGATCCAGAAGCTGCTGAGTTACTTGTTAAGTATTCCACTAAAGTGGCAGAAATTAAGAATAAACCAACAGGCGGAATTGCAGAAAAAGTATTACTAGCTCCTCGTACGAACGATGTTGGACCAAGTGTAAGAAATAGTGAAGTCGAGTTAGGTAACCTTATTACAGATGGAATGCTTGATAAAGCAAAAGACTATAATTCAAACGTCGTAATGGCGTTCCAAAATGGTGGAGGTATTCGCGCTACAATCGATCAAGGTGAAATCACATTTGGTGATGTGTTAACTACCTTGCCATTCGGAAACACGCTTGCTACGATGAAACTTACAGGAACCGAAATTAAACAAGCACTAGAGCACAGTGTTAAGGACGCTCCTAAAGAACATGGCGGATTCCTTCACGTGTCAGGCATGAAGTTCACTTATGACAGCACGAAAGCTGCTGGCAGCCGTGTAGTAACGATGGAAGTGAAGAATGCAGACGGAACATTCACTGCAATCAACCCGTCTCAAGAATACGTGATTGCAACTAATGCTTTCACAGCTAAAGGCGGAGACGGATTCACGGTATTCAAGAATGCTTATGAGCAAGGACGCGTTACAGATCTAGGTGCATCTGACTGGGAAAATCTACGTGATTATGTTGCAGAGTTAGTAAATGTTAACCCTGTAATTGAAGGGCGCATTGTAGATGTAGCACGACAATAAGCAGTAAAAGGCTGGCTCATTTTTGAGTCAGCCTTTTACTGCTTTAATTAATTTCCTCTTATTAGTCTTTTAGGTATTGATAAGGTGACAATCCATCTTTTTAATTCAATTAAAAATCATTCAGTCTTTATATTTGTACCCTTATTTAAAGCCGATACCCCATCTTTATATTCCCAGAAGATGTATAGCCTATAGTTTGGTTCTCTAGATAGTGGAGAGCAATATTCTGGTTTGGTGATGAAGACCTCTTAATAAAATGGTACATCTCTTCCCAAGTTGTTCGTTTGAAAGTACCCATTCCTGAAGTTAGGTGTTTTCCAAATTCCCGTTCAATGTTTCGCTCTTTTATTCTACGCACAAGGTTAATCAAATAAAATGCCTTCTTTTTTTGTTTTGCCATCCAAAGGCCGAGCAGCCAAAATCGTAACAGTTCATACTTTTTTTCTTTAATCGCAATCGTATAAAAACCTGCATTAAACACTTTTGTAAAGAACCAATTGTCAGCCTCTGTGTATAACTTCTCTACTGCAACACGAGACGGTATTGTGTTATTACTTGATTCGGTTTTACACTCAATTACTATGATGGCGTCCTCTGTTTCTATTATTAGATCAGGTTCGCTTCCACTAGAAGGCTTTTCACCGAATGTACTGCGCGCTTTTAATAGCAGTGGATATGTATTTTGAGACTCCTTATCATAGCACCAGTAATGAATTTTCGGATTACAGGCATTATGGATCCCTATAGATTCTAAGTATCTCTCCAATTGATTACTAGTTTCCAAGTAACGAAACATATTCCACGTTACGGCATCTTCAGAATTATTTCGTGCCAATCGGTTTTCCCGCTTCTTTTTTAATATCGTTCTTAATAACTGTATATCTTCAGGATTTTTTGAGATTAAGTTCATGGTGTAGTCTGTGTATTCAAAGGTTGTGGGAGATAGAAAGATGTTATGATTTGGACATAAGTAATCGTCTGTTGTTTTAAACGTTTTCTTTTGTCGAGGCACTTGATGCTTACAGTTTAGTACAGGACATTCAATCCACTCGGCAGTTTGAGAAACTTTTTCTTTTAATGTTGTACGATTGTACATAAGGATGCCTCCTACCCTAATAAACATAATTTATTTAAATATACCAACAATTGTAAATTATTTCTATATAAACCATTAAAAGGTTTTTTTATTCGACGCAAAAAAGGTCACGCATAATTACTATGCCGTGACCTGTTAAGATTTATTGAAAAAAACCGCTAAGAATACGAAGTTTGTACGCATTTTCAACTTATGAATTGTATTCTGTCTTTTTCTTATTTCTATTAAATAGAACAAGACTAGCTATAATTAAAATAGTTCCTATAAAAAACGTAACTATAGGATAAAACAATGGATAAATGAGAGTGAAAATGGTTGGGTATGCCGACCCGTCGTCTGAATAATATCCTGCTGGTCCTTGCTTTATGGGTGGAATTAGTTTTGTTTGTAATTTGGATTTTGTTTTGTAGGTAAAGTCTTCTGTTTTCACATTACCCTTTTCACTAATCGTAAAAATCCGATATTTTTGTTCTTCATTAGGTATGAACCCATTCATATCCCTCATGATTCCTCTTTTCATTTAAATGACAATTGCAAAAGAATCTTCTGTTGTCTTTTTGTTATGAATGAGCCAATAAGATACATAATGTGAATATTGGTTAAGTCCTTCATCCATTTGTACAGGGAAATTCTTTAAAACCTCTTTATTCTCACCATCTATTTTAATATACACATCCGCTAAGTTTATGATATTGTCCCATGGATCTCGAAAAGGAGGCTCATCATTTGTTATATGAAATGTGTCAATCCTTGTTGAACCGAATTGATAGCTAGTGGGAGCACCTGCATACATTTCATTGATCTCCGTAATTTTGTATTTTTGATCGATTTCCCACTGGTAAATGAACTCTTTGAACATATCATTTTGAATTGAGAGTACCACTAATAGAATTCCTGATATGAATAGTTTTGTATACCTTTGCATTCTCCTACCTCTTTATTAAGTTAATGATCTAATGATAACAGCACCAGCTAAGGATAATGAGAGTTTGGTATGAACTTAAGGAGCAAGAATCACCTTTAATAAGTATAAGTCTATACAACAAGCAAAGTAAAAAGCACGCAAAATTGTGTGCTTTTTGTTTTAGACATTGTAAGGTTCTAGTTGAATACTAATTTCCGTTTTAAGGCTTTCATTCTCATTGATCATAGTAAGTTCTTCTTTTCTTTTGAACTCATCGGTTTTTGCCATCCAAGGTTCAACACAAACAAATTCTTTATCAGCTTCTGTCCATAACATAATATACTTAAACGGTTCGATATAGTTAATTTTAACTGTCTTCTTCAATGAGGGAAGGTTAAAAGAGATGCTAGGTTGAGACCCATCTAATAAAACAATTGCCTCTTTTAAGCTTCCTAGATCAACGCTACCTTTAAACTCTTTCTCTTCATGATCATTATAGTCAAAGTATCTCGTAGCATCTGTTTCATAGGAAAGGTGCTTTTCACTCGTTTTAAAATAGGGATGGAAGCCAGCATACATAGGCATAGGCTGATTCCCCATGTTCATATATTCTTGATGGATAGTCAGCTTTCCCTTCTTTAATACATAGGTAAATAGGACTTCAAAGTCAAAAGGATAAGAGATTTTCGTCTGTTCATTACTCGTCATCTTAATAGTTAGTGACGCACGGCCTTCCATCTCGCTATCAATCACTTCCCAGGCGGCGTTGCGGGCAAATCCATGGTTATTCATGGAATACGTTGTTCCATCCCATTCATAGATTCCGTCATACAACTGACCAGAGATCGGAAAAAGAATTGGAATACCGCCTCTTACATTCTTGTCTGTATCATAGAACGTTTCTTCATTTAGATAGAGCAGTTCTTCTCCTTCTACCCCATATGAGAAGATGATACCTCCACGCTCTGGAGCGACCTTAACCCAAGAATTTGTAGCAGCATCCTGTAGTTCGTAAATTTTATATTTGGAATCACTTAACTGTTTTACGTGATACATGTATCCATTCCTCTCAATTAAAAATCGTACCAACTGTTTCACATTTATTTTAACTTATATTCATAATATCTGTAATCTTGTCATTGCTACATTCTTGTAGATTGTTTTTTGTTTTTCCATGATTTTAAAGGAATGGATGACATCCATTTCTTCACATAGTACATTACACGTGGATTTAAATGTAGTTGCTCCGTATACTTATCCCAACAAGCCATCAAGATGATAGCAAGTATTGCAACCTGAGGCGAATAGAGCACATAATCAAAGACACCCGTTAGCAACATGACTGGTAAGGAAAGCAAGAAAACATCCAGATGTTCTTTGTTTCCCGCCTTGGATAAATAAAAGGATGCGACCTTATAGATATTAATGATTACAACGATAACAAAAGCCACTCCACCTAGAGCACCGTATTCGGTGAAAATTCCGATGACTAAGTTGTGAGCATGCGGAATTCGTTCATTAAAATGATAAAAGTATTCTTTATAAAAGCCTAACGCAGTCACTCCAAATAAAGAATGATCCTGCCATAACTCATAGGAGTTTCTCCAGATCTCCTTCCTGATACCTGTCGATTCCACCAATTGTTCACTCCGTGGCATCCAATTAAAAATTACATGGTTGCTCATCCCCAACAAAAGAACAAACAGACTCGCCCATAATTTGTTCCATCTGAAGGAAACAAGAACAAAAATAATGAGCATGATGGAAAAACCAGCTCTCGACTCCGTTAGATAAATAGCATGGATAAACATTCCGATTATAACTGCTTGTAAGGCAGATTTTCGATAAAGCATTCTTCTAAAATTTTTATGAAACTCCGCAAGCAGAAACGATAGTCCGAATAATAGCAGTGCTACAGAGAAATTTGGATTATAAGCAGAACCCATTAATCTTTCATAATGCTGCACATTCGAATGACCAATCAACACTGTTCCCATAAAATAGCTGATTACTTTTTGATTCATAAGTACTTGCTGAATCGGATACAAGCTATAAAAATAAATACCGCCTAAGATGGTAATCCATTTAAACGCGTAAATGGTTTTCTTCACGCTATTATTTTTAATCTTTAAGTACAACCCAAAGTACGCCAAAAGTAAGGCTGAAACAAGAAAGTACGAATAATCATCCATGGCAAAAGCTGCTCCTAACGATGATACAAACAGGCAGCTAATAAGAAACAAGCCTGGCGATAAATGGATTCGCTTTCCTTGTTTGAAAAATTGATGTAAATAATGCCAGCCTGAAAACACAAATAGAGCAATTCCAACTGGGGGAAGTATGAAACAAAGGAAGATGCTTATCTCAGTAAAATTCTTTTTTAATTTGTTCAAAATGGTATTAATCATAAATAACCTCTTTTTTGTCGCATAATGAAACATCATACTAAATAAAAGAAGCATCCATGCAATATTTACAATAACTAAACGATATCTTAATGGTGCAGCTATAGGCTGTCTTAAAATACTATTCTCTTTTTCAACTCTCTAAGGATATAATTTAATTAGTACTATCTTAAGAATTGATGGGGGCAACAATACGTGTTGAAATTAATCAAAACTATTAACGAGCAATACCATTATTGGGAAGTCTGGAATGAAGGAAAGACCATTATTGAACACTGGGGAATAGTTGGAAATACTGGTGAAAGCAAAGAAATGAAAGTTTCCCTCTTCCACCGTACAAATAAGGTAATGGGCAACTTAGCTGATGAAAAAGTTAAGCAAGGCTATGTTTTTTTAGATGAAGATCAACTTCCTGAAATCATCATTCAGCATTCGAACGAAGGTTTAAGTATGGAAGAAGCTTTTGAAAAGCGGAATCAGGTTGAAGAATTAATCAATGAATGCCTCGGATGGACTGGTAATGGATTTGTTGATGGTGGAGAAATGGAAGTGGAATCTTTTTTGACTAACGTTTTTTGCCCTGTAGTAGATGTGGAAATTGCATGTAAGACAATTCTAAAAGAATTAAAAGCTAACCATTTAATAGATGGCGTTACGATTGCATACTGCCAACCCGAACGATCTGAAGAAGAACAAGATGAAGACTATGATAATCCGTATATCACTCTTTATCCTGAAGGTGGTAAAATCGAGTTTTAAGTGAATAATATTGTAAATTATCTCGAATAATTATTCTTAAAAAAAATTTTGAAAAGCACCCATCTTATAGTGGATGCTTTTCTTGTATTAGCAGATAACAGCCAGATAGTTCTCCAATAAACAAAGTTCTATTAACGTAGGTAGTCCATTTAATGACCTTAGCTCTCTAAGTCCCCGTTTAAATTTCTAGTCTTTAAGCGGCACCTTAAACTCTACACTTTCGGAAGAATCTGAAGGATTATAGGCTTTTATGGTAATAAACTCAGGTACTTCTTTTATTGGAGGAAAACTTGATTTAGTTGTTATCTGTATTTTACCGTTCTTTAACTTTTTAGCATCTGCTATTACCCCGTTATCTGCACCTACTTCAACTATGCTAAATAAGAAGTAATCATCTTTATTCTCTTCAGTTATTTTTCTAATTATTTTCGTCTCAAGTCCAATGGCTGTTGGAGTAAAATCTACACTACTCACTATGATCTCCCCATCTAATCCCTCTATTTTATAGTTAGGTTCAAAAGAATGTACATTTTCTTTTACTATCTCTTTAGTGACAGGTACTTTGAACTTCCATTCTCCTTTTACTCCTTGAATTTCTGTAAAGAAACAATCTATAGTAAAGTTGTCTTCTTTTGGAAAATTACTGGGATAGAATTGTAAAACTCCTTCATATTCATTAGGACCGACTTTCTCAAATGAATCATTCTTTCCACCCATTACCTCTGTACCGTTTATTTTAAATTCATGAAGACCTTTCAGAATTAAGAAATGTGAAGCTCCCCCTCCCATCTCAGGAGGATCTGCCCACTCCTGTAAAGTGTTGTTTTTTACTTTATAACCAACTGATAGGTTCACTCCATCGTAATAAATTTTTGTTAACGTCACCTCAACACCTTCTGAGGTTACCGTTTTTTGATAGTCTTCTGTTAAACCTGCTTCTTCAGCTTTTTGAAGTCCTATATCCGATTGATAATCTTTATAGATATAACCGACAACCGGAATCTTTTGTAATACAGTTCCTAGGCGTGGAGAAACAAAACCACTTCCAAATAATAAAATTAAAATTATAAAAACTGTACTAACACGCACAATATTTATCTTTAGTTTTAGCCAGGATCTAGCTGTGCTTTCTTCGCTTATTATTCTTTGCTTAATGTCGGCATGTAAGGATGATGGAGGATGAATGTTGTGTAAGTGGTCATTTAGATTCTTTTTTAAATTGTTTTCTTCATTTAGCATTATTAATTCCCACCTCTCCTGATATTGATGCTCGTTGTCTTTGTATATACTTGATGGCTGTATGATGTCTAGATTTAACTGTTCCAATAGGAATACGTAATAGACTAGCAATCTCTTTAAGAGGATAGTCATAAAAATAAACTAATAACAAAACTTCTTTTAGTTTGTAAGGCATGGTATTTAACTGCGATAATATCTCATCTTGGTTTTCACTTTTTAAAATATCGTCGTTTACAAAAGACTCTTTCAGACTAAACTTTTTAATCTTACGAAGTAACTCCGCACGCTTCCATGCTTTCATTTTCCAATTTTTAACCTGGCGAAACACTAGACCGTTCAACCAAAATAAGAATGGTGATGAATCATTATAATTTGAAATGGACTTCCAGACTTGAAAATATATTTCATTTACGATTTCGTTAACTTCTTGCTTATTAGGTGCAAGGACATAAACAGTTCTATAAACTTTATGAATAGTAGCTCCATACATCTCGTCAAAAGCTGTAAGCTCCCCTTTTTTTAAACGATCTATAACTTCTGGTGTTATTTTTGGTTCCATGAAGGTCCTCCTAATGGTTGGTCACTCATATGTAATTGTCTAAAACTCGGTAAAAGGTTCAGTGTTTTTTTTAAAAATTGTAAATTTCGTGTATTTATAAGTAAATTCTTAAATAACTCCTTTAAAAGTAATAGCTAAAAGCTCACAAGGAGGACTCACGAATAACAATATCGAAATTTTATATATAGCAAATTCACATTACCATATTAGACCAAATTATTTTCATAAAAAAACACCTAAGCCATATGGTTTAGGTGCTCCTGTCTCCTCTTTTATAGGTTTAGCGCTCTATTAAATTTTTGATAAGCACTGTCCAGAATTCTAACAATTAAAGAAAAACTAGAATTTCCTAGGCTTATGATTATATTAAATCTTTTTGTTCTAATTAATTTACTATTTTATCACTCGACTCAACGGCTTCAATTCGTCAATATAAAGCAGATTAGACAAGCGATTCGGAGTAAAATTTGATGCAAATCCTACATATAATTGCGCTTTATGCGGGTGGCGAAGATCAGGAACACGAATCCCTAGACCTTCAGGCTCTCTAAATGAAAGGTCTTGACCTCCTTTAAATAACTCTCTATCCACTACATCACCATTTTGAAGATTCACAACCGTAATATAGGTGTTTCCAGTTGGCGCAACAGAGCCGTTAGATCCAAATGCGTTGCCTTCTAGAAGATAGAGGAAACTGCCGTAGCTTGCAAATCCTTGAAACGTGCCTAGAGAGGGCTGCAGCACATCCGCTATAGGTACATATTTTCCTTCTTTTACATCATCTAACGAAAATACACCGAAATGAAAGACACCATTCACTCGATAACGCATCGTGAGCAGGTTGTTCGCTGGATCAATGTTTACCGTCGTTCGATCAGCACCTTCTACCAAACGATGTTTTTCTAAAGAAGCAGAATCAGACGTTAGAATCTCACCATCTTCAAATGGAAAACGCGCCAGCTGTGTTCCCCAGCCTTCTTTTCCTTCTGCAACAGAATCCGTTTCTGACCAAATATAAGGAACACCATCTTCGGTTTCGATTCCCATCTGCACACCATGACCAAAGCCTTTTAAATACATATAACCGAGTTTGTTTCCGTCTAGATCAAGTTTCGTTAACGTCAGATCACCATTCAGACTGCGAGTAGCCCCACTGACCGGAGCACCTTCACCTGGCAGTTGGATGCCGCCTGCCATCAACTGCATCACATACACATGCCCATTTACATCATCAAACCCAAAAGATTGTTGAACGGTTCCATTATGTAGAGCTTTATCTCGAAAAAGTTCGTGTACGGGAGCATCGAGATCAAACACTTTTGAATGCGGAACGCTTTGTTTTGCACTTGCGGGAATAGATAGACTTAATGAAAGTGCCAACACTGTTATCATACCTACGCTTTTTTTTACAACGTTCGTTTTCCAGGTTTTCATTAGTAGTACCCTCCTATTGTTATAAATGCACTTCATTCTTGTTCATTTCTCTCTCAAGGCGTGCCATTTTACGACTCTCCATAAGGTTTCCGAGCTTTGCTAACACAAGTGAGATAACAACAGCAAAACTTACAATGCCATAGAAACCAGCTCCAATACCAATTCCCACTCCACCCGCCAATAAAATCATAGCAGCTGACGTGAGGCCTTTCACTTGAACACCGTCTTTTATGATGACGCCACCGCCTAAGAACCCGAGACCCGCTACAATCTGCGCCGTCAATCGCATCGGGTCCATTCGGATTGTATCGCTCATCGTACTGAACTCATCGACACTATAAATTGAAATCAACGTAATCAATGTACTCGCTACACACACGTACATGTATGTTTTAATCCCAGCAGGCTTACTCTTCGACTCTCTGTCCCAGCCAATCAAAAAGCCTAAGATGGCGCTGATCAAAACGCGAAAATACATCTCATCATTCACTATAAAAGGAAAAGATATATGCAAGGTCGTCCTCCTTTAACTTTTGATCTCGTCTTTTTGTTTCTTGCGTTCCTCGAGTGCGGGTAACGGATTGTTACACGTTAAAACATTGATGCCTAATTCAAGAGCTTGAGAAACTTGTTCTTTTGTATCCGGACAATAACACCAGCTTAAAATACCTAAGTCCTTAAATTCTTTTATTAAATCAGAAGTAAGCAGCTTCATACTTATGCCTGCTGCCCACATTTTCGAATAAGTTCCGTTCGGTCCTGGTACAAAGTTGAACATCAATTCACCCGGAAAGCCTTGTGTCCGAAGACCATAAACGTCATGAATATACGCAACGATATCTGCATCAAAACTCGTAAATACGCATCGAGGTAGATAATCGTAATCCTTTAACGTTTGAATGGTTGCAGCCGCCACACGTTTTGCATCAGGACTAAGTTTGATTTCTACATTAAAAAGAACGTCAGGATACGATTTTAACAACTCACAAAATTCCTCTAAAGTCGGAATCGTATGGAATTGTCCATCAGGATCTACTCCTGCAGTTAAATTTTTCAGCTCACTAAGGGTAAAATCACTAACTTTTCCTGTACCGTTCGTTGTTCGATCCACCGTATCATCATGAATGACCATGAGTACGGAATCTTTTGAAAAGCGAAGGTCGAATTCGAGCATATCGACTCCAGCATCTAGTGCTTTTTGAAATGCGATGAGTGTATTCTCAGGGTACTTTGCCATAAACCCGCGGTGTCCGGCGATAAAAAAGGTATCCATGTTTTTAAGTTGTTCGATCATTTGTTTCATCCTTTCAGTTAGAAAATAGCAAAGTCTTTGTAGCTCTTGACAGCAGTTGATTTCCGTTCCAGGTTGCTCGCTTTCCGCGGGGTGTGCGGTGAGCCTCTTAGCGCTATGCGCTATTAAGAGTCTCACCTGTCCCACTGCTCCCACAGGACAAGGAAGGCTACGGCAGCGACACATCGCACGAAGAAAATTTGAAGTATAATTTTCGAGGACCTTCACTTCAATTAACTATCTAAGAAGGAAAAACATTTGAGTTCACTTTCAACAAAAATGATACATAAAAAAATAAAACAAAAAACCTAGAGTCATCAGTTAGACGTATTGAACTGACTGCATTCCTCTAGGCTTTTTCGTCATTCGATTAGCTTTCAGAGAGAATTCTCTCTACTTCACCTTTGAACTGGTCAAGGGTTGGTTCGATTTCTTCATCGTCGTACATGATCGCTTCAATAGCTGAGAAGAACTCGTGCATTGTCTCTGGCCATGCAACACTCTTGTTGTTGTCTACTGCATATTTCAATTGATCATACGCTGTTTTCTTGTTTGGCTCTTTTGTCCAAAGGTCTTGAATTTCTTTTGAATCCACCATTTTTTCTGTAAACGGAAGGTATCCTGTTTCAACGATAAACTGTTGTAACCCTTTTGGATCTTCCATCATAAAATCAATAAACTTCCAAGCTGCTTCTTTGTTTTCAGATCCTGCAAGCATCGCCACGTTTCCACCACCTGTTGGCGTAGCGTGAATTTTGTTTTTAGGTAGAAAAGCCGTTACATATTCAAAGTCTGTATTTTGACTGATATCTCCAATCGTACCTGTTGATTGGAACATAAGACCTACTTTTCCAGCAGCGAACATTTGATTGACTATGTTACCAGAATCCTGTGCTGGTGGATAGTAAAGGGCGCCGGTTTTCTGCATATCTTTTAAGTATTGAAACACTTTTACGCCAACATCATTTTTAGCAAATCCGACTGATGTTTTATCTTTGTTGAAATATGTTCCTTTTGATTGCGAGATCATAGCGATCGGATACCAAGTATCGTAAGGCATCGTTAGTCCGTAACGCGTTACCTTGTCACCTTCTTTAACAACAAGTGCGTTTGCTACTTCGTTTAATTCATCCCATGTTGTCGGGACCTTTAATCCTTTTTCATCTAGCATTGTTTTGTTTACGTGAAGAATTGGTGTTGATCGGTTCAATGGCAATGAAACAAGTTTATCGTTAAATGTTGAATGACCCATCAGACCTTTTGTAAAATCACCCTTCTTCAATCCACTTTCTTTCAGATAAGGTGTCATGTCTTCAAGCACTTCAGACTCTGCAAACTGTTGAACATAAGCACGTTCAAGCATCGTAACGTCTGGACCTGTTTTTGCTGAGATCGATTGTTGAAGCTTAGTCGACGTTTCATCATACGTTCCTTGGAAAGTACCGACTACCTTCACTTCATCCTGGCTATCATTGAATCGTTGAATCAACTGATCCATGAATTCGCCGTTCTTACCGCCTAATGAATGCCAAAATTGAATCGTTGCCGTTCCTTCTTCTTTCGACTTCGTACCACTGCTTTTCTCAGCTTCACCTTGACAGCCCGCAAGCATCATAAATACCAATACAGCCATTGCACTTAATACGTACTTCAATTTCATAACATAACCCTCCCCATCTTTTATATAACTTATTTGATACCTGAATACACAAAAGCTTTGACGATCTGTTTGGAGCATAATAAGTAAACGATTAGAATCGGAATAACCAGTACCACGTTACCAGCCATAATAATGTGCCAGTTACTGATTCCTTCAGATTGCTTTAACATCGCAATACCAAGCGTTAACGGTCGAACTTCATTTGAATCTGTCATAACGAGCGGCCAGAAATAATCATTCCAGTGACTTACAAAACTAAAGAGTGCGATTGTAGCGAGTGCTGGTTTTGCCATCGGCGTCATGATTTTCCACATGATCTTAAATTCACTCGCATTATCGAGCCTCGCAGCTTCAATAATCTCCTCAGGAATCTGCATGAAATATTGTCGGAGCAAGAAAATTCCAAACGCGTTAGACATAAACGGTAAAATCTGTGGAATCAATGTCTTGATCAATCCCCAATCTGCCATCATTAAGTAGATCGGGATAAAAGTTACTTGCCCTGGCATCATAAACGCGATTAAAACGAGAGCAAAAAGCACGTTTTTTCCGAAAAACTCATATTTGGCGAACGCATAGGCCGCCGGAATCATCACAAGAAATTGAATAATGATGATCGACAATGTAATGATGATTGAGTTCTTGGCATAAGTTGCAAACGGACCTGACGTCATCGCCTCTACAAAATTGATCCATTGCGGTGAAGACGGGATCAATGTAGGCGGAACGCTGAGTGTTTCTTGAAACGTCTGAAGCGAGGTCGAGATCATCCATAGGAACGGAAAAATAAAGGCGAATAAGATAGCTGCTTTTAGCAAGAAATCTACCGACAACCAAACGTTATGTTTTTTCAAAACCTATGATCCCCCTTTCTATCTAGCTTTCTATGAACTTACTGATAATGAACTTTCTTCGACATCAAACGGAAATAGATAAACGTTAGAATTCCGATAATGACCATCAACACAACGCCAGTAGCGGCCGCATAACCAATGTTTGTCGTTCTGAATCCATAAATATAGTAGACAAGCGTATTCGTTGCATTGTTCGGTCCACCACCTGTCATGATTCGAACCGTATCAAAGACTTTGAACGAGCCGATCGTCATGATGATCAAGATAAAGAACATTTGTGGTGAGATGAGCGGCAGTGTAATTCTGCGGAACACTCTGAATCTACTCGTGTTATCAAGTTCCGCTGCCTCATAGATATTTGGCGATATGCCTTGCAGCGCTGCGACCAAAATGAGAACGTAATACCCGATGCCGTGCCAAACCGATACGATAATAATAGAAAAAAGTGCTGTTTTAGAGCTTTGCAGCCATTGTGATGTTGGAAGACCTAATTTCTCTAGAGCAAAATTTAGAAACCCTAGATTCGGTTCCATTAGCCACAACCATACGAGTGAAACGGAAACGATTGAAATGATATGTGGGGTGAAGATTCCCGCTTGGATAATATAATTCAAGCGAGTTTGTTTTTTGAGCCATACCGCAAAAAACAAGGAGATGAGCATCGTCAGAACAACAACGCCACCCGTGTAGATCACGGTGTTCGTAAGCGACTTATAAAAATCAGGTCTGTTGAAAATTTGAATATAGTTTTCAAATCCCACATACCGACTCATCGCACTGTTCAATAAATTGTATTTGAAGAAGCTAAGGTAGACTAAATAGAGCATCGGATAGATCACAAACAAAAAGATACCAATCATGGCCGGTCCGATCATGACATAAGGTCTACAGGTTTCCCAGAACGTCTTTTTCTTCATATCAATAACCTCTTAGAACTTCTAAATACGAGGAATAACGTTCATGGTCTTTTCTGATTCGTGTGCCTTCTGAATCAAAGAGATAAATTTTATCTTCCGGTACCCCTATATGAATCTTTTGGTTTACTTTGTAGAAGGCATAATTGCTTTTCAGCATGAACGCACTGTCTTTGTACTTCATTTGGTAAAGCGTTTCTGAGCCAAGCATCTCACGCGTCGCGATCTCGCCTTCCATACTCAAATATTCATCGACCGGTGTATCAGATGTTTGCGCGCTCTCTGGACGGAATCCAAACTTGACGCCATCCACACCGAGTTCTCCAATATTCATCGGCGGCGTTCCGATAAACTGAGCCACAAAGAGGTTGTTCGGTTCATGATAGATCTCTTCAGGTGCTGCCTCTTGCTGAATCAATCCGTTATTCATCAGCACGATCGTATCTGCCATCGACATGGCTTCCACCTGATCATGTGTTACATAAACAAAGGTTGTGCCTAATTTTTTATGAAGCTCGATCAGATCAAGTCGCATCTGAGCTCGTAGTTTGGCATCCAGGTTAGACAATGGTTCATCCATCAGAAACACGGAAGGCTCCTTAACCATCGCACGAGCCAACGCCACACGCTGACGCTGTCCACCAGAAAGTGTGGAAGGCTTTCGGTCTAAATAGTCCGTCAGACCAACAGCAGCACTAATGCTTTCTACCAACTGATTTCGTTCTTCTTTTTTTACTTTGTTATTCTTAAGTCCAAATTCAATATTCTCTCTTACAGACATCGTCGGATAGATCGCATAGTTTTGAAAAACCATGGCCACTCCTCGTTTTCCAGGCGCCACTGCTGTAACATCATCTCCATTAATTAAAACGGCACCTGAGCTTTGCGGCCCAATTCCAGCGATCATCCTCAACAATGTCGTCTTCCCGCATCCTGATGGACCTACCAAAACGGTAAACGTACCATCTTTGATTGTGAGGTTAAGATCTTTAATAATATCTTTTTTCTCGAACTCTTTCGTCACATTCACAAACTCAATAGATGCCATTGACGCTCCCCCTTTTGCAAACAACCTTCTCTGCTTAAACATTTACAAAATCTTAATAAAGCGCTTACAAATATTAAAAAACTTTACATATGCGTTATAATGATTGTTTTTGTTGATTTATATTAAATTTAAAGAATATTTCCAAAAATGTCAATCATTTTTCGCTTGAAAATGTTTGTTTTTACACAAAGTTTACATTTAAGTGCTCGTTAATGCTCATTTAGTTGCATTTAAGAGATGATGATTTCTACTCCGCTTTCTTTGAACTGTTGAATCTGCGTATCTGAAGCTTCCTCACCTGTAATGAGTTTATCTACCTTATTGATCGGTGAAACCATGTGAAGAGAAACACCGCCTAGTTTCGTGTGATCGGTAACAACGATTACTTCACTTGCAGCGTTAATCATCTCCATCTTAGCTGGTACAAAAAGCTCCTCAAAATGAGTCAGTCCTTTTTTAGGATGAATCGCTGGCGTACCAATGAATGCTTTATGGACATGTAATTTCTTTAGTACATCGTTTGTAAACATACCGTTTAGCATAAAGCTCTCTGGATAAAGCACACCGCCTGTTACGATGACCTTGATTCCTTTTGAATCACGAAGCTCTGCGGCAATGTTAATGTCATTTGTAACAACGGTAATATTCGTTTTGTTCGCGATATATTTTGCAATCTGAAACGTCGTCGTGCCAGAATCCAAGATAATGCTATCGCCTTCTTGAATCATTTCCGCTGCTTTTTCTCCAATGCGCTGTTTTTCCTCAACACGCTCGGTTGCTCGTACTGTGAATGAAGGCTCTGAGTGAATGCCTTCTCCTAATATGACGCCGCCATGCGTACGTCTCAGATGACCTTCTCTCTCAATTTCTGAAAGATCTCTTCTGATCGTTGCTTCATGCACATTAAATTCCTCAGAAAGCTGTGTGACCGTTGCAATGTTTGTCCTTTTTACAAATTCAATAATCTTTGCTTTTCTTTCTGCTGCTAACATAACGTTCTCCCCTTACATACACCAATTGTTTGTTTCTGTTAGTTTACATGAAATTTATGTTTTTTTGTGTTTATTTAATAAAAAAGCTTTCCTTCAAGTGAAGAAAAGCCTGAATGTTACTTATGATGCCGACCAATCGAAATCTAAAATAATTTTTTCCCAATGCCTATGTTCGGAAGCCGATTTCATTGCTGTTTGAAAATCAGATAGATTGTGAATCGGTGTATTTCTTTTAGGGAGAATCGCTCGAAGTGTCTTTTGGTACTCAATATTCTCCATCGCTTTCATCACTGCATAATAATCTGCACTCGAACTGCGGCTGCTGCCATAAAGTGATAGCCCTTTTTCAAGAACATCTCTTGTATTAATCGGAACTAGATCCTCTGAAACGCCCATTAAAATGATCGTTCCACCGCGTGCGACCAGGTCAATTCCTTGGTTGATCGCATGCTCACTAAAAGCGCCGCCCGTGCATTCTACAATGATATCCACCTTTTTTGAAGATTTAAAATCATAGTTTTGGACGAGCTCTCTTGAAGCAAACGTGAACTGTTTTAGCTTCTCATCGATTGCACCAAACACCGTCAATCGCTCAGGACCAAGGTTATAGACATGGTGAATCATAGCGGCCGTCAAATAGCCGACTGGACCATCTCCAAAAACGGCTACCGTCGTGTCCTGAGAGGATTCTAACTTCTGCTTAACGCGACTAAGCGCATGGTAGGACACGGTACAAAGCTCTGACAGAACGGCGATTTCATTAGGAAGTGAGTCCGGAATAGGGATGGCGCATTCTGCAGGTAGAACTAACCGATTTTGAGCAATTCCATCATAGCCGCTTCCTAAGAACACATTCTTCTCTCCATAATTGGCGATGAACTCTTGTTGCGAGTAGGAACTACACTCTTCAGGATGTCCCTTTTTAAGCAGATGCCCCGGAATATTAGGAACGATCACAACACGATCTCCAACGCTTACTGAGTTACATTTACTTTCAACTACCCTTCCGATTCCCTCATGTAATAGGGCCATAGGAAGTTTTTTAGTAAGCACTTCAGGCTTTCGCTGCCCCATAAAATAACGTAAGTCTGCATGACAGATGCTTGCAATCAGCGGTTCAACAACCACTTCACCTTCATTAATCGTTCGATTTACGGTAACCTCTTCCATCTGATAAGGACCTAACAAACGATACGTCCTTGAATGGATTGACTGTTCCTGCACAAATCATTCCCCCTCGTATGAAGACCATGTAGGTATTTACTTGTTCATTTTCGCTCATTTAAAGTTCATTTATGCTCGTTAATGTAAATAATAGTCATATGGTGTTGGTCTGTCAAGAATTATTAAGCAGGATTGAGCAAAACAGAGACATAAAAAACCCTTGAAAGTATTTTCATCTTTCAAGGTCTCAAAAAGAATTAACGATTACTATTTCTTTTGTCTATCATTTCTAAATACGAATCTATGAGCTCTCTTTCCGGTTAATTGAATTGAGCAGCACTTTAGGTTATTGTAAAAATCTCAATTACTTCTGTATAGTCATCTGCTTTAACCGTTTCATAATATGAGGACGTTTGTAACCAAATTCATCGTGTATTTCTTTATATAGTTCAAATAAAGTCTCATATTTTACAACATGTTTTGGCTCAGGATAGTACGTTTTTAGGAAAGGTTGTTTCATAGATTGAACAGCTTCCTCTAACTCCATTCCTCCAGCAGCAGCACCTAACATGGCTGCCCCGATTCCGGAGGCATGATCCGTAGCAGACACGTGAATCTCTCGGTTAAGAACATCGGCGTAGATCTGCATGAGCAGTTCATTCTTTTGTGGCAGCCCGCCGCACGCATAAACACGGTCAATCGTAATTCCCCAAGATTCGAAATTATCGATGATTATCTTTGATCCGAATGCTGTAGCTTCAAGGTATGCGCGGTAAATATCTTCTGGCTTTGTTTGCAATGTGAGGCCAATTAAAGTTCCAGTTAAGTTGGAATCGGACAATACGGAACGATTTCCATTATGCCAGTCTAATGCGATCAAGCCACTTTCACCAGGTTCCTTTTGAATCGCAAGGAACTCCAGATATTTAAAGAGAGAGAGATTTTGTTTCTTCGCTTCTTCCACATAAGAAGCTGGAGCTTGTTTCACATACCATCCGAATAGATCACCTACTGCCGATTGGCCCGCTTCATAAGCGTAAAAGCTAGGCAAGATACCATCTTTCACTACCCCTGAGATGCCCGGCACTTGAATAAACTCCTCATTTAACGTCATATGACACGTTGATGTTCCCATAACCATCGTGAGTTGATTAGAACGTGATGCTCCAACACCTAATAGAGCAGAATGAGCATCAATAATTGAGACTCCAACAGGTAAGCCTTGAGGTAAGCCTAATGAGTTCGCCATCTCTTCTGTAAGGACACCCGCTCGTTGACCTACCTTGCCTATCTTTCCTTGTAACTTTGTTTGTACCATCTGACCTAAAGTAGGATTTAATTCTTCAAAGAACTTTTGCGGAAAGCCTTCTTCCTCACTCCAAAAAGCTTTAAAACCAAGAGGACAGTTGCTTCTCACTACTTCTCCAGTCAGTTTTGCAACGATCCAATCTCCCGCTTCTAACATGTAGTCGGCAGCTTCATATACATCAGGTGCATGATTGATCGTCTCAAGACATTTTGGAATAAACCACTCTGTTGAGACTGTAAACCCGTACCTTCTCAGCCATTCACTTTTTTCAGAGAGCGCTTTGTCCAACAACTCTTGCGCTTCTTCTTTTGGCCCATGATGCTTCCAAAGTTTTACCCACGCATGAGGATTATTTTCATATTCTTTTAACGAACATACGGGATCGAGATTTTCATTTACACAGATAAAAGTAGAAGAAGTAAAATCTATTCCTATTCCTTTCACTTCTTGAGGTTGGATGTTAGCTTCTTTCATAGCAGCAGGAATGCCATGATATAACACATCGAGATAATCTTGAGGATGCTGTAGGGCAAAATCTGGAGGAATCTGAACACGTTGGTCTGTTGGAAGGACATCTACCATGACCCCGTGTTTGTAGGGAACGGTACTTACGGCTTTTATGATTCCAGTGTTAACTTCAACCACGAGTACTCTTCCAGACTCTGTGCCAAAATCAATACCAATAGAATAACCGGACATTTTATCCACCTCTTATGTAAGCGCTTTTTCATTATCATATAGAAAAATTAGGGGATTCTCAACATAAATGAGCATAAATGAGTAATAACGAGTATCTTTGTAACGAATTTTCGCAATTTATATGTTGATAATTTCATTAGAGGAAAAAAGCCAGCATACACATGCTGGCTTTCTGAATTTGCTTTATTATGTCAACTCCACCGTATACGTAAACTTATCTCCTCTAGCAACCGAAACCGTGTATTCAATGATATCCGATTGTTCGTAGGCAATCCGCTCTAATTGAAGACATGGTGTTCCTTCTTCAATGTTCAGTATTTCGGCTTCGTCTTTCATCGCACTAATCGCTTTAAAGCTTTCCGATGCTTTTGAAATATTCATGTCGTACTCATTTCGAAACCATTCGTACATAGACGTATTCTCGAGCTCTTTGCCACTCAGGTTCTTAAATCGACTAAAGGGTAGATAAGACGTTTCAATCAACATCGGATCCTGATCCGCGAGCCTTAATCTTTTAAAGATGTACACTTCATCCTCTACAGACAGGTTCATTATTCGCGCAATTTTATTACTGCACTCGGCCTTCTCAAAAGAAATGATCTGAATAGAAGGTGTTTTCCCAACCTTTTTCATCTCTTCTGTAAAACTATAAATTTTTACTAGACTCTGATTGTGCACTTTCTTGGCTACAAAGGTTCCTTTGCCATGAATCTTATAAATATAGCCCTCTTTTTCGAGCTCTTGTATCGTCTGTCTAACCGTTGTTCGGCTCACTTGATACGTTTCACACAGCTCTCGTTCTGAAGGCAGCTGATCCTCTTCAGCAAACTCGCCGGATTTGATTTTGCCGATCAATAGAACCATCAGCTGATAATATAAAGGAAGTCGATTATCTTTTAGAATCACGTTAAGCTCCTTACGGGTACGTATGTCATTACCAGTAGTATATAGGAAGCTTTCTGTTGAAACAATTAAGAAATGACACCTGTTACGATAGAGCCTGCTGGTACTTCAAAATCACTCACTTTTCCACCTAGTCGAAGTGATACAGGAACGTCTTCTGCCGAACGATTCAACAGCACAACCACAAGGGAATCATCCGAATTCTTTAGACTGACCACATCTAGTTTGTCTGTATATTTCGTCGATGCGATCCGTTTTGCTCCTGGTTCGATATAACGGCTGAAATGACCGATATATGTGTACGACAACTTCTCCTGCACGATATCGTTTTCTGTATCACACATGATTGGCGCGTCACAGAAATTGTTCACGTGGTTCGGTCCACCTTCTTTGTTCAATAAGATGTTCCAATCGATAAACGCGTTCATTCCGGCATTGATGTTCCCGATGATGTCATACGCGTACATCTGCGCGTTTTGCAGCTGACCCGCTTCACTAAAACGGCTATACTCCACGCAGCCTTCTGTAAAGATCAACTTCTTATCTGGAAACTTCTCGCGAACAAGCTTGATTGCGTCAAAATGCTCGCCTGTATACCAGTGGAACGCCACACCTTGAACCATCTTATTCGTTTCTTCATCGATAATGTCACATGCGCGTTCGTACATTCTTTCTTTGTTGTGATCCCAGACTAGTACATCCACATCTAACAAATCATTTTCCTTTAACGCTGGGTAGAGAAAGTCTCGTAGAAATTCTTTTTCTTGTTGTGCTGTATATAGGCAAGAATCCCACGTCTGTCTCGCATTCGGCTCGTTTTGAATCGTTAGCATGTCGACCGAAAAGCCTTTTTTTCGGTATTCCTTGATGTAATGAGCAATGTATTTTCCCCAGAACTCTCGATATTCTGGCTTAAGTGAGCCACCTTGTACACGTTGTTCGTTCGTTTTCATAAAAGATGGCGGGGACCATGGGGACAGCATCACACTCAATGACTTGCCTGCCGTTTTCTCCGCTCCCTCTAACATCGGAATGATATATTGTTCGTCCCGTTCTAGACTAAACGACTTGAACTCTGTATCAGTCGGATCGCTCATCGCTTCATACTGACCTACTGAAAAATCACAGCTATCGATGTGCGTGCGGACGAGGTTATAACGATTTCCTTCAGCGCTGAAATAAGCATCTAGAACTTTCTTTTTGTTTTCGTCACTCATCAAAGAGAAAGTATGACCGGAAGCTTCTGTAATGGCACCGCCAAATCCGTCAAACGTCTGATATTCCATTTCTGGATAAAGATTGACGACTTTCATTTCAACGCCTGTATCTTTGGAGAATTCTCGGCTGTCTTCAACGGTTTTCTTCGTATCACCTTGATAGGTTGTTGTGATCCATTTTATTTGCATGTTTGTGTTCTCCTTCTGTAGAAAATCATTTTGTAAGTAGTGTCATCGCGCATTTCGAACCTAGTGTAAAGTGGAGGATCTCATCGTTATCCTGCTTAAACTCAATGGATTGTTCTTCCTCACTATCGTTAAAAAGAACGGTCACAATCGAGTCATCTGTATTCTTAAAAGCGACCGTTCGGATATCTTCTGTACTTGTAGATCCGATTCGTACCGCTTGCGGCTGAACAAACTTGCTAAAGTGAGCGAGCGCGTAATAATCGAGCGTATAGATTAACTTCTTTGTTTTCTGTTCCACAGTTACAATGCCGCGGCACGTACTCTTGCCGAAGCCTGGAACAGAGGGGCCGTTCTCTTCATCTAATGCCATATTCCAGAGGACAAAGGATTTCGAATCGTTACGCATGATCTCAATTCCCGTACGCATGACGTTTGAGAACGCTGGTTCAAACGCTGGAATCCACTCTCCACCAGATCCTTCTGTAAAATGCACTTCTTTTTCCGGATAGACTGTATGTACTTGATGTTGAGCAACCGGTCGACCTCCATACCAATGCCACGCGACACCATCTACCGCATCTCCCACATCATCAATCACATGCAATGGATAATCTGGACGGTTCCAGTTATGGTCATAACAAAGAATCTTTGTGTCCAATCCGTTCTCAATGAAGCGCGGTTTTAAGTAGTTTTTAATAAAATCAGCTTGTCGCTCTGCGGTCATAAGCATGCCTGGATAATGACCCGGCACAAAAAGAGGCTCGTTTTGCGGCGTAATCGCATAGATGGGAAGGCCTTCTTCACCGTACGCTTTAATATAATTCACGAAGTAATCAGCATACACGCTATAGCATTCTTCCTTCAGCTCGCCACCAATCATCGAGTTGCTCGTTTTCATCCAAGCAGGTGCACTCCATGGGGATGCCATGAGTTTAATCGATGGATTTAATTGCAGCGCATTCTGTACTAAGGGAACGATGTCGTCTAAGTCATGCGCGATGGAAAAGTGGTTCAGTGAAAAGTCTGTCTCTCCGTCTGGAAGGTCGTTGTAGCTATACATCTCACGGGCATAATCGGAAGACCCCATCGGATTACGCAGCACAGAAAGTCCGATCCCCTTCTCTGGGTGAAACAATTTTTCCATAAGATCTGTTCTGTCGTTCTCATCTAGAATTTGATGAATGAGATAAGCTGCAGAATCGGTGAATGAAGCACCGAATCCGTCGATTTCTTGATAGGTTTCTTCAGGGTTAACAGTCACGGTCACCGAACGATCAGAAGATGGTGCATTCACACGAACGTCTTCGATCTCTTTTTGAACAAACAGATCATGTTCTCCCGTAGATTGATAGATGGTTAGGTTTTTCATGCGATCTCCTTTTCTTCCTTTATGGAAGCATAGTTGTTAAATAATCTTTCAAACAGAAACGATTTCACATAAGCCGATAGAGAGAACCCTAAGAACAGCCAAAGAACGATTAATTGTGGCAGAAAGATCGGGACAAGCCCTACAAACAATAGCGTAATCGCAAACAGTAGAATGGAGTAAGCCATCGAATGAAAGCTTATGAAAATAGCATTCTTTATGATCTGAAAACTACCATTCTCAAACTTAGCAAGTAGGGGGAATACGTATAAAAACGATAGCAGCGAAATCGTGACTACAAACAGCAGTGGGAAGAGTATTGCTGAGCCTTTTCCCATCAAAAATTGAGCTGCGAACAAAAAAGTAGCCGCTGTTGCGAGTAGAGTTAGCCAGATTTTCGTGCTTTGTTTAAAGTTACTTTTGAATCCGTTCCAGAAGTCAATGGCTATGCTGGTTTCTTCGTTTCGTACCATTTTAAAAGTTGTCGTGTACATGGCTGTTAGGGCTGCGCCGATCGTGATGATGGGCAGGCAGCTCATGATGAACAGCACGTTTAGTATGAGTAGGTCGAAGATTCTGGCTAGCGTTGTGAAGATTTTGCCTTCTATATGAAAGATTTTTTGCATGTTTGATTCCCCCTTTTAGAGCTAAGCTTTGTTGCGTTTGAAAGCGTTGATTTTCGTTACAGGTGCTCCCTTTCCGCGGGGCAGGCGGTGAGCCACTTGCCGCTTCGCGCCTTTAAGTGTCTCACCTGACCGCTTGTCTCGCAGGAGTCTCGCACCTTTCACTACAATCAACTAATTCAATGAAGAAAAAACTTCAACAACTCTTTACATGTTACTTCTGAGTGTGAGTAAAATAAGCACACTTTCCCAATGCCAATGATGATTATTTCATCCCCAACTTCTCGCGGTTTTGTTCCATTTTCTTTGTCTTGAGCTCTGTGATCTTATTCCAGTTGTTTTCGTCTAGGAACTTTTCGTAGCTCTTAAGCTCTTTGTCGAACTGTTTGTCACTCTTTGCTCGAACCATGCTTACGACTGTTTTTTGCCATTCGGTGTCGATGGCACTGAACGAGCGTGCTTCTGGTGTTCCTTGATCAGGGTTTGTTCCTTCTAGTACGAAGTGTGGCACGAGTTTTCCTTTGCCCCATTGTGCCATCTGTTTTGTTGCTTCGATTGTTGAGTCCTCGCTCAGCAGGTTGTATTTATCATGTCCGAAGAAGAAGAACTCCCCGAAACGATATTCTTTTTTGTATTGATCAGGATTCTTCGTGCGCATTTCTTTGATCTCTGGCTTGTACTCGTATTTTCCGTCTGCGTTCACTGTGTAAGTTTCGCCTTCAATTCCGTACGTTACGAGCGTTTGCCCTTTCTCGCTCAACAGGTACGTGAACAACTGAGTTGCTTTTGCTGGGTCTTTACTCTTTTTCGTAATATAGTTCATCATCCAGCCTGTAATCCCTGATTGATTTAGAGTTGGTGCGTTTCCTACCGTGCTCTCTGGTCCGTCTACCGCGATGTATTCACTTCCAGGGTTGTTAGTCTTAAAGCTTTGAAGCGCGCCACCTTTTTGTGGAATTCCGCTGATCAGCATGGATGCATATTTACCTGATTTGATTTTTTCTTCCATCGCTGTGTTGTCGTCGGCAAAGCTATCATCACTGATGCCGCCTTTTTGATATACGCCGTTAAACGTTTCTAACCACGTTAAGTAATCTTTATCCAAGTTACGGTTGTAGAACTTTCCATCCTTTGTCTCAAGCGGAACGCCGATATAGTCTTGCAGCACTTCACCAAACGCTTCACTCGGTCCAAAAGGAATCAATTTCGGATATTGTTCTTTGATCTTTGTCATCGCGCTTTGGAATTGTTCTGGTGTTTTCATCTCCGGTTTTCCGATTGCTTCATATACATCTTTACGAATAACAAATGCTGTTGTTGCCGGGATTACGCCTTTATCGTAGTCTGCTTGTGTGTTGGAGAAGTTAGCATAACCATACGTTTTTCCGTCTTTCAGTTCGTGCCATTTTAACGTATCTTTTACTGCTACTTTATGAAAATAAGGATCATACGTATCTGCTAATTCGTTCAATGGTAATGCCCATGTGTTCGCTTTTTTCGCGATTGGAGCATTCGCATCAAAAAGGGAGATGATATCCGGAATGTCTCCGCCAGAGAATAGTGCGTTCAATTTTGTATCATCACCCGTGATGAACTTCACATCGATGTTTAAGTCTTTCTTAATCTGCTTTGTGACGAAGTCGTTTCCGAAATCGGCATTCCACCAATCGGCGTTTACGTACCAAGTCAATGTTGTCGTTTCTTTACGCTTATCTAGTTTCCAAGCTGGTGTCTCTTTATCGACTTTGTAATCTGGCTTTTTTAGCCCTGCACTTTCCGTTTCTGAATCACTGGAACAGCCTGTTAATACCATTAACACCGCTAACAACAACACTAAGCCTTTGCCAAACATAGATTTGATGGTCTTCATTTTTTCTTCCTCCTTTGGATTAAAAACTGTTAACGCTTTCAAAATGAGTTATGTGAGTGTCACACTGATCCCCCAGGAGTCTCGCACCTTACACTCCAATCAAAATCAATGATGTTTTTGAAAGTAAGCATAAAAATTACAAGCCTACTATTCTTTCACCGCTCCAAGCATCATTCCTGAGATGAAATGCCTCTGTAGGAGTGGATAGATAAGGATGATCGGTAAGGTCGTGATGACGATTGTGGCGAGTTGAACGCCTCTTGCGGTTGTTTCGATGACGACTGAGCCGCCGATATTTTGCATTGTATTGGTTTGAGACTGAACGATGATTTCATAGATCTTCATCTGTAACGGATACAGTGCTTGATCCGTTACGTACAATTTTGTTGTGATAAAATCATTCCATTGACCCACTCCGTTAAAGAGAGCGATCGTCGCTAGTGCTGGTTTGGATAGTGGAAGGTAGATGCTCCAGAAGATTCTCCAATCGCCTGCTCCATCGATCTTAGCTGAGTCCTCTAGTGACTTGGGAACATTTCTGAAAAAGTTCATCAAGATAATAACATCAAAAAAGCTGAATAATGCCGGAATGATATACACCCAAAAGCTGTTTAACAATCCTAGTGATTTAATAAGTAGGTACGTCGGGATCATTCCTCCGCTAAAGAATAGAGTGATGATACCGAGTGCCGAGTAAAGCTTGCGCCCTCTTAAGTTCTGTTTGCTGTAGGCATAAGCGACCATCGCACAAAACAGGACATGTGTACCCGCGCCAATGACGGTCTTTGCAACAGAGATGAAGAATGCCTGCCAGATCGTCTCATCTCTAAACACGGCTCGATAGTTTTCCATCGAGAACTCTTGCGGCCAAAACACAAACCCGCCTTCTGCTAACGACCTTCCCGAACTGAAAGAAGAAACGAGCACGTTCCAGATCGGAATAATGATGATGAACGTGAAGATTAGCAATAAAGACATATTGATAAAGTTGAAAATACGGCTATCTAAATCTCCTTTAACTACTTTTCCTGCCATGAATGCCCTCCTCTCTACAGTACGGATTGTCCTTCATTTAATCGCTTCGTAACTTTATGTGCACCGACTAAAAGGATGAGCGACACGATCGACATGCCAAGACCAACAGCTGTCGCATATGAGAAATCCCCTTGTGTCATACCGATTCGATACACGTACGTACTAAGCACTTCTGCTTTCTCCTGATTCTGCGTATTCATGAGTACTAACGTCTGATCAAAGTTCGATCCGAAGATGCCACTCACTGCCAGAATCAAGTTCAGGTTGATAATATATTTCATAGATGGAATGGTAATATGCCAGATCTGCTTCAAGCGGCTCGCTCCATCAATTTTCGCTGCTTCATAATAAGTGGGATCAATTTTCGACATAACGGCAAGGTACAAGATCGTTCCCCAGCCGACTTCTTTCCAGATGTCAGAAAGTGTCGCGATCCACCAATACTTCCCTGCATCGAGCAAATAGTTTTGCGGGTTATCCATGAGTCCGACGGCCATCAACGTTTGATTCAATAATCCCGTCGTTGAAAACCAAGTAATCAGCATTCCACCTAATACGATCCAAGAAAGAAAGTGAGGCAGATACGAGATCGTCTGCATAAACCGTTTGATCGGTCCATCGTGCAGTTCATAGATCATAATCGCTAAAATGATAGGAGCGATGAATCCAATCGCAAGCTTCATTAAACTGATGGCCACCGTGTTGACCATCGCTTCCCAGAAAAACTTGTCTGTCATGATGATTTGAAAATTCTTTAATCCAACCCATGGAGCGGTGGAAAAGGTATCGAGTGCTGTGTATTGTTTAAACGCGATCAAGAGACCATACATCGGGATGTAGCTGAAGATAATCATAAATATGAGACCTGGTATAATCATGGATTGCAGTTCCCATTGATTTTTAAAGTCTTTGAAAAACCGTTTGAACCTTGGTCCTAGTGGCCTTTTTTCTTTTATTTCAACGTTGTTCTTCCCCATAAGCGTTACCTTCACAATTCATCTCACTCCCTTGCTGTTTTTATAAACTTTTGTTGTTACAAGCTGTGTTGTTATTTGTGTGCGGTTGGTTTCCGTTACAGGTACTCGCTTTCCGGGGGGCGTGCGGTGAGCCTCTTAGTGCCTTGCACTATTAAGAGTCTCACCTGTCCCACTGATCCCCCAGGAGTCTCGCACCTTTCACTCCAACCAACTAGTCTACGGTGTATTGAAAAGAAAAAATATATCAAAAACATTAAAAAAACGTTTTTATTAGCGGGTAAAAAAATTATCTTCCTACCAGTTGTTCTACTTTTAGATTGCTGGAGCGTCGGACGATGATTTCGCCTTTTAGCTTTTGGATCATGCCTTTTTCTTTTTGTTGGATCAATTTCACGAGATGATCTACGGCTAAGATGCCTTGTCTTGCGATTTGGTTCTTAACTGTTGTTAGTGGTGGCGAGAAGTATTCAGCTAGATTGATATCATCAAAGCCCATTACGCTAATGTCTTCTGGAATCTGATAGCCTTCTGATTTTAGCGCTTTTATACAACCAATCGCACTCACATCATTACCTGCTAAAAAAGCATCTGGTAACTTTTCAGGATGTAATTTGATAAAGGATTTTACGGCGTTATATGTACCTTCTTCTTCAAAGAAACCTTGCAGGATGTAGCTTTCATCAAACGGAAGATTGTGTTCGTTGAGCGCCGCGAGATAACCTTCTCTACGTTGAACACTGTCATACATCGTGTCCACACCTGAGATGTAGGCGATTTTCTTGTGTCCTAAACTGATTAAATATTTGGCTGCGTCATACCCCGCTGCATAAGAATCAAAGATGACGCTTCCCATTGTTTCGTTCTGCAATACGCGGTCCAGAAACACCGCTTTAACCTGCGCCTCTTCCATTACCGATACATCTTTTTCATCGATCAGCAGTTCCTCGAATATGATCACACCATCAAGGCGTTGTCCTAAAATATTGCTTAAGATCACGCGTTTATCTTTTGCGACCACGATGTTTAAGCCATATCCTAACTTTTCGCAGTGACGCGCCATCGCTTCGACCAACACATAAAAGTAAGGACCGCTGACACTTGTTGTAAAGAACCCGAGCATCTTGCTTTCGCCAGCTTTCAAGAGCTTTCCGTTAAGGTTCGGAATATAATTCAATCGTTCCGCTACCTCCAACACGTGTGCTTTTGTAGCTGGCACGAGAACATCAACGTTGTTTAACGCGTTGGAAACAGTCGAGATGGATACGCCCGCTTCTTTTGCCACATCTTTTATCGTTACTTTTCTCATTGCATTCTTCCTTCTTAAAACGTTTTTATTCCGGTGCAAAAAGTGGTTTTTATTTATCATTTTAATATGTAAGCGTTTTCTAAATATCTCAAAAATAGTGGGAGGGTCATTAATTGGTCCTCCCTTTCGTATTTCCGGTTCTTTTCTCATCTTCTAAAGTATAAAATCTCGAATCTGCACCGAAATATAAAAACGTTTTTATTTTATTTTAAATTACCACATCCCTCTCTAACTCACAATCTATTTTTGTTAATTTTCTGAAATTTATATATTTGTACCTATTTTAGCTCTATTTCCACAGTCACCGGATAATGATCGGAAGGGTAACCGTGCTCCATTTTTGTTCGAATAATCTTGGATTGAGAGATCATTACGTCTTGAGAAGTAAAGATAAAATCTATCGGTTCACCTTGCACATCTCCTTTAAAATCATGAAAGGTTAGTCGGTCTTCAATATTTTCACCCATCGTCTTAAACGCTTTCTTTAACTGCAGCTCTTTTTCACAATACTGAAACGTCTTACTACTAGGAACATCATTAAAATCTCCCATCAACAGAAATGGCAGATGTGATGTCTGGTTCAATCTATGAATCGTCTCTCCAATGAGCTTGATTCCTTGAACACGCGCTTCTTCACTCATATGATCCAGATGGGTGTTGAACACTCGGAATCTAGTATTTGGTCCTTCAATAAGTGATAACTCAGCCCACGTACACACACGTGGATAGCTCGTATTCCAGCTCATACTTCCTACCTCGTTCGGCGTTTCAGATAGCCAAAATGTATCTGAATCTAGTAATGTGAACAGATCTGTTCGATAAAAGATTGGTGTCCCTTCATCACCTCTTCGGCGTGGCTCACCTGTCCAGTCATAGATTGATAGATTCTGCATCACATCACGAATCATAGACTCATTCGCTTCTTGCATCCCAACAATAACAGGCGACTCGTCGTTGATTAACTGACTGACGCCTTTATACCGATCACCCCAAGCATTCTCTTGGAGACCAGGAATATCCACTCTTATATTAAACGTCATCACTTTCATCAGCTGTTTCGCACCCCTATCGTTTCAACTTCGTAATTGAACGTACCTACAGGCTGCTTCAAGTCATTGATATAAATGTTGAATGTACCAGGCTCGATACTTGGTTGCAGGGAATTGTTTAAATACTTTAGATCCTCTACTTTTAGGGTCAATTCCACACTAACCGTTTCATGAGCCGGCACATGTACCACTTTATATTTTTTCATTTCTCTTGTTGGGCGAACAACTTTTGAGACGAGATCTTCTATATAGAGAATTACGATTTCCGAATACTCGTATGAACTTTGATTCTCCACTTGGAACGAGATGGTTAGTTCTTCGCCATCCTTCAATACGCTGTTAGAAATTTTAATATCGCTATATTTTGTGTTCGTATACGTAAGTCCATCACCAAACGAGAACAGCGGACCCACTTCACAATCCTGATAACGACTGCTATAGCTTGAGTCATTCGCCGGACGACCAGAGCTGTATTCGTTATAGTAGATTGGAACTTGTGATGAATAACGCGGAAACGACATCGTTAGTTTCCCTGAAGGCGTATCTTTTCCTGTTAAAAGTTCAGCAATCGCAGCACCCGCTTGTGTTCCAGGGTACCAACACCAAAGGAGAGCTGGAATATCATCAATAAGATTTTGCAGCGCTAACGGTCTTCCGGAGAAACAAACGCAAACATAAGGCTTGTTTAAACGCTTAATCTCCCGGATCAATTCCTGTTGCTTATCCTCGAGCTCTATATGCACACTGCTGTGTCCCTCGCCACTTAAATCCCAACGCTCTCCAACAGCCGCAATGATA
Organism: Fictibacillus norfolkensis; assembly: GCF_014836645.1. Classification (GTDB taxonomy): domain Bacteria; phylum Bacillota; class Bacilli; order Bacillales; family Fictibacillaceae; genus Fictibacillus; species Fictibacillus norfolkensis. The sequence continues at coordinate 84,844 of NZ_JACSQM010000005.1, forward strand.
TAGTCAGACTGAACACGTTCATTCTGCGGACACTCCTCTAACGTTTCATACGATTTGACGCTTAACGCACCATCAAGTGATTGCAGTCCTTCCGGTAGTGAGATGACATCATCAAAACTTCCTTTGCACGGCCAGTTCCCGAGCAGCTCTTTCGTTTTCGCGAACGGTCCAACGATTAAGACGTTTTTCACATTTTTTGGAATGGGCAACATGTCTTCATTCTTCAACAACACACAGCTTTTCTTAGCCGCTTCTTTTGAGAATTGTAGAAATTCCTCATTTAAGATAACCTGTTTCTCTTTTTCTTCATCTACATAAGGATTCTCAAATAATCCAAGTTCATTTTTCAAGTGTAAAATCTTAAGAACGGCAGCATCAATATCCTCCAGTAGATTTGGATGTTTCGTTAAAATCTCCTGATAGTTTTCAAGATAAAGCGTGGATACCATCTCAATATCAATTCCAGCGGTTAGTGCTAACTCTGCCGCTTCTTTTCCATTTGCAGCCACTCTATGGTTTTGCAGCTCCGCGACTGCACCCCAATCTGAGATCACAATGTCTTCAAACTGATAGCGATCTCGCAAAATATCTTTCATCATCTCTTCACTCGCCGTAACCGGTATTCCATTAAAGGTGTTGAACGAGCTCATCACAAACTTCGGCTTGTCTTTGAGCGCGATTTCGTAAGGCTTACCGTAGTACTCGAAAAACTCGCGCATCGACATATCGACCGTGTTATAGTCCTTGCCACCAATAGCCGCGCCATATGCTGCAAAATGTTTGAGACAGGCAGCTACTCCTTCATTTGAAATTTTGCCATCACTATCTTTTTGGTACCCTTTGATCATAGCCCCACCCAGATTACCTGATAACAGATGGTCCTCACCAAACGACTCCATCACTCTTCCCCACCTAGCATCCCGTACAAGGTCGACCATTGGAGAGAAGTTTACCGTAATGCCTGCAGCCCGTAATTCTGATGCCGTATGTGCAGCAACTTTTTCTAAAATTCCTTCGTCCCACGTACAAGAAAGGGCGAGTGGAATCGGAAAGATTGTCTTATAGCCATGAATGGCATCGTGCATAAAAAGAAGTGGTATTTTCAATCGCGACTTTTCTAAATAGGCTGACTGAATCATGTTCGTCGCCTTAGCACTCGAAACACCGATCACACTTCCTATCGTGTATAACGTGTCTCCTTCTAAAAGCTGATCCCAATACCCTGGACCCGTTTCTACCATCTCACCGTCAATCTTCCCGACGTAATGCTCTCCTGTAATCTGAGTGAGCTGACCGATTTTCTCTTTTAACGACATCTCTTGAAGTAACGTTTGTATGTTCTCTACATTCATTGCAGCTCCTCACCCGACTTCCACTCTAATTTTGGCAGAATTTCTTTTTGCAGCTCACACATCTCATCGATCATGGCACAGGCTTGATAATAGGTTGGTGCTTGCGGATCTAATAGGATTGCTTGTAGTAACTTTGTCTTTGATTTTTCAAGGAATGCCTCGATCAGTAATTTATGGATCGTACCTTGAATATGAATGGTTCCGATAATCGCCGTTGGCAGTTCTACCGTCATCGGCTTTAACGAGATTCCGTTTCCGTTCACTATTGCTTGTGTTTCGACCACCATATCGTCAGGCAATCCTTTTATCGCACCGTTATTCTGCATGTTAACGGCGTTTAGCTCGATCTCGTCATCGAAGTAGATCGCTTCGATAATGGGAATCGCATATTCATGACTTCGCTGTACGTTCTCCTTTTTAAAGACATAAGCCTGTTCCGTCCACTGCTCATAAGAATCGTCCTTCGGAAACAATTTCTTATCTAGAACGTGGCTACTTGCACTGTATACAAAATCAGGAACCCTTGAATCCTTTTCCCACAGCTTCTCTCGGATCGGGTCGTACCGGTATAAAAGAGACAACCCTGCGTAAAAGTCTTCGGCATATGACACATACTCACCAATATGGTTTGTTCCCGGATACGGATAATAGCCATACGTGCGATACATCGTTCTCGACAACCCGAGATGGTCGAATTGGGCTAAGGCGTTTGCCTCTTTTTCTTTTTGATCAAAAAGTGGATACAGATCTTCGCCTGTCTTTTTATCGTAGATTTTTGTAAAAAAGCCGAAGTGGTTCAGCCCTCCACCTTCTACTCCAATTTCGTTCGCATCCCGCTCCAAAAACTCTGCTAACTGATGAATGCCCATGTCTAAGCCATGACACAAGCCTACTACCTTGATCGATGTAAGTTTTGAGATGGCTTCAACTAACTTTGCTTCAGGATTCGTATAGTTAATGAACCATGCATCAGGACAAACTCTTTCCATCGTTTTTGCGATTTCAAGCATCGGACCCATGTTTCGGAGCGTATGGAACATCGACCCCGGACCTCCGTTCTCTCCATAGATCTGTTTGCTGCCGTAACGGCGCGGAATATGAAAATCTTGAGACCAGTAATGGTAACGTTCTCTCTCAATGGCAACGATTACAAAATGGGAGTCACGTAAAGCTTCTTCCAGATTTGTAGTCTGCCAAATCTTCGCCGGATTCTCAAAAGCCTGAAACATTTCTGTCGCATATGTATACGTGCGGTTCACGTTTTCTTCACTGATGTCCATGAGCGCAATCTCTAGTTGGACTTCTGTTTTCAGTCGTTTTGACAAAACGAGATCCTGCAGTGCTCCTAAAGCGAACGATATGCTGCCTGCCCCGATTAGTGATACCTTCATCTTATTCATGTAGATCATTCTCCTTTTTAAGTGATGCTTCATCAATCCACTTCGCCGCTTCTCGATCTAGATAGAAATCAATATGGTCGTATCCTAATAGAACCTGAGCTGGTAGTTGAGCTTCCCGGTTCATTATGATTTCTTTTGCGATTTCAGCTTTTCTTTCACCCGTCATCACTACAATGACCCTTTTACTTTTCATGATTTGACCTAGACCGAGCGTTATTCCCTTTTTAAGTGAAGTTGGTTGATTAAAGTACTTTTGCGCGACAATCTTTGTTTTTTCCGATAGGTCGACAACACAGCTATGATCTAAAACCGAACAGCCCGGCTCATTTAAACCGATATGCCCGTTCATCCCAACACCCATCAAACTAAATGTAATAGGATTATTTTCAATAAACCGATCAATACGGTGGCACTCGTTTTGAAAATCCGGCGCTGTTCCGTCAAAGAATTCAATCTGCGAATCCCGAAGTTCTAATGGAGAAAACAGGTCTTTGTTCAGCATCTGATAACAGCTTCCTTCAGAAGTTCGATCAATGCCCACCCATTCGTCTAGACTTACGATTCTTAAATCCTTTAGCCTTGGATTGTTCTTTGCTTCCCCAACAAACTGAAGGTAGCTTTTTTTTGGTGTTGTGCCGGATGCTAGGCAGAATACCGGGTTTTCGTCATTTAATAGATGTTGCATCATTTCTTTGGCGACTTGGTTTGTTACGGCTTGTTCATCTTCAAAGATTTTAATCATATATTGTCACTCCAATTTGAGTACAGAGAGGTTACATATAGTAATGATGTCATTACCAGTTAAGGTAAGTATAACAGTTGCTTTTTAAAATGAAATACCTATTTCTTAATTTTCTAAAAATATACCCATAGTAATGTTATAGGCTGTTTAGCTACTTACAATATACAAAAGAGCCTTACCGTCTTGGTTTGGCTCCTTCATTATGTATTATTTATATGCTTGATTTTTTTCTTTCTTATTCTTCGCGCTAAAAATTCTGTAGACAATCCCAATAGCTGTAATAACCAACACAACCACAAGGGAAAAAGTCGTTTTGACATAAATGTTATAACCTAGGGCTAGTATAAACGCTAAGAGAATGAATATGTTCAGCATGGGTCTAACCTCTTTCTCATAAGTTTCGGGATCTTTCCGACTTTCTATCATAGATATTTAAGAAGGCTTCAACTATAAAAAACACGACTAAACCAATAACTAATATAGTAAAAGAGCTAGCAATAAATTCTTTATCCATGAAAAATTCATAGAACGAATTAATTAACAGCAGTACTGCCCATACGGTAAACGTACTCCAACAAGCAATATTAACATTCTTCTGTTTAATATTTTCATTGTGCTTAAAGAACAAAGATATTCTCTCCTTTATTCGTAATTATGACTATTCCACTACACTCATGCTTGAACATCTGTTTAAATATTATAGGTGAAATCACAAAAAAGCACATTTTCTTCTTTGGGAAAATGTACTTTTAATTCTGGACGACGATGTTAGCCTTGCAAAGCTACAAACCTCTATTACATCTATTTCTATACAGCATAAAGCTTCCTTTTTTTAATATATTATTCGAATAGTAACAATGATTAATACGAAAAGAAGCCATAATGGTAGTGATAATAATATACCCCATAATAAAATCTTTGCTACTTTCTTTTTCCGTGTCATAATAATCCCTCAATCATCTTAGGTTTAAAGCTTATATATTTTATACGGCGATTGGAATAGAAGGTTTCGTTTTTAAGATTCCCTAAACTTGTTACGTAATTTAAAAATAAGGTTGCTGTTTAAAATAAAAAAACACCCAAGCCATCCCGGCTCAGGTGCTCCCAAATCACACTACATCCTTCATACCCTCAGAATACTCGTCACCATCAGAATCTCTTTCACTCACATCATACTTCTCTGGTGCACGCGCCACTTTAATCAGCGCCACTACGATAAACAAACACAGCAACAACGCTGGTACGCCACCAAGATTTGATAGCATCTTAATCCCATCGATCTTCGCGAAAGAGATCATGATCCAGGAGATTGTTCCTACTGCTACTCCCCATATAACTTTGATTCTGAAGTCTGGCTCTGGGCTTTCTGGTGTGATGCCTGTCGCACTGATTCCGCCCATAGCTGAGATGTTGGAATCGGCTGCGGTTACGAATGAGATGAATACGATAAATAAGTAAAACGGAATAAGAAGAAAGGACAACGGCAGATCAGATAGTACGGAATAAAGAACGGATTCTGGTCCGCTGTTTGTTAAAATATCGCCTAGTTTGCCTTCTGTCATCTGCTGATGGATAGAAGTTCCACCGAAAATTGTCATCCAGATCGCACCGAACACGGATGGCAGACCGAAGTTTACTAGAATAAATGCACGAACTGTATATCCATACGAGATCCGACCTAAGAATAGTGCTGTAATCGCTGCCCAAGCAAACCAGTTCGCCCAGTAGAATACTGTCCACCATTGTGGCCATTGATCGCCAGCTGCAGCTCCGGTAAACAGACTCTTTTCAAAGAAATTAGATAAAAAATTTCCGAACGACTCTGTTCCCAAATTCACGATAAATGCGGTTGGTCCTGCAATAAATAAGAAAAGAATAACGACTACATACACTTTCATATTAATGTCAGAAAGGATACGAATGCCTTTCATCAAACCACTTGAAGCTGATATTACGAACGTAATCATAACAACCGCCGCGATTACCGCCCACATCGTTGGATTGCTCGGCAAATCCGTTAGATAGTTCACTCCCCCGGCGAGGTTCAAAATCGTCGTCCCCATCGCTGCTGCCATACCTAGAGCGAGCGTGTACAAACAAAGAGCGTCAACCGTTTTTCCCCAGCCTCCTGATACACGATCACCTAAAAGTGGAGCGAGCGTTGAGCTTAGAGAGAACGGCTTACGCATGTTGTAGTAAGCAAATGCAAACATAAGTGCCGGAACACAATAGATCGCGTAAGGCGTTACCGTCCAGTGAAGGTACATCGTGGACATAGAAAAAACTGCGGCTTCCGCGCTATTTGCCTTAATTCCAAGTGATTCTGGTGGTGCTGTTAGATGATAGATCGGCTCGATAAAGCCCCAGAACGTTACACCAGCTGCGATCGTTGTACACAACGTGATCGCGATCCAGTTACGAAGCTTTAACAATGGTTCAGCCTTACTTCCACCGATTTTCACTTTACCGAGTGGTGAAAAGTAAACACCTACTACGGTTACGAGCATCAGCATTCCGCCTAAACTGAACAGCCAGCCGAGGTTTGCTAGAAGCCAGTTGTTTGCATCAGTTGCCGTCTTAATAAACCACTCTCTATTTGTAAAACTCAGAAATGCCGCTACCACTAAAAGTAAAAACGGTGGCCAAAACACACTGTGACGAATATTCTTCATCCCTTTCATCCCCCTTATCCTTAAACAAACGTTTAAAATCAGAAAGCGATTACAAAAAATCTTATGCTTCTAAAGGTTGAAGTTCTAGGATGTTATTCGCAAATCTTTGGAGATCGTCTATACTTGCTTCTCGACAGTTATTGTTTAACATCGGTGCATTTTCTCCCGATTGCATCGTCTCCACAAGCTGTCTGATGTTCACTTTCGTTAATCCATCATCATACAACGAAAGCTTCAAACCACTCACTTCAACGAGACGACTATATTCTTCCGCTCCAGCTAGTGCCAGTTCTTTTTCAGTTAAGCCAGCTCCATCAACGCCCATCGCTTTAGCGATCTTCGCATGAATTCCTACCTCTTTCTCCGCGTTCCATGCATACGCGACATTCAACGCGATCGCAACAGCTCGTCCATGATGGATGCGTCCAACCGTTCCTAGAGCGTGACCAATGCAATGAGCGATGCCTGTTCCGCCTTGCTCGATGGCCATCCCCGCTAGAGTTGCGGCCAATGCTAGATTTCCACGCGCTTCTAAATCGTCAGGCGTCTCTAATGCTTTTTCAAAGTTCTCTGCGATTAACTGAACACTCTGCAGACTCAACGCTTCAATGAACGGGTTCGATCGTTTTCCCGTACATGCTTCTATCGCATGAACGAGTGCGTCAAGAGTTGTAGCGGCTGTTAAGAATCCAGGAAGTGCTTTCGTGAATTCCGGTTCTAAAATAGCGAGTTCAGGAGCCATGTTTTCATCCCATCCCCATACTTTTCGTTTTTCTGGCGTGGAGAACACGACTGTACTCGTCACTTCTGCCCCTGTGCCTGATGTGGTCGGCAGCATGATCGTTTTGATTACTTTAAAAGGAAACGGATTTGCCATCAAGGCGTAATGCATCGCAGACTGTTCGCCACCTGCAACTAGAGCTGCCATCTTTGCTACGTCCATCGCAGACCCGCCGCCAAGACCGATCACACATGTGGCACCGAAGCTCCGGATCACCTCAGATGCTTCATCAATAGAATCCGCACTCGGATCACTTTGCACGTTGCTGAACAGACGTGTTTCCACACCGCCTTCTTCAAGCGCTTTTAAAACCAGATCCGCGAGTCCAACGCCAACTACGCCTGGGTCCGTTACAACAACTGCTTTAGATTCACCGCTTAGACTTTTAACATCATTTCCAATCTGAAGATAGCGACCGATGCCATACGCGACACGGGTCTTAGGTGCAAACTCAAATAGTGTACTCATCTAACTTCCTCCTTTATTTCACTTTTACAGAGACAGCTTTGTCACTTCGATCTGTACTTCAACTTTATCTGCCGTTTCAATTGGCGCTGCCGGGGAAAACTCAATCACCGATCGCCCCACATTGATACAGTTACAATCATGAAACGAGTCAAACGCTTTGTTGATATCATCAAGAGAGATACGATCAAGAACCAGCTCATCTAGTTTGAACTTGCCATCTAAATAGAGCTGCGCAATCGTGGGAAAATCACGATAAGGCTGTGTGTCACCGTAGAAGCTTCCCTTTAGAATTTTACCAACACGATGAAAGCCTCCTGCTGGAAGATTGAGGGCTGCGGCAGGATTGAAGGCGCCAACTACAACGACCGTTCCACCTTTTCGCGTTCCATTCCACGCACTTTCTGTCGCACGCGTGTTGCCAGAACAGTCGATCGCAAAATGCACACCAAATCCGCCCGTTAAGTTCCTCAGAGCTTCAGCTGCATCCCCTTCGGTCACGTTCACTGTATGCGTCGCACCAAATTGCTTTGCGATGTCAAGGTTGGCTGGCTTTACGTCACAGGCAATAATCTTGGAAGCACCTGCAATCTTAGCGCCTTGAATAGCGTTGACCCCAACGCCACCGATTCCGAAAACAGCGACTGTCGAGCCAGGTGTTACTTTTGCTGCATTAACCGCTGCTCCGTAACCTGTCGCCACACCACAGCCTATTAAAGAAGCTTGTGCCAGTGGCATCTCATTCGGCAATTTTACACAAGACAACTCAGGCACTACCGCATACTCAGCGAAAGTAGACAAAAGAGAATTGTGATAGATCTTCTCACCGTTATGACTTAAGCGAGACGTTCCATCGAGTAATGTGCCATCAAACATCGGCCCAAAAGCGGATTCACATAAATGGACAGCTCCTGTTACACAAAACTCACACGTTCCACAATATGGCACCCAGCTGAGCGCCACCTTATCACCTGGCTTCACTTTATAGACGTTTGGCCCAACTGACACAACCGTTCCCGCTCCTTCGTGACCTAAAATGGTCGGAATTGGTGTCGTTGCATCATTCACTGCATTTAAATCGCTATGGCAAACACCCGTTGCCTCGATTTTGACAAGCACTTCATTGGCTTTTGGTTCCGCTAGGTCCACCTCTTGAATACTAAGAGGCATTCCAACACCTGTCATAACAGCCGCCTTCATTTTCATCGCTCGTTCCCTCATCTTCTCTATGAATTTTTTAAAAGGCCATCCAGATTGCTTTTGTTTTTGTATACGATTGTAGTGAATGTACGGCATATTCCTTGCCCCATCCGCTCTGCTTCCAACCGCCGAACGGACTTGCGAAGTCATAGCATCCGTACTTGTTGATAAAGACCATACCTGCTTCTAGTCGTCGTGCTACTCGGTTTGCCCGAGATACATCACGCGTCCAAAGACCTGCTGCCAATCCGTAGATCGTATCGTTCGCGATCGACACCGCTTCTTCTTCTGTATCAAAAGGAATGATACAAAGAACGGGACCAAAGATTTCTTCTTGCGCGATCTTCATCTTGTTGTGGACATCCGCAAAAATTGTCGGACGAACAAAATAGCCGTTAGCGTTCTCATCCTCAACATCTCGCTCTCCACCAGCAACAAGACGCGCACCTTCTTCTTTTCCACTTTCAATATAAGAAAGAATAGACTCCATATGTTCCTTCGTTACTTGTGCACCTTGATGTGTATCGGGGTGAAATGGATCGCCGCACGTGTAGCTGTTTGCGTACTCCGCGATTTTTTCCACCACTTTCTCATAAATGTCACGTTCGACTAACAAACGAGTCGGAGCCGAACACTTTTCTCCTTTATGTGTGAAGAGTCCATAAAACGAGCGTTCGATCGCTGCATCCAAGTCCGGTGCATCGCTGAAAAGGATGTTCGGTGACTTTCCACCGAGTTCAAGTGTGACTGGCTTTAAGTTAGAGTCTGCAGAATCATGAACAAGCTGCTTTCCGACACCTGTACTTCCAGTGAAAGACACTTTATCCACGTCCATGTGACGGCTCAGATGAGATCCGATCGACCCTTTTCCTAAAATCAAGTTCAGCACACCAGGAGGCAAGATGTTTGCTTCATCAATAATTTCAAACAGACGAATCGCAGAGTACGATGTTGTGCTCGATGGTTTTAGAATGACCGTGTTCCCCATCGCAAGAGCTGGCGCCAGTTTCCAAGCTGCCATACAGATTGGAAAGTTGAACGGTACGATTTGAGCACAAACACCGATCGGATCACGCGTTGTGTAGCTTAAGAAGTCACCATCAACAGGATTGTTCTCACCGTAATACTTATCCGTCCAGCCTGCATAATACTCGAAGATATCGGACGCTTCCTGCACATCATCTTGGTATGATTCGGTGTAGAGCTTACCGTTATCCAGCGTTTCAAGTGTCGCGAGTTCAGCTTGATGTTCAGCGATCAACGCACTGATCTGACGTAAAATCTTAGCACGCTCTTTTCGGGAAACCGTTCGCCATGGCCCTTGGTCAAACGCATAACGCGCTCCTTCAACAGCTTGATCAATGTCTTCTTTTGTTGCACTCTGAAACGTGCCGTTTACTTTTCCGTTCGCAGGATTTGTAGAAGTGATAAGTTCTCCGCTCGCGGCATCCACCCACTGGCCTTTAATGTAAAGTTTCTTCGTTTCTTGTAACCAGCTTTCTGCCCACTCTAACTTTGGCTGATGAATTCCTTTAAAACGTACTTCTTCATTTACTTGTGTCATTACTCTCGCCTCCATCACTCATTAAATGTTTCACGCCTTCTCTGCCGTGTTCCTTTAGTAATGTGGAAACAGCAGCGTAGCCGTGTTGTTCTTTCAAATCTACGATGACAGGGATGAACGTGTTGGAGAGCGCTTCACATCTCTCACGGTTCGCGTCCAACCTCGCTATGCAATTGTTATGAAATGTAGTTATCGCGCTTTTCAACATTGATAACGCTTCCAAAATGTTGATGCCCGCAGTTCCTTCAAACACATTAAGGTTCAGCTCCCCATGCTCCAGTGTGGCTTGAACAGCTCGGTCACTTCCCAACACTTGAAAACAGCATTGAATCAACGTTTCCGGTACGACAGGATTCACTTTTCCAGGAAAAAAAGAGGAACCGGCTTGCACCGCTGGCAGCTTAAGCTCACCGAATCCAGCTTCAGGTCCTGAAGATAATAACCTTAAGTCTTTTGCCATCTTGATCAAACATGTTGCTAGCAATCTAAGTTCACTCGAAACTGCGGCTAAATCATCCATATTCTGCGCTGCATCGTACAAGTTCTCTCGCAACCCTAAAGGCATTTCTATCACTTCACACAGCTTATCTAAAACGACAGCACGGTACTCGGGAGATGCCCCGAGTCCTGACCCAATGACCGTTCCACCTAGATTAATAAAATAAAGTTGGTCGATCCTTTTTTCTAAAGAAGTTAGTCTTCTACTCAACATAGAAACATAGCCGCTAAAAAAGTCACTGAGTTTTGCCCTCATTCCATCTTGAAGACAAGTACGTGCAATCGTCGTTACATCTCTGAAACTTTTAACCTTATTTTCTAGTTCTTCAATTAGTTGCGTTACCACTCGATGAAGATCCTGAAAGTCATGAATGATCGCAATTCGAATGGCCGTATGACAAACATCCGATGTGGATTGTGATAGATTCACAGAATCAATCGGGTGAACAGGGTGATAACTGCCCCGACTCTCCCCCAGTTTTTCGTTTGCTAGATTCGCGATCACTTCATTGACGTTCATGTTCGTTCCGATGCCACCACCGCCGTGAAGAACATCGATTAAAAAGTGTTCAAGATGACTACCCGCTAAAATATCCTCACAAGCAGCTGTAATAGCATCCACAATTTCTGAAGCAAGCAACCCTGCCTCACTATTCGCTAACGCTGCTGCCTTCTTCAATCCAATGAGTGCTTTTACATAAGCAGGATATTGGTGTAGTGGCCGGTTCGAGAATGATAGATTCTGAATCGTCCTCACTGTTTGAATTCCGTATAAAGCATCCTTCGGTAGTTCAATTGAGCCAAACGCGTCTTCCTCGATCCTCATCTCTCTCAAGATGACACCTTCTTTACTTAATACTTCATATAAACGGTTTTGATCTGGAGGAACTCCTCAAATCCGTGCTTGCCGTCATCTCCACCGATTCCAGACTGCTTCCATCCGCCGTGATAGCCTTGATACGCTTCACCTTGCTGGCGGTTCACGTATACTTCTCCGCAATCAAGTCGTGACGTCAGCTCCATCACATGTTTGTAATTGTTCGTATAGATGTTAGATGTTAATCCATACTGTGAGTCGTTCGCCATATCGATTACCTCATCAAGCGAATCAAACGTAACAATCGGAAGAACAGGCCCAAACACTTCCTCATGTACGATGTTCATTCCTTGATGACAAAGATCTAACAGTGTTGGCGGGTAAAAGCTATCACCGAGTTCCTCTGAAATCTTGCCGCCACACAGTATCTTAGCGCCTTCCGCGACAGCACCTTCAACGAGACTATGAACGCGCTTCGCATCATTCTTACTAATAAGCGGACCCATCTCGATATCTGGTGTTTCCAGTCCGTCTCCCACTTTCACTTCTTGGAATTTTTCTAAAAGCATCTCCGTAAACTTCTTCTTCACACTTGAATGCACATACACGCGTTCCGTGTTGTTGCACACCTGTCCGCTGTTTGCGAGTCGTCCGCCTTTGATCGCACTCGCTGCAAGCTCAAGATCGGCGTCTTCCATCACGATCGCTGGTGCTTTTCCGCCAAGTTCAAGTGATGAACGAATCATATTCGCCGCACACTTTTCTCCGATATGTCGGCCCACCTTCGTGCTTCCCGTGAACGTCACCATGTTCACTTTTGCTGAAGAGGTAAGTGCTTCACCGACTACATCATCAAGTCCGGTCACAACGTTCACAACACCTTTTGGAAACCCAGCTTCATGAAACAGTTCAGCTAGCTTTAGTGCGGAAACAGGTGACTTAATACTCGGCTTGATTACGACCGTGTTTCCTGCGATTAATGCTGGCACTACTTTTCGCATCAACACGTAGATCGGGAAGTTCCAAGGAATGATGGTTACTACGACACCAAGTGGTTCTTTATACGTAAGAATCTTTTCGTTCGTACTATCGCTATCAACCACTGAGCCTTCAATCCTTCTCGCCCATTGTGCTTGGTACTCACCAAGATCCGCTCCGTAAAAGACTTCTGATTTTGCTGCATCAAACGGTTTACCCGTTTCTTGTGTGATCGCTCTTCCTATTTCCGCTAAGTTCTCTTCTTTTCTCATGAGCGTCAGCAGGTTACTCACATACTCTGCCCGCTTATAAGAAGGCGTCACTTTCCATTCCTTAAAAGCTATGTGTGCGCTCTCAATCGCTTCTTCTGTATCTTCTTTAGTTAGAGCAGGAACTTTTGCGACAAGTTCTCCTGTTGCCGGATAGTTCACTTCTAAAAAGTCTGAGCTCTCAACAAACTCACCTTTTATATACGCTTTATATGTTTGCACTTTGCGCTCACCTCTTTTTTTCTTAGGTCGTCTGATACGTCTTGTTGCTTTCTCCAACGTAAAAATGATTGATTTCGTATTTCTTTAACGCCTCTTCATCTAATACGATGCCAAGTCCTGGCATCTCAGGAGCTACGAGATATCCTTCTGAATCGATCATCAATTTTTCTTTTTGCACATAATCTCGTCGTTCGTTGCTCCAGGCTGGCGGATCATATGGGAACTCTAAATATGGACAGTTCGAAACGCCAACGGCTAGATGGAGATTTGCGAGTAATCCGATTCCGTTCGTCCACGTATGAGGGCTGAACCATGCTCCGCTTCCTTGCACAAGGTCCGCGATCTTCTTCACTTTCGTAATTCCACCAGCTAATGCCACGTCTGGCTGATACACATCGAGTGACTGAACTTTATCCATCTCTCTAAAGTCATACCAGTTACGGTTCATCTCACCACCAGCTATTCGGATATCAACCTTATCACGAAGCTTCGCCATCAATCCAAACTGATGAGACGGAAGCGGCTCTTCTAACCAGAAAACGTTCAGTTTCTCTAGTTCTTGCGCCACTTGAAGTGCCATTTTTAGATCCCATGTTCGCTCCACATCCCATGGCATCTTCCAGCCTTGGTTGGCATCCACCATAATTTCAAGCTTATCACCGACTGCTTTTCGGACGGCTTCCACTACCTTTATATCATCTTTCACGTCTTTATGGTGAAAACGAATCTTCATCGCTTTAAAGCCTTGATCCACAAATCGCAGTGCTCGCTCTGCTCGTTCTTCCGGCGTAACGATTTCTCCCGTTGAAGCGTAAGCGAGAAGCTTATTCGTCTTACCACCTAAAAGCTTATAAACCGGCTGTCCCGTTGCTTTCCCCATCAGATCCCATATGGCAAGATCTAGCGGCCAGCAGCGGCCATAATGGAAATCAATGTTTTCGATCACTTGAGCGTGACGTTCGATCGCAAAAGGATCTTGACCGATAAATAGATGTTCATGACCTTCTAACCCCATCATCAAGTCGCCTGAACCAACACCGGTAATGCCTTCATCCGTGTGTACATAAACAATCGTTGTAGCAAATTTCTTTCGTGGTTCTGGATCCCATGCTGCTTTAAATGGAGGATTTAGTGGTAATAAATATTGTTTAATCTCAATCCCTGTAATCTTCATAAATTCTTCAGCCCTTCTCTGTATAGTTTCGTATGTCGAATAAAAATTAACCGCTTACATTTATCTATTTTCTAAACATTCAAATTAATTTGTTTTTATAATACAAGAAACACTCCACTTTTTACATGCACTGATTTATCATGTATATATACTTTATTTCAGGTGAGAGGGTGGACATGATGGCAGAGTTATGGCACATACATGATATAGAAATACAGCAGCATTCCTACTGGGACCATATCGAAGAGTTCATCCTGTCTGAAGATACCTACCCTCATTACAGTGTTTTCTGCATCATGGATGGGACATTCGACTATAAGGTGTTAGGAGAGAGTGGACAAGCAGAGTTTGGCGATATCATTCTTTGTCCACCGAATATTCCGTTGAAACGTAAGGCTTTCACACCGTTACAGTTTCACTTTTTTCAGTTTTCATTTAAAGGGTTGGATGAAGAGCATATGCCTGTGGGATTGTTGAAGTTGAAGGATGAAGTACGCTTGTCTACCACGTATGAACGGTTGATAAATATAGCGTTTGATGAGAGTGTTCAAAGCAACAAGTGGAAAGCTCACCTGCTTAGTGACCTTTTTCAAACTTACAGTATGGAAAATCATCTGGGGACATTGGAGGATGAACCTAAAATACATGACCACATCATTCATAAAGCTTTAGATCATATCAACAAACACGCTTTTTCAGATATGACCATCAAGGCTCTATCACAGGAATTGAATTTAAGTCCCGTTCAATTCACGAGAAGATTCAAAGAGAGTTTAGGGGTGTTGCCCGTTGAGTATCTAACCTCCATACGATTAAGAAAAGCACGCACACTTTTGTTGGAAACAGACTATACGATTGAAGATATTGCGGTGAGATGCGGATACAACAATGGATTTTATTTCAGCAGAATATTCTCGAAGAAAATGAAAATGAGCCCTTCACTGTTTCGGAGGACTCATAAGATTTAACGATAATATAATTAAAATGAAATTCAGAGTTTAAAAAACCTCAAAAGCATAAAGCTTTCGAGGTCAACCATACGTCCCGCGTTCTGTTTGCTCATGCATCACGAGCATATTGTTTTTTACTTGTTGGGAGATTTCACTTAAGGCATCAATCGCGAGTCCTTTGTTATGGGTCAGCTGGTAAACAATGTCTTTGAACAACAGATCCATTTCTTCAAGGATGCCAGTTGCCGCCGTATTATATAAGTAAATATTGAAATAGTTGGTTTCACTGAACAGAGCAGATTTCAGGTATGGCTTGAACTTTTGGATAAGTACAGGAAAGTATACAATAAGATTGTCAAGTCCACGGCGAAGACCTTCTACAGTATCAGCAAGTTCATCGAGTGGCTCGAGCGCGTCATTTACCATCGCACGAAGCTTATCGTCGAAGTCCGTTAACATACCAGCCAATTTAACAGGTAAGCTTCCGTTTAAAATGACATACACCGCACCTTTTATCGCAGAGGATATGCCTTCTAGTATTCCTTCTAACGTGGAGGTGATTAATTCAAGTCCAACAAGTAGTGGTAATGCAACTTTATGAGCAAAATTTCCAAAAGCTGCGATAGCGAGCTCTAGTTGAATATCGAGAATTTTCATCCCCATTTTTAAGTATGGTGAGTCTAGCATTTTGAAATCCTCGGCTGAACCAAAGTTTGGTATGATAATCGACTGAGGGACACCTGTTGAAATGCCGCTTGCGAGCAGCTTGTCTCTCTCTGTAAAATTGTCAGCCGTTGCCGTAACATCTGTGCTGTAAGAATCCATGTGCTTTTTTACCGTTATATTGTTCTTGCTTAGAATCTTATAATGAGCCATAAACTCACCAACAACAGCATCTGTAAAATGGTCCGTTCCACCTTCAAAAAGTTCAGGGATTTTTTGCGATACCATTCTAGGAAGTACATCGGTTAAATCTTCAACGTTTGAGCGCAGACTGTAGAGAAAGTTTCTAGCGTCTCCAAAGAGTGATTCTACATTTATATTTTTGTTCATAAGAAATTCCACGAGCTCGGCAGGCGGAGAGTTCAAAAAGTAATTTAACGATTGAACTTTGGATTCCGCGCTATCTAATAAAGTAATGAGATGGTAGATCTCTGTTTTGATAACGTTACCCGTTGTGGTGATTCCTGCGAATAGAGGATTCTCAGCCGCCTCCTCAAACATATCGCGGAAAGTCTGCTGCAGCGTATGAAGTCGCTCGTAATAACGGCTTCCTTCGTGATCCACGATTTCAGCAGAGTTCTGTAAATACGAATGAACGTATCCCATGCGAGTGCCGACATAACCTTCTAAAGACTTTGAAAGCATGTGCATGTTCTCTGTATTCATGTCGATACGCTCAGAACTGCCTGTGTGAAGGGAATGTCCCGTCCAGATGCTTGATACCACGCTTGAGTCCGCTTCATCGAAATGAATCTTCCCAAAGCCAGGCTCACCAGGTTCACCGATCACATAAACCAGCTTACCCGTTTCATCCTTACCGATATATCCGGTATGGTTGTTAGCAAAATGCATCATATTCGGAATGCCATGATTGATCTCAATCTGTTTTCCAGGGATACGATGACCGAGCATTAACCCGGTCTCTAAACTTGTTAACACGTCATATCGGCCAAAATAGTTCGTGATGTTATCATACTCTTTTCCGTAATCCACAACACCTTCTGGCAGCATGGCGGGGTTGAGTGTCACGGTTTTGACATCAGGATTCGCTACCCCTACAGCATTTGCGTTACCCCCGCCAAGTGAGTTACCGCACACATAGGAGATGTTGCCATACTTCTTTTCCATATCATCAAAATAATCACGAGCTGCCTCGACTTGTGCTGGAACCATATCACTCAACAGCTGAAGGTCAGTGAGTAAATCTTTCTTATCCCCCGTGTCGGTACCCGTATAAGCGACGATCACTTCTTTCGTATCGTTTGACGCAAGAGTAATCGCATTTAAACCGTTTACCTCTGATTCTTTCACATCTAAGACGCGGTACGAATTTCCGTTGACTTCAACAACTTGGTTCACTTCGTATTCTTGGTAGGCATGAAATCCAGATATTTCAACTAAGTCTTGATCGGTAACTGTTTTCGTTTGGGTCTTAATCATATTAACCTCCTATCGCTAAGGCTTTTTAATTTCATTCGGATAATTAAGTTCTAGTTTGTTTTCCTTTGTATTGTTAGCACTGCCTTTATTAATGGTGTTGTCGTTTAGAAACACGCTATACGAACCAGGTGATAGATTCTCCATTTTTTCAAGATCAGCTACCATCTGATCAAAAATTTTCTGATCAGGCTTTGCACCTTTTTCTTTCATATATAACTGAATCGTGATTAAAAAATCTTCTGGACTGGCTTGAAGATTTTTCTCTTCCGCCTGCCACTCTTCCTTCGTTTTTTGAGGATTGTTTATATACGCTTCATATAAACCATCTAGACTTTTCCCTGCTATGGAGATGTAATAATACGGTGTCGTAAACCCTGTTGAAGACGTTTTTTGTATCGCTTCTTCTTGTTTTCCTACTACCGGATGTTCTTTTACAACACCTTCAAGATAAGTATCAAGTGTTTTTAACTGCTCCTCATAGATCATGGCATACAAGCCGCTCTTGATCGATAATTCGACTTGTCCTTCTTCCGTCCAAATGCCTTCTGGCCGTACTTTACCTTTGTTATCGATTGGAATCACAGCGAACGTGTGAAAACGTGGTTCGTCGATCGATTCTACAAACACACTCGCTCCGTCTTTGTTGCCCACAATGTTATGTACTTTTACATTTGTTTTGTATGTATCTAAGAAGAATTTTTCTGTTGAAGAAACGACCTTTTCACGACTAGCCTCAGCGATTTTGTCGTTTTCTTTTCCGTTTGGCAAGTCATATCCTTCGCCAGTATACCCCTGAACACTCACAAGTGGATTGTCTTCCTTTTTCACCGTTTCTGTTGCCCCTTTCATACAACCTCCAAGTAGCATGATGCCAATAAGAGAAGCTGTAATCATTCCCGTCTTTTTTGTGTGTAACATATGTATGAACCTCCCTGGTTGGTGAGAAATGTGATATCAAGTATACGTCCTATATTATTGTAAAGTTACACATTATTACCTGCCACCTAATATATACCCATAAAAAGTAAAAAAACAACATCAAATGGCTGATGTTGCTGTGAGGTTTTTACTATTTATCTAAATAATATTGTACTTATTTATACACTTCCATCTTTCCGTTAATTTTTAATTATATAATTAGGATTTCCACGCTTAAGAGTATTGTCTTTTTGGCTGTGCGCATTTTCTTTTTGTATGTAATTATCATTAAGTATAACTGTGTATTGACCAGGCGGAAGACCATCCATTTTTTCTATATCCGCTTCAAGCTTATCGAAAATCTTTTGATCAGGTTCTTTGTTTTCTTCTTTCATAAATAATTCAATTACAATATTGTAATTTTCCGGATCAAAGATTAAAGACTGAGATTTTTGTTGATACACTTCCTTTTTTGTTTCAGGGTTACTTAAATATTGATCTAAGTATGGATTAAGGCTGTCTCCATAAGTAATAATGTAATAATAAGGTGTTGTATAACCTGTTGAAGCAGTATTCTTATATGCTTCTTCTCTAAGTCCAACAACAGGATGTTTCTTAACAAATTCATTTAAATAATTATTGAGATTATTTATTTTCTTCTCATGAATTAAAGCATAAATACCACTTTCAATATCGCCTTCCACTTCACGTTCTTGGGTCCAAATACCATCTGGTCGTACGTTTTCTTGGGTATCGATTGGGATAACAACGAATGTCTGAAAATGTGGCTCTCCAATGGATTCCACATATACAGTAGCACCGTCTTTATTCCCCACAATGTTGTTAACCTTCACTTTTGTTTTATATTTTTTGAGGAAAAACTCTTCCGTTCCTGAAATCACTTTCTCTCTGCTAGCTTCAGCAATTTTGTCGTTTTTATCACCGTTCGGCAATCTGAACTCATTACCCTTGTAATCCTGCACACGAACATAAGGACTTTTTTCTTTTTCCACTTTTTCTGTTGCTCCTTTCAAACAGCCCCCAAGCAGCATGATGCCAATAAGAGAAGCTGTAATCATTCCCATCTTTTTTGTGTGTAACATATGTGTGAACCTCCCTGCTTGGTGAGAAATATGATATCAAATATACGTCCTATATTATTGTACAGTTACACATTATTACCTGCCGCTTAATATATACCCATAAAAAGTAAAAAACAACATCAAATGGCTGATGTTGTACAAGGATCCCCTATGCTCCCTTTTACTACAAGTCTTTTACTAGATACTTACTCTGCTAGTTTAGAACACATACTCTTTGCAGCATTTGGATTGTCGCACTCTATGATATTATTCATTGAATCAAGAGTGAGATAAAGAAACTCTTCCTCGTAATAGATTTGAAGGTAATACCCCTCTTCTCTTTTGGGCAGCCATTCTACAAATTCTAGTACTTTTTTAGATGAAGGCTGAGTATCTTCTTTTTTCATAATTGCAAGGCTTAGCGTATAACCATTTTCAAATGAACGAACAGGATCAAAGAGAAACTCTGGCTTCTCTTTCTTTATTTCTTTGTATAATTGATATAATTCTTTATCTTGTTCAAAACTATGGTGAACTTGTTTTTGAATTGTAGTTATTATAAAAACGGAAGGCAGCGTAACTACTGCTATTGAAACACCCATTATGATGGATTTAATCCATGTCTCTGTTTTTAAACATTTCAGCCCAACTATAATAATAATTACTGCTCCTATAAGGATTGCTGTGTATAAGTTCCATAAATAACCAAAACTAAGATCACTGCTACGATTAAATTTTGATTCTAGCCAAATACCATTGCTTATAAATACAACCAATACAGCTAAACTATATAAGACTTCCTTTGTCTTATTGTTCTTAAGCAATAAATAAAAAATGGCATAGAACAATGCCACGATATTTCCTAAGAGAGGAAAAATCGAGTGAGTTATTGAACCTCCCAAAGCGTGCAGCACAATGAACAAAATATAATATAGATATTTATGGTCAATCTTAATTAATTTTAATAGCCACTCAATAAAAATGGAAATTATACTCCCATAGACAAGCGTAATGATAAATCCTACTATCCCAAGCCAAAATGCTATAGCTATAATTTCTCCAACATTACCATCTTTCAGAATGCTAGAGATTAAATAAACTAAGAAAACACCCATAGATGCCATAGCTGATATGATTCTCGTAACTATCCCGCTCAAAATTCTCACCTTCCAGCTTTTTCTCCTTCCATTTTAATCCTATCGTATAATCACAGTAAATAATGAGTTAAATTATCCTCAATTTAATAAAAAAAGCCTATCTCATCCTGAGAAGGCTTCAATATCTATTCTTTTCTTACCGTCATCTTGAACTGAACACTTACAGGAGTCAGATAGATTATAATTATTTGAAAGATATTTAAAATGAACCGCGAGAATCGTCCCGTGCTTCACTTCCTATCATAACCGACCAAACTGCGCCAATAGTTCGTCTGCTGTTTTTCCTTTTAATATCTCATTTCTTGCCGCCTCTTCAACCGCTGCCTGGTTTTTTGCTTTTATATAAACTTCTTCTAGATCGTCATGCGGAACGACAGTTACTCCAATTTCATCCCCTACAATTAGATCTCCAGGTTTTACAACTACTCCGCCACAAACGATTGTTGTGTTAAATTCAAACGGTTCTGTTCTTTGGGAGCCTGGGGAGTGTGTTGAACGGGGACTAACAGATTTAGAAATAACTGGAACGTCCAGCAATCGAGCTTCGTCTGTATCACGCACGGATCCATCTACGATGATGCCTGCTACACCTGCAGCTTTACAAAGTCCGCACATTAATCCGCCGAGCACCGAGGTCTCCGTCTCTCCGAATGCATCTACCACTAACACATCACCTTCTTGAATATGGTTGAATACCTCTAGGTAATCAATCAAGTCACCCGGCGTTAATTTCACTGTGAAAGCGGGACCAATAATTTTTTTATTTACAGATCTTGGTTTCATATCGCTTCGCATGATCTGATTACGTTCCTGTGCATCCCCTACCACACAAGAAAGGCTTAATACTCGTTCCATGTCCTTAAACTTGTTAATAAGGACTTGGTTCACTTCTGGTCTTGGATGAATAACTTTTTTCATTACCAGCACTCCTTTTCCTTTTCCGTAAATGATTGAACAGACGCCCGCTTCGAGTGAAAAAAGCCGCAAATTCCAGCATAAGCTCCTTTTGATCGCGACCCATTTTCAGGTATATATGGTTTAGGCTTTTTATCTTAACCAATGTTCTTTGGATTATGAAACACGACACTACGCACTCCAAACTCCTTGTTCTTTCGCTTTCCAGCACTCACTCATAAACGCTTGAGCTCGTTCTTTCAAACTTGCTAAACTCTCTTGATCTATTTTTTGGGATGCGCCAACGAGTGAACTCCCTGCACCAATGGCTACAGCACCAGCTTGTAAGAAATCAAATGCATTCTCAACGTTTATTCCGCCAGTCGGGATTAGTGGTATGTAAGGAAGCGGACCATTCATGTCTTTTAAAAAGCCAGGTCCTAGAGCGGTAGCTGGGAATACCTTCACAAAATCAGCACCGTTTTCATATGCCGTCAAAATTTCTGTTGGAGTATAAGCCCCTGGAATACTAACAGCACCTAACTGTTTAGTCATTTCAATCGTCTGAAGATTTAGCGATGGAGAAATAATGAAGCTCGCCCCTGCTGAAATAGCTGCCCGTGCAGAATCCTCATTCAAAACGGTCCCCGCTCCAATACAAATCTCTTTGTCGAACTCATTTTCAAGGAGGGCAATCGACTTCATTGAATCTGGATGGTTTAGCGTTACTTCGACTGCTTTTATTCCACCTTCATACAACGCTTGCACGATAGGCACTACTCGATCACTATCTATTCCTCGCAAGATAGCAATCACGCCGCATCTACGTAAAACATCTACCGTCTCCATATATCTTTCCTCCTATCTTAAAACATCTTCCTGTTGTGACAGCAGTGAGAGTAAGCTTTGCTGATCAGGGAGTCCTTCTACATCCCCATTTGCCATCGTAACAGCAGCACCAACCACACATCCTTTGTATACAGCATCATAGATTGACTTTTGTTCAAGTAAACCAGAGAGAAATCCGGCAGCGAAACCATCTCCTGCTCCAACAGGGTCTACTACTTGCTTAACGTCATACGCTGGAACATATCCTTTATTTTCATCTGATAAATAATAAGCCCCCTCTTCTCCTAACTTTAATACCACAAGGGAAGAACCATTCTTTAAAAATCGTTTGGCCATTACTTCTTTTTCACATTCACCAAACAAGAATTCGCCTTCACTTACCCCAGGCAGCACGATGTCCGCATAGGATGAGAGTTCGACCAGTAATCGTTTCGCTTCGTTTTCATCTTTCCAGAGCTTTCTTCTTAAGTTGGGATCGAATACAATCTTGACACCATTTTTCTTTGCGATCCTTATCGCTTCCCAAACGGTATCTCGACATGACTCGCTGAGTGCAGGTGTTATCCCTGTAAGATGGAGATATTTAGCACTTGCGATGTATTCTTCGTTCAAGTCTTGAACAGACATTCTACTAGCCGCAGAGTTTTGACGGTAATAATAGACTCGTATTTCTTCTGGCCGAAGCAATTCTTTGAAATAAATACCGGTCGGTGCCGAATCATCCTGAATGACTTGGCTAACATCCACTCCCTCTCCGCGGAGAAAGGAAATGATCTCTGTTCCAAATTCATCCTCACCTACTCGGCTACCCCAGCCAACCTTGTGTCCTAACCGTGAAAGACCGATCGCCACATTTGACTCAGCTCCTGCGATTCCCTTCTGAAAGGTATGAGCATGCCTTAAATAGCCTGTCCTTATCGGTGAGAATACCATCATGGACTCCCCAATCGTTACAACGTCCATATCAATCCTCCATTTTAGTATGTTGTAGAAAATCTTGTAGAATATCATGTTTTACTTCATCGATATGCGCTCCCATAATTTGAATTGCTTCCTCTACCCTTCCATCATGCATAGCTTTTATGAGTTTTCGGTGCATCTCGTTTGCTTGTAATGGCCTGTCCACATTAATCGTCATAATGACTCCGAACCACTTTATCTGAACTTCCAGTGAGTTCATGATCGTGAGAAGACGACTGTTGTCAGCATTCACGATCAACAGCTTGTGCAGATTCCGATCAGATTGAAAAAAAGTTTCCACGTTTCCTCTGTTAAGTTCTGCCTCGACTTCGTCTGTCTCATCTAGTAAACTCTTATACGTTTCCTTTGAAAGATGTTGAGCAGATAATTTAACAGCCAGGCATTCTAATGGTTTACGCACATCATAAATTTCCTCAATATCCTTTGGGCGAGGAACGCTTACGAAAGTTCCAGAACGCGGTTTCACTTCAATCAACTTATCATGCTGAAGTCGATTAATGGCATCACGTAGCGGTGTCCTGCTTACACCGAGTTCTGAGATCAGTTCTTCGTAATCAATCCTCGATCCTGGCTTTAATTCGTTATTTATAATTTTATCTCGTACGTACATATACACTCTTTCATGTAAGTTCAAATTATCAAAGAAAGGCTTGTTTTCCATGTTACATCCCTCAATATCTATGATTTACTCCTATTCTACTATCCAGCATACTTTTTTCCAAAGTTTGGACTATAATCTAACACTTTCATCCTTTGAATCTTTATTTGTCTGCCAGATTTTCTTAATAATAGGTGTCAGCAAGGTCAGCAAAGATAATAGTAGAAGAACGAGTGTGATTGGACGGGTATAAAAAATATCATAGTTTCCGTTTGAAAGTGTCAGTGCTCTCCTAAACTGGCTTTCTACCATGGGACCAAGGATAATAGCCAGTACAACCGGTGACGCCGGGAAGTCAAACTTCTGCATAAAGTAGCCAATGATACCCGCTACAAGCATAATTAATACATCAAAAAGATTATTGTTGATTGCATATGATCCAACAACACATAGCATGAGAATAACCGGTGTTAAGATAGCTTTTGGAATCTCGACCACTTTGGCAAAGTAACGGGCTGCAAATAAACCAATAATAAGCATCGCAACATAACAGATTATCATTCCGCTGAACAAGGTATACACAAGATCGCCATTATCTTTAAATAACATTGGGCCGGGCTGTAGACCTTGAACCATAAGAGCTCCCAGCATGACTGCCGTAACAGAATCCCCAGGTATACCTAATGTTAATAATGGAACGAGCGCTCCCCCGGTACATGCATTTGCACCTGATTCACATGCAGCGACTGCCTCCAGACTGCCTTCTCCGTACTCTTCTTTATTCTTACTAAAACGTTTCGCTTCATTGTAAGAAACGAAAGCAGCAATATCAGCTCCTGCACCTGGTATAATACCGATAAACGTTCCGAGTCCTGTCGAACGCAATATAGAAGGCCAAATTTTCTTTACATCTGCTTTTGAAATCATGAAACGCTGAATCTTTGTTTTCACTTTTTCAGTAATATTCATTTCTTCTAACGACTTAAAAGCTTCTGACGCTGCAAACAGTCCGATCATCACTGGTATGAATGGAATGCCGTTCATAATATCTGTAATTCCGCCTGTAAATCGAGGGAATCCCTGAATCGGATCAAGTCCAACTGTTGCAACTAGAAGCCCTGCCGTGCCGGCTATTAACCCTTTGATTAAAGAAGTACCAGAAATACTTGCAATGATACTTATCCCGAACAGGGCAAGAGCGAAGGATTCAGGTGCACTGAACTTCAAAGCAAAGTTTGCTAGAATTGGTGCAAGAAACATAAGGATGAGTATACTGATCGTTCCGCCTGTGAATGAAGATATTGTTGCGACAGTAAGTGCTTTGCCCGCCATCCCCTTTTTCGTTAAAGCATAACCATCAATCGCAGTGGCTGCTGCTGCGGGTGTGCCTGGCGTTCTTAACAATATGGCCGTGATCGAACCTCCGTAGATTCCACCAAAATAAACCCCTGATAATAAAAGCAATCCTGCTACCGGTTCCATTCCAAAAGTGATAGGAAGCAACAAAGCAACCCCCATTGTGGCTGTCAATCCCGGCAGAGCACCTACCACAATTCCTACTACAACTCCAAGAACCGCAAGCAGGAGTACTGTTGGCTGTGTGAAAATATTTACAATTCCTTGTGAGAATAGATCAAGCATCATCCCCACCTCCATTCTGCTGCATTATGAAAAGAAGACTCCACTTGGGAGGGGTACCTGTAATAACATAGCGAAGCATGCGTAAATGATTCCCGTAATCAACAATGACCAGAAAACAACTTGTACGATTCTTCTGTAATTAAATATCCACATCATAGCCGCAAGGAAAATAGGTGTAGCAGCAACGTATCCAAGATAAATCAGCAAGATAAAGTAAATAAACGTAAGTGCCATCCCAAAGACGACTTTTTTCCATTCTGATTTCCCTGCTGTACGAGTTTCCACCGATTTATTTTTGATTGAAGTAAGAATTAACAGTAACGATAAAAAGATTAATAATGAGGATAGAATGACCGGAAAGAAACTTGCTCCTACATCAGCCCCTTGAGCTCCAGGAAAGCTTCTGCTCGTATGAATGATTATCGCCCCTATTACGATAAGAGCGAGAGAAATCGAAATGTCTATTTGTTTAGCCAATAATTTTTTCACCTCGATTAGAAACCAGGTCACATAGTTGAACTCCCATGTGACCCGATTACCTTTACTGTTTTAAGTTCAGCTTATCGATTAATTCTTTAAATCGCTTTGAATCTTTCGTAATAGTATCAGCAAATCCTGTATCATCCTTATATTCAATACCAAGGTTCAGTTTATCGAGAACATCTTTGAAAGATTGTTCTTCAACCGTTTTACGAGAAGCCTCTTTCAGGACATCAACTACATCCTGTGGCGTATCTTTTGGGACGGCAATCCCTCTCCAAGTTCCGATCGAGAGGTCAATATCGTTTTCTTTTAACGTCGGAACATCTTTAAATGCCTCAAGGCGCTCATCCGACATCACCCCAAGCATTCGAAGTTTCCCAGCTGCTACTTGTGAGCTGACCTCTGCCGGACTTACTGTAACCGCTTCTAAATGGCCACCCAATAAAGATGTTACTGCTGGTGCTGCCCCTTCAAAAGGGATATGGCTGAACTTCACTCCAGTCTCCTCACCTAATGCGGCTGCGGAAAGGTGCCAGATCGAACCACTTCCTGCATTACCAATACGAACCTTCTCGGGATTTTCTTTTGCGTATTTTAGAAATTCATCGAGTGTTTTCCAAGGAGAGTCTGCGGCAACGGTAACAGCTGATGGATCAGCATTCAATTGTGCAACGGGCTTTAAGTCATCCGATTGAAAGGAAGCTAGTCCTAGATTCGGCAGAATAGCTAGTTCAACCGTTACGAGCGAAGCTTTATAGCCATCAGGTTTTGCATTAGCACCTTCAGCTAGACCAATCGCGCCTCCTCCTCCCGTTTTATTCACTACACCGATCGGTTTTGGCAAGTGTTTCTTTGCCGCATCTGCAAAGGCTCTTGCTACGGCATCCGTACCACCACCAGCTGAAAAAGGAACGATTAGTTCAATCTGTTTCTTAGGAAAATCTGATGCACCCTTAGACCCAGAACTTGCAGAATCTGTTCCTGCGCTGCAACCGATTAAACCTACTGCCAATACAGATGCCAATAATCCTCCAACCCATTTTTTCTTCACAAGAATCCTCCTTTGATTGATTTATTCAACACTTTAAAACCTTAAGTTTTCAACGGGAATATTGTGTTCTTCACAATAGTTGTAGTAAAGGTTCATCTTACTGAATACATCATCTTGGTGAACGACCTGATCCTTATCATCCAAATATTGAATAATTCCTTCGAGTATGAAAAGAGTGATCATCTCTTCCTCACCGTCGACCACAAGAGTGTGTATGTCCCCTGGTGGCTCATAGACAAATGTGCCTGGTTTTGCAACCCAGTCACGCTCCAAATAACGCCATGTTCCTTGGATTGTATAAGCCATTACTTTTCCGCCTGAGTGACGGTGTCTGTTCACTGCACCGCCTGGCTTCACTTTAAGAAGATTGATCCAGCTTCCCGTCGTTAGATCAAATCGAACGGGTTTAAACCATACACGATCTGATTGCGGAATCCACGGAATACTCTCGATATCTATGGCCTGATCATCCAACTGGAATTGCTCGGTAAACTTATTTAAATCTGTAATCATTGTATTTCCTCCTTAGGTTTGTTGTTTTCCTTACACGAATTCACGCTGTGTAACAGGCGGGTAGAGGCAAGGATCCCCAGCGAGAAGACCTCCATCAACAGGCAGTACGGCTCCTGTTACAAAACTCGATCTCGGCGAAACCAAGAAATGTACAACTTCGGCTACCTCTTCTGGCTTGCCAAATCTTCTCTGTGGTGTGCGGGATAAAATCCTCTCTCTAAAGGTCGGATCTTGAGTCGCTCCAGAAGCTAATGGCGTTTCTATGTATCCCGGACTTACAGCATTCACGCGAATGTTGTGTTTAGCCCACTCGACCGCCAGGCATTTGGTTACTTGTACGATACCGCCTTTTGATGCAGCATATGATAAAAGATTGGTACTTCCATAGTGAGCCAGCATTGAAGCAAAGTTTACAATGGCACCGCTTTCATTTTCTGCCATGTAAGGCTGAACGGCCTGAGACATATAAACGCTTCCTTGAAGGTTGATTCGCAATATCGAATCCAACTCATCTGCCGAAACCGATACAGCAGGTGAACGGCGGATGATTCCAGCACAGTTCACAAGTACACGAACGTTTCCTCTTGTTTCTGAGATTAGATGTACGACTTTTTTTGTATCTTCTTGACTCGTTACATCTCCTTTAAAGAAAGCAACATTCTTTCCTTCTTTCACTAATGACCGAGTGACTTCTTCGCCTTTTTCTTCTGAAATATCAACAATGGCAACAGCCATCCCATGTTGAGCAAGTTCTCTAACAACTGCTAAACCCAATCCTGATGCACCTCCGGTAACAATTGCCGCAACGGATCTTTCCATTCGTCCACCTCACATTTAATTAATTGATATCTGATATATCAGATATCAGTGTTAACCTAATTTTACCTAGTTTCACTGCAAAGTCAACTATTTTTTAGATTTTTCTGAATACAAAAAACATTTCGGTCTATTTTAATAGTACACCTGATGATTAAACGAAAAAACTCTGCCGAGCATCTCGCTCAGCAGAGTTTTAGATTTCCCTGTTTTCTTATATAGCGTTTAACTATTGAGTACAAAGGCTATCTAAGAAATTCACATAGTAATCTTACCAAGTGGCTAATACTTCAGCCTACTCAGTGGGTTATCATTACTTCTTCACCATATAATATTTTCGCTTACTTTGACTATCCGGTATAAAGTTTCGCTGCAACATCCCTTCCTCGATTTTAATGGTAAGACAATGCTCTTTCTAGAATAAGAGGGGTGAAATCTTGGATTTTATGAATACCAAGCTGACGATATCAGCTTAATATTAATATTGGTTAAAAATTCCACAAGAACAGTCCTTGGGTGAATTGGTAATACTACTGGCTTATCCATATTTTCAAATGCTGAAAAAATCTTAATTAGCTTATTACTATCGTCTGTATTTTTTGCTCGGTGGATAGTTGCAATGTTTTCTTCTCTTAATTCATTTAACCAAATACCATCCGAATAACGTCTTTGTGAAATCTCAATATTTCTTAAGACCACATCATACATTATGTCTCCCGTATTAGACACCCCTTCTATGATCCCTTCCTTTTTAAGGTTATTTACAGCTTTTTGGGTTGGACATAGTAATAAATCAGAAATATGATTCGTTAATACTCGGTTTTGCTCCTCGGGCATTAATTTATTGTAACTTCTTAGTCAAGTTTCAATATGAAAGACTGGAACATGCAATTTACTTGCTGCTAATGCACCAGCTAAAGTAGAATTCGTATCACCATATACAAGCATCCCATCAGGCTTTTCCTTTAATATTATATCTTCAATTTTTTCAAGAATACGTCGTGTTTGAAGACCTTGACTACCAGATCCAACACTTAAATTATAATCAGGTTTGGGTATTCCAAGTTCTTCAAAGAAAACATCAGACATATTTGCTTCATAATGTTGTCCCGTATGAACTAGAATCTCTATATTTGCTTTTCTAAATATTTCAGAAAAATGAGCTGCCTTTATGAATTGTTTTACAACATCCTTACTTTAACTACGAACAATACAATAACAAGTCCCTAAAAACTTGGCTGTTTCCACTTAAATTACAATATTTATTCAAAAAACAAAATATTATTTTGCAGTATATTGGCCTATCACTCCTGAATATAAGTTATCAAGTTGGCTCGTAATAACATCCTCACTAAATCTTTTTACACAATCTTCTCTTATAAGTTCTTCATTATATTTATTCTTATTATTAACTAAAGTCTGCATTGCATTTCCTAAATTTTTTATATCGTCTACAGGTACTAAAAGTCCATTTTTTTCGTTAACTATTATTTCAGGCCCACCACTTGCTGTTGCAATTACAGGCTTCCCACATGCAAGTGCTTCAATATAAACAACACCAAAAGTCTCAAATCTACTTGCTAACACGAAAGCATCACAACTTTGCATTTGGTCTCTAACTTCTTCCCTAGAAAGTTCTCCTAAAAACTGCACTTGGTTAGATATCATTAATTCATCTACTAATTTTTTTATATTAGCTTCCTCTTCTCCTGTACCACCTATAATTAATTCGTATTTTTCACCTTTAAAGGTATTTGCAAAAGCCTTAACTAATATATCCATACCTTTTTTTTGAGTAAGTAACGAAACAGTAAAGAATCGAAAACTCTTGTTATCACTTTTTTTTATTGTAAAATAATCAGTATTAACAATATTAGGAATTAGCGTTACTTTATTTTCATTAACATACTTTGTCATTTCCTCAGCTAACCTTGGTCCAACTGAAATCACCTTACTTGCTTTCCCTAAAGCATAACGAATATCTTCCTCTTCTTCTGGTTCTATTAATCCCCTTATGAAAGCTGTGGAATGCTCTGTTATTACTAAAGGTATATGCTCTTTTGTAATAATCTTGGCAGCAGCCCACCCACCCCATAAACATGAATGAGCATGGACAATGTTAGGAATCCCTTCCTTTTCAACAATGTGATGATATAACTTTTTAAATTTCATAAAATAATTTATCTTATTTGCTTTAGTTAGCCCAGGCATAAGGTTATATCCATGATATCGATAAGTCTTAATCCCGTCCTCAACATTACATTTAATACCAGATTTAAAATCTTTATTATATGATTTCAAACTTCTGGTCTCGGGAAACACAACTGTTACTTTATGTCCAAATTTTTGCAGAGCCTTAGCTTGTTCTTTAAAAAATATCCCTGCAATTGGAGTGAACTCTGTTGGATACCAAGAGGGAACTATTAATACATGCATAGTTTTCACCCTTTTCTAAATCTTTTTTGAATGTTGGTGAATATTCTGATATACATTCTTATATCATTTAAAGTAATTAATAATGTTGACTTTAGCGATTGTCCTGTTATGTTAATGAATATAAAAACGTTCATAATGCTATTTAAGCTATATGTTATTGAGGTAGCAATTGCTGCACCTTCTATTCCGTATAAAGGAATTAAGTAGAGATTTAAACATATATTAAAAAATACCGTAAAAATAGCAGTGTATAAATTTATTTCAGGCTTTCCCCTTCCGGCAAAATCATTAGATAATATACGTGCCACAGAAAAAAGAATAATACCAGGAAGTAACAGTTTTATTATTATCGAACTTTCACTATACATTTCTCCAAATAGAAAATATATAATATAATCAACAGAAAAGAATATTCCACATCCTAAAAAAGTGCAGATTGCTAATACATTTCTATTAACTTGAGATGTTATCTTGGATCCATCATTATTATTTTTTAAGGAAGCTATTTTAGGAAAAAGTACTGTTGATGCTGATTGGGAAATTATCCATAGTTTTTCTGCGATGTTAACAGCAATCGTATATATTCCAACTGCCATTGGGTTAATGAAAAAGGATATCATTAAAATATCCGCACGATAATTAACAAATGCTAAAACATTACTAAGGTGTACTTTAAGACCATACTGAAGTGACTTTCGTAAAAAGCTGCTAGAAAATCTACCTTTTTTTATATTAATCGATTTATCTCTTTTTATAATTATTACAATACTTATCAATGTTATAACTTGCCCTATAAAATATGCTATGAGTGCCTGCACCACGCTAACATTTACCAACTTAAATAATAGGATTACTAAAATTAATATTGTAATTTGTTCTACCAATAAAATAATATTAAATACTTGAAAGTTTTGTTTACCTTGAAAAATTGATTGTAGAAAACTTTTAGTAAATAAGAATGGTAACACTAACAAAGAGGCTAGTAGTAATTTTAATGATATCCCTGAAAAGAATTGATCTGAGAATAATAAAATTATAATTAACCCAATAATTACCGATATTATACTTAACCAAATACCAGTAAATATAATAGTTTTAATTATAGTATTTAAGTTTTCCTCTTTTTTACCAATATAAAATATTGATGAAGACCCAATTCCAAAGTTAAGAAAAGTCAATAACATCAAAGGTAGTAAAATAATTAAAGAGTAACTGCCTTGCCCTTCTGGGCCTAGATATCTAGCAATAAAAATTGATGAAATTAAAGAGATAAATATACTAATTATCTGACGAGAAAGTGTGAATATATTATTTTTAATAAAGCTACTATTCATCCTAATTACCTCATAATCAAACGTGGATAGAATCATATATTTAATATATTTTCCACAACACCCTGTTGCTGTAGGATATATTTCAATAACCATCTTATTATGCGTCCACAAAGTTTGTTTTTTTTATCATATTTAATTTGAACTAATTAGCATTCACAATGTTAAAACAAGTGCTGCTATTATTACTTTTGCAAATTGGTACTAAGCTTTCTTTTTTTACTTTTCTCAATCAATTCAGAAATTGTCTCCACTTCTAAAAACATCCTATCTGACCATGATAACAACTTACTTTCGGCATAATTTCGTGCATTTACTTTAATATTTTCAATCATCTCTCGGTTTTCTACCAACTTATATATTTGACTTGAAATCTTCTGTTCATCCACAGTATTAAATAATATTGCATTATAACCATCCATTAACACTTTCTCTACACTGTTGTTTCTTAATGTACACACGGCAGTACCTAAAGCGAGTGCCTCTAATACTGAGTTTCCTAAATTCCCGCCTTCATTTAGGGTTATATATAAATCTGCATTTGCAATATGATAAATAGTTTCAGCATGTTCCAGTGTACCTGTAAATATTACATTGTTTTTTAAATTTAATGATGATACAAGATGTGCTAATGCCATTTTTTCAGGACCATCACCTATTGCTACTAAATAGACATTTTGATTTTTTTTTGTTAATTCATGTACTACTTTTATTATTCTATCTATTCTTTTCCAATCAACAAATCTGTTTGCAGTACATATAACAAAAGCATCTTCTGGGATTCCTAGAATGCCTTTGTAATTTCCTTCTTTTTTGTAGTTTAAATATTTATTCTTATCTGTTAATCCGTTAACCCAAAAACGCACTTTATTTATATCAACACCTAAACGTACTAAGATCTCATCACCTTGCGTTCCATCATTTGCCATTATCACTAAGTCCGTAGGTACTTTCGTTCCCAAAATATAAGGCATAGACTTCTCAAATTTATCAGGTTCATTTAAATAAAAACTAAGTTCAGTGCCTTGAAATCTTGAAACAGAAGGAACACCTATTTTGTCTGCAATTCGCTTTGAGGGTCTAGTACTATATATTTCATAACCGTAAATTAAATCAGCTTTATTTTTTTTTGCAATAGACAGGCCTTCAAGATACCCAAACACTTCCCAAAACTTAAATAAAAAAGTGGAACCTTTTACGCTTATATCCGTAGTGACTTTGTCACTCTTTTCTTTTCGAATCCTTTTAATAAATAATAGTTTTTGTTTAGTTTTTAGCAAAAAATTAAATATTTTGAGAAAACGAGATCGTTTTACAGTTATATTAGGAAATGGCTTACTTTCCTTTGGAACATCACAAAATGTTAGCATTGTAACATCATATCCATTTTCACTATATCCCTTTAAAGTATTATACAGGGTCTGATTCCCTGCTGTCCTTTTGACCTTATTTGTTTCACCAAAATTATTAATTGGTAATGTATTTATCATTAGAATTTTTTTCATTAAAATGATTCCCCCATTAGTTTCTTATGAATCTCTCGATAAAGTTAATGATTTATAATGAATAAATAATGGAAATATAAAGAATAACAATATTCCTACAGACGGAAAAACAATCGGATTAAATAAAGCATAAAACACGAACCCTGACCATGAACAATAATAATATTTTCTTAATTTGCTATCTATATTACTGGTTACATACCTAATAAAAGTAATATATACAGTTAATTCAAAAAAGAACCCGACTATTCCAAACTTTGCTAGGTTGTCAAAGATGTAGGAATGGTTACCAATTCCGACGCTCTGTGAAATAAATGAATTCACATATCCTTTACCAAAGAAAGGATTTTCTAAAAAAGTAACAAAACTCTCTCTTATATTTACCAAGCGAGCTTCAAGTGTCCCAGACACAGAAAAATTAACAATTAAGTCTGTAAGTAAATGTACACGAGTAATTATTAATTGGTTACTTGTTGTGGCAACTATCCAATCATTTATAAGAAAAGATACATTATTTTTAAAAATTAAAATAAATGTACAAATAATCAAAAATAAAAGACCTTTAATTAAAGAAATTACTCTATCTCCTCTTATTAAGAAATAACAGGAAATAATAATAATTAAAGAGATAAGTCCAATAAAAAAAGTTGATTGTAATAATAATAATAGGAGAGTGTAAGTTAAAATAAGAAATAATATTTTTATTCTTTTTACAAGAGAAAAGTAAACACCTAAAAGCGCTAAGTAGATTCCTAGTACAATTGTAAATGCTGATTTATCCGTAATTACATTAGTGTTAGAATAATCAATTAATCCATAACCACCGGTTGCCTCTTTGGCTGCGTAGGGATTATCAAAAAGTATCATGATGTTAGAAATTGAATTGGTTAATAAAACAACTAAAGTAAAAAGTACTAATTGTTTTATTATCTTTATATTTCCACATCTGAGATAAAACGCTAAAAATAAGATAGGCATGTAGTAGAGTACTATATAGAAATAATTACCGAAGTAAAAATTAGGTAACTGTACCATTACATATATGGTCACAATTATTAACCAAATAATTGTTATTGGAATAACTTTCGTTGTTTTATTTATTGTAATTGGTTTTTTAGCTAAAATAGAAAAAAGAGCAGTCACCCACCACCCTAAAAAAAGTAATATTACAAATAGCTGTTGTAATTCCCTCATCAAATAAGGGGTAAGTGACCAAATTACTAATAAACATGTGAAATAAAAGTTTATTTTAACACTTAATCGCACTTTACTATTATTATTATTTAAGTTATATATATATGACTGCATTATAATGCAATTCCTCCTAACAAAACCCTTGAACCTCATAAACGTCTATACAGTGATCTTGAAAAGGT
Organism: Fictibacillus norfolkensis; assembly: GCF_014836645.1. GTDB lineage: Bacteria > Bacillota > Bacilli > Bacillales > Fictibacillaceae > Fictibacillus > Fictibacillus norfolkensis. Next base: position 119,722 of record NZ_JACSQM010000005.1, read on the forward strand.
GTATAAGGATGATATCTTTCTATAAAACTTTAATTAAAATATTTAAATAACACTCTTTTTACAATTGCAAATATAATAGGAGATTACAATAGTTACTCCTTTATTTTAAGTATCTAGTTTTATATAAATCAAAATAAATCTTACTTAACTTTACAGCTTCAGTTTGTATATCAAAGTTACTTCTACTAACATTTTCATCATATTTTTTTCTATTATATCCGTATGTTGAATCTATTACTTTTTCCGCCCAATATTTTTCCGAATTTTCTAGGGAGATATATTCTATTAAATTTGTAATTCTCGTTTCCTTTGGTACATTATCACTCGTAAAGCATTTTAAAGAGGAAGCTTGTGCTTCTACTAAGACCATACCAAAGCCTTCAAATTTAGAGGGGAGTATAAAACTATCCATAGCCTGCATTAGCTTATTAACATCATCCCTAACACCCAAAAAAATGACGTGTTCATTCACGCCTAAGACTTGTGTCAACCTACGTACTCTCTTTTCTTCTTCTTTTTCCTCACCACCTACCAGAATTAAAATAGCCGTAGGTATTAGTTTATGAATTTCCTTGAAAATTCGGATCAGAAATTCATGGTTTTTTTCTGGAAAAAAACGTGCAACATTACCAATAACAAATTTATCGTCCCATCCATACTTCTGTCGAACTTCTGTCCTTAGAAGACTGTTATATTTAAATTTTTCTAGGTCAATTGCATTATTAATTATTATTATATCCTTATTTTTCTTTCCGAAAAGCCAATTACTGGCAATTACAGAACATGCAAACCGATCTGTAGAAAAATACTTTGTTAGTATTTTGAATGGAAGTAATAACATTTTTCTACTTGTTTTTTCTTTAAGAATCCCTACATGACTATGTGCAATTCTAACCTTTATCTTGTTTAGTCTTGCAAAAAATAGTGCTAAGAATGATGATGCATTTTGATGACTATGAATAATATCATAGTCACCTTTCTTTATTATTTGAAAGATATCCAGCGCGTTGTTAAATAAGGAATCTTTCTTTGGAGTAACGTGAAAAACTTCGCAACCTAGTTTTTTGAAATCTTCTTCTAATTTTCCAATATTAGGGTCATGGACTATAAAGTCAAACTTCACTTTTCTTTTATCCATATTAATATAATAATTGTGTAGCATGGATTCTACTCCACCGCTACCTAATCCGGAAACAATGTGTAATATTTTTAACATACTATCCCTCTTGATTTAAAAGTTCATCATAAAATGCATTTCTATTACGGTTTAATTTTTCTTGTTCAAAAGTTTTTGCTTTTAAAAAATTTTTTTGGCTAATCATCGCTAGATCACTATTCATCATTTTTTTTATTTTTGAAACCAAATCTTTAACATTTTTCCTAATAAAAATATAATTTTCATCTACTAGCTCAGGTATTCCACCAGTAGAAGAACCTATTACTGGACACGCCGTGCTAAAGGCTTCAATGATCACTCTGCCATGTGATTCAACATTACTTGGCTGTATATAAATATCAATCTGGTTCATAAAATCTAATACCTTATCGTGTGATAAGGTACCAAGAAACTTCACGTTTTTTTCCACGCCTAATTTCTTTGCTAATCTTTTTAAATAAGAATTATCTCCACCACCAACAAGCTGGTATTCAACGTTATATCCCTCTTCTATTAAATGTTTAATTGACTTTATTACGTATTGTTGACCTTTATATTTCATATTTACTGCTCCAACTGTACCAAGTATAAGAGAATCCTCTTTTTTTCTTTTCTCAATCTTTTCAAGTCTTTTTATTAAGATATCTTTATTAATATAGGGTAGAGTTACATCAGAGCAAGAAAGTTCTTTTCCCTTAGTTGGATATCGTCTCTGTAAGAATTCACTCGAAACGTATATAACATATGATGATTCTTTTACTATTTTCTGAGTCTTAAGATACATTTGAGGTGCGATTATTTTACCCAATAAACTATGATTCATGTAACCGTCCCAGGGACATGCAACCAACTCTAATATATATGGCTTACCAAACTGTATTGCATATTTCCACGACAGTATACCAATGGAACTAGGAAGTCTAATTACAAGTAAATCGTGTTCTTCTACGGTTGTTTTAATTACTTTACTAGCTTGTTTTTTTAACGGAAAGTAATTTGTTAAAGTTTTAAAATTCGGAACCGATATAACGTCAAAATCTGCACCCTCTATTTTGGAAAGGTTCATATCATCTCTTAACCTCTCTACACGTGTCATAAAGGTTACTTTATCACCCAGGTATAAGTATCGATTTTTTAAATTTGTATTGTAGTCGATTCCAAAATAATTGCCAGCCCCTGATTTATATATTGGGCCATCGTGTACAAAGAGAACTTTTTCCATTTATATTAATTCCCCCAGTCCCTCATATAACTCAGCCATAATTTTTTTAACTCTTTTTTGATCAAACTCTTTAACCTTTAAACTGTTATATTTACCCATCTTTTTTCTTAATTCTTTATTAGAAATAACTCTTTCAATTTTCTCTGCAAATCCAGCAACATCTTCTGGTTTTAACAAATAACCGCCTTTATCATTGTCAATAAGGTCTGTATTCCCTCTTATTTCTGACCCAATAACCGGAAGTCCAGCTGACATAGCTTCCATCACAGAAACTGGTAATCCCTCTTGGAAAGAGGGAAACAAAAAAATATCTGAAGCTATACAAATTTCAGGTATGTCGTTCCTATATCCTAAAAACCTAACCTTATCTTCAATTCCAAGACTTTTAGTAAGACTTCTAAGATAGTCATCTAATTCACCTTTCCCACAAATTAGATATAGATAATCTCTGTTATTAACTTTGGAAAGTGCCTTCAATGCTGATTCGTGATTTTTCCTTTTTATCATTTCTCCAACAGAAACTAACACAACAGTTTCATTTGGTATATTTAAATCCTTTCTTTTTTTGTCTCTATCTACAATATAGTCATTAAATTTTTCAGTATTTACTCCTATTCCTGGAACATAAACAACTCTATTTGTGTTAAATTTCTTAGCCATAGCAAAGTCCTCTTGATTAATAGTTATTATCATTTGGGTTAATTTCGATAAAAACTTTTCAACAGGATAATAAACTAACCAATTAATCATCGGTGCACCTTTATAAAAATGAAATCCATGGGCTGTATAAATGACAGGTGTAATACCAACTGATCTAGCGACTAAACGTGCCAAAACGCCTCCCATTGGAGAATGACAATGAACTACATTAAATTTCTCTGACTTCATAATTTTTTTGAGCTCTTTGTATGCCTTTATATTAATTAAAGAAAACGGTGAACGATCTATATCAAAATGGTGTCTGACTATTTCTAAGCTATCTAACCTTTCATTAGAATCACTAAAATTTGCAGCAGCATGTACTTCATACCCTAAGGATTTTAATACTTCAATATTACCTTGCTCAAATAGATAAAACTGCCTACTTACTGTTGAAACAATAAGAATTTTCTTCATTTAAATCCCCCGAACTAGATTCATTACATATATTATGAATTCCACAAATGATAAACTTGATGACACCCTATCTGTTTACAGCCAACTTTATGATAAAAATTAATTGCTCCCATATTCCGAACTTGGGTGCCGACTTTTATTTTACTGTATCCACGTTGATGTGCCGCTTGTTCTACTGCTTTAAATAAACTAGTACCTATTCCACCTTTGGTCTCCTTTTTAGATACAGCAATAAGCTCAATTACACACGAACCATCTGAATAGGAAAACAGTATAAAGCCGTTTATATCACCATTCTCATTCCTTGATAATGCGTAAAACTTATCTGGCTGTCCAAAGGAATTAATTAGCCATTGCCGATAGATTTTGTCGCCGCCTCTTTTAGCTAATTCGGGGTCCTCAGTAAACTTTGAGAACTGAAAATCTGATATTTGGATGATTTGTTCATTTTTCTCTAGAATCTGTTGAATTGTTACATTTGTTGGCATTTCATTAGAACTTACTATTTTTTTTTCAAATTGCATATTTACATCTGCCAAAAACGCTGAGGTATCTTTCCCGATAAGCTGTGCATTAATTGGTTCAGAGTGTTTATTCATGATTGATATATACTTATATTCCTTAAACCTTTTTTTTAGTTCATCCCATTCTTGTAATGTAAGAGGTCGATGCAGTATAGCTTTTGAACTAGAAACTCCAAAAAATTCTGTATCCCACTTTAATTCATTAAAGGTCACTGCATCTTTTATATTTTTCATTAGAAATCCTCCTACATCCTTACTCCTGTATTTTTGTTTAAATTAGTATTCTTTTCAGTAACAAAAACATCCTCACGCTTCAAAACTGATATAGCTGTCTTGAAAAATATCTTAATATCGAGCCACCAAGAGAGATGATCTATATAGTAAATATCATTTTGAATTCTTTCTTTCCAAGGCACAGTATTTCTAAAGTAGGCTTGGTTAAATCCCGTAACACCAGGTCTAATTTCAAGCTTTCTTTCCTCGTTACCCTCATATAGCTCATAATGTTCTGGTAAGTCAGGTCTTGGCCCAATAATACTCATATCACCTTTAATAATATTTAATAGCTGTGGTGTTTCATCAAGGCTTGTTTTACGTATAAACTTTCCAATCCTAGTTAACCTAAGGTCGTCTTCTGCATTGAATGTTGATCCATCATCATTTCTAAGATCCGGAGCATTCATTTTCATGGAGCGAAACTTATACATTTTAAATACTTTTCCGTTCTTACTAAGCCTAGGAGCGTTATAAAAAATAGACCCTTTATCTTGTAAGTAAATAATTGGCCCTATAATCACCAATATAATTAACCAAAATGGTAGGGCTACTAAAGCTAAGGTTAAATCAAATAATCTCTTAAAAAAGTTCTTATACATCTTGTAACCCACCTTAAAATTCATTTAATACTTTTTCCAAATTACCAACAACGTAATTTACATCCTCATTACTCAACAAAGTATGAAGCGGAAGTGTAATTTCATTTACATATTGCTTATAAGCATTCGGATAATCCTTAATATCAAACCCTAAATTCTTGTAAGCCGTAAACATAGGCAATGGCTTATAGTGGACATTACATGAAACACCCACTTCAGCCATCTTAATAATAAATTCATTTCTCTTTTCTTCACTAATTTCAGGAATTCTAACTAAATAAAGATGACCTGACGAGGCAAAGTCCTCACCATAATGCTGCAAGCTTTGAATACCTAATGGTCGAAGCGCTCTATCGTACATCTCAATAATCTCTCTACGTCTTTCTAGCAGACCTTCATATCTATCTAACTGTATTAAACCAATACTGGCCATAATATCAGTCATATTGCACTTATAGGCTGGATAAACAATATCGTATTCCCATGCACCTATTTGAGTTTTTGCTAGCGCATCTTTAGATTGACCATGTAGGCTATACAGCATAAATTGCTTATAAACCCACTCATCATCTAACCCACCCCTATTACGCCATACAACCGCTCCACCTTCAGCTGTTGTAAAATTTTTTACAGCATGAAAAGAAAAGCAAGTAAAATCAGCAACTTGCCCACATTTCATTCCTTTTCTCTCTGCTCCAAAAGCATGGGCAGCATCCGTCATAACTATTACCCTATTAAATAACGACTGGAGTTCATTATTTGGCTTTAAAAGTACTTTCTTACTTTCTAGTATTTCAAAAATCTTATCGTAGTCACACATCTTTCCTGCGATATCTACTGGTATTATAGCTTTAGTATTTTCAGTTATTGCATCTGCTAACTTAGAGTAATCCATTTCAAACGAATCTGGTGCCGTATCAACTAAAACTATTTTTGCCCCAACATGCTCTATAACTGAGGCAGATGCAGTATATGTATAGGCTGAAGTTATTACTTCATCACCAGGTCCTATCCCTAGGATACGAAGAGTAAGCTCCATAGCAGCAGTTGCTGAATTCAAGCAAACAGCTTTGTTTGTGCCAACATATTTAGCAATTCTTTTTTCTAATTCTTTAGTTCTTGGTCCAGTTGTAATCCACCCAGACTTCATTGCTTTTATAACTTCTTCAATTTCCGCTTCTTGAATATCTGGTGGAGAGAAAGGAATATTTCTTAATACCGTATTAACCATTTTATTTTTCCTCACTTATTTTTAAGTTTTGTTAATTTAGTCTGTTAGGACTTTACTGGAAACTAAACTCCCTTCCAACCAACTACTGACCTACTAAATTAAATCTACCTCGGATGCCTTGTGGAATTGTTCTCTCCATTAAGTAAAACAGAATAAAAGTTTACACAATAACAAATTAATGCCGAGTTTCTACTATTATAATTACTTGTTAATTCACCTAACATACAAGCGGGTCCCTTAAAAAAAGAGACCCCCTTATGTATTTAATTAACACTCTTCACCAACATCCGCTCTTTCTTATTCGCCAACCCTAAAACATACTTAGACAAATAACCACCATCAAAAGACTGATGATTTTCAATAAGGTTAGCTACCCTCTCATAATCAAACTCCACAGTCTTTCCTATGAAAATCTTAGGAAAAACCTCTTTCTTATGCACTTCATTCTCTCCTAGAAGCTCTTCATACATCTTCTCACCAGGACGAATCCCCGCAAATTTAATGCCAATCTCCTCAGTGGTATAACCCGAAAGATGAATTAGGTTCTTAGCTAAGTCAACTATCTTAACCGGTTCACCCATATCAAGAACGAAAATTTCCCCACCTCGTGCTAACGCACCCGCTTGCATAACGAGTCGTGATGCTTCTGGAATTGTCATGAAGTAACGAGTCATATCTGGGTGTGTAACCGTAACTGGTCCACCTGCTTGAATCTGGTTTTTAAATAGTGGAATTACTGAACCTCGGCTTCCTAACACGTTTCCAAATCGAACAGCGACAAAATTCGTCTGGCTTTCCTTGTCCAATTTTTGAATAACCATTTCTGCAATTCGTTTTGTTGATCCCATCACGTTTGTAGGATTAACCGCTTTATCAGAAGATACGAGTACAAATGTTGATACCCCGAACATATCCGCTGCTTCAGCTACGTTCTTCGTACCAATCACATTGTTCTTTACGGCTTCTTTCGGGTTGTACTCCATTAACGGAACATGTTTATGTGCTGCCGCATGGTAGACAACATCTGGTGCATGAACACTCATCACTTCAAAGATACGATCACGGTCTTGTATATCTGCAATAATAGGAATAATTTCTAAATCTTTGCCGTGTTTGTTTCGAAGTTCCATATCGATTTGATAGATAGAGTTTTCACCATGACCTAATAATAGAAGCTTTTTTGGCTTAAATTTGCTTACCTGTCGGCAAATTTCTGAACCAATGGATCCGCCTGCACCTGTTACGAGTATCGTGTTCCCTGTCACTGTTTTCGATATACTGTCAATATCCAGCTGTACAGGGTCTCTCCCTAACAGATCCTCTACTTGCACTTCACGGAATTGATTAACGGAAACTTTACCAGACACAATGTCTTCAATCATTGGCATAATCTTTGTTGTTGCTGTGGTTTTACTGCACTCTTGATAGATCCTTTGGATTTCTTTCTTACTTAAAGAAGGAATGGCAATAATAATCTTTTCAACGTTAAGATCTTCAACTAGCTTTGGAATATCTATGGTTTTGCCAGCAACGGTTACTCCATAAATCTGCAGTCTTTGTTTTTTAGGATCATCATCTACGAAAGCAACTGGATATAGATCATTGTCACTACTTTTTTTTAACTGACGCACAAGCATAGAACCGGCCGACCCTGCACCAATAATTAAAGCTCTTTTCTTTTCGATCTGGGAGTTCATATAATTATCTCTAAACATTCTCCAGGAGAAACGTGATCCCCCAATCAGAATAATATGTAGCATCCATGTGATTCCGAGTACGCGTACATACACGTTACCATTTACAAGATATTGCATAACTCCAGCTGCAATGATGGATAGTGTAATTGCCCGAACAATTCCGAGCACTTCCCCTACACTTGCATATTCCCAAGCTCTTTGATACAAACGGTATTTAAAAGCGAATAAGTGATGACTGGCTAGTAGCGTGATTGAGCTAATCGTGAGCAGATTAAAGTTATAAAAATTGAAGTATGGATGAAGTGTGTAATACCCTACATATATAGACGTTATTACAATTAACGAATCTAGTAGAATCAGCATCGATACCCGACCTTGATAACTCAAAAGAAATCCCTCCTTCACATCATATTTTTTACAAAAGAAAGCCCTAAGGAAAATGCAGTCATTTTCTTAGGGTATTAAATTTTTATTAACTCTTGTTCTCTTTTAATTAACATTTAAGTAAACGTATCGCTCTAGATTAATATTTTAACTTTACTTGCTCTAATAAGCGCTCTAGCTCGGGTAATAGCTGTTTACTAATCTCTTTGTCTTTTAGTGCGAATTCAATCGTCGTCATGATGAAACCAAGCTTTTCTCCAACATCATATCTCGTGCCTTCAAAGTCATAAGCAAATACTCTTTGGAATTTGTTTAGTTGTTGGATTGCATCGGTTAACTGTATTTCTCCACCAGCACCTGTTTCCTGGTTCTCGAGGTAATTAAATATTTCTGGTGTTAAGATATAACGGCCCATAATAGCTAGGTTAGAAGGAGCTGTTCCCTGTTTAGGCTTTTCAACAAAATTCTTTACTCCGTATAGATTATTAAAATTGCTAAGGGGATCGATAATTCCGTAACGATGTGTTTGATCTTCGGGTACTTGTTGTACTCCGATGATAGATGCCGTTGTTTCTTCATAACGTTCAATCAGTTGTTTCAGACAAGGCTTGTCTGCTTGAACAATGTCATCCCCAAGTAGTACGGCAAAAGGCTCATCCCCAATAAATTTTCTTGCACAATATACCGCATGACCCAAACCTTTTGGTTCTTTCTGACGAATATAATGTATATCAGCTAATTTTGAGGACTGTTCGACTTTTTCTAATAGGTCTAACTTCCCCTTTTCAAACAGGTTTTGCTCAAGCTCAAAGGCATGGTCGAAATGATCCTCGATTGCTCGTTTGCCTTTACCTGTTACGATAATAATGTCTTCGATGCCCGATGCGATGGCTTCTTCAACGATGTATTGAATTGTCGGTTTGTCGACAATTGGAAGCATCTCTTTTGGCATGGCTTTTGTTGCTGGTAGAAAACGGGTCCCTAATCCCGCAGCCGGAATAATGGCTTTTTTAACTTTTTTCAATGCGAAGAACATCCTTTCGTTAGAAGATTCCTAGAAATTTCTTTTTTCGTACATGTGAAGGTTGTTCGATATAAATACTTTCACCCTTCATCACAATCTCTGCGTTTTCTTGCAGATAAAATCTTCTGTCTATTCCATACTGTTTTTGTATCGTTTCATAAGCTTTTGTTAAATGAAATCCTCGGCTAGTCGTGTTGTGTGCATCTGACGCGACAAAATGTGCCATGTTACTTTGTATCAAATCATGGGAAAAGTTCATGATTTTCTTACCGAAGTTTCCAATGACTGAACTCGCGGTGATCTGCGATAGTGCTCCTGTTATTATGAAATCGTAAAGAATATCTGGGTTTTCAATAATTTCGCTGTTACGCTCAGGATGAACAATAATAGGTGTGTAGTTTCTGAGAGTTAATTCATAGAGTATTTCTGCGGCATATGCTGGGACTTGATTTGAAGGTAGTTCAATAAGTAAATATTTGGACTGATGATGCAACGGAATGAGAACATTCCCATCAAGGTCATCAATAAGTTCTTTGTATATTCGTATCTCTTGTCCAGGCAAAATATGAAGTGGTATATTGCGCTGCTGCAGCTCTTTATTGAAAAAATCTACATGGTGCAAGATACTGGGTTTTTCATTTTCATATCTTCCGTTTCGATGATGCGGTGTTGCGTATAAATGAGTGATTCCTTCCAATACAGCAGTTTCTGCCATGCTAATTGCTTGTTCTAAATTCTGTGCACCATCATCAATGTCAGGCAATATATGACTATGTATATCAATCATCGCTAGTCCCCTTGTGGCTTCCCAAACTTTTGAACTAGCTTTTAGCAAAACTAGTTCATTTTACTTAATTTTGGAAATCTATTGTTATATTAACATAGGTGCCATTTTTTACAACGGTCTTTTTTTGTCGAATTTTGAGTTATTAATTAGCACCGTAATAGTAATAATAACTATCTTTCTTAATCTCTTTCGCGTTTAGCACCGTGCCTAGGATTTTCGCATTCGCATGGTTTAACATTTCTTTCGCTTTCACAGCCCCTTCAATTTGCGTTTTCCCACTGGAAACGACAAGTATCACTCCATCTACACGATGAGCAAGCAACTGTGCGTCTGTTACAGCCATAATCGGCGGCGTGTCGAATAATACATAATCATAAAGTGCGCTCGCTTCTTCAATAAGGTGATCCATAGACTTTGAATCTATCAACTCGGACGGATTAGGCGGAACAGGTCCACTCGGCAGTACATCGACATCTGGAATCTTAGTAGAGACGACTGCATCTTGAAGTTTCTTTTGTCGTGTAAGAACGTTCGTCACTCCATAAATGTTACTCACTTTAAATGTATAATGTACGGTTGGCTTTCGAAGGTCTCCGTCAATTAAAAGGACACGTTTTCCTTGTTGCGCAAGTACAACTGCTAAGTTTGCAACTGTAGTCGACTTTCCTTCACCAGGACCTGCTGATGTAACCATGAATGTCTTAAACTCTTTATCTACTGAAGCAAATTGTATGTTTGTTCGAATTGTCCGATACTGTTCAGAAATCGGCGATTTTGGATTAATATGCGTAATTAAACTTCTTTGGGTTAAATCTTGAATGGTCTTCTTAAATTTCCGATTACGACTCAAGTGTTCCACTTCCCATCCGTTTACTGGCTGCTTTTTTCCTCGGTGCTTTTTGATCTTCTACCGCAATCTTAGGTATAACTCCAAGAACAGGCAGTTGAAGCACGTTTTGAATATCTTCTTCTGTTTTGATTGTGTTGTCCAAGTATTCGAGTAAGAATGCTATTCCAACCCCTGCCATTAATCCAACAACTAATGCGATCGCAATGTTAAGAAGCGGTTTCGGCTTTATTGGTGAGGGATTCTCTTTCAATACGGCTGGAGATAGTACTTTAACATTATCAACGTTCATGATGTTCGGAACTTCTTTGCTGAAAGTATCTGAAATTGCGTTTGCTAGTTTGACAGCTTGTGCCGGATCTTCATCCTGAACGGTTAAATTGAACACTTGAGCGTTTTGCTCAGAGTTTACCGTAATCTTATTTGTTAACGCGTCTGCTGTTTGCTGCAAATCATAATCTTCAACAACTTTATCTAAGATCGATGGGCTTTTAATAATGACGCTGTATGTGTTGATCATCTCGACGTTTGTACGAATTTGATTAGCATCGAGAACAGGTTGATCATTCGTTTTTTGGTTCACAAGAATTTGAGTAGATGCTTGATACACGGGTGTAAGGATGAAGTAAGAAATCACACCGCTCACTGCTACTGCTACTGCTGCAATTACTGCAATTAGTAAGATACGCTTGCGCAGTGTATGTGCAATATCTTTTAAAGAAATCGTTTCTTCCATAAATGCCTCCAGCTATATATGTTTATAGTTTTTAATTTCGTTGTATTATAGCACACTTATTTGTCAATTTAGGTAATATTTTATAATAGTTTGTAAAACCTGGTTAATTATTTACATTATATTAACATAATTATATCATTCTGTAATTTATATTTTTTTTAGATTATTCAATCAATCCTACGCATGGTATACTCCTTTTAGTAAGTTTTTATTTTAGGCTCTTTTCTAAGAGATTGTTGCTTTTGTCTGTTGATTTTTCTTCATATGCAAGTTTGATGAAGTGCAGGGTGGAGACTCCAAATGGCGCAAAGCGGTAGGATGCTCAACGCACGCCCCATGGAAAGCGAGCTACCTGAAGCGGAAATCAACTACTTTCCAAGAGCATCAATGTATACGAAAACAGCTTTATTTTAAAAGAAAGAAGAGATTATATAAATGAAGAAATTCTTTATGATTACAGGAATTATTGTGGGACTTATTGTCCTTAGTATCGGTGGATATGCGTACTATCTTTATGATTCTACAAAAGATGCTGTTAATGATATGCATGAAAAGGTAGAAACTGATCAGCCAAAACCAATCGTTACTGGAAATTCTAAGGATCTAAAACCGATTTCCATCATGCTTTTAGGAGTGGATGAAAGAGAAGGTGACAGTGGCCGCTCTGATACGATGATGATTATCGCTGTCAATCCGAAAGAGGACAAGATGCTGATGTTCAATATTCCTCGCGATACTCGAACTGAGATCGTCGGCAAAGGAAGGGACGATAAGATCAACCATGCTTATGCATTTGGCGGAACACAGATGGCAATGGATACCGCAGAGAACTTCCTTGATACTTCCATTGATTATTATGTAAAGGTAAACATGCAATCATTTAAAGATGTTGTTAACGCCGTCGGCGGAGTGGAAGTCAATAACTCCTTTGCTTTCTCTGATGGCGGCTATACATTTCCAGAAGGCCGTCAAGAACTAAACGGGAAAGAAGCATTGGCATACTCCAGAATGAGATACCAAGACCCTAAAGGCGATCTAGGAAGGAACGATCGTCAGCGGCAAGTCATCACGTCTATTATTGACAAAGGCGCACGCGTTTCTTCTATTACTAAGTTCGATAACATCCTCGATATATTAAGTGAAAACGTTAAAACAAATATGACTTTTCAAGAGATGAAGGATATCCAGAAGAATTATAAAAATGCACGTCATTCTATAGAGTCTACTGAAATCAAAAGTTCAGGAAAAATGATCGGCGGTACTTATTACGGAATCGTAGAAGAATCAGAGAAACTCCGAATCCAACAATTAATGAACGAATATTTAAAATAATAGGTAAATAAAACCAGACCTTGTACAGGTCTGGTTTTTTGTTATATTTTTTTAATGTAATATTATCATGTCGATTTTTGCTGAAAAATGATTTAAATTAGTTTTATTATATGTTATTGTTACTCATGATATTTTTCTAGCATAATAAATGTAATTTTTTATTTTTCGACAAAAACTATCAATTTACACCCATTACCAATTTTACAGGAATATGATACCATGATAATAGTAGGATGAATTAAGGAGGAAACCCTTTGTCTACGATATCCGTGTTAATGGTGGAACCGAGTAAACGCCCCTCCATTGTCTCTATCGATAATGATCTTAACGAGTTTGAAAACATAGTAAATGGCCCACTGGATATGCAGCCTTTTTTCCGATCGCCATTTAAAATTGTGTGTAATGTTGATAATGGTTATGAGCTTACATATGGCAAGAGAAAACCAAGTGACAGCTTTTTCATCGTAAAGCATGATGGTCACTTTCAAAGTATTGACCGAACAGAAGCAGAAGAAGTACGAGATTATCTTAAAGAAAAAATGAAAAAATGGAAGTAATGAGAAGTCAGCATGGGTGCTGGCTTTTTTATTTTGTATGAGAATGAAAATGCAGTAGCGCTTGTCGATAAATAGTGTTGAGGGGGAAGAAGAATGACGAATAAAGAAATAGAACTTACACACAATTTGGCTGAAAGGTTTGAAGTTGCATTTAACCAGATTCATGGTGTGTTAAAGCGCATGAATCCTCATGAATATAATGATGCATTTATGAAACTGTTAACTGAAACTAGTCAGAAGCACCGCTACATTCAGAACTTCTTTTACGAATTAAGACAATTTGCCAAACTGCGAAATGCGTTAGTTCATGAAAAGCTGAAAGTAAGAACCTATATTGCTACTCCGAGTGAAGAAGCTGTAACATTGATCGAGAAAATCGCTAGTCTTTTAACTAGACCACCAGCAGTTACAAATATTGCGAGCAAATCTGTTGCTACCATTGACCTTACTACTCCCATAGAAGAAGTTATCCAACTGATGCATGAGTCTTCTTATAACCAGCTTCCCGTCTATGAAAATGGTGTATTCGTGTTTCTGCTAACGGAAGATGGACTAACAAGCTGGCTAGCTTCTTCTATCCGAAACGGTACAATCGACTTAAACGGGCATACAGCGAGTGAGATTCAAGATTATGAAAAAGAACACAACGTGGCATTCCTCGGAAGAAATATAAATATCTTTGAGCTAGAGGATATGTACGAAGACGCTTTTCAGAGTCATAGGAAACTTGAAGCTGTCATCATTACAGAAACCGGTTCACCACTGGAAAAACCGCTCGGTATTATTACAACATGGGATCTGATCGAGATCGATTTGATCAGTGAAAAATAGATATATGAAAAAAATCGAAAAAGCGATGCAGCAGGCAAAGACTAGCATTGAAGTAGAAGGGTTAAAAATATTACCCCTTTATGATGAATTAGTGAGAGCAAAACTCTTGAATCAGATTACGGATGAAGAGTTCGATCAATACGTGTTGAAAGCGATCAAGAGTGTTGAAGATGAGAGATAAGATAACTTCATCCGATCTAATGGCGTATTTAATGTTCGCGACTGGTTTTCTAGGAACTTTCCTTACCATCTATCATTTGGTCACTAGAGAATGGGAGTTCGTATGGCATAGCACGGCTGCAGCCCTAGCATTCATCGTCATCTTATTTATGGATAAAGATAGAAAGCGCAAAGAAAACCTTAAAATTCCCCGTGATTAATTTAAAAAGCTCACTAGAGAGAACATACTTTAGAGAGCTTTTTTGAGTTGTACGTGAATCTATTAAACATCTAGCCAATTGTATCGCGGTTTCACCCCATGTTGAGCATACTCTCTCCTTTTTTCTGCACTTAACATTGCCGATAATGTCCCATAATAGTACTGGACGAACGTTGTTTTGATATTGCGATGTTTATAATGAAAGACTGTTGTTTTGAATGCTTCGATCACTATAGTTGTCATATGTTCTAGAGGTGTATCGAAGTTAAACTTCTTATAGGCCAAAAGTGCTTTTTGCCAAAAAGTGTAGATTTCATCCGCTCTATCAAAGAATGGTTTCACTGTATGTATAAAGATGTTCGGCACAGTATTCGGTACGAATGTATAATCAAGGTCTTTTGATAAAAGTTGATTATCATCGTGTAATGGTTGGACTTCTTTTTCCTGACGTATGTTTAGATCTTTATTTTTCAGATTTATAAAGAGCTTTTCAGTTTCCTCGGTCGATTGTACCGCACTCTCCTTACTGTCATAAGCAATTTCCTGGTTCTCGCATTGTGTCATTTGCGTGTCACACGTTGCGTCAAATGATTGAAAAACAAAAATATTATGACTGAATCCTCCGCTTGACCGATACGTTTTGTACGTTTGTATAATTCCTGCTTTTTTCGCTTTTCGCAGCATTCTAACGAATGTTGCGCGTGAAATTCCTCCTTGTTTGGGAGAGCAAGCTGATACAAGCGTTCCGATTTTTGCGTTGGCTACTCCAGGCACTACCACACTGTACTGACTTAACACTTCAAATGCAATGAATTCTGAATGTGTAAATAGATCAGGGTTTCTTTGTAAAAAGACCTCTTTATGTTTATTAAAATTAGCCACGTTATGGAATTGGCTCATATGTTTGAACTGATAAATGTTCCCTGCCCTCATCTCTTCTTCCCCCTTTAATTGACTCATCCTATAAATGTCTAGAGGTTGTGAAAAGGAGCCATCGTGAAGATTTTTTTTATTAAAGCATGTCACGATGTTTATTCCATTGTGAGATGGGAAGAAAAGAATTATGAAGAAATAATAAGGAGTGATTCATTACATGTCTAATCAAAATCATCCAACAGGTCAACCCGCACAGCATCAAAACCAACAGCCAGGCGTAGAGTCAGAAATGACACCGAAACCCCAATCAGAAAGCCCTACATATAAAGGAAGCGGAAAATTAAAAGGGAAATCAACGCTGATCACGGGTGGTGATAGTGGAATTGGAAAAGCGGCTGCCATTGCGTTTGCGAAAGAAGGTGCGAACGTCGCGGTAGTCTATCTCGAGGAATCCGGAGACGCAGAGGAAACAAAAACACAGATTGAGCAAGAAGGCGTAAAATGCTTGTTAATTCGTGGTGATATCGGAGACGAAGCATTCTGTGAACAAACTGTTCGCGATGTGGTTGGTTCGTTCGGCGGACTGGACGTTCTCGTGAACAATGCCGCAGAACAGCATCCACAGCAGAACTTTGAAGATATTACAGCGGAACAGCTTGAGAAAACATTCCGCACTAATATTTTCAGCATGTTCCATCTGACAAAAGCCGCTCTTCCTCATCTGAAACAAGGAAGTTCAATCATTAATACAGCTTCCATTACAGCGTATCAAGGTCATCCAGAGTTGATTGATTACGCGTCAACAAAAGGTGCCATCGTCTCATTCACTCGTTCGTTGTCGAATAACCTAGTGAAGAAAGGAATCCGTGTGAACGGTATTGCGCCAGGTCCGATCTGGACACCGCTCATCCCTTCTACTTTCACCGCAGATAAAGTAGAACAGTTTGGTAAAGATACACCGATGGGCCGACCAGGTCAGCCAGAGGAACTCGCACCTGCTTATGTCTATCTAGCGAGTGAGGATTCTTCTTATGTATCCGGACAGATGATTCATATAAATGGCGGTAAGGTTGTAAATGGGTAAGGTATATAATTAATAAAAAATATGTAGCATGCTGGCTCAAAGGTGGAATTTTCACTTTTGAGCCAGTTTTTTTGTGAGAGTTTATTGAGCAATGGTATTATGATGTTATCGGATAGGTATAAGACTATATGATTGTATACAGCCTTGAGCAATGTGTAATAGATTTAATTATTACATCTCTTTAAATAAAATAGTTATAAAGAACTACTTAAATCATAGATTATACTTTAGCGGGTCTTAAGAACCCTTATTGATCTTGGAAAGTAAATACTTACTAACTATATAGCTTTATCATAATATAGACGATATTCTTAATAAAATTATGTCTATTTGTTGGGGTGTCATGTGCTTAAGTTTAAGATGTACTACCATAGAATAATGCTCACATACTTTACAATTCTTTATAAGGACGCTATCGATAGTCAATTGAAAGCAAAAATGTTAGACAAAATATATCATCACGAAGAGCGGTACAATTTTTATCTATTGAATATTACAAAGTAACACCACAAAAGAAATAGCACTTATCACAAAAAGGGGCGTGCCTTCTCCATTTAGAAAACCTCATTTTTAAAGTAAGGCATACAAATTGAGCTCTTCGTATGGTCTTCCTTTCTTTTTCACATAGAAAAAGCCCATACTGATGTATAAGTATCGGCCCTCATCATATTAATTGATTAAATGTAGAATGTAACTCCTTATATTGATACTTTTGAATCTTAGAGGTGCTCCAGCGTTTCTCCATGAGAGACAGCTTTTTTTTGACATAATCAAACGGTGCTCTCCCCTGAAATTCGTCACCTAAATAGATCTCACATTCGTTGTTCCCTTTATAAACGACCTTCAATACGTGGCCATTAAGATGGCAAACATACAAACCATTTCCTAATCGGATCACTGCTAATCTCCTTCCTTTTCGGAACGTTTCCAAGCCTCATATGCTAAAAATTCTCGAATGTCCTCCTGCTGTATGCCCATCTCTTTTGCTTGTGATACGAGTTCTACCCATTCGGGGTCTAGTGTTTCAACTTGGCTATTCAATAATTTTTCCACAGGAACCTCCAGCGCTTGAGCTATTTTATGAATCATATGCGCAGATGGGTTTGTTTCATGATTTTCAATACTGCTTAAATAACTTTTAGAAACGCCTGCAATAGAGGAAAGTTTTGATAAACTTAAATGTCTTTTCAATCGATGTTTTTTAATTTGTTTTCCGATTTTTTTGTTCATTGATAACAACTTCCTTTGCTATAAAACCTCCTCTTTTTCTAGGACAGCTTTTACAATGTAGCGATGCGTTGGATTTTTCATAGGATGACAGGTAATCAATGTAAGGACACTTTCGTCCTTCCTGCTCTGCAAAACGGAAAGATCAGTAGGTAGAACGAGCTGCTTTTCCGTAACTTTGTATGTGAAAATTTTTTGTGTGGTTTCAACCTGGATCAAGTCACCAGACTCCACTTCGGGAAGCCGATTAAATTGCTTTCCGTACGTATAGCTTCTGTGTGCTGCGATAGCTGCATTTCCATTCTCACCTATTGGAGATGTGCCGTTCATGTGCCCTGCTGCTACTTTTAAGTTTTTCTGTGATGCACCCTCCATAATCGGAAGGGTTAAGTCGATTTTGTTGATGGAAAGTTTACCGACGATAGAGCTTTTGACTTTCTCAGCTTTTCCATCATTATTAGGGGGCTTTTCTTCTGTGAAAACATCATCAAGCTGTTGTGAACTTTGTTGAATGAGGGAATCAGCCGAAGCTGATTCCCAGTCATCCAACAACTGTTCTTCTTGATATGAGTAGTACACGCTTTTGGCTTTCGGATACAGCATGGTCGTGAGCCCTGCAACTATCAATACATATGCAAGCCACTTCATCACTTATCCCCTTCTAAACGGATTGGGTAAAACAGATTTCTTAATGAGTAATAATCCTAAACCAGCCACAGCCATGAACACCCCTGATAATAGGAAGAATAACGGGTTCTCTTCACCTGTTTGTGGGAGGGACCCTGTGTCTTTCGTTGGTGGGTTAGCTGGTTTCTTGGTTCCTTCTTGAGGAGGTGTGTTGCTAGTTGGCGGTTTGTTCCCATCATCTTTTCCTGGATTTTCAGGATTTTCACCTGGGTCTTCTCCGTCAGTTGGCGGGGTTGACCCCTCACCTTGGACTTGAATTTCATATGATGTTTTTAAACCTTGAAACTCATTTCCCGCTTCACCCGGTAAACCAATTGAAAAAGTTAGAAGAGCTTCCGTTTTTGCAGGAATTGTTCTAGATGAGATCGTTAAGTCACTTAGTTTCCCTTTATACAATTCTGTATTTTCATGTTTTACCGTTACATTTAATTCTTTAAATAGCTTCTCGCCTGACTTAAACGCTGTTTTGACTGTGTATTTCATGATCGAACTCCCAGTGTTTTTCACAGTCAATTTATGGTCTTGTACGTACCCAGGACGCATATTATCCATATGAAATTCGGAAGGTGTCAGCTCAAGTCCATAACTATCATTGCTAAACGAATAAATTTTTTCTGGTTGAAAAGAGATAACTCCAATTATTAAAACCGAGATGATCCCAGCTATCAAACGTTGAACTTTTTTCCTTTTAATCAATGAACTACACCTCCACTCCCAAATAATTGTTCATGTTAAACAAATTTATCTTACTCATCTTTTGAAGTGACTTCTTTACTTTCAGTCGAAGGCGGTCCTACAGATTGAGTAGCGGGAGTGGCAGGCTGACTGTTTTCTGCATTAGTTGTTGCTGGGTTTTCAATAGGTGCCGTTGGTGCCGGCTCTGTTGATGGTGCCGTAGTGTTCGTCTCTGGTTCAGTTTGTTCAGGTGCTGCAGGTTGTTCAGGCTGTGATGGTGTTGGTATTGGTTCTTCTACCTTCACTTCTGGCTGCTGCTTATCTTCAGTCTTTGGATCTTCTTTCTTGTTTTCTTCAACTATTTTTTCTTTCGGTAGTTCGATTGGTTTGATCATTTTCGTTGAATCTAAAGCAATGACGATTTCTTCATCCACAAACCCCTGAAAACCAAATAGATGGTATGTGATTTTCGTTGATTTACATGAAGTAAGATAATTGCTATCCTTCGTCTCACTAATTAATGATTGACCAGGCTTCAAGACATTTGATTTTGGATATTTACTTTTGCTATCACTTAACAAATCTAGCTTGACAGGGATATTGATTTTAGAGATGTTCGTGATCTTCACACTGCTTTGCACTTGACAGTTATCAAGATACTTAACATTCCCTACATGAATATCCAACAGATCAGTAGTCTTGGCGTTCGTGATTTTACCATTTGCATAAGATTGTGTTGTAAACCAAGCAAACGTATCATACTTCGAAACCATAAAAAGTAAGCAATAGCTCATGATGATCATAGATAAAATCACGTGTCTTTTCTTCTTTCGTTTTCTAATTTGTTCCAATAAGCACACCTCCTGCTTTAAAACCTTTCCATACACGGGCTAAAAGAATAAAAGGGCAGCCGACAAAATCGACTGCCCGCATGATAAATCTTATTTATTCTGCCGTAGGTTCTGTACCAGCTTCTGGTCCAAATTCAGCACCATTGTCTGTTTGCTTCGCTTCCACTTTGAATTCTGCATCATAGTGTGCACCTTGATATTCATTGCCGGCACTATCAAGAAGTTTTACAAAGAACATGATTTCAATATTTTGGTTATCTTTAAGTTTCCAGAACTTCCCTTCTCCGAAATGAATAGTTTTCTCATGATTAGCTGCTTGTGCTTTCATTGCACTTGCCTGTTCTTCTGATAATACTCCGCCTTCAACTTCATAGCTGTTAGCTGATTTAGCTGATCCCATCGGAAGAACAGGATTTGTTACGCCTTTATCAAAGCCTTTTTGATATGCCATTGCGATATCTTTTAAAACTGCCCCATCCGGTCTTTCAGCATATTTAACTGCCAAGTAACCTACTTTGTACTTTTTAACGGATGCCTTATCTACTGAATGTGTGTATGAAGCTCTTAAGATTTGATCCAAGCTCCCTGTGTTTTCAATTTTCTTAAACTCACTTACGAACATTTGAGAAGGGGCAAAATTTTTATGTGCAAATAGCTCCGTATCCATTCCGAGTGTTAATGAACCGTTATCGATTGTTCCATTAGCCGTCTTCACATCTGTAAACCATGAATAAGTTCCAAATCCTGCAGATACTACCATTGCACCAGCTAATGCTGTTCCTAATAACGCTTTCTTTGCTACTTTCATTTTTGTTGCCTCCCATTATTTTTAATTTTTATTTTTCTACTCATTCAAGCTATGTAAACCGCCCCTATCAACTTAATGAATAGCCCCACCTCCTAAAATAAATCAGATTATAGTCATACAGTTTTTTCTTTTCTAGATAGAAATCTAGTGATCAAGTCATAGATTTCTAAAAGTAAATAGCCTAGTAAAGGTACTAATATGAGGAGCGTAATTCCCACTGGACTGCTTACAAACTTAGAGACATATCCAGCCTTTGGAATAGTAAATGCATGAGTTCCTACTACATCGTCTGATGCAACAATCTCTGAATCTATAACGTTATTGTTATCACCTTTTGTAACAAACCCTTGATTCGTTTGTTCGACTACTCTATGTGTGATTAATTTCCGCTCTCCTTCTTTAAATGTGATTACATCATTTACAGCAATTTCGGAAGCTGGTTTATCTTTTACAAAAACCATGTCCCCAGCCGAAAAGGAAGGCTGCATACTGTTTGAAAGAACGGTAAAGGGTTTATAGCCGAAAAATGACGGGATCTCATCTGGATTCTTGCTTCCTTGATAGGTGATGTATAACAGGGAACCAATGCTGATCAACATACAGAAGACAATTGCACTTGATACGATTTTCAAAATCCTTTTGTACATTCCAACACACCCTTTTGTTCGATATAAAGCACTTTGTGATTTCAAATTTACACCACCATTAATTCGTTGTCAACCATTATAACGAACAAAACGTTCTTTATTTTGTCGACAAGTTTCTACAAAATCCATATAATTCGGATTCACACACCAATTATCCGATAAAAAAGAATACCACGAGCTTTTAAAATGCAACGAGGCTTACATTGTTACGTTCTTTATACAGTACAAAAAATCTTTTCTATTAAATTGTTTATTTTGCCTTTACAAATGTTTACTATTTTCGTATTATTCTAATTATAGAACTTTTTGTTCTATATATTGAACTTACATAAGGAGATGATGTTCAGCTACTTTTTTTGCTTTTGTACTTATAACAATGAAAAAACAGGAGGAGAAGAAATGGGAAAATGGAGTAAAAAGCTCGGCACTTCTTTAATGCTGACGGGGATTTCTATGAGTCTACTGGCACCATCCGCTTTTTCTACCAATAAAGCTCCGGTAGAAAAATCCTATTCAAAAACATCAGCTATCTTAGAATCTGCACCTATTGATATGCATTTAGTAGATCAAGACCGTTTGGCAAAAGCACTTAAGGACCAGGGGATCATTGCCAAAAATGCTTCTAAAACGGAAACTGAAAAGGCTGTAAAAAAGTATATTGAACTCAAAAGCAAAAAAGGATCAGCTGCAACAACAGAAACAAAAGATAAGCATGCAAAAGACATCTCCAAACAATCTAAAGAATTCTTGAGCAAACAAAAAGAAAAACTATCTAAGAAGTTAAATAACTCGCAAACCCTAACGACTGGTAGCGGATTTATGAATGTAGATCCTGCAAAACCAGCAAAGTATAAAGGCGGCGTGCGCGAAGATAAGGTACTCGTCCTTTTAGCAGAGTTCTCGGATTTCAAACACAACAGCATTGAACAAGAAGAAGGCTATATGTACTCCGATGACTTCAGTCGCGAACACTACGAAAAAATGTTGTTCGGTGATGAAGACTTCGAGCTGTTCGATGGATCAACGGTAAAAACGTTCAAGCAATATTATGAAGAACAATCTGGGGGCAGCTACACGGTTGATGGCCATGTAACGAACTGGGTTACCGTACCAGGAACGGCAAAAGAGTATGGTGATGACGCGGCATCCGGACATGATAACCTAAATCCAAAAGGTCCTCGTGATTTTGTAAAAGATGCTCTGAATGCTGCAGTTGCAGACGGAGTAAACTTAGCAGACTTCGATGAACTGGATATTTATGATCTAGATGGCGACGGAAACATGAACGAGCCTGACGGATTGGTTGACCACTTGATGGTAATCCATGCAGGTGTTGGTCAGGAAGCTGGCGGCGGAGCATTAGGCGCTGACGCAATCTGGTCTCACCGCTGGGTATTAAACGGTGTGTTTGCAGTTCCTGGTACACAAACGGATGTACCTTACTGGGGCGGAAAAATGGCTGCTTACGATTACACAATCGAGCCTGAAGATGGTGCAGTCGGCGTTTTCGCACATGAATTCGGACATGATTTAGGTCTTCCAGATGAGTATGACACACAGTACTCAGGTGACGGTGAACCAGTTGCATCTTGGTCGATCATGAGTGGCGGAAGCTGGAATGGAAAAATCGCAGGAACAGAACCAACGAGCTTCTCTCCTCAAAACAAGGAATACTTCCAAAAAGTGATGGGTGGAAACTGGGCAAAGATTACTGAAGTCGATTTGAAGGATATTACGGCAGCAGGCAAATTGGTTAAAGTGGATCAATCCGTCACGAAATCTAAAAATCCAGGTATCGTGAAGGTAAATCTTCCACAAAAAGAAGTACCAAGCAAGATTCAGCCGGAATTTGGTGAAAAGTACTACTACAGTACGAAAGGGGATAACCTTCATACTAGTATGGAATCTCCTCTATTTGATCTTACCGGTAAGACCTCAGCAACGTTCAACTTTAAAGCAAACTATGAAATTGAAAATGCTGGAGAGTACGATAAGTTATCTGTTTACGTTCAAGATGAAAGTGGAAAAACACTTAAGGAAATTGAAAGACTTGGATGGACTGCTTCAAATGCAGAAAAACCAAAGTACACAACTGAAGGCAAATGGGTTGATAAATCTTATGACCTAACTGAATTTGCAGGACAAAAAGTTAAATTAGTATTCGATTATTCAACAGATGGCGCACTTGCACCAGAAGGCTTTGCTCTTGATAATGCTGAGTTGACAGCTGATGGTACAGTTGTATTCTCTGATAATGCAGAAGGCACACCACAATTCAAACTAAATAATTTCATCGTTTCAAATGGTATTTCATTCGCAAACCACTATTACTATATTGAGTGGAGAAATACTCAAGGATCTGACATAGCCCTTCAATCAAGCCGTGGAGTTAAATACAACACAGGAATGGTTGTATGGTATGGCGATGACAGCTTCTCAGACAACTGGACAGGTATCCACCCTGGTGAAGGATTTATCGGAGTCGTTGACTCTCACCCTAAAGCAATCGTAGGGATGAAGGATGGAAAGCCAACGGTTGAAGATTCTACTCGTTATCAAATTGCGGATGCAGCATTCTCTTTTGATAAAACACCAGCTTGGTACCTCAACTCACCAAGCCGCGGAATCTTTGATTACAAATCTCAAAATGGAGTACCTGTATTCAACGATGCTGTAACGTACATCGATAACAAAGATTATAACGGCAGTTTAACAGATGGTATCATTAACGACGCTGGTAAGATTCTTCCTAAGTACGGTCTGAAGTTCACAATTTTAGGAGAAGCTTCTGATAACTCTGCTGGATTGATCAAGATTAGTAAGTAATTGAAGTGAGAAAGACCTTCGTTCACTCGAACGGAGGTCTTTTTGTGTGGAGAGATTATGAGAATGATAGAGTGGTAATTTGCTGATGTGTAGGAGTACAGTTGATTGCACAAAAATAAACTAGCTGTTGAGACGGCTGCTTCCTTTCTGCAGTACAACGTCTAACAGCTAGCTAATGATCGTGAATACTCTTATCATGTCCTATCGTTAATCTTGGTAATGTTCGCTTCATCCCTACACTCTCTTAAAAGGATTCGGAAGGATTGATTTTTTTATAAGCAATAAGGCAAGACCAGCCATGGAGATGAACAGCCCTGACAGGATAATAAAGATTGGATTGTCTTCTCCTGTTTGCGGAAGTGAGCCTGTGTCTTTTGCAGGCGGGTTATTGCTGTCATTGCTAGGTGGAGTGTTTCCGCTGTTTTCATCTTCATCAGGATTATCCGTATCTGGCGGTGGCGGTTCGCCCTTTCCTTCTGCATAGAGAACGAATTCAACCTCCGTGTTTAATCCTTGAAACTCATTGCCAGATATGTACGGAAATTCAACAGTTAAGGTGAGCGTCTCTTCTGAAAAAGCAGCTAAAGGACGTGGATCAAGTCCTTTGAAGTCTTTCAATTCCCCTTGAAAAACCAGACCTGATTGGTCTTTAATTTTCAGCTGGAATTGATTATAAAGCTTCTCGGAACCCGATTTCATCCGAGATTGAATGTTATAAAAGAAGTCCTGATTGCCATTGTTCTGGATCGTTAACTCACGAGGCGCCCAATCACCCGGTTTGAAATTTTCAATATCAAAGAGCACCTTTTCAGGCAGCGTATCTATTTTGATTTCTTGTGTGATTGAGTCTGCACCGGTGTTGCCGATCGGGATAAAAACGACAATGGTTAGTAATACTAAACTATAAATTAGAATTAACTTAATTTTATTTGACTTAAACATCATAGTCATTACCTCTCAACCTATAATATAGTAGGAGATAAAAAATACTTATCGGCTTTCCTCGAACAAGCAATCAATTAAAAAGGTGGGAAATATCCCACCTTCATATTTTTTAGCTTTAAGAAAATTTATCTTGCAGTTCCATCACCCTGCATACCGTTGAACGTCCACTTAAGTTGTAAGCTATCGCCTTGAAAACGGTTTTGATCTTGACCATTGTCAACAAACTCATATTGTACATAAAGCTTATCACGAGTTCCTGCTGCAAGATTCCCTCCTCTTTCAGCAAAGAATTGACTCCAGAAATTACCTTCAATTACATCTGGTGACATACCTTTAAGCTGAAATAAAGTTGTTGACCAGATTGGAGCGTCAAGCTTATCTCCATTAATCAAAAAGTTAACTCTGATATGCTTACCTAAGTCGTCATTGTTATTACCATTTGCATCGGTAATAGTATAATCTGTCATAAGATCGATTGTTGCAATGTCTAAAGTCCCACCATTCACAAGATCAAATGATCGCAACATTGTATCACCTGGTTTAATATTAGCAACGTTGATTATAGTTGTCGGATCTACACTTAAATCCAATGTTCCAGCTGCAAATGTAGCACTTGCTTCTGCTGTATCACTAAAATACGCATAAGTCCCCCCGCCTACTAAAGACAAACCAAGTGCTGCAGAAGCTACCCCAAGACCTAATTTCTTCTTTAAACTCATATTAAACTTCCTCCCTTTCACCCTTTTTTGGGTATGTACAATTTTTATATTGAAGCCGTATCGATTAATATCTTTACGGCATTTCAATCTCATTAGTTGGAAGTCGTAGTTGTCTTTTTTGTCACTTCTACTTCTTTAATGGCTTTCCAAATCGTAACGGCAGAGTAAAGAAGTAACAGGACACCTGGTAAGATTAATAGTAAGGCAGAGCCCATCTTAGATTGAGCAGCGTTTAAGAGATAACCGGTGTAAGGAATTGTGAAACCGTTATACTCCCCAACAACGTTCGCAGCTAACACTGGCGCTAGATCTGGCGCGTCATTATTGTCACCTTTTGTAATATATTGTGTGTTATCACCTGTACCCCTTACTTCCTGAACACGGTGAGTAATTAACTTTGTCTCAGATTCTTTGAAGGTAATAACATCGCCCTTTTGAAATCTTTTTAAGTCACCACCTGGTTTTATAGCGATAACAGACCCCGTTTGTATACCAGGTTCCATTGAGCCAGATAGAACTGTCTTTAGCTGAAAACCCATGACAGTCGGTTCTCCACCTGAAGCTTTAGATGAGATGACTACGAATGCAGTAGCTATTAATGTGAGAAACAATATAGTGGTCACAATGTTACTAACCCATCTTTTCACAAAAATCATTTTCATTTTGGATCATCCTTTTTTGTCTCATTTTGTTCAACAGGTTGAGAATTAGGATTTATTGCACCTTGTGTAGTTGTTTTTTGTGCTTCTTGTGCATTTGAACTCGATTTGGTCGTATCTATGGGTTTTATATCTTCTTTTGTTTCATTTGTTTGAGTTGGTGGTACTTCCTCCGTTGTTTCTGGTGTTAAAGGTTGAGTCGGTTCCTTTTGTTTCTGTTCAGGTGCCTTTTCAACTTCTTCTGTTTTCTTTGGAACTTCCTTAGGTTCTTCAATAATTTTTGTATTAAAGCAATTTACTGCTATTTCATCACTCCAAAGTTCCCCTTTTCCTGGGTGTCCTGGTCTCTGAAAAGCTTTAAGCTTATAAATTCCGTTTTTAGTAGGTGTTAAAGATAACACTAAGCTTTCACCACTTTTGAGAGCTTTTACTTCTCCGCTTGAAATCTTCATGCCGTCTTTCGGATTGCCTTTTTCAGCCCACCATACTTCATAGTTAACTGATCGATGCATGTCCTTATCTCCACCATTTTTAATAGTCACCTTAACCGGTAAACATTGATTCTTATTAGTAAGTTGCTTAGTGTTTGGTAAAAATAATAACGAGCTCTTATCCCATTTCTCTGGCCAGGTTCCTACTTGAATAACTCCGTTTACGTTTTCCGTATCGTTAAAGTAAGCGCCTGTGTTACCTGTAAGGTACAGAGTAGAGAAAGTCAAAGAATAAAAGATGATACCCAATTTGAGACTAAATATGTACAACCAATTTCTTTTACTAAACTTGCGTAAACGCTTAACTCTAATTTTGCACCCCTCCTTCGTAGTAAGGATCAGGATATAATTTGTTCTTTTTTAAGAACATTTATATCATCATTATAGAACGTTTTTACTAGTTTAAAAAACGTTATAAAGGTTCATTCTGTTCTTTTTAGAGTACATTTGAACTACATTTCGGTGTTTATCTTTCTTTTTCATTGAATTTCAGTTTTTTTCTGGAATTACACGTTCTATCTAAAGAACAAAATTAATAAAAATCGCTGTCAATTCGGTTATGTTTTTAAGCGTGGATAAGGGGGAAGGAATGTATAGGTTCTGCGATACAAATAAATCGGCACAATAATCATGAATGTTAATGAAAAAAATCAGGTTTTTACTCAATAATTTCTTTACAGTAAATATTTTCCATAATATGATATAGGTAATTTGTATGAAGAGAAAAAAGGAGTGCGGTCCATGTATATCATTCCAACTGGCAGTTCCATCAATAATGATTTTGATTTTAATAATCACCGTTATTTGATGGTGAAGGTAGATGTTGTTTGTATGAAGAAAAAAGTGACCGTTGACTCTGGTTATATTGATGATTTCAATGAAAAACTAATAGTGGTGAACGGAAAGGCATTTATTCGAGATCGGTATTTGTTTGTTTCAAAACCTTAGTTGATATGGATATGGGATAAATTTATAGTGAGGAAGAAAAAGACATAGGTATGGTATATGTCTTTTTCCAAATTATGAAGTCGATAAGATTAACTGCAATAACGCATAAAAAAACCTCGTAATTTAACAACGAGGTTTTTGGCGTATTGCCCATCAAAAAGACACTTTACGTTTTAATTTTTTTTCAATATACAGTATTAACGTGCAGTTCGTCTAAATTTAAATACAAACCCAATTATAAACGAAACAATCGTCATGATAAACAGTGCAGTTGTAATAGTTGTTACGCCAGTATTCATGTTAAGCGTATGGTAAACTTGTACGCAAATGCCAAATGGAATAGCGAATAATAAGAACAACATACCGAAGACTGCGTTCTTCGTATTGTACAATTCTGTTTTATGCGCAAAATCTAACACTTTTAAGCTAAGAATCCAAAAAGCACTCGTAATTGACCAGAATAGAAGTATGGAAGAAATAAATGAAGTTGAAGTCAGTCCCATTATTCGTTCAAAGAACAAATTAATGTTCCCCCATACCATCACCGTTTGATAGAGACCTAGTGCAAAAAGCGCTGCTAAGAAAGTAAATGCAAACCCAAACCCAGATGTAATATGTTTCATCCCCAAATATACTCTCCTTCCCTAATTCCGATAAAACGAAACCTAATTTTCAAATTATTTTACTATATTTTTTAGAAAATTGGAACCCTTTAATGCGCTTTTTATAATAATAATTGGAATAGTAAGGGAAAGAAGTGATGAAATTAGTTCATTTGTTTTCTTTTCCACATTGTAAACTCAATGTAATCAATCAATTCTTCTAATTGATAATCGTCCATTTGAGCTAACGCTTTTTTAAAATTCATAAGGTCATTTTGAACCTCACTATTTCCAACGCTATCTGCCTCAAATAATAATCTTTCTTGTTCGACATCCAGCGCTCTTGCAATTTTATTAATGTATTCAAATGTCGGATTGTTTTGTAGATTTCGTTCTATATTACTCAGATATGATTTTGCGATTCCAGCCTTTTCCGCAAGCTCAGTTAAGGTTAGCCCCTTTTCAACTCGTAGACTTCGTATTTTAGCCCCAATCATGTATAACCCCTCCAATCTACTAAATTGTCTTCGCTAAAAATCTTTCGTTATTTAACGAGCTGCTTAAATTCTTTCAATGAAGTATTATATAAAATCTGAAACCGTGGAATTTCATATATATGATCTTTGGGACTGGCTGCTCTATCTTCTGTTGTAAACGCCATTTTAAATCCCGCTTGCTTAATTATCTTAATACTTTCCGGAGAATACTCTCCGTACGGATAGGCAAAGCCTAGACGCTCTCCTCCTAATTGGAAGATGCTTGTATGAATATCGTTAACTACATCATCTTTAGACTTTGACAATAAGTAAGAAGTTTTCACTCCATTCTTTTTCTCTCTTTTATGAAAGCTGTACGTATGACTTTGATACTCAAATACATCGCATCCTTTTCTTAATTCTTTTGCTCCGAAATATTGCACATGTTCAGGTGTATACGGATGTACTTTATTAGATATTGCACCTGTAATGATAAAGTTCACAGCTTTGAAGTCGTATTTTTTTAGGATAGGATAAGCTTCTATAAAGTTATCTTTGTATCCATCATCGAACGTGATGACAACACTTTTCTCCGGTAGTGATATATCCCTTGTTAAAAAGCCATGCAATTCATTAAGTGATAAGGTGATGTATCCCTCATCTTTCAAATATGTCATCTGTTTTTTGAAATCTGCTTTTGTAACGATCATAGGATTTACTTTTCCGTTAATATAATGTTTTTTAACTATATCTTTTTCATCGACAATTCGATGGTACGTTAAAATCGGGATATCTTTTGCCGCTTTTTGGACAGCAAATGTTCTAACAATCCTTTTCGATCCATCTTCACAGCTTTCTAAAGCAATTCGCTGATTGCTGGGCAGTAGACCTTCATGTTCTTTAGCGAGAATCTCGTACTCATTGATTACAAATCCAAGCCCCCAACCTAGACCACTCA
The DNA here is from genome assembly GCF_014836645.1 of Fictibacillus norfolkensis. Taxonomy (GTDB): domain Bacteria; phylum Bacillota; class Bacilli; order Bacillales; family Fictibacillaceae; genus Fictibacillus; species Fictibacillus norfolkensis. The sequence continues at coordinate 149,899 of NZ_JACSQM010000005.1, forward strand.
AAAGGATAAGAAAACCAGAGGCAACGGAAATTTTAGAAATGAGTTCCTTCATGCTCTCTTCACCCCTTTCCAAGAGATGTTCCCAGATCGCTCTAACTTGTCCCATGATTGAGATTTATAAAAATAAGAAATCGTACCATACACAACAAAAGAAAGATTAATCATGCGGTAAACAAAGATTTCAAAAGGAAGGAATAGGATTATCCTTGCAAGATCTACTTTAGAAAACTTGATTCCATGAAGATGCGTGACATAAATCGTTGTTAAGCTCTGATACATGAAAAGCATAACTGCTCCTAGTCCAAGAAGAAGCAATAATAAAACGTTGCTCTGGTTATAGAGTATTAAGAATGGAGTAATAACGAATGGAAAAGCGTTTAAAGTTCCAATAATAAATTGGTCAACTAAGAAAAAGAGAGAGAATCGGATTGAAAATTTATGAAAATAACACTTTCGGTAATGAACGAGACAATCTATAAATGCTTTCTGCCATCTAACTCGTTGTTTAAACATGTCTTTTAATGTGCTTGGACACTCTGTGTAACAAATGGCAGTTGGTACAAACGCTACTTTTTGCTTACTTTTTGTTTCTTTTATATATTTGTGCAGCTTTAGCGTGATGTCCATATCCTCACCAATAGTTTTTCTAAAGCCGTTTATACTAAAAAGTGTCTCCCTTCTAAATGCACCGAATGCCCCCGCGATAACAGTAATCGCACCGATGGAAGCTTGAGCTCTTTTATGCAGATAGAAGGCTGTTAAATATTGAAGAAATTGAAACTTTATAATTCCCTTCACTTTAAATGTTGGTTTTAAATTCTGGATATCTCCCGTAAATGCCTGTGCGATGAGTACATTACCACCACATGCAATTACGTCTTTTTCTTGAAATTTCATATTTATTTCATGTAGTGCGTGCTTTTGTAAATAACTATCTGCATCTAACGTGACAACAATTTCATTTTGGCTAAATCCAATACCAGCGTTAAGAGCATCTGCTTTACCGCCATTTACTTTATCGATTACATATATATTTGGAAATTTTAATGACTGATACGTATTCTTTATATATTGATACTTCAACTCTTTGTCTATTTTCCTATCACATACCTTGAAAGCTAATAGCTTATTCAGATAGTGCAGCGTGTTATCTGTTGACCCGTCATTAACAATGATCAACTCAGCGTCTTTGTACTTTGAATAAAGAAAACCTACCAAACAATGCCGGATCACCTTTTCCTCATTATAGGCAGGGACAATAACAGAAAATGTATAGTTCTTGGTAACTTCATTTAGCTTCTTTTTCTCATTTTTGAATAGTGGAATGAATATATAAAGAGATTGAAAGATAACAAAAGCCATGAAGATTCCTAAAGCAAAATATGTAAACAGCATTATTGACCACTCCCCTCACTTTTTTGATAAACACGAACATAGTCTATTAACATGTCTTTAGGATATGAATCTGTTGAACTAGGCGAACCCGGCCAGTTACCACCAATTGCTGTATTTAAATAAATGAATAAAGGAGTAGAAGGAGCAAACTCTGTTGTTTGGAATACTTCCTGATTGTCAATTAACCAAACAATCTTGTCTTTTTCCCAAATGAGGCTGTATAGGTGAAAGTCCTTCGAGAAATCTACATCTTTACTAATAAAATGCCTGAAGTCTCTCTTTTGCTTTCCATTAGAATCCTGCCAATGAACAACAAAATATAGTTCGTTCGGCGAATTCCCCAAGTTCTCCATCATATCAATCTCTGGCAGCCAGTTTCCGTTTATTGAATTCACTAACCAAAAAGCAGGAAATACCCCTTTACCTTTTGGAAGTTTAGCTCTTATGTCGATCTTTCCGTAAGTGAATTCCAATTTATTCTCAGTAGTCAAAGCACCAGAAGTGTAGTCTCTTCCTTTAAACCGCTCTCTTTTACTTTGGATAACAAGATGCCCGTCTTGAACCTTCACGTTTTCAGGCGTGTAGTATTGCCATTCACTATTCTTATCAGATGGCCAATCCTGAAGGTTCCAATCTTTTAACGATGATTCATTCTGGAACTCATCACTCCACAATAATTGCCATTGATTAGTTTTTGTAGGTTGATTAATAGACTTAGTTTTAAAGATTACGTCTGAAGTGATCTCATTCAGTGATTCCACTTGTTTGATTTCAGGTTTTTTCTCTTCAATAGAATTAGTACTAGTAATTGCCATAAAGCAAACGAGAAACAAAAATAGAACACGAATTAGTAATCACTCCCTACGCATTATAGCTTTGTTCTTATTAAAGAACAAAACGATCAAAAAAATAGGCTGTGATCCTTATTGTTCTTTATATAAGCTTTTGTTCTTTATATAGAACTTATTTGTTTTCAATATAGCAGGAGTTAAAAACCTTGTCAATTCTTGTTTCTTTTGGGTATCAAATTATTTTTAATAAAAAAAATGAAAGGTTAAGAGTGATGTAGTTTTTTAATTTGTGTTTTCATTTAAGAACAGTTGTGTTTCAATTTTAGTGGCTATCCCTAAGTTTTAATAACTTACAGAGTTTTGAATTTAGAATAAAATGGAATATTTCCCGTAACTGTATATTATTTGATACGAAAATAGATACAGTTAATAAAATACTGAAGAAGTTAAATAGATTGGATCCGTTCACTGAAACTAAAAATATGAAGTATTCAAATTTTGAAGGAGTTATGGATGAAAGACAGGAAACAAAACTTATAGAATTTGTTGGAGAGAAAAAGAAGGATTATTACTTAAAGAAGTGGCAGAAGGATAATAATTTTAATTGGGCTGCTTTTTTCTTAACGCTCTTATGGCTTGGGTATCGAAAGATGTACACACCCATTTTCCTTGTCTTAGATGCTTTTCTTGCCATCGATATCATTTTTCTTTTAATAGAAATTGAAGGAACACTTATCAATCGATCTCTAGGTGCTGCTCTTTCCGGCTGGCTAGGCATTGGAGGTAACCTTCTGTATAAAAAGCATGCGCAAAAACAAATTAGCATGATTTAGCAAGGTTCAATCAGCGATAAAGAAAAGATCCATGAAATTCGCAAACTCGGTGGAACTAGTAAAATGGGTGTTTTTCTAGCATTATTAATGATTTTGGTCTATGTTGCACTCGTTTTGCTTATTTATAGTATTTAACAAATGGCTTCTCTTTTGGAGGAGAGAATCGTAATTTGGAAGCCAATTTGCAGGTGAAATAGCACTATAATTGGATATGTAAATGACATAAAAAACGAACAAATTTTGTCTGGTCGTTTAGCCTTATTCAATTAAAGCACCCGTTTGTTGAGTAGCTATCTCAATGGCTTTCCAGAGACGATATGCCAATGCAAATGTTTAGAGTCCTGATAATCCCCTAAGTTTGTAATAACTTAACAAGCTCTATTTTCTTCAGTAACCATAGTTGCCACCTTTTTAATTACTCCTAAAAGTTCCAATAATAATTCGTTATCACTTTCTTCTAATGCAATCAAAGAAGAGATATGTTTCTTAGGTATTGCAACAATATGTACGGGATAAAAAGGTCTTGTATGATAATACGCTAATACATTTTCTGTCTCTAGCACTCGATTTACTTGGGTTTTACCACTTAAAACTTCATCACAATAAAAATCTTCAGCCATATTATTCTCCTTGAAACCCTAAGAAAATCCTTAAACTCCATCTGGGAAACGAAATATCGTATAGCTTTCTTTCCATACATCTCTCTTAACGATGATATTCCCTTGAACACCTTCAAAAAAGAAAGAATCACTTTCCTTTTTTACGAAGGTCCATCCTTTATCTTTCATTAACAGTTTAAGATTTTCCTCTGCTGTTCCTTTCTGCGAAATATACCATTGGAAACCCAGATGATCTGAAGGTATTAATCATTTTTCCATCTGATTGATGGACTTCTTTAATATTTCCTCTTTATTTACATTCTTAACTGGAAACGGCTCATTAATTATATTAAATACCAATAAAGCAAGTATTAATAACGACGATAAAATTATGATGTGCCTTTGTCTTTTATTCAAAATCTAAGCTCCCCCAATTACTTGATCCATCCCAAACTTGAGTTCTGGATATATGATTTTTCTACACAATTTATTACAACCCTGCGTATTTCTATAAAATATAGTTAATATATAACTTAATTTACAAATTATGAAACTTTAGTTAGTCAAGTTCGTCTAAGGATTACTATTAATGAGGGGAATTGTTTTGGTTGAATGAATTAAGAAAAGAATCTAGCCATTGTAAAGAAGAAAAACTAGTCTTCCTTATGGAACAATACGGGGCTTCACTAAACAAGATTGCCTATACATATCTTAAAGATTGGGGCAAAGCAGAAGATGTAGTACAAGAAGTCTTCATCAGCTGCTACAAAAGTCTAGATAACTTTAGAGAAGAGGCTGCTTATAAAACCTGGCTATACCGCATTACAGTTAATAAATGCATTGATCAGACAAGAAAGAAAAGATTATTTGATTATTTTTCTGTCAATGAACTGCGTGATCTATTTATTAAAACAAACCAAAGTGCTGAAAGTGAAGTTTTTCTACATAGCGATAAACACGAGTTAGCCGACGCCGTAATGAACCTCCCAATTAAATATCGAGAAGTCGTTGTCTTATATTACTATGAATGCCTATCCATTAAAGAGATCGCCCAAATTGCCGATTTGAATGCCCAGACCGTAAAAACGAGACTCAAACGTGCTAAAGAGCAGCTAAGACGAATGTACGAAAGGAGCTATAAAAATGGATAAAAGATCAAATCTAATCAAGATTGCCTTAGATTCTACATACTTTAAAGGCACAACTTTTAAAGCTTCGCAAAAATATTTCATTTTAAATAGAATAAAAAATAACGATAATCCACCAACTCGTTCAAATTTTCGTTTTAAAAAAGCCCTCAGCATCTGTGTTTATCTCATCCTGATATTAAGTATGGGAACGATCGTTACCGAAAAAATCATTTTGAAAGAGCTTGATAATACAGCTAAAACAATAGTTCCTAAACCTTCAACACCCGAACAAAAACCTCAACCAACTGATTTTACGAATGAAATTCTTTCACAAAAAGACGTTCATTATTTGATGTTAAACAGTATGGATTATTTTAGAACTGCAAAAGGGTCACTTGAGTTTAAATCCAAGGATCAATATGAGCCCAACGTTGAATACTTAGTAAAAAATGATGCGAAGAATTCAGTAGGATATGAGAAATATGGAAAAATGATTAAGATTGCTATAAATGGATCTTCAAGAACAATTGATTCTGAGAACAACCAAACAGTCAGAGAAACAAAGTATGAAGAGTATACAGAAGCAATTGAATTTGATAAACAAATCGAATATCGATATTCGAGTTTAGATGGAAAACCTCTATTTCGATATAGAAACGATCACCCTATTGTTGGTATTTCAAAAGGCTCATTGTTCCCGCAAGAGATTGCTACCAATTTTCTTATGAATTATGATAACTGGGAGATTAAAGAGCAAAACTTAGAATATCTTGGTCGTAAAAGTTTGCTGATTAGCGGTACTCTTGAACAGGATAATGCAAGAAGATTTCAAGGTAAAGAGTTTAGGTTTTGGATTGATAAGCAAACGGGAATTCTTTTGACCTACGAGATATACAATTCTAATGGGGATGCTGTTGAGTATATAAAAACAAAAGAAATTATCATTGATAAGGAATTCGGTGATGAAATCCAAAAAATAAAGGAACAGATGCGATAATTGAGCATCTGTTCTTTTTTTAATGACTCTGTGCCTCTCCCCATATTTTTAAGCCTATGAATATATTTTTTCAGTATTCTTTAACTCTCGTACCCAGTTATTCAACAATCCTGCTACATTTGCGGAATAAGGACAGCACGTTTTTAACCTTTTTATATATTCGATTTCATCATTTTAATCCTTTTTCACTAAAAATGGCACGTCAATTGACAAGTGAATTTGCATACCAATACGCAGTGTGACAATAGTTTTATTGTCATCTGCTAAAACGTGTGCGAATTAAGGTGATAAAGTTATAGTTTTAAACAAAAACCTTATATACCAAGAAAAAATCGCAACGAATTGCGCTGCGATTTATAGTCCTAATTACTATGCAATTTAATTTATTTTTTCTCGTTTTCTCCCTCAAAAGAGAACCCTTTACTATTTTAGGGTTATCTCTATCCTCAACTATGAGAAGATTCTTTCCTTTTTGTTTATAATCTGGTTAAGGTGAGTTTTTAATAGAACCGCTTTTTCCACAATCCCCTTTTCAAACTCCTCAATCGTAGTTTGATCACCCTTGCTTTTGATTGGCTCTATATTGATAATTTCCTCAAGTTGCATACGAGAAACATCACACTCTTGATCTTCACTCATTTTTTTCATAAAAATAAATGTATCCATGTCTCGGTAATTTAATTCGATTTCAATCGCAAGTTGGTCATTTGTGTATAAGAAGGTTGTTTTCCAACTCCCATCTGTATCGATCGGTTCAGAAAATCCATAATCATGTATTAAATAGTTAAAACTTTCTTCCGTAATAGATGAGAATAAATTCATGGTAACACCTCCACTATAATTAGCATTTTCAATTTTAATTGTATTGTAAGGAATTCCTTACAGTTTACACGTTTTCTTTACATAAAGATATTACTTATTACTTTCTCCCTCATTCAGTTCAGTCCTCTTTTTATCTGATGAATTATCTTGTATTTGTTTGGGGTCTGACCCCAAACAAATACAAAACCTTATAATTTGTCCACTTCAGAAGGACAATACAAAAATCCCCAAAAACCATGTTTATACACAGAGTTTTTGGGGGATTTAGTTCTAAAGGACTATTAATTTCAAGGGATTATACTAATAGCTTCCTTTGTTTTTAAAGCTTTTTGATATTCAGATTTCAATTCGTCGACTACTTCCTGTATGGTACCAATTCTCTTTACACTACCGACACCTTGCCCAGCTGACCAAATATCTTTCCAAGCTTTTGCTTTAGATTCAGAGAACGAGAGATCAACTGATTCTTTTTTCATTAAATTTTCTACATCAAATCCCGCTTTTTGGAGGGATGGAAGCAGGTAGTTTCCTTTTATTCCACTAATCGCGTCTGTATAAACAAGATCCTCTAGAGTAGATTCAATCAACATCTGTCGGTAATCTTCACTCGCTGAAGATTCTTGAGTCGCTATAAAGCGCGTTCCCATGTATACGAGATCTGCTCCAAGAATCTTGGCAGCCAGTATTTCTTCACCTGTAGAAATCGCCCCAGCTAGAATCGTCATCCCATCCCAGAATTCTTTTACTGCTTTTAAGAAAGCAAATGGATTTAACGTTCCACCATGGCCACCTGCCCCACTGCACACGAGTATTAATCCATCGATGCCAGTCTTAGCAGCCTTACGGGCGTGATCAAGCGAGATGACGTCAGAGAATACGAGACCACCGTATCCATGAACGATTTTTGCCACATCGCTTGGATTACCTAGAGAAGTAATTACCACTGGCGGTTCATAGTTCTTTATTAGCTCTAAATCGTCCTCAAAACGTTTATTCGTACGGTGAACAATTAAATTAACACCCCACGGAGCTATCTTTGCAGAAGGATCTTCTTCTCTTGCTTTACTTAGCTCTTCTGAGATATGTTTCATCCAATTTTCTAATAGATCGGAGGTGCGTGCATTTAATAAAGGAAACGTTCCTATAATTCCGTTTTTACAGCTTTCCAAAACCATATCAGGACTTGATACAAGAAACATTGGGGCGTTAATCACAGGTAAACTGAGTTGATTCGACAAATTCATTGGCAATTTATTAGGCAATTTGTTCATCCTTTCAATAGTTTAAATTCATTTAATGAGTATTTATTAAGAATAATTTCAACACAAGCTGCATCATTCCTCTAAAAAAGTTTTATAGGGGTTAATTGCGATTTCCACATATTACATTTTTGTTACAGTCATTTTCTGACAACATTTTCTATTTAGCTTGTATATAATCAATTTTAGTTAGGGAATATGGCCTAATTATCCTTCAGACAAGGGCAAACATTTTCGAAAGAAGTGGGCGCAAAGCCACGGGTCTAAAGCTTAACTTACAAAGCTATGATCGCCGGGTTACCTGGACATCATATACTTTCTGGAGGGATTCTTAGTGGAAAATACGTTAAAGCTAGATCACGAGTGGATTGAATTGATTAAAGAAGCGAGAGATCAAGGTTTTACTAAAGAAGAAATTATTCGTTTTTTACAAAATCCCCAATTGGCTTTAGAAAAATATCAATTGCAAGGAAATTAATTCATTGAAATAGTAAGCAAGTCACAGAATTTATTTACTTACCTCATACAGAAAGATATAATAAAGGCAAATTATTTCTTAAATGGGGATTGCAAATGATGATTGGTGAGCGAGTAAAAAAATACCGTACCGAAAAAGGCCTCTCCATTACAGGATTGGCCGATAAAGCAGGGGTAGCAAAATCGTATATAAGTGCCCTAGAAAGAAATATTCAACAAAACCCTTCGATACAACTTCTCGAGAAGATTGCGGATGTATTGAATATTTCTGTAGATCACTTAATTAAAGCTGAAGTTGACACAAAAAACCTAGATCACGAATGGGCTGAATTAGTGAAAGAAGCCATGGGTTCTGGTGTAAGTAAAGAGCAATTTAAAGAGTTTCTCGAATTTAACAAATGGAAAAACAAACAAAACTAACCACCTGATTGCATCAGGTGGTTTTTACGTTGTTGTTTTCTTTGCTGGTGTCTTCGTGGGAAGTACATAATGTGGGTTTTGTATTTGTGTGGGGTCAGACCCCACACAGATGTTTAGTAGTAAATAAATTAGGGAACGGGAAAAGGGTGTCTACTATTTTTGTCTATGGAGGATTATAAATGAAGCATTCGCCAAATGAACTAATGGAATCTCAAAAGAGTGTAGATGTTAACGGTTCTTCTTTTCATTGGGACACAGCAAAAGGTATTTTTCAATTTGAAGGCCAAGATGTAATGCTGTTTTGGATTGATTCAGCATTCAAGGTGTTCCTAGATTCCATCGAAGAGATAACAGGAGAAGGAACAGCAGACCTTGTTTATGAAACAGCTGGGTATCGTACAGGGTTAATCGTTAGTGATTTTTACATAAGAACGATCGGTGATATTGAAATTTCCGCTGAATCATTACCTACCATTTATGCATCAGCTGGTTGGGGTAAAACATACATAGAGCTTGATGTTAAAAAGAAAGAAGCGATCATTACTATTACGAATAGCTGGGAAACGAAAGTTAAAAAAGCGCAGAAAAGCGAACGCATGGGGCGATTCTTACCTGGCCATTGGGCTGGCGTTTTCACTGGACTCTTTCAAACCAACATGTGGTATAAGATCCTAGAAAACGAATCCGACCCTAACACGCTAAAATTAGCAATCTCAGAATCGCATATAACACCAAATGATAACATCAGCGAACTCGTTCAACGGGAAGAACAGCATGAAATTATGAAGCTAGAAGCTATGGTTGAAGACCGAACAAGAGAGTTAACCGATTTAATTAGGGAGATTTCCTCTCCTATTATTCCGGTAACCGATCATATCGTGGTTATTCCCTTAATCGGTAAATACAATGAGCTCCGTTCTAAAGATATGTTAGAGCATACTCTAACTGCACTTCCTCAACACCGTGCTAAATTTGTTATCTTAGATCTAACCGGTATTAAGTCTATTGATTCTGAAATGGTCGATATGTTGAACAAGCTTGTTTCCTCTGCTCGATTGTTTGGAATGGAAACGTTATTGGTCGGTATCTCACCAGAACTAAGTATAGAAATAACGAAACATCAGTATTCTCTCGGAGAAAGTACATATTTTAGAAATCTGAAGCACGCCATCCACTTTGCCTTTGCAAAGGAAGGGATGCTCATACAAGAACCTACGAAGTAAAGTAAAATCCACGCTGCGGTTGCAGTGTGGATTTTTTTGATCTGTATTTGTATCTGATTTACTTCCGTGTTTTCCTGGAAAGAACAAATTGAAGGGATCTGTAATTGTATGGGGTCAGACCCCCATTTCTACTAAACCCCATCATTCGTCTAAGCAACTTGTCTTCTTCTACATATGATATACAGAAACCGAAACCAATTGGAAGTCGGTATCAATTTGTGAGGTGAAACAATTAATGTGTAACAAGTGTGGAAATTACGACCACTGCAAACATGAGAAGCACGAGAAGCATGAAAAAGTTGAGAAGTGTTACAAGAAAGTAGAATGGGTTTGTGAAGAATCTTCTTCTTCATCCTCTTCATCTTCTTCGTCCTCTTCTTCATCTTCATCTTCATCTTCTAGCTACGAAGTGTTGAAGTGCAAAAAGTTCAAAAAAGCTAAGAAAAAGCAACATCATTGCTGCGATCCTTGGGCAAGAATCTTGTTCTAGGGTAGAAAAAAAGGAGTCCCCATCGGACTCCTTTTTCTTTATTATAGACGCTTTGTTCCTAAGTAACGCGGCTTCCAGTAGCTGTTGCTCATATCTGAAATGGTAACACCTGTTGAAGATCCAGCATGGATGAACTTTCCGTTTCCGATATAGATACCCAAGTGTGAAGCACCAGAATCAGTCGTCGAGAAGAATACGAGATCTCCTACACTTTGAGCTGATACTCTATACCCAGTATTGCTCCACATTTCTTTCGCTGTTCGTGGCAAAACGATATTGTGAGAGTTCTTGAAAACGTAATTGATATAACCTGAACAGTCAAACCCAGCTGTTGTTGTACCGCCCCATTTGTATGGCGTGCCTTGAAAACGTTTTGCATAGTCTACTAGATATGTGTTATTAACGTTATAGACTCCAAGTTTATTAAATGTGTTACGACCCGCAATCCCATCAGCCGTTAAACCTTTTGCACGCTGAAAGCTCATTACCGCACTCTTTGTATATGATCCAAAGTATGTCGTTGCTGATCCGCTATATGTAAAATATCCTTTATCTCGCAATATTGTTTGAAGTGTTTTTACATCTGAGTGTGTCATAGTAGGACGAAGCGTTTGATCTCCAATATTTGCAAACGCCTGTAATGGCGACAATAATAAACTAGCACCTAAAACTGATGTAACTATCCATTTTTTCATTATTTATCCCAAACTCCTTTGATTTTCCAAGTAATCTATTATTATCCTACAATAAATAATAGGACTTGTGTTTTACGCTTCGGTTACGGAAAATAGGAATTTGGTCTTCTTGTAAAATCTTGTCGAATTTAGTATTGTGCTAGAATATTTATTTTTTCCTTTAATATCCAAAATCCCCAAGGCCTTCTCGCTGCAGGATTTCTTCTATTTCAAGACTATGATTCTCTCCATACATATTTCCATTTATATAAAAATCATCTGTACATCCGTTCTTTTTAACCGTAAGATTTAAAAAATGGAACTCCTGTTCATCATTTGAAATAGAACCTGAACTACCGATGTGAACACACTTCTCATCAATCTTTACCTTTTCACCATTTTTATCTACAAAATAATATTTATTTTTAATCGTTCCCTCTGCTTGACGTAACGAAGTAAGAGCATAACCATGATCGTTTACTTGTATCACGTTATACTTTCCCATCTTTTTCGCTACTGGCTCTTCCTTTATGTTATATATTACCGTTACTTCACCCTCGTAATTAGCTGGAATAAGATAATATTCATAGGTTTCTTTTTCCATCCACTTTTCCAATAAAAAAGAAGAATAAACAGCAAGGGTCACAATTCCAACTAGAACAACACCATTTTTTATCACTATTATCCAATTAAACGGATTCTTTTTTCGCTTTTGCCATTCTTCCGATAAGAAAAAAAGAACGGCACATGTAATAGCAAAAAAGTTTAACCTTTCAATAATAAAGATGGTAATGAAGCCAAAGAAAATATGTAAAAAACCTGAGATGAAAAATTGAGATCTACGAATACTTTTTGTAATCCAATCAATCAGAATTGAAACAGGTATTGCATAAAAAAAGTTTCCCACCAAAGTAAAGAATAATATTATCAACAAGATAAACAAATCTTCAGAGAAGCCATAATCATAAATAAAATAAAAACTTAGCAAACCGGGTAGTAAAAAAGCTGAGAAAAGTGCTGAATCAATTTTCCTTGAAAGATTTCCTGACAAAAAAACCACCCCTTATGTGAAATTATTCACATATTTATATTAGCACGCTTCTTCTTTGATTGGAATATTCAGGATAAAAAAAGAAGCCTACTATAATAGCAGACTTCATCCAACAATCTCTCCCAGCGTTTCCGCGAAGTTTTCCGATTGTGCAACGGAACCGAACTGTCGCACTTTTTGTTTTGATCCATAAAAAAGCAGTTCCCCCTCTTTTAAAATTAGAAAAGAAGTACATAATGTTTCTAGCTCTTGGGCGTCATGACTGGAATAGAGGATCGTTTTCCCTTCTCTCCCCAGCTGGCGCAAATCATTTACAATCTCTTGCTTTGCAGATATATCAATTCCGACGGTTGGTTCATCTAGAATTAAAAGATCGGGATCATGTAGCATGGCGATCAAGATGTTCAGCTTTCTCTGGTTACCACCAGACAGATGCTTCACTTTTTTATCGAGGTGCTCAGCAAGTCGCCACTCCTCGCAGCGCTGCATCCATCTTTCTTCTGACGATCCTCTCGCTAACTTGCTAAAAAATCGTAAGTTTTCGCGCGTTGTCAGTTCATGATACACAGCGATTTCTTGCGGTACGTAACCGATTTTCTGTCGAATTCTCTTTTGTTCTTTTCTTACATCAAGCCCATCGATCTGAATCGATCCGCCAGACCCTTTCATAAGGGTCGCGAGGATTCTCAAAAGCGTTGATTTACCTGCACCGTTCGGGCCAACAACGCCGACGGTTTCTCCTTTTTCAATAAAGAAGTTCATTTCTTTTAATACTTCTTTTCTACCAAACTTCTTTTTCAAATTTTCTGCTGCAATCAAGCGTTGTCACCTGCCTTTAAGGTTGAAAGTACGTATAAAATGATACTTAGACCCACAAATATGAATGGAATCATAAGCGTTTCTTGGTTTAAAGATGATACGATCCAATATTGCGGCGTCCATTCTGCAGCACGTTGTAAAAAGCTTGATAGCTCATCGCTCGGGAAGAAAGTTCCGCTTAGAAGCGATGTGCACAATACGACAAAGAGTGTGATCGCTTGCCATGTGCGGTTGCTTTGCACGAAATATGCAAACAGAAGAGATAGCGCGTTAAGAAATAAGACGTAACCGATCAAACCAAAAATCGTTGCCCCGTTCAACTTTAACGCCTCTCTCCACCAGCCAAAACCAATCAATAAGATGAGCATGAATAGCTGTAAAAGTAACACGCCTAGTGCGTTTCCGAACCAGTAAGTTGAAAATCGGCCGGCAGCGTAAGGCACTCTCGACCGCATACCAGAATCACGGTCTTTAATCGGCCAGCTGTTATATAAGAAACTGAACAACATGAGAAGTACGAGCATTCCTGGAACATAGATCGAAGCGGCACTGCTATCCGCCTCTACCGATGATTCTCTCGTTACCCCAACTTTATAGTCAACTGTCATGAGAGGTTTTGGCTCCCAATGCTTATCGCTATAGGCCCAAGCATCTTTCCAAACCTTAGCCTGTTCCCCAGCATCCAATTTCTCACTTTTTCCGTATGTTTTTAATACCGTATTGGCGCCATAAGAATTACTCGATAGCCGCTTCACTTCACTTGCAAAAATCTCACGCACCAACCCATGAGAAATCGAACCCGACGAGAGCCACATCGTCACTAGCTCATCTTCATCATTTTTCTGTATGCTTTCCATAAATCCTTCAGGTATAAAGAAACCGATGGCCGCTTTTTGCGTCTCAATCTGATTTCTCGCATCCTCTTCATTACGAACATTTACCGCAACCGCTGGATTTTTAATCACTCGTTCTATGACCAATTTCGAGTATTCCGTTTCGTCCTCGTCCACGATCACAACAGGAATCTTGGTCGTATCACTTGTTTTTTCCACGGACAAATCTAAAAAAATCAGCACGAGAACCGGAACGATGAGTCCCAGCCAGCTCCACGGACTTTGAAGCAATAATTTTATACGTGTAATGGCAATTGTCCAGACCATGGCAACCTCTTCTTTATCGTGATAAGCAGCAAACTCACTGCCCAAATGGTGATTGAAAAGCTTAGCAATAGAAGAACAGACATCCATGTTTCGTTCCCCACAAATAGTGTTTCAATCATTCCGCTATGTGCGTGATGCACGATGTTAAGCATACTTACGCTGCGCCACATTTCCGGAAGATACGATAGTGGCAGAACACTTCCGCTTGTAGCAACGAGTCCCATTGCAAGGATGATTCCCGCTCCCCATTTTGCTGCGTTCCGAACAAAAAGCTCCTGACAAAGCGCGAATAGGGATGCGATGCTTAGGCAGTATGCTAAAAGTATGAATGTCGCTGTGATGCTCCACGTTTTTGTTAACGCATAAAATAGTAGAGTCAAAACAACGCTTTGGATGACGAGCAGTAGGAAAACGGAAATAACATTGCTAAAGAAGAATACGCCAGACCTTACCCCTTGTAGACTTAATCTTTCGCGCAGTGCGGTTTGTTCATTTCTTGCGGTCAAACTCATACCAAACAATCCGCCAACGATTAACAGGATCAACACACCAGATAAGCTGTAATAGTCGATTGTTGTGACTCCGCCGAGCGCACTTAGCGTTTCTGTTTCGTAGATCTTGTTTCGGTTCAGTGCTTGCAGTGTAAAATCCGTGATAACCGTGTCGCGGTATGCCCGGAATTCTTCAGAACTTAAGTCCATTTTTCGCAAATAATGAAAAGCTGCGTTCGCTCCACTTTGTGCAGAAGAGATTAAGTTGGCGTTCGATACCATCACTTGCTGAAGGAGTTTTGCTTGAAAAGGCCGTTCAGGGTTCCCGATGACGGTTACGGGAATATTTTTGCCTTTGCGTATCCCTTTAGTAAACCCATCAGGCACGATCACCATGCCCGCGATCTCGTTGCTAGCCAGCTTTTCACTTGCGGTTTCTGCATCTGTTTTTTCAAAGGTTAATACGTTTTTTAGTTCTTCTGAGTTCTCATACTGCTTCATGAGCAATTTGGTTTCAAACGTGTTATCTTCATCTACGATCGCTACGGCAAAAGGCTCTACCCACTGCTTTTCTTCAAGAAGTGGTTTTAGCCCGAGATACGTGATTCCAAGTAACAGGATTGGAAACAGCATCATAGCAATCAAAGGAAAAGGCTGCTTTATCCAGCATTTTACCGTTAGATGGGCAATGAGTAGCGTTTGCCTCATAGTGTCGTTCCTTTCACTTAAAAATTTGGTGTAGGTTCGGAGCTGAAAACGGCTTAGAACCTATACCTGTAGGGGCATTGGACTGGTTGATTCCAGAAGTTTTGGCTATTTATCCACGAGTTTCGCCTGTTTATCCAGAAGTTTTAGCTCTTTATCCAAAAGTTTCGGCCGTTTATCCACGAGTCTACAATCCTCGACAATACGGACGCAGCCTACATGCTATATATACCCTATTAAGTTAGAAAAAAAGGACAAAGATCAACTTTGTTTTAAGTTATCTCTGTCCTTCTTATAATCATTCTATTGGAACATTTGAGCGTTTTCACCGATAAATTGCTCGATGTTGCGTTGAATGTCTGACATCATCGTCATCATTTCAGCGTCACTCATCTCAGCAACGTTTACTGCTTTTCCTTCTGAAAGCTCAGGGAATTTCAGTTTATCGCCGAACGTTGTTTTTGTTTTGATGTTTAATCCAACGTTGATATCGCCCATTGTAGCGTCGTTACCAACTAGTGTTACTTTGTAATCGTGGTTTGCAAAGTCTTTATCAAGGTTTTGGTCACCCGTGTGCTCAAGCTCAAGTGTCATGTCTGGTAGTTCCATTGGAGAATCGCCAGCAGGAACAAGATTAGCCGTCCATTTAGACTTCTTATCTGTACCTTCACCTTTAATTTGGAAACCGATACCTTCTGTTGTACCGTTTTCAGTCATTTCGAATTTCGCTTTAATGTCGCGCTTCTTACCGTCTTTCCCTTTTGGTTCGCTTTCCATCTTCACATCAACAAGCAATGTTTCACCTTCAGGACCTGCGTTAAGAACCCAAGAAGAGTTCGTTACGTCGCCCTTCGTCCAGCTTTCAGACTTGTAGTTCATCGGAATCGCTTCTTCACCGTTCGCACCAATCTTCATTGTTACGTTACGGCTTACTACTTTATCATCGCCATCGATGATAACCACTTGCTTCATTCCACCAGGAACTTGCAAGTCATCTTTGATCGCTTTTTTCGCATCAGCAAGAAGTGTCTTAATTTCTTTCTTCGCATCTGCCTTGCTCATGCTGCTAGTTGGTGCCACCATGCCTGTTTGAAGTCCGCCTTGCAATGCTGATTGTTCAGCGATTGCGTCTAGGATCTCATCGTCTTTTTCGATTTTTTCAACAAAGTTTACAAGCATTGTTTTTGTTTCTTTTTCAGAAAGAGAAACTGTTAACTCGCGAAGCTTCTCTCCTTTAAAATCAACATCGTCTTTTAGTTTTACGTTTTCATCTTTCACGCTGTCCGCGTACACTTTTGCAAACTCTTCAAACGCTTCATCACGAGCGTCTTCACTTAGGTCGCCATCCACTGCTTTAAAGAAGTTTTCAAGCTTTTCCATACCTTGGTAAGCTGGATCGAACTTACGCATCACGTCACCGAACTTGGTGTTTTCGAAGTAAACGTTCTTATCGTAAGCTGCAGGTACGTTTACAGCCGTTTGTTTGTTGTTTTGATAAAACTCAGCATTCATTAAATCTGCATCGTTCATTCTTAAAGCCATTCCAACAGATCCTTCTTCTTTCTTTGGATCATGCTGTGTTGTTACCTTGAATTCGCTGTTTTGTAGAACAGAACCGATCAAAGCAGCTTCCATTCCACCTGCTCCAAACATCGCTGGGTCAACATCTACCCCAACGCTCGCTTCAGACTTATACGCTTCTTCCATCTGCTTTTCAGATAGTGCTAGCGCATCTCCAAAGCTGTCTTCAAAAGATTCGTTCAGTGCTTTAAATGTGTTCATTTCGGATTTTAAATACAATTCACGCGGAGATAGATCAACGAACATCGCATAAGCAGTTGCCCCGATTGCAAGAACTGCAATAATAGCTAGCCCAATGATCAACGGTCGTTTCTTGTTTCCAGTACTCTGATTAACTTGTGTTTCCATCGTTTGGTTGTCCCCCTCTTAATAAATATATAAGCTTTGTTCTACCAACTTATTACACTGTTATTCTAAAAAAATAGCAGCTTATTTCTCTATTGGCTATTATGGGTAAAAAAGGAATTTTTTCGCCCACAGTTTTCTACTATACCCTAATTTTAGAATTATATCCATCAAATCACATAGTAAGAAAGTTTGATTTTATTGGGTATTTAAAACTGTACGAAGCTTTTTTATAGCTGCTTTTCTCCATGACTTCACCGCATAAAGCGTGACCCCAAACGTTTTTGCAATCTCTGCTTCCGTGTTCATTTGAAAGACGCGATGCACGACCCACCGCTGCTGATTTTCTGTGAGATGCATCAGATAGAGGTTCAATGTTTCGTCTTCCAAAAAAGGAATATGGTCTTGATGGGATAGCAGTTGAAAACTTAACGAATTATGCGGATCGTGAGTAACTTCTGTCTCCTGCCTCTTCATCTCGTTTCGCAACTCTTGTAAAATACGGCCGCGAACATGGGTGAAGGCGAACGAGGAGAACTGCCCTTTTTCCGGGTTGTACGTTTCATAAGCTTTCCAGAGTCCGAGTAAACCAGCTTGATAGTATTGATCGAAATGGTTTGTGAGATGGTAGCGTTTAATCTGGGATTTGATGAGTGGTTCGAACATTGCAGCAACTTCTTCAAACGGTGTGTTTTTCATGGAAATCGTTCCTTTTGGAATGTGCGCACATTCGAGGAATTCCGCGGTATCTTCACTATAATTTGGAGGAGTTTTGTAAAACAAAGTGCAACTGTTGGAAAGTTGTATGGTAAACGATGCAAAACGGCAAAAGTTGCCTGTTAACTTTTGAATAGTTATCCACAATGTGTGTGCAGAATCACGGAAATTGATAGATTTTTTGTGTGAAATGCTGGATTTCGAGAAATTTTAGTGTCGGTTTTGAGGAAAATTTTAAAAATTGTGGATAAGTGTTGTGGGTAGAACAATTGTGTTTGGCTTTGTCGGTTTGAGGGTTGTTGATTTCCGTTCCAGGTTGCTCGCTTTCCGCGGGGCAGGCGGTGAGCCACTTGCCGCTTTGCGCCCTTAAGTGTCTCACCTGACCGCTTGTCCCGCAGGAGTCTCGCACCTTCCACTTCAATCAACTTCAATGTTGTTAAAACACTTGAGAGCAACATCTTTAGTTAGAAAGTACCCAACTTTCCTCAATGATTTTCCATCCGCACAATGTAGGTTCTGAACAACTCTCTAGCCATTTCTAAAAAATTTTTAGCACCATGCCTCCTTTTCACTTCTTTCTGGAACTTATGATGTGAAAGGAGGTGAGGCACATGGCGACAGCAGCTTTGATTGATTCAGCAATGCGTTTGGAGCTTGATGGTGGTTTGGATGCAGACAACAAGCCGGTGGTGAAGTATAAGAACTTCGCTCATGTTAAAACGACTTCGACACCTGACCAGCTTTATGCGGTAGCAAACGCATTATCAGGACTTCAAGTGTATCCGCTTGTGATGATTAAGCGAAACGATTCCTTCGCGATTCACTCTTAAGAGTAGAGGCGAGGAAAATATAGAAGAAAGGAGGGATTTCAATGGCCAAAGTGCTTGAATTGCAGTTTCTTAACCAAGAGAACAAAACGGTAACCATCCGTCTGGATGCTCCGATCGAACCGGTTGATCCTGCAGCTGTAAATGCAGCGATGGACACGGTAATCGCACAAAACATCTTCACTTCTTCTGGCGGAAACTATACGAGCAAAAAAGGTGCGCGTATTGTTGATCGTGAAGTGAGCGGTATCGAATTATAAGAACCAACTTCTTAGAAAAGACTCTACAAAAAGCGACCGCAAAAATTCGTCTTCTGATGCAGTAGTTCAGAGGACGGATTTTTCTTTCTGTGGACAATGTGGATAATGTGGATAAATCAGTGGATAGCTTCACTTTACTGAGAGCTTAATTTTCTATTGTTGTGGATAACTGTTGGATAACCTTCATTTTCTTAAAAAATTTGGTGATAGTTAGTGAAATTTGGAAGCGTTACATAAAAGCGCTTTTATGGAAATGCTCTTATGCTTTCGCTATAATACTTAACAAATAGAAGTTTTTAAAAATAAAAGGAAAATTAGTCACAATTATGGTAAAATAGTACAAACATTAATTACGTTGGAGGAAAAGGCATGGAATTTAAAATCGGTGATATTATTGAAACATTCGACGGCTTAAAAGGAGAAATTACTTCATTGTTGACCAACACCGCTGTTGTGGACTTTTCCGTAACAGAAAACTATTCAGAGCACTTTGAAGATGCGAAGCAAGTTGTACGTTTGAACGATATTAGACAAATCATAAATAGCTAGAACTTATTATATAGAAACTAAAATTTAAACTGACAAACAAAAACCGCTCTCTGTATCGACACAGAGAGCGGTTTTTTTCGTTTACTTTATAAGTTTTTTCGATTGTTTTGTGAAGTTACTCCGACTGAAACGACGTTTGAATCATTTTCCCTTGTGTATGTCGTTTCTTGTGCCGATCCAGTAGAATAGTCGTTCAGCTTATCGTTTCCAATCGGATTTTCTGCAATTTCAGATCCTGCTTCTTTTAATTTTGAACCGATATTGCCCAGCTCGCCTTTTGTATCTTTTGCTGTCGACAGCACATCATTTGAGATTTCTTTTATTGTGTTAATGTTGCCGAATACGTCTTTATTGAGACGCTCGTAAAGTGTTTGCGCGTCATTGATCGCATCTTTTAAGGTGGTGCTGGCCGTTTTGAACTGGCTGATCATCTGATCCTTCACTTCACCCGGATTTTGCTTGACCTCTGTAATCATTTTGCTTGAACTATCCTTGAACCCTACCGCTGTGTTCTTCACTTTTGAACGCGTATTATAATCAATCAAGGCAAGTGCCCCACCAACGATACCGCCAATTACGATTCCTGTTAGTAGCTTGCTTTTTTGCGGATCTGCCACTCTCTCTCGTTGCGCTGTACCGTAAGCATCTTCAGGATACATGCCGTTTTCATATCCGTTTGTAGTGTTTACACTTTGTACCATTTTAAGTCCTCCTCGATTAATTTTTTTCGTAGTAAGGGGATTCCCTTTTCTCTAAAAGCTAAACGTTCGGGTAGGCTTTTTAGGGATATTTTCAGGTTTTACATAAAAGTTTCTGTTAGTTCTCATACTAATGAAAATCTGATGTGATTGGAGGGTTTTCACTATGGGAAAAGACAGACAGGAAAAGAAGTTGCGTGAGTCTGGCCGCGTTGAATCTGACCGTGACCAAGACTTAAAATATTCTGGCGCAACTAAGATGGAAGGTCCTGATGAAGCGCGTGCACACAACCATCAAGATCAGTAAACAAAAATGCGAGCAGCTCATCAAAGCTATGAGCTGCTCTATTTTTGATTTCTGTTGTCGGTATGAGTCGAAAATTCGATAAAAATTTTTATCCGTGAAAATAAAATGATTTACCGTGAAATTATGGTGCCTATCCGTGAAATTAATTCACATTACCGAATTATGATTTATAAATATCCTTCCCAGGCACACAAACGGTGATTATGTCCTCTAGGAAAAGATATTCTGTAGCAAAAAAGAGGACGCTACTTCTCTAAATGAAGTTCGTCCTCTTCTTTACTTCCATTTAATTGATCTGACGATGAAAAATGCGATCGAGCCGGTGATTCCTATCACAAAAATGGGAAGTACCCACACACTCAAACCCTCGCTATCTCCTTTTGCAACTTTCGAGCATGCCCACGTCATATAGACGAAGAAGATCAAGATTTCATTTTTCATTACATTGATCATGATGCGCGCGTTATTGTATTGTCTCTCGACGTTTTCTTCTGTTAAGTTAAAATAATTGTAGATGTGCGGGTATTTTTCTAGGACGGTAAGCAGTAACCATGTCACCGCTCCCATCACGATTAAAATCCAAAGATTGCTCTTATTTCCCCATCCATCTGGTTCTCCAGCTGCGTTAAAGTGAGTAGGTACGGTGTCTGGTATAGCGGCCCACTCTGAGATCAAGCTCACGGTTCCCAAGACAAGTAAGGCGATTGACGTAATATCTAAAAAGTTTTCTAACCATGTTCTTGGTATCTTAAGTTTTGGTCGACCTTCATACATATTCATCTTCAACCCCCTCTTCTACCTTTTCTATACGTTTTTTTCCATTAAAAAGTTTCGTCAAAATATGTCTCTAGATTTCGTCAATACATAAAACAACGTCCAGATCGCATGTGTGATCTGGACGTTTTATTTTTTACTCGTTTAGTATTCCCATCGCGATAATGAACCAGTTGGCTCCGTTTTTGCTTCCGATCTGGAAGAATAGCGCAATGATCTCTTCTTTTGAAAAATGTTGCTTCAGTTGATTGTATAGTTCATCTGGCAGTTGTCCGTGATACGCCATGATGTAATCAGCGAGTTCGAGAGCTAGCTTTTCACGTGCTGATAACTCTGCGCTGTTTGCTTTTTTCATAGCCGCTTGTCTAGAGGACTCATCCAGAGTCCCGTAATCCATGCTTTGTCAGTACTCACACCCGTTGTTTGAGGCCGCTCGTAAGCGGAGCAATTCCATGAGTTCAGCCTCTAGTATGTCGTTCAGCGCTTTATCCATCTGCTGAAAAGCATCTAGAATGCCTGGTGCGTTCGCAAGGGTTTTCTTAAAGGGTGTTCCTTCAACATCTACTTCTGGTAAACGTGCCACCTTTATTCCTCCTCCTCAAATAAAAAATTTTCTTTTTTTTCTTTCCCTTTTACCTTACACCATTCTTAAAAGTTGTCCTATGTTTCTGATTATAGAGATAAAACGGAATGCGCTTTTTGTCGAATTTGAGTCTTATCACCTACCCACTTTATATTTTAAGATAATGAATAGGTCATGTGAACCTAGTGGCACTTCTAGTAATATCTTCTCTGTAATTGTAGTCTTTTGGTAAATAATCATTATTTTCGAATAGCATTAAAGGGTTTTGTTGAAAATTGTTGAATTCCTTACCATCGGAACCAAGCTTGCTTGGTAATTACAACAGAGGAGTGATTTTTATGTTAAAGCGTTTCGTGGCAACTGTCGCAACATTACCACTACTGGTGTCATTAGCATTGCCAGCATCTGCTGCAAATTCTGAGGTGTCTAAAGCTTCTTTTGCACCTGCTGCAACGAAGGCAGCTTCACAAGAAATTATTGTTCATTTTAAAGATTCTGTTTCAGCAGCAGCTAATACCAAAAACAAAGTTTCACAACTTGGCGGTAAAGTAGTTGAAGTTACGAAAGATTTTACAGTCGTGAAAGTAGATGGCAGTGTGGCAGATGCGATCAAGAACTATGAAAATCTTGACTCTGTTGAGTATGTGGAACCTAATTTAACGTTCCATGCAAGCTATGTACCTAACGATCCTGCTTATCAAAGTCAGCAATACGCGCCACAAAAAGTAGGAGCTGAGCAAGCTTGGGATACAACGCAGAGCTCTTCCTCTGTAAAAATTGCTGTAATTGACACAGGCGTTGACTATAACCACCCAGATCTTGCTGGAAAAGTCATTAAAGGTGCCGACTATGTAGATGACGATAACGATCCATTGGACGAGAACGAGCATGGTACACACGTTGCTGGTATCGCGGCTGCGAACACAAATAACGGTGTGGGAATCGCAGGTCTCGCTCCGAAAGCTTCTATTCTAGCGGTTCGTGTTCTTGATGCGAACGGAAGCGGATCTTTAGATGACGTAGCTCAAGGCATTCGTTACGCAGCTGATCAAGGCGCACAAGTTATCAATCTAAGTCTTGGTGGAGCGGGCGGCACACAAACGCTTCAATCTGCCGTTGATTATGCGTGGGGCAAAGGATCTGTAGTGATTGCTGCTGCAGGAAATGAGGGTGTATCTTCTCCTAGCTACCCTGCTTATTATCCGAACGCGATCGCGGTTGCAGCTACTGATCAAAACGACCGTAAAGCTTCATTCTCTAACTTCGGTACGTGGGTGGATATCGCAGCGCCAGGTGTTAACATCTATTCCACAACACCAAATAACCAGTATGCGAGCTTCTCAGGAACGTCTATGGCGTCACCAGTTGTTGCAGGGGTAGCAGGACTTCTTGCGGCTCAAGGGAAGAGTGCTTCTCAAATCCGTGCAGCGCTTGAAAACACAGCTGATCCTGTAGCTGGAACAGGCAGCCAGTTCCAAAACGGACGTGTAAATGCAGCTGCGGCTGTTCAGCAATAATTTTAAAAACCCATTTAGTGAATTTGTTTGTTCTTGAAAGTGTTTGATTTCCGCTCCAATCAAACAGTCTAGGATGAAAAGCAAAAGCGACAATCTTTTAGAACAAGCTCATAAAAAAATGCTCCATAGCCTCTGGAAGTTAGTGTTTATGACTTCTGGAGGCTTTTTATTTTCGCTTTCTCATAGGTGCTATTCACGACTGCCTTCCACACATACAACTATATTGCATTTGTTAATATTTCCTCCTGCATGAACGGTATTTTCTGTGAAATTAATGCATTTTAACAATCTTTTTGTTCATTCGCTTCTTTGAGAAGTTGATTAGAGTGTAAGGTGAGAGACTCCTGCGGGACAGGCTGGCAGGTGAGACACTTAAGAGTGAAACGAACAAATGTGGCTCACCGCCTGCCCCGCGGAAAGCGAGCAACCTGAAGCGGAGATCAACTACTATCTAAAACAACTATGAATACGAAAACAGCTTTCATGAAAAACTGTTAACAGAAACATTTGTAAGAAGCGGAGGGGTCAGCTATGTTTGGGTTTGGGAAGAGTAAGCAAAAGAAAAAAACGTCTCAAGGCTCTGGTAAGAGTGAGTCGACCGAATCAGAAAAAAGGCAGAGTGAAAAAGAAGCGGAAGAAAAAATCGTATACTTTTTCTTGATCAGCACGGCGCTTTTTGGAGTGGTCGTTCTGTATCTTGGCATTTCTCGTGAGATGTCTTTTGTAGCTGATCTCCTTTTGAGTTGATTTTTCATGTCCTGACTGTATAATAGTTCTAACTTACATATCGTTTTTAAGCCGATTATTCGGTCTCTTATTTCGAGCAGGCGGAGGGATTTAGCCCTATGAAGCCCGGCAACCACCTTTTTTGTTAGGCACGGTGCTACATCTAACAGTTTTACAGACTGAAAGATAAGAGGATGTGAACACAACCACTCGTCCTCTTTTTTATTAAAAGAGGGCGTTTTTTGTTCGGGTGCTGCTCTATCAATAACTTCATAGATAGTTGATTGGAGCGCAAGGTGTGAGACTCCTGCGGGATCAGTGGGACAGTCCCAAAAGTGAAAGTGGCTCGTCCAGCCCCGACAAGCAAAAGACGAACGGGCTAAGAAGGCGTTTGTTTGCCTTCATGACCGTTTGACTTTTGACCTCGAGGGGTTAGCCACTGTAGCTAGACAGGTGAGACTCTTAACAGCGCATAGCGCTAAGAGGCTCACCGCACACCCCGCGGAAAGCGAGCAACCTAGAGCGGAAATCAACCGCATCCAAAAGCATCTAGAAAAGCAGTATTAACTTTTTTACCAGCAAAGAAAGGATGTTCAAGTATGGACCTTAACAAAGCGGACCGCATTAAAAAGATGCGCGTCCCCAAAGTGGATGAAAAGCTAGAGAATCGCTTGCCTCCTGGGCAGGTTGAAACAAAAAAGTTTCCCATCCTTCATGAAGGAGAAGTTCCCCTTTACGATATGAAAAAATGGTCGTTATCTGTAGAAGGACTCGTAGGAAAACGTGTCGAATTTAGTTTTGAAGACATCATGAAGATGCCTCAAACGACAGTAGTCCGTGATATTCATTGTGTGACGAGATGGTCACGGTTCGACAATGCGTTTGAAGGTGTTAAATTCACGGACTTTTTAAAGCATTTTAATGTGGATCCTAAAGCAAAATATGTGATGGTCCACGCCGATTATGATTATACGACGAATGTTCCGCTGCAAGATCTGTTGCGAGACGATGTTATTCTCGCACACTCGTTTGATGGCAAGCCATTAACAGAAAAGCACGGATTTCCGCTGCGTCTCATTGTCCCCCACCTTTATTTTTGGAAAAGTGCAAAATGGATTCGCAAGTTCGAGTTCTTAGAAGAGGATCAGCCAGGCTTTTGGGAGCAGAACGGCTTTCATATGTATGGAGATCCGTTTAAAGAAGAACGATTTTCGAGCGATGAGTTCGAGATGCCTGAAGATGAGTGGAAAAAGAAAGAGTATGATTGATTTCTTAAGTAATAGCGAAGGGGAAGACTGTTTACTTTCTTCCCCTCAGCATTTTAATCTCATTTTTTAGCGCAGTGATCTGATCTTGAATGTCTTTCATCTGAGCTTCTTGTTCTTGCTGGTCTTTTAGATCGTTTGCTTGATCGATGTACACTTGTCTAAGAGCAATCGCTGCACTGAACGTTGCTAAAAAATCCCCCGCTGTCACAAGCGTTGAGGCGAGTAAGGCGAGTTCTGCAGCAAACGTGGTACCATCTTTATTATTTGCTAAATATTCTTCTTCTGCTTCTGCTAAAATGACGTCTACTACACGTTGATTCACATCATTCACTCCTAACACCTGAATTACTCATACTATATGCGTTTGCCCTGTATGCGGTGCCCGATGTATTCCTTCATATCCTGGTTTCCGAACACATAAAAAATTCGGCTTTTTCATGAATTGTTCTTAATGTATAGGTATTTTGACCGATATTAACCTTACTAGGGAGGTTTGGCGATGGAACAATGGCTGTCTTTTCGTATTCCGTTCGATATTATTTCCATTTACATCTTACTTGCCGCGATCGTTGTGGTCGGCATATTTTCAAGCCTGCTTCGGACGACTTTACCTGAATGGTCTGTTAGGATCTTTAGCTACACAGGGTTTGTTGGAGTAATCTTTGCTTGGCTGAAGCTATTGGAGTATTGATACATACATAAAAAACGCCTCGGGGTGAGCTGCCCCAGGCGTTTTGGCGTTTTATAGCGATTTAAAAAGAAGCTTACGAAGTACCGGCATTAAGTAGTCCACAAGCTCGGAAGCACTTGGCACGACTACATTTTGCGGTCCGTAGATGTTTTGCATCAACTTCTCTTCTTCCTCTGTGATCTCTCCGTTTGCGATAAACATGCCGATCGTCTCGATCCCAAGCTTTCTTGTTCGGGTGACCGCTTCGTGTGTATCGAGTACGCCATGCGATTCATAATCAAAAGCCGCTGGTTCACCGTCAGAGAAAACAAGCAGAATCTTTTGCTGCTCTGGTCGCTTTGCCAGCTCTTCTCCCATACGTTGGATCGCATACCCGTCACGGTTATCTTCTTGCGGTTCGAGCTGTATGATCGGTGCTCCTGATTGATGCAGAGAGTTGCGGTAGGAGATCACTTCATGAAAATAGTTCGGCTGATCGTTACTTGAAGCGTCTGCTGCATCTTCCCAAAAACCAACTACAGAATGCGGGATCCTAAGTGCTTTTAACGTTTCATGAAAAAGTACGATTCCTTTTTGCGTCTCTTCCATCTTGTTGAACATGGACGCCGAACAGTCAACGAGGAGCGTGAACGTCGTGTCGAGTTCTTGTTGAGATTCTTGTTTTTTCCGGAAAAGCCTTGGGTTCTTATCGGTTACGAGTCTCGTAAGCTTCTTTCCAAGTCTTCCAAAGTGCAGATCTTCTCTTGGTGCTGTTCGTTTGTGCTCCATCGTTTTTAAAAAGTTTTGTTTCAGTTGCGAAACGAATGGTGCGATCTCTTGGTTGTATTCGTCATACTGAGCGATTTCGTCGAGTGTTGCAGGCTTCGCTGGCAAGAAATGCTCGGTTACGTTTTTGTTCACTTCTCCGTACGGGAAGTGGTTTGCAGAGTCAGAACCATTTTGGTTGTTGTCGGTTTCGGCTTCATGCTCGTTTTGGGTGTTAAAATCGTTGTTTTCTGTACTTTTAGCGCTCGTTTGAACCGAGCCGAACACCGCGTCACCACTATCCGCTTCCCTCGCACCTTCTCCTAACAGATCCGTGTTTGTCCCTTGATCAAGATCCATCTGTAAAAACGAATCCTGCGGGTCAGATGTTTCATCATGCCAAGAGGAATGAGACTCTTTTTCTTTATCGTCTTTTTCCTTGTCTGAATCTTCATCTTTCGTGATCGTTTTCTTCGTTTTCGTTTCGTTGTTGCGTGTGAGGTCGTCAAAGTTTTGATCGGTCTCACCGTTTTTATCCGCTTGCTGCGATTGATCGCTGAAACTGCGGTATGCGGTTTTCATATCGTTTACGTTTGTATGTTTTTGCGTGATAGCAGCCATTTCGTTGATGATAGACGCTATATCTTCAGTCGATATTGCCGTTGTAAGTTTTGTTAAAAGTGATCGCAGTTCTTGATAGACTTCTTGCGTTTCTGGTGGCACGGCTACAAACCGTTTGTTCGCTAGTAGAATGATATGGCAAAAAAGCGCATCAAGGGTACGCTTTTGCTGAATATGTTTTCGGTACTCACGGTTGTAGTGAACCTGAAACGTTTCTTTTCGGAGCTTAAAAGCATGCGTCATCCCCGGACGGTCGTTTACACAGATCTGTTCTAATCGATAGTCTTCTGCAAAAAGAAGGACTTGTTTAAGAAATTCCCGGTGAGGATGGGATTTCAGCTTGTGCAAAGTATCCCAGATCACGTGGTCGTCCGTGTGAAACTGAGTTCCATAGCTGCGTAAATACACATCCGATTTCCAGCCTTCTAGCTGAATATCGCGCGGGTACGGGTTCCAGAACTGGCTGACGTGTGTGATGCCGCTGTTTCGTTCGAGGTACGAGTGGTACGAGAACGAAACGTACATTTTATCCATTTTTGAGAGTGAGCGGGAAAGATCGATCAGTTGCATGTGAACAAAAGAATCGATCTTCGTATCCGCAAATACTAGGAATTTCATCTAGGGAAAACCTCCAAAATCGTCGTGGGAAATAAATTGTATGGGGTCTGACCCCATTTCCCAGCTTACGCGAACAGAGTTGCGGCTACGTTGGCAACGAGGGCGCGTTCGCGCGCATCTTCAAGCTTGTCTGCGATAGCGCGCTGAATAGCACGCTTCGCCGGTAGATAAACAGAGAGATCGGCCGCATCTAGCAACGCACGAATGGATGCTGCATCTTCAGACAGATGACCCGCTTTCGCTTGACCGATCAAGTCAGACGACAACTGAACAAACTTGGATAGTACCTCTTCGTCTTTTTGCTGAGATTGGTTTTTTAGCATTTCTTTTAACGTATCACCTTGAATGTAAGGCACTTCAATCACGACAAAACGATTTTTCAACGCTTCGTTTAAAGGTACCGTTCCGATGTACCCTTCGTTGATCGCTGCGATGACATTGAAACCTGGCTCTGCTTTTACCACTTCACCTGTGAACGGGTTGGCAATCGTACGGCGGTAATCGAGCATTCCGTTTAGAATCGGTAGCGTTTCAGGTTTTGCGATATTGATCTCATCTATATAAAGAAAATGGCCGTTTGCTGCAGCTCTTGTAACTGGCCCAGGAATAAACTCGATCTCCTGTTTACCCTCGCTATAGCTTAACGTCTTATGACCTAGAAGCGCTTCTGCATCAAGATCGACCGAGGCGTTGACTTGGTGCAGAGGTTGTCCGAACACGTTTGAAAGAAGCTCTGCAAGCTTTGTTTTCCCTGAACCCGTCGGTCCTTTTAAAAGTACATTTTTTCCGAGAGCAAGTGCGATTACCGCATCCTCAATCAATGCTGCGTCAGGCGCTGTATATCCCTGCTCCCCAATTAATTCTTTATATTCATTCGGTAGATTTTCTAATCGTTTCGCTGCATCTTGCTGCAGCTTTTCTTTTATTTCAATCGGAAGTTGGAGATTCATATCAAATTTCCTTTCTCTATCAGTGATCTCACTTTTGTTCAAAATCACTTCATCTATCAACAGTATTTCCACTTATTTGCTGTGTAAAGCCTTACACAATGTAACATTGTAAGCTTTTTCAGTGCAAGTACGTTGTTTGGTTCTTTATTGCTAGCAGAACACCTTAAACCAATCAAAAAAAGAGCTGATCTTTCAAACTCAGCTCTCATTTTTTGCTTTTTTAATTGTAAATGCGTAATAGACAGCAAACGTTACAAATAAAACACTTAACGTCATAATCGCTTTTGTTTCTTTATCAAGTGATGTCAGACTAATTAAAAATTCAGGCAGAAACAGCAAGATAGGAATAACAATCGTGAACCACGTTTTACTCCATAAGGATATCCCTATAAATATGGCGACGGCAACGAGTGCTGCAATGAGGTTTCCTGTTGCACCAAGTTTTATAACAACCTGAGTTTTATACGCATCGTTTGCAAACAGAAGACCTAAAAAGGACAGAATCGGCAAACTCCCCAAAATAAAATAGGTAATGATCGTCTTTGTTTTAGATAGCTTTGTGCTCGCTAAAAATTTAAAAACCTGTGAATAGAAAAGAACCAGCAATAAACAAACAGCAGGATAACCGATCCCTTGAAGCAGCGTGTACTGCACACCCCCTCTGATCGTATCTCCCAGTAAAATATAAGCGAAGACACCGAGAACAATGATCGGCAGGTAAGAGAGCCATTTAAAATCAAATGACATTTCGTTTGAAAGCTGCTGCATATAAGCTTTTGGCGAATGGCCAATGATGTGAGAGACTGATTTTCCGCGCTTTTCCGCTTCAATCAGGTGATCTTCCAACTCTTCTACGATCTCTTTCACCTCTTCATCTTTTTTTCCACTCGAAAACAAGTAAAGGCTTAGGTTATCTAAAAAATCCTGACTTTCAGCTGTTAACGTATGTTTGGGCGCATTCATTCTCCGCTTCCTCTCTTTTGTAAAATGTGATCGACCGAAGTGCTTAATTGATTCCATCTCTCAATAAATGATTGGAGCTCTGCCGCTCCTTTTGGGGTAAGTGAGTAATACTTCCGTCTTGGCCCCGCCGTTGATTTTTTTAACGTGGTGGTTACAAGTTCTTCTTTTTGCATGCGTATGAGCAATGGATAGATCGTTCCTTCACTCGTCTGTTGAAAACCGAATGATTCCAGCTTTTCAGCTAACTCATAGCCATACACTTCTCCTTCGTTAATGATGGCTAAAAGGCAGCCGTCGAGTATTCCTTTTAACATTTGAGTGTTCGACATGTGCTACACCTCATTTCACTATCTTGTATTACAAGGTTTATAGGTAAAAAAAGAATCCCTTGCATAACAAGATATACCATTAGTATATGCGGCACTAACTTGTAATGCAAGGTATTTGTGTAAATTTATTCCAAAATTTTTTTTCCTTATTCATGAGCTCAACCACATGTGGTTTCGGCTCCCAACAATTGAACTGATAGTCTGGTTTCGTTTCAAATCCGAGACGCACACAGTGATAGCGCATCCCTTGATTCGTTTTTTCAGGCTTGAAATTGACACACGTCGCACAGCAATGATACTTATTTTTGTTCATAGAAGCCGCCCCCCTCTATCTGTCAGTAAAGTAACTTTTTATGATGGCCATGTACTCTCTAACGTGCGCTTGTGGAACAGAAGAAATTCTTAACGGCGAACCAAGCCCCTCCGCCTCAATGCCAACACGCTTTGCGATCATCTTTGTTCGAAAAAGATGGAAGTCACTCGTTACAATGAGCAGCTGATCGTCTGGTTCAATCATCTCTTTTGTATATAAAAGATTTTCGTATGTACTCGTTGCTTTTTCCTCAATCTGAATCCGGCTTGGTTCAATTCCATTTTCAACGAGATAGTTTTTCATGATAGATCCTTCACTCGTCGTTTTACCGAAGCCAAGACCACCGCTTACGATGAACGTAACGTTTGGATGTTCCTTAGCGTACGCAAGCGCTTGATCTAGCCGGCCTTTTAGTACAGCACCTGGTCGATTATTCTTCGTTCCTCCACCAAGTACGAGAATTGAATCTATCTTGGAAGAAACCTTCTCTGGGTCAGTGTTGGCAGATGTGAGAATAAGAGTTTCTAGCGTTGCCGCAAAAAGAATGGTTGTGATTAAGACAGTAAGAGTCGTTTTTTTGTACGTTTGAAATAGTTTCATAGCTGAGTTGTAACGGAGAAAAAGAACGAGAAAAAGAGTACCTAACAAGAAAAAAACCGCAAGTCCCATATCCAAGTTGGTCGTTTGAATGAGCATGGCCGTTGCGTATACAGCAAAGAGTATACCGAGCGCTAGAAAGAGTTTTTTCATAGTGTTGTCTCCGTTCATAGATTTTCTATATTCTAGGATATCAGAAAAAGGAAAAGAGCGGAGATGAAGATTCCGCTCTTTGAAATAATTTCTATTTTTTATTTATGTCAGTCTCTTGTATCTCTTTTTGAATGGTTGAAGAGATGTCTGCTTTCTTTTGCTCGGAAGAACGTGTCGCATCAGTGCTCATGTTCTCGGTTTTTTTATTTACTGCTTCGTTCTTTCTTTTCGTAATTTCTGCTAGTTCTTGTTTATAGTGCGTTTCAAGCTCTTTTTTCTTGTCTTGGATGATCTTTTCTTTGTTAGAATCTAGATCCTTTTTGGCATCAGAAACAATTCCTTTTACTGCTAGATTTACATTTTTAAGCAAGTCATTCTTCTCTTTGTTCAACTCAGTCTCGATCTCAGATTGGTACGTATATTCCATGATCTTATTGTATAAGTCATTTGCAAGATTTGGGTTTGCCGCATACGCAGATGTAGTACCTACACCAAGTGCAAATGTAGTCGCTAAAACAATCTTCGGCCATTTCTTAGCTGCCTTTTTCTTCGTGCTAAATTTCTCTTTACGTGATATTTCCATAATAAATACCCCTTCCTTTATTTAGAGAACAATAAAGAAAGCGGTCGGTTGCGCTACTAGCTTCAGTTAATCCAAGCGCCCACATACAGAATAACCTTCACAGCTCCACACTTATCTAATTATATTCTGATATAAAATTACCACCCGCTCCATTCACTGTAAATGGGTATTTAGTAAGATATTACTATAAATTGTTTTTTTAGTATTTTATTGCGGTAAAGTAGTTGGTGTGTAAAGAGAGAATAAAATGAAAGAAGCCAATGTCCACCAGGTGTGGACATTGGCTTCTAGAATGTATTTGTATGGGGTCTGACCCCCTTTGTGAAACTCCCCACAATGTAGGCAATCAAGGATAGGATGATCGGCAGCACTACCGTGTGCATGCCCCATAGATTCGGATAGTAAAGGTGAAGGAACATATAGGATCCTACCCCAACAATTAAAGAGGCGATCGCTCCATTTGCGTTTCCTCTTTTCCAATATAACCCCAATACGATCGGCCATATAAAAGCGGCTTCTAGTCCTCCGAACGCAAACAGATTCAGCCAGATCAACAAGTCAGGCGGGTTGATCGCCATGGCGAATACGCTTAGTCCAACAACTGCCGTTATTCCAAAGCTCAATTTTTTTACAAATTTCTCTTCGGCATCTGGCTTGATGTAATTGATGTACACATCTTTAATAATTGCAGAACTAACGAGTAAGAGCACGGAGTCAACCGTTGACATCACGGCAGCTAAAGGCGCTGCCAATACGATACCTGCTAACCACCCTGGCAATACTTCGAGTGCTAAAAGCGGCATAACTTTATCCGGCACTTCTATTCCTGGCAGCACTACTCTTCCGAACACACCAGCTAGATGCATACCTAGCATGATGAACCCCACAACGAACGTTCCGATAATCATCGCTCGATGCATCGCTTTTGCATTTCTATAGCTCATCGCTCTCACTGAAATTTGCGGTAAGCCTACGACTCCAACACCAACCAAGATCCAAAACGATGATACGTAATGAGGTGTCAGCGATTGATCAGACCCATAAGGTGTAATCAAGTTCGGGTTCTCCGCTCTTAACTCGCTCATGATGTTCTCGATGCCACCACCAGCGATAATCGTACCGGCCAATATGATGACGGTTCCGATTACCATGACGACTCCTTGTATCGCATCAGTAATCACAACGGCTCGGAAGCCGCCTGCAATTACATACACGAGAACAGAGCCAGAGAAGATGAATAGCGCTGTTGTATACGATACACCGGTAAACGATTCGATCAACCGTCCCCCGCCCACCCATTGAGCGGCCATTGCAGAAAATAGGAAAACAACAATGCTTAGTGCAGATAAAATAACGACCCACTTGCTCTCATAACGCGCTTTTAGAAAATCAATCAATGTTACGGCGTTGATCTTTCGTGCAACGATGGCAAACTTTTTACCAAGTACAGCAAGTGTGAAATACCCTGTCACAAGCTGCGCCATGGCGAGCAGCACCCAACCTAGACCTAATTGATAGGCTGCGCCAGGTCCACCAATAAAACTCGACGCACTTCCGTATGTTGCGACCATTGTCATCGCAAGCACAAAACCTCCCAGCTCTCTGCCTGCTAAAAAGTAATCTTGTAAAAATGACGGTCCGCTTTTAATGTGCCGAGATGTATAAATGCCTACAAAGAACACTGAGATCAAAAAGATTGCTAAAGGAAGAATCACATCCCAATTCATCGGACATCTCCCTCCTCATTCTCGCTCGTTTCATCAAGTTCAAACGGAACCTCTTTAAAGAAAAACTTCACCATAATCCAAACTAGAATAGTAAAAACAACAAATCCTACGATACAGCTATAAAAAAACCAAGCTGGAAAGCCAAGTATGTATGTGTATTCTTTAATAGGACGTCCGCCTAGGCCGTAAGCGAACGCATACCACCAGATAAAGTTCAAAATGGCGAGCACTGTACCCATTATGGCTTCTCTATTCGATACACGGTACCGCCAGTCTGTTCCCTTTTTCATTTCCTTAACCCCCCAGAGTTTCAGTACATCATATAAGTCCACTCATAACTATGGCAAATTCATTTCTTGTTGTCGAGTCCTTTCAACTTTATGAAATTTTCTATTTCTTCTCATGATATCCCTGTTTTAGTTTGTGTAAAAGTAAAAAACGAGCACCTTTTAGGTACTCGTTAAATCATCTTTATTGAATTGGCGGCTGTACTTGAGTGGATGGAGCGTATGCACCAAGCATGCTCGTCATATCTTGTTGGTTTAGTTGAGGAATTTGGTAATAATGATTCTTATTCTGCCAGATAGACAATTCGTAAGCCATCTCGATCCAGTTTGGAATCCCATCTGCTAATACTCGTCTTAGCACAGGGTTTGTAACTTCGAGTGTCGCCATTCCTCTTAGCGAAGCATTCGATTTTAATGTTCCTAGAATTAGAGTTGATACAGATTGATCGTTTAATTCTGTAACGCTTTGAATAGGTTTAACGGGTTGCGCAGGTTTCAAACCATATACAAAATCATTATCTTGAGCCATCTTGTAAGATTCTGTACGCATTGCTGGATCTTTTCCTGTCTGAAAAGCTTGTACACACGCGTTATATTCTTTTGTAATGTGCTGATAATGACGATTGAGCATCGTTTTGAGCTCAGGATTCTGAACATGTCCTTTACAAAGTGTATATAAGTTTAATGTTCCAACAATACCACTTAACATCTCATGAACATCAAACATCTCATGCCCGCCATGGTTCATCTGTGCCGGCACTTGTCCAGTCTGCATGTTTAGATGGTTAAATTCAGGATTGTTGTTCCCGGATTGAGGATTCGTGCTTTGTTGATTTGGATCTTGATTCATCATACATACCTCCGTTTTATAAAATACGGGGTTATTGTATGTAGAAAGGAATACTCTATTCTCTTTTTTAATAATTTCCGAGGAAATATGATAGAAAGTCTGTTAAAAAGACGAAGTTCGACATTTATTAAGAGGGGCTATTCGCTAAAAATAGATACCTTTCTAAAAAGATAACTTTCGAACCGTTTGCATTATAAAACCTGTATAGGAGTTTTGCCTGAAAACATCAGGGGAAATAAATATTTTGGGGTCAGTCCCCATTTCCCAGATTCACTTTCAACCCTTATAATTAAGATACGATTGAAAGGAGGTGAAAAACATTCCTAGATCCCCTCGCATTTGGTACCCGGATGCTGTTTATCACGTGACTACTCGCGGAAATCGCAGGGAACCTCTTTTTTATTCCCACTTGGATTTCCACCGCTATTTAAAGATCTTAAGTCACTGTGTTAAAAAGCATGATGTCGAGCTCTTCTCGTATTGCCTCATGACCAACCATACTCACTTACAAATTTTGTGCAGCAAGTCCCCACCTGGAGATTTCATGAAAGAATTAAATGAAACGTACGCAATGTATTTCAACAAAAAATATGAACTAACTGGACATGTGTTTCAAGGTCGATATGGAGCAGAATTGATCGAAGATCGATCACATTTGCTAGATACGAGCCGATACATTCATTTGAACCCTGTTTCTGCCGACTTGGTCATGTACCCTCTTGAATATCAATGGAGCAGTTACCGCTATTATGTAACCCCATCGGTGTGCCCTTTCGTACACACCTCAACCCTTCTTGAACAGTTTAACCATTCGAAATCTCAGTACAGAGATTATGTTGAGAGCAAGATCACCCCTGTTGTAGAGCTTTAAACCCTTTTATTCTAGATGTAAAGTTACACTCTTTCCTTTTTCAAAAGTCAGTACTAGCAAAGAAAAAGCCGTATTTGTCTTTTTGGAAAAGACAAATACGGCAGAAATGTAATTGTATGGGGTCAGACCCCTAGAAGGTGAAGCGCTGGACATGGTTGCGCATCTGTTCAGCGTACTGCTCGAGCTGATCGGCTAGATGGTTCAACTGCTCCATCGATGCTGATTGCTGTTCTGCTGATGCTGATACCTCTTCGGTTCCAGCCGCTGTTTCTTGCGTGATTGCCAAAATATGCGACGCATTCTCCAGGAGTACATCCTTTTGCATCGTCATTTCGTCAACAGACTGAATCACGTCTTTTAATGCTTCTGCATTCCCTTTAACTGCACTAGAGATCGCAGAAAAGCTTTGTTCTGTCTCTTCGACTGCTTCACTTTGTGAAAGTATAAGAGCTGCAGCTTCTTGAACTTGTCCGACGGTGTTTTTCGTTACTTGCTGCATATCCGTGATCAATGCGCTGATATCTTTTAAGGAAAGCTCAGTCTGCTCTGCAAGTTTTCTTACTTCATCCGCAACGACCGCAAAGCCTCTTCCAGACTCTCCAGCTCTAGCTGCCTCGATTGCTGCATTTAATGCTAGTAAATTTGTTTGATTAGCTATATCGCTGATCGTTAGAACGATCTGTTGAACGCTGCCAGATGTTTCATCAAGTTTTTTAATAGAAGAAATCATCTCTTTTGTCATTTCTGTTGTCATCAGAGACTTCTCTTTTAGCACGCTCACCTTTTTTACACCGTTCAACGATTCTTGATTCATTTGTATTGTTGCTTTTTCGATTTTTGCGCCATGTGCATGAACAGTACTGATACGCTCAGCCAGCACATTGGCCGCTTTTGCATTTTGATCCATCAGCTCTGCTTGATGAGAAGAACCTGCTGCGATCTGCTGCATCGTTGTTGAAACTTCTTGTGCGGATGCGGAATTTTCTTCTGCACTCGCAACGACCGTTTGAGACGCATCCGTCACATGATCGGTAATCTGAGCCATCTCTCTGATCAACGTTCGCATCTGGTTAGACATATCATCAAAGCTTGCAGCCAGTTCACCGATCTCGTCTTTTCTTTGTATAGAAACGCTCGCCTGTAGATTTCCATTCCTGATCTCATGCATCGCATTCTTTAGTTGGTTCACGGGTACTGTAATTCTTCTTGAAACGAAAACCGATATGATGGCAGCCACTAAAAGAGTGACGAGTAAAGCGATCCCGATCGGCAAAAGAATAACAGAAGCTTTTTCCTCAAACTCACTAAGCGCGACAGTTCCGGCTAGTTTCCAACCGGTTGTAACGTTTTTCGTATAGCTGACTACTCTTTCTTCACCACTGACCTTTGTAGTTAACGTTCCATTTTTTTTAGTAATAGCTTTATAAAAAGATTCTTTTGTAGCGCTTTTCCCCAGCTTTTTTGCATCTGGATGAACCATATAATTCCCCGAATTATCGATGAGAAGAGCATAACCGGTGTCCCCGATTTTCACGTCTTGCATCAGCGTTAAAATATCATTTACTGCGATATCAATCGCTGTTACACCCACGATTTTTCCGCTGTACTCAACGGCTTTTACAGCTTTTACAACCGGGCGGTCTGTCGATTCGTCAATAAATGGATCTGTCCAGAAGACTTCATTTGGGTTCTTCGTTGCCTGTTGATACCACGGCGTTAACGTCATGTCCTCAACCGGTGATGCTGGAATCGGATACATGACTACTTCCTTATCATTTGAAATAAAATAGCTGTTCATGATCGCTTCATTTGCTAGATGATAGTCTTCAAACTTAGAGATGATATAGTCCGGGCTGTCTCCCTTTGCATGAAGCTTAATCGTAGCGGAATCTGCATATGCCGATACAAAATTTGCGTTATCTCTCAAAAATCCGTTGAGCGTCTCATCTAGATCATGCATCCGCTCAGATGTGTTCTCTGATGAATTTTCAACGGTAGTTTTCTTACTGAACATATAACTAACTCCGCTCACCACGACCCCTGTCATAATAATGAGCAATATAAAGGGCACAAGAATTTGCCTCTGTAGACTTTTATTAATCATATCTTCCTCCTGCAGTTACTTTTTACTAGGCAGCAAAAAGTATATCGACAGAAAGCTACAAAGTTTTACAGAAATAGAGCAAAACTTGTCTACCTGAGTAGTACAAAACGAGCAAAAATGTAATTGTAGGGGGTCTGTCCCCCTATATGTGTAAAAAATTAATAGACTTGACACAAAATATGGTATATAATATTTACAAGATTTACCGATATTAATGGTGCAGAAGTGGTTATTATATTAGAGGGGGAATGGACCATGAGCCGAAGCAATGCTCTTGTCTTAACTACAGAGATAGACGCCATTCGCACGACCATGTATGAGGTAAGTAAAAAGGTTAATAGTCTTGCAGATCCGCTTCTTGTTCAACTGAGCCAGATTCTAGACGAAAAACTAAACAAACTAGATCAAATTAAAAATTGCGCTTAATCACATAAAACTATCTTTTAAAGTTCGACCGGGGTTCGTACGTTTCGTAGAATCACCGGTTTTTTATTATGACACTGATTTCCCCTTTCGGCCTTCAATCAGAACGAACCTGACAACCCCTAACTTCCTTTCAAAAGTCTAAACAAACACTATGAAAACGTCTCTCCCGTCATAATGCTCATAAAATCTCTGAAAAAATAACTATAATCAAAATCAAAAGCGATTCGGTGCCTTTTTTCATCATCCGCAAACTGTGCATACGGTCGAACATCG
The DNA here is from genome assembly GCF_014836645.1 of Fictibacillus norfolkensis. GTDB lineage: Bacteria > Bacillota > Bacilli > Bacillales > Fictibacillaceae > Fictibacillus > Fictibacillus norfolkensis. The sequence goes on from NZ_JACSQM010000005.1 coordinate 188,487, forward strand.
GCAATGCTCTGCCCTCTTGCCGTATTGCCATTTTGAATCACAATATGTACCGGAAGCGACTTAAACGTGAACATATCTTCTCTTATGCACGCCATCAATGTAATCGCATCGTGAACAGGACTTCCGAGTATTTCTGGGTTCCTGCTTTTGTAAAAGTTGTAATAAAAGTCGAGCATCGGTTTTAGAATGGGCATTCTACCTTTGTAATCGATATAATTCACCATCTCAGGAGTTACAACAGCCCGATCTGTAACATTCAACGGAATGATCGTCACGTTTTTGGCGTACGTTAATACGATTCTAACCGCGATCGGATCTCCATAAAAATTCGCTTCAGACACGGGCGTTACATTTCCAGGCACCCAGAACGCTCCGCCCATGATATAGTAAGCTTTTACTTTTTTCATCAGCGATTGAAACAAAATAAACATTGTAGCCAAAGAAGTCAGCCTGCCAGCATTCACGATAATGAGTTCATCTTGATACTGTTCGATCAAATTTACAATTTCAAAAAAGTTTTCAATGAATCCTTCCGATAGACCTGGATCAATCGGACCTAATCCATAAACACCATGCACGTCTGGATAAAACGTTGGTTTTTCCCCTGTCATCGGAACTTCTGCTCCACCAATCACTCTAACATTTTCCGGAAAGTTAAATGTTTTGGCTATAAATTTCACATTCAATACTGTTTGTTCTCTTGATACGTTTCCATAGTCTGCCACAACACCAACAATATCTATCTCATCGCTAAAAAAAGCATAAGCTAGTGCGATCGTATCGTCGATTCCAGCGTCACCAAAGAACAGAACTTTTTGTACCATCGTGCAGTTCCCCTTTTTAGGCATTTGTTCTATCCTATTGTGTGATATGCAGACTTATGAAATTTGGTCGTAAAAACTATTGCAGAAACCTATTCCGAAGGTCAGGTGTGGGAATCATACAACTCTCTTTTTGCCCGAACCATTTATACCGATTACTCGCGACCTTTTTATAGAAAACATTCCTAATCTGACGAGGTACAACTTTCATATATTTCCCCATGTTGTATGGGGATTTCAGAAACTCGGCAACTTTTGCTACGGCATCTGATTCTGTATATACCACTCCCTCACTAATTAAAATAACGGAGTTTGTTTGTTCGGAATCTATGTTGTGCTGGGATAACAATTTTTGTCCGGCATCTGACTGGATGGCCGAGAACTTTAACTTCTCACTTTTTTCATGTTTCAGTATAAATTGCACGCTTCCATTACAAAGATTACATACTCCATCAAAAAGAAGCACAGCAGGAGTTATTTCTTCATTACTTTTCACTCTATAGACCTCCTCTAACATCGGCTTTCCTCTAGTCTACTATTAATTTTCATGAAAACGCATCTTTCCGTCTTTTAAACCGTAGTATAAGGATAGGACAACTTGAGAAAGGTGATACATCATGAAAAATAAAGAAATTAAACAGCAAGCTAGACTTCGACTAAAGGGACAATGGGGCACAGTGGCGTTATTCACGTTGTTGTTCTCGAGCATCTTTTACCTCATCCCACTAATTATTGAAGTGAATTTGAGTGGTGGTTGGAGCGCTTGGTTGAATCAACCGGCCGACGAACTTAACGGACCGACATTCAGCACGTTCATCATCACACTCGTTTTACTCCCTTTATATATTGGATATTTGTGGACGTTTTTATCAGTGATCCGTACGGGTGAAAAAATCAACGTTTCAAGCCTATTTCAAGCGTTTTCTGAGATCAGTACGTATGTAAAAATACTCGGTGCTTATCTCGTGATGATGGTCTACTTGGTTCTGTGGTCTCTTCTTCTTTTAATTCCTGGAATCATTAAAGCGTTCAGTTATTCGCAAACGTACTTTGTTTTAAAAGATCATCCCGATATCGGGATCAACGCAGCGATCAAGAAAAGCCGCAAGCTGATGGACGGCTATAAGTGGCAGTTTTTCGTTTTACAGCTAAGCTTTCTAGGCTGGGGAATTCTTTGTGTTTTATCACTCGGCATCGGTTTCTTTTGGCTAGCTCCCTACATGAGCGCCTCGTATGCTGCGTTTTACAACGATCGAGTGAACGAACACCAAGCAGAATAAGTTTCTATTAACCTCGAGACCTTGGCTTCGAGGTTTTTTACTCTTTTTTCAACAAGGAATCATATCCAGGTACATACGATGAGGTTGCCAGACGGGAAATCGCTAATGAATATTTTAGGCTTTCGGTTCCTAACAACACCACTATCCTATGCTAATGTACCTATAAATGACCCACAAAGTTTCCCCCTGAACTGTCCATCTTGAATGGACAGTTTAAGGGGTTTTGTATTTGTTTGGGGTCAGACCCCATTTCCTAAAATATTTCCCAACACTAGGACATATCTATCAATATAGGACAGTCAGACAAGACATCTAAGGGGTGGCATGATGGATCAACTTACTTTAATCGTCGTCGGAGTCATTGGGTTTCTTGTGTTTATGGGGATTGTGGGTCATACACAAACCGCTTATCACTTTCGCAAATGGAACAAAGAGCTTCAGCAGCTTGAAACCAATAAAGAGCAGCAGCCGTATTCGCATTGGCTGCAACGTGTTACAGCCGATTACAAACAGTTTCATCTAGCAGGCGTACCACAGCTCAACACGCAAGCACTGATTGAAAAACATCTATACAACGAACGCATTCCGCTTCTTGGCATCTTGCGGGTACCGGTCGGCAATATCCAAAAGCTGCTCAACCAGCTTCCGTCTTTCACGATCATTCTCGGCGTGCTTGGAACTTTTGTCGGACTCACACTCTCTCTTTTATCCATGCAAGATACGCTCATGACGCTCGGTACGCAGCCTGCGGACTCAAAACTTACGCTAAATTCGATCATCTCCTCCCTCACCGCACCATTTGAAGGGATGAGTGTTGCCTTTTATACGAGTATTGCCGGGATTGGCGCTGCACTGCTGCTCAATGCCATTCAGTCTGGCTTCTTCTCTCAAGGAACATCACTTTCTTACATGCAGAACAAACTTTTAGCCGATTGTGAAGTGTATCTGGATCACAACATCAACAGCGACCTGATCAACGACAAGCCGCAAGATTCGGTTGAGCGTCTTCTAGATCGCCTAGCTTCACGCGTCGAGTCGTCGTTCGATAAAACGCTCGGTGAGTTCGCATCACAGATGGTTAATTTTACAGCAGGTCTTCAGAAAGCGATGGAAGACGTGAACGGCATATTTGAGGCACAGCGCGAGCACGCAGAGAAGTTCGGTGCATCCGCTACACAGCTCGATCAGTTCGGACAGCGGTTCAACGAGACGACAAAAGAACTCGGAACCATTCAAAAAACGGTCGACACGAGTATTAACGCGCTCGCTAAGAACATCTCTTCTTTTGAGCAGCAGCTAAAAACGAGCAACGACCGTCACACACAAGGTCAGCAAAAATTTGAACAGCTCATCCAGCGTTCTGATAAAATGCTGCAAGAAGCACAGCGACGGTCTGAAGAACATGCACAATCGATGCTCCGCGGCATGCAAGAACAGCTGCAGCACTACCAAAATCAGCATGACGCACTCGAGAACCGTCTCGCGCAAAAACAAGACGAATGGCATTACCGCTATGCTGAAAAACAAGGCGAATACGGCCGGGCGGCGGCTGACTTCGCTTCAAGCGTCGGTCAGCTCGAAAAAGGATTTTACGCTGCGGTCGAACATATCAAACGAGATTTTACTGATGGAGTTCGCAACATCATGGATAGTCAGAGCCGACAGCTCGCTTCTGCCCTAAACAACTCACAGAATCAAAATAGCCGCGATGATGATATGCGCGAGCTCGCTCGAACGCTCGAAAACCTGCACCACGGCTTAACGCGAAGCATCACCGACAACAATCGTACCCTATCTGACATGTACCACCTCATGCAGCGCATCTACCAAGCTGCGATGAACCAATCATCCAACCAAGTGATCTATGAAACACGCAGTCCTCGCGCACCCGAATACGTCGAGGATGAACGCATGCCAGAAGTCTCGCCGCAAAATTTTAGGAGACGGTGATCGGTATGAAGGCGCGCAAATCTTACTACAACGACGACAGCCAAGAAACAAAAGAAATCTTCTGGCCAAGTTTTACCGATATGATGGCGATGATGGTGCTCGTTATGATCTTTATCGCGATTCTCGCTTATGTGCAGAGCATCTATAACGCGTATGATCAAGCTCAGATCAAACGCGAACTTGGTCAGGTGGCTGAGGTGAAAAAGCACATCTCAGACCTCATCCAAAAACAGCTAGAAGAAAACGTTGGAAAAGATAAGATTATCCGTGGACCGAACAATACGATCTCTGTAGAAGGAAACATCCTTTTTGATACCGGCAGTGCAGATATTTCGGAAAAAGGAAAGCAAGTGCTCGAACCGCTCGCTGACGCTCTCGCCGCAATTATCGAGGAAAAAGACATGAGTCAATATCTGTATATCATTCTGATCGAAGGCCATACCGACTCTGTGCCATACGACAACTGGTCCCTTTCGACTCAGCGTGCGGTTGCAGTCGTTGATTATCTTGGAAAAGCGAATCCGAAACTCGCTAAAAAAGAGTATGCTCAATACCTCGCCGCAACAGGATACAGTGAGTATAAGCCGATTGCAGAAGGAAACTCTGCTGGAGCTCTCCAAAAAAACCGCCGCATCTCGTTTCAAATTATTTTGGATGACGACAAATGGCAGAGCAAGCTCAAGGAAATTGTGGAGCAATAACAGCACAAAAAAACGAGCGGAACACTTCGCTCGTTTTCTTTTTCTTTAAGCTTCTTTTTTACGCAGCATTGCTCCCAATTATATGACGAGTGTAGGTCTGCACGTTCCGCTAGCCTTCTTGCTGTTTGGAACAGGTACTGCATATCTTATTCAGAACCTGACTACGATCTATTTAAATCCTTATCTCGTACCTATCTCTTTCGTTATCATTCTAGTTCTTAGTTCGCTATTGTTTATGTGGCGTAATCGAAGGGAAAAAGTGAAGAATATTTAAGGAGAAGCAGCATCGGCTAATTTACGCAGATGCTGCTCCTCACAAAAAAACACCGGCCACTTTCAGCCGATGCTTCACAATTTGCTATTTCATTTCTTCTTAACCGGCACCCAAATCTCACTTCTAAATGTAGGTGACGTCGTATCTTTGTCCGCGTTCCAAAGAATCTCTGGTCCTTCTGTTTGTTCGTACGACGATGATGGAAACCATTCTGAGTAAATGCGTCCCCATACGTTCTGCAGCGTTTCTGGAAACGGACCGACCGCTTCAAAAACAGCCCAAGTAGATGCTTCCACCTTCAGTTCTGACAGATTCTCAGGACACACTCTTGTTGTGGCTGCCCCAATATAATGATCCAGCTCGCTGTTTTCTGTTGTTCTCTCTGAAAAGTTCGTTGACGCACTGATTAAGCCACTTGGCTCTATATTTGATAACTTCTTCAGCTCACTAATCATCTCTGGTGTGAGGCTCTGCCACATCGCGGCGATCTCAGGGTTTACCCCTTCAAAAACGAGCGATACTCGTTTTTTCAGACCCACAATAGAAAAGGTATCTTTTTCAACGATACGATAGTTCATTTCACTTCCTCCTTTTACCGATAATTGAAAGGACATGCGCGGAAAGGCTTTGAGTGAATGACCGCTTTTACGAGCTTCTGATGGTGTAATGCTGTGCATCTGCTGAAATGCTTTTGTAAAAGAATCAGGTGAAGAGTAGCCATATTTCACTGCCACATCAATCACTTTTATGTCGCTGTTCTGCAACTCAAAAGCTGCAAGAGTGAGCCGTCTGCGGCGAACGTATTCTGAAAGCGGAATTCCTGCCAAAAATGAAAACATTCTTTTAAAATGGTACTCAGAACAATACGTACGCCTCGCTACTTCTGCAAAGTCGATCTCATCCTGAAGATGCTCTTCCATATACTGCAACGCGTCGTTCATACTTTTAAGCGAATCCATCAACAACGCCTCCTTTCAAAATAAGAATAACAAGGGGATGAAGATGACACCCGACAATCTCCGTATTCAGTTTAACGGATTAGACGTTTCTATACATAAAAAACAACCGCTGCTACGGGCAACGGCTGTTCCAAATTACTATTTAAAAAGGGGGGGTAGTACTACTATTCCCAGCTCACATAATTTTATTCATCATTTTGCAAGTTTCATAGATTTTTTTTGCACGACTTCTGTTTTTCCGTAATAACTGTGTAAAAACATGCCGAGCATGATGATTAATACGCCCATCATCGAGAGGAACGTTGGGCTTGCGATCGATAACAGCCACATCTCACCTGCTAATACAAAAATAATTTCCGCCGATTGCGTCGCTTCTACACCTGCTAGTTTTACAGGATTGTTCGCACAAAGGTCCGTCGCTTGAAAAAAGAGAACGGTTGCGATAACACCTGATGAAATAGCGACTAAGAACGTCTGCCACAGCTGATCGTTCGTTGGAGGTCCGCTCTCCACCCATCCGATCCCAGCAAGGACAATCCACCACGGAAGTGAAGCGATTGTCATGCCGAATGCTCGCTGAAAAGCATCGAGGCGTTTGTTCGTAACGACCATCATTTTTCGATTGCCGAGTGGATAAGCGATCGCCGCAATCAAAACAGGCAACACAACGTTCAACCAAGCGGAGCCGTTCACACCACTCGCTTCCTGCACTTGAACGAGTGCGACACCTCCTAGTATGATCAGCGAAAAACCTAATCCTTTAAAAGGAATCTTTTGGCGTGTTGCACCATTGCCTCTTTCTCCTTCATAGAAGAAAGGCACGAGAAGAGAGCCTGCCACGATTGTAATCTGCCAAGTCGCGGCGACTAACCACGCTTCTCCAAAGCCTGCTGCGTATGTAATCGGTGCATAAAAGAGCACAAATCCTACCGAACTCCATAAGAACCATATACCAAACCGTGCTTTAAGTTCCTGAAAAACAGGACGCACGTTGCCACGCATCCAAACGATGATCCATAATAGCGGAACCATGTAAAAAAAGCGAAGGGCTGCACTCCAATGCCAGCTTCCGCCTGATAAGTCCATGGAACGATTCAAAATGAACGTGACGCCAAAGAAAAAGGCTGCCGCAATTCCAAGCCATATCGGTCTCATGTTAAGTCCTCCGTTTCCCTTTAAAAAGTATTCATCTGTCTTGTCCAACATGCTTATCTTTTTTTATTATCTTACCATATGGTTGTACGAATTTGGAAAGGCTCTTTAATTGGGTAATGAGGTCGTTCATTACGTGGTAATTCACTTTTTTTACGAGGTAATCGGAATTTTATACGTGGTAAACGGCCATTTATACGAGGTAATCCAACATTTATCCGATTTTTGACCATAACTGACAACTCTGCAACACACGAAAAAAAACGAAACCTCAATGAAGTTCCGCTTCCCCCTAACCTAAGCCAAAAACACCGCTCCATACCCGAGTGATCCAATAATGACGAACACCGGGGACACTTTCACTTTTTCCATCAATAAAAAACTGACAGCAGCTAGAAACAGCGTGTGCATCCAACCAACACTAATATAAGATTCGGCAAAGAACTGATACGCCATGATGCCAAGTAGTACAGCGATTGTCGGTTTTACATACGTGCTCATGTTCTTTACTCGTGGTGAATCTTTAAATTTATAAACAAGACCTAGAAACGCGACCATCAATAAAAGGGAAGGCGCAACGGTTGCAAATACGCCAACAAACGCCCCGAACCAGCCTCCTTCTTGGTATCCGATGTAGCCTGCCATCTTTGTCGCGATCGGACCAGGAAGTGCATTGCCGAGCGCCAACACTTCTGTAAATTCATTAACAGAAAGCCATTCATAGCGGTCAACCACTTCGTTTTCAATCAAGGGAATCGACGCTGGGCCACCGCCGTATCCTAAGATTCCGGGTAGGAAAAAGGCGAGAAAGATATGCCAAAAAGTCATCCTGTCTTCTCTCCTTCCCGCACGTTTACTGTCTGTTTATTCTTTCCCTTTAATGGTCCAAAAAGAGCAAAGGCCAATAACGCTCCAATAATGATTCCAGGGTGAACACCGAGAAATTGAAGAAGGACCACGCCTGCAAAGATGTGAAGAAGGCTGAGTTTTAAACCTAATCCTTTTTTGGAGCTATCAAAGAACTGCCACGTTAAGACAGCGAGCATCACAGCTACAACAGGAATGACGCCTTTTGTCATGCCTTGCACCCATGGCTGATCCTTAAATTCGCGGAGTGAGGTTAGAAGTAGAATCATTAAAATAATAGTAGGCAGTATTGTTGCTAATAGGGCGACGAAGAGACCCATAATGCCTGCAACTCGGTATCCGATGTAACCTGCCATTTTTGTCGCGATCGGCCCAGGAAGTGTGTTTCCTAGTGCCAACACATCTCCAAATTCTTCGTCGTTCATCCATTTGTATTTTCCGACCACTTCCTTATGAACCAAAGGGATGGAAGAAGGACCTCCCCCATACCCCAGCATGCCCGACCGAAAGAAGGCAAGAAACAAGTTGAGATACGTCATGTGATCAGTCCTTTATTCTTAGTTGAGTTTTGTATGTTACCATGCAGCGATCGAGCCATCTGTTCTTCCTTCCGTTCCACCTGCTAAAACACCCGTCTCTGGGTCTCTCCAAATGATCTGTCCTCGACCAAAGTTTCCTGAATCTGCGGCCACCTGAACGTCATGACCTCTTCTAGCTAAGTCATCAACAATATGCGGCGGTAGTGAGCGTTCGACTAGAACTTTCTTATCCTCCATCCACTGCCAGCGTGGCGCATCTAGTGCGGCTTGCGGGTTCAGATGAAAATCAACCGTGTTCATCACAACCTGCACGTGACCTTGCGGCTGCATGTAGCCTCCCATCACACCGAAAGGACCTACCGCTTTTCCATTCTTCGTTAAGAAGCCAGGGATGATTGTGTGATACGTCTTTTTGCCAGGAGCGAGTGCGTTATCGTGATCTGGATCCAGCGAGAAATCATGTCCTCTATTCTGCAGGCCAATTCCCGTCTCAGGAACAACTACGCCAGAACCGAATCCCATGTAGTTGCTCTGAATGAACGAGACCATATTGCCTTCTTCATCTGCCGTTGCAAGGTATACCGTTCCACCACTTGGCGGTGTTCCGGGTTCTGGCTGAAGAGCTTCACTACCGATCAGGTCTCTTCGTTTTGCAGCATAGTTCTCCGACAATAATCCTTCAACAGATACATTCATCCTTAGTGGGTCAGTTACATATTTTTTCGCATCCACAAAGGCTAGTTTGATGGCTTCGATCTGTTTATGATACGTTTCCGCTGATTCTTTTTCGTTAAAATCATACCCTTTTAGCGTGTTGAGCGCCATGAGTGCAACGATTCCTTGACCGTTCGGCGGTATTTCCCAAACGTCGTATCCTCTGTAGTTCACGCTGATCGGTTTCACCCACTCGGGATAAAAGGTAGCGAGATCTTCACTTCGGAGAAATCCGCCGTGCGTTTCTGACGCCTCGCTTATTTTTTGTGCGAGTGCTCCTCTATAAAAGGATTCTGATTTCGTTTCTGCGATGTCTCGTAAGGTACTTGCATGGTGAGGTGAGCGCCAGATCTCGCCAACTTCTGGTGCACGTCCGTCTGGTGCAAAGGTTTGGAACCAGCTCTCGAACTCCTCACCACTTAATTCACGCTTGTACGTTTCATACGCTTTTCGCCAGTACTTACCGAGAATAGGAGTCAGTGGGTAACCTTCTTCGGCGTAAGAGATCGCAGGTTGCAGCACTTCTTTAAACGGCAGCTTACCAAATCGGTTGGTCAATTCCGCCCAAGCAGCAGGTGCACCTGGCACCGTAACAGGCAGCCAGCCGAACTTTGGCATGTTATCATGTCCCGCTTTCTTCACTTCTTCGATCGAAATGCTTCTTGGTGCGGGACCACTCGAGTTCAAGCCATGCAGTTCACCATTCATCCAGACGATGGCGAACGCATCCCCACCAATCCCGTTCGATGTTGGCTCAACGACCGTTAGGCAAGCTGCGGTGGCGATAGCTGCATCAACTGCATTTCCACCCTTTTTTAACATTTCAAGCCCAGCTTGTGCGGCGAGCGGCTGACTCGTCGCAACCATCCCTTTTTTCGAAAAAACGCTCATCCGATCTGAGTGATAAGGGTTATGAAGAGCATTGTACTGAAGTTTCTGTTGTGTATCCTGTATCGTTTGATTCATGATTCTCACCTTTCGTGGCAGGCGATAAAATGACCTTCATCAATTTCGCGCCATGCGGGTTTTTCTGTTGAACACTTGTTTTGTGCGATAGGACAACGCGTATGGAACGGACATCCGGTTGGTGGATTAGAAGGACTAGGCAGATCGCCTTTTAACCGGATACGTTCTCTCTTTCTCCCAACGGTCGGCCTTGGTATCGCTGACAATAACGCCTCCGTATATGGATGTGTTGGATTTTCGTACAGCTTATGAACAGGTGCGAGTTCTACCATCTGACCTAGATACATAACCAGCACTCGATTGCAGAGGTGACGCACTACACCAAGGTCATGCGACACGAACAGATAGGTTAAGCCATGCTTTTCTTGAAGATCGCGTAAAAGTTTTATCACTTGTGCTTGAACAGAAACATCTAATGCGGACACAGGTTCATCACACACAATAAAGGATGGATTGATTGAGATCGCACGGGCTATTCCGATTCGCTGGCGCTGACCGCCGCTAAATTCATGCGGATAGCGCTCATAATGCTCTTCTTTTAGACCAACCTCATTTAAAAGTTGAAGGACCCTTTCTCTTCGTTCTAATGAGGATAGATTTGTATGGATGATGAGCGCTTCTTCTAGAGCATCACCAATCCGCTGTTTTGGATTAAGTGAGGCGTACGGATCCTGAAAAATCATCTGCATCTCTTTTTTAAAAGGCTTTAATTGCCTCGATGAATAGTTACTAATGTTATTCCCGTTAAAAACGAGTTCTCCTTCTGTCAGCGATTCAAGTCCAAGGATCGTTCTTCCGAGCGTCGATTTGCCGCAGCCGGATTCACCAACAACGCCTAGTGTCTCTCCTTTATAAATATCAAGCGTGATTCCGTCAACTGCCTTCACATGGTTCTTTACCCGCTGCAGGATGCCGCCTCTCACTGGAAAGTGCTTTTTTACATTTTTTACGCTATAGAGAACTTGCTCGTCTACCGCCATTCTGTTCGACCCCCTCTTCTTGCAGCCAGCATCTTACATTCTGTTTATCTGTAACTTGAAACGTTTCCGGAGATTTTTCCATACATTTATCAAAAGCAAACGGACAGCGTGGATGAAAACGGCATCCCGAGATCTGCTCATTTAGCATCGGCATCGACCCTACGATCGGCTTCAGATCAAATTCAGGATCATCAACATTTGGTACAGAAGCTAACAACCCTTTTGTATAAGGATGCTGTGGATTTTCATAGATTTCTTCCACACGGCCTTCTTCAATAATTTCTCCTGCATACATCACGATCACTCGATCAGCAATCTCGGCGACAACTCCCATATCATGCGTGATCATGATCATGCTCATGTCGAGCTGTTCTTTCAAATCGTTCAAAAGGTCGATGATTTGAGCCTGAATGGTCACATCAAGTGCTGTTGTCGGTTCGTCAGCGATCAACAGCGACGGGTTGCATGACAGTGCGATCGCGATCATGACGCGCTGCCTCATCCCTCCGCTCAACTCATGAGGAAATTGATTCATCCGTTCGACAGGTGACGGAATTCCAACCATCTTTAAGAGTTCAATTCCTCTCATATGTGCTTGTTTCTTGGATAGCTTCAAATGGATCATCAATGGTTCACGAATCTGAAAACCTACCGTAAATACTGGGTTTAAAGCTGTCATCGGTTCCTGAAAAATCATAGATACATCGTTACCGCGCACCTTCTGCATCTGTTTTGGTGACATCTCGGCAAGGTTTTTTTGATTAAAGAAGATCGATCCGTCTGCTATCATTCCGTTTGATGGCAGAAGTCCCATGATGGAAAGAGCTGTGATACTTTTACCACAGCCCGATTCTCCAACGATACAGAGTGTTTCTCCTTTTTTCACTGAAAAGGAAGCGCCACGGACAGCCGGCAATGGACCGTCCGCTGATTTAAACGTTGTCACTAGATCCTTTACCTCTAAAACAGTTTCTTTCATCATCCATCCCTACTCTCTATAAACGCCGTATAATGACCACTGTCCTGTAGGTTCCATCTCAAAGCCTTTAACAGATTTATCGTAAGCTGCTGACGCGATGCCATGGTAGATCGGCAGAACAGGAAGCTGTGTCATCACATATTCATCTGCTTTTGTTAAGATTTCCTTACGCTGTTCCTGATCTACAACAGAACGAGATTGATCGATCAGCTTATCGAGCTCAGCATCTTTATAACGGCTTAAGTTTGTCGCATCAATGTTTGCAGAATGAAGTCGTGGGAATAATAATTCACTTCCATCTCCCGTAACGTTCGACCAGCCGGCAATCGTAATATCAAAGTCACCTTTTTTCGAAACATCCAGGTAAGTACCCCATTCGATCGTCTCGATGGTTGCGTTTATCCCTGCTTCTTTTAACTGTGACTGAATGACTTCAGCCATGTTCATGTACTGACTCGTATTAGCTGCTAGTATTTTTATCACTTTTTTGTCAAACCCGTTATCTTTCACAAGTTTCTTCGCTTCTGCCTGATTAAATTTCGGTCCCTTATCACTGCTTTCGTTATGCCCAAAAACCTCTGGTCCGATGAAGCTGTTTGAATAAACTCCGAGACCGTTCAGCTTTTTCAAATACCCTTCACGATTGATCGCTTGAGAAACCGCTTGTCTGAATTTCAAGTCGTTCATCGGTTCTTTTTCCATGTTAAAAGCCAAGTAATAAACTGGAGTTCCTTCTTTTTTCTGAATTTCAACATTCTTAATCTTCTCTAGACGCGGCATCAGTTCAGGTGCCAGTCCATCGATCAACTGAACTTTTCCGGTCTGCAGCATAGAGATCGCCGTTGATACTTCAGGAACGACTGTAAACGTTAGCTTTTCAAGTTTGGCCGGCTTCTGCCAATAGTCCTTGTTCTTCACGAGTACGATGTCGTCGCCGTTTACTTTTTCAGAGAACGTAAATGGTCCTGTTCCGACTGGATCTTTCATGAGATCCTGCTTTTGATCAGCTGTTGGAGATACGATGGCCGCATTGGAGTGCGTTAGGGCCGCAAGCATCGGTCCATATGGCTTCTCTGTTTTTAAAACAACTGTATGTTCGTCCTGAACTTCGATGGATGAAACTGGTGCTAAAAGTGATGCCCGCGGTGCTGCCGTCTTCGGATCTTTCAATTTATCAAACGTGTATTTAACAGATTCTGCGTTGAACGGAGTCCCATCGTGAAATTTTATATCCTTCTTCAACTTGATCACCCACGTATTTTCGTCTGGGTTCTCGTAAGATTCTGCAAGGTGTGGAACGATTTCGCCTTTATTATCTCGAACAAATAACGTTTCATAGATCTGTTCGATCACTGTAGATGAAACAGAATCATTTGTTAGGATTGGTGATAGACCTACCACTTTTGAAGTCGTTGCATAGGTTAGCTCTTGTTCAGCTTTCCCTGCACTTCCACCTGATGAAGAATTGCTGCTGCAACCCACTAAAGCCAATGACAATACAAAAAGAACCGTTAGCAAACTAGCAAACCACTTTTTTCCCATTTGTCATATCCCCCTCTTATTTGTCTAAACTCATTCCTTGGTCTAACGCGTCACGAAGCGCATCACCAACAACATTAAACGCAAACACAACTAGCATGATGGCGATACCCGGAATCACGATCATATGTGGCGATGTCCACATGTACTCCTGTCCTGCAGCAATCATCGCACCCCATTCAGGCGTTGGCGGTTGTGCGCCTAAGCCTAGGAAACTTAATGATGCCGTTGATAGAATCGCCGTTGCCATCCTCATGGTCGCAAAGACGATAATAGGAGCCATACAATTTGGCAGAACATGCCTGACCATGATGCGAAGGTCACTTGCTCCAAGTGACCGCATCGCGATAATGTACTCTTGCTTCTTAATGGAGAGAACACTTCCCCTGACGATACGCGCACATGTTGGAATCGACCAGATACTGATGGCAATTACGACGTTCACAAGGCTTGTCCCTAAGATTGCGATGATCAGCATAGCTAGCAGGATACCAGGAAAAGCAAACATTAAATCTACGAATCTCATAATAATGCCATCGAGTCTTCTATAGTAACCAGATAGCAAACCAAGTACGACTCCGCCCACTAATCCAAGACTTACAGCACCGATTCCTACTAACAACGAGATTCTCGCGCCATATACGATTCTGCTCCAGATATCTCGTCCATAATTATCCGTTCCTAGCCAATGACCTTCTGTCCCAATAGGCAGTTCACTCAGTTCCAAGTTCTGTTTGTTCGGATCCACTCCTACGATGACTGGAGCTGCAAGAGCCATAAACAGCTGAAAAGCAATGATGACGAGACCGACAATAGCCATCTTATTCTTGATGAGCCGTTTCCACGTTTTGAAAAGCGCAAACTCTTTCTTTTTCTTATGTGACGGTACCTGCTGTGTTACTACTTCCGTTGACATGTTATCCCCCCTTCGCGTTTATTCGTAACTGATTCTTGGATCAATAAAGGCATATACGATATCTACAATCAAGTTCACTAAGACGAACAGTGTGGCTACAAGAAGAACCGACCCTTGAACCATCGGGAAATCACGAGCTGCAATAGACTCGATCATGAGCCTGCCAACCCCATTGATGGCAAAAACAGATTCTGTAATGATGGTGCCTCCAAGTAAGAATCCAAAATTTAAGCCGATTACTGTAATCACAGGAATCATTGCGTTTCGAAGACAATGCATCATGATGACTGATTTTTCACGAACGCCTTTCGCTCTTGCGGTTCTTACATAATCTGCTCGAATCACTTCCAACATGGCAGAACGACTCATTCTGGCGATCATTGCGGCTGAGCCTGTTCCAAGAGTGATAGCAGGAAGTGCGAGCTGTTTCATTCCTTCAACAGTCCAGAACGGTTCGGTCAATCCCCCAACTGGAAACCATTGAAGGTTAACAGCGAAAATAAGGATTAATATGGCACCTAACCAAAAGTTAGGAATGGAGATTCCTCCAAGAGCAATAATGGTGCTCAGTCCGTCAAACCAGGTGTTATGCTTTAATGCCGATACGATTCCTGCCGTTACACCGATTACAATCGCAACAATAATACTTGCGATAGCCAGGTTCAGTGTGTTTGGGAAACGATCGATAATCGCTTCTGACACCGCTTGTTTTGTTTGATAAGAGAACCCTAAATCACCTGCAAAAATACCTTTCAAGTAATCAAAATATTGAGCAAGCAACGGCTCATTTAGTCCAAGGTTTTCTCTGATCGCTTCAACGTCTTCTTGAGTCGCTGTCGGTCCACCGATAATACTTGCCGGATCACCTGGCGCAATATGCATACTCATAAAAACAATGAATGAAATACCGATTAATAAGAGCACTAACTGAAAAACACGCCTTACAATCAAACCTGCCATTTTCTCTTCACCTCTCCCCTTTTTTCACTTTTTCGGTACGATTAAGTAGAAATTACCTCCGTTTGTTAACCAAAATTTAAATATTAGCTAACAAACGTTTAATATTGTTTCTGATTATAAAATATATTCAGAATATTTTCTATATAAAATCATAATTTGGTTCTTTGTTCCCGCACCTATGTAAAGAGACATAAACTAATGCACTACTAAACGTTCTTGAGATAGGAGAATGCACCTAGTTGGGTTTGTTTCATGATATTTATTTGAGTGGGTTGTAAATGGGAGACTTTTGAATGCAGTGGATTTCCGTTTCAGGTGTTTTGGTTTTTTTGTGGGGTGAAAGGTAAGCCCCTTTCCGCTTTGGACGCTTTGGGGCTCGGATTACCAAGGGGGAGGGCGTGAGTGGACAATTAGCTTGAATCGATGCTTTTCGTTAACATAATTTCATGAAATACTGAATCTTCTATGTCATTGCTTAAACTTTAATCTAACAGTTTCTGGTTCTCTTCCTTGCTTAGTAAGAATTACAATAGCTTCATAATCATTTTTCCATTCCACAGTTATTTTGTCTGGTATTTTTGTTTTCATAATACTTTTGTTATCGTAATTAATTACAATGGTAGGGTCGGGAAAATCATCTTTCTTAACTATCTCGATTGAATTTGTTTTATTAGGAGACTGGCTTACCTTTAACTGAGTTTCTTGAGAAGATGAAATAAACCAAGCTACTATTAAAATAACGAAGATTCCTAAAGTGACTACACTGAAAAAACAGCCAATTTTAGTTAAGAATTTCGTTTTTTCTCGTTCTACGTGGTGATTGTCATTCCAACTCATTATTATTGTCCTTTCTTATCTACAATTAAGTGCTACACATTGAATTTTGTTAACCTCAAACTACCATACTAGTCTGTTATTTTAAATACAGATGATGTTAATAGGAATTTTTTCACTTAGTTCTAGTCGAAACTAGTATTTTCTGACACACATATAGCAGTTGACTGAAATAACAAAAGAGGATTCGATATGGATTGTGTCCATTTCGAATCCTCTTTGTATTCTTTATAGTTCGTTCTTTTCTAAAAGATTGTTGCCTTAAACTCCTTGTCACCTTTGACAATTGATTGGAGTGGAAGGTGTGAGACTCCTACGGGACAGGCGGGCAGCTGAGACACTTAAGAGTGAAACGTACGAATGTGGCTCAGCGCCTGCCCCGTGGAAAGCGAGCAACCTGGAACGGAAATCAACACTTCCAAAAGCAACAAAGTTTACGAAAACAGCCTTATAGTTTTAGCCCTGATCGGCTCTTGAATCTTCTGAGTAGAATATGTGATTCTACTCTGGAAATACCTTTGATGCCATACAGTTCATTATTGATAAACTTCTCTAACGAAGGAAAATCTTCTACCAATACGTGCATATGTAATGTGCTTGGTCCTGTCATCTGGTAGCAGCTTGCGACACTTGGGTTATTTACGAGTTTCTCTGCTACTTTTACTAAATAGGCTGGTTCACAATCCACTTCAAAGAAAGCTGAAACGGTCTTACCTGCTGCTTCTGAATCAATCACCACACTGAATTTTTCTATAACTCCTGCTTTTCTCATCTGATTAACACGTTCGCGAACAGATACACGCGAAAGGCTTAATTCCTTACCGATCTCTGCATAAGACATTCTGCCGTCTTGTGTTAATAACTCTAATATTTTTCGATCTGTATCATCTATTTTCAAATCAATCACCACACTTACTTTGAATGAATTCATTGTAAGCGTTATTTTCTCAAAATTCAAATAAGGGTTAAAAAATGCAATGGATTTTATACTGTATTACAACAGTTTTAAAATATTCAATACATTCCCACAAACCCAGTTATATCAATGATAAACAGCTGGACAAATGACTCAATTTTATAAAAAACGCAAAAATGTTATAAAACAGGTGTTGCAAAATATAATCTGTTATAATACAATGCATTATAATCAAATCAATAACAAAACAGGAGGAATTTAAAATGAAAAATTACTTGGAGCTTCACCGTAATATCCCTAAGAAGACGTGTGCGGAGTGTGGATGTGTAATCGAGGAACAACATGAATCTTATCTTTATGAGTGCGAGCGCTGCATGGGAAAACACGAGAGGTAAATTTTTTTACCTCTTCTGTTATATAACAATAGTATTATAACTACATCTGTTTAATAACATGTTCAGAAAGGACTGTGTAATAAGTGACGATTGAAACTACTAATCTACAAGTGTTAGGCGACATTACCCCAGCGTATGAAAAAATATTAACACCAGGTAGCATTCTTTTCTTAAAATCATTGCACCTTCACTTTAACAACACCCGCAAAGAACTTCTGAAACAACGTAAAGCTAGGCAAAGTGAAATTGATGCTGGGATCATGCCCACCTTTTTACCGGAAACCGAACATATCCGTAACAGTGATTGGACCATCTCACCACTTCCACAAGATCTTCAAGACCGACGAGTAGAGATAACAGGTCCTGTTGACCGCAAGATGGTGATCAACGCGCTTAACTCAGGAGCTAAGCTTTTCATGGCAGATCTTGAAGATTCCAACTCTCCAACTTGGGAGAATACGATTGATGGTCAGATTAACTTAAAGGATGCCGTTAACCGTTCTATTTCTTTTGATAATGGAAACGGAAAAACGTATACATTGAACGAAAAGATCGCCACGCTCATCGTACGACCTCGCGGCTGGCATCTTGAAGAAAAACATATCGTTGTCGACAACGAACCGATGTCTGGTAGCTTAGTAGATTTTGGCCTTTATTTTTACCACAATGTAAAGACACTGATCGAAAACGGGTCAGGACCTTATTTCTATCTTCCTAAAATGGAAAGTCATAAAGAAGCTCGCCTTTGGAACGATGTGTTTATTTACGCACAAGAACAGCTAGGGATTCCACGAGGTACGATTAAATCAACTGTACTCATCGAGACCATTGTTGCGGCTTTTGAGATGGACGAAATTTTATACGAACTTCGTGAACATTCCGCAGGTGTAAACTGTGGTCGATGGGATTATATTTTCAGCTATATTAAGAAGTTCCGTAATCAGCCACACGTTATTCTTCCTGACCGTTCGCTCGTTACGATGACTGTTCCGTTCATGAGATCCTACTCTCTTTTGGCAATCAAGACGTGTCATAAACGAAACGCTCCTGCGATCGGTGGAATGGCGGCACAGATTCCAATCAAAAATGATGAAGCCGCAAACGCTGCTGCTTTTGAAAAAGTGCGTGCTGACAAAGAGCGCGAGGCTTCTGACGGTCATGACGGGACATGGGTCGCCCATCCGGGACTCGTGCCTGTTGCTATGGACGTTTTTGACCGAATCATGCCAACACCTAATCAGATCGATCGAAAACGTGAAGATGTAGTCGTAACGGCTGATGATTTAGTGGCTGTACCAGAAGGCGAAATCACAGAAGAAGGTTTGCGCGTCAACATTAGTGTTGGCATCCAATACATCGCTTCTTGGCTAAGAGGTAAAGGAGCTGCACCGATCAACCACCTCATGGAAGATGCAGCTACTGCAGAAATCTCACGAGCTCAAGTATGGCAATGGATCAGACACCCTAAAGGCATTTTACGTGACGGCCGCAAAGTGACGTTCGAGCTGGTAGAGGAACTAAAGTTGCAGGAAGTTCAAAAGCTGAAGCAAGGAATGAATGAGGAATCATTCAATTCTGGTCGTTTTAGGGAAGCTGTCGAGCTGTTTGATGAGCTGATTCGCGATGATGAGTTTCAAGATTTCTTGACCAATCGAGGTTATGAGGTATTGTAGGTCTTATTTCTTGCTGCTTTTGGAAGTGGTTGATTTCCGCTCCAGGTTGCTCGCTTTCCGCGGGGCAGGCGGTGAGCCACTTGCCGCTTTGCGCCCTTAAGTGTCTCACCTGACCGCTTGTCCCGCAGGAGTCGGCAACCTTCCGCTCCAATCAACTGGTCAATGAAGAAATAAAACTTAGACGATCGAAAATCACGCAGTTTTTCAGATCAACCTTTAAGAAAACACGATTTCAAAAATACTATGAAAACTTAAGGAGAGAGATAAATGAATCAATCACGTGTGGAGAAATTACAGGATATGTGGCAAAATGAAGAGCGCTGGTCAGGAGTTCAGCGCCCTTATACAGCAGAAGAGGTTATTCGCTTACGCGGATCTATTGATATCGAGCATACACTTGCTAAAAAGGGTGCCGAAAAATTTTGGGATCTCCTTCAGAACGAAACATATGTAAACGCTTTAGGAGCACTAACGGGCAATCAGGCTGTTCAGCAAGCTAAGGCAGGTCTGAAAGCCGTATACTTAAGCGGTTGGCAGGTCGCAGCAGATGCCAACCTTTCTGGAAACATGTATCCTGATCAAAGTTTGTATCCGGCAAACTCTGTGCCACACGTGGTAAAACGCATCAACTCTGCTCTTCAGCGCGCTGATCAGATTCAGCACATGGAAGGCGGAGACGAAGTCGATTACTTCCTCCCGATCGTTGCAGATGCAGAAGCTGGTTTTGGCGGACAACTGAACGTGTTCGAACTGATGAAAGGTATGATTGAATCTGGAGCGTCGGCTGTTCATTTTGAAGATCAGTTATCTTCTGAGAAAAAGTGCGGACATCTAGGTGGAAAAGTACTGTTGCCGACGATGACGGCAGTACGTAACTTGATCTCTGCTCGTCTGGCAGCAGATGTAATGGGAACACCAACAATCCTGATCGCACGTACGGATGCTGATGCGGCAGACTTGATCACTAGTGACATCGATCCAGTCGATCGCGCTTTTATTACAGGTGAGCGAACTGCTGAAGGCTTTTACCGTACGAATGCTGGGCTTGATCAAGCGATCGCACGCGGTCTTGCCTATGCACCTTATGCGGATTTGATCTGGTGCGAAACGAGTGAACCGAACCTAGAACAAGCGCAGCGTTTTGCAGATGCGATCCACGAGCAGTTTCCTGGTAAACTATTAGCTTACAACTGTTCTCCTTCTTTTAACTGGAAAAAGAAGCTAGATGACGCAACGATTGAAACGTTCCAGCAGCAGCTTGCAGCAATGGGCTATAAGTTCCAGTTCGTAACGTTGGCAGGCTTCCACGCACTGAACCATAGCATGTTCGAACTAGCAAAAGGCTATAAAGCGAGAGGCATGGGTGCTTATTCTGAGCTGCAGCAAAGAGAGTTTGATAGTGAGATCGATGGCTATACGGCAACTCGCCACCAGCGTGAAGTAGGAACAGGCTATTTTGATGAAGTAACACAGCTCGTTTCGGGTGGTACAGCTTCAACAACGGCTCTTAAAGGATCTACAGAAGAAGACCAATTTCAATCACAAAAAGCGTAGAGATAGAATCATTGGATAGGAGATATATAGAGAAAGGACAGGTGCAGAGCCCCTTGTCCTTTTTATTTGCATGTAGAATTGTCGAAAGGCCTATATATAATTTTGAGGGACTATAAATTTTTTTAAAGGACTATAAAAAGATTGGAAGGACTATAAAAAATGTTTTAGGGCTTATAAACTACTTTTTAGGGCCTATAAATAAGTTTTTACCTATTAAAAAAGGGACAACTCCCAAAACTGAGAGTCATCCCTACAACCTTTAAGCTTTTACATCGCGTTTTTGGAATACCGTAAACGTAATCGCGAGCATGATCACCGTGTATACCGCGAGCACACTGATGGAGAACGGTAGTGTTAAATCCTTGATCATCTGGTTCTGTCCATCAATCAATACACTAAGATCCATATTGGCAAACAATGTGTAGATCACCCAATCTTTTGTAGCAAGAAGTGCAACAATCGTATTTCCTGCAAACATCGTAAACAGTGCCACACCGATTGCGACCGAGTTACTCATGAACAAGGTTGAGATCATGAATGACATGGCTACGAGTGCTGTTAATTCGATAAATTCTACTCCAATGTTAGCAAACACGTACTCCACGATCAGCCTTTCTTTCACTTGCCCATCTTCTGCTGTTATCAAGTACGACTGATCCATGCCTCCAAATCCATAGGCAAGGCCACCAACGAGCCATGTCACTAAGATGACAACGAGCCACATCAAGAACGCAAAGCCAAGTGTTGCAACGAATTTCGATAAAAGAATCTTCCACCTGCTATAAGGGCGGATCAGAAGCATCTTGATCGTCCCTTTTGCAAATTCATTAGATACAATATCACTAGCCACTACGATTACAAACAATCCGATAAAAATTGATATCCAAGCCATATCTTTCATGAACTGCCATGCTGTTGTTTCATAAGGAGAAATATCATTAGCGATGGCGTATTCGTTCTGCTTGATGTTTGATTCTAACATATCGATATAGATTTCATTATCGTTGTTTTTCTTTGCTTCATCCAGCGCTTTTTGGTCATCCTTAACCGTTTGCGTCAGCTCTTGCTTCCAATTTTCGTTCACTTCTACATCTGTTGTTACTTTGTCATAAACAGCGATACCGATAATGATAACGATTGGGATGGCAAGGAAGATCCATGTACGTGTACGGCTAAAGATTTTAATCCACTCATTCGTTAACAGGGACAGCCACTTCATTCAGATCTCCCCCTTTCTTTGTCATTTCTAAGAATCGTTCTTCGAGTGTCTTCGTTTTACGTTGGATGCCCACAACGAGAACGCCTGCTAGAACAAGTTGTTTGTTCATTTCAGCTATAAATCGGACGTCTGCTGTTTGGACGATCAGTTCTTGACCTGACTCAGTTACGTTCAAATCTTCATTCAAATTAAGAAGGACTTGTTTAGCCTGCGAAACGTCTCCTTCGATTTTGAAATGAACCTTCACATCGGCTTCGTCATCCTGGTTCAGAATCTCGTCGATACGCATAAGCTTTCCGTGTTGAATAATGGCTACACGGTCACACATCATCTGCATCTCAGCGAGCATGTGTGAAGAAACGACAACAGACGTACCGTTGTTCGCGAGTAGACGTAAATAGTTACGAAGGTCATAGATTCCTTGTGGATCGAGTCCGTTTGTCGGTTCATCAAGGATTAACACGTTCGGTTTATGTAAAAGTGCCTGAGCTACACCCAGTCGCTGTCTCATACCAAGCGAGTATGTTTTCACCTTATCGTGAATCGCGTTCTTCAGATCAACGAGGTCAATCACTTCGTCAATTCTTTCCTTCGTCACATCCGGCATGATCCTCGCATATTGCATGAGGTTTTTATAGCCGGTCATATAATCGTACAGCTGCGGATTTTCAACGATCGCCCCAACGCGTTCCATCGCTTTTTCAAAGTTCCCTCGCAGGTTATCACCGTTGATCAAAACGTCTCCGTCCGTGATAGAGATCAGCCCAACGATCATTCGAATCGTTGTTGTCTTACCCGCTCCGTTCGGACCAAGCAGACCGAAAATCTCACCTTCTCTTACCGAAAACGAGAGATCATCCACAATGGTCTTGCCTTTGATCTTTTTCGTTAAGTTTTTAAGTTCTAACGTATGTGTTGTCATGTGCTCCCCAATTCCTCCTATCATAACTCTCTCTTTTCACCAGTAATACGACTGAAACAAAAGAAAAGTTTCGTTAATTTTGTAAATTATTTACTTATCACTTTAACACTTCTGCTTGCTTTTGGTATATGCTTTTCTCTTTTTTTGTAAGGCGTGTTGAAATAAAAACACCCAGTATAACGAGCACACCTCCAGCTCCTTGATACCATGCGAGTGATTCGTCGATAAAAAGAACGGCAAAAATCGCAGCAAACACAGGGATCAGGTTCAAAAAGACTCCAGCTTTACTCGGCCCGAGCCGCTCAACCGCTGTATTCCAGGACATGAACGCAACGATCGATGCAAAGATCCCCGTGTAAAGAATGGTTGCGATAGTGCCAAGTGACCATACAATTTCTTTCGTTTGCATCTCGTGTATGAAAAATGGCAGCAAGATGATGATGCCAAGAAACGCCGTTACAATGAACGTGCTGTATGTAGGGAGAATTCCCGCATATCTGCGAATCAGTAGCGAATAGATGCTCCAGCAGATCACAGCTCCGATCACGATTAAGTCACCTTTATTAAACGACAGCTGGAGTAAAACTGTGATTGAGCCTTTTGAGATAATAAATAGCAGTCCAATGAGTGAAAGCAGGGCTCCTGCAATCTGTTTCGCATTAAGCTTCTCTTTGAGAAAAACAAACGACAATAGGAAGAGCAGAATCGGCGTTGATGTGTTAACAATGGATGCATTAATGGACGTCGTAAAGTGCAGAGCGATGTACAGAAGCGTATTAAAACCCGTGATTCCAGTGATCGATAAGATGAGGACGACTTGCCAGTGCTTTTTTAGCATCTGCCATTCTTTTCGTAAAAATGGTACGGCGAAGGGAAGAAAAATAATGAATGCGGTACACCATCGCAAAAATGATAGTGTTACAGGTGGTAAACTGCTCGCTATAGCACGTCCGATCACAAAATTACCGCCCCAGATTAAGTTTGCGACCACTAATAGTACATACGGGTTAACTTTTTGCATGGTGTGATTCACCTCCTTTTTTTGAGATTAAGTCGTTTTGGGCTTCAATAAGGTCGTTTTCAGAGTAGATTAAGTCTAATCAGACACGCATTAAGTCTAAACAGCTACCAATTAAGTCTAAAATCAAAAATAAAGGCGATTCGACAAACCTGTCCATAAAACGTCGCCTGCCAGACCCCTTAATCGCCAGCTTCAAAAAACATTTTCTCCCACTATAGCAGACTACCTTTTAAAGTAGATATGGTCATTTCGCCTCAATCTAAACTTTGTAAGCTTTTTTCCTGTAAATCCACTTTGAATGCTGTACAATGGAAATTAAAACATTTGAAATACTTTACTTTATGAAGTAAAAAGCAGAAGAAAGAAGATGACATAATGAAAGCGTATCGGACGTATGTGATTTTATTCCTAGTGATGGTGGTGTGGGGATTAAACGTAACAGCGACGAAGATTCTTGTTACGAACTTTTTGCCTGTTACAATCACTGGAATTCGTGTTCTAACGGCGGGCTTAACCGTCTTTCTGCTTCTCTCTATAATAAAAAAAGTGCGGTGGCTGACTAAAAAGGAGTTTTGGTATGTCTTCCTCGCGTCGATCTTTAATGTTGTCGCGCACCACTACTTTCTTTCGATCGGCTTAACCGAAACAACAGCCACGAACGGCGGGTTGATCATGGGAATGTCGCCGCTTCTAACGACCATTCTTGCTATCTCGTTTTTAGGAACGCCTCTTACGCTCTTAAAATCGATCGGACTTCTGCTTGGATTCTCTGGCGTTACGTTCATCGTTTTAGAAGGAAACAGTCAGGTAGCAGGGATCTCGTTCGGTGATGGATACATTTTATTATCTGTAATTACGCAAGCTGTAAGCTTTATCCTCATCAAGCGCGTGGCGCACACGTTAGATCCGCGACTCATGACCGGCTATATGATGGTGATCGGTTCACTGTTCCTGATCGTGATCGGATTGATTGAAGAGCCACAAGGATTTGCAGGTGTTGTTGAGAATTCGACCGTTTCTCTATGGCTGATCTATTTTGCCTCAGCTTGTATCGCTACAGCTGTCGGTCATATGCTCTATAATGAGGCAATCGGTAAAATCGGAGCGTCAGAAGCTTCAATCTTTATTAACTTGAATCCATTTTTCGCTCTTGTTGGTGCCTACCTCTTTTTAGGTGAACAGATCTTGTTTCAGCACATATTCGGATTCCTGCTCATTATCACCGGTGTCCTCTTAGGATCTGGTGCTGTTGAAGAGATACGGAACAAAAGATTGCGCAAAAAACACGCGGCTTAAACATGGATAACGAATATAAAAACGACCAGAGATTAAAGATCTGGTCGTTTTTCTTAGGCTGTTTTCTAAAAAATGTTGCTTTTAAATCTTTTATTTCCTTCTTTGACTTTTGATTGGAGTGGAAGATGCGAGACTCCTGCGGGACAGGCGGGCAGTCGGAAGAGTGGAAATGGCTGGTTCAGCCCCGACCAGCAAAAGTTGAATGGGCTATGAAGGCGCAAGTTGCCTTCTTGAACGTTCAACTTTTGACCTCGAGGGGCTAGCCATTGCAACTAGACAGGTGAGACACTTATACGGAAACGTACAAATGTGGCTCACCGTCTGCCCCGCGGAAAGCGAGCATCTGGAACGGAAATCAACTACTTTCAAAAGCAACAAGGAATACGAAAACAGCCTTTTTTTATTACAAGCTAGCAGACGCTGCTTTCTTCTTTCGTTTTTGCAAAACAACATTTTGTATCGTCAAAAACACATTCCCCACCATCCAATAAAGAGGCAGAACGGCGGCTAGCTTCCATGCAGAAAATAGGATAATGATCGGCATCAGGTAACCCATCATTTTTATTTGCGGATTTGAAGCAGCAAGCTCAGTTGTGCTCATTTTATATTGGATGAACGTGGTTAAAGCCGCTAACACCGGGAGCAGATGTATGGGATCTGCTGTGCCTAAGTTAAACCAAAGAAAGTTATGCAGAGCAATTTCTTTCGTTTTGATGATTGCATAATAGAACGCAAACAGAATAGGCATCTGGATCAAAAGGGGCAAACACCCCATTGATAGCGGGTTAACCTCATGTTTTTTATAAACAGCCATTAATTCGTTTTGTAATTGCAGTTGAGATTCTCGATCTTTCCCTGTGTGCTTTTCACGAAGCTGCTTGATCTCCGGCTGAATCTTCTTCATCTTTTCCTGATTTTTCGTTTGTTTCAACGTTAACGGCATGATCAGGAACCGTATTACAACGGTTAAGATGATGATTGCAATGCCATAGCTATCGTTAAACAGATACGCCACATATTGGATGAGCTTTGAAAACGGGTAGATAAAAAAATGGTTCCACACACCCGGACTTTCTGCGGTAATCGGTGCGTTATTGCAGCCGGATAATAGAAAAATAGCAAGTAATGAAAGAATGGATACATATTTCTTCAATCGTTGTTCCTCCTTGTTTTTAAAAAAATCTAAGCAAACAAGGAGTAAACGTGCCCTTCTTTATCATCTGGCGTTTCTTTTCTAAACATTGTCCGTGCGATCTCATCTCGAATGAAACAATAGTTTTGCACAAGATGAGAATCGTTCATCCTCTTCTCGGAACATAGCCTGTCCTTTTTCATATGGTGATTTGATCTATGAACAAGAGATTGATTAACGACCGAAAGCTGCTTAGCTATAATGAACGTTAGTGCGATACTAATGGATAAAACTAATGCGTCCGTTTGATAGATCAGATCAAAAAACTCCATAAATCAAATCACCTCCTATTAATGATTATACAAAATTTTTACCCAATATATCTATGATACAAAGATTTCGCTTCTGCCGTATTCTTCGTTCCATGAACAAGTGCGCGTCCGTCTTTAAAAAGAACGAGGCGGTGACTGCCACTTTGAAGCTCCAGTAAATAAGGATTACAGCGAACTTCACCATGAGGCAGCAATCTCTTCTCCATTTCTCCCAAATCAATTTCGAGAGTATGAGCTGGACGGATCTGAACGGTATCCCGCCCACAAAGAACAGCTGTTTTTAACGAAGCGCCTTTTTCTAAATAAGGATATGTTGGGTTAGCTCCGCAAGATGGACAATCTATCTTCTTCGCTTTTCCCATCCCTAATTGAACGTGCTGATTGGTCCACGTATCAAATGTTACGATCTTCTTCCGAATGGATGCATAGTCTTCAACTAAAATCTTTAACGCCTCAGCTGTTTGATAAGCGGTAACCATCTGAACTGCTGGAGAGATAATTCCTGCCGTATCGCATGTTTGGCCGTTCGCCGGAATCTTATCGAGCAAACAATTCAAACACGGCCCATCCCCAGGTAAAATCGTGTAAGAGATGCCGTAGCTCCCAACACACGCTCCATAGATCCATGGAATCTCATTTTTCTGAGCCAAGTCGTTGATCAACAAACGCGTCTCAAAATTATCCGTCGCATCCATGATCAGATCAATGCCAGAGATCAATTCTTCTGCTTCCTCGATCCCCATATCCATCACATGTGCCTGAATTTCTACTTCGGAATTGATCTGGTTCAATCTATTTTTTGCAGCAACTACTTTTGGCAGCTGTCTCTTTGCATCTTCTTCAGAATAAAGCTGCTGGCGCTGAAGGTTCGTCCAATCCACGTAATCACGATCAACAAGAACGATTCGTTTCACGCCTGCACGTGTAAGAGCTTCAGCGCTTCCTGCACCAAGCGCGCCGGCACCAACGATCAGCACACTTTTTGTCCGTATTTTTGCTTGCCCATCTATACCGATCGGGCTATATAATTCCTGCCTTGAATACCGTCCATTCACTTCACACTCAACCCTTCTAAAGGACTGCTCGCTGTTGCCGTTTCTTTTCTCGGGATTCTTCCCGCTTCATACCCTAGCTTTCCCGCTTCTACCGCCATTTTCATCGCGAGGGCCATCTTCACAGGATCCTTCGCACCCGCAACGGCTGTGTTTAACAGCACACCGTCCGCTCCGAGTTCCATCGCGATCATCGCGTCACTCGCACTGCCGATTCCTGCATCAACAATAACCGGAACCTTCGTTTGCTCGATGATAAATTTTAAATAAAGCGGGTTGATGATCCCTTGCCCGGTACCGATCGGGGAAGCGGCAGGCATGATCGCATGTGAACCAAGCTCTTCTAATCGTCTAGCGAGAACCACATCATCTGACGTATAAGGAAGCACGATAAACCCTTCTTTTAATAGCTCTTCTGTTGCTTTTAACGTTTCAACGGGATCCGGCAGCAGCGTTTTGTCGCATCCGATGACTTCTACTTTTACCATATCACATAATCCCGATGCTTTCGCCAGTTTTGCGATTCGAACCGCTTCTGCCGCCGTTTTCGCACCTGCTGTGTTCGGTAATAACGTGTATTTTTTCAGATCAAGCATCTCTAAAAAGTTGGGCTGACTTCCTTCAAAGATGTTCATTCTACGAACCGCAAACGTCAAAATCTCAGAACCAGATGCCTCTACCGCTTCTTTTTGTGTTTTGAAGTCTGGATATTTGCCTGTACCTAAAAGTAATCGTGATGAAAAGGAATAGTGTCCAATGTTTAACATACAATCAACCTCCGCCAACAAATCGAACAAGTTCGATCTTGTCGTTTTCTTTTATTTGAGTTTCTCTTTGTTTTTGATTATCGATAATATCTTCGTTCACTTCTGCAATTACAACTTGGTCATGTAAGTTAAGGTGCTTCAGCAGATCTGTGATCGACTGCAAAGTGTTTGGCACCATGACCTCTTCTCCATTTATCATAAGTTTCACGAATGATGTACCTCGCTTTCAATATGGTCGGCAATCCTTTTTCCCGTTATGGCGGAAAGCAGAATGCCGTTTCGGTAATGTCCTGTCGAAAGAATGAGCCCCTCTTTATGTGGATGAGGACCGATATAGGGCTTACCGGATAGCGTTTGAGGCCTGATGCCTCCCCATGCTTTTTCAAAACTAGCACTACTTACTTCAGGAACGATCTGTTTCGCCTTCTCCATCAATTCAAAGAGACCTGAAAATGTAACTTCTTCATCAAAGACGTGCGGTGTACTTGTCGCGCCAACAAGAATTCGGTTTTCCCGCTTTGGAACGAGGTAACAGTTTTTGTATTTTACCGTACCTGTGAGTAGTGGTTGCTTCGTTTTGAAAGAAAGACATTCTCCTTTTACCGGCATCATTTTTAGTGAAGGTTCTAGATCAGAGCTCCACACCCCTCCAGCTACTATGACGGAATCAGCATGAAACGTTTCCTTTGTTGTTACGACACCTGTCACCTTGTTGCCAGTTTGGAGAAGCTGAACCACTTTCCTATGCTCTTTTATCTCGGCACCAAGGATTTTTGCGGACTGATAAAATGCACGAGTAAGTTTAACAGGTGAAACTTGAGCATCTTTTTCAAAATAGAGAGCTCCCTTTACAAGTGGAGACAACGCGGGTTCTTTCCTAAGCAGGTCTTGTGCTGGGAGCCAGAAAACTTCTTCCCCTTGATCTTGACGCTTGGCCGCTTCTCTCTTTAAATCAACCGCTTCTTCCTCTGTAAACGCGAGTTCATAGATTCCCTCCTGGATTAACTCGATGTCTATCCCACAAACATCGAAAAGCTCCTGTGATAAAGAGCTGAAGGAGTCCCGACTTTCTTTCGCGAGCAGATAGAGTGGATGATTCGTCTCAAACTCCATCTCTGCACCGAGCATGCCAGCTGCAGCACTCGACGCCCTGCTCCCAATTGTTTCTTTTTCAAGAAGCAGCACACGTTTGTTTTGTTTAGAAAGCTCATAGGCGATGGAACAGCCGATCACGCCGCCTCCAATAATGATGGCATCATACGTTGTGCGCATCCCACACCTCCAGTTGTTGTTTGTACAGTTTCACAGCTTGTAGTGGTGATTTTGCTTCTAAGATGCCTGACATCACAGCGATTCCAGATGCACCTGTTTTGATGACATTCTGTACGTTTTCTGGTGTGATGCCTCCGATGGCGATGACCGGAATTGTGGTTTGATCTACCACATATTGAAGCTGATCTATCCCTCTTGGCTCCGCATCACGTTTGGAAGCCGTCTTAAAAATATGACCATACATGATGAAATCAGCACCGTTATGTTCAGCATCCTGTGCTTCTGAAACGGAATGGACGGAGCTCCCGATCATCATTTCAGGCAGTGCTCTTCGCACTTGTGACACATCTAAACTGCGATGTGTCAGCTGAACACCTTTTACGCCTGTGCAAAGTGCTACATCCACCCGATCATTTACGATCATTTTAGAGGAAGGCACTCCTGCTTTCTGCAGACGTTCGATAAGATGACTGACTTCTTTAGCAGACTTTGTTTTTTCCCGTACATGCAGCATCGTCATATACGGATGAATGATTGTAGCTATTTTCACCAAAACATCATCATTTTGCCTTCCCGTAGTAATCACATGAAGCTGTTTTTCCATAATAAAAAACCACCTCCTTTATGCAGCAAAGAGGTGGTTTCACAGTTTTTAGTATTTATAGCGAAGTATCTGATCCACACACCACTTCCCTACGCTGGTTCTAACCAAATCAGGTTCCAAGGGTCTTAAAGTTCACTTTAATCTCAGCCTTAACAAAGGCACCCCTAGTGGTAATGACTATTTAGTTTTATATACTACTATTCTATCGATAAAGAGCATTCATAACAACCAGTAAAAGTAATGTTCTCCTTTTATAGCAGTAAATAAGCTAGCGGAGTCGCTATAATCAATGCCAGTACCGTGCGTTGGAACCAGATAATTAGTAGTTTTGGAACACTGATTGGGATTTCTGTTGAGAGTACACACGGAATACTTGCGGATAAAAACAGAATGGAAGCTACGGATACGACGCCGATTACGAATTTCGTGACGAGTGCCGCTTCCGCTACTAAGAGTGCAGGCAGGAACATCTCAGCAACACCGATTGAAGCCGCTTTTGCAGCAAGCATGGCATCGGGAAGCTGCAGCGCCCATGTGATCGGATAGAAAACGTAGCCCAACCAGTCAAAGACAGGCGTGTATTCTGCCAACAAAAGGGCGATTAAACCGACACTCATAATGGAAGGCAATATACTCATCGCCATCAGAAAACCGTCTTTTAAATTCGACCAGATATTAGTCAAAAATGCAGGAGCATTCTGAGATGAATCCATCGCGTTTCTCCAAGCGGTTTGCAAGTATTTCTCATTCACCTCTTCTTCAGGCTGACCTTCCCCACCTGAATACGTATCATCCATTCTGCTTAACGGACGAATTCTCACTGTGATTGCCGTTACTAAGAAAGTCACGACAAGCGTCGTCCAGAAGTAGGTGTTCCACATTTCCATCAGACCTAGCGTTTTTGCCACAATGATCATGAACGTTGCAGAGACGGTAGAGAACCCTGTTGCAATGATAGCTGCTTCTTTTACCGTATACTTTCCTTCTTTAAACACGCGGTTCGTGATAAGTAGACCGATCGAATAGCTGCCGACGAATGAAGCGACTGCGTCGACTGCAGATCTGCCCGGGGTTTTCCAGATGGGTCTCATGATCTTTTGCACAAGCACCCCAATAAATTCCATCAGACCATATCCTACAATAAACGCTAGGAAAACTGCACCGAGTGGAACGAGCAATCCAACAGGAATCACGAGTTTCTCAAATAAGAACGGTCCCATGTTCGGATCACTCAACCAGCTCGGCCCCCATTCAAAGTAAAGCAGGACAGCTGCAACGAGCCCTACAACTTTTAATAAAGAGAACGTAGTTGTGACTCGGTCTTTGTTCCACGTTTTCGTGTAGAACGGATAAACAGCACCGAGCAATATGACGAGCAATGCATAAAGCGGCACTGCTTCACCCGCCGTATCTCTTACCCACGTTACAAGGTGATCGAGTGGAATCGACGACTTTCCTTTCACTGTGATCGGAATGAAGAACATGAAAATACCAACTGCACTGAACAAAAGAAATTTTAACGAATGAGACCAAGAACCAGCAGTTTTCATTACTTCCAACTCCTTTTCCGCTTGATAAGCCTGCGCTTGTCAGGCTCTCTCTACATCTTATCGGGACAAAGTTCGAAATATGACGAGTCATGCTTGTACAATTTTTATAGGTTATCTTCCCTTTTTGTGTCTTTATATGTCTGATGACAACGTGTCTAGGGAATAACAGTTACATAATCAAAAAACAGGAGTGTTTTGTGAATGAAGTATTTTATCAATGTGAACAAAAGTGTAGAAGAAGAATATGGAAGGATGTTTGTATATGATCCTGAACACAACAAGGAGAACGAAGACGAGCTGGAAGTGTTGAACAATCTAGACGAACAAGACAAAGGAAAACCTTATATTTTTCCGAAAAGCTTCTTGTTAGAGGTTTCAGCTGAGGATTATGAGAGGTATGCTGAGGCGAAGAGAAATAATAAAGATGTAGAGAGTGTGATCGAAAATATTTTAGAGAAGTACAGGAATTAGATATTTTAAAAACGAGTACTCCTTATGGGATTACTCGTTTTTGTATAAAAAAGATGCCGCTCCATAAGAGAAGCAGCATCCTACCAAACTAATTCTTATTAATCGTCATCACGATATCCTTCGTGTTCTTTCCAATCGCGCCGCCGTCATTTTTAAAGATAGTCGTTTTGTTCTCTTCTGACGGTTCGATATGAATGTTCAGCTTGTTCTCTCCTGCACTCAAGTTCACCGTGTGTGAGAACGTCATGTCGTCGTTGATCGTAACCGGCTGACCGTTGATCGTCATCACACCTTCTTTGATGGCATTTCCTTTTAGGGTGATCGTGTCAGATGTTACAGTCTGGCCATCTGTATGAGAGGTTACGACGACCGGCATATCGATCCATCGTAAAATCTTATCTTGAACGACCATCGCATTGCCGCCTTGGTTCGTTACCACAAAACTCAGGTCCGTTCCTGTTGCACCATACCCGTAATAACTTACATCATCATCGTTCGGATTACTCGGTGTATGGTCAGCAAGACCTTCTTGATCCCAAGAGCTGTTCTTTGCGTATTTGTAGGTAATAACTTCGCCTTCTTGCGCTTCAAACGTATATTCATAATCGTTTGTTACTGCGCCGCCACGCGTCATCTTCCACGCACCTGTGTTCCAGCCGTTCTTGCTGCCTGGCATCGTAACATCCACCCCTTGTGGTGTATAGGCTGGTGCGTTTACTTTCATTGTGACTTTCACCATAACAAGATCTGGTGTAACTTGAACGGCGTTAGACTTCACGCTGTTACCGGCTTTGTCATATATGTGCACTTCATACGTATAAACTTTTCCGTTCGTTACGTTCAGATCTTTGTACGTTATGGCACTCGTATCAAGGACTTGGTCAATGACCTCTCCATCACGAACGATCGTGTATAGATAAGGTTCGTTTGCGCCCTCTATAGACCACTTCAGGTTCACTTGTCCTGACTCTTGCGCTGGTTCTTCTAATGTTACTGATGTTGCAGGAGCAATCGTGTCATCACCTTTTGTAAAAGTAACCGTCTTTGTTTCACTTGTGACCCACGTTCTGCCTAGATCGGTTGAGAACGCATAACGATATTGATACGCTCCCTCTTTAAAAGGTAAGAAATCTGCGCTAAACGTGTTGTATTCTCCGTTTTGAGCGGTATACGTTCCTTTGTGAGATGTCCAGTTCGTCTTGCCTGGCTCTTTTACTTGTAGCTCACTTTGTAAGCCTTCTGCTAAATCGGTCTCTGTTTCACCTGTGATTTTGATATCAGCTGAAACCGTTTGTGGCTTAGATAAATCGATCACGCCATTCTTTAACGCTGTTACATTTGAAATGTTATAGTTACCGTTCTTTAACGCCACATGAGGAATCGCGGCTTTTGATTCTGTTTTTAGAGATTCGTTGTTGTTTTTATCGACCGCAACAACGGCAAAATAATACTTGCGTCCGTTGTCCAATTTATCGATCTTGATTGAGTTGCCTTTCGTTTCTGCTACCTTTTCATAAAAAGCACCAGAGATCGTAGTTTGATAGATTGCGTAACGTTTTGCGTCACCTTTCCAGAGTAGCGAAACTGCGTGACTGCTTTCTGACGCTTTTACATACTTTACAGCTTTTGGCGTCTTCAGATTCTGGTGCTTATCCGAAACGAGCATGCGACCGCTCATCGCTGGAATCGTTACTGATAGCTTTCCATTCTTTACAGCTGTTTTGTACTTTTTGTTCAGCTGATCTGTTAGCTTTACGTTATTTACGATCAGCTTTTTCACGTCGAGTTCAACGGTCTTGTCTTCGGTCCCGCGGTTTGTAATAACAAGTGCCGCATTTTTCTTATCTGTACGAGCATAAGCAAGCACATCTTTTTCTGCGTATAGATGGTGAAGCTCGCCATAGCTAAAAAGATTATGATAATCACTGCGCACTTTTCCGATATTTTGATAATGCTTTACAAGATCTTTGTCTTCAGAGCCCCATGGATACGTTCTTCGGTCATCCGGATCTTTAGAGCCTGTAACGCCCGCTTCATCTCCATAATAAAGAGTCGGTGCACCAGCATAACCCATCTGTAAGATCGCCGCGAGCTTCAGTCGTTTCACACCTAGCTCGTGGTCATACTTTGGATCAAGTTCAGCACGCTCGTAAGAATCTGTTCCGTTTCCAAGGATAAAGGCTGCACGAGGTGTGTCATGAGAACCCATCAAGTTCATCAAGGCATAGAATGCTTCTTGTGGGTAATCCTCAAACACGGCGTTCATCTGGTTCTCTGCACCTTCCGCGTTACCGTTCTTCAAGTAATCGATCATCGCACCGCGGAAACGATAGTTCATAACCGAATCATACAGATCACCAAGGAAGTATTCAGACGCATCATCCCAGATCTCACCTAGGATCAGTGGATCATCTTTCTTGCCTTCCTTCAGCTCTTTTCGGAACTCTCTCCAAAACTCTGTATCTACTTCGTTTGCAACATCCAATCGCCAGCCTGATGCACCGCGGTCTAGCCACGATTTTGCAGCAGAATCTTTGTCATACATGATATAGTCTGCGAACGGCTTGTTGTTCAACTCAGAATCATAGTCTACCGCTTCACCAGGAATCGATTTGATCTCAGGAAGTGAATCAAAGCCCCACCACGCTTGGTATTTATAAACACCGTTCACTTTTTCGTTCTCGATGTTGAACCAGTTATGAAACCCGTACGGACTAAACTCTTGTCCTTCTTTCTTAAACTTTGTCTCTGTTTGTTTTTTCGCTTCTGTTTCTGTTAAGCCTTTTGAACTCATCAGGTCGTAGATGCTTGCCCAATATTCATACGCCCCGACCGTTTTGTATTTTCCGTAACGGTCAAAATAGATCGAATCGTCTCCCACATGGTTGAATACACCATCAAGGATCAAGTGCATCTTGCGTTTTTTCAGTTCTTTCGTAAAAGCCTTAAATTCTTCTGGTGATCCAAACATCGGATCCATCGCTTTATAGTCCGTCGCATCATATTTATGGTTGGATGCTGCATGTGCCACAGGGTTTAGGTAAAGCGTATTAACACCAAGTGACTCGATATAATCTAATTTCTTTTGGATTCCAGCAATATCGCCGCCAAAGAAATCGTTCGACCAGATCTCGTCTCCGTCATAGCCTTCTGTTTCTGCTTGACGAGGGTTGTCCGGCAGCTCATTCCAATCTCTGTGCTCGATCGGTTCAGTGCCACGCGCTGTTGTTTTTGCTTTGTCGTTCTTTTTGTTTCCGTTATAAAAACGGTCCGGGAAAATCTGATATACAACAGATTCTTTCATCCAATCAGGTGTTTTGTAAGACGGGTCGTACACGGTCATCTGGAATAGAGCGGCGTTCGTATCCGCAGCTGTTCCTTTGCCGCCATCACCCGTATCTTCTCCATATTCTTTTACCGCATCTCCATCACGCGCGGTGAATTTATAGCCGTACACCCCTTTTTCTTCAGGTGTAACCGTAGCTTCCCACAGCTCGATGTCTTCGCCGTTCACTGTCGTCCAGCCAGCGTTCACCATATCTTTTACCGTCGTATTGCCGGAGTTATAGTTACGAAGATATAGCTTTGCACCAGTCAGATCGCCCTTTTTCGTTTGCAGGCGGAGTGTTACGTCTTCTCCAGCTTTGATCGCTCCAAACGGCGCACGAAACGCTTCGTCCCATGTATCATGGTGAAGCTTGCCTGCGTTCACGCTGCCATCCGGAAGACCCGCGTCATAGTTCGTGTACACTTCTTTTGTGTCATGGTTGTAAAAAAACGTGATCTCTGCGTCTTTCAGTACATTCAATTTCATGTTATCTGCCGGGTAATTTGGGGCATCCCAATTGTTACCGAGCACGATCTTAAATTCGTGCTTTCCTTTTGGCACTTGTGCGGTGTACGTGTAGATGTTGTCACCGTCTTCATCTTGTAAAAGAGCCGTCGATTCACCAGGCGTCCACTCGCCGCCTGCTCCGATATCCGGCTGAATGTCACCTACGATTCGCGGTGTTTTCTCAGCAGGAAGTGGTTCCGGAATCGTAAGTTTGTGAGTTGTGTCGTCGTAAAGAAATGTCACTTCTTTTTCCGTATCGATCGTCAGCTTGTAGTTATCGCCACCTTGTTTTCCGTCCACTCCATAGTTCTCGTCCCAAGAACCATTAATCGCAACCTTGTATTCATAGGTTCCAGCAGGAAGTTTTCCTGTAAGCTTGTACTTTCCGTTCGGTTGAAGTTCCATTTTTGTAGCTGTTTCTGCCGGGTTCCAATCACCGGAACCACCAAGTTCAGATTGCAGATCGCCAACAAGTGTTACGGTGCGCTCCACAGCTTTTGTTGAAGATGGTTGTATGAGTAAAGCAGATGCAAACGTTTGCAAAATAAGCGTAAAAAGCAATAACCAAGAAACTCTGTTGCGAAATTTCATTTTCCTCACTTCATTTCCCCCTTTTAGTGGTGTGCAAATTAGCGAAAGCGTTTGCACAAATACTTTTAAGATAACGCTTTCATTCCTTTTATTATGCCATGTTTTCTTTTCTTGGAAATGAGCCGTTCGGCTGATAAAACTTTCTATAAATAGTTAAATATTCTTATATTTTCGACATTTCCAAGGAGGTAGAGGGTTTGGAAATATGAAGTTGATAGCTGTTTACTTGTTTTTTTAAGTCAAGAGTGAAATCTCAGGGTTATGGAGCGAAACCAGGGGTTTATTGAGCGAAACGATGGTTAATTGGAGCAGAACAAGAGATGGTTGGAGCAAAAAGGGGCCATTTTTGAGCGAACGTGTAATAAATAAAAAAACACGTACCGTGAAATTTTATAAGATGCACGCACCTTGCAGTGAAATTTGCTCGTCCCATGTCAAATGACTTCAAACAACAAAAAACCGGGTCCTCTCCAACAGGTAGAGGCCCGGCACTTCTTTTATCTTATTCAGCTGACTCTTCTGTCGATTCCTCTTCTGTTGAAGTTTCTTCTTCTGTAGAACCTTCTTCATCGGTCGTTGTTTCTTCGTCTTGAGTCTCTGTTTCTTCCGTATTCGTTTCTTCCTCAGTGTTCGTGTCTTCCGCGTTGCTACATGCAGTGATCAAAAATATTGCCAAAAGAGATGCTCCGATTTTAGCCAAAAACGTTTTGCTCATTGTTCAATTGCTCCCTTCGGATTTTCATTATGATTTTTGCATGAGTATGGGATTTCTTTGTCCCTGTTCAGAATATATCATGAAAAAAACCCGAAAAGACGCAATTTACCAAGTCATAACCAACACTTTACAATTCAAAAATCAGCTTTATATTAGCTTAATAATCAAACATCATAATGCAGCACATATTGTGGCCCGACTGGACCAGGTTTGATCTGGCCGCGATCTACAAAACCTACTTTTTCGTAAAGCTTTTTTGCTGAATCGTTCTTAAAGTTTACGGCTAGGATGAGTTCGTTCACTTCCGGAAAGTGTTTGGAAATAAACAGAGGCAGCTGCAGCATCGCATCCTTCGCATACCCTTTTCCTTGCTCGGAGTGATTAATGGATAGCGCACGAATCACCATCGCGTTCGGGTTTGCAGTAAAATCTTGAATGTTTTCACCCTTATGCAGAACGACAAAACCGACTGTTTTGCCGTTTGCCTCAATAACCACAGGATGACGACCCTGATCTTTTTCGCACTTTTTTAAGGCATCACTCGGCATGGCCGTGAATTTTTCTTGCTCCTGAGGTAAATAAAACGCGTTTAACGCGTCTCGATGTATCTCGTTAAAGAATGTTAGTGTATTTGCCATCTATGTAACTCCTGTTCGGTTTTATTGAGTGATGAGTGACTCTGCCGCTTCCAGCCAAGTTTTTGCCATGAGTTCGTTTCCTTTTCGTCTCATATGTACACCGTCTGTTGTTAAGGACACATCTGGTTTTTTGTTTAGATGGCTGATGAACATTTCATGTGTAGGTACGAGTACGGCTTTAAATTCTTTTGCTAACTTTCGGACCACTTCCACATACGTAATCAGCAGCTGATTTCCTTGAGATTCTGTGTTTTCTTTTATAATCGTCGGTTCCATTAAGACGAGTTTTGTTTTTGTTGAAAGTTGAGATAACAGGCTGCGGTAAACCTCTTCAAACTGAGAAACATCGATCTGCTGTAATTGAGGGCTGTCGAGCTGTCTCCATACATCGTTGATTCCGATCGATACGGATAGCAGATCTGGCTCAAGATCGATTACATCTCGCTGCCACCGAAAAGCGAGGTCTGTCACGCGATGTCCGTTCACACCTTTATTGATCACTGTTACTTCCTTTGGCAAGACTTCTTTAATAATGCGAACGTACCCGTCCCCAAGTCGATCTGGGTCTGTATTTTTATTTGAAGCTGTAATGCTGTCACCGATAAAAATAATCTTCATATCCATTTCCCTCCCTGTTTTCTTTATTCTATTTTATCATGCAAAAGCGAAATGTTAGGTTTTAGAGGATTTTACATACTTTCTTTGAATAACTATAAAAAATCCTTTTTTTAAGGAGGACGTATCATGCTTGAAACAGCGGTTCAGCAACCGAAAACGTTCGGCCAAACGGAAATGAGACCGTCATACCGAATGGATTTGCGACAGTATAGAGACAGAAGAGAATATGAAAAGTTTGTAAAAGTAAATACGGTGAACGATTGGTCCACTGTGACGTGGAAAGATATTGGCAAACCGTATGAGGTGACTTCTCTTTCAAAAGAAAAAACAGAGTGGGAACAGGCGCACGGTGAGATGCTCCCAGTGCATACATCCTGGACGATGTTCAACCAGTCCTTTCACGAATGGTTCTCTAAGGATGTTCCAACTGAAATTGGAGAGAAAAAGGGTGCATTTTTAAAAAGTTTAACAAGCTTTAAACTTAGTGAAGTAAAGACGGCACTCG
Source organism: Fictibacillus norfolkensis (assembly GCF_014836645.1). Classification (GTDB taxonomy): domain Bacteria; phylum Bacillota; class Bacilli; order Bacillales; family Fictibacillaceae; genus Fictibacillus; species Fictibacillus norfolkensis. The sequence continues at coordinate 227,996 of NZ_JACSQM010000005.1, forward strand.
GTGATTATGTGCGGATCCACCTCTGGAATTATGTGCACCGCATTCAGGACGGCATCTGGGATCCGCGCGGAAAGAGAGCTTTGTTCGAGGGACTGGACGTGGATAAGCCTCGTATTCTATTTTTGGGTGCCGCTGAAGGATATGAAGCGATGCAGCTAAGTGCGATGTACCCTGACGGCGAAGTAGTGATGGTGGATTATGATCCGTTCTGCCGAGATACACGGTTCGCAGAATTTCCTGAGTCTTATCCGTTTTTGGGAAAAAGTTCACGAACGGGCGGAGATAAAGTTTATTATAAAAACGACTTCAATATCTCGTATGTCGTGGATGATATCCGCAATCTCCCATATGGCAGAGAGTTCGACATCGTGCTCAGCGTCGGGTTGTTAGAGCATTTTCCAGATTCTATGAAAGCTGAAGTTGTTGAGTGGCATCGAAAATTCTTAAAGCCGAGCGGCTATATCGTGATGACAACGCCTCGTGCGCAAATGCGTTCCAAGCTGTACTACGAGATCATGGCGGATGTGATGAACCATACGTATCGTGAGCTGATGACGTTAGAGCAGATGGGACTCTATCTGCATGAAAACGGACTGGAGATTTTACGACATGGTTACATCAAGGTGCATAACGGAATCGTGGCGAGGGCGAAATAAGCATGTAGTTTGAAACCTGGAGGGTGCTCCAGGTTTTTTTGTTTTTTTTGTCGCGTCTTCCAAATATTGATGGTAGTTGACAGATTAATAGCGAACTTTTGTCGAAAATCGGATAAATAATTTTATACGCGAAATTATTGAGTTTATACCTGGAATTATTGAGCTTATCCGTGGATATAAAAGGAATTACCTCGTAATAATTTAACTGCGACCGCCTTATGCGGACATATAGGAATAGTGTATTTTCCACACGTACACTTAATCCGAATTTTTTATTATTTTTATCTCTGGATTTGAATAGTTATATTATTCAACAAAACTTCCCTTAATTCAGAGACATTTTTAACAATATTAGTAGGTTTTGCCGCTGTAAGTTCTTCAATTGACCCATACCCGTATGTAACTCCTATTGAATCGATACCTGTGTTATGCGCACCAATAATATCATGCTTTCTGTCACCGATCATGATGAACGATTTCTTAGATTGATCGTTAAAATGATGAAGTATATGCTGGATGATCTCTGTTTTGCTCGTACGTGTTCCGTCGAGATTGCTGCCAACGATCAGATTAAAATAATGATGTATGTTGAAGTATTTTAAGATTTCTTCAGCAAATACGGTGGGTTTAGAAGTTGCGACAACTAATGTAACGCCATTATCTTTTAGTTCTTGAAGAAGTGAAGGGATATGTTCGTAAAGTGTATTCTCGTACATGCCTTTGTCTTTGAATCTTTCACGATAGTGCGTGATGGCTGTTCCAATCTGCGTTTCATTAAAGGAATAGAATTCTGAGAAAGATTGCTGAAGCGGTGGTCCGATGAAAGATTCTAAGTGATCAAGGTTCTCTTCTGTAATGCCCATTCTTCTCAGTGCAAACTGAACAGATTTTGTAATACCGATTTTAGGATCAGAAAGAGTCCCGTCTAAGTCAAACAAGATATACTCATAATTCTTCATCATGATTTATTCTCCTTCGCACAGCCATATTTTGAAGCTAGAAATAAAAATAGCATAAAAAGAAAGCTTGAAATAGGACATACACCCTAAGGGAATGCTCCATTTCAAGCTTTTATGTTAATTGTGTGGGGTCAGACCCCTATTTGCCTAGGGCGAAGGTGATGTCGACTTCGCAGGCTACCTGGCCATCCACAGTTGCGATTCCTTTGCCCTTACCGATCGAACCGCGCACACGTGTCATCTCGACTTCTAAGCGAAGCTGGTCGCCTGGTACGACTTGCTTTTTGAAGCGGCAGTTATCGATGCCTGCAAAGAAAGCAAGACGTCCGCGGTTTTCTTCTTTTTTCAGCATCGCGACTGCACCTACTTGAGCGAGTGCTTCTACGATCAATACGCCTGGCATAACCGGGTATTCTGGGAAGTGGCCGTTGAAGAATTCTTCGTTCGCTGTAACGTTCTTGATTCCAACAGCGCGTTCTCCTTCTTCTACTTCTAAAATACGGTCGATTAGCAAGAACGGATAACGGTGCGGAATGATTTCTTTGATCTCTTCGATTGTTAACATATACAAACATCACCTTTCTTTTTTCACTCATGTTTTATAGTCTATTTTTATTATACTTGGTATTGTTACCTGGTACTAATTTTACATCAAAAGAAAACAATGACTACATTCATTGCCATTGTTTTTTTATTATATCTTTACGCATCTTTTTCTACAAGGTCGATGATGTGTGTCCATGTTTCTTTTTCAAACACGTTCATCGGTTTACCGTCACCAATCACACCATAGCCAACCATCGTACCAACAGCAAAACAGACGATGATTCCACAGACAAGAAGCAGAAGACGCAGCCAGATCGGAAAGCTTCTTTTCGTTCCGCTATGGATCAACTTTTTCTTCTCTTCTTTAGAAGACGTTTCTTTCTCTTGGTAACGCTGTGTTTTCGGTTTTTCGTTTTTATTCAACTCTTGCATCTTATTCGTCATACAAACCTACCTCATTTAGCGAAGCCCGTTTACTAACCCCATCATTTGGTCAGCAATTGTAAGAGAACGCGCATTAAATTGATAAGAACGTTGTGTTTGAATCATTTCCGTCATCTCCGTGGAGATGTTTACATTCGAGGATTCGAGTGCACCTTGCTGAACGAAGTTACCTGCTCCAGCATTTACTTCCTCTATCAATTGATTCAACGGAATGTCCTGTGGCGCTTGCAAGTTCTGTCCAACAGATACCATCAACTGCGGCCGAACCATGTTCACAATCGCTAGCTGTCCTGATTCAACAATCGCTCCATTATTTAACGTTACCGAAACTTGGCCGTTTTGTCCAATGGTAATTTTGCTATGATCAGCTGGAATCGTAATCGGTCCGTCTACACCCATTACTTTATTGCCCTCTGATGTAACAAGTTCCATCTCATTAGGGTTGTTAGCAGACGGTGATAAATAGAACGCGCCGTCCCTTGTGAACTGCTGCGTTTCGTTTCCGTTGTTATCTACTGCGGATACCTGAAAATAATAGCTTGGCTCCGTGAGTGCTACATCAAGAAGTCGTCCAGTCTGCTGCAGCGTGCCCGCCTCTAAACTGAGTGCAGTTGAAGAAACACGCGCTCCGCTGCCAAGTCGAATTCCGTTCGGCGTTAGACGGCCCGCTTCTGTCGGATTCAATGCTTCACTATTGATCTGCTGAAAAAGAATATCAGAGAATTGCGCCTCGCGTCTTTTATAGCCGTTCGTCGTGCTGTTCGCCATGTTATTTGAGATGGTATCGAGCTTGTGCTGCAGCTGACCCATCGTTACTGCTGCTGAAATCATAGACTGGTTCATGTTTTGATCCCCCTAGCCGATTCGGCCAATTTCATTAGATGCTTTTTCCATCGTTCGGTCGTAGGCTTGAAGTACTTTTTGGTTAGCTTCAAACGCACGGTAAGCCGTCAGCATCTCTGTCATCGTCTGTTCGGTGTTCACGTTCGAACGTTCTACAAATCCTTGCTGCACGTTGTACGTGACGTTTGGATTCCCAAGAGCACTTGGCGCGTTCCCGTTTCCATCCAGTCTGAACAACCCTGTGCCTTCTTTTACAAGATTGTTAGGGTTCGTGATGTACGCAACGTCAATCTGCCCCGCTACTGTACCGTTATCAATGACCGAACCGTCTTTGTTCACTGTGAAATTATCGCTTCTCACCGTTATCGGATTTCCATCTGTTCCAAGCACATAATAGCCTTCAGGCGTAACAAGACTACCTTCAGCGTCCACTGAAAAATGACCGTTTCTCGTGTAGCGTTCTTCTCCATTTACGTTCAATCGGAAAAAGAGTCCTCCGGGCTTTCCTGTTTCCGGGTCAAGCGGAACTTGTCCCTGAAGAAGAGCCATATCCGTTTTGATTCCGGTTTCGCGCATGTCACCTTGCAGGAAATTAGGCGTTGTCTCCTGCACGTAAACACCTGTTGATAGTGCACCTGGTCCGATCGGGTAGTTGTTCGGCAGTTTTTTTCCGTTCATTTCCGTCTCTCCCATATGCTGAAGCAGCATCGTTGGGAACGTGCGCAGACTCGCATTGTCTGCTTTATATCCAGGCGTATTCGCATTCGCCATGTTGTTTGTTAAAATTTCTTGTTTGCGCTGCTGTGCCAGCATCCCAGCTGCAGCATTATAAAATCCTCTTAACACGGAGTATTCCTCCTGTATTTGTAATCTGGACACAAAATGTCTCTTCCGTTGTATCGACAGTTTTTTACAATTATTAATAGATTTCTGCAAAAATTGTGAGATTCCTTTTTATGATGAGGATTTTGTCCTAGAGGTGGTGAGGAGAAGTAAAGTGACTTGGAGCAGCGGACCCGACCCGCTTGTTTGTCGAAAAGCCTATAAATCCATTTGAAGGACTATAAAATTTTTTGAAGGACTATAAAAGTTTTTTCAGGGCTTATAAATTTCATTTTAGGGCCTATAAAGTTCAACTTAGGGCCTATAAGCTGGTTCTCCTGCTCATCTACCCTTCACATCTTCCACACAAAAACAAAATGCCACCCCGTTCGGGCGGCATTTCTTCATTAAAACACTTTTCTTTTTGCGATTTTATCCAAATGCTCAAGCATTAAGCCTGTTCCGTTCGCGACTGCTCTCATCGGCTCTTCTGCGATCAATACAGGTACTTTCAATTCATCTGCAAACAGCTGGTCGATTCCGTGAAGAAGTGCTCCACCACCTGTTAGCATGATTCCACGGTCGATGATGTCAGCGGATAATTCAGGCGGCGTTTTTTCTAACACGCTCTTTGCCGCTTGAACGATGACCATTACTGGCTCCATCAATGCGCGTTGGATTTCTTTTGAACCTACTGTAATCGTACGCGGAAGTCCCGATACCATGTCACGGCCACGGATCTCAAGTTCTTCATCACGATCGTAAACGGTAGCGACGTTCAACTTAATGTTTTCTGCCGTACGTTCACCGATCAACAGCTTGTACTCTTTTTTAATATATTGAAGGATTTCTGTATCGAACTTGTCCCCAGCCATCTTAATAGAAGAGGACGTAACGATATCTCCCATACTCAAGACCGCAATGTCAGTTGTGCCACCACCGATGTCCACAACCATATTGCCGCTCGGCTGGAAGATATCCATCCCCGCCCCAATTGCAGCCACTTTTGGCTCTTCTTCAAGGAAAATATGTTTTGCTCCGCACTTTTGCGCAGCTTCTCTGATCGCTTTTTGTTCAACGGACGTAATGTTCGTTGGTGTACAGATTAAAATTCTAGGCTTGGCAAACATGCCTTTTACGTTAATCTTATTAATAAAATGTTTCAGCATCTGCTCAGTTACTTCAAAGTCAGCGATAACGCCGTCTTTTAACGGACGGATCGCCACAATGTTTCCAGGTGTACGGCCTACCATGCGGCGGGCTTCTTCTCCTACTGCGAGTGCTTTTCCGGTATTCGTGTCGATCGCAACGACAGATGGCTCATCGAGTACGATCCCTTTTCCTTTTACATAAATCAGTACATTAGCGGTACCAAGGTCAATTCCAACGTCCCTTGAAAACATGTTATATCCTCCCTGTTAACATCCATACGATATAATGACATTTTTAGTAAAAAATCGAAGTTCTATCCAATTTATCATTATATCACAAGTCTGTCGAACAAGGTGAAATATTGTCAAAAATTAATTATTTACCATTGGAACGATGCGGCACATAATGTAATATCGTTGCATCTAACATCCTTACATCTCATAAACTTACTGAACAACTTCCTCTGTGCCTTTTTTGTACTTTACGCGAGTCGCTTCTCCACCTCTCAAGTGGCGGATGGACTTATGGTATTCGAGGATCTCTTTTACGTTGTTTGCAAGATCTGGATTAATTTCAGGCAGCCGCTCGGTGAGGTCTTTATGCACCGTGCTTTTGGAAACCCCGAATTCTTTTGCGATCATGCGGACTGTTTTTCTTGTCTCCACGATATACCGTCCTATCTTGATGGTTCGCTCTTTGATGTAATCGTGCACACCACTCGCCTCCCTAAAATGGATGTGAGAGATGCGATAGAGACTTGTATGAACAAGCTACGTGACAAGTTTCGTTGTCATCTTCGGCTTATAAGTATTGCTTCCATTCCCCTTTTTCCACCGCAGCCATAGTACGATTTCTCACCGCTCACCCTCAATTGAATTATTGTAGGTTTTGTAACATCTTATTAACCAAGTTTTCGTTATATGCCTAAATCTCAACTGGGACAAGGGGAAATGTCCATATTTGTGAAAAATCCTGCATAAACAGTTGGAAAATTAAGTTATTTAAGTGGATGTGGATGAAGAAAATATTTTTTACGGTACGTGTTTTTATATGTATTACCGTTCACCGGTAAACTTGCTTTTTTCACCGGTTAAACGCTCGTGACCACCTGAGAACTGCCTCGTTACACCGGTGATGCAATCGTGACCACCCGAAAAGAGAAATGTTTCACGGATAAACAGCTGAAACTTAGATAAAAACGAAAAAAGCTGCCTCGGATTGAACCGAGACAGCTTCCCTTTTGCAATTATTCGTTAGCACCAGAGTCGTCTGCTGCAGGAGCATTCGTATCTTCGGCTGATTGAGATGATGATTCTTGCTCACGGTTGGCATCCTTACCATCTTTGCCATCCTTCGTGTCTTTCGTATCTTTTGTATCTTTTGTACCTTTAGAATCTTTTGTGTCCTTAGAGTCTTTAGACCCTTTGTCTTCAGCCTTTGGTGCTGGCTTCTTTTCTTCAGCAGGCTTCTTCTCTTCAGCTTTCTTCTGCTCTTCTGCTGCTTTTTTCTCTTCCGCTTTTTTCATCTCTTTACGAGAGTCATCAACAGCGGTTGCAAGTTGTGCAACAGATTGATCCCAAGCCATCACTGGGTCGACTGCTTCTCCGTCTTTACGAACTTCGAAGTGTGCGTGGATCTTCGCATCTGTATCATATGCGTTCTCACCAGCTTGTCCTAGTACTGCGCCTTGCTTCACTTGGTCACCTTGCTTTACAGATACAGAAGCAAGAGAGGAGTAGTGTGTGACAACACCTTTGTCATGTTTTACTTCAACAACGAACCCTAGTGCAGGATCTTTAGAAACTTTTACAACGCTGCCGCTTAATGCTGCCGTTACGTCGAATGCTTTGTTATCAGCAGTCGCTAGATCGATACCGCGGTTTTGGTAGTAGATATTGTTATAGAATACAAGAGCTGCTTCTTGTTCTTGAGCTGGAGCTTCTGGGCTAAAGAAATCTTTTACCACTTCAATGGCTTCAGGGTCAGAAACGGGCATTTGGAAAACTTCTTTTGTAAGGGATACAGGCACTGCTGCTCCATTGTCCTCTAATGCGCTATCTGGAGTATTATTATTCTCCGTATTCTTCGCATCGTTTTGATACCATAGAACAGAAGTTAGAATGACTGCTGCAAAGCTTAAATATACTGCAGGATAAACCCAACGTTTTTTCATAGCACTCTTACCTTTCATCGGTACTGTTTTTTTGTTTTGTTTTTCTTCTTCTTTCATTTTTCATCACCTCAGCAACAAGTTTGAACAGAATTCTGAAAATATATACTTTAGAGCAAAACTTTTTTGAAGATTTCTTTCGACAATTGAAAAAAACCGCTGAATGCCTGATGACATCTAGCGGTTTCCTTATAAAGATAAAGAGGGGGTCTGACCCGGGTCAGACCCCCTACAATTTCCACACAATTCACTGAGGCTGGTACGCGAGACCCTTATCAGCAATCGGTTTATAATCCGTAATCTCAATCCCTTTGTAATAGTGGTTCACGATCTCTTTGTATGTCTTACCTTCCTTTGCCATCCCGTTCGCGCCATATTGGCTCAATCCCACTCCGTGACCATATCCTCGCGTTGTTACGGTAACTTGTTTTCCTTTTTTCTTCATCTGGAAATCCGTCGACCGCAGCTCTAGCTTCTCTCGTACTTCTTTTCCAGTGAACTCTTTTTTACCGATGGCCCATTTTCCAATCCGATTTCCGCTCGTTGTGGCTACCACTTTTCCGATCTGACCGTCCTTTGTTAGTGAGACGCCGAGCTTCTGCTCTACCGTGCTGACAGGCAGCTGGATGGTCTCTGTGTATTTAGGAGACTCTTTTTTATCCCATGGACTTTCTACACTTCTTAAATAAGGGTATTCGTTTCTCCAATAGTCCTCGGAGTTAACAGTAAAGCCATTGCTTGTGGAAAAGAAACTCGCTTGAATCGGATCTCCTTCATACGTTAGGATCTGTCCTTTTGTCTCAGAGACCGCTTTGATGATCTTCTCTATCTTTTGGTTGAAATCATCTCCCCAAAGCGTCTCTAGCTCTTCGTTTCCTTTGTACACTTGATGCATCACCGTGTCTGACACGACCGCACCTTCTGGCAGACTAGTATCTTTGCCGCGGTTTAGTAGAGCTTTTACAATAAACGTTCTTGCTGTTAACGCTTGTGCTTTCAGCGCTTCTAACTCAAAGTCCGCAGGCATTTCAGAAGCGACCACTCCCGCTACATACTCTTCTAACGGGATGTTCTGAACCGTATCCATCGATTTTCTGAAAACAGGCACGACGATGTCTGAATGCGGGACTTCTAAAGCTAGCACTCTCTCAGATGGACGCGCAGCCTTCTCTTCTTTCCACTGGGGAGGTGCTGACGAAAATGGTAGTACGAGTATCGTCGGGAGAAGGACGATGATAGCGACAAAAATAGCTAGAATCCAAATCAGCGGCTTTATATTAACATTCACGTTTCCATGCCCTCCTAGATTGTTATCTACCATACAACTTATACAAAAAGAGGGGCATTTAGAACATGAAACTAGCATTTTTACAATTGAAATGAGCTCGCTACATGCTTCATTTACAAGTTTTGCTTCAGGGACTGATACAGGCCACCCAACGCATAACATAGAGAGATGAAATGCTTGAAAGGGTGAACCATATGGACAGTTTTCAGCAGCCTGTTTTGGTTCGTACGCTTAACTTTGCACCTGGTAACATAAAGATTTACTACCCGCAGATCGAAGGGAAGATCAACCCTCGTATTCAGCAGCAAGTTAACCAAAGAATTGTTCAGATCAACGAGCAGCTCGCGAATTATCAGAATCCCGAGGCTCGTCCAGGCATGTATGGAGAGTTTGCCGTCAAAACGAACGAAAAGAACATTTTGAGCATCGGTTTCTTAAATTTTGCCTATACACCCATGGCCGCTCATGGAATGACGTATATCAAATCAGAGACGTGGGATCTGTCGACAGGGAAAACGTATCAGTTGAAAGATCTGTTTAAACCCGGAAGTAACTATGTAGAAGTGATCAATCGTCATATAAAAGAACAGCTTAAATCGAGGCAGATTGACCCGCTCGAACCATTCAAAAGCATCCGGCCAGATCAAGATTTTTATATCGCTGATAAATCGCTCGTGATCTATTTTCAGCTATACGAGATCACCGCCTATGTATATGGCTTTCCTATGTTTCCTATCTCTGTTTTTGATTTTCAAAACATCTTGGATGAAAACGGACCACTCGGAAAATTGGCGGTGAATGGGCTGTAAGAAGACACAATAAAAACCCTGACCTCACACACGGAGATCAGGGTTTTCGCATTAAAATTTAGTTCACACCAACCGCATCATACGATTTTTTAACCGCTGCTACTTCTGCAGAAGTTGCTCCATAAAGGTCAGAGGCTGATTGAACGAGAGCCGCTCTTGCTTGGCTAAAGTTTGAAGAAGCAGTTAAATATACCGTGTTTGCTCGGTAATAGATCGCTCCTACTTTTTGGTTGCCGATCGCCGGAACCGTTACACCATAATGCGTTCCACCAACTGCCAGCAAATACGCCGCTTTGTTGATGATACCGCTGTTGATATGCACTCCGCCATTGTCACCCGTTCCTGTGTAGCGAACAGAGTAATGATCAGGATCTTGATATTTCGTCGGATCACTCATCGAACGAAGCGCGTCATTCGGTGTTCCTGGTGTGTAGATATCCTCTCCGATCTCATAGTCCGGATTGTTATTTTCATGATGCTCGACTAATGTTCCGAAAATATCGGACATCGCTTCGTTCAACGCACCAGACTCGTTTTGATAGATCAGATCAGATGAAAAATCCGTTACAGCATGTGTTAATTCATGCGCTACAACATCCAATCCGCCAGACAATGAGACGAACGTAGAACCGTCGCCGTCACCATAGACCATCTGCTGTCCGTTCCAGAATGCGTTGTTGTAATTACGGCCATAGTGAACCGTTGATTTTAATGCTGCTCCTTTATTGTCATACGAGTTGCGGTTGAAGACTTCTTTATAATAATCGTACGTCGCACCTGCATAGTAGTGAGCATCTACAGCCGCTCTGTCATAAGTCGCGTTCAGCTTGTTATCCGCATCCGCCCAAAGTGTGCCAGGAAGCTTTTGACGGTTCTTCGCATCGTATGTAAATACGCCGTTTCCTCGCGTGTTATCTTGCAGGTAGTACGTACCGTTCGATAATAATGTGTTCAGTGATTTCGTATCGCCAAGGACACCAGTTCCTGTTCCAAGCGCATTCGTTCCTACTAACGATCCTCTACCCGTTGGCGGTGCTTTATGATCACCATGAGCTTCATCCAAGTCGTTATAAGAATTCAGGATCTTGCCTGTTACGGCATCTACAAAATAATTATAGTTACCTGGTTCAGGCGATAAGAAGTTTAAGTTCACCAAGTACGCATAAGCGGCTTTATCTCCATTTGTATACACAACCATTTCAGATGTTGGATCTGCTTCATATTCAGGTGTGAAACCGAGATCTTTAACAGCAACTATTACCGCTTTTGCTGCTGTAATCTTTTTAGCGAAGCTTAACCCTTGTTTACTTTGAAGATCAGGAGTAACGGTTCCTGAAAATACAACGAGCTCTCCCTTTTCGTTAACATGCGCAACTTGTGTTGAGCCCCAAATTGGAACTCCTTTATAGGTTTGCTGGATTCGCACCAATTGTCTGCCCAACTCATCCTTTGTAACAGACTTTACCTTGAACGACTCCTCTGCTTTTTGAGTTCCTAATTTAAACGTTTTCGATTCTTTTTGAAGGTAATTGAATACGACATCCTTTGCCGATTTTGAAGAAGCCTCAGACAGTTTTCCAGATACAAACGACGGTGTGCCCGTTAAGCTGTTCATCTTTTTTGTTGATAAAACATTAACAGGTGCCTCCGCCGATGCTTGTCCTGCTGCTAACGGACTTACTGCAAGTCCAAGTGCTAAACCCCATAGAGATAATTGCTTTTTCATCCCTTCCCAATCCCCTTTGCTTCATGAATTTTAAAGCCAGTGGATTTATAATAGCACCATTTAATTTATTTTCAAACTATTCTTAAAATTTTGATTAAATCGTACTAAAAGCAAAAACTTTAAATAAAAAACGGGTATTAGGTACTGTTTTTTTGTGTTGATTCGAGTGAATAAACGAACTTTTGACATTAAAAAAAGCCGGCTACGGAAGCCAGCTTTTACAGCTATTTCGATTTTCTGCCTTTAATAAAATTTAAAACGAAAACGATCAAAGCGATAACGAGTAAAATATGAATGATCCCGCCAGCTACTTTAAAAATAACACCTAATAACCAAAGTACGACTAATATTCCGATAATGGTCCAAAGCATGAGTTCGACATCCCTTCATTAAAATAAAAAAGTATAAGTATATGGTTTAGATTTCCCGAATACCTTATGAATTAAACGGAGGGAGTCTCTAAAATCTCGTTTATCGGTGGAAAAATCTCGTTTTTAGGTGGTTAGACATGAATCATCGGTGGTAAGAGGCTGCGTTCAGGTGGAACTCACATTTCTTTAGGTGCTCACCACAAGTTTACCGGCGAACGTGTAACAAAATATAAAAACGCGTACCGTGAATTCGAAATATAGCTCCTATAGAACTTTACAAACTAGAAAAATCTTATAAGAAAACAGAAAAAACCCTTCCTCAAAAATGAGAAAGGGTTTCTCCTATCATATATTATGCTAAATTACTTTTTAATGATTGCTCTTTGGCAGGTGTTGTTTTCACATCTTCGTTTACACGCTCGATGTCAGCACCTAATGCAGCCAATTTCCCAGTGAAATCAACGTATCCGCGGTCGATGTGCTTCAGTTCAGTTACACGCGTGTAACCCTCAGCGACAAGCCCAGCAAGTACCAAAGCAGCACCTGCGCGAAGGTCAGTTGAAGCAACCTCAGCACCTTGCAGATTTACAGGTCCGTTGATTACAGAAGAACGGCCTTCGATTTTAATATCACCATTCATGCGGCGGAATTCTTCCACGTGCATGAAACGGTTTTCGAATACAGTTTCCGTGATTACGCTCGTTCCGTTTGCACGAAGCAACAGCGCCATCATTTGCGACTGAAGGTCAGTCGGGAATCCTGGGTGAGGCATTGTTTTAATATCAACAGGTTTTAATTCACGAGGTCCGCGAACACGAAGTCCGTTTCCTTCTTCTTGAATCTGTACACCCATCTCTTCCATTTTTGCGATTAAAGGACGTAGGTGTTCTGCGATTGCATTCTCAACTAAAACGTCACCTTGTGTAATAGCTGCTGCTACCATATACGTACCCGCTTCGATACGGTCTGGAACTACTGTATGCTCAGCACCAACAAGTTCTTCAGCTCCGACAATGCGGATCGTACCTGTTCCTGCACCGATAACTGTAGCACCCATCGCGTTCAGGTAGTTAGCTAGACATACGATTTCAGGTTCTTTTGCAGCGTTTTCGATGATAGTCGTTCCTTCAGCAAGTGTTGCAGCCATCATGATGTTCTCAGTTGCTCCTACACTTGGGAAGTCTAAATAAATCTTTGCACCTTGCAAGCGGCCATCAATTTTTGCTTCTATAAATCCGTTCCCGATCTTTACAGTGGCACCCATCGCTTCAAATCCTTTTAGATGCTGATCGATCGGACGAGATCCAATCGCGCATCCTCCTGGAAGTGCGATACGAGACAATCCAACACGAGCAAGCAATGGTCCCATTACTAGGAATGATGCTCTCATTTTGCGGACATACTCAAATGGTGCTTCTGTTTTTAACTCACTTGTAGCATCAACAGAAATTTCACCGTTTTCAAATGCTACATCAATATTTAAATAACGTAATACTTCGTTAATCGTAAACACATCAGCTAGACTCGGCACGTCTTTAATTGTGCTTTTGCCCTTACTTGCTAAAATGGATGCTGCGATGACAGGAAGTACGGCATTCTTAGCTCCTTCAACTCGAACAGAGCCCTCTAACCGCCTACCACCACGGACAATGATTTTTTCCAACGATATTCCCCTCCGCGTCCAATTTGTATATTAATATTCAGACGTAATTATTGGTGTGCCAATTGTGACAGTTGTTCCGCTGCCCAATCCTTCAGATCGCAAAGCCACCTGAAGATTCATTTTATGTTGATGACCGGTATAAATCGCTTGTTCCCACTGCTCAGTATATGCAGAAAGCGACACAAACGTCTCTTCTTTTAGTTCCTCTACAGGATCACCAGAAAAGGCGCGTACCAATTCATTTGCTTGCGAATACAAATCAACCACCATTTTATCACCGTATGTACCGGTAACACAAGAGAAAATTTTGGGATTTCCTCCAATTGATTGTTCAACCCGGCTATCGATCAGGTTCTGGATTTCTTTCCAATTTTGATTTGCATTTACAAGTCCTTCAACCGCATAAATAAAATACGATGAAGATTGTTCTTTTTGGGGGTATGTAATGACGGTCATTTTCTCTCTAACCCCGATATCATTACGCTCAAGTAATCCGATCATTTTATAATGTCCGGTTTCATCTTCGGTTACCGCCCAGTAAAATTCAGGATAATCACGTTTAAGCTCTTCTGCTTGTTTTACATACCCTAGTCCTTTAGATGCAAAACCTGTTTGACCGCGAAAATGCATAGTCCATTTGTCAGGCTTTGCTCCGCTCTTCTTTAGAACGTCTATTATATGTGTAACTTCATTTGTTTTTTCATCTGTTTTTGCATATCCAGAAGTAATCATAACTAATAGCAAAATCGCTGTAATCGTCATCGTCCATTTTTTCATTCCCCAGCACATCCTCTCTATTTCTCATTGTTGCCAATGAAACAGAGGATATCCGTGGAATTTGTAGTCATTTTCCGACAAATCCATTACTTTGATAAAAGTTGTGAAATCATCCAAATAGCTGACTAAGATTCGTGGAATACTGTAGATACTTTAGAAAAAAATCGCTCGTTATGCTTGCTAAGCTGATTACTAGAAGAATGTATAACACTCTAGCTTGCATGACCTTACCTTTTTTGATCCATTTATCAAAATGAACGGCCTGCAATGCCCACCAAGAGATCACGAGAAACAATAGATGTACGATGATATGTAACAAAGCTTGTTGTCCGATTGGAATCATTTAAAAGTCTGACCTCCTCATTACATATTTCGACATCTTAAGCATACGTCTTTCCCAAAAATTTAGATAGATACTTTTTCCCTAGTAAAGTGTTTTGAAAGCCCTTTCTTTCGATAAGTTCAAAAAGTTGTAACGACTAGTAAATGTAAGTTCATAAAGATAGTCGTTTCACTATGATTAGACGAAACAAAACGTAAGAAGTTACGGTAGTTTCGGCTTATTTTTCGGGATTTTTTTCGGGTGGGGGTTACTGTTTAAGAAAGTTGTTGATTTCCGTTTCAGATGCTCGCTTTCCGCGGGGCAGGCGGTGAGCCACATTCGTTCGTTTCACTCTTAAGTGTCTCACCTGCCCACCTGTCCCGCAGGAGTCTCGCATCTTACACTACAATCAACAGTCAAAGCAGCAATAAAAAATTTAAAGCAAACAATCTATTAGAAATGACTTTTAACCCCTAGCTCTTATACTTTCTAGGAGAACTTCTTTTTAAGTAAATTAAAAAAAGCCCACCAACCTCCAACTAAGGAGAAGGTTGATGGACTATTATTTGAGTTCAGCAATCAATGATCATGCGTATGAACTTCGGTTTCGATCTGCATGAAGAATTCATTCACATCAAAGTTTCCGTAAAAGAAATCCAATGCGAGATCTGGCATAACTCCTAGAATTAAAACCGATGCTGCACAGAAAGCGAGTACGGCGGCCATTCCCCCTGGGATTGAAACCTTCGTTCCTTCACTGTCACGGAAAAACATGATCGCAATGATGTTAAAGTAGTACACGTACGATATCAGCGTGGTTGCCATCATTACAGCCGCCAGCCAATATTGGGGTTGCTCAAGTCCAAGCGCTCCCATAAAGATTCCAAACTTACCGATAAATCCTGCTGTGATGGGAATCCCGGCAAGAGAGAGAATAAAGAACGTCATCGGAACAGCGAGCCACGGTGAGCGACGGAACAATCCGCGGAATACGCCGATATCATTTGAACCTTCTTGACTACTTAACAGCTGAATGACGGTAAACGCGCCAATATTCATAAATAAGTACGCCAGCAGATAAAACCAGATCAGTTCGAATATTAATGACGAATTTGACACGAACGGCACTAAAATGTAACCCGCTTGTGCGATAGACGAATACGCAAACATTCTTTTTATATCTCGTTGTCGAAGTGCTGTGACGTTACCGATGATCATGGTTGCCGCAGCCAATACCATTACATACGGCTGAACTTGCAGCAGAATCGGATCGCTATCGATTCCTGGAGCGGCGATAAAGCAGATAATTATCACCCGCAGCAAGATCACAAAGCCTGCTGTTTTGGACACGACACTCAAGAAAGCTGTAACTGGAACAGGTGCACCTTCATATACATCTGGTGCCCACATGTGAAGTGGAGCGGCCGCAATCTTGAACGTTAGTCCTGCAAACGTGATGATGAAAGCGAAGACGATGAGAAAGCTGTGCTCTAACAGTTCAAGGTTCCCCATGTTCTCTGCGATCTTGAACAGGTTCGTCTCTCCGGTAAGTCCAAAAATGTAACTCATTCCAAAAAGGGTGATAGCGGTCGCAATCCCGCCAGACACGATATACTTAAACGCTGATTCATTGCTTCGTTTATTGCGTCTCTCGAGTCCTGCCATTACATAGGAAGAAAGTGAAAGAAGTTCAAGGCCCACAAACAATGTGATCAAGTCAGCGCTCGACGCCATCATCATTGCCCCTAATAAAGCTGCGAGGAGCAAGTAATAAAATTCTCCCCGGTTTTCCTCCAGATCTTCTTTTTTGTAATTGGAAGAAAGAACAATCACTAATAGCGTTCCTAACAAAAGCAGAATCTTGAACGCTTTTGAAAAGGAATCAAGTCTGTACGTATCATACAGAATAGATGTTACTTCAATATCGAGCTGTGTAAAAATGGAGATGAGGGCAGCTAGAATACCTGCTCCAGCAAGCCAGGCTAGAGGCTTTCGGCTCGATTCTTTTTTCATAAAAAGGTCGATGACAGATAAAAGGGTCGCAACACCTAAGATAATAAATTCAGGAAGCATGACGCTCCATCTAAACGATAATAAAGTATCTAGATCCATGATTTAGCCCCCTAATCCTAGCAGAATGCTATCTAATGTCGGACGGAGCATATCACTTAACCATGCAGGATAGAGGCCGATAAACAAAATCGCTGCAAGCAAGATAAACGCCGGAATTCGTTCTGTTGATGAAAGATCATGTGCGTTCGTTAGTTCTTTTTCAGTACCAAACGTAATCGCCAAGACCGCACGCAGCACGTAGACCGCTGTTAAGATCAGCCCTAGAGTTCCTACAGCTGCTAACACAGGCATGGTCTCAAACAATCCTAAAAACGCCATGAACTCGCTGATAAAACCAGACATTCCTGGTAGTCCCAATGATGCGAGTCCCCCTGCGAGCAAAACACCTGCAAAAATCGGCATCCTTTTGGCGACTCCACCAAAGTCTTTTAAAAGAGATGAACCGGCGCGTTCGTAAAGAACACCCACTAAGAAGAACAACAGCGCAGAGATCAATCCATGTGAAACGACTTGGAACACTGCACCCGTCATACCCGCTTCGTTTAATGCGGCGAGCCCGATCAGAACGATTCCCATATGCGAAACAGATGAATACGCTAAGACGCGTTTCATATCACGTTGTGTAAGGGCTAAGAACGCTCCGTAAAGTAAGTTGATCACACCGAACAATCCGATGATAAAAGCGAGTGACTCAAACTGATCTGGAAACAGCCCTGCTCCAAAAACGATTAAACCGTATGCACCAATTTTCAAAAGAATCCCTGAGTGGAGCATAACGATCGGTGGTGGCGCCTGAACGTGGACTCTCACCATCCAAGAGTGAAGCGGTGCGACCGGCAGCTTTACGGCAAATGCGAGAAGAAGCGCGATCAGCATTCCCATCTTAAAATTCTTCGTGATGTGCATATCATTCAGTTCAGATTGCGGAAGCGAGAATGTATAAGCCAGCTGCTCAAAATTCATCGTTCCTGTCTTCATGAACATCGCCACGAACGCGATCAGAAGAATGGCTGAACCGACCCCGTTATAGATTAGAAAACTGTACGCTGCTTTTTCTTTTTCAAGATAACCCCAGCGTCCGATGAGGAAGAACATCGGAATGAGCGTGATCTCAAAGAAAATAAAGAACAAAAATAAATTTTGTGCGGCGAATACGCCAATCATGCCCATCTCAAGTAAGAAGAACAAAATGAAGTAACTTTTCCAATCTTTTTTGATCGAAAAGGATGCAATGGCAGCCAGGACACTCACTACCGTTGTTAATAAGATGAGCACCATCGATAAACCGTTAACACCGACTTCATAAAAGATTGGATAGCTCACATCACCATTCGATTGAAAGACTTCATAAGACACCCACTGAAACTTTTCTGCAAGCTGAAGACCTTCGCCCGATTTATTGAAAGCAGACAATGTAACGAGTGCGGTACCTAGCGGAAATAATGTACCTAATATCCCGATCCATTTAATCGACTTCTCATCTTGAGACGGAGTAAATAGGAGAACCAACACGCCTAACAATGGGGAAAGAATTAAAATCGATAGAAGCCATGTATTCATGTGAAGTACCCCCCTGTTAATGCGACGATCAGCAATAGAATCACGATGCCAAAAATGGCGAACGTCCCATACGTTTGAACCTGCCCGTTTTGAATACGAGAGCCTACCTTACTTAACCCTTGAACGCCACTCACAACTGCTGCTACAAGTCCGTCCACGATATATTTATCAAATAGGACGCCAAGTTTGCTCAAACCCTTCGTTCCTTTTACGAAAGTCGCGTCATATCCTTCATCAACGTACCACTTGTTGTAGATCACGTTGCTGAGCCCTGGTAACGAGCGGGTGATCCAATCACGGGAAAGTGTTCCTTTTTTGTAGATCAGATAAGCTAGACCGATTCCTAAAAAAGATGCGGCTGTCGCAACAATCGGAATCCAGCTTGGACCGTGATGATCTCCATGCGCTAGTTCAACAGGTCCCCCTGCCAAGAAATCCGTTAGAAACGTGCCGAACCAAGCTGTGTTCAAGTAGCCCGCAACGATTGCCAAAACACCTAGAACAATCATCGGCAGCGTCATGACACTTGGTGATTCATGTACACCACTTTGATCGCCGCGTGGTTTCCCTGTAAACACAAGGAAAAATAGACGGAACATATAAAACGCCGTCATAAAGGCTGCAACGACTGCCAGCCAGAACAAGCCGTAACGGCCATCTGCATACGTACTGGCTAAAATTTCGTCTTTTGAAAAGAAACCAGATAGAAGCGGAACTCCCGAGATGGCTAGAGCGCCGATTAAAAAGAGAGGTCCTGTCAGCCGAAGCTTTTTCCAAAGTCCGCCCATCTCATCGATGTTTTGAGTATGTACAGCATGAATCACGCTTCCTGCAGCTAAGAACAATAACGCTTTAAAGAATGCGTGCGTCGTCAGGTGAAAGATGCCTGCCACATAACCGGATGCACCAAGTGCGAGCATCATGTACCCTAGCTGACTGACCGTTGAATAGGCCAAGACGCGTTTGATGTCTTTTTGCATAAGTCCGATCGAAGCGGCAAAGATCGCCGTTACTCCACCTACTACCGCAACGACTGTTAGTGCCGTTTCTGAAGCTTGGAAGAGCGGATACATCGCAGCGACCAAGTACACCCCTGCCGCGACCATCGTTGCGGCATGGATAAGGGCTGATACTGGTGTCGGACCTTCCATCGCGTCCGGAAGCCACGTATGAAGAGGCAGCTGTCCCGATTTTCCGATCGCTCCTACAAAGATACATAGTGCTGTAAGAGTCAGCATGCCAGAGGATATATCACCATTTCGGACAGAAGCAAATATTTCGTCATATTCAAAACTACCAACCTGCCAAAATAGCAAAACCATTCCGATAAAAAGACCAACGTCTCCAATTCGCGTCATCACAAAAGCCTTTTTCGCAGCGGCTTTTGCTTCTGATTTAAAATAGTAGAATCCGATCAGCAAGAACGAACCAAGTCCAACAAGCTCCCAAAACATATAGAGCTGTAATAGATTCGGAGAAAGAACGAGTCCGAGCATCGCAAAGGAAAACAATCCTAAATAAGCAAAGAACACAGGAAACCGTTCATCGCCATGCATGTATCCTTTTGAGTAAAGGTGTACAAGAAAACTGACGAGTGAAACGATCACAAGCATAAGAGCATTAAGCGGATTGACTTCATATCCTATCGTGATCGCCCGCTCACCAATCTCAAACCAAGTGCCTTCAACCTTAATTCCGTCTCCTTGCCACACTGCGATCCAAACCCCGAGAGATAAAATGAGCGATAAACCGGTTAGAAGCACACCGATCCATGCAGTGCCCTCACCTTTTGATTTTCTAAAAATCAGCAATAAAACGAAGGATAAAAGCGGGAACAACGGTATAAGCCAACTATTCTGCAACATAATCGTCCATCTCCTTCCTTATCGCTTCATCGTATCCATCTCATCCACGTTAACCGTCTGTCTGTTGCGGTACAGTGCTATGAGAATCGCAAGTCCGACTGCCGCTTCTGCCGCAGCAACCGTGATCGTAAACAGCGAGAAGATCTGACCTGTTAAACCAGGATTTATAGAATATTTGGCAAATGCCACGAGGTTAATATTTACAGCATTCAGCATCAATTCGATAGAAATCAGTACGATGACCGCATTACGTTTTGTTAATGCTCCAAACAAACCGATGCAAAACAGGATCAAGGCAAGCGTCAAGTAAGCTGCTAAAGGCACAGAGCTCATTTTTTTGCCTCCTTTTCATCGTCGTCCCGCTTTGCCAGAATGATAGAACCGATCAAGGCAACAAGCAGCAAGACAGAAGTTAACTCGAACGGAATCACATAATGCGAATACAGTTCGATTCCGATCTTTTTCGTATTATCGATGTGAAGCTCTGCGTTCTGCTGACCAAAATCAAGGTCTTTGATCTTGCCGTACATGATCAGAAAGAAGAGTCCGATCGCAAGTCCCGTTAAGATGACTTTCAACCGTGGTGCACGTTTCTCTTTTTCCTGATGACGTGTGAGCATGATCCCGAATAACATGATGATCGTGATAGCGCCTGAATAGATCAGTACCTGTACGACAGCTACGAACTCTGCTGATAATGTGATGTAGATTCCGGCAATGGCAATGAACGTAAAAATAAGAGCAACAACCATGTGTACGACATTTGATAGGTTGATAAGAAGAACGCCGCCGGCAATGGCTGTTAAAGCGAGAAAGAAAAAAGCGATCATTTCACCGGTCATGCTTTGTTCTCCTTTCTGACATTCTCATCGTTCTCATCGAGCCACTCGAGGTTTTTGAAAAGTTCATCACGGCTGTATTCAGCAAGCTCGAACTGATTCGTCATCACGATCGCTTCGGTCGGACAGACTTCGGTACAGAGGTCGCATAGTATGCAGATTTCAAAATTAATATCGTACGTGTCGATGATCTTCCCTTTTTTCGCAGGATCTGGGTGGGGCTTACCCGTTAACTGGATGCAGTCGGTCGGGCAGATCTGCGCGCATTGATTACAGACGATGCATTTTTCGGGATAAAACTTTTGGATGCCGCGGAAACGGTCAGGCATCTGGATCGGCACGTCCGGATAGCTTGTTGTGACGTTTTGCTTAGTTAGGTTTTTGACGGTATAGCTTAAACCTTTTACAAGACCTTTCATCCTGAGATCACGCTCCTTATGCGTTGGTCTTTCGATTGATAGAGCATTGTTTTAGCTTTGCTTTGTCGTTTATGAAAGTGTTGATTTCCGCTCCAGGATGCTCGCTTTCCGGGGGGCGTGCGGTGAGCCTCTTAGTGCCTTGCACTGTTAAGAGTCTCACCTGTCCCGCTGATCCCCCAGGAGTCTCGCACCTTGCGCTCCAATCAACTATTCGAGGAAGTGATTTGCAAAACTTTAATAATTCAATAGATATTCAAACCGATGGCTAAGGTCATTCTATAAAATTCTTTATTCTAGAATTTCTAGAAGCTTGTTGCTGTTCAATCATTTCTTTCTTCTATGAACTGTTGGTTGTAGTGAAAGGTGTGAGACTCCTGCGGGACAGGTGGGCAAGTGAGACACTTAAATGTGAAACATTCGAATGTGGCTCACCGCCTGCCCCGCGGAAAGCGAACACCTGTAACGGAAACCAACTCCTACATTTACTACCAGATTTGTCTTTTATAAAAACAGTTCCTTAACTGCTGCACTGACAAAAATGTTTAGCAATGCTAGCGGCAGTAGGACCTTCCATGCGAAGCTCATTAGTTGATCGGCGCGGAGTCGTGGAAGTGTGCCGCGAATCCAGATCATGAAAAACACGACGATGCTGAATTTGACACCGAACCACAACATCCCTGGGATAAAATCTAAGAACGGAATCGGGTTCCAGCCTCCTAAGAAAAGAACGGTTGTTAAGGAAGCCATCGCAAACAGATACACATATTCCGTAAGCATGAAGAATGCCCATCGAAACCCTGAGTATTCGACGTGATAACCGGCCACAAGCTCTGACTCTGCCTCAGGCAAATCGAACGGTGTACGGTTCAACTCAGCGATTGAGGAGATCAAGAATACAAAAAATCCGATCGGCGTTAAGAAGATGTAAGCAATGTTTTCTTGGCCTCTTACGATATCATTTAAGTTCAGACTGCCCGCGAACAGAATCACTCCGATCACAGAGATAACAAGAGGAATTTCGTATGAAATCATCTGTGCTGCAGCACGCATGCCGCCGAGTAACGAGTACTTATTGTTTGATGCCCAGCCACCCATTAAGATGCCGATCGTTGAGATTCCTGAAACGGCTACGTAATACAGAAGGCCGACACCGAGGTCTGCGAACTGCATGTTCTCTGAGAACGGAATCGTCGCGAGCACCATGAAGGCTGGAGCAAATGCGATGACCGGTGCCAAGATGAACAATGGACGATCAGCTAGTTTCGGTATGGTGTCTTCTTTTATTAAAAGTTTAAAAACATCAGCCACCGTTTGGAGTAGACCGAATCTTCCTCCAACCCGGTTCGGTCCTGTACGCATCTGCATGAACCCGAGCACTTTTCGTTCGGCTAGAATCGCATAGGTTACGAACCCGAGAACCGTAACGAGTAATGCCGCGCCGAGCGCAAAGAAAATCGCAACATGCGTCCAGCCGGGCTGTGCGTATAAAAGCTCCTCCATCAGCCATCGACCTCCCCGAGAACGATATCAATCCCGCCTAAGATGGTAATCAAGTTGGAGATGTTTTCACCGACTAAAAGTTTTGGCAGAATCTGAAGGTTGTAAAAAGAAGGTCTGCGAAACTTTAAGCGATACGGTTCTTTTTTTCCTTCTGACGCGATGTAGCAGCCGATCTCTCCGCGAGGCGACTCAATGCGAACGAAAGCTTCACCTTTTGGCGGCTTGATGATTCTTGGCACTTTTGCCATGACCGGACCTTCTTCTGGAAACTGTTCCACCGCTTGTTCTACAATCTTGAGTGATTCTTCGATCTCTTGCATGCGGCACTGATAACGCGCCCATGCATCGCCTGTATGAAAGACCGGAACATGAAAATCAAAACGGTCATAGATCGAATAAGGCTCATCTTTTCTAAGATCCCAATTCGTACCCGTGCATCGTAAGTTTGCACCGCTTAATGAAAAGTTCAGCGCTTCTTCTTTCGTGTAGTAGCCGATTCCTTTTACACGGTTCAAGAAGATCTCGTTGCCTGTCACAAGGTCGTGATAGCCAGCAAGCTCTTCTCTCATGTATGGAACAAAGTCACGGACTTTTTCGATCCAGCCTTCTGGTGCGTCCCACTTCACACCGCCAACTCGCATATAGTTGAACGTCAGGCGTGCGCCACAGATCTCATTCAACATATTGATGATGGCTTCTCGTTCACGGAACGCGTATAGAAATGGACTCATCGCCCCGATATCTAATAAATATGTACCGAACCAAACGAGATGGCTTGCGATGCGGCCGAGCTCCATCACGATGACGCGCAAATATTCCGCGCGTTCGGGTATCTCTAGACTCATCATCGTTTCAACCGCATGGCAGATCACATAATTGTTCGTCATGGCCGCTAAATAATCCATGCGGTCTGTGTATGGAATAATCTGCGTGTACTGAAGGTTTTCTGCTAATTTCTCTGTGCCTCGGTGAAGATAACCGATCACTGGCGTGGCTTCAATGATCGTCTCTCCATCAATTTTGAGTACGATTCGAAAAACGCCGTGTGTGCTAGGATGCTGAGGCCCAACGTTGAGGAGCATCTCTTCTGTTCTGATCAATGTCTCTACACCTCCACGTCATGTGGTTCGTAATCTTTTCTTAGCGGATATCCTACCCAATCGTCCGGCAGCATGATTCGCGTTAAGTTCGGATGACCTTCAAAATGGATGCCTAAAAGATCATACGTTTCACGCTCTGGCCAGTTTGCTCCCTCCCATAACGGGGTAATGGAATGGGTAGTAGCGATCGTTCTGTCTATTTTTACTTTTAATGCAACGGACTGGCGATGATTGTACGAATACAGGTGGTTATAAACTTCAAAATGCGTTTCAAAATCGGTGCCGTGCATTTCAGATAAATAATCAAAGCGAAGTTGATCGTTATATTTTAAAAACTCCGCGATTTTATAATAAGATTCAGGTTTTGCAACTAAGGTAGGGACGTCTTTTGACAGTCTGTTAATATAGGAATCTTCGAGTACATCTTCTCCTAGATGTTCTTTGATGACTTTTCTGTAGGTATCGAGGATAGGTTGGTTTGGTGATGGTTTTTCTTCAGCAACAGGTTCTGTTCCTGCACCTTTAGCGTTGGCGGCTGCTCGTGCTTTTGCGGCTGCAGCTGCTTTCGCCTTTGCAGCGGCGATCGCTTTCGCTTTTTCGTCGTCACCTGCTGACTCAGTTGTAGAATCTGTCCCTGCTTCACGAGAGGCTTTTGCTTTAGCAGCAGCGGCAGCTTTTGCTTTTGCTGCTGCGACGGCCTTTGCTTTTGCAGCAGCTTTCGCTTTTTCATCGTCTGAAGCGGGTTCGGTGGATGTGTCGCCTCCACCCACTCTTGCGAGTTTTGCTTTAGCAGCAGCTGCTGCCTTCGCCTTTGCTGCTGCGGCTGCTTTCGCTTTTGCCGCGGCTAGTGCTTTTTGTTTTGCAAGATCATCTGCTGGCTCATCACTTTGTGGAGCTTTTGTCGTTTCTGATTTTTCAGCTTGGCGCTGTTTTGCGAGCTCGAGTGCTTTTGCTTTCGCCTCTGCGGCCGCTTTCTTTTTCAGCTCTTCTTTTGTTAGCTCTGGTTCAGTGGCGGTCGGCTCCGATCCTTCTGCAGCTTTCGCTTTTTCAGCCTGGCGCTGTTTTGCGAGTTCAAGCGCTTTTGCCTTCGCTTCTGCTGCGGCTTTCTTTTTCAGCTCTTCTTTTGTTAGCTCTCGTTCTTCAGCGATCGGCTCCGACACATCTGCAGCCTTCTCTTTTTCAGCCTGACGCTGTTTTGCGAGCTCAAGCGCTTTTGCCTTCGCTTCTGCGGCGGCTTTCTTTTTTTGTTCTTCTATCGATAATCCTTCATTGGAATCATTTTGCTTATCTGTCATTCGCTCATCACCTTCTTGCCTGTCTTCGCTTCATAACGGATTTTTTCTTGAAGCTTGTTGATGCCATAAATGAGTGCAGCAGGGTTAGGTGGACATCCTGGTATGTATACATCCACGGGTACGATTTGATCTACGCCTTTTACGACGGCATACGATTTAATGTAAGGACCTCCGGCTGTGGCGCATGATCCCATCGCGATGACCCATTTAGGTTCTGGCATCTGTTCGTATAATCGTTTTAATACGGGCGCCATTTTTTTCGTTACAGTTCCTGAAACGATCATTACGTCAGATTGACGAGGTGATGTACGAAATATGCTTCCAAAACGGTCTAAGTCGTAATGCGACGATCCTGTACCCATCATTTCAATCGCACAGCAGGCGAGTCCAAAGGTTAACGGCCATAGTGAATTACTTCTGGCCCAGGCTTTCACTTGTTCAAGTGTTACCATGAATACGTTGCGGTCTAGTTCGGCGCGTTCCTCAGCCGTAAGCTCCCACTTTATGTCCATTTCAGCACCTTCTTTTTCCAAGCGTATACAAGACCTAACGTTAAAAGAACAACAAAAATCCCCATCTCGATCAGAGCGAACACGCCTAACTCTTCATAGGCCACGGCCCAGGGGTATAAAAATACGGTTTCAACATCAAAAATAACAAACATGAGCGCAAACAAATAATAGCGGACATTGTATTGAACCCAACTTTGATGAAAAGGTTCGATTCCGCTTTCGTAGGTGGTGTATTTTTCTGCTGATGGTTTATAAGGGCGCAACAAACGGCCTGCAGTCAGTGCGACTACCGGTAGAAGGACCCCTAAAAATAAAAATACAGCCACAATGAGGTAATTGTTTTGATACAGATGATAAAAATCCATTCTGACTACCTCCTAATCTTCAGAATTTTATAAATTCTGTAACCGCTTTAATTATAGCAAATTCCATATTTTGTGTCGATGTGCTTCTTCACATATGGTACTTCTACTATATTAAGGTCACTCCCTTATTTTTCTATAGAAATGTTCATAATCCTGTAAATTTTTTGGATGTGACGATAGACTGTTAGCAGTATGATAGATATAAAGGGGAGATTCGTAATGGATATATGGTGGATTGCTTACTTCTTGATCGTCGTAATCTCGATCGCTGGATTAGTCGGTACGATCATGATTTCTAAAACACAGGACGAAAAATACGGAAGTTCAACTCGTCAGAACCTCGTGCGCCTCACTCTCATCTATGCAGTGGTGATCCTCGTTTCGATCATCGCACTTGCTCTCTATATCTATCTTTAATAGAATGTCGTTATTAAAGGATGTGATCTACTTTGAAAAAAGAGACCGAACAGCTGTGGGCTAGTGAAAAATACACCGTGATGGCTAAGGGGTACAACTTTTACAAAGAGGTTCAAGGTTTGATTAGAGACGCTCAATCTGACTCTGATTATAAAAAAGTTAGGTTGTTGATTGGTGTGCTGAAGGAAAAACCTTATGAGCGACGTGCTTTATGCAACACGTTAGAACATGTTTGGGGTTATTTTAAAAAATCAGCTGAAGAATTGGACAAAGAGCACTTCTTTTCGCTGCTGAACACGTTGAGAGAGTCAGATGAAGAGTACTATGATGAAATACCGTATGAAATTGATCTTTTTTTGCAATATTTGCTTCAAAAATACCCTTCAGATTACTTATCACGTTCAACATTTATTCAAAATTGAGGATGGTCCCATTGTGTAGTGGGACCATCCTTTTGTTTTGCCTAAAATAGGTGCAGTTTCGGTAGACGAAACTGTTTTGTGCACATACCCCACTAGGTATTATTACATTCAGTTCAAGAAATATGGCTAATAATACAGCGAGAATTTGAATTATTCCCGCGAGATTTCACTATAATCCGGCGAGTTTTTAACATATATCGGCGAGTCTACATATTTCGACTTCTATTATCACTCATATACCCCCCACCCGCTCCAAGAGACACCAAAAAGACACCCCGCTCTAACTAAAGCGGAATGCCTCTCTGCTGTACATATAAACTTTCTATTAGATCGCCTCAACTGACAATCGCAATTGGTCTTCGAAATCTTCTGCATGCTCGCGTTTTTGTTCTGCATCCCAGCCCAATTTATCTGCCATGCAGTTGATCACATTTTCTTTCCACTCATATACCGTATCGATGTCAAAGTATAGAGCAGACGTACGGCGGATCAAGAAGTCAGATGGTGTTGATGTCATCTCATACTCTAATGCGTAAAGTAGTGATGCGTACAAACTTACTGGCAAGTTGTAGCTCTTCGCTTCTTCACCGCGTTCTTTCATATAGCCATAAACGATATCGATGTTTGTACCATAGCGTTGAACGAGTTCGCGAGCTTTCGCTTCATCCAGACCTAATGCTAACCCTTCTTGCACTTTTGTACGAAGGAAATCTGCGAAGTTTTGGCTTCCGCCCATCTTACCGCCTGATAATTCCAGGTGCTGCGTACGGCATCCAGGGAATTTTGCCCCCTCTTCTTCACCTAGCTGATCACGAACGATATCTACGACTTTTTCAGCCATTTTACGGTAACCTGTCAGCTTACCACCCGCGATTGTTAGTAAACCTGATGGAGAGTGGAACACTTCATCTTTACGAGAAATTTCTGAAGGTCCTTTTTTCGGTTCATGAATCAACGGGCGTAGTCCTGACCATGAAGATTCAACATCGTCGCGCGTAATCTTCACGTCTGGGAACATGAAATGGATCGTGTTCAATACATATTGAAGATCTTCTTCTGTCATGCCAGGGTTCGCAAGGTCTCCCTTATAATCTGTATCTGTCGTACCAATATATGTTTTACCCGCACGAGGAATCGCGAACACCATACGGCCATCTTCTGTGTCATAATAGACCGCTTGCTTCAGTGGGAACTTCGAGCCATCAATGACAAGGTGGATTCCTTTTGTGTGGTGGATCTCTTTTCCTGTTTTTGAACGATCTTCTTCGCGAAGCTCATCTACCCATGGACCTGTCGCATTCACGATTTTTTTCGCATAGATCTCATGCACTTCACCAGTCAGCTGGTCTTCTACTTTTACACCGACCGCTTTTTTTCCATTATAGATAAAGCTTGTAACTTTCGCGTAGTTAACAGCTGATGCTCCGCGTGAGACCGCTTCTTTCATGATCTCAAGCGTCAGACGCGCGTCATCTGTTTTATATTCTACGTAATATCCGCCGCCAAGCAAGTTATCTTTTTTCAAAAGTGGTTCACGGCGTAATGTTTCTTCTGCAGAAAACATCTTTCTGCGTTCTTTTCGTTTTACTCCTGCTAAGAAATCGTACACTTTTAACCCGATGGATGTGGAGAACTTACCGAATGTACCGCCTTTATAAAACGGAAGCAGCATCCATTCTGGTGTCGTTACGTGTGGAGCGTTCTCGTACACGATCGCACGTTCTTTACCAACCTCTGCAACGAGTTTCACTTCGAACTGTTTTAAATAACGAAGTCCGCCGTGAACAAGTTTTGTAGAACGGCTGGATGTTCCAGCAGCAAAGTCCTGCATCTCTACAAGACCGACCTTCATCCCGCGAGTCTGTGCATCTAGTAGAATACCCGCTCCCGTTACGCCTCCTCCGATTACAAGAAGATCAAGCTTCTCTTGTTTCATACCTGTAATGATTTCTTCTCTTTTATATGTTGAAAATGATGCTGTCATTTTCTCTTCACTCCTTCTGTACAGAACCGTTGGACATATATAATACGGGTAGTTTTCCCGGAATCAGCGAACCCAACACACATTTTTCAATATTTCTGTGTATTGGCGCATATGCACGCAAAAAAGACCACAAGAACCCCGCAACGTTTGTACGAGGTTTTGTGGTCTCTCCTGATCTCCAACCGGTTCAATATCAACTTGGGTTTAGTATAACGCAGTTTTCAAGATTTTAAAAGGGTTATGCTTTAGGTTTGTATGCGATCGTTGCTTCAACAGCCTTTTTCCAGCCATCATAAAGCTCTTTGCGCTCTTCTTCTTTCATGTTTACGTCGAAGTCTTTGTCCACTTTCCACTTATCTGCGATTTCTTGACGGTCGCCCCAGAAACCTACAGCAAGACCTGCTAGATATGCAGCACCAAGCGCAGTCGTTTCGTTAATCTCTGGACGCTCAACAGGAACGTTTAAGATATCACTTTGGAACTGCATCAAGAAATTGTTCTTAACCGCTCCGCCATCTACACGAAGTTTCTTCAACTCGATACCTGAGTCTGCTTCCATCGCTGTTAATACATCCGCTGTTTGATAAGCGAGTGACTCTAGTGTCGCACGAATAAAGTGTTCTTTTTCTGTACCACGTGTCAGTCCGAAGATCGCACCGCGTGCTTCTGAATCCCAGTAAGGTGTTCCGAGTCCTACGAATGCTGGCACAACATACACGCCATCTGTTGATGCAACGCGCTCTGCATAATCTTCACTGTCAGCTGCATCTTTTAACATACGAAGTCCGTCGCGCAGCCATTGAATCGCTGATCCTGCAACAAAGATACTTCCTTCAAGTGCGTACTCGACTTTCCCGTCCACACCCCAAGCGATGGTCGTTAATAGGCCATGCTCTGACTTAACTGCTTTTTCTCCAGTGTTCATAAGCATGAAACAGCCTGTACCATACGTGTTCTTCGCCATTCCTTTTTCAAAACAAGCTTGTCCGAAAAGTGCCGCTTGCTGATCACCCGCGATACCTGCGATCGGAATATTTTTACCGAAGAAGTGATAGTCGATCGTTTCACCGTATACTTCTGAAGATGATTTTACTTCTGGCAGCATAGATTTCGGTACGCCCAAGATCTCAAGAAGCTCGTCATCCCATTTCAGATCGTAAATATTGTACATAAGTGTACGGGAAGCGTTTGAATAGTCCGTTACATGCGCTCTTCCGCCTGTTAGCTTCCAAACTAGCCATGTATCAATGGTTCCGAATAACAGGTCACCGTTTTCTGCTTTTTCACGAGCACCATCAACGTTATCAAGGATCCATTTTACTTTTGTTCCTGAGAAGTAAGCGTCGATCAACAATCCTGTTTTATCACGGAACTTATCGTTTAAGCCTTGAGATTTCAGCTCATCACAGATTTCAGCGGTCTGACGAGACTGCCAAACGACCGCATTGTGAACCGGTTTTCCCGTGTTCTTGTCCCAAACAACCGTTGTTTCACGCTGGTTCGTGATTCCGATCGAAGCGATCTCGCCTGGATCAGTATCTGTTTTTGATAATACTTCAGCCACAACAGCTAAAATCGTTCCCCAGATTTCTTGTGCATCATGTTCTACCCAGCCTGGCTTCGGGAAGTGCTGCTTGAATTCCTTTTGTGAGATCTCAACGACTTCTCCAGCTTTGTTAAAAAGGATCGCTCGTGAGCTTGTCGTTCCTTGATCGAGTGCAATGATATATTTCTTTTCCATACGTAAACCCTCCCAAATTGGTTTGTTATTGTTTTAGTTTTCTATTTCATCTCCATGAGGCAGTGCATGTGTTCCTTTACTTCCTAAGAAGAACGTTATAGCGAAGATTGCTAGTGATACAACTGTCCAAATCCAGAATAACGTTGTCACTTTTCCTGTGAAAACAGCTTGATAGAACAATGCTCCGAAAACTCCGCCGAGCACTGGCCCTACCACTGGAATCCATGAGTATGTCCAGTTGGATCCGCCTTTGCCTGGAATCGGTAAGATGAAATGCGCGATTCTTGGACCGAGGTCACGTGCCGGGTTGATTGCATATCCGGTTGGTCCACCAAGTGACAACCCGATGGCTACGATTAAAAATCCGACGATCAGTGGATTTAACCCGTCTGAAAATTTATTCGCTCCGATTGACAATAATCCTACTAGTAAAACCGCAGTTCCAATGAATTCTGATAAAAGATTCGAAAACGTATGTGGAATTGCAGGGTCCGTTGAGAAAACTCCTAATTTTACCGCTGGATCATCTGTTGCTTTCCAGTGTTGAAGGAAGTGGAAGTAAACGACCATTCCTCCTAAAATACCGCCGATCATCTGTGCAAGTATATACGCTGGTACATCTGCCCATGCAAATTCACCGATTGAAGCGAGACCAAGCGTAACTGCCGGGTTAAGATGTGCACCACTAAAGCTTCCAACTGCATATACCGCCATTGCAACGGCTAGCCCCCAAGCAAGTGCGACAACGATCCATCCGCCTCCTTGGGCTTTTGATTTATTCAAGGAAACGTTTGCAACAACGCCCCCGCCAAATATGATTAGAATTATTGTTCCTATCAGTTCTGCCATAAATGTTGACATGTATATTTTCCTCCTTTTGTGCAATCGCTAACAAGTGCAAGTGTGTGTACGGATTTCATCAAAAAAAGACCCATCAAAAGATACCTATAGTTTTCGCTATAAGTAACCCTTGTGGATCTCCATGTTCTCCGTCACGTTTATGAACTTGTCTCTATTATAACAAGGATGAAAACGTTGTCAAACGTTATTTCACATGAACATTAGATCCACAATTCAGGGTTTGAAGTCGTAACAGCCTCCGCACCTGCTTCAAGTGCTTCCATCACATTCACTTTTGTACGAATCAATCCACCAGCAATTACCGGTATACCCGCTTGCTCACTCACTTCTCTTATTATTTCCGGCATGATGCCTGGCAAAACCTCTAAATAGTCTGGTTGTGCACGTTCGATCACTTTATAACTCGTTTCAAGAGCTAAAGAATCTAATAAAAACAAGCGCTGAACAGCGATCATTTTCTTCTTTTTTGCACGAATGATGCAGTTAGAACGCGTAGAAATGATTCCCGCTGGCTTCATTTCCTGTGCTAAAAAGTCGACTGCATACTCGTTTGCTTTCAATCCATTGATCAGATCAAGATGAACCAATACCTTCTTTTTTCTTTCGTTGGCCATAGCGATCATAAATTTCAGCTGACTGATATGCGTATCCAAACATACGATATATGTGTATTTACTGTTTAAGAGCTTTTCAAAATCCTTCATCTTTCTCGCTGCCGGCAAAACTTTTTGTCCATGGAAGCTCATCTTGCACACCCCTTACGTTCTTATCATTCACCAGTTTCCACATTTTATTGCAAACCCCGGCAAACCGCCTTTTTTTCATATTAAGTGATAATAACACATACAACTACAGACGGACGAGCATTTAATAGTGTATAGCTTTTAAGTGAAGCTATATTTTAAGCACTTCCTTTGCTTGAGGAGGTGAAAAGCATGATTAAAAAGAGAAAAAAACCTGTGATTTCTCCTGTTGGCGACTTTCAAAACCCTTTTGGTGATGAAGTGGTTCAAATGGAAGAGGTCACAGAAACGAACGCGATGTCCGATGAAAATGGCGACCAACTGTGGTTACGTAGGGTCTCATGTGCTCCGCCGATTTTTGGAAGAAACTAAATAAAAACGAATCCTATTAGTGTTCAACCTTCTCAAACTGAACGTGATGTATTCGAATAAAGCCCCTTTGACTTTGTTTTTGGAGAAGTCAGAGGGGTTTTTGAGTTCTGAAAAAGAATAAAGGTACAGTTTCGGTTCCCGAAACTGACCAATTCAGATACCGCACGGGGTATTAAATTAATGCTATCCAAAAGTTTGGGCTTTTTATCCAGAAGTTTTGCCTGTTTATCCACGAATTTCAGTCCTCAATCCAAAAGTTTTGCCACTTTATCCACGAGTTTACAATCCTCGACATCGCTCGCACTCACTTTACCCCTCACATACCCCACAGAAACACAAAAAAAGCCCTCCAACTCTCTATAAAAAGAGCTGAAAGGCTTTAGAATTAACGCTTTGTTGCTATGTCGATACGGTTCATTGCGCGTTTAAGCGCAAACTCCGCACGAGCTGCATCTAGGCTGTCTTGTTTGTTGCTTGCAAGACGTTGTTCGGCACGCTCTTTTGCTGCGCGTGCACGATCTACTTCGATGTCGCCAGCGATCTCAGCAGCTTCTGCTAGGATCGTGACTTTTTCAGGTCGCACTTCAATAAATCCACCGCTAACGGCCACATATTGTGTTTTCCCATCAACGTCGTGAACACGCACGGCGCTGATCGTTAAAGGAGCTACAAGAGGGATATGGCCTGGAAGAATTCCAAGCTCCCCACTTTTTGCTTTCGCGCTGACCATTTTCGCATTTCCTTCAAACACAGGACCATCAGGGGTTACTACGCTGACTTGAATGGTTTTCATCCAATCTTACCCCTTTCAGGCATTAGGCCAAAGTTTTTGCTTTTTCAATAGCATCCTCAATAGAGCCTACGAGATGGAACGCTGATTCCGGAAGATCATCGTATTTTCCTTCAAGGATTTCTTTGAATCCACGAACTGTTTCTTTAACAGGAACGTATGAACCTTTTTGCCCTGTAAATTGTTCTGCAACGTGGAAGTTTTGAGATAAGAAGAACTGGATACGACGCGCACGGTGTACAACTAGCTTGTCGTCTTCAGAAAGCTCGTCCATACCAAGGATTGCGATAATATCTTGAAGCTCTTTATAACGCTGTAAAGTCGCCTGTACTTTACGAGCTACTTCGTAATGCTCTTCTCCAACGATCTCAGGAGAAAGTGCACGTGAAGTTGAAGCTAGTGGATCTACCGCTGGATAGATACCCATAGCTGTAAGTTTACGCTCAAGGTTTGTTGTTGCATCTAAGTGGGCGAACGCTGTAGCTGGAGCCGGATCCGTATAGTCATCGGCAGGTACATAGATCGCTTGGATAGATGTTACAGAACCTTTTTTCGTTGATGTGATACGCTCTTGTAATTGACCCATCTCCGTTGCAAGAGTTGGCTGATAACCTACCGCTGATGGCATACGGCCAAGAAGGGCAGATACTTCAGAACCTGCTTGCGTGAAACGGAAGATGTTATCTACGAAGAAAAGAACATCTTGTCCTTGTTCGTCACGGAAGAATTCAGCCATTGTCAAACCAGAAAGAGCGATACGTGCACGTGCTCCAGGCGGCTCGTTCATTTGTCCGAATACCATTGCCGTTTTCTTGATAACACCAGAGTCGCTCATCTCGTGGAAAAGGTCATTTCCTTCACGAGTACGCTCACCAACACCTGCGAATACGGAGATACCACCGTGTTCTTGTGCGATGTTGTTGATAAGCTCCTGGATAAGAACTGTTTTACCTACACCCGCACCACCGAAAAGACCGATTTTTCCACCTTTTACGTATGGAGCGATAAGGTCAACTACCTTGATTCCTGTTTCAAGAATCTCAGTTTTTGTAGTTAATTCATCAAAAGAAGGTGCTGAACGGTGGATCGGATCACGGCGAACATCTGCCGGTACTGCCTCACCAAGGTCAATGTGATCACCTGTTACGTTAAATACGCGTCCAAGTGTTGCTTCACCTACTGGTACAGAGATCGGCTTACCTGAGTCAGCGATTTCCATCCCACGAACAAGACCATCCGTTGAATCCATTGCGATTGTACGAACCATGTTATCACCAAGGTGAAGTGCTACTTCTAGTGTTAAGTCAACACCCTCAGCGCTAACAGTTAAAGCGTTAAGCAATTCTGGAAGCTGGCCTTCGAACTTAACGTCAACGACCGGTCCAAGAATTTGAGTAATATAGCCTTTATTCATCGGTTTCCCTCCTATCTTACTTTGCACATTAGCTGCTAAAATCACTTTTGTAAAAAAAAGTCTATTCTAGAGCTGCTACACCGCCGACGATTTCCGTAATTTCCTGAGTGATGGCTGCTTGACGCTCACGGTTGTACGAGAGGTTCAATTGGCCGATCAGTTCATTAGCGTTATCCGTTGCATTTCTCATCGCAGTCATACGAGAAGCATGCTCGGCTGCTTTCGCATCAAGTAAAGCACCATAAATCAAGCTTTCCGCATATTGAGGAAGAAGCACTTCAAGGATCTCGTCCTCTGATGGTTCATACTCATAGGAAGATTTTGATTTTGTTGCAGCGATATCTGTTAACGGAAGAAGCTTCTTCTCCGTCAGATCGCTCTGAATGGCACTTACAAAATGGTTGTAATACATGTAAAGCTCATCAAATGTTCCGTCCGCATAAAGACCGACTGCCTTTGATGCGATCGCCTTGATTTCAGCAAAGGATGGCTGGTCTGCCACGCCTGTGATGCTGTCCAAGATAGACATCTTACGGCTCTTGAAAAAGTTCACCCCGACTTTACCGATCACGATCAATGCATACTCATCTGCTGATTTGTGACGCTCTTGAATCGTACGGTAAACGTGGCGCAAAATATTCGAGTTATAAGCTCCTGCTAATCCACGGTCAGCTGTAACGACGAAGTAACCCGTCTTCTTCACTGGTCGTGTTAAAAGCATAGAGTGTTTCGCGTTGCTTCCAGATGCGATGCTTCCCACCACTTCTTGGATCTTGTCCACGTAAGGGCCGAAAGATTTCGCATTTTGCTCAGCGCGGTTTAGCTTTGCAGCTGAAACCATCTCCATCGCTTTTGTGATCTGCATCGTCTTCTTAGTAGAATCTATTCTAGCTTTTATATCTTTCAATGCCATTCATTTCCACCACCTTTATAGCGGAGGTTTAAAATTCCGGTTAACATTCCTGTCGGATTTCTTCGTTGACTTGTTTCTCCGGTTCTCATTTAGCTAACTAAACTCCGATCCTCGAAACTGCGTCGCCTCGAACTCCTCCGCCCTGTTAATCCTCATTTTAAACAAACCTTTTTAGTAAGCTGGTTGCAGGGTGCGAAACGTTTCCGCACCACTGCTTTTGGGTCTTTTATCTATAAAACTTCTTACGCGAATGTCTTTTTGAATGCTTTGATCGCTTCGTCTAGGCTGTCACCTTCAGGAAGTTTACCAGTCGTTTTGATTGCATCAAGAACGTCTTTAGAGTTTGCTTCCATGTGAGCGTAAAGCGCTTCTTCAAAGCGGGTTACATCTTCAACAGCTACATCATCGATGTAACCACGAGTCAATGCATAAAGGATGGCAACTTGGTGCTCAACTTTTAGTGGCTTGTGAAGTCCTTGCTTAAGTACTTCAACTGTACGTGCACCACGGTTTAGTTTTGCTTGAGTCGCTTTATCAAGGTCAGATCCGAACTGAGCGAATGCTTCTAGTTCACGATATGAAGCAAGATCTAGACGAAGTGTACCAGATACTTTGCTCATCGCTTTAATCTGAGCTGCTCCCCCTACACGAGAAACGGAGATACCTGCGTTGATCGCCGGACGAACCCCGGAGAAGAACAAGTCAGATTGTAAGAAGATCTGTCCGTCTGTGATAGAGATAACGTTTGTTGGAATATAAGCAGATACGTCAGATGCTTGCGTTTCAATGAACGGAAGCGCTGTGATCGATCCGCCACCTAGATCGTCATTCAACTTCGCTGCACGCTCTAACAAGCGAGAGTGAAGGTAGAATACGTCCCCTGGATAAGCTTCGCGGCCTGGAGGACGACGAAGTAGCAAGGAAAGCTCACGGTATGCAGCAGCTTGCTTAGAAAGATCATCATAGATGATCAATACGTGCTTGCCAGCCCACATGAATTCTTCAGCCATAGATACCCCAGCATAAGGAGCTAGGAACAACATTGGTGCAGGTTGAGAAGCAGATGCTGATACAACGATTGTGTAATCAAGCGCTCCGTGTGTACGAAGTGTTTCAACAACGCCCGCAACTGTTGATTCTTTTTGACCGATCGCTACATAGATACAGATCATATCTTGATCTTTTTGGTTAAGAATCGTGTCGATCGCTACAGCTGTTTTACCTGTTTGACGGTCACCGATGATAAGCTCACGTTGTCCGCGTCCGATTGGCACAAGTGCGTCAATCGCTTTAATACCTGTTTGAAGCGGCTCATGCACTGATTTACGAGCCATTACGCCTGGAGCTTTTTGCTCGATAGGACGTGTTTTTGTAGTAGCAATTGGACCTTTGCCATCGATAGGCTGTCCAAGAGGGTTAACTACACGGCCAAGAAGCTCTTCCCCTACAGGAACTTCCATGATGCGTCCTGTACGTTTTACTTCGTCACCTTCACGAATTTCTTGGTATGGCCCAAGAATGATGATACCTACGTTGTTTTCTTCAAGGTTTTGAGCCATACCCATCACACCGTTAGAAAATTCAACTAGTTCACCAGCCATTACGTTATCTAATCCATGGGCACGGGCAATACCGTCACCGACCTGGATAACTGTACCCACATCATTAACTTCGATCTCAGATTGATAGTTTTCAATCTGTTTTTTAATTAAAGCACTGATTTCTTCAGCTTTAATGCTCATGAATTTCACCCCTATCCTCTCAGCTTCCGTTAGAAGCTAATTGACGTTCCATTCGATTCAACTTTCCGCTGATGCTTCCGTCAAAAATACGGTTGCCAATGCGGATCTTGATTCCTCCAACAAGAGAAGAATCTACAATATTATTAATGCGCAACGCTTTTTTGCCGACTCGGGCAGCAAACGTTTGCTCCAACTTCTGTATCTCTGATTCTGATAAAGGACGTACAGAATATACATTTGCGTCGGCAATGCCTTGTGCTTCATTTGCTAATTCAATGAACTGTGCTGCCATCTCTGTGATGTATGTGTAACGGTTACGGTCTACCATCAGATAGATCGTGTTCATTACAGCAGTAGAAAGTTCAGCTCCAACGCTCTCTTTGATCAAAGCTTTCTTTTGATCTTTTGATACTTTTGGATGTGATAGAACTTTTTGAAGCTCTTTGTTGAGCTCCAGTACGCTCTTCACAAGACGCAATTCTGAAACTGTATCTTCAAGTTTCGTAACACCAACTACTTCAAATAGTGCTAATGCATAACGTTTTGCTACGATTGCTTGATCTTTGCTCATCGAGACTCGCCTACCTCTTGAAGGTATTCGTTAATAAGCTTCTCCTGAGAGCTCTCATCAAGTTCTTTTGCAATAACTTTAGAAGCGATCTTAACGGATAGAGCAGCAACTTCTTGACGAAGTGTAGCAACTGCTTTTTCTTTTTCAGAAGCGATCTCAGCTAATGCAGCTTCTTTTACACGCTCAGCTTCATCACGAGATGCTTTAATGATTGCTTCACCTTGTGCTTCGCCTTGCTTTTTAGCATTGTCGATAATAGACTTTGCTTCTTCTTTCGCTTTCTTTAACTCAGCAACTTGAGACTCAAGATAGCTCTTAGCTTCTTGACGGGATTTTTCAGCCGCATCAATTTCGCTGTTGATATGTGATTGGCGCTCCTTCATGATTCCCATTAACGGGCCCCATGCGAATTTACGCAATAATACTAGTAGGATTAAAAATGCAGCTAATTGGTAAAGAATATCACCTGTGTTCAGGCCTCCACCAGCAGCAGCACCTAGAATTAAGTTTTGCACACCATTTCCTCCCTTCAATCAATCATACATAAGGAATGGCGAAGGGTAGTTCCTTTACGGAAACTTGCTTCGCCATTATAGAAATCGTAATAAACAGTGGTTGTTATGATTACTCAGCGCCAAGTGCGATGAACGCGATAACTACACCGATGATTGGAAGTGCCTCAACTAATGCAACCCCGATGAACATTGTTGTTTGAAGAGTACCACGTAGTTCTGGTTGACGAGCGATCCCCTCAACTGTACGTCCTACGATTAAACCGTTACCAATACCAGCACCAAGTGCCGCTAGACCTACCGCGATTGCAGCTGCAATAAGATTCATGATAAAATTTCTCCCTTCTGAATTCCCTTAAAGTTTTTATGAAAATGGGCTTCTTATTATAGAAGCTTGATATTTCCTAAAGATTAGTGATCGTGACTTACTTTATGTGCCAAGTAAACCATTGTTAGCATCGTGAAGATAAATGCTTGGATGGCACCAACGAATACTGAGAAGCCTTGCCACACGATTAGTGGGAAGATTCCAAGTGCGCCAGCAAAAATACCCATCTTAGTCAAACCTACCAATAGACCTAAAAGCATCTCACCTGCGAAGATGTTACCGTAAAGACGAAGACCAAGCGTTAAAGTGTTCGCAAACTCTTCAATAATCTTTAGTGGGAACAAGAACTTCATCGGCTTGAAGAATTCAGCTCCATATTCCTTGACCCCTTTCATTCTCACACCGTAATAGTGTGATAGCGCCACTACCATAACTGCTAGAGTCAAAGTAATAGTTGGGTCTGCAGTAGGGGATTTCCACCATAGATTATGGTCGACTACTACTGCAAAAGGTAATCCCAGCATGTTGGCAACGAAAATATACATGATTAATGTAAGTCCTAAAGCTAAAAAGCGTCCGCCCGTATGCCAATCCATTGTGCTGTTGATGATTCCTTTTACGAAATCGACTACCCATTCAAGGAAGTTTTGCATTCCTCCTGGTCGCATTGACAGGGTTCGAGTAGCGAGTACCGCAATAAGGAAAACAATAACGGATGAAACTGTGATCATTAGTACGTTTGACAGATTAAACGTCAAACCTAGAAAATCAGCTGTAACTGCACCATGTTCCACCTATGTTCACCTCTTTTCCTTTGGAGTACGTGTAACTTGAGTTAGTGAATCTATTAACATGATAATGTAGACTGACATCAATCCCACTACCACACTTAATAAATGAAAATGTTCCGGGTATTTCATTGCGATGAGCACCGCTAACCCTGCAAAGAGGAGCCTTGAAAGTGAACCGAGTGTTTTCACTCTTTTCTGCTGAATCACTGCTTGTCCCATGCGGTCGATCTTTGAATACATGCTCCAAAGATTATAGAGACTAAACACAGTTCCAAGAGCTAGTCCTAAAAAGATAGCTTTGTAAGGAGTGACAGCATAACCGACGAAAAAAAGAGAGAGAAGATATAATGTGTACTTTATGTATTTGAAAAACACCGATTTGTACTCATTCATCATTGCCCGTCCCCTGAAAACTTCGATATTAAGCGGATCATCCCGTAAACACCTGTTCCAAGACCTAGAAACAACCCGATGATAAGGAAGATTGGAAATTCATTGCCGACTTTCTCGTCCAGCCATTTCCCTCCAAAAAGTCCAACTAAGATACATCCAACAAGCTGAGAAAGAATGCCAGACATTAAAGCCATCGCTTTATAAGGGCGTTTCCCGTTGCTCATATCGTATGGACTCCTTCCTTCTGGAAATCTGGTAATCATTTTCTTAAAAAACCCTTGTAAACACAAGAATGTAAACCTTACCATATTCCCTTTGTAAGAATACAATAGTGCCATTTCTATGTCAACGACTTACGGGACGGTTTATTAAATAAATTGTGGAAATTTTGTGGCTTGTTTCAATGGTTTATTATTCACTTTGTTTACTACTTCTGCCTGCACTTTCCATATTCCTGAATAAATCACCCTATTTGATAAATACTTACATTAAATATATGGAAGGAGCTTGTTCGACATGAAACAAAAATTATTTCTTTTCTTTGCGTTGACCACTATTTTGGTAGCTGGCGGCTGCATGAACAATGACAAAAAGCCTACAGAAGAATCTACAGATATGAGAAATAATGTGGAAGACAAACGTATGAAGCCGCTGAATGTTCAGTATAACGACCAGACCCCTACTGATCGCACAACAGTCGATTATAGCAAATGGGGAAAGATGGCACTAGCTGAGACAAAAAAGAAGTATCCGAACAGTGATGTGAGTGACTATCAATACGACACACGCCGCGTGAGCCAAGACGGTACCATCTCTGATTTCTTCGATTTTACGGCCAACGAAGACGGGAAGAAACGAATAGTGAAAGTCGGCGTGATGCATACGGATGAAAAGCTAGTGGATATGAAGTTTGAAGAGTTGAATTGATTTTAGTTGAGTTTAGTGGAACAGGAAGAGTTATGAACATTAATTTATAAGCGCGTTAAGGCTGACGACGTGAATTTGTCAGCTTTTTTGCTGCTTTTACGGTACGTGTTTTTATATTCCTTACACGTTCACCGATAAACATCGAGTTTCCACCTGTACACGATCTCTGACCACCTGAAGTTAGCCCGTTTCCACCTGTAACAGTAATTCTACCACCTGAAAACCGCTCTCTATCACCGATAAACACTTCCTTCAAAAAAAACTGACCCTGCTTAGGCAATGTCACCTCTGCAAGAGTCAGCTTTATCTTTTTCATCTTATTTAGTTCCGAATAAACGGTCTCCAGCGTCGCCTAGACCTGGAACGATATAGCCATGGTCGTTTAATTTTTCATCAAGTGCCGCTAAGAAAATATCAACGTCTGGGTGCTCGTCTTGAATCACTTTAATACCTTCTGGAGCTGCTACTAAACACATAAGCTTAATGTTTTTTGCGCCGCGTTTTTTGATCGATTCAATCGCTGCCGCTGCAGACCCACCTGTAGCAAGCATCGGATCGATCACGATAAAATCACGCTCTTCTACATCTGAAGGAAGCTTCACATAGTATTCGATCGGTGTTAATGTTTCAGGATCACGGTACAGCCCAACATGTCCAACTTTTGCTGCTGGAATAAGTTTAAGGATTCCGTCTACCATTCCAAGCCCTGCACGAAGGATCGGTACTAGCCCTAGTTTTTTCCCAGCGATCGTTTTCATAGTTGCTTCAGCAACCGGCGTTTTCACCGTTACCTCTTGCAATGGAAGATCACGTGTAATTTCAAAAGCCATAAGCCCCGCTACTTCATCAACAAGCTCACGAAATTCTTTCGTACCCGTACGTTCGTCACGGATGTATGTTAATTTATGCTGAATTAACGGATGATCAAGGACATATACCTCACTCATGTTTTAAGCACCTCTCCTTATGTAACATTTATTTTCGTTCAAAAAGCATCTCTAGCATTGTACAGAAAAAAAACCTTCACTTCAAGGAAAATCAGCACAGAATTGATTGTTTTCTGCACCCAATTTTTACATATAAATTCTTCTACTACTATTCCCTGATTTAAGTGGTGAAATCCTTAAAACTTTCGACGTGCATCCTGGCATGGTGGAACCCAGAGAAGAATTTTCTGTTCAGTTCGACAATCATACTGTCTGCTTTTCACTTTTTACTGTCCACTATTTACATTTTACTGTCCAGTTCGGTTTAAATATTGTCCAATTAGCTTTCCGCAAAAAAAAAACACCCACAAGTATGGATGTTTTTTGGATAGAAAGT
The DNA here is from genome assembly GCF_014836645.1 of Fictibacillus norfolkensis. Classification (GTDB taxonomy): domain Bacteria; phylum Bacillota; class Bacilli; order Bacillales; family Fictibacillaceae; genus Fictibacillus; species Fictibacillus norfolkensis. The sequence goes on from NZ_JACSQM010000005.1 coordinate 270,316, forward strand.
ATTGGCATCTCCTAAGTGTCATCCAATACTTTTTCATAAATTCAAACACTACTATTCCGCTTTTCCGCTCCATTTAAAGAACACAGACGACAACATGATCGAAACGAGCGCGATACAACTTAGTACGAGAACAGGCGTCCAGTTCTCCCATAAAGGTGATGTGTTCCATGTAGCACGCAGCAGTTCGATCACATAATAAAGAGGTAAGATCTTAGCGATATATTGCAGCACGTCAGGCATCATCTCTAACGGGAATGTGGCTCCTGATAAAAATAGCATAAGGTTTAGAAAAAGTGAGCTGATTGCTGCCGCTGTTCCTACGTTTTTTGCTAGGGATGTTAGAAAGAGTGCGAACGGAAAGAAGGCAAGGATGCTAAGCAACAGCGCGACTAGCGTACTTCCTAAATAGACAGGGGCATGAAGGTCAAACATGAGCGTTCCGAACACCACAAGAACGACCGCTGAGAAGCAAAAGATCACCGTACCTTGAATCGTGTGGGCAAAGAGAATCTTCCACGGAGCGAGCGGTGTCGATTGATATCGGCGAAGAACTCCCGTTTCCCGATATCCGGTAAGGACCGTTCCTAGTGTGAAAAAAGCGGTCGTCACGATATTTACCCCAATCCATGAGGGAATGTAGAGACTCGCAAAGGAAAACCCTTCAGGAGCTTGGTTCTCAAACATCGAACCGAACAACCAAATCATAAGTACGGGGAACAGAAATGTCCAGAAAACCTGCAGCTTATCTCGAAAAAACATCTTCGTTTCAAGTAATGTTAGTTGCCATAGAGCTGTCATGCGGATTCCCCTCCTTGTAGGTAATGAACAAACAAGTCATCGAGCGTACCTCGTTCGAATTTGTAATCGGAGATATGGTAATTTTCTTCTTGTGCAATCTTAAATAGGAGATAAGAACAAGATTGAAGATCCTCAGTATAAAGCTTGAACGCATCTAGCTCCTCATCATGTTCCACCTTTATTACACCGGCCATTTGATGAAGTTGAGCTAGAGGAAAATCGGGACTTCGGAAGCTGATGAAGTGAGCAGAGATATCTTCTACCAATCGGCTCGGTTCGTCTAATGCACGAAGTTCTCCGTTATAGATCATCGCGACTCTGTCACATAGCTTTTCTGCTTCTTCCATGTAATGTGTGGTTACAACAATCGTAGTACCATTATCTCGCAGCGAGCGGATAATGTTCCACATCTCTCGCCTTGCATGCGGATCGAGCCCCATGCTCGGCTCGTCTAAAAAGATGATCTCGGGCTCATGTAAAGTGGCAAGTGCTAAAGTTAATCTCTGCTTTTGTCCACCGGAAAGGTCATCAAAGTATGTATCCATCTTCTCCTCTAAACCGAGCAGTTTCAGCATCTCATCGCCCGTATTACTTTTATTGTAGATCGCCGCAAACAATTTCAGTGCTTCTTTTACTTTCATTTTCTTTTGGATAGAAGTGGCCTGAAACTGAACACCAATTCGGTGGTTCAACACTTTCCGATCTTTTTCTGGGTTCATGCCTAAAATAGAGACCTCGCCGCTATCCTTTTTCCGAAGACCTTCCATGATCTCGATTGTGGTCGTTTTACCAGCTCCATTTGGTCCGATGATGCCGAATATCTCACCCTTTTTAACAGAAAAAGAAAGATTGTTAACTGCTTTTTTCGTTCCGTAGGATTTGTTTAAGGATTGAACGATAATGACGTTCTCCATGCACATCACTCCCTCTTTTCATTACTTTAGTACGTAAATGTATTATTCGAAAAAATAAGAAATATACCTCTTTTTTCCTCTCCCATTTATTACAAGTCCTTTAACCCTTGTTAATAATTAAAAGGTATCGAAGTTTATTATTGTGAAATAATTTATGTTTAACATTTAACGTTTAAAGAAGAGATATGTTTATGGAGAGGATGTAAAAAGTGGATACTAAGCTTAACAACAAAGAGTACTTCAATGAAATTCACTTTTTGAGAGCTTTCGCTTGTATTGGTGTTTTATTGGTTCATGTATCGGCTACCTATTTTAATGAAGCTGATGGAGTATGGAATTGGTTTACTTATTTCTTTAATCAGTTAGGCCGATTTGGAACGCCAACGTTTGCTGTTATTAGTGGTTTTTTACTTTTTAACGGGGTAAATAAAAAAGGATTCTCGTTCAAACCTTTTATAACTTCTCGCACGACTAAAATTATTATGCCTTTTGTTATTTGGAGTTTGTTCTATCAATTTGTAACTGTATATTTTCTTGGAGGCACCCTTCCAACAGATCCAAAAGTGCTTCTATACAACTTTACAATGGGAGAATCATTCTACCACTTATATTTTATGGCGATCGTTGTTCAGTTTTACATTATATTCCCAATCCTACAGTTCATTAGAAGTGGTATTGGTTGGTGGATCGGATTAATTGTATCTGCAGCAATAAGTCTTTATTTTACAAATCTGATAGATGTCCCATTTGCTTCAGGAATCATTGAAAAAGTTTTAATTGATAAAGTGTTCGTGATGCATTGGATCTTTTATTTTGTATTCGGTGGATTTCTAGCTCATTATTGGAAGCCAATTTCCGCTTGGGTAAAAAAACACTCCGCTCTTCTTGCTTTAGGTGTAGTTATTGTTTATGTTGGAGCATATTTGGAGTACAAAATAGTCGGGAGCGTTTCATCTAGAAGAGAGACAAATTTAATTAACATACCAATTTTAAGTTTTGCAACGATTGGATTATATTTTTATTTAGTCAAATTAAACTGGATGAAAGTTTCATTACAGGTAATAGGAAAGTTGTCTATGGGCATCTACTTGATACACCCATTTACTTTAATATTGTTTACAAAAACATTACCACAGGAAGTTTGGCAAACAAGATTTATGCCTATTATGTTCTTTGCAGTTTTAATAACTACTATCATCTTTGTAAAAATCATACAGCAAGTACCAAAGCATCAATTTATCATCCCTGTACCAACTAAACGAAACAAAAACAAAACTTCTATACAAAAAAAACCAGTTTCTGCTTAAGAAACTGGTTTTTTTATAGCTATCTTATTCGTACAATTTATATTTACCTGCAAGCTTCTCAACGCGTGTCTCAGCATCTTTCAACACCGATTCGTCTTCGATGTTTTTCAATACAGACGCCATGATCGAAGCGATCTCGTCCATATCTTCTTCAACAAAACCACGTGATGTGACCGCAGCTGTTCCGATACGGATACCGCTCGTTACGAACGGACTTTCTTTATCAAACGGAATCGTGTTCTTGTTTACTGTGATTCCAATATCATCTAATGCTTTTTCAGCCACTTTTCCTGTTAGCGCAAGCTCACTCACATTGATCAGAATCAAGTGATTGTCTGTACCATCAGAAACAATAGTAATGCCTTCTTTTTTCAAAGACTCTGCCAATCGCTTTGCGTTCTTCACGATCTGCTCTGCGTAGCTTTTGAACTCATCTGTTAATACTTCCCCAAAGGATACCGCTTTTGCTGCGATAACGTGCATCAAAGGACCGCCTTGGATACCAGGGAAGATTGATTTATCAATTTTTTTCGCGAACTCTTCTTTACAAAGAATCATACCGCCACGAGGGCCGCGAAGTGTTTTATGTGTAGTCGTTGTTACAAAATCTGCATAAGGAACTGGATTTTGGTGAATGCCTGCTGCAACAAGTCCTGCGATGTGGGCCATATCCACCATTAGGTAAGCTTCAACTTCATCAGCGATCTCGCGGAACTTTGCAAAATCAATCGCACGCGGATACGCGCTCGCTCCAGCTACGATCAGCTTCGGACGGTGCTCTAGTGCTTTTTGACGAACATCTTCATAATCGATAACATTCTTCTCTGCATCTACGCCATATTCCACAAAGTTATATTGAATGCCAGAAAAGTTAACGGCACTTCCGTGTGTTAAGTGGCCGCCATGAGAAAGGTTCATACCAAGAACGGTGTCGCCTTGCTCGAGGATCGTAAAGTATACAGCCATGTTTGCTTGTGCACCTGAGTGAGGTTGAACGTTAGCATGTTCAGCACCGAAGATTTCCTTCGCGCGGTCTCTTGCTAGATTTTCAACTACATCCACGTGTTCACATCCGCCATAATAGCGTTTGGATGGGTAGCCTTCTGCATATTTATTCGTAAGTACAGAGCCTTGTGCTTCCATAACGGCTTGACTTACAAAGTTTTCAGAAGCAATCAATTCGATTTTCGTACGCTGGCGGTGCAATTCATCCATGATGGATTGGTAGACTTCTTGATCAGCTGTTTTCAAATGGTTCAATTTCGCTTCCCCCTTACCTTATGTGAAAAAATGATTATGATTGTAACATACCCCTCTATCTTACACGTTAAAGCTTTAAGTTGTAAGAGGAAATGCACAAGTGTGAAAATTCATTTTATTTGATAGGGATGAACATGGTATGATGATACATAATAGAGAGAGAGCTATTTATAAGGGGTGTTATCAACATGATGAAAAAGTGGTTTGGAGCGAGTCTCCTTATTCTTGTACTAGCTTTGGCTGGCTGCAGCGAAGACAAGGCAAAGCCTGAAGCAAAGGAAAAAGTAGAAACACGTGATAACGAAGACCAAAGCACAACGGATGATCTGGCTGGTCAACAAGCTGAGATCATTAAGAACATGGAAGAAAAAGCCGTTCAGTTAGATCCAAAAGCGCTTGAAGCAGATCCAAAAGCGTATGAAGAAAAAATCATTAAGGCGACTGGACAAGTCCTAACAGATAACGAAAAAGGAATGGGCGGAAGCTTTGAGTTCCAAGTTGGAGAAACAAAATTTAAAGTGATGAACTTTACGATGGGCAGCGGTCTTAAAGAAGGTTCTGAGGTCACAGTATTCGGTAACGTTAAGACAGGTAAGGATGCCAAGACTGGCCTTCCGCTGATCAACGCGACATATATTGAATAAGAAACAAAGAGCGGGATCATTTCCCGCTCTCTTTTTTATGCTTGTTTTGAAAATCATGAATGGACTTGTATTGCGTTTGCATCGTGTCAGATAGAGACTGATAAAGGTGAAACAGCTCTTCGTAGATTGCCTGGTGATCAGGATTAGGCGTGATTTCTTCGTACTGCTTCGTCTCAACAGGCGCTTCTTCTAGCGTATCTGTTTCACCGATCGCGTATCGGCCGAGCAAAACCGCTCCTAAGCACGAACTTTCCGTATGTTCAGGAATACTCACATTCGTCTGAAATACATCTGCTAAGATCTGTTTCCAAAGAAGCGAGTTCGTAAAGCCCCCAGTTGCAAAAATCTTCACTTCCCTGTTCCCCACATGGCTCTTGATAAGAGAGTAAACACTAAACAGGTTAAGAATACATCCTTCGAGCACCGCGCGCACCATATGATTGTGATTATGGCGAAGTGTTAGACCAATGAACGATGCTTTTGCCTGCGCATCCCACAATGGTGCTCGTTCTCCAGTTAGATAAGGCAGAAAGATTAAGCCCTCTGCACCAGGCTGAATCTGTTCAGCATCTCTAGACAGCTTTTCATAAGCCGCACTATCGTCCTCTTTTTGCAAAGTATCATGAATCCATTGAAACGAGATACCTCCATTGTTGACCGGTCCACCTGACACCCAATGATTTTCAGTAAGCGGGTAACAGAACGTGCGGCCATCTGTATCAAGTATCGGTGTCGCTGAAGTGGTTCGGATCGCACCGCTCGTACCAATCGTTACTGCAATATCTCCAGGTGAGATCGCGCCGACACCAAGGTTAGACAACGGGCCGTCCGTTGCACCAATCACCACTTTTACAGAGGAATTCATCCCTGATTTCTTCGCCAAAACCTCAGACAGCTCTCCCCAATAATAGGTGGTCGGCTGCAGGCTCGGGAGTTTTTCTGGTGTGACATCTGCAAGTTTCAGCGCTTCTTCATCCCACTTTTTAGTGTGCATGTTCCAAAGACCTGTTGCTGCCGCGGATGCTTGATCCGTATGCCACTCACCAAACCAGCGAAACAGTATGTAATCTTTAATGCCAACAAACTTTTCTGCCCTTTGAAAAATATCGGGATGTTCGTTTTTTAACCACTGCAATTTAAAAAGTGGTGTCATCGGATGCAAAGGGACACCGGTCCGTTTATACAGTTCAAGCGCAGTTTCACTGAAATCTGATTTAAAAGGTGCCACATATGGTTCACTTCGGATATCTGCCCAAGTGATGCTGTTCGTGAGTGGTGTTCCTTCTGAGTCCACTGCAATCAATGAGTGCATAGCTGTGCTAAAAGAAATGAAACTGATTCTATCTGCTAGATCTCCACTTTTTCGCACCGTTTCTCTTAACGATTCATTTACTGCTTCAAAAATTTCATCCGGCTTTTGTTCGGCCGCTCCTGGCGCTTCCGACAGCAACGGGTAATTTTTTGAATGATGAGCAACAGCCGCTCCTTTTTCATCAAAAAGAACAACTTTCGTACTCGTTGTACCAATATCTATTCCGATCGCATAATTCCTCAAAATCACTTTCTCCTTTCACATAAAAAAAGGAAGCAGCTCTAGTATGCCCTTCCTTAACAACACATGATTCTACATCGCCTTTTTTATCATACTATTCAGACCAGAAAGAATCACTTAATATAGATGTAAAATGAAGTATCCTTTTGTTAAGGAAACCAGATTAGAGGAGATGGATACCGGTGACTAGTTTTAGAATTCGTCCTGTCGTTTTAGAGGATCTAGGTCAGCTGAAGGAATTGATGCATCGTTACATTGTTGATTTTTACAAAGGGAAAACTCCAGAGGGATCAAAGCTCGATGATCATATCAAGCATCTGCTATCTTCAGATGAAGCAGGAACGCAGTTTGTTGCTGAGACAGAAGATGGCAGATTAGCAGGATTCGCAACCCTTTACTTCTCGCTCAGTACGACCCGGCTGCAGAAAATCGCCATATTGAACGATCTTTTTGTAGATGCGGATTTCCGTGGAGCTGGTTTAGGAGAGAAGATGTTTCTGCATGTGCTAGAATACACGAAAAAGGAAGGCTATGCCTACATGACTTGGCAAACGGCGATTGATAACACGTCTGCTCAAGCTCTTTATAAGAAGATGGGCGGAAAAAACATCAATTCAGAGTGGATTCATTACGAGATTGAACATTGAGTAGGAAGCTATGCGAGGCTTAGAAGCAGCCGAACGGAGGCTTGTTAACCGTAATCCTACACAAAATGGGGCTGAATTCACGAGTTTCAGCTTGGAATCCACAAGTTTGGGTGTTTTATCCACGAGTTTTACCTCTGAATCCAAAAGTTTTGGCAATTTATCCACGAGTCTACAATCCTCGACACGTTACGACAACCCGTCATGGTTGCAAGGCACACTCACAACAGAAAAAGCCCTCACCAAGAGGGCTTTCCACTAATTAAAAACAACGTATGTCTTCTTTACTCGGATACACCGCGCGTTCGCCGCCGATTAACTTCGGACGTGTCTTCGCCAACGTCACGTGTGCGGCGCCGACCTTTTTCACTTCACTGCGAACAGGTACAGCAACATGTCTCAAGTGCATACCGATAAAGGTGTCACCGATGTCGATGCCTGCGTCGGCTTTTATATATTCAACGATCACGGGTTCATTCATATGGTGATAGGCGTGTGTTGCCAACGCACCTCCAGCTGATCGTGCTGGAACAACCCGAACTTCTTCATAGCCTCGTCGTTCAGCTTCTTCGCGCTCGATGACAAGCGCACGGTTCAAGTGTTCACAGCATTGCACGGCAAGTGCTACGCCAGTTTCTTCTTGAAACGCTACGATACCTCGGTAAAGTGCACCCGCAGTATCCATCGTGCCTGATGTGCCAATTCGTTCACCAATTACTTCGCTCGTGCTTGCGCCTACTACTAATAATTGTGACGGTCTCAATTGTGCATGCTTTTGCAGATCTTGCAAAACATTCAGGACTTGGTCTTGAATTTGTTGGAGCTCATCGCTCATGAGATGGTCTTCCCTTCATTTTATAGGTTTATAGCTTTAGTGCTATTGGCCTTCATATTGAGAGATTTTATCTACACGGCGACCGTGACGTCCGCCTTCATATTCTGTCGTCAGCCATACTTTTGCGATTTCGAGTGCGAGACCCGGCCCGATGACACGTTCACCCATTGCAAGTACATTGCTGTCATTATGCTGTCTTGTAGCTTTTGCGCTGAATAGATCATGAACAAGCGCACAGCGGATTCCTTTAACTTTGTTCGCTGCAATGCTCATTCCAATGCCCGTACCGCAGATTAGAATTCCGCGATCAGCTTCACCGTTGGCTACTTTTTCTGCTACAGGAATCGCATAGTCTGGATAGTCTACAGACGTGTCGCATTCACAGCCGACATCCTCCACTTGCATACCCAGCTCTTCAATCATGCTGATGATTTCTTTTCTTAATTCAACTCCGGCGTGATCTGATCCAATTGCTACTTTCATGTTGTGTGCACCTGCTCTCTCATACTTTTTTTCATTATATGCTCTTCCGATTACCCGTTCAATGTCACTGCTAGGCAATATAGAACAGCCTTACCTCATTATGTCCTACTACTTCTTGCTATCGTCTTTTTTCATTAATTTTTCAATAAGGACTTCAATCTCATCTCTTGTTTCTTGATAAAGATTAAGCGGTCCACCGAAAGGATCTGTAATGTCTAGGGAAGGTACTTCATTTTCTAACTTCATCCTTCTTTCAACGAGCGGTCTTACTTCCCTTTCAAACGCTTGTCTCACTTCTTCATCCGCAGAATCCTTAGACATATATTGAAGCTTCAGCATCTCGATCTCTGTGTAGAGCTCATAGATCTCTTCAATCTTCTTCTGCTCATCGTCGTCGAGAACATACTCTTTTAATGTATACGTCTTATTCACCGCATCTGGCCATCGTCCGACGAGCGCATGTTTATGGCTCTCGGTCATCGTTAAGATAAGATCTGCCCACTCGATCAAATAATCGGACACGCCTTGTGACTGATGACTTTCTTTAATACTTCTTTCCGAAAGAGCTTGTGTCGCATTCGAACTCATCACGGCACCGTTTCCAGCAAATACACCAGCTGATTTAACGTTGAACTTACCTTTTCCTTTTTTGCGTAGAATGGCCTCAGCCATCGGACTGCGACAAGTATTGCCTGTACAAATAAATAAAACATTCATGGTGAATTCACCTCATATTCTATCTTTCCCTATTTTTATATAGGTTAACGCTCTTATTAGTAAGTATATCATCGGATCAGTGAATAAAAAAATGCCTGTTTTACGTATTCGAAGTAGTTTTGTAAGTAGTTGCTCTCCGTTCCAGGTGCTTCGCTTTCCGCGGGGCGGGCGGTGAGCCCCTTGCCGCTTTGCGCCTTTAAGGGTCTCACCTGTCCCACTCGTCCCGCAGGAGTCTCACACCTTCCACTTCTATCAACCTGCCAATGGGAGATACACCCTAAAGAATAACAGTAATGTTAAATAGCATTTAAATCGGCAAAAGAATCTTCACCCCAAAAGCAAGAAGGATACAGCCGCCGAACGCTTCACCATAGGAACCGAGCCACTTCTGTACTTTTTTTCCCATGATCAAGCCAGCCCATGTTAAGACCATGCTCATGAGTCCGAACATCGTAATCGTTAGCCAGGTTTTCGCTCCATAGATCCCTAAAGATAATCCCACTGAAAAACTATCTAAAGAAGCGCTGAGCGCAAAGACGAAGAGCCCGATGCCGATCGGCTGTACGAAAGGTTCATCGTCATTTGAGAAAGAGGACCTAATCATCGTAACACCCAGTATGACAAGCAGAATTCCACCGATGATAGCTGCTATACCACCAAAATGAACAGAGATCTGTTTGCCGAGCGTCATTCCTGCAAGAGGCATGAGCATATGAAAGATTCCTATCGTCATTCCTATTTTCATAATTTGTCTTATGCGAAGCGATAACATCCCCATTCCTAGGCCGATCGAAAAAGCGTCCATACCTAGCGCAACTGACATAAATAACAGTGTCATCCATTCTCCCATGGTTGCCAAATACTTCCCACTCCCTTAACCATCATACTTTCAGACTATGCATGTCTACTTTTAAAAAGACTAAAAACCATACAAGCTGTTGAGAAGATGAAAAAATGGAACTCTTTACCGCTTTAGGAAGGGATAATGTGATTTTTATCGTATATAAAAGGAAGTGAATCTGTACGTAAAGGAGAGGAACAAGCATGGTCCATAACGCATCGGCCATAACGGAAAATGGAAAAGACATGTGGCGATCGTCGCCATTTCCGACTGGTCTATCACGCCAAAAAAGCATGACTTTTCGATGTATGAAGCATAATGAAAGCCTTATTATGTCCGAGAGCGAAGGTGAACTGTTTGACTTGTTTGGCCTTAAACGGGAAAACGTGCTTCAAAAGAGAATAGAAGACATCTTTCCTAAAGAAATTGCAGACTTTAAAAAAGAAATGTACGAAAGAGCGCTGAACGGAGAAAGTCTTACGTACGAATCTGAACTGAACGGCATTCCTTTTTTAGCTGCGATCGGTCCCATTTATGATAAAGATGGGACCGTTTCTGAGGTGTATGGATTTTGTGTTGATCTCACTGAAAGAGTATCCGTTGAAACTCAGCTTGCCGAGAGTGAACAGCGCTTCCGGTCATTGATGGACCATAACATCGATGCCTTGTTTTCGCTCGATCTTGAAGGCAAATTTACGACTGTCAATAAAGCGTGTGCAACGTTGAGCGGTTATAGCGAGACAGAACTTTTGAACATGACGTTCAATCCGTTCATGCTGCCAGACAGAAGAGCTGTTGCAATTGATCAGTTCAAGGACGCATTAAAAGGTAATTCCAAAATGTACGAGACTCGGATCAAGCAGAAGAACGGCGAAACTCGCCAGATCATGTTCACCCTTACTCCGATCATCGTTCTCAATAAAGTGCTCGGTGTTTTCGGAATCGCAAAAGACGTAACCGCAAAAAGAGAAGCGGAAAAAGAACTCCGGGAAACAAAGGATCTGCTGGAATCTGTTATCTATCATTCTAGTGATGCGATCTCAGTCGTCCACCTAACAGACTTCTCTGTAAAAGTGAACCCGGCGTTTGAATTCATATACGGATGGTCCGAAGACGAGCTCGCCAATATGACTTCACACATTTTGCCCGTTGTTCCAGAAGATAAGGTAGCTGAATCCGATAGGCTGATGACGATCGTCAAACATGGCGGATATGTAAAAGGTGTCGAGACTATCCGGTTAACGAAGTCTGGTAAGCGGCTAAATGTAAGCCTTTCCTTAAGTCCAATCTATGGCGAAAACGGTGAAGTCGTCGCACTATCCGCGATCTCAAGAGATATCACAGATAAAAAACTAAAAGAAAAAGCGTTAAAAGAAAGCGAAGAAAAGTATCGGATCATTGCAGAGAACACAACTGATCTAGTTGGTGTCGTTGACCTAGAAGGAAACGTCAAATACGTATCTCCTTCCAACCGGCTTCTTCTCGGGTTTGATCCGTCGCTTTATGATGGAAAAAAGATTCAAGCGTTCTTCCATTCAGACGACCGTCCAAAGGTAAGAATCGCTATGAATGAGATGGTTCAAACTCAAAAGCCTGTAAAGTTTGAAGTCCGATGCAAGCACGCACACGGACATTGGGTGACCCTTGAAGCGAACGCTACCCCTATCGCAAACGATTCAGATCAGCCTGACTCGTTCGTTGTCGTAGCACGTGACTTGACCGAACGAAAAAAGACAGAAGAGATGCTAAGAAAATCTGACAAGCTGTCTGTTCTCGGTCAGCTTGCCGCTGGTGTTGCGCATGAGATTCGGAACCCGCTCACCTCGATCCGCGGCTTTCTGCAGCTCTTACAATCAAGGGCGTCAGAGAATGAGGACTACTACGAGATCATGCTCTCAGAGATCGATCGAATCAACAGCATCGTTGGAGAGTTTATGCTGCTCGCTAAGCCGCAAGCGATGAATTTTACACAAACCGACCTTCGCCAATTGTTGCGACACGTAATATCGATTCTTGATACACAGGCGATATTAACGAATGTCCAGATCTATTTTGAAAGTGAACCAGATCTGCCAGAAATTTGGTGTGTGGACAATCAGATCAAGCAAGTGTTTGTGAACATGCTTAAAAACGCGATCGAAGCAATGCCAACAGGTGGTTCAGTCATTATAAATTTAAAGAGAGAAGGCGGATACGTTATCGCTTCTTTCATCGACCATGGCTGCGGGATTTCAGAAGAACGCCTGCCAACCCTTGGTGAACCGTTTTATACCACAAAAGAAAAAGGTACCGGCCTCGGCCTCATGATCTGTTACAAGATCGTAGAGAACCACCACGGTAAAATCTTGATCAACAGCAAGATTGATGAAGGAACGACCTTCTCGATCCTGCTTCCGATCGATAAAAATAAACCTGTGTCTTGAGTAGACGCAGGTTTGTTTTTTTGAGGTGTGGATCATTGTTGTAGTGTAGCCGCTCTTTGTCGAAAATCGTTTAAATAATTTTATTCGTGAAATTATTGACTCTATCCGTGAAAATAAAATGAATTACCGTGAAAATAAAATAGATTACCGTGAAATTATTTAACTTTACGATTTCCATTAACAAAATTTTCAATGCATACTAGATCAAACAGCCCATTTCAGCCCTCTTTAAAAATAAAAAGCCCTGATCCAATCAACAAACATTGAATCAGAGCCATAATTCTATTCTTTTATGATATTCCCGCCGGCCGATTTTTCAAGTCTGTTCATAATCGCAACGCCAACACCTGTTTTCGGAAAAACCTCTCCGAAAATTTGATCGACACCCGCTTCGTTAAATGCTCGTAACGCTTCGTATAGATGCTGAGCCACCGTTTCAGGATTGGAACGATTTCCTGCTGGAATCACACAATCCGCTTTATAAACGCCAGCTCTCTCTTCTGTCGTCAGAATTCCAATCCGTTTTCCTGCTTCTCGTTCTTTATCCACAAGTCTCTGCAAAAATTCCACGCTTCCATCCACAAGAACGAAAGGTGCGTCAGGTGCATAGTGTGTATATTTCATCCCTGGCGATTTAGGTGCATGCTTCTCGTTCTCCAATCCCGGATCAACCACGACTCGCCCTGCACCCACTACTTTTTCAAGCTCTTCTAAAGTGATTCCGCCAGGTCGTAAAATCGTGACAAGGTCACCAGTACATTCCACAACAGTAGATTCAACCCCAACACCTGTTGAACCGCCATCTACAATTCCCGGAATCCTGCCCTTCAGATCTTCATATACATGCTGAGCTGAAGTGGGGCTTGGTTTTCCAGAAAGGTTCGCGCTTGGTGCTGCAAGCGGAACATCTGAAGCTGCGATTACAGCGAGTGCGATCTCGTGGTCTGGCATCCTGACAGCAACTGTGGGTAACCCAGCGGTCACTCTTCCACTTACGTTTTCACCTTTTGGCAGCACAATCGTCAATGGACCTGGCCAGAACGCGGTCATCAATTTTTGTGCGGTATCTGAAACAGAAGAAACAAGTCCCTCTAATTGTGAGAGATCTGAAATATGAACGATTAGAGGATTATCACTCGGTCTTCCCTTTGCTTCAAAAATGCGTTTGATCGCATCATCACTTCTCGCATTACCCGCCAATCCATAAACCGTTTCAGTCGGAATGGCTATTACTTCATTCTTATTTATCCACAAGGAAGCTTGAATAATATGTGGATGATTTTCTAACATTTTTTCTGTTTTATCCACAGGCCAGCGTTCCGTTTGGAAGGAGTTCATGTGATAAATCCTTTCTATTACTCAGGTCAACCTTCTATAGAAAGGTCGATTACAAAACTTTTATATCCACAGAGTTATACACAATTTGTCATAAATTGTGGACAACTTGTTGACAATCTCTGATTAATCCAATGCATAAGCTAAAAGTTCTGCTCCTGATGTTGCATTATTTTTTATATGATCAGCGCTCTCGATATGTGGAGGCACTTTATCTTTAGGAATTGTTTTAAAAGAAAGTTGTTCGAACATATGCACAGCTTTCGTAAGTAAATAAAGGGTTTTGACTCCTTTATCTTTTGAGTATACCAAAATTTTATCAATGAGTTTAAGAAGAAGCGTCTCTGAAGAATATTTCTGCTTGAGTACGAAAGACCGGAGCAAGCCATCGTTTCCGATTCTCTCTAAACCTACTGTACCGATCGTCTCACCTTGGTCGTTTACCACGACTAAATAATTTTCGATGCTGTCTTTGATTCCTTCTGACTGAAGTCCAGCTTTTCCGACGAGCTGTAACAGATCTTTGGCTTCATGCTGCATAGCCTGCCTTAAAATTATCGTCATCAATAACTCCCCTATTCCTATATAATTTCAGCCTTCGTTCGGCTGTTTTTCACCATTTCATCCGAAAATTTTTAAAAAAAGAAGGCTAACCACCATTTGGTTACCTTCTTCATTTTCTATAATCTATGAAAATAGGGAGGAAAATATGCACATTTTACGAGAATAAGGACCCAACAAAGCTGAATAGGCTATCAAACAGTTCTACCACAAAGAATTTCGTCTCGATTTCATCAGCTTCATCTGCTTGATCCGCTCCTGCATCAGCTGCTGTATCTACTACATCACCTTTACCATCTTTGTTTTCTTTTACTGCATCGCCATTTTCAAAGTCTAGAAAGCATAATGGCGGGAAGAGCACACACCACCAGTTCTTCCCTTCACCTTCGCCAAGTGTGATCAGCACTGCTTCATATTGTCCTGCCGGATAGATGAAATCGCCATACATTTTAGTAGGAAAAGCCACTTTGTTTAACTCTACAGAAAACGTCTTCTCAAGGCCTGCTTCATCCAGCTTACCTTGAACGATTCTTTCAATCGTTGGCAGCTGTTTACGAATGATTTCACGCGCTTTAGAAATGGAAGATAACTCACCCACCCAAGTTGTAATCTGGGCGTTTACTTCGTCACGGATCTCACGCTTCAGCTTTTGGTCAGCATCCGTATTGCTGTTTGCTAGAATCCGAAGTCTGATCGATTCTTCAGGTATTTTAACAGAGGCGTTCATTGTTGCGTTCGCCACCTTGGTTTGTGTTTCAAAAAACAAGAACATCACCGCTAAAGAGATAAGAACTAGAATAAAGAAATGATTGCGTTTTTTCATTGTTTTTTCCTCCCCCGTCGTATCTAACCACAGTTTGGACACGGTGGGATTTTTTCATACTAGTAATCTAGTAAATTTCGTTCTGTCTGATTCGACATTCGTTTTGCATTGGTGTTTTTGAAAGTGGTTGATTTCCGTTACAGATGCTCGCTTTCCGTGGGGCAGGCGGTGAGCCACATTCGTACGTTCCGTATAAGTGTCTCACCTGCCCACCTGTCCCACAGGAGTCTCGCACCTTTCACTCCAATCAACTGGCTAAAGGGGAATAAACAAAAAATTTGAAGGTAATTTATTTGAATTTAACTAGACAAGAGAAAAATTTACCAACTTGCAAGCTGCTTCTATTTCTGTTAACTTAAATGTGTAAACGGTTACATATCGGTTTAAGAGGAGGCGAAGATTTGGTTACGATTCGTGATGTGGCAAAAAAATCAGGTGTATCGGTTGCGACGGTATCTCGCGTATTGAATGCAAATGGATACGTTCATGAAGATACGCGCAAAAAAGTGATGGCTGCCGTTGCTGAACTGAAGTATAGCCCAAATGAAGTCGCCCGTTCCCTCTATAAAAAGAAATCAAAACTGGTCGGCTTGTTGCTGCCAGACATCACCAACCCATTTTTTCCACAGTTAGCAAGAGGTGTAGAAGATGAGATGCAAAAAGGCGGTTATCGTATTCTTTTTGGAAACAGTGATGAGAATGCCGAGAAAGAGCTGGATTATTTAAACACTTTTATTCAGAACAATGTAGTCGGCATCATTTCAGCCACGAACAATAAAGCAAAGAACAACTATAAAAACCTGTCCATTCCCGTAGTATTTCTAGACAGAACATCAAGTGATTATCCATCGGTCTATGCGGATGGAAAAGAAGGCGGAAGAATAGCTGCCCAAGAGATAGTGGAGAGGGGCAGCAAACGGATCACGATTTTAAAAGGTCCCGCACATATCCAACCGGCTCAAGATCGTTTTCAAGGCGCGTTAGAAGTGCTAAGTCAATCAAACATTGATTTTCATGTGATGTCGACGACTTCTTTTGCCTTTGAAGATGCAGAGAAATGGGCGAAAGAACTTTTTGCAACGTATCCTGATACAGATGGTGTGTTAGCGAGCAACGATATTGTGGCAACAGCCGTCCTACATGAAGCACTTCGTCTCGGAAAATCGATTCCGAAAGAACTGCAGATCATCGGGTTTGATGACGTACCACAGAGCAGTTTGTTGTTCCCTTCCCTTTCTACCATCCGCCAGCCGGCTTATGAGATGGGAAAAGAAGCGGCACAGCTGCTTGTAAAAATCATCAATCAAGAAAAAATTCAACAACAGCAAGTTCAACTGCCTGTTACATTTATAGATCGAAACACAACAAGAAAGGTTGATACGAATGGTTAAAATTGTAGTCATCGGAAGCTCGTCGATGGATTTAGTCGTTACATCTGATCAACGGCCAGGAGCAGGAGAAACTGTTTTGGGACGTTCGTTTAAAACCGTGCCTGGAGGAAAAGGAGCGAACCAAGCGGTCGCAGCTGCTCGTCTTGGTGCAGAGGTTTACATGATCGGATGTGTGGGCGACGACCATTATGGAGCAGCGATTCTAGAGAACTTTAAACAAAACGCTGTTGATGCAACGAATGTGGAACCGGTTACACATACAGAGAGTGGTACAGCTCATATCATTTTAGCTGAAGGTGATAACAGCATCGTCGTCGTTAAAGGCGCGAATGATCATGTGACTCCCCATTATGTAAAAAAATCAGAATTGCTCATCAAACAAGCGAATATGGTACTCATTCAACAAGAAATCCCTGAAGAAACTGTTGAATATGTAAGTGAGCTTTGTCAGGAGCTAGATGTTCCATTGTTATTGAACCCAGCTCCAGCTCGCCCACTCTCTAAAAAAGTGATCGACTCGGTAAGCTATATTACACCGAACGAACATGAAGCTGCCGTTCTTTTCGATAACCTGTCAACAGAGTCAGCACTGAAACAGTATTCGAACAAAGTGTTTATTACAGAAGGAAAAGCAGGCGCTCGTTATTTTGATGGTGAAAAAGAGATCACCGTTCCTTCCTACACAGTAGAAGCGATAGATACGACCGGTGCGGGAGATACATTCAATGCAGCACTAGCCGTTGCTTTAGCTGAAGGAAAAAGCATCAATGAAAGTTTGCAGTTCGCCAATCGAGCCGCTTCCCTATCTGTTACGAAGTTCGGTGCTCAAGGCGGCATGCCGAATCGAACAGAAGTGGAGGCATCTCTATGAAACGACATGGCATCTTAAACAGTCATATCTCAAAAGTTTTAAGTGACCTCGGCCACACCGATCTTATCGTGATCGCGGATGCGGGTCTTCCGATTCCAAGCGATGTTCCGCGGATCGATCTCGCACTCACGCTCGGAGTACCGAGCTTTACAGATGTTGTTTCCGCTGTATCAAATGATATGGTCGTGGAACAAGTAATACTTGCGAGCGAAATTAAAGAGAAAAACGAAAAGACTTTAACGTTTATGAACGAGACGTTTCCTGAATCAGAACAAAAATTCGTTTCTCATGAAGCGTTTAAACAATTATCAAAGCAGGCAAAAGTGGTCATTCGAACTGGTGAAGTCACGCCGTATGCCAACTGTATCCTGCAAGCAGGTGTAATCTTCTAAAAGAGGTGATCGTTTTGCACATTCAAATGAACGACATATATAAAGCATTTGGTGCCAACCAAGTATTATCGGGTGTTGACTTCGACCTTCAAGCAGGTGAAGTGCATGCCCTAATGGGTGAGAACGGTGCCGGAAAATCTACGTTGATGAACATTTTAACCGGCCTTCATAAACGAGATTCGGGAACCATTCAGATCGACGGACAAGAGCAATACTTTGACAACCCGAAAGAAGCCGAGAAGCACGGTGTCGCGTTCATCCACCAAGAATTGAACGTATGGCCTGATATGACTGTGCTCGATAACCTTTTTATCGGCAAAGAGATGCGTTCACCGTTCGGCCTGTTAAAAACGAAAGAAATGAAAGCGTTGGCAAAAAAGCAATTTGAAAAGTTAGCGGTTACCATCCCACTCGAAAAAGACGCAGGACTCTGTTCAGTTGGTCAACAGCAGATGATTGAGATCGCGAAAGCGCTTATGACAAACGCTAAAGTCATCATCATGGACGAGCCAACCGCTGCCCTTACAGAGCGTGAGATCGAAAAATTATTTGACGTAATCAACGCTCTTCGTAAAGAAGGTGTATCGATCGTTTACATCTCACACCGTATGGAAGAGATTTTTGCAATCTGTGACCGAATTACGGTGATGAGAGATGGTAAAACGGTTGATACGAGAGCGATCGCGGAGACTAGCTTTGATGAAGTGGTACGAAAGATGGTCGGCCGCGAGCTTACAGATCGCTTTCCAGAGCGAAATCCACAAGTTGGTGAGATCGTCTTAGAAGTAAAGAACGCGACGAGAAATGGAATCTTTGAAAATATTAATTTCTCTGTAAGAGCCGGTGAGATCGTTGGTGTTTCAGGTCTTATGGGTGCAGGTCGAACGGAGATCATGCGCGCATTATTCGGTCTAGATCAGCTTGATTCTGGCGAGATTTGGGTTGGTGGTCAGAAGGTATCTATCAAGAACCCATACGAAGCAGTGAAACGCGGGATCGGTTTTATTACAGAAGACAGAAAGAACGAAGGCTTGGTGCTCGATTTTTCGATACGTGAAAACATGGCGCTGCCGAACTTACGAAGTTTTTCTAAAAATGGCGTAATCGATTATAAAACTGAGACTGACTTTGTGGACATGCTCATCAAACGGTTACAGATTAAGACCGAATCGAGCGAGACGAACGCCAAGAACCTTTCCGGAGGCAACCAGCAAAAAGTGGTTATCGCGAAATGGGTTGGAATCGGACCGAAAGTATTGATCTTGGACGAGCCAACTAGAGGCGTTGACGTTGGTGCGAAGCGTGAAATCTATCAGTTGATGAACGAACTTACCGATCGTGGTGTAGCGATTATCATGGTCTCGTCAGAACTTCCAGAAGTTCTTGGCATGAGTGATCGCATTCTCGTCGTTCACGAAGGACAGATCAGCGGTGAACTCACGAAAAGCGAAGCAACGCAAGAAAGAATAATGACATATGCAACGGGAGGACAATAAAATGAAAACGTCACCGGTTAAAGTAAATCATGTAGAAAATCTGATGCAAAAACTTGGACCTCTATTAGGACTGTTGATTCTCGTAACCATTGTATCGATCCTTAATCCTAGTTTTCTAGAACCCCTTAACTTATTAAACTTGCTGCGCCAAGTCGCGATCAACGCACTCATCGCCTTTGGTATGACATTCGTTATTCTAACGGGCGGAATCGACTTATCCGTTGGTGCCATTCTCGCGTTATCAAGTGCACTGATGGCTGGGATGATCGTATCCGGCGTCGATCCGATGCTAGCGATCTTGATCGGCTGTTTGCTAGGTGCTGTAATGGGTGCGATCAACGGACTTTTGATCACAAAAGGAAAAATGGCTCCATTTATCGCTACACTCGCAACGATGACCATTTTCCGTGGACTAACGTTAGTGTATACAGACGGTAATCCGATCACGGGTCTTGGCGAAAGTTATATGTTCCAACTTTTTGGACGAGGCTACTTCTTAGGTATTCCGGTTCCAGCGATCACGATGATGCTTGCTTTTGCAGCGTTTTGGGTGATCCTTCATAAAACACCGTTCGGACGAAAAACGTATGCGATCGGCGGAAACGAGAAAGCCGCGATTATCTCAGGAATCAAAGTGACAAAAGTAAAAATTATGATCTATTCACTAGCAGGACTATTAGCAGCACTAGCTGGAGCGATTCTTACTTCACGTCTGAACTCTGCTCAACCGACTGCCGGCACATCCTATGAACTGGATGCGATCGCAGCTGTTGTTCTAGGTGGAACTAGCTTATCTGGCGGACGCGGACTAATCGTCGGCACATTGATCGGAGCATTGATCATCGGAACGTTGAACAACGGTTTGAACTTATTAGGTGTATCATCGTTCTTCCAAATGGTCGTAAAAGGGATCGTGATCCTGATCGCGGTATTGATCGACCGTAAAAAAGCAGCGTAGGAGGGTTTCTAAATGAAAAAAGCTTTATTACTCATCATGTCATTATCTGTTTTCTTATTGGGTGCCTGTTCATTAGAGCCCCCTTCATGGGCAAAGCCGGCTAAAAAAGGTGATGGAGAAAAGATTAAAATTGGTTTATCCGTTTCAACACTTAACAACCCGTTCTTCGTATCGATGAAAAACGGTGTGATCGATGAAGCGAAAAAGCAAGGTGCGGAAGTCATTGTTGTCGACGCACAGAATGACTCTGCGAAACAAGTAAACGATGTAGAAGATCTTCTGCAGCAAGGCATTGATACACTGTTGATCAATCCAACCGATTCAGCAGCCATCTCAACCGCTGTTCAATCCGCGAACAACCTTGATGTTCCGGTTGTCACACTAGACCGGTCAACGGATAAAGGAGATGTAGCAACGCTTGTTGCTTCTGATAATGTAAAAGGCGGCCAGATGGCGGGTGACTTTATTGTGAAGCAGCTTGGTGAAGGTGCGAAAGTCGTTGAACTAGAAGGCGTACCTGGCGCTTCGGCAACACGTGAGCGTGGGAAAGGATTCCACAATGTAGCTGATCAAAAGTTAGACGTTGTAGCGAAACAAACGGCTGACTTTGACCGCACAAAAGGGTTAAACGTCATGGAGAACGTACTTCAAGGAAATCCAGACATTAAAGCGATATTCGCGCATAATGATGAAATGGCGCTAGGCGCACTTCAAGCGATCAACAGCTCTGGTCGTGATGTTCTCGTTGTTGGCTTTGACGGAAATGAAGATGCGATCAATGCTGTAAAAGAAGGAAAACTCGCAGCAACTGTCGCACAGCAGCCTGACCTGATCGGTGAACTCGCAGTGAAAGCAGCATCCGACGTACTAGAAGGAAAGAAAGTAGAAAAGAAGATTGCAGCACCACTTAAGTTGATGGTGAAAGAGTAAGGATAAGGGTAGATAATATAATCAGGAGAAGATATCGTACTTCTCCTGATTTTTTTTGATTACATACTTTTTTTAAGAAATTGTAGACACGGTACTTTGTTAACAGGCTGAGAGATGAACTAATACTCTTAAATACCCAAATATAGTTTCAATATTATATTTTCTAAATTTATACTAAAATTAAATTTGTAGATATGCTTCTTTTATTTCTTTTGTAAGTCTCTCTAGTTTGTTGTCTATTATAATATATTTCTCATCACATAGTTCTTCAATATCGGCTTGGTTATGACTTGTCAATAAAATGGTATGACCTTTCTCTTGTTGTTGTTTAATAATATTTTTAGCATCCTTATAACTTTTAATATCCAATGCATTAAATGGTTCGTCGAGTATGATGATATTCTGATCTTCCATTATCGCTTGAGCTATTCCTAATTTCTTCTTCATCCCCAGTGAATATGCACTGACTCTAGTCTTATCGTCAGGGTCTAATCCAACTAACCTCAACGTTTCTCTTACTTTATTCTCATCTATCTTATTGTTTATCTCCGCAAGAAATTTTAAGTTTTTTAAACCACTATATATTCCAATATATCCAGGGTTGTTAATCAAAACGCCTGTATCGTTTGGAAAATCAAAATCTTTTCCTAATTTTTGACCGCGAATATAAACATCCCCATTATCTGGCTTAATGAACCCCGCGATTAGTTTGAACAACACTGATTTCCCACTGCCATTCGGACCAATAATCCCAATAGATTGCCCCTTTGAAATCTTTAAATTTACATCTTGCAGGATTGTTCGATTTTTAAATTGTTTCGATACATTTACAAGTTCAATAATCGTTTCCATTATTGTAATCATCCTTTGCTAAAGCTTTTTTTATACAATCCACTTTTTAATACGGCAAATAGTAACACATTTGATAGTAGTAATATCCCAAAAGAATAGAAGTAAGGTAAACTCTGATCTTCACCAAAAGCTTCTGTAATCCTAACCAGTGAAGATAGCCCTATAGGAAAGTATTTGATATATGTAATTTCGAGCAATCCAATTAAATAGGCAGCTACAATCACAATGAATCCAGTGATTGATGTCTTTGTTAAACTGAAAAGAATGAATATAACTAAAAATGTAAAGAGGAGCTCCAAGAATTTCGTACTTATGATAATAAGCAACAGATAACTCGTGTCCATATTTCCGATACCGTTCTCATTAATGAAGGGTTTCATATGTTCATAACCTTTAAAAGGTAATCCCATAAAGGTAGATACTATAATGATGAGAAACAACGATAAGCATATATAACTAAAAATGAACAATGAAACGGATCTCATTATAGAAAATAACCAATATTTCATCTTTTTTAAACGGATAACAATCATGAAACTCTTATCTTGACTTTCTTTCTCTAAAAAAACACTTAATAAGTAGATAGGTATTCCGTTGTAGATAATTAAACGCAGAAAGTCCAGCATGTTAAAGTAGCCTGTTCCGTGACCAAAATATACAAGGGTCAGAAGGTCTTTAAAGGTTATGTCTGGATAAGTGAAAGCTATTGAAAGTACGATAAAACACAGCAGAATCATAATTGTAATGAGGTTGGATTTCTTAAAGAGAATACTTAAATTCCATTTGGACAATGGATCTGATAATCGAAAAGCAAATGAACTAGACCAGTACTTTTTTGTAAACCATAGAATGAAAATCATATATAAAAGCCCCAAGAAAATAAAAATATAAAATCTTTCCTCAGCGGCACCTAATGCATGGTGAAAAATAATATAGTTATTTAAGAATAAATATGGCAGCTCTGAATCTAAGTCAGAGCGTAAACCTATTAACATCATAAGGTATACAATAACGATTATACCGATTACATAACCTGGCTTGAGAAAATTCCTCATAAAAATTAGGACAGTTCCAAGTAATGTTAATCCACATATCATGTAGCCAATAACAGGGAATACGGCTTCGAGAGGTGTGCTGAAGACTCTTTCTAACTTACCAAAAATGAAAAGGTTATTACTTTCAAGAAAGGTGTAACGATTTTTTAAGACAAGTCCAAATCCCATCAATAACGCGATAAAAACATGCAACAATACGAACAAGATTGAGTTAAAAACAACTGCAACTACTTTAGATAGAAAATAGTTAAAAAATGTTTTCGATCTAATCCAAACACATTCTTCATCAGAGTTATTTATACCAATTAACAAAAAGATAAAACTAATGGTCATACAATATAAAATGTAATAATGATCTGTTAACGCATTAATTAAAAATTCCCAATACGTTAAATGATGTGATATAGCTATATGCTTCAAATAAAATGTATACAGTACATATATTAGTAAAACGAACATTAATTTTCTTGAAAGAAACTTATTAACGTGACTTTTAATCAAGCTCTGTATCATGAAGGTTTTAAACCCCTTTATGTAAGAAATGCTGTGCCTAATAAATAGACTCTTTCTTAAACTTTGTGAAATAAACTAAATACGCACTTATTATGATGATTAGAATAATGGGACCTATCAATAATCGCTCTGTGGTTACAGCTCCAATATCCAAAGTATTCGGATCGAATGATGTAACAAGCCTGAAGAAAGGAACTCCCAAAACAGACAAAATAAAATTCTCAAGTATCAAATAGACGAATGGCCCGATCAGTACAATGAAGATATTGTTGATATAAAGGGACAACGCAAAGCCAAACGAAGCGACTAGAAATCCTATCATACCTCTCCAGAGACTCAATAAGAATCCATATAGTAAGGGGTTATTAACAAATGCGTCACCTGCATACCTACTAATTGCGTTATTATTTGCGTTGGAAGGAGTAACTTCTGGTAAGAAATATAAAGTAATAAGTAACCCTACGAACGACACAAGAAATACAATGAGTGCTCCACCGATTGAAGACACCAGCCATTTGGTTGTAATGTACTTTCTCTTCGAAACCCTAGTAATTGTGTAAGACAAAAATCCATTTTTACGTTCATAGTACATTAACCAGCATGTTGGAATGACGGCAAACAATGGAAACAGCATCCTGAATAGTTCACCAGATTCCTCCCAAATTTCAATATTGTAATTATATTGATAGCCTGTTGTAAAAGGGATAATTATTAAGCTGCTGTACATTAAAGCAAATATGATAAACGACAGATAAGGATAAAAAAGTTTTTTTATTTCCACTTTCACTAACTGCATTAATTCTTTCACATCCGTTCTATAAAATTGGAAACACCTCATGACAAAAGTATAACTGTCACAAGGTGTATTTCATATATTAATTACTCTTCCAAGAACCGCTAACTTGAACGTTAACTGAAGTATCAAAATCGTTTGAGAAGTGTAATCTCATCGCATCGCCTTTGATATGATTAATATGACCGTCTAACACCAATCCATCACCGTCTCCAAGGTTTCGTGCCCAATCTCCTGAGTTTCCTTGCGCATCTTGCATTCTTACATCTACAACATAGTTCCCGCCTACTGTTGATGACTTAACATATCCGTTTGCGCCACTTGTAGTCTTAGTCTGTGAGTAACTTGTATAGCCATCACCATTAAACGCGCCAACTGTTGTACTATAACTTGAATACGTTGTACCTGCGGAAACACTAACTGCTGCTGCAATACTCATTACACCTACGATTGCTGCCAATTTCTTTTTCATATGTATTCCTCCTCATATGTTTAGTTGCAATATGTATCGGGCACGTCTACCACTTACAGATTACAATGATAATAATATTATTAATAGTAAATTATTACCATGAGAAGAAAGTAAGTATTTGTAAAAATTTGTATAAACAAATTTCAGGGTAAAAAGTATGAATATTTAATATAGTGTGAATAAAATAGGATTATTTACCTGTTTCAGCCTAGTAAGGTTAAAGAATTAACCTAAAGGCTGTTGGAGAATCTGTTATTAACTAGCTTTAATAGTTCTTCAGAACGATAAACATATACTCAAACTAGTTTTATTGTAATGATATAATGACTATGAAAATTTAACCTCTACCCAATTATATATAAGTGCTATTCCTCAAGATCAAATTGTGAAATATAGATAAATAAATAAAAAACGCACCATTAATTTCATATCAATTAATAGTGCGCGTTAATATAGTTTAATATAAAGATGAATTTCTAGTTGTATCGTAAAATCTATTCTGCGTAAACTTTAAAATCTATTAAATGCCTTTTGATGATTTTTGCACAGTTTCAAGGTTCACATGTTGCTAAAACCTACCATAGCTTTTAGCACACAAATCCATTGTGATGATTTTATTCTTCTGTAGCAATCGTTTCTTGAGTGTTTTGAGAAATACCAAATTTCTTCTCTGCCATCAAATTCATTATTACTCTTGAATAACCCACTTTATAAGCATCATTCAATGATGCTCATCTTGTTTTAAATCACATTTTTTCATAGATTAATCAACTCTCTAAGACTTTTTTCATCACAATCTCTAGCTCTCCGTTTAAATTACATACATTTTCAACGTATTATCTCACGTTTTTCATCTTTGCAAAGTATTGTTTACCTAATTGTGTAATTTTTGCCCGCAAAACCCGTAGATGCTTTATAAATTGTTTGGGGTCTGACCCGGGGTCAGACCCCATTTCCCACTTTATTTCCCGAGGATGGCGAACACCATGCGGTCTTTACCGCTGATGTCTTCCTTTACATACACATCCGCACCAGGGAACGTGACACGAAGCATGCCCGCTACCGTCTCACCCTGACCTGCTCCTACTTCAAAGCCTACGATCGCTTTTTCTTTTAGAACGAGCGGCAATTCTTCCATGAAGCGACGGTAGAACACATAGCCGTCTTCCCCACCGCTTAATGCCCTCATCGGTTCACGGTCTTTTACGATTGTCTCAAGGACCGCGATCTCATGATCAGGAATGTAAGGTGGATTAGATACGACAACATCCAATTTCTTCCCACTACTAATAAAAGGCTGTAAAAGGTCACCGTGTAGGAATGCAACCTCTGCCCCAAGTCGATCGGCGTTTCCTTTTGCTACCTCAATCGATTCCTCTGCAATATCAACTGTAAGAACGTTCAGTCGATTATTTTCTAAAGCTAATGAGATCGAAATGGCTCCGCTACCTGTTCCGATATCTGCAACAGCAACGGTCTCATCATCACGAAAATGTTCTGAGATCAGCATTAGTGTGTGTTCGACCAACTCTTCTGTTTCTGGTCTTGGAATTAAGACTTCTTCGTTCACCGAAAACGTCCGACCGTAAAATTCTTCTTTACCGGTAATATACTGAACAGGCTCTCCTTCAACGTGGCGAGCAACCGCCGCTTTGAGTCTCGCCTCATCCTCTTCACTCATCACATCATGAAGGCGCATGAGCATCTCTGTTCGGTTCACATCCCCTAAAACATGTCTCATTAAAATTTCTGCAGCAAAACCTTCGCGACCGTTTTCAGCTAAAAAAGAAGAAGCCCACGCGAGGGCTTCATGAACTTTTGTACTCATTTTACGCGTCCGCCTGAGCTTTCATCTTGCTTGTTTGGTCTTCTGTAATGAGCGCTTCAACAAACTCATCCATCTTACCAAGAAGAATTTGATCAAGCTTTTGAATCGTTAAACCGATACGGTGGTCGGTAACACGGTTTTGCGGGAAGTTGTACGTACGAATACGCTCTGAACGGTCTCCAGAACCAACCGCACTCTTACGTGTCTCATCGTACTCTTTTTGTATTTCTCGCTGAATCTTATCATATACACGTGCACGAAGAACTTTCATCGCTTTTTCTTTGTTCTTGATCTGTGATTTTTCATCCTGACACGAAACAACCGTACCTGTAGGAACATGTGTTAATCGAACTGCTGATTGAGTCGTGTTTACAGACTGACCCCCAGGACCAGATGATGTGAAGGTATCGACACGAACGTCTTTCTCGTGAATCTCAACTTCAACCTCTTCAGCCTCTGGCAGTACAGCAACCGTTGCTGTAGACGTATGAATACGTCCGCCTGATTCTGTTGAAGGGACACGCTGAACACGGTGTGCGCCGTTTTCGTATTTAAGCTTCGAATATGCACCAGCACCATTGATCATAAAGATGATCTCTTTGTATCCACCAAGCTCTGTGTAGGAAGCTTCGATTACTTCAGACTTCCATCCTTGCATCTCTGCATAGCGTGTGTACATACGGTAAAGGTCGCCAGCGAAAAGTGCCGCCTCGTCTCCACCTGCTGCACCACGAACCTCGACGATAACGTTCTTGTCATCGTTCGGATCTTTTGGAAGCAATAGGATCTTTAACTGAGCCGTAAACTCTTCGATCTGTTGGTTAAGCCCAGAGATCTCTTCTTTTACCATCGCAGTCATCTCAGCATCAAGCTTATCTTCGAGCATCAATTTTGCTTCATCTAATTGCTCTTTCGCTTCCTTATACTCGCGGTAAACCGCTACCGTATCTTGAAGGGAAGATTGCTCTTTTGAATAGTCGCGCAGCTTGTTCGTATCATTTATAACCTCAGGGTCACTGAGTAATTCATTTAACTTGTCATATCTTGCTTCGATCGTCTCTAAACGTTCTAACATGGTTTTTCACCTCTGTTTTATATGCATAACATTATAATTATAGACTATTACAGGTGTTACAGTCAAAAGCAAAAAGGAACGAAATCAATAAAAAAGGCCGCCCTTTCCTTAAAAAGAGAGCCTTTATAAAACTTGAGACGATATTTACATTTTCCTTTTTTGCAGCGACTCTCTCATCGATTCCGCCAATTCTTTCACTTCGATCAATCTTTGAATCTTGTCAGATCTTTTAAAAACCCATACTTGATTCTGTTGGATTCTGTTACAGAAATGTGTGCAGGGTGTTTTTCAATCAGCAAGATCTCATCACCTGCTGCAACCAATCCTTCTTTTAAAACTCGAAGGTAATATCCCGTCCGCCCCGTATCTACAACCTTTTTGATCATATCTGGCCGACAAAGAATAGAAGCTAGTGTCTGACAAGGCTGACGAGGCTGTGTGATTTGTACGATCGCCTCACCTACTGAAAACACGTCACCGATACAAACATCATCCTCTAAAAGACCTCTCACTGTTAGGTTTTCACCAAATGCCGGGACGGATAACGGTACTTCTAAATTCAGTTCAGTCGTCCACTTTTCATAATGCTCAAACGGGTACGCACAGACTGCTTTATCTGATCCACCATGGTGAATGGTATTACCTACTCCATCACCTTCAAAGTGTGTTTTATGTAGATACACAGGTTGCTGCTGCGGCGTTTTATTGTAGGCTGTAAAATAAGTTTTAGTTTGTGTCTCAACTTCTTCTGGCAGCTTAATGTTTAACGAAGCTATATTTCCCTTCATTCCCCTCACCTCCCGAAAAGCATAGCACAGGACAAAAGGAAATTAATAGGAAAAGATATTGCGGCGCAACTGCTCATAATCAATACGCTCTTGGTTCATTCGAATCGCTTTCGTCAGCTCCTCGATCACCACTTTTTCATTCGTGATCACGTTAAACACATAAGGAATGGTCGCAAAATGTCCAAGAAAATGCGTACAGCCAACATAACGCGGGTTGTCGGTCTGATTTCCATTTTTATATTTAATAATAAAATTGCCCATGCCTTCATAGACAGGATCCAATGGCTTTTGTTCAAGTTTTTTTATCAGGGTATGAATCGGCTGAACCGGTGCGTTCCAGTCCGTTCCGTTCGATTTGATCTCTAGCACAGTCCACCACCTCTTTCTACTATCATAGTTCGTTTTAACTCTGGACTTCTTGTTGGTCAAAGGGAAGAGAGTTGTGGCATCATACAGGTAACGTTACTTTTTTCGAAACAATGGGAATACTATATGGTTAGATAGACGTAAGGAGCTGATCAGATGAAATATTGCATTATTGGTGGAGATGCGGCTGGTATGAGTGCCGCGATGCAGATTGTTCGAAATGAAAAAGATGCCGACATCACGGTTCTTGAAAAAGGCGGTATCTATTCCTATGGACAATGTGGACTTCCTTATGTTGTAGGAGGGCTCATCCCTTCTACTGATAAACTTATCGCTCGCAGTATTGAGACGTTTCGTGAAAAATACGGCATGGATGCGCGTACGTTTCACGAGGTAAAGGCTATAGATACCCACTCCAAAACAGTGTGTGGTGTACATACGAAGACAGGGCAATCCTTCGAGGTGTCATACGATAAACTCTTAGTGGCCACCGGTGTTAGTCCGATCATACCGAAACAGTGGACAGGATTGCATCTAAAGGGCATCTATCCCCTCAAAACGATTCCTGATGCCGAGGAACTCATGACCGGGTTAAAAGATGTTCAGAACGTAACCATCATCGGTGGAGGGTACATTGGTCTTGAAATGGCCGAAAACGTTCTTAGACTCGGTAAAAAGGTACGTATCATTCAGCGCAGCAATCAGCTTGGAAATATTTTCGATCATGATTTCGCTCCATACATTCATGAAGAAGCAGAGAAACATGGTATCGAACTTTGTTTAGAAGAAGAAGTGCTCGGCTTTAAAGGTGACGATCATGTTCAATTTGTGAAAACAGCTAAAAAAGACTATCCAACAGACCTTGTTATCGTGTCTGTCGGGGTGTCACCGAACACAGACTTCTTAAAAGAAACAAACGTGGCACTCAATGAACAGGGAGTTATTGTTGTAAATGAGGCGATGGAAACGAGTGTGGATGGTGTGTACGCGGCAGGTGATTGCGCGACCCACTACCACCGTGTAAAAAAACTGAATGATCATATTCCATTGGGGACAACAGCAAATAAACAAGGCCGAATCGCCGGATTAAACATGGTTGGTGTGAAAAAACCTTTTAGAGGAATCGTAGGTACATCTATCATCCAATTCATGGATCTAACACTTGGAAAAACAGGATTATCGAATAAAGAAGCAGAAAAACTGAACTTTCCTTTTTCAGAAATCAAGATTACATCAAAAAGTCATGCTAGTTATTATCCTGATCCAAAGAAGTTAGAAATAAAATTAACGTATCACAAAGAAACAGAGAAGCTACTTGGAGCCCAAATCATCGGTGAAGAAGGCGTAGATAAAAGGATCGACGTGCTCTCAACTGCCCTTTATCACGAGATGGATGTTGAGGAATTGGCAGATTTGGATTTGGCATACGCCCCACCTTATAACGGATCTTGGGACCCCATCCAGCAAGCAGCTCGAAGACTCGGGAAATAAATTGGGAAATGGGGTCTGACCCCATTTCCCGTTTTATTTCCCACAATATTAGTGATCGATTTTAAGTGAGAAGTTATATCTCGGAACAGCTCGCTCTACGGCGTTCATGATCTTACGATGCGTAGCTGCTCGATCCTTTTTGGACATATCATGCGGCACGTTCACATGAATGTGTGCATAATTTCCGTTTACTGTAACCATCTGTGGGTTAATACCAGATGAATCAATAACTGCTTGACGAATCATATCCTGGTCATCAGACAGATCGAATCGCGTGGTGTTCATCGTCCGATAATCATTCGGATTCATGTTCGTGTCATAGCTGTAGTTGGTTCGTGGTTCGTTTTTGGTTAGGTGGTAATTGATAATCCCATGGCCAAACAGGTTATCCCGAATATCCCGTTTATCTTCATGAGCGGCAGGCTCAATTTTAGCCCCTTCTTCTTTATAAGACTGCATAGGTGAACATGCTGTTGTTACCAATAGTGCAAAAAGCGGTACATATATTGCCTTTTTCACTATAAACACCTCCCATATCGTTAGGATTTCCTGTTTAGGAGGTGATTATGTTAAGTTGGTAGCCGTTTTTCAGGGGATGATTGTCAATGGTAGCTATGAATCCACAAATTTGGAGCTTGAATCCAAAAGTTTTGGCCTTCAATCCATAAATTTCTACGTTCAATCCACAAGTTTTGGCCATTTATCCACGAGTCGACACGCTGCGACACTTTTCGATTCCAACTGCATGCTACCTCCGCACCACCACGTCAAAAAAAAGCCCGAGAGCACTAAGCTCCCGGACTATATCTAATCAGATCACACACTATTCTATTTCAACCGACCTTCTAAGCCCTCTGCGCTTGATAGGAGGTTTCTTTTCTTTCCTGGTACTTCATGACAATGACGGCAGCGCGGCTCATATGACTCGGACGCTCCCACTAGAATCACTGGATCATCGTAAGAAGCAGGTCTGCCATCGATCAAACGCTGTGTACGGCTAGCAGGTGATCCACAAACCATGCAGATCGCTTGAAGCTTTGTCACATGTTCAGCAAGAGCCATCATTTTTGGAACAGGTCCGAACGGCTCGCCTTTAAAGTCTTGATCTAGTCCTGCAACGATAACGCGCATTCCTTGATCCGCTAGTTCTTGCGCAACCGGAATGATATCTTCATCAAAGAATTGCACTTCGTCGATCGCTACGATTTCGGTTTCAGGCAATACGTTTTTTAAGATCTCAACAGAACGTCCGACTGGTTCAGCCATAACAGCGGTTCCGTTATGAGACACAACCGATTCCTCGCTGTAGCGGTTATCGATCAGCGGCTTAAACACCTGTACTTTTTGCTTTGCATACGTCGCTCTTCTTACGCGGCGAATAAGTTCTTCTGATTTTCCAGAGAACATGCTGCCGCAGATCAATTCGATCCAGCCATTTTGTTTCATCACATACATGGCCTGCTCCCCCTTTCGCAACAATCTTTTCCTTAGTATGTACGAAATGTATGATGTTTTACCATACATAAACGTTCGTTACTGGAGTGCTACACTCCTTTTAAGGCGTATAAAAAACCCGGTCCATCAAAACAGTTACCGAGTTCTTGTTTTCTATAAAATACAAAAGAAAAAAGGGCAAGAAAGACTCCTGCCCTTTTACTTGCAACAAATTACTTAAGGTTGTATTTCTTCTTAAAGCGGTCAACACGTCCACCAACATCAGAGAACTTCTGACGGCCAGTGTAGAACGGGTGAGTGTCAGAACTAACATCCACTTTGATTACTGGATATTCGTTACCATCTTCCCACTTCATTGTCTCGCTTGAAGACAAAGTTGATCCTGAAAGGAAGCTAAATCCGCTTTGAGCGTCAACAAAGATAACCTTTTTATAATTCGGATGAATTCCTTGTTTCATTCTAATTCCACTCCTTCTGCCCTGTTTCCTATGCGGAGACAGAGTTATAAACACATAAAAATAGTATAACAGGGACAAAACCCATTTGCAACCATACTTTTTCGTTAGTTTGTTACGGGTTTAGCTCTCTTTGGCGCTCCCTTTTTTTCACTTTCAAAAAGCTCGAAAAACTCTTCGTTATTCTCCGTTTTACGCATGCGTTTCATGAACTTGTCTACGAAATCGAACGAGTCATCCATCGTTTTACGAATCGACCAAAGTGCCTCAAGATGGTCTTTCGCGATAAGCATCTCTTCTTTTCGCGTTCCAGAACGGCGAATGTCGATCGCAGGGAAAATACGGCGCTCAGCCAGCTTGCGGTCTAAGTGAAGCTCCATGTTTCCTGTTCCTTTGAACTCCTCGTAGATAACATCATCCATACGAGATCCCGTATCCACTAATGCTGTTGCTAAGATCGTTAAGCTTCCACCTTCTTCGATGTTACGAGCCGCACCGAAGAAACGCTTAGGACGGTGGAACGCAGCAGGATCGATACCACCAGAAAGTGTACGTCCGCTTGGCGGAATGACAAGGTTGTAAGCACGAGCAAGACGAGTGATGCTATCGAGCAGGATGACAACATCCTTTTTGTGCTCAACAAGTCTCATCGCACGCTCTAATACGAGCTCTGCCACTTTAATGTGATTTTCTGGTACTTCATCAAACGTTGAACTTACAACGTCTCCTTTTACGGAACGCTCGATATCTGTTACTTCCTCAGGACGCTCATCAATAAGCAAGACGATAAGCTCTACTTGCGGGTTGTTCGTTGTCACACTGTGTGCGATTTCCTTCAGCAAGCTTGTCTTACCCGCTTTTGGAGGAGCGACGATCAACCCACGCTGACCAAAACCAACTGGCGCCATCATGTCGATGATACGCGTTGAAATATTGTTGCTCGTTGTCTCCATAACCATCTTCTTTTCCGGATAAAGAGCCGTCAGTGCAGGGAAATGCACGCGTTCCTTTGCCGTTTCAGGGTCCTCACCATTAACCGCATTCACTTGTAAAAGTCCATAATAACGTTCGTTTTCCTTTGGAGGACGAACTTTTCCTGATACTTTATCTCCGTTTCTTAGATCGAATCGACGAATCTGTGAAGCTGAGATGTAGATATCCTGAGAGCTTGGTGAATAGTTGATCGGACGTAAGAAGCCGAATCCTTCGTTCGGAATGATCTCTAATACACCTTCCATAAAGGAATAACCATCAAGCTCTGCTTGTGCTTTCAAAATAGAAAACATCAATTCACGCTTTGTTAATTTACCGTAATACTGAATATTATATTGTTTGGCAAGCTCATAAAGCTCTTTTAATTTCTTTGTCTCTAATGTTGCTAAATCTATCCCCATAGTGACACCACGCTTTTCTATTAATAACTATCTTTTGTTTGATTTAAATGGGATTTTTTATGTTGGTTTGGTTTTGGTTTTTTTTGGAAGGAGTTCCTTTGAAAGTTAAGGGTATTAGTGGGTATGAAGAAAATATTAACCTAATGAATCATACTTCTTATTTTAACCACATATTCGGTCTTTAATCAAGCAACAGAAACTCAGAAGTAAATGACTTCTAACGAGAATTTACAATACATGCTGAGCTTTTGCAACTGAAATTAAGATTAGTTCATGTAATTGTAATGGAAAGACCGGACGAAGTTGTCCGGTCTTCCCGCTTATTTATGGTTTGATCACAAGATCTGGCTTCTTCTTCAAACTGTGTCTTCCATCGATAAATCGTACGGTTCCTGACTTCGCACGCATAACAACAGATTGCGTTGTACCCGTTGATCCGTCAAAACGCACTCCTTTTAAAAGCTCGCCGTCTGTAACGCCTGTTGCAGCAAAAATCGCGTCGTCGCCTTTTACAAGGTCGTCCATGTATAATACACGGTTCACGTCGTCGATGCCCATGCGTTTGCAGCGTTCTAATTCTTCGTCGTTTTGAGGAAGAAGCTTTCCTTGAAGTTCCCCGCCGAGACATTTTAACGCAACAGCTGCGATTACGCCTTCTGGAGCTCCACCAGAACCGAATAAAATATCAACACCCGTATCATCAAACGCCGTATTGATTGCTGCTGCTACATCGCCATCAGATATCAGCTTGATACGTGCACCCGCTTCACGAATATCTTGAATGATCTGCTCGTGACGTGGTCGGTCTAGGATGACCGCTACCAAATCTTCAATATTTTTATTTTTTGCTTCTGCTACTGCTCGTAGGTTATCAATAACAGGTGCGTTGATGTCGATCTTACCAACACTTTCACGCCCAACTGCAATCTTGTCCATGTACATGTCTGGTGCGTGAAGCAGGTTTCCATGGTCTGCGATCGCTAAAACAGCTAAAGCGTTCCACGTTCCGGATGCAACGATGTTGGTTCCTTCTAACGGATCGACTGCAACATCTACACGAGGACCATAGCCTGTCCCTAGTTTTTCACCGATATAAAGCATAGGAGCTTCATCCATCTCGCCTTCACCGATCACAACTGTCCCTTTCATCGGAACCGTATCAAAAACGTTACGCATCGCAGTTGTTGCTGCGTCATCCGCTTCGTCTTTCTTTCCTCTTCCCATCCAACGTGCTGATGCAAGAGCTGCCGCTTCTGTTACACGAACAAGCTCCATCGATAAACTTCTCTCCATGTTTGTTCCCCTCCCCATACTTTAACCGCTTACATAATTATCCTGAAGAAAAATCACCAGGTGATGGTGATTTCTCGTTTTAACTTATGAATTCTTAAGCTCTTCCATCTCTTCAGCACCTAAGCTCTCACGCCAAACTTTAGCACCAAGTCCTTTTAACTTATCAACTAAAGATTCATAGCCACGATCGATATGCTCAAGTCCAGAGATCTCTGTAACTCCTTCAGCCATCAGACCCGCTACAACAAGAGCTGCTCCAGCACGAAGGTCAGTAGCTTTTACTTTTGCGCCTTCAAGCTTCGCTGGCCCATTTATTATAGCAGAACGTCCTTCTACTTTCACATTCGCTCCCATACGGCGAAGTTCGTCGATATGTTTAAAACGCGCACTGTAGATCGTATCGGTTACGATGCTCGTTCCTTCTGAGCTTGTTAAAAGTGAAGTGAACGGCTGCTGAAGATCCGTTGGAAACCCTGGATAGACGAGCGTTTTGATGTCAACGCTCTTCAGTGGATCTTTTCCGCGATAAACAAGTACTTGATCATCTTTTGATTCAATATATACACCCATCTCTCTCAATTTAGCGATGAGAGATTCTAAGTGTAGCGGAATCACATTATCTAGCAATACTTGCTGACCCATAGATGCTGCTAGAATCATGTAAGTTCCCGCTTCAATACGGTCAGGTATGATTGAGTGACGGCAGCCATGCATCTCATCGACACCATCGATACGAATAACATCCGTTCCTGCTCCTTTGATCTTGGCACCCATGCTTGTTAAAAGGGTAGCCACATCAATGATCTCAGGTTCTTTAGCAGCGTTTTCAATGATCGTTTGGCCTTTTGCTCTTACTGCTGCGAGCATGATGTTGATGGTCGCACCAACACTAACAACGTCCAAGTAGATTCGTGCACCAACAAGCTCGTCCGCGCGAAGATAGATCGCACCTTGCTCGTTCGTTACTTTTGCGCCTAACGCTTCAAATCCTTTGATGTGCTGATCGATCGGACGGGGTCCTAAATTACAGCCTCCTGGCAATCCGATGACCGCTTTTTTGAAACGGCCTAGCATCGCACCCATCAAATAGTACGAAGCACGAAGCTTTTTCACTTTTCCGCTCGGCAGCGGCATCGCAATCATTTTTTCAGGGTTAACCGTTAGAGTCTGATTCTCATCCAGGTAAGCTTCCCCTCCGATTTCCTCTAACAGATCACGTAGAATACGAACGTCTGATATGTTAGGCAAACCTTCAATGGTAACGGTAGATTCTGCTAATATCGTTGCGGGGATCAAAGCCACCGCACTATTTTTTGCTCCGCTTATATGGACCGTTCCTTCTAGAGGATAGCCCCCTTCAATCATCAGTTTTTCCATGGTAAACTCCTTTCAGTAAGAGTCACAAAAGTTGTGATTGTGTTACCTTTTTAGATAGTACTATTATTTACCAATATTTTCTTTTCATGTATAAAAATTTTGGTGTTTCTTTGTCGCATGTAAGCAGTTGATTTCCGCTCCAGGTTGCACGCTTTCCATGGGGCGAACGGTGAGCCTCCTGCCGCGTTGCGCCATTAGGAGTCTCCACCAGTCCACTCGTCCCATAGGAGTCGGCAACCTTCCGCTCCAATCAACTTACACGAAGAAGAAAATCTAAAAGCTTAAGAACTTCTTGATCAAAAAGGCTGTTGCTTTCAAATCTCGTCTTCTATGATTGTTGATTGGAATGTAAGATGCGAGACTCCTGCGGGACAGGTAGGCAGGGGAGACACTTATACGTGAAACGTACAAATGTGGCTCCCCGCCTGCCCCGCGGAAAGCGAGCATCTGGAATGGAAATCAACCCTTCCAAAAGCTACAGAGTTTGCAATTACTTTCTATTCGCAGCGTCCCAGTCAGCTAGGAATTTCTCGATCCCTTGGTCTGTTAGCGGGTGCTTTACTAGCCCTTTGATTACGTTTGGCGGAATTGTTGCGATGTGCGCGCCTCGTAATGCCGCTTCTGTTACGTGAACAGGGTGGCGGATCGATGCTGCGATGATCTCTGTTGGGATCTCATGAATCGCAAAAATTTGTGCCACTTGTGAAACAAGCTCCAAACCATCTTGGCCGATATCATCTAAACGACCTAAGAATGGTGATACATATGTTGCACCTGCACGAGCTGCAAGCAATGCTTGGTTTGCATTAAAAATAAGCGTTACGTTTGTTTTAATGTTTTCATCAGAGAACGTTTTTACTGCTTTTAATCCGTCCAGTGTCATTGGAACTTTTACCGTGATGTTTGGTGCGATCTTAGCTAGTTCGCGACCTTCTGAAACCATTTCTTCATAAGAAGTTCCGATCACCTCAGCACTAACAGAACCGGGTACAAGGCTCGTGATTTCCTTTAATCTTTCATGAAAATCTACGCCTTTTTCTTTAGCGACTAAAGAAGGGTTCGTCGTTACTCCAGATAAAATGCCCAGGTCATAGGCTTCTTTAATATCATCAATGTTTGCAGTATCAATAAAGAATTTCAAAAATGATCACTCCTGTTTTTTTGAGTATGTCTATCTTTTATATTCTTTTATAACATGTTCGTCTTCATACACGAAGGATTACGCTTACAAAACTTCGTATCATTCTTTTATTATCTATACGTGGATCGTGTTTTTGCACTCTTATAGTGTAAATGAAACCGCCTATGATGTATAGGCGGTTTCATGAGAAAGGTTATATTAAGCTTTGTTAGAAGAACCAAACTCACGCATTTTTCCAGCTACAGTAGCTTGAATCGCATCACGAGCAGCAGTTAAGTAGCTACGTGGATCATATTTGTCTGGGTTAGATCCGATGTATTCTTTAACAGCTTTGTGAGAAGCAATTTGGTTTTCAGTGTTTACGTTAATTTTAGCAGTTCCTAAAGAAATTGCTTTTTGGATATCTTTTGTTGGGATACCAGTACCACCATGAAGTACAAGAGGTACACCAGTTAGTTCCATTACTTCTTTCATGCGGTCGAATCCTAAGTTAGGCTCACCTTTGTATGGTCCATGAACGGATCCTAGTGCAGGCGCGAAGCAGTCAACACCAGTCTCACGAACAAGTTGATCACACTCAGAAGGGATCGCGTAAGCTGCATCTGCATCTTCAACAACTAGATCGTCTTCTTGTCCACCGATACGGCCAAGTTCTGCTTCAACAGAAACGCCGTGGAAGTGAGCAAGCTCAACTACTTTTTTAGTAAGAGCGATATTCTCTTCTAACGGGTGGTGAGATCCGTCGATCATTACAGATGTGAAACCTGCATGAATCGCTTCAGCACACTTTTGGTAGCTAGAACCGTGGTCAAGGTGGATCGCTACAGGTACAGTTACTTTGTACTCTTCGATAAGCGCTTCAACCATAGCAACAACAAGCTTGAACCCGCCCATATAACGAGCAGCACCTTCAGAAACACCAAGAATTACTGGAGATTTCTCTTCTTGTGCAGCCTTAAGGATTGCTTGAGTGAACTCAAGGTTGTTCAAGTTAAATTGACCAACTGCATAATTTTCCGCTTTTGCTTTTTCAAGCATTTCTTTCATTGAAACTAAAGGCATAGTAATGTCCTCCTTAGATATTGGCACGAGCAGACCAACTACATTTTTGTATAGTATATTTGCTGAAATGCGCATACACAGCAAAAAGAAGCCACTTTAGTTTACCTTTCATGGCGTCTTGCTAAACATTTCATTATGCTCATATTTCATTCTAGTATAGCATACCAATATCGCCTGAAAACCGCAACACATCAACGTTTTCCGGGTGTAACCGCTATCATTGGCGACACGCCAGCATTTCTTAAACTTTTATGACGATGGCGTGTTTAATGGAAGTTCTT
Organism: Fictibacillus norfolkensis; assembly: GCF_014836645.1. Lineage (GTDB taxonomy): Bacteria > Bacillota > Bacilli > Bacillales > Fictibacillaceae > Fictibacillus > Fictibacillus norfolkensis. The sequence goes on from NZ_JACSQM010000005.1 coordinate 309,182, forward strand.
TCCTAACAGCTGCGCGAATCTCATCAATATCAAAAGGTTTGGCAAAATGAGTGATAGCTCCCAGCTTCATAGCCTCATGAATCATGTCCAGCTCACCATAAGCGGTCATGATGATCACTTGAATCGTTTCATCATGTTTCTTTACACGACGAAGGATTTCCAAGCCATCCATTCCAGGAATCTTCATATCTAAAATGACAAGATCAGGGCGGTCCTTCTCCACAATCGAAAGAGCTTGTACACCGTTCGCCGCCTGATACGTCTTATAACCTTCTTTTTGAAAGATTTCGTTCAAAAGAATTCTGATGCCATACTGATCGTCTACAATTAAAATTTTCCCGCTCATTATTGCTCACCTCATCTAGAGTTTCTTTACAAAACCATTTTGTCCCTATACCATTCGAGACAGAGGATATCAATTCCTGCTGTTCCCGATGAATTGTATTGTTAAATTAAGTATACTAAATTAATAAATAAAAACACGAGACGATTTGAAAAAAAGTAAGGAGTTCTTTTTCATGTTAAAAATATTTTCAACACAAGTTGCAGGATTGCTAAAATCCATCTCAGATAAAGAAGAACAGTCGCTCGAAGAAAGCTCACGCCTGCTTGCACAAAGTGTGCTATCTGAAGGCACCGTCTATTTTAAAGGATTCGGTGAGATGGAAGCTGTTGTGAGTGAAGCTCTGTATGGAGAGAATAAATTTCGCGCCGGGGCTAACGTATCAGATGTAGAGTTGTCTGATCTGCTGCCGGTCGATAGTGTAGTAGTGGCTTCGCGCTTTTTAGATGACGAAAAAGCCGTAGCACTTTGTTCAGAAGTACGGAAAACGACGGATTGTAACGTCATTTTAATAGGTGGAAGACGAAAAGATGCTGAGTTGGACGTGAATCTTGATGATTTAGCCGATATCGTGATCGATACGAAGGCCGTTCGCGGATTGATACCGCTGGATGATGGCTCACGCTTAGGATTTCCGTCTGGACTGACTGCTTTATTCGTGTATTACGCCCTATTTTTAACGACAGAAGAGATTTTAGAGGAATACGATGAAGAATAAAGAGGAGCTTGGCTATGTGCCATGCTTTTTCTTGTTTTTTGAGTAATAAATGAGGCAGATTGAGGTAACAAAACCATTTTAGCTGTATACCCACCTGGGTAATTGTGCTTATAATTCGAGAAATAGCTGCATTAATCCGGCGAATTATGAAGATATTCCCGCGAGTTTTGGACTTATTCCGGCGAGTTTTGCCCATATATCGGCGAGTCGATCTATTTCGACAAATTGATAGTAACTAATACCCCCATCTACGTAAAAACCGGCAGCTTCCACTGAATAGGAAGCTGCCGGTTTATACACTCTTAGTTCTTCAATTGTGTTACCGCACCGATAAAGTCACGGAATAGTGCCTGCGGGCGTGTTGGTCGTGATGTGAATTCTGGGTGGAACTGTGACGCAACAAACCACGGGTGATCTTCTAACTCGATGATCTCAACAAGACGTCCATCAGGAGATGTTCCTGAGAAGATGAACCCTGCTTTTTCCATCTGTTCACGGTATTCATTGTTGAACTCATAACGGTGACGATGTCTTTCGTAAACAACTTCATCGTTATAAGCTGCGAACGCTTTTGTATCTTCTTTAATCTTACACGGATAAAGTCCAAGACGAAGTGTACCGCCTAGGTCTTCAATGTCCTTTTGTTCAGGAAGCAGATCGATAACCGGGAACGGTGTACCAGGCATAAGTTCTGCAGAGTGTGCACCATCAAGCCCTAGAACGTTACGAGCAAACTCTACAGAAGCAAGCTGCATACCAAGACAGATTCCTAAGAAAGGAACTTTGTTCTCACGCGCATATTGAGTAGCTAGAATCTTACCTTCTACCCCTCTGTCACCGAATCCGCCAGGAACTAAGATACCATCAGCATCTTGAAGAAGTTCGTGCACGTTTTCAGCAGTCACGTTCTCAGAGTTGATCCAATCAATCTCGATATCTGTATCAAATTGATAACCTGCATGACGAAGCGCTTCAACAACAGAAATATAAGCATCTTGTAAAGATACATATTTTCCGACTAACGCGATCTTTGCTTTTCCTTTTAAGTTCGTTACACGGTTGATCAGTTCTTTCCACTCCGCCATATCCGGCTCGTGTGTTTCAAGCTTAAGGTGTTTACAAACAAGCTCGTCCATCTTCTGCTCTTGAAGATCGATCGGCACTTGGTAAAGCGTATCTGCATCTCTCGCTTCGATAACCGCTTTAGGATCGATGTCGCAGAATAGACCGATCTTGTCTTTCATTTCTTGAGGGACCGGCATCTCCGTACGAACAACGATGATGTTCGGCTGAATACCAAGGCTGCGAAGTTCTTTTACACTGTGTTGTGTCGGCTTCGTCTTCAGTTCACCCGCTGCACGGATATAAGGAATCAGTGTACAGTGGATATACATTACGTTTTCAGAGCCTACATCACTTTTGATCTGACGAATTGCTTCTAGGAACGGCAAGCTCTCGATGTCCCCAACAGTTCCGCCGATCTCTGTGATCACGACATCTGCGTTCGTTTCACGTCCAGCACGGAAAACACGTTCTTTGATCTCGTTCGTGATATGCGGGATAACTTGAACCGTTCCGCCAAGATATTCACCGCGACGCTCTTTTCTAAGAACGGTAGAATAAATTTTCCCAGTCGTTACTGAGCTGTATTTATTTAAGTTAATGTCGATAAAACGCTCGTAGTGACCTAAGTCTAAGTCCGTTTCTGCACCATCATCCGTTACGAAAACTTCACCATGCTGATAAGGGCTCATCGTCCCTGGATCCACGTTGATGTAAGGATCGAATTTTTGCGTAGTCACTTTTACTCCGCGGTTTTTTAGTAATCGGCCTAATGATGCTGCAGTGATTCCTTTTCCTAAAGAAGAAACAACACCGCCTGTAACAAAAATATATTTTGCCATGTTTTCAATCCCCCTAAATTTTCTAAAATAAGTATGTGCGTTAAACGCTTTTTCTACTATCGGGAGAGGTATGTGTGTGAAGTCTACACAGTCTCAGCCGTAAAAAAATAAAAAGCAAAAGACACTTCCCCTATGGTTAGGGGGCACTTTTGCTTTTGATATCATATAAAATTAGTCTTTTAAATAAAAGATACAGGAATAGCCCAAAAAGAATATTACCCGAGTATAGAGCGCATGTCAAGATGATCCGTGAGAATCCATTTTTTAGTGTGACAAGCTTGTGAATGGTAGCTCAACCTCAACAATCCATAGATTTAGGGGCTGAATCCTAAAAAACAAAAACCAGCGCCAAAAGGCACTGGTTTAATTAGTCACAAAGACTTACAGATTTTCTTCCTCATCTGCTTCTTCATCTTCGTCATCTTCGTCTAAGTCTTCATCTTCTTCATCGAACTCTAATTCTTCATCTTCATCGTCATCATCGTCATCGTCATCAGCAAGATCGTCATCTTCATCAACGAACTCATCTTCCACTTCTAACTCATCAAAGTCTTCATCATCGAAGTCCTCTTCAAAGTCATAGTCATCTGCAGACGCTTTTTTACGTTTTGTTGGTTTGTTCGTTGCACCAAGTTCCTCTTCAGAGCTTTCAACTGGGTACCACGTTTTTAATCCCCATTTATTATCGCCTAATGAAACGAATCGGCCGTCAATATTCATATCTGTGTAAAAATACGCAATTCGGTTTTCCACAGCTGTTTTAGACAAACCTTTGACTTCAGCGATTTGTTTTACTAAATCATAGAATTGAACAGGTTGCTTAGCATTTTGCAAAATTTCAAATGCGATTTCGACCATTGACATTTCAACGACTTGTTCTTTCGTGTACGTGTTCAACATAGCCACATCGGCACTTCCTTTCCTTCTCCACACTCATTTATATCAACACATTGTGCTCATTCTTTAGAAGAATCATACTCTTCATTATAAACAAATCCCATGCGTATATGCCAGTAGTAATCTATCTTTTTTCCATAAAAGGTTTTATGAAGTGTGTTGGATTATACTTCGATGCTTTTGAAAGTGGTTGATTTCCGCTCCAGGTTGCTCGATTTCCGCGGGGCAGGCGGTGAGCCACTTGCCGCTTTGCGCCCTTAAGTGTCTCACCTGCCCACCTGTCCCACAGGAGTCTCGCACCTTGCACTCCAACCAACTTGCATATGGTGAGAATTGAAAAAGCAAATGTCACCAGTAGACTGTACCCTATAGAGTAGACACTTGAAAAAGGTCTGCCCTATAGGGGTATTTTTATGTAGACTAATAAAAATG
>NZ_JACSQM010000006.1 GCF_014836645.1 Fictibacillus norfolkensis
TTGATAGGTCTGGTGTGGAAGCGTGGTGACACGTGGAGCTGACAGATACTAATCGGTCGAGGGCTTATCCTTAAAAAGCATAACGTTTGGAAACGTCGTATCTAGTTTTGAGAGAACATACTCTCTACAATTTAGAATCATGGTGAAAGTCATGGTTAGGTCTAGTGATGATGGCAAAGAGGTCACACCCGTTCCCATACCGAACACGGAAGTTAAGCTCTTTAGCGCCGATGGTAGTTGGGGGTCTCCCCCTGTTAGAGTAGGACGTCGCTAGGCAAAGAAGGTGGGACGAACTTTATGTTCGTTCCATCTTTTTTTTTGTTTTTTTTAAGATTCAAGATACAAAGGATAGTCTCACAATCTAATCAATGAATTTTACAGACACAAAAATATTTAAATTGACTCAAAAAATTAAATCTATGCTCAATATAGAGCTAGGAAGGATTGTCGGAATTTAGCGAACGGCCTTTATTTTTGATTTTAGACTTAATGGAGGCTCATTCCGACTTAATTCACTCTCATTTCGACTTAATTTTGTGCACATAGACTTAATTAGCGGTGGTAGATACCCCACTCCGTATGCTTCGAAGATTGGTTTCAGCCACAAAACCTTCCTACAATCCTCAAAATAGGAAGAAGATGGCCAGAGCCATCTTCTTCCTCGCGATATTCTTTAGCAAAAGCTCAAAAAATCCATTAAAATGATTGCTGATACTCGTAATAGAGACCAAACCACAAACCGCAAAACCAACACCATCAAAACACAAGAAAAGGGAGGTTTGGTGTCCACCAAACTTTCAATATACATACAAGAAGCATCCGCCAAACTTCCTACTAAACTCCTCTAAAATCAATAACTGTTTTTGCATCAATTCTCCAGTTTCCAACTTGTCCAAAAAGTGTTATCCTTAACGAAGTATTTTTCACCTTGGGAGGCTTGCCATCATGTTAGATAATGCGTTCATCATGGTTGGGATCATTTTATTGATCAATATTGTATATGTATCGTTTTTTACGATCAGGATGATCCTGACGTTAAAAGGACAAAGGTACTTGGCTGCCTTTATTAGTGTGTTCGAGGTTATTATCTATGTGGTCGGCCTCGGGCTGGTTCTTGATAACTTGAATGAGATTCAAAACTTGATCGCGTATGCGGTTGGTTATGGAATTGGTGTTTTAGTAGGAATGAAGATTGAAGAAAAGCTAGCACTTGGATATACTACTGTTAACGTAATTACGACAAATCTTGAAGGCGGCTTGCCGAACGAGCTTCGCAACAAAGGCTATGGAGTTACAAACTGGCTTGCAGAAGGTCGTGAAGGACAGCGTTTGATGATGGAGATCTTAACATCACGTAAATCAGAAATGAACCTATATAATACGGTTAAGGATTTGGATCCGAAGGCGTTTATAATTTCACATGAGCCTAAAGCGTTTCATGGTGGATTTTGGGTTAAGGGTATCAGGAGGTAACAGATGGAGAAGAAACCTTCTAAAAAGAAGTTTGCTGTTGAAGCAGGAGAAACGATCTCGGATTGTCTGGATCGTATGGCCGATGAGGGCTATACACCGGTAAGACGTACGGAAGAGCCCGTTTTCCATGAAGTGAAACGCAACGGCAGAATGGAACCAGAAGTAAAGGAACAACGAATTGTATTTGAAGGCAAACTCCTTCAATAATGACCAAAACACGAACATTAAATGTAATATACAACTTAATGTTCGATTTTTGTTGACAAAACAAAACAATCATTGCTACAATAAAACCAGAAGAATAAAGCCCTCATATAATTTCGGGGATATGGCCCGTAAGTCTCTACCTGATGACCGTTATTTCATCAGACTATGAGGGAAAGCATCTTTCTGTCTATTTTTATCGGATACGTATGTCCAGTTGGCTGCTTTCTCTCATATTAGGGAGAAGCATACCAACTGGACTTTTTTATATTTTCTGACAATAAGGAGGCTACCATGGCTAAAGTTGGCGTGATCATGGGAAGTGTTTCAGATTGGGAAACAATGAAAGAAGCGTGTGACCTATTAGATGAACTTGAAGTAGCTTACGAGAAAAAAGTAGTTTCTGCACACCGTACACCGGATCTCATGTTTCAATACGCAGAAGAAGCAGAATATAGAGGGATTGAAGTGATCATTGCTGGAGCTGGTGGGGCAGCCCACTTACCTGGTATGGTCGCAGCTAAAACGATCCTGCCTGTTATCGGTGTTCCGGTTCAATCCAAAGCGCTTAACGGCATGGATTCACTGTTATCCATCGTTCAGATGCCAAAAGGTGTTCCTGTCGCGACGGTTGCGATCGGGAGGGCTGGTGCAGCGAATGCCGGACTTTTAGCCGCACAGATGGTGGCTGTACATGATGAAGGAGTCAAACAACGCTTAAAACAACGCCGTGCCACAGCACAACAACTGGCGATCGAAAGTAGTGAGCTTCTTGTTTAAGACGATAAAACCACAGCAAACACTTGGTATACTTGGCGGAGGCCAGCTCGGCCGCATGATGGCGTTGAGCGCTCGTGAGATGGGATTGAACGTTGTTGTTTTAGAACCAGGAGAGAATTCACCATGCGGGCAGGTTGCGGATCAACAGATCACAACAGCTTATGATGACCGAGAAGGCATCAAGAAGCTTGCAGAACAAAGCGATGTCGTCACATACGAGTTTGAAAACATAGATGCAGAGAGTGCGAACTGGTTAGAAGAGAATGCGAACTTACCGCAGGGAAGCCGTCTTCTTTCCGTCACTCAGCACCGTTTGAAAGAGAAAGAAACGCTTCAAAAAGCAGGGGTTCCTGTTGCACCATATAGACCGGTTTCTGATATGAATTCGTTACAGGTCGCGATTGGGGAGTTAGGTTACCCTTCTGTAGTAAAAACGTGCAGAGGCGGTTACGACGGGAAAGGGCAGTTTGTGATCAAGCAAGAAAGTGATCTTGAGATTGCAGCAACACTTTTAGAGAAAGAGACAGATTGTGTGCTGGAAGCTTGGGTTGACTTTGAAAAAGAAGTATCCGTAATCATAACGAGAAGTGTGAGCGGTGAGGTTAAATCGTTTCCGATCGCAGAAAATATACACAAAGAGAATATCCTGCATCAAACGATCGCGCCGGCACGCATCACGAACAAAACAGCGGATAAAGCAAAGCTCCTAGCGGGGTCAATCGCAACGGAATTAGAGCTTGTTGGTACGCTTGCCGTAGAGATGTTCGTCGCAAAGGACGGTACGATTTATGTGAACGAACTCGCGCCACGCCCGCATAACTCGGGGCATTACACGATCGAGGCGTGTGAGACTTCACAGTTCGATCAGCATGTACGCGCAGTATGCAACTGGCCGCTTGGCAATACAGAATTAATAAAACCAGCCGTGATGATCAACATATTAGGTGAACATCATGAGACTGTGTTACGCGAGATAGGAAATTTAGGAGAAGCGAAACTTCATCTGTACGGAAAGAAAGAAGCGAAAGCGAAACGAAAGATGGGGCATATCACGGTTTTAGGTGATACGATTGAACAGGCACTAGAAAAAGCAGAAAAAGTGTCCGCACTATTTTTAAGTGATAACAAAACGGAGGTAACACAATGATTGAACGCTATACACGCCCTGAAATGGGAGCGATCTGGACGGACGAAAACAAATATCAAGCGTGGCTTGAAGTAGAGATCTTAGCTTGTGAAGCTTGGGCAGAACTAGGAGATATTCCGAAAGAAGACGTGAAGAAGCTTCGTGAAAACGCGTCTTTCGATATTAACCGAATCCTAGAGATCGAAGAGGAAACGCGCCATGATGTTGTTGCGTTTACACGAGCGGTATCTGAAACGCTTGGTGAAGAGCGTAAATGGGTACATTACGGATTAACTTCCACAGATGTTGTAGATACAGCTCTATCGTATCTACTTAAACAAGCAAATGACATTTTAGCGAAAGATCTAGATCGTTTCGTTGAGATTCTTGCTGAAAAAGCAAAAGAACATAAATATACCGTTATGATGGGTCGTACGCACGGTGTACATGCTGAGCCTACAACGTTTGGATTGAAGCTTGCTCTTTGGTACGAAGAGATGAAGCGTAACGTCGAACGTTTCAAGCAAGCGTCTGACACGGTTCGTTTCGGTAAAATTTCTGGAGCGGTTGGAACGTATGCGAACATCGATCCTTTCGTTGAAAAATATGTGTGTGAAAAGCTTGGACTAGAAGCATCACCGATCTCAACACAAACATTGCAGCGTGACCGTCACGCGCATTACATGTCAACGTTGGCACTTATCGCGACGAGCATAGAGAAGTTCGCAACTGAAGTACGCGGTCTTCAAAAGAGTGAAACGCGTGAAGTAGAAGAGTTCTTTGCAAAAGGTCAAAAAGGATCATCGGCCATGCCGCATAAACGTAATCCGATCGGATCTGAAAACATGACAGGTCTTGCTCGTGTGATCCGCGGTTACATGATGACAGCATATGAGAACGTATCCCTATGGCATGAGCGTGATATCTCCCATTCATCAGCTGAGCGTGTGATCTTACCAGATGCAACGATCGCACTGAACTACATGCTGAACCGTTTTGGCAACATCATCAAGAACTTAACCGTGTTCCCAGAAAACATGAAACGCAACATGGAGCGCACATACGGATTGATCTACTCACAGCGCGTACTCCTCAAATTGATCGACAAAGGAATGGCACGTGAAGAAGCATACGACACAGTGCAGCCAAAAGCGATGCAAGCATGGGAAGAAGGCGTACAGTTCAGAACATTAGTAGAAGCTGAACAAAAAATTACTGAAAAATTAACACCTGAAGAAATCTCTGAATGCTTTGACTACAGTTATCATCTGTCACACGTAGACACAATCTTCGACAGATTAGGGCTTTAAAGGGTTTTATAAGAAAGATCTTTTAATTAGTTGTTTTTGAAAGACTTCATTGAAAGTTGATTGAAGTGTAAGATGCGAGACTCCTGCGGGACGAGTGGGCAGGTGAGACCCTCAATGGCGCAAAGCGGCGAGGGGCTCACCGCACGCCCCGCGGAAAGCGAGTATCTGAAACGGAAATCAACCTCTCTCTCAACGGCAACATTGTCATACTAAAAAGCTTTTAAGAAGTACTTCAACTAAAAAGAGAGTGATCTATTGAGCTCTCTTTCTCTTTGCCTTTTTTAAAAGATTGAATATTGGGAATCTTCATATAACGGAGGGGTCATGATGGAGAAGTTAGAGCAGCTATACGAAGGAAAAGCAAAACGCATCTACCGCACAACCGACGAAGAAGTCGTTTGGGTCAGCTACAAAGATTCAGCAACGGCGTTCAACGGCGAGAAAAAAGCCGAGATCGCAGGAAAAGGAAGACTGAACAACGAGATCTCATCCATCCTTTTTGAACTGCTCAAAGAGAAGGGAATCGACTCCCACTTCGTAAAACGAGTATCCGAAACCGAACAGCTCGTAAAGAAGGTGACCATCATCCCCTTAGAAGTGGTTGTCCGCAACATCGCGGCGGGATCGTTATCAAAGCGTACCGGTATTCCTGAAGGTCAGATCCTTCCACGCACGATCGTCGAATTTTATTACAAAAACGATGACCTCGGCGATCCGCTTATTACGGAAGAACATATCGACATCATGAACTTGGCAACGCGAGAGCAACTCAGTCAGATTTCAGAACATGCGATTCAGATCAACGAAGTGCTCACTTCTTATTTTGTTCAAAAGAACGTAAAGCTCGTCGACTTTAAGCTGGAGTTCGGAACAGATGCTAACGGAAACCTTATGCTCGCTGACGAAATTTCTCCTGATACATGCCGTTTATGGGATGCAGAAACGAACGAGAAACTCGATAAAGATGTATTTCGCCGAGGGTTAGGAAGTTTAACAGATGCTTATGAAAAAATACTACAACGTCTAGGAGGCCTATCATGTACAAAGTAAAGGTGTATGTAACATTAAGAGAGAGTGTATTAGATCCGCAAGGTAAGGCAGTAATGAGCTCGCTTCACAAAATGGGACAGTCAGAGGTTGAAGATGTACGTATTGGTAAGTATCTGGAGTTAACGCTTCAAAAAGGCGACTACAATCTAGATGAGAAAATCGTGAACATGTGCTCGAAACTTTTATCGAATCCAGTGATCGAAGACTACCGCTACGAGGTGGAGGAGGTTGTCGCACAGTGAAGTTTGCTGTAATCGTTTTTCCAGGATCAAACTGTGACACTGACATGTATCATGCTGTAAAAGATGAGCTCGGCGCAGAAGTTGAGTACGTCTGGCACGATGCAACGAACTTAAATCAATTTGACGGTATCTTATTGCCTGGTGGTTTCTCTTATGGAGACTACCTCCGCTCTGGCGCTATCGCACAATTCTCGAACGTGATGACAGAAGTGGTTAAAGCAGCACGTGAAGGAAAACCGGTTCTTGGCGTTTGTAACGGATTTCAGATTTTACTAGAAACAGGACTTCTGCCAGGAGCGATGCGCCGCAATGAATCATTGAAATTCATCTGCCAGCCAGAAGAGCTAGTCGTTGAGAACACATCGACGATCTTCACGACTCAGTATGAAAAAGGAGAAGTGATCTCCGTTCCAGTCGCACATGGTGAAGGCAACTATTATTGCGATAAAGACACGCTGCAACAGCTAAAGGCGAACAATCAGATCGTATTCACGTATAGGAACAATCCGAACGGATCGGTTGAAAACATTGCCGGTATCACGAACGAAGAAGGCAACGTGCTAGGTATGATGCCACATCCGGAACGCGCGGTCGATGAGCTGTTAGGAAGCAAAGATGGTCTTAAATTATTTCAATCTATTGTGAAGAGCTGGAGGGAACGTTATGTCGCTGCAAAATGAACCAACAAGTTCACAAATTAAAGAGCAAAAATTATACCGTGAGATGGGTTTAAGTGATTCAGAGTTTGAACTCGTAGAAAAGATTATCGGCAGATCTCCTAACTGGACAGAAACAGGACTGTTCTCCGTTATGTGGAGTGAGCACTGTTCTTATAAAAATTCAAAGCCTGTTCTAAGCAAGTTCCCTACAAAAGGTGAGCGCGTACTTCAAGGTCCTGGTGAAGGTGCTGGGATCGTGGATATCGGTGACGGTCAAGCGGTTGTTTTCAAGATCGAATCTCATAACCACCCTTCAGCGATCGAGCCTTATCAAGGAGCTGCAACAGGTGTCGGTGGAATCATCCGTGACGTTTTCTCAATGGGAGCGCGTCCGATCGCGATGCTGAACTCACTTCGTTTTGGAGAGCTAGAGTCACCGCGTGTGAAGTATTTGTTCGAACAAGTGGTAGCGGGGATCGCAGGCTACGGCAACTGTATCGGAATTCCGACGGTTGGTGGAGAAGTTCAATTCGATCCATCGTATGAAGGCAATCCACTTGTGAATGCGATGTGCGTCGGTCTGATCGATCATAAAGACATTAAAAAGGGACAAGCGAAGGGTGCTGGAAACTCTGTGATGTACGTTGGGGCGAAAACAGGCCGTGATGGAATCCACGGTGCAACGTTTGCATCGGAAGAGCTTTCTGAAGCGTCAGAAGAAAAGCGTCCAGCGGTTCAAGTTGGAGATCCTTTTATGGAGAAACTCGTTATGGAAGCGTGCCTCGAGCTCATTCATAACTGTGATGCGCTTGTCGGAATTCAAGATATGGGTGCGGCAGGTCTTACAAGTTCATCCGCTGAGATGGCAAGTAAAGCGGGTATGGGAATCGAGATGAACCTTGATCTTATTCCACAGCGTGAAACAGGTATGACGGCATATGAGATGATGCTTTCAGAATCTCAAGAGCGCATGTTGTTAGTCGTTGAAAAAGGCCGTGAGCATGAAGTGGAAAAGATCTTTGCAAAATGGGATCTTGATTGCGTAACAGTTGGAACGGTTATCGAAGAACAAGTACTGCGTCTTACTCACCAAGGGGAGATCGTAGCAGATGTACCGGTAGATGCTCTTGCAGAAGATGCTCCAGTTTATCATAAGCCATCCAAAGAACCTGCTTATTATGGCGAGTTCCAAGCGCAAGCAGATTACTTACCAGAGATTACTAGCTTCAAATCTACGTTGCTCTCTCTTTTGAAGCAGCCAACGATCGCGAGCAAAGAGTGGGTTTACAACCAGTACGACTACATGGTGCGCACGAATACGGTCGTAGCACCTGGATCAGATGCAGCAGTTGTTCGAATCCGAGGAACGAAAAAAGCGCTAGCGATGACAACAGACTGTAATTCTCGCTATCTGTATTTAGACCCAGAAGTGGGCGGCATGATCGCTGTTGCCGAAGCAGCTCGTAATCTTGTATGTTCAGGAGCGCAGCCTCTTGCGGTGACAGATTGCTTGAACTACGGAAATCCTGAAAAGCCAGAGATCTTCTGGCAGCTAGAGAAATCAGCTGACGGTATGAGTGCGGCATGCAACAAACTCGCAACGCCAGTAATCGGCGGTAACGTATCTCTTTATAACGAAACGAACGGTGTAGCCGTTTACCCGACGCCAGTCATCGGTATGGTCGGGCTTATCGAAGACACGAAGCACATCGTGACTCAAAGCTTTAAAGAAGCGGGCGACATCATCTATCTGATCGGTGAGAGCAAAGCTGAATTTGGCGGAAGTGAGCTTCAGAAGATGAAAGAAGGACGCATTTTTGGTAAAGCGCCTCACATCGATCTAGAAGTGGAAGAAACAAGACAGCGTGAGATTTTAGCAGCGATTCAAAAAGGCTTGATCCAATCTGCGCATGACGTTGCAGAAGGCGGACTATCTGTTGCACTTGCTGAGTCTGTGATGGACGGAAAAATAGGAGCGAGCGTGACGTTAACAGATGAGCCGATTGGAAGTCTTTTCGGAGAATCTCAATCCCGTTTCTTAGTCACAGTAAAACCTGAACATCAAGATGAGTTCCAACAGCTTGTAAAAGACGCAAAAATCATAGGTTTTGTACGTTCTGAGAGCGGTCTAGCGATCGATAATGAGCAGGGTGAAGAGTTGTTATCCTGCACGCTCCAGGAGATGCAAGACGCCTGGAAAGGAGCTATTCCATGCTTGCTGACATCAAAGGCTTAAACGAAGAATGTGGTGTGTTTGGGATCTGGGGTCACCCGGATGCCGCGCAATTAACGTATTACGGGCTGCATAGTCTGCAGCATCGCGGACAAGAAGGAGCAGGAATCGTTGTAACGGACGGAGAGCGTTTACGCATTCATAAAGGAAGTGGCTTAGTAAATGACGTGTTCAGCAAAGGTGAACTAGAAGGATTGATCGGACATGGTGCAATCGGCCATGTCCGGTATTCCACAGCAGGAGGCAATGAGCTTGCGAACGTTCAGCCCTTATTGTTTCGTTCACAAACAAGTTCACTTGCTCTTGCTCATAACGGGAATCTCGTAAATGCCAACGCGCTAAAGCATCAGCTGGAATCACAAGGAAGCATCTTTCAGACAACATCGGATACAGAAGTGCTTGCTCATCTGATCAAGCGCAGCGGTTATTTTACACTAAAAGAAAAAGTACAGAACGCTTTAACGATGCTAAAAGGTGCATATGCGTTCTTAGTCATGACAGAAAACGAGATGATGGTAGCACTAGATCCGAACGGATTGCGCCCTTTGTCACTCGGTATGCTTGGTGATGCGTATGTTGTCGCATCTGAAACGTGTGCGTTCGATGTGGTTGGGGCAACGTACGTGCGTGACGTGCAGCCGGGAGAACTTTTGATCATTAACGAAGACGGACTAACGGTCGATACGTTCTCGACTTCTGTTCAGCGCTCTATGTGTTCGATGGAATATATTTATTTTTCACGACCAGACAGCAACATCGAAGGAATCAACGTTCATGCGGCTCGTAAAAGTCTTGGGAAAAAGATGTATGAAGAAGCTCCGATTGAAGCGGATGTTGTAACAGGTGTGCCTGATTCTAGTATCTCTGCTGCGATCGGTTATGCGGAAGCATCCGGTATTCCGTATGAGATCGGCCTTATTAAAAATCGCTATGTCGGACGTACGTTCATTCAGCCTTCTCAAGAGCTTCGTGAACTTGGCGTAAAGATGAAGCTTTCTCCGGTTCGAGGAATCGTAGAAGGCAAGCGTGTCGTGATGGTAGATGACTCAATCGTACGCGGTACGACGAGCCGCCGAATCGTGAAGATGCTGCGTGCTGCGGGCGCTACAGAAGTTCATGTGCGAATTACAGCTCCACCCATCGCCCATCCATGCTATTACGGCATAGATACATCAGAACGTGCGGAACTGATCGCATCTAAGCATTCTGTTGATGAGATCCGTGAAATTATTGGTGCTGATTCATTATCGTTTATTTCCGTCGAAGGACTGATGGAAGGTATAGGACGTTCGAATGACGAGCCGAACTGCGGACAATGTTTAGCTTGTTTTACAGGACGATATCCAACAGAAATTTATCCAGATACTGTTTTACCATATGAAAAAGAGCTTGTTTAAAGGGGGAGAAGACGATGGCAGAAGCATATAAGCAAGCAGGCGTGAACATCGAAGCAGGATATGAAGCGGTCGATCGCATCAAGAAGCATGCACTTAGAACGAAGCGTCCGGAAGTATTAGCAGGACTTGGTGGATTTGGTGCGATGTTCGATCTATCGGGATTCTCACATAAAGAGCCCGTCCTGATTTCCGGAACAGATGGAGTAGGTACGAAGCTGATGCTTGCGTTCTTGGCGGATAAGCATGACACGATCGGTGTAGATGCAGTTGCGATGTGCGTGAACGATATCGTAGCGCAAGGCGCTGAGCCGCTTTATTTCCTGGACTATATTGCTTGCGGCACGCTTCACCCTGAAAAGATCGAAGAGATCGTTAGTGGGATCGCGGATGGCTGTGAACAAGCAGGGTGTGCGCTCATCGGCGGAGAAACGGCAGAGATGCCTGGCATGTATGACAGTGAAGAGTATGATTTAGCTGGGTTTACGGTTGGAATCGCCGAGAAATCGAAGCTGATCAACGGCGCTGCTATCTCCGAGAACGATGTATTGATAGGCCTTGCTTCAAACGGTCTTCATTCCAACGGCTTTTCGCTCGTTCGCAAAGTTTTATTAGAAAACGCAGGTCTTGATCTGAACGAACACATTGATAGTTTATCTAAACCATTAGGTGAAGAGCTGTTAACACCGACTCGCATCTATGTAAAACCGTTGCTTGAAGTGTTCAATCAGTTTGATGTGAACGGTGTTGCTCATATTACAGGCGGCGGGTTCATTGAAAACATTCCACGCATGCTGCCAGAAGGTCTTGCGGCAGAAGTAGATTATGGTTCATGGCCGGTTCCTGCGATTTTTGATCTGATCGAAGAAAAAGGAAACCTGACACGGAAAGAGATGTTCACAACGTTTAACATGGGAATTGGAATGGTGCTCTCGGTTTCAGAAGAAAATATGCTTCCAATCATCCGCCTTTTAGAAGAAACAGGCGAAAAGCCTTACATCATCGGTCGCGTGAAGCAAGGTGAAGGCGTGATCTTTGGTGGAGGAAACATCGAATGAGAAAAATAGCTGTATTTGCTTCTGGAAGCGGAAGTAACTTTCAAGCCATCGTAGACGCAGTTGAAGCAGGTGAGCTTCAAGCGGATATCGAGCTTTTAGTATGTGATAAACCAGGGGCGAAGGTGGTCGATCGTGCGCGCCATTTTGACATTCCAACGTACTCGTTCATGCCTCAAACGTTTGCATCAAAAGCTGATTTTGAAAAAGAAATCGTTTCTGAACTTCAATCCTATGGAGTAGAATTTATCGTTCTCGCAGGATATATGAGGTTGGTTGGTGAGGTATTATTGAAAGCGTATGAAGGCCGTATCATCAATATCCATCCGTCTTATCTGCCGGCATTTCCTGGTAAGGATGCGGTAGGGCAAGCACTGAAAGCAAACGTTGCCGAAACAGGTGTAACGGTTCATTATGTAGACAGTGGAATGGATACAGGGCCGATCATCGAACAAGTTCGCATTCCTGTATTGCCAGGCGATACAGAGGATACCCTGCAGCAGCGTATCCAAAAAGCAGAACACCAATTGTACCCAGCCATCATCAACAAACTATTACAAAAAGACACCGTAGGAGGCATCTTACATTGACGATCAAACGTGCACTCATAAGCGTATCAAATAAAGAAGGATTACTTCACTTTGCAGAAAAACTAGCTCATCACGGCGTAGAGATCATCTCTACGGGCGGAACAAAAAAAGCGTTACAAGACGCTGGGATTCCTGTAATCGGTATCTCTGAAGTGACTGGTTTTCCTGAGATCATGGACGGACGTGTCAAAACGCTTCATCCAAAAATTCATGGCGGTTTACTCGCTGTTCGAGATAATGAGACACATCGAACAGCAATGCATGAAAATGAGATATCACCAATCGATCTTGTAGTTGTAAACCTTTATCCGTTCAAAGAGACGATCGCCAAAGAAGGCACAACATTCGCTGATGCGATCGAAAATATCGATATCGGCGGACCGAGCATGCTTCGTTCAGCTGCAAAAAATCATGCCTACGTCACGGTCGTTGTCGATCCGGCAGACTATGAATCAGTTGCGGGTGAGCTTGATGGTGCAGGAGCTGTAAGTGAAGAGACGCGCCGAAGACTTGCTGCGAAGACGTTCCGTCATACAGCGGCTTATGATGCATTAATCGCTGAATACTTAACAGCAGCTGTAGAAGAGGAGCACCCAGAATCCTACACGGTAACATATGAAAAGAAACAGGACCTTCGTTATGGTGAGAACCCGCATCAAAAAGCCGCGTTTTATTCGACGCCACTGAAGAACACGCTCTCTTTAACAGACGCTGAACAGCTACATGGAAAAGAGCTTTCGTACAACAACATCAACGACGCAGATGCTGCACTTTCAATCGTAAAAGAGTTCGTTGATCCAGCTGTTGTTGCGGTTAAGCACATGAATCCATGTGGCGTTGGAACAGGCTCAACGATTCTTGAAGCGTACACCCGTGCGTTTGAAGCAGACCCTGTATCGATCTTCGGCGGCATCATCGCTGCTAACACAGAAATAGATGAAGAAACGGCTCAAAAGCTGAGTGAGATTTTCCTTGAGATCATCATCGCTCCTTCATTTACAGAGAAAGCGTTAGAGATTTTAACGAAAAAGAAGAACATCCGTTTATTAAAATTAGATTTTACAGAAGGTACAGGAATCGCCAAAAAAATCACTACCGTTTCTGGCGGAATGCTCGTTCAAGAGGAAGACGTTTACGGGTTGGATGATGCGAACGTGACGATTCCTACAAAACGCCAGCCGACTGAGCAAGAGTGGAAAGATCTGAAGCTTGCTTGGAAAGTGGTAAAGCATGTGAAATCTAACGCGATTGTCTTAGCGAAAGACGAAATGACAGTAGGGGTTGGTGCGGGTCAGATGAACCGCGTTGGCGCAGCGAAAATCGCAATCGAGCAAGCTGGTGAACGTGCACAAGGTTCAGCTCTTGGATCAGATGCGTTCTTCCCGATGGACGATACCGTAGAAGCAGCGGCACGCGCTGGTGTAACAGCAATCATCCAGCCAGGTGGATCGATTAAGGATGAAGATTCGATAAAAAAAGCAGACGAGCACGGGATCACGATGGTGTTCACAGGCGTTAGGCACTTTAAGCATTAATCATGTTGACTCAGTAGTGTGTGGAAGGGTTGATTTCCGTTCCAGGTGCTCTCTTTCCGGGGGGCGTGCTGTGAACGCATGAATCAATGCATCTGTAAAAATGTTTAAATTTTGCTTTAAAATAAGTAGATTTAGTTGTTTTTCTCAAAGAGCTACTTGTTATGCCTAAAGTGAGTAAGTTTTTTTATGAATAGTAGATTGCTTTTTGAACAATAAAATCTGTTTTTTAGGTGTATGAGCGAAACTATTCACGTTCGGGGCGAAACGGGGGTTGGTATGAGCGAAACGAAGCAATTTCGGGGCGGAACGAGGTTCGATTGGAGCGAAACATAAACCGTTTGAGCGAAAGTGTAAAAAAATAAAGAACACGTACCGTAAAATTCTAGCTCTGGCTCCACCTACTCAGTAAGGGTACGTACCACATTTTAGGTTAGCTGAAACGGCCTCCTCATTGCCGTTTCTTCATTACAAATAAGGAGGTAGCAACCATGAACGTTCTTGTAATCGGCAAAGGTGGACGTGAACATGCGCTCGTGTGGAAGTTTGCGAACAGCCCGAGTGTCACACAAGTGTTTGCTGCACCAGGAAACCCAGGCATGGCACAGCAAGCGACATGCATTTCCATCAAAGAAACCAACATCGATGAGCTGGTCACTTTTGCAAAAACAAACGAAATCGGATTAACATTCGTTGGACCTGAAGTACCGTTACTAGAAGGCATCGTAGATCGTTTCACAGAAGAAGGTCTTGTTATCTTCGGTCCGTCTAAAGCAGCAGCAGAGATTGAAGGATCAAAATCGTTCGCGAAGGATCTTATGAAGAAGTACGACATTCCGACGGCGGCTTCTGAAACGTTTACGAATCATGATGAAGCTCTAGCTTACGTTCAAGAAAAAGGAGCACCGATCGTGTTGAAAGCGGACGGTCTTGCGGCAGGTAAAGGTGTCATTGTGGCAATGACTTTAGAAGAAGCGGAAGAGGGTCTACATGAGCTGATGGTAGACAAACGCTTCGGTTCTGCGAGCGAAACGGTAGTTGTTGAAGAATTTTTGGAAGGAGAAGAATTTTCGTTAATGTCTTTCGTACATGACGAGATTTTCCTTCCGATGGAAATTGCTCAAGATCATAAACGTGCGTATGACGGGGATAAAGGTCCGAACACAGGTGGTATGGGGGCTTACTCACCAGTACCTCAAATTTCTGACGCAGACATCCAAAAAGCGATAAAAGAGATCGTTCAACCAACCGTTTCTGCGATGAAACACGAAGGCACTCCTTTTACAGGAATTCTTTATGCGGGCTTAATCTTAACGAAGAATGGTCCGAAAGTGATCGAGTTTAATGCACGCTTCGGTGACCCGGAAACACAAGTGATTCTGCCTCGCTTACAAAATGATCTGGCTGATCTGCTTTTATCTCTTTTAAACGGCAAAAAGCCGGAACTTCAATGGTCTGAAGAATCCGTACTTGGTGTTGTACTTGCATCCGATGGTTACCCTGTTTCTTCTTCAGAAGCTAAAGTGATCAAGGGGCTAGAAAACATTGAAGGTGATTCTAACGTGTTTCACGCGGGTACGAAAAGGGAAGATGAATCTCTTTTAACAGATGGCGGCCGGGTGTTATTGGTAGCCTCTAAAGGACGTTCACTAAGTGAAGCTCAGGAAAACGTATATAGAGAAATGAAGAAGATCACGTGCGAAGGCTCATTCTATCGTAAAGATATCGGGTTTCGAGCTATTTCGCACGTCTCTTCTTAATAAACACAAACGAGATGGCGATGATTCCGCCGATAAGCAATATATAAAGAAAAGCAGTATCCATTAAATATTCGTAACTCATATTGGTGCTAACCTCCTATACTGAAGTTGAGGGCTGACGGACATGGTTGATAAGACCTTGTTCATCAGCCTTCATTAATTGGATTCGGATGAGATGTAGATGATTCTGTGTTCGGAGCTGCGGTTGGCATGAGTTTAGGAGGCTGTATGATGGACAACGGATTCCACTGACGCAACAGCTGCATCCCAATGAAGATGACAAAACCTGCTATCACATACGTTACATAAGGAACAGTACTTTGTCCGCCATCGGCCACTTCAAACAATCGTCCTCCGATTGAATTTCCTATCGCTTCCCCAATCCCTGTAAAAACACTGGCTAATCCAAAGAACATGCCAAGAAACCGGGCAGCGGCAAGCTGTGAGATCGACGTATCCAACGTGGGCATGATCAGCATCTCACCTGTGATAAAGATGATTCCGGTAAAAACAAAGAAAAATAAAGTGTTTGCAAAATATAAACTTCCGAGAGCAGTTCCGATACAGATCGCACCTATACCAACAGAAGTCAGCGGATGAATGTTTCGTATGATATTTTTTGTTATGAGCGTTTGAGCTACTATGACCGTGATGCTGTTGATGGTCCAGATGATGCTTATGTCTTTTCCGTTAGATAGTACACTTTCAGCTCGAAGCGGGAGCACGAGTGCAAACTGTACATAAAGAGCCCAAACAAAGATTGTGGCGATCACAAAAACGAGGAAGGGAATGTTTTTTAACGCTTGTCGATATTCACTCCATTTTACTTCTCGGCAGTTTTCGTCTCCACAGCCTGCAGGCAAGAAGAACCAGCTGATCACGCTTGCGCCTAAATATATAACAGCAGCGGTTATAAAGATTAGTTTTGAGCTTCCTGTAAATAAAGCGAAGACGGTTAATCCAGCGATCGCCATCCCAATATTGGCAAAGATTCCACGCAATGAAAAAGCAGTAGATCTCATGTCTGCTTTTACGAGCGAAGAAATAAATGCTTTTGTGGACGGCGCATTAAGCCCAAGACCGAGCCCGCTGATCGCAGCAGTTACCAAAACTAGTGAATAAGTTGAAAAATAAGCGAAACCTATCAGCCCGCCTGCCCGTATTAAAGCACCAAGTGCGATGATAAAACGTCTGCCTGTACGGTCAGCGAATACGCCTCCGACCACACTTCCTACTTGCATGAAGATCGAGATAACAGCGAGAGTAAAACCAATCTGTGCTGCTGTTAATCCAGTTTCGACTTTTAAGAGGATAGGAAGGACAGGCAAGACAAGATATGAGCCAAGATGGGTAATAAAGACAACGACCAATAGACTGAAAAGAGGTCTGTTGCCTTTTAATAGGGAATGAGTTGGCATAGTGTTGCCTCCTTCTTATTATGAAGGGTTAAACGGCGAACCTTCTTTAGCGATATTACCTAAATCCATGTCGTTCATTTCTTTACTCTTGTGAAGTAGGTCAGTCATCGGGCAGTAGCGAACGATCCCTTCTGCTACCTTCATCGCTGCCATTAAAATCATAAGAATGTATGACTCTTTGTAGGGCTTTCTTGTCAGCTTTGCTGTATAAACAGAAAGCAGTGTTAGACCTGCAATAATACGAATCATGCTATTAACTAAACCAATATTTTGTCTCATTGTGATACTCCTTTCAATTTTCACCAATTTGCTTGATGAATATGGTATTCTTGAAAAAACGAAATTTTCAGAGAGAAGACAGGTGATCCAACATGAACCAACACATTGCTTTTTGGACAAAAGCGCAAATGCGCAAACAAGTGGCCGTCATTCAAGGTGAATTGGCACCGTCGCTTGTCTTAACAAACGCTACTTATTTGAACACAGCTCTTAAAAAATGGGTAAAAGCAAACATCTGGATCCTTGAAGACCGCATCGTCTATGTAGGCGAAAAGATGCCTGACCATAGATCCGGAACGGAAATCACTGATCTAGAAGGTAAGTTTGTTGTGCCGGGGTATATTGAACCTCATTGTCATCCGTTTCAACTTTATAATCCCCAGTCGCTCTCGCGATATGCATTGCAGCGTGGAACGTCCGTATTTTTAGCCGACAACTTTATGCTGCTTTTTGAAATGAATATTTCGAAAGCGCTTTCTTTTATGGAGGACGTGAACGATCTGCCTTCTAATTTCTTTTGGTGGTGCCGTTATGACGCACAAACAGAGCTTTTAGAAGAAGAGAATTATTTTTCGGAAAAAAGTGTGAGACAGCTGCTCGAGAGCCCGTATGTTCTTCAAGGTGGCGAGTTAACGAGCTGGCCGCGAGTGCTTCATGGTGATGATACGCTGTTGCATTGGATGCTGAAGACGAAGAAAGCGGGTAAAAAGATCGAGGGACATCTGCCAGGAGCTTCTGAAAAGACCTTAACTGCAATGACGTTGCTCGGTGTGGACTGCGATCATGAAGCGATGACAGGTACAGAAGTGATGGACCGATTGAATGCTGGTCTGCAAGTGTCCCTTCGTTATTCTTCGATTCGTCCTGATCTGCCGAAATTATTGCGTCAGATGAAAGAAGAAGGCATAACGAATTATGAACGAATCTTTATGACGACTGACGGATCCACACCTGCTTTTTATGAAGAAGGTGTTACCGATAAGATGCTGCAGATTGCGCTCGAAGCAGGGCTCGATCCAGTGGATGCGTATATGATGGTCTCTTATAACGTGGCTAGATATTACGGTCTAGATCACCTCTTCGGCATGGTTGCCGCAGGGCGAGTCGCACATTTGAATATTTTAGATGATGTAACAAATCCTCTTCCTGAATCTGTTTTGGCAAAAGGAAAATGGATGAAGCGTAATGGTAAGGATGTTAGTGAAGACAAAGATTTTGATTTTGATTGGGAAGGTCATGGCATCCGAAAAAGAGAGATCACATGGGACCTTCAAGACGAGGATTTTCAGTTTTCTGGTCTCGTTGGAATAGAAATGTACAATAGTGTCATCACACGGCCATATAATGTATCGATCAATCCTTTTTCTGAAGAGATTAACGAAGAATCAGACGAGTGTTTCTTAATGCTGATCGACAAAGAAGGAAAGTGGAGAACGAACACGATCGTAAAAGGTTTTGCGAAAAATCTGTATGGCTTTGCGAGCTCGTATTCCAATACGGGAGATCTTCTGATCATCGGAAAAAACAAAAAAGATATGGCTTTGGCGTTCGAACGCTTGAAAGAAGTCGGCGGAGGCATCGTTCTTGCGGAGAGAGGCGAAATCGTTGCTGAGATAAAACTTCCTTTAGCGGGAGGAATGTCGAATCTTAGTATAGAAGAACTAGTGGTAGAAGAGAAAAGATTAACGAATGCACTAAGAGAACGAGGCTATCAATATGAAGATCCAATCTATTCTCTATTGTTTTTCTCTTCCACACACTTGCCATACATCCGCATTACGCAAAGAGGCATTTACGATGTTAAAAAGAAAGGGTTACTCTTTCCTTCGATTATGCGTTAATATAGAAAAGGATTGGGCAAAATAATACGATACAAAGGTAGTGAGCCCAATGAAAAAGTGGTACATCATCTTGATGGCGATGATTACGGTATTAACGCTGTCTGCATGCAAGGACGCAAGAGATAAAGTATTAGAAGAAGGTAAAGTAGATAAAGCTGAAGCTACGGATTCAAAAAAAGAGGAATTTTCTTCTGTTTATCCACTCACTGGCTTGGAAACGAATGAAGAGGTAGATCATCGCGCGGTTTCGGTCATGGTGAACAACCACCCAAAAGCACGCCCGCAATCTGGACTTCATAAAGCTGATATCGTATACGAAGTATTAGCTGAGGGAGAACTTACACGCTTTTTGGCGATCTTCCAAAGTGAGATGCCAGAAGTAGTAGGACCGGTTCGCAGCGCGAGAGATTATTACATCGAACTCTCACGTGGCTACGATGCACTATTCGTGGCACATGGATTCAGTCCTGAAGCGAAAGAGATCCTCGATAGCGGGACGGTCGATCACCTGAACGGAATGGATTACGATGGAATTCTTTTCAATCGAGCTGATTTTAGAAAAGCGCCTCACAACTCTTACATCACCTATGAAAATATCGAAAAAGGGATGGAGAAGATCGGTGCCGAGCAATCAGATGATCTCGATATGCTTGCGTTCTTAACTTCTAAAAGTGCTAAAGCAATAGAAGGTGCGCCTGCAAACGAGGTTCAGATCTCTTACCCAGGCGGAGAAACAGTAGGTTACTCGTACTCTGCTAAGATGAAGACGTACGCTAGAAGCAGCAACAATGAACCAACGATAGATCGTGAGACCGAAACACCCATTACGGTAGGCAATGTATTCATTGTTGAAGCGGCACACCGGGTAATCGATGATGCCGGCAGACGAGAGATCAACTTAACGTCAGGCGGAGATGCAATTCTGATTCAGAATGGTGTCGCACAAAACATTTCGTGGAAAAACGAAAACGGAAGAATCGTTCCGGACGGTGGAGCGTTTGTTCCGGGAAAGATATGGATTAACATTGTACCGAGTGGAATGACAGATTCGGTTAAGATGCAATAAAAAGGAGTGCATGTTTCATGCAAATTGATAAATTACGAGGAAAAGCATTAGATCAGCTTTTCGAATCGGTTTTGTCGCTGAAGGATATGGAAGAATGTTATCGATTCTTTGATGACCTTTGTACGATGAACGAGATTCAATCTTTGGCGCAACGACTTGAAGTAGCGCGCATGCTTCGTGAAGGAAAAACGTATCACAAGATCGAGAGCGAAACGGGAGCAAGTACCGCAACGATCTCACGTGTAAAACGTTGCCTGAACTTTGGAAACGACGCGTATGCAATGGTACTCGACCGCGTTCATGAAGAGGAAGAAGCGAAATAATGAGAAGAAAACCTGCCTGAGTGGCGGGTTTTTTGTTTTTTTGTTTGGAGTCATAAGAGTGGAGTGGCTGCTGTACTGTGCGCCAGTCGTAATGTGACGAAATTTGTAGATTCGCCGATATATGGCCAGAACTCGCCGTATTAACTCAAAAACTCGCCGGATTCTAGCCGAATCTCGCCGTAATAATGCCAAAATTTCTAGAATTATGTTTATTAAGTATATTGATCGTTGTGATTCAAAACATCTTCAACTGCAAAAGCCTACTTTATTGACAAAATGTTATTCACTTATTATAGTTGTATGTACAAACAACATTAACGATTGCAAAGAGGTGCTATAATGCCCGAAAAGTATCTAGAAAACTGCTTATATTTTACTGTGAACAAGCTTTCTCGCGTTATTTCCAAAATGGCTGAGGAATCTTTTCGACCGACAGGAATTACGCCTACTCATGGCTTTATGATGATGCTTGTGAACGACAAACCTGGAATCTCTCAATCGGAGTTAGCAGAAGAACTTCACATGACACCAAGTACGATCACAAGATTCGTGGACAAGCTTGTTGTAAAGGGACTTGCAGAGCGTAAAGTGCAAGGCAAGATGTCGCACATCCATCCGACACAAGCAGGAACGGAAATTCAAACAGATCTCGAAAAAGCTTGGAAAGCTCTTTATCGAACGTATTCCAGTCTTTTAGGAGAAGAAGAAGGAAAAGCGCTCACAAAAGCAACACATCTTGCAGCAGGGCAGCTCGAATCATAAGAGCTCGCTTCTTACTGTTTAAGTTGTTTGTACAAGCAAATGAAATTTAATATTTTTTCATAAAGGAGATTCATTCATGAAAAGTACATTAGTAATAGTCGCACATCCTAATCTACAAAACTCTACAGTAAATAAAAGATGGGCTGAAGAAATAGAGAAACGGGATCATGTTACGGTTCGAAAACTTTACCAACTGTATCACGACGGAAAAGTGAACGTTGAGGAAGAACAACGTATGCTGTTGCAGCACGATCGTATCGTTCTTCAATTTCCGTTCTATTGGTACAGCTCACCTTCCCTTTTAAAAGAATGGCAAGATAAAGTGCTAGCGTTCGGTTGGGCTTACGGGCCAGGTGGCGATGCACTTCATGGAAAAGAGTTAGTACTGGCAATTTCAACGGGCGGACCAGACTTCTCCTATCAAGCTGGCGGTTACAACAACTATACGATCAGCGAATTATTGCGTCCGTTCCAAGCGACCTCTAATTTAATCGGAACACGTTATATCACGCCGTTCGTCTTCCATAGTGCAATTCGCGCGTCAGAGGAAGCGATTGAACAAAGCGCTAAGAACTATATCTCATATGTTTTGAATCCTGAAATCTAATGAAACTCATTCTTCATCAAGCTCATCTGGACTTGGTCGCGGCAGTTTCCGCGTATCCATTCTGCCTGCCTGACAACGCCTTCTGCTTGGAAGCCTAGTCGGCGGGCGAGCTTGATGCTTTTTTCATTTTGAACCGCAGCACGAAGCTCCACGCGATTCAGCATCAGCGTGTAATAGGCATACGTAAGCATTCCTTTTACCGCTCGCTGTGCAATACCATGACCTTCGAATCCTGATCCTACCCAATAACCAAGCATACCAGACTGGTTGTGCCACTTAATATCATATAAAGCAACAGAGCCTGCTACTTGTCCGCGATACCATATAAAAAGAACAACATCTGTTTGTTCTTTCATTTTTTTGTTTACCGTTTTAATAAACTGACGCATCTCGCCGCTTGATTGGGTATAATCGACCCAGCTGATCCACGGTCCAAGATGATGACGTGATTTTTCTAACATTCCATAGATGATGTCGGATTCTTTAACGTCTGCTTGCTTTAGCATGATTTCGTCGTCGATATGCCACATAAGCATAGCTATTCCTCCCAAAAAGCAGTATGAACTTCACAATCTTTCCACATGATGAATCATAGAGTGAGAACCTTATTTTTGTTATAATGCAGAAGTACAGAACTGGCTTGTTAAAATAGCAAGCACGGGTGTTTCTAAACATGAAAGGAAGAACACAATGTTTGATTATCGAAAATGGAAGCATGTGTTTAAGCTAGACCCAGATAAAGAGATCAGTGACAGTGACCTTGAGCTGATCTGTGAGAGTGGAACGGATGCTGTTATCGTTGGGGGATCTAGTGGCGTTACGTTGGATAATACGTTAGACCTTATGTCACGAATCCGCAGATATGCGGTTCCTTGTGTGCTCGAAGTATCTAATATCGAATCACTTACACCAGGATTCGATTTTTACTATATTCCTACCGTATTAAATGCAAAGGATGCTAACTTCATTACGAGGCTCCATACAGAAGCATTGAAAGAATTTGGCGATATCATGAATTGGGACGAGATTCTGACTGAAGGGTATTGCATCTTAAATCCAGATTGTGAGGCGGCAAAACGGTCGAGTGCCGACACAGAACTCTCGGCGGATGATGTTGTAGCATATGCCCGCTTGGCCGAAAAAATGTTTAAGCTTCCGGTTTTTTATTTAGAATACAGCGGCACATATGGTGATGTTGATATCGTTCGCCAAGTAAAAAACGTACTTGAAAACACGACTCTCTATTATGGAGGCGGCATTTATTCGGCTGAACAAGCAAGAGCGATGGCAGAGTTTGCGGATACAGTAGTGGTTGGAAACGTTATTTATGACAATTTAAATGCTGCGATTGAAACAGTTGAAGCGGTTAAGGGTAAAAGTTGATAAAATCTCGAAAATGAGTGAGAATAAAAATAAGAATATATGTTCGGGCGGTGAATGAAGAATGAGTATGCATCAAATGATTGAAAAGCTTTTATCAGGATTGAATCCTGAGCAGAGAGCTGCAGTAAAACATACAGACGGGCCGTTGTTATTGATGGCTGGAGCGGGAAGCGGTAAGACAAGAGTGTTAACACATCGTATCGCTTATTTAATGATGGAAAAAGAAGTGGCGCCATGGAACATTCTTGCGATCACGTTTACAAATAAAGCAGCACGAGAGATGAAGGAAAGGGTTGCAAAGATTACAGGACCTGTAGCAGAAGAAATCTGGATTTCTACGTTCCACTCGATGTGCGTAAGAATTTTACGCCGTGATATTGATCGAATCGGAATTAACCGTAACTTTACGATTTTAGATGCGACAGATCAATTGTCTGTTGTAAAAGCGGTATTGAAAGATCTGAACTATGATCCCAAAAAATACGAACCTCGCGGAATATTAAGCGCGATTTCTTCTTTAAAGAACGAACTAAAAACTGCAGCGGATTTTGCAAAAGTGGCGAACGGGCACTTTGAAGGTGTTGTCCAAGAAGTTTATGAAGGCTATGAAAAGCGACTGCGCAAGAATCAGGCGTTAGATTTTGACGATCTGATCATGACGACGATCCAGCTTTTCGCAAAAGTACCTGAAGTACTCGAGTTTTATCAACGCAAGTTTCAATATATTCATGTTGATGAGTATCAAGATACGAACAGGGCGCAGTATATGCTCGTGAAGATGCTAGCTGATCGATTCCGCAACCTTTGTGTTGTAGGGGACTCGGATCAGTCGATCTATGGCTGGCGTGGCGCGGATATCGCGAACATTCTATCGTTTGAAAAAGACTATAACGATACTGAAGTTATTCTATTAGAACAAAACTATCGTTCTACGAAAAAAATTCTTCAAGCAGCTAATAAAGTAATTGAAAACAACATGAACCGTAAGCCAAAGAATCTTTGGACAGATAATACGGATGGAGCTAGTATCACTTACTACCAAGGTGATGATGAGCAGGGTGAGAGCTATTACGTAACAGGTAAGATCCGTGAAGCTGTATCATCAGGCAAACGTTCGTATAATGACATCGCGATTCTGTACCGAACGAATGCTCAATCTCGTGTGATTGAGGAAGTTTTGATCAAATCCAACATTCCGTACAATATCGTCGGCGGGACAAAGTTCTATGACAGAAAAGAGATCAAAGACATCTTGGCGTACCTTCGATTGATTTCGAATCCAGACGATGATATTTCTCTGCAGCGCATCGTAAATGTACCGAAGCGCGGAATCGGTGCGTCTTCTATGGATAAAGTGGCACAGTATGCAGCAAACAATGATCTCTCCATGTATCAAGCGCTTCAAGAAGTGGAGCAGATCGGTCTAAGTGCGCGTGCAACAAACTCTTTAAGAGAATTCTCTGAGTTTGTTACGAACTGGACGCGTCAGCAGGAATTTCTTTCTGTGACCGAACTAACAGAAGAAGTGCTTAGCAAGACGGGCTATCGTGATGCGCTAAAAGCAGAGAAAACGATCGAAGCACAAAGCCGGTTAGAAAATATCGATGAGTTTATTTCTGTTACGCAAGACTTTGAAAAGAAACAAGATGATAAATCATTGATCGCCTTCTTAACTGATCTGGCACTTGTTGCAGATATTGATAAGCTCGATGAAGATGCAGCAGATGACAAGCCGAAAGAATCAGTCGTACTGATGACCCTTCACTCTGCTAAAGGTCTGGAGTTTCCGATGGTCTTCTTGATGGGACTTGAAGAAGGGGTATTCCCGCATAGTCGTGCACTTTTTGAAGAGAATGAAATGGAAGAAGAACGTCGTCTTGCATACGTTGGAATCACGCGTGCGGAAGAAGAATTATTCTTAACAAATGCTAGAATGCGTACCCTTTATGGACGTACGACGACAAATCCAGAATCTCGTTTTATCGCTGAGGTCCCTGAAGATCTTATCGAGACAGAAGTAAAAGAAAAACCATCTGTTCCGTGGGGAGCAAGTGCTCGTTCAGGTGGAGGCTCAACGCCATCGTTCATGTCACCGAAAAAGAAAATGGTTACACCTGTCTATCAATCTTCTGGTGGGGAAAAACTGGAATGGAGAGTAGGCGACAAAGTCAAACACCGCAAATGGGAAACAGGAACGGTTGTAAGTATGCGCGGTTCAGGAGATTCAATGGAACTCGACATCGCATTTCCGCAGCCTGTAGGTGTGAAAAGACTGCTTGCTAAATTTGCCCCGATTGAAAAAGCGTAAGAAAAGAAGGAGTGGAACGGGTTGAACGAAGAACAAGCAAAGGAACGCATCCTGGAACTCCGGGAAATGCTAGAAAAATATAATTATGAATATCATGTACTAGACAAGCCGTCTGTACCTGATGCTGAATATGATCAGCTTATGAAAGAGCTGATCGAACTTGAGAACAATCATCCAGAACTTCATGACGAGCACTCGCCTACATCACGTGTAGGCGGTGCTGTTTTGGACTTTTTTGAAAAAGTGGAACATACCGTACCGATGCTGAGCCTCGGCAATGCTTTCAATGATCAAGATCTTCGTGATTTTGACCGTCGTGTAAGAGATGGTGTAGGTTCCAACGTATCGTATGTAGCTGAGCTTAAAATCGACGGTCTAGCCGTATCCCTCACATATCAAGATGGTCGTTTCGTTCGTGGCGCTACACGCGGAGACGGCACAATCGGTGAGGATATAACGAATAATTTAAAAACGATCCGTTCTATTCCATTTAAGTTAAAAGAAGATGTGATGCTCGAAGTACGAGGCGAGGCGTTCATGCCGAAAAAATCTTTCCAAAAGCTGAATGCACATCGAGAAGAAGAAGGACAAGAGCTCTTTGCGAATCCACGGAATGCAGCAGCGGGTTCCCTGCGTCAGCTCGATCCAAAGATTGCGGCGAGCCGTAACCTCGATATTTTTGTTTATGGTGTAGGAAAGCTTGAGGGTCATTCAGTTGATTCGCACGACGAAAGCTTAACGTACTTAAACCACTTAGGTTTTAAAACGAACCCTGAGTGGAAGAAATGCGCAAACATCGAAGAAGTCATTGAATATGTGAACAGCTGGCAGGAGAAGCGACCAGACCTTCCGTATGAGATCGATGGGATCGTAATCAAGGTAAACTCTCTTTATCAGCAAGAGGAACTAGGATTCACGGCGAAGAACCCGCGCTGGGCGATCGCGTACAAGTTTCCTGCTGAAGAGGTTGTAACAAAGCTAGAAGGCATCGAGTTGAACGTCGGACGTACGGGTGTCGTTACTCCGACTGCACTGCTGCAGCCTGTATTAGTCGCGGGAACGACTGTAAAGCGTGCTTCGTTACATAATGAAGACTTGATCCGTGAAAAAGATATCAAGCTCGGCGATTATGTTGTGGTAAAAAAAGCCGGGGACATCATTCCGGAAGTCGTGAATGTGATCACGGAGCGCCGAACTGGTGATGAAATTGACTTTAATATGCCGACCGAATGCCCAGAGTGCGACAGCAAGCTAGAGCGTTTAGACGGGGAAGTAGCATTACGCTGTTTAAATCCGCAATGTCCGGCACAGATTCGAGAAGGATTCATTCACTTTGTATCGCGAAACGCCATGAACATTGATGGGCTTGGTGAAAAGGTAGTCGCACAGCTGTTCAAGGAAAAATTAATACAAAACTTTGCCGATTTGTTTAAGCTAGAGCGCGAGAAACTGTTAGAATTAGAGCGTATGGGTGAGAAGTCGGTAGATAATCTGCTCGCAGCGATCGAGAAGTCGAAAGAGAATTCTTTAGAGCGCCTTTTGTTCGGGCTTGGCATTCGTCATGTCGGAGCGAAAGCGGCAAAGACGATCGCACAGCGTTTTGAATCGATGGATGGTTTGATGAGTGCTTCTAAAGAAGAGCTGTTAGCTGTTGAAGAGATCGGTGAAAAGATGGCTGACTCTATCCTGCTTTATTTTTCGAAGCCAGAAGTACACGAGCTCGTAGCAGAGCTTAAAACTTTAGGCATGAACATGGATTACAAAGGTCCGAAACTCGTGAAAGTTGAAGATCTGGATACACCGTTTGCAGGAAAAACGGTGGTGTTAACAGGTAAACTTTCGATTCTGACTCGTAATGATGCAAAAGAAAAATTGGAGCGCCTAGGAGCGAAAGTGACTGGAAGCGTGAGTAAGAATACAGATATGCTGATCGCAGGAGAAGATGCCGGATCTAAGCTTGATAAAGCGAAGACCCTTGGTATTGAGGTTTGGGATGAGCAGAAATTGGTGGACGAGCTTAACAAATAAGATTGGCGAGAGCTAACCAACAATACTAGAGGAGTGTCCGTGATGATGAAACGGGTTGGGCTCCTTTTCTTAAGTACTTTACTTCTTTTGACAGGCTGCTTAGGTGGCGACGAGCTGGAAAAAGAAGAAAAGATCGTGCAAGAAAAGGGCAAAAAAGATGAGAAAGCGATTATAACAGGGGAGATTAACACTGGTGAAAAGTACTATCGAAGTATTTTTCCGTTCGAACCAGGTGGTGCCCGCGGTGTAATCCGTTATGGCGTTGATAATCGGCTTGATATCAACGAGTTCGAGATGGGCTTAATGCGCATCGCTCAAGATACATTCAGTACAGACAAGTACTTTTTCCAAGAAGGACAGATCTTAAATGAGCCCACGGTTACGAACTGGCTGAAAAGAGCAGATGAAGAACCTGGAAAAAGCAAGAGCAAGCTTGATCAAACAGGATTGAACCCTAAGCTGGGTGTTAAAGTAGACGAAGGTGATCCAGGGTTTAAAGATAAGATGCTAGAAGCAAACAAGAACAACCCTAAGTATCTTTCATATGTTCTTGAACATAACTATCTTGTTCAAAGTGGTGATGGAAAAGTAAAGCTTGGTGGTGTGGTAGTCGGTTTATCCTTTAACTCCACGTACTACTATGACGTTAATCAACAAGGCTTGATCTATCCTGGTGAAGTGAAGCTCCAGCGTGAAAAAGTGAAACAAGAAGCACAAAAGATTGCTGGACAAGTCGCAAGCCGTTTGCGCACAGATCCAAAACTTAAGGATGTGCCGATCGTCTTTGCTCTTTATCAAGAAGAAGAGCGCGATTCTGTAACGCCAGGAAACTTCTTTGCTTCAGGCGTAGTGAAAAAAGGAAGCAATTCAGTAAGTTCATGGGAAGATGTAGATGAAGATTATGTGCTGTTCCCATCTGATGCAGCTTCAAAAAAGAAACGAAGTGACTACGAAAAATTCACTACCTTTAAATCTAAGGTTCAGGAGTATTTCCCTAACTATATCGGAGTAATTGGGAAAGGCTATTATAAAGACGGTAACCTTGAGCGATTGACGATTGAGATTCCTGTTCAGTTCCGCGGTAAAGCAGAGATCATCTCCTTTACCCAGTTCGTAGCAACATCCGCACTAGGAGAGTTGCCGAACGTGCCGGTAGAAGTATACATCGGCTCAGCAGTTGATCAGCCAGAGGCGCTTATCGTGAAGGACGAAACAACACAAGAAGAACCTTTTGTGCATATTTATCGTAAATAATGATGTTTGAAAGCCCACTACCGTTATGGTTAGTGGGTTTTTAACTGACAAGGTGAGAGGTTCTTTGGTATGCAGCCCGTACTATAGTTTTGCGATTTTACGGTACGTGTTTTTATATTTGTTACGTGTTCACCGCTAAATGAGTTGTTTCCACCTGAAAATGCTTTATTTTCACCTGTAAAGTGGTTGTGAGCACTGCTACCACGCATGTGACCACCTGAGATTGTATTGCTACCACCTGAAGACAGCTCTCCGCAATACAAAACGGAACTAAATTGAACAAAGTGAACCACTTACAATGACATTTTTGTAGATCATGGAAAAATATACTTCAAAACGAACAAAGCTCATATTTATTCGTATAACACCTAAATCTTCTAAGCAAATCAAGGAAAAATTCACTAATCATTCACTACAAAGAAAAAAGATACAAAAATGTACGATATCCCTTGAAAATAAAGAATTCTGACTATTATCAGTTTGTTTGAACAAACCGCTATGTTCATGTAGAATGAACGTGGGAAACCGAATAATGAAAACGCTTTAATAGGAGGGGAATTTATTATGACACGTGAATACCGTCATGAACCATTTATGGATTTTTCAGTTCCTGCGAACAAGGAAGCTTACGAAGCAGGGTTAAAGGTAATTAACTCAAAGCTTGGTACAGAGTTTCCGCTTGTTATCGGCAGTGAAAAGATCACGACAGACGAAAAGATTGTTTCTATAAATCCAGCTAACAAAGAAGAAGTGATTGGATCTGTTTCCAAAGCGACTCAAGATCACGCTGAGCAAGCGATGCAAGCTGCATTAACAGCTTTTGAATCTTGGAAAAAGTGGGATCCTGAACACCGCGCGAACATCTTGTTCCGTGCAGCAGCGATCATCCGCCGCCGTAAATATGAATTCTCCGCTATGCTTACAAAAGAAGCAGGTAAGCCATGGAAAGAAGCTGACGCTGATACAGCGGAAGCGATCGACTTTTTAGAATACTATGCACGCCAAGCGATCAAGCTTAAAGCTGGACAACCAGTTGTAAGCCGTGACGGCGAAATTAATAAATTTAACTATATTCCACTTGGAGTAGGTATCGTAATCTCTCCATTCAACTTCCCGTTTGCGATCATGGCAGGTACTGCAGCAGCGGCGTTTGTTACAGGTAACACAGTATTGTTAAAGCCTGCGAACTCAACGCCAATTATTGCAGCAATGTTCGTACAAGTGATGGAAGAAGCAGGACTTCCAGCAGGCGTACTTAACTTTGTTCCTGGCAGCGGTGCTGAGATCGGTGACTACTTAGTAGACCACCCGAAAACTCGCTTCGTATCGTTCACAGGTTCTCGTGAAGTTGGTTGCCGTATTTATGAGCGCGCAGCAAAAGTACACCCAGGCCAAATCTGGCTGAAGCGTGTAATCGCTGA
The DNA here is from genome assembly GCF_014836645.1 of Fictibacillus norfolkensis. Lineage (GTDB taxonomy): Bacteria > Bacillota > Bacilli > Bacillales > Fictibacillaceae > Fictibacillus > Fictibacillus norfolkensis. The sequence continues at coordinate 30,099 of NZ_JACSQM010000006.1, forward strand.
AATGGGCGGAAAAGACACAGTAGTTGTTGACCGTGATGCTGATCTTGAATTAGCAGCAAGCTCAATCGTTTATTCAGCGTTCGGATTCTCTGGACAAAAATGTTCTGCTGGATCTCGTGCAGTTATCCACCAAGACGTTTACGACGAAGTTTTAGAAAAAGCAGTAGCTCTTACGAAAACATTAACGATGGGTAGCCCTGAAGAAGTTGGCACATACATGGGACCAGTAATCGACCAAGCTTCTTTCAACAAAATCATGAAGTACATCGAGATCGGAAAAGAAGAAGGCCGTCTGATGACTGGTGGAGAAGGCGACGACTCTAAAGGTTACTTCATCCAGCCTACAATCTTTGCTGATGTAGATGAAAAAGCTCGCTTGATGCAAGAAGAGATCTTCGGACCAGTTGTAGCTGTATGTAAAGCACGTGACTTCGATCACATGATGGAAATCGCAAACAACACAGATTACGGTCTAACAGGTGCACTTCTTTCTAATACTCGTGAGCACATCGAGCGCGCGCGTGAAGAGTTCCATGTTGGTAACTTCTACATCAACCGCGGATGTACAGGCGCAATCGTTGGATACCAGCCGTTCGGCGGATTCAACATGTCTGGTACTGACTCAAAAGCGGGTGGCCCAGACTACCTAACACTTCACATGCAAGCAAAAACAACTTCCGAAACACTTTAATCTTTAAAATTGTGCCCTTTCTCGCCTGAGAAAGGGTTTTTTTCTGTGAGAATTTCCATTTATAAGTCTTCTTCAGAATTTATAAGTCCTCAAAAAAATTTATAAGTCTTCACACAATCTGCAAACAAAAAAATGGATTGTACACGCCGCTTCAGGAGAAGTTAATCGTATAACGATATGGAAGCAGGTGTGAAGATGTCAAAAGATAAAGAGCAAAAGAAGAGTGTTCCTGATGTCAATTTGGATGAAACGCTGCCTCATCAGATCAGTTCTCCTGATTTTAAAGGTACAGGGATGAAGATGGAAGCGCCGTTTGTAAACGAGCATGGTGTCGTGATCGGAGACAGTTTTTACGATTCAGAGAATTCTCCTCTCAACAATTGGAGTACGGACACGGATCCTGAAATTATGGCAGGAGATGAGTGGGTGCATCCGACCAATGATATCGGTTGGAACACGAACATGAACCGCGACCTCATCGAAAAGAAAGCACCGCCCAAAGAAGGTATGCTTCGCCATCCAACGAAAGACTCGAGCTACGGAAAAGATTAAGACATCTGGTCCTCATCAGATGTTTTTCTTTTGTGCTAAGAGCGGACTATAGTAAGATGAGAATAATAATGAGGGAGGTAACACACATGGCATATTTCGCAGCAATTTTACATATGGAAAAACCAGAGCTCAATCAAGAGTTTCGTCAGGCTCACTTAGATTACCTAGCGGAGCTTGTGGCACAAGATAAAGTTCATCTAAAAGGACCATTCTTAGACGGAGCAGGCGGCATGGTCGTTTATACAGCGGAGTCATTAGATGAAGCGAAACAATTAGCAGAAGAAGACCCTTACGTAAAAGAAGGTGTGCGCCGCTTAGAGCTTCATGAGTGGGGAATTTAAAGATTTCACTACCAATATGGAAGAATCTACATAAAAGTAGATTCTTTTTTCTATTTTGAGGGCTGTTCGGACTGCACGAACGCCGTCCTCAGGTGGTGGCAGAGCAATCTCAGGTGGTCACGCTCGTCTTAGCGGTGCTCACAACCCTTTTACCGGCGAAAACAAAGCGATTACAGGTGGAAAGAACCAAATTACCGGCGAACGCGTAAAAAATATAAAAACACGTACCGTAAAACAAGCTAAAATCCCGCAAACAAATCTGCAGACCACACAAACCCCATAAAAATAACTCAATTCCGTGAATCTTCCCTCCTCAAGTTGCTTACAGGGCAAGCTTTTTGTTATCATCAGAATAATACTTTTCGTATAGAAAGTCTTGGAGGTGGCATGCTTGTCTCGAATTTCGAAAGATCAAGTGAAGCACGTGGCGCATTTAGCCAGGTTAGCGGTTACGGAGGAAGAAGCCGAATTGCTGACTGAACAATTAGATAAGATCATCGGGTTTGCTGAAGAACTGAACGAACTCGATACAGATAACGTGGAGCCGACTACACACGTTCTGGAACTGAAGAATATCCTTCGCAAAGACGAAGTGAGAAATTCTGTATCAGTGGATGAGGCGATGAAAAATGCGCCTTCAGAAAGAGATGGCCAGTTTAAAGTTCCGAACATTTTGGAGTAGGAGGAAAGACCACGTATGTCGATTTTAGATAAAAAGATCTCAGAACTGCATCAGTTATTACATACAAAAGATTTGAGTGTAACTGACATTGTCGATGCGACCTTTGACCGCATTCATCAAGTAGATGGTAAAGTAAAGGCGTTTTTAACCCTAAATGAAGAATACAGCCGCATTAAGGCTAAACAATTAGATGAAAAGCTCGTTTCCGGTGCTGATAGAGGACTGCTCTTTGGTATGCCGATTGGAATCAAGGATAACATCGTAACAAAAGGGATTCGTACAACATGTGCGTCCCGCATTTTAGAAAACTTTGAACCGATCTATGATGCAACCGTTGTGGAACGCTTGAATCAAGCGGACACGATCACGATCGGAAAATTGAACATGGATGAATTTGCGATGGGTTCATCAAACGAGAACTCAGGGTTCCACCCAACACATAACCCATGGGATCTTTCTTGTGTACCAGGAGGTTCATCCGGTGCGTCTGCGGCATCCGTATCAGCTGGAGAAGTTCTTTTCTCACTGGGCTCTGATACAGGTGGCTCGATCCGTCAGCCTGCTGCTTTCTGTGGTGTTGTTGGATTGAAGCCGACGTACGGACTTGTTTCTCGTTACGGCCTAGTCGCGTTTGCGTCCTCACTCGACCAGATCGGTCCTGTAACCCGTAACGTTGAAGACAACGCATATTTGCTGCAAGCCATTGCAGGAAACGATCCGATGGATTCTACTTCTGCAAAAGTGGACATCCCAGATTACCTGGCTTCTTTTACAGGTGATGTAAAAGGACTTAAGATCGCGGTTCCAAAAGAATACTTAGGTGAAGGTGTAGAGCCTGGCGTAAAAGAGCGCGTGATGGAAGCTCTAAAAGTACTTGAAGGACTTGGAGCGACATGGGAGGAAGTATCTCTGCCGCATTCTCGTTATGCTCTTGCAACGTACTATTTGCTGTCATCATCTGAAGCTTCTGCTAACCTTTCACGCTTTGATGGCGTTCGTTACGGACTGCGTTCAGATAACAGTGAGAACTTGATCGAGATGTACAAGCAGTCTAGAAGCGAAGGATTTGGTGAGGAAGTAAAACGCCGCATCATGCTTGGAACGTTCGCGTTAAGCTCTGGATACTACGATGCTTATTATAAAAAAGCACAAAAAGTTCGTACGCTGATTAAAGAAGACTTTACGAACATTTTTGAAAAATACGATGTAATCATCGGGCCGACAACACCATCTGCATCGTTTAAATGTGGATCGATGACGAAAGATCCGTTAACGATGTACATGAACGATATCTTAACAATTCCGGTTAACTTAGCGGGTGTGCCTGCTATCTCTGTACCTTGTGGGTTCTCAGATGGACTGCCGATCGGACTTCAGATCATCGGAAAGCATTTTGACGAGAGCACGATTTATCGCGTAGCGCATGCGTTTGAACAAGCAACAGATCATCACAAAGAAAAGCCGAAGCTGTAGGGGGTGCAGAAAATGAGCGAATTTGAAACGATAATTGGATTAGAAGTACACGTGGAGTTAAAAACGAACACTAAGATTTTCTGCGGCTGTTCTACAAACTTTGGTGCTCCGCCAAACACGAATGTGTGTCCGATCTGCTTAGGACATCCTGGCGTATTGCCTGTTGTGAACCATCAAGCTGTAGATTTTTCGATGCGTGCTGCACTTGCTCTTAACTGTGAAATCAATAAAGAAACAAAATTTGACCGCAAAAACTACTTTTATCCAGACAATCCGAAAGCTTATCAAGTGTCACAGTTTGATAAGCCGATCGGTGAACACGGCTGGATTGAGATCGAAGTTGGCGGAAAGAAAAAGAAAATCGGTATTACGCGTATCCATATGGAAGAGGATGCAGGTAAGTTGACTCATACAGCAGACGGATCACTTGTCGATTTAAACCGTCAAGGAACCCCTCTTGTTGAGATCGTCTCTGAGCCAGATATTCGTACGCCTGAAGAAGCTTACGCGTATTTAGAAAAGCTTAAAGCGATCATTCAATACACGGGTGTATCTGACTGTAAGATGGAAGAAGGTTCGTTGCGCTGTGACGCGAACATCTCGATCCGTCCGGTTGGTCAAGAGAAGTTCGGAACAAAAGCAGAGCTCAAGAACTTAAACTCGTTTGCTTTTGTACAAAAAGGGTTAGAACATGAAGAAATACGCCAACGTGAAGTGGTTTCAGCGGGAGGAGAGATTCTTCAAGAGACTCGTCGTTATGATGAAGCGACGAAAACGACGATCCTGATGCGTGTAAAAGAAGGATCTGACGATTATCGTTACTTCCCAGAGCCTGACCTCGTATCCATTTTTATCGATGAAGAGTGGATGGATCGTGTAAAATCAGACATTCCGGAGCTTCCGGATGCTCGTCAAAAGCGTTATGTTGGTGACTTCGGATTACCTGAATATGATGCGAAAGTATTAACGATGACAAAAGAGATGGCTGATTTCTTCGAAGCAACGATCACAGCTGGCGCAGATGCGAAGCAAGCATCCAACTGGATCATGGGTGAAGTAAGTGCGTACTTAAATAACGAAAATAAGGAGCTTCACCAGACTGCTCTAACTGCTGAAGGTCTTGCTGGCATGATCAAGCTAATCGCTGACGGAACGATCTCTAACAAGATCGCGAAGACGGTCTTCAAAGAGTTGATCGAGAACGGTGGCGACGCAGAGAAAATCGTAAAAGAAAAAGGTCTCGTGCAGATCTCAGACGAAGGAGCAATCCGAGAAATCGTCGTGAAGATCCTCGATGCGAACGAGCAATCTGTTGCGGATTATAAAGACGGAAAAGAAAAAGCAGTCGGATTCCTTGTTGGACAAGTGATGAAAGAAACAAAAGGGAAAGCAAACCCTCCACTTGTGAACAAGTTGATTGTTGAAGAGCTTAAAAAAAGATAAATAAGACTTGTTTTGGTTTGCTCAGTTGATTATGAGCGTGGTTGGTTTCCGTTCCAGGTACTCGCTTTCCGCGGGGCAGGCGGTGAGCCACATTCGTACGTTTCACGTATAAGTGTCTCACCCGCCCGCCTGTCCCGCAGGAGTCTCGCACCTTACACTTCAATCAACTTGCAACGAAGAAAGTCTAAAACAAAAAAATCCTCCTGTTACTACGGGAGGATTTTTTTCTTTAATACAAAAAGAGCATGAGTACACTTGTAACTATACCGACCCATATACAAAGGATAAAACAATATCCCATAATGTCTTTTATCTTCAAACCGAGTACTCCTAAAAGAGGGAGGGCCCAAAATGGTTGAATTAAATTTGTCCATGCATCTCCCCAGCCAACAGCCATTGCAATTGTAGCAGGGTCTACGCCTAGTTTTAGACCAGCAGGAACTTGGAGAGGACCTTGAAGGGCCCATTGACCACCACCAGAAGGAGCAAGTAAGTTTACTAATCCAGCTGACCAATATGTGAAAATATCAAAAGTATCTTTAGACGCTATGGATGACATCCATTCAATTATACCCGCTCCTAAACCTGAACTTCCTAGCACAGCAATTATCCCTGCATAAAATGGAAACTGGAGAATGATTGGCGAGATTGATTGAGTGGCTTCTTTAAATCCTCTTGCGAAATTATTTAAAGAACCATGCAACAGTAAACCGAGTGATAAAAAGAAAATGTTAATAATATTTAAGTCAAGGCTGCGATCATTACTAAATTCGTAGACACAATAGATTATGCCAATAGCGCCAAGGATAATACCGAGAAGAGGTGTCCATTCAAGTTTCTCTGCAAATGTTAAGTTTTCTTTGGAGGGCTTATCAATCTTTTCTTTTGTAAATTGATTTGGATTAAGACTTATAATGTTTTTCTTAGGGGCTATGAGTACGATAATAATAGGTATTGTGATTAGAAGTGAAAGAAAAATAATGATGGTAGATGCACTGAAAATTGTTTCAGAGGTTGGTATAACCCCCATAACATCAGCAAGAAAATGATCTTCTGTTGCTATTGTTAAACCTATTGAACTGGAAAGACCGGCGCTATATAGAGCAGTAGGAGCATAGGCTGCAGCTACTAAAAGAGGAAAATGAGCTTTAGGATTCTTTAAAGCAACTTCTTTAGCCATAATAGCACCAACAACCACAGCTAATCCCCAGTTTATATAATAGGCAAGTGCACTAATCAAAAATGTTAAAATATAGGCCTTTTGTGGGGAGTTTGCTAACTTAGCAATTGATTGTAAAGCTCTATTCATAAAAGGAACACTTGCTAGAGTCATGCCAGTAACCATTAATAAAACCATTTGCATGGTAAACGCTAAATAAGTCCAAAATCCATCTCCCCAAGATTTAATAATTTCTTGGGGTTTAGTAGGGTTCATAAAAAAGGCAATAATGAATACGAACAAAGTAAGTAATACCGCAATAACAAAAGCGTCAGGTACATACTTGTGAGACCAAGTAGATAAATAGCTAGCACTTTTAGTAAGAAGTGTTTCGCCTTTCTGAGGATTTTCTTTCTTAAAATTGAGCTCAGTATTATTCATAATCAGTAGTCTCCTTCCTATTTTATGTATATACTTCTTCTTTTTACAAAATTAACCTTTTAAAAATAAAAAATCGTAGCGTAATTGCTACGATTCAAAATTATAATAAATTAATTTGAAACTTATGCTATAGATCCAAACAATCCTGAATCAAATAACCAATCTGCTTACATGCTGGATGATTATTCAGGTTTAAGATCAAGCCTTTTACAATAGCAGGGCTGAGATTCGGTTCTATTATCTGCTGTTTCAGAAGATTCAATGATTCTTTTAACGTGGAATCATCCACTTCCTCTATCTTTTGCTCCATCATTTCTAACAGCTGATCCTTAGTGACATGAACATGAAAAGGCTCATTAATTGTATGGTAAAGCTCTTCTGTAATAAACGTCGTCTCTGAATGCTCCGCAAGCAGTGCTGTTTTCTCTGCAAGTGAGCGACTCAATGTATGAAGATCCAGTGGAACGTCAAAGAACAGGATCAGGTGTGAATATGTATGAATAAAGCCCTTAACACAATAAATTAAATCATAACGAGTCTGTGAGATTTCTTCCCCATATATGCGATCTAACATACCTAAAATGATATTATCAATGAGTTTATCGTATTGATGTATTTTTGAGATAAGCTCTTCGTTTAAGGTTTTTGACTGTTCTTTAATAAAGATCTTGGCAAAATCAGAATGTTTTTGAAATGAATGAAACGCAGCTTGGTAGAATTCGTATAAAAGATCAGCATCTTTTTCGTGATTTTTGACTACTTGGTCAATATCTGAGATGAGACTAAGCATAAAGTGGTCGATCAGACCGTTGATCAATTCGTCTTTTGATTTAAAAGATAAATAGAATGCACCTTTCGAGATACCTGCGTGTTCTGTGATCTGTTGTACAGATGTGGCGTCAAACCCTTGCTGCGCAAAAAGTTCTAAGGCACTTTCCATAATTAATTGTTTCTTACTCATTGTATCGCTCCTAAGTAATTCATTGACAAATGACCAATCAGTCATTAGTATAAATAATTGAGTTGGATAAGTCAATTAGGGGTTGGTGGATGAATGAAAGGTTTAGTTAATTTTGTCTTGATGAATAAATTAGCTGTATGGCTGCTTACCATTATTATAACAGTCTCAGGTATCTATTCAGGGACACGAATGAATATGGAAACGATTCCGGATGTTTCGATTCCTTACTTGATGGTGATGGACGTTTATCCTGGAGCTACTCCAGAGAAAGTAATGGAAGATGTGTCGATGCCGATCGAGAAAGCGGTAGAAGGACTTGAGGATGTTAAAGCCGTTTATTCAAATTCTTATTCGAACATGTCTAATCTCCAAGTGGAGTACGAATACGGGATAGACATGGACGAGGCAAAACGTGAGCTCCAATCTGCACTGGATGCAGTTGAATTGCCAGAAACAGCTGAGGAGCCAACTGTAACAGCGATCAGCATGAATATGATGCCAGTTGCTGCACTAAGTGTAAGTAGTACGAAAGAGGATATCGTTGAATTAACATCAACGGTTGAAGAAATTATTCTTCCTAAGATTGAGAAAATTGATGGTGTGGCATCCGCAAAGATTACGGGTCAGCATATCGAAGAGGTAGATCTTACATATAAAAAAGATAAGCTGAAACAGTATGAACTAACAGAAGATAAAGTAAAAGAAATGGTTCAAGCAAGCAACATGGCTGTTTCATTAGGACTGTATGAGTTTGAAAAAGGGGAAGAAGCAGTTGCCGTTGATGGAAAGTTCATGACTTCAGATGAACTGAAGAACATGATGATTCCGGTAACACCATCTGCAACAAACCCAACACCGTTTGTAAAGCTTAGTGAGATCGCTGATATCAAAACGGTAGGTAAAGTGGAATCCGTCTCAAGAACAAACGGAGATGAAGCGATCGCTGTTCAAATCGTGAAAGAGCAGGAAGCTAACACGGTTGATGTCGTGAATGGTGTTAAAGAGCTGATAAAAGAAGAAAAATCAAAAGTAGATGGTCTTGTCATTGATGTGTCACTCGACCAAGGAAAGCCGATAGAAGATTCAGTAGCAACCATGATTGAAAAAGCATTATTTGGCGGATTGATTGCCGTACTGATCATTCTTTTATTCTTGCGTGATTTTAAATCGACGATCATTTCAATCATCTCTATCCCAGTTTCAATCTTCATGGCGTTATTGGTCCTTAACTGGATGGATATCACACTGAACATTATGACACTAGGTGCGATTACGGTTGCGATTGGTCGTGTAATCGATGACTCTATCGTTGTCGTAGAAAATATATATCGACGTTTGCATTTGAAAGAAGAAAAATTGAACGGACGTGCGTTAATAAGAGAAGCGACGATTGAGATGTTCAAACCGATCCTTTCTTCTACACTCGTAACGGTTGCGGTGTTCGCTCCGCTTATCTTTGTGGGTGGTATGGTAGGCGAACTGTTTGCGCCTTTCGCGTTGACGATGACATTTGCGCTGGGTGCATCATTAATTGTTGCCATAACAATCGTTCCAGCATTATCACACTTTTTGTTTAAAAAGAAGCTGTATAGCGAAAAGACAGAAAGCAGCCATAAGGAAACTGGTAAATTAGCAAAATGGTATAAAGGGATTCTTAATAAATCTCTTAATCATAAAATTATTACTTCTATCTTGGCCGTCCTTTTACTTGCAGGTAGTTTAGCATTAACGCCTATTATCGGTTTCAGTTTCATGGGCAGTGAAGAAGACAAAGTTATGTATTTAACATATACACCGAAAGCTGGAGAGCTTAAAGAAGAAACATTGAAAAACGTTGAAGCATTAGAAGAAAAGATGTTAAAACGTGATTATATCGATATCGTTCAAATTTCTGTTTCAGATAACGCAGATCCGATGATGGCTATGGCCGGTGGAGGAGAAGGCGGGGCACTCATGTACCTCATCTTTGATCCAGAAATGGAGAACTTCCCAGAAGTGCGAGATGAAATAGAAGACTATGTCGCTGACCTTGGTCAATCAGGCGAATGGAAGAGTCAGAACTTCGCTGCGCCAACAGGAGCTGAAAATGAAGTCAGCTATACGTTCTACAGTGAAGATCTGAATAAACTCAATAAAGCGGTGAAGATGGCAGAAGAAGCCATGAAGAAGAACGATCAGTTAGAGGATGTTACTTCAAGCGCGAAGGATGCGTTCGTCGAGCATACGTTTAACGTCGATCAAAATGAGATTCTAAAATATGGACTAACAACAGGTCAGATCGTGATGATGCTGAATCCGATGAAAGCGGACCAAGTCTTAACGACGATTGAAAAAGACGGAGATACACTAGACGTTATCGTTCAGCAGGAGCAAACGAAACAACCTAAATCCGTTGATGATATTTTAGCAAGACAGGTACCAACAGCTCTAGGCACGACAATGCCGTTATCTGAGCTTGTTACGGTTGAAAAAGGAACAACACTGAATACCCTTGCCCGAAGTAAAGGGGAGTATTATGCTACCGTCTCTGGTAAGGCAATTGGCGATGATATGTCAAAAGCAACTTCGGAAGTCCAAAAAGACATCGATAAACTGGATATGCCAAAAGGAGTTACAGTTGGAGTGGCGGGTGTTCAGGCTGATATGAACGAAACCTTTACACAGCTTGGAGCGGCAATGCTTGCGGCAATCGCGATCGTGTATTTCATACTTGTCGTAACATTCCGTGAAGGTGTCGCACCGTTTGCGATCCTGTTCTCACTTCCATTTGCTGTGATTGGTTCATTTGTAGGTCTATTGATTGCAGATGAGACCATCTCCGTATCGGTTATGATGGGGCTGTTGATGTTGATCGGTATCGTTGTAACGAATGCCATCGTACTCGTAGACCGAATCATTCATATGGAACGTGAAGGAATGAGTATGCGTGATGCGATTCTAGAAGCTGGTGCTACACGTCTTCGTCCGATCCTGATGACAGCTATCGCAACGATCGGAGCATTGATTCCGTTGGCAGTCGGCTCAGGTGGTGGCGGGCTGATCTCTAAAGGTCTTGGCGTTACGGTAATCGGTGGTTTAGCGAGTTCTACACTATTGACACTGATCATCGTGCCGATCGTGTATGAAGTCCTCTCCAAAATCTTTAAAAAGAATCGTAAAGAAGTAGAAGAGAATTAAGAAGAAAGCCCTGCATAGTGATGTTGAGTCACTTGCAGGGCTTTTTTATTTGGCTGTTGTCTTACCCTTTGTTGCTTTTGGAAGTAGTTGATTTCCGTTCCAGATGCTCGCTTTCCGGGGGGCGTGCGGTGAGCCACCTCGACGCAATGCGTCCTTAGTTGTCTCACCTGTCCCGCTGATCCCCCAGGAGTCTCCCATCTTACACTTCAATCAAGAGTCAAAGAAGTAAATACTAAAAATTAAAAAGCAACAATCTTTTAGAAAACAGTCGTTTATTTAAAGCGGATTACTTATTGCATCAACTACTTCCGCATCCACTGCCACAACTGCTTCCACAGCTGCTCCCGCTATCACTGCTGCAGCTGCTGTCATGTCCGCCATTGTCGTCACGGTGGTTTCCACATGCGCTTCCGCAAGCGGTTGTGTTACCAGAATTATAGTTTGTTGCAGGATTTAACTTCGCCATATACATATCATATTCATCAAAATGATGATAGGAATAATAAAGCATCGCGCCGGCTAAGATCGGTGCGCTATCAATTGAATTCGGTGATAGCTTTAACCCCTTGTATGGATCCTTATCATTCGATATTCGGTTCAAATCTACTTTGATTTTTGTTAGTAAAGCGTGAACGGTCTCTTTATCAGCATTCGGTCTAAAGTATCGGTTTCCGAGTTCTTCTGTTGAAAGAGTTTGAAGCTCATGTAAAAGACCTTGATGTAACGGATTTTGAAAAAATGTACCCCAAGCAATAGGTGTAAAATCGGTAAAGGTGAAAAGGTTGGAATACAAAAGATCAAACCAAGCTCTCCCGTGCGGATCGGGTTCTACAACATCATTCGGAGCATGATGAATGTGCTCACCGCATAGTTCAGCAGAAAACTTTTCGTACTCCTTCGTATACATCAGCATCTCGTGCCAGATCTCATCCACCTTTTTACTGAACATCGGTACATTATTTAAGAGTGAACACATGATAAAGAAGCGTTGAAGCTCATAATATACAACCTCAAAGTACGCATCTGTTGCCTTCGGGTGTTCTGAAAGATATCTGCGTTTGATTTTTTCTTTGAACTCACGAGGGAGAGCTTTCTCCATGTTTCTTACACTTTTTTGTAAATGCAAGTCTTCACGAATCCCCAAGTTCGGTGGCAGTTCAGTTTTTTCTGCCACCTTTTGATAGTTCGGTTTAGTCGTGTATTTAATAACAAGGGGAGCAATTACAGCAATCGCAAAAAATAATAAAAATAGTTCAAACATCGATGGCGCCTCCTTTTACGTCTCCTGCCAAATAGCTATATTCTAGTTCTCTACTTTAATGATAATATAAGATGAATTCATTGTAAAAAAGTGGGTGTTTTTTTGGCGGTTTTATTGTTGGCTGGAATTGTTTTTACGTTAATTCTCATAATGGGACAAAGGGATTTGGCTTCTGTAGTTGTTGTGAGAAACATATCTCATAAATTGAAGGGGCATTCTTTAAGTACAAATTATTGGCAAGCGGGTATAGCTCTATTTGCTGCGAACGCTGCATTATTCGCACTAGCTTTTGTGATTCTCTTCTTTTTGCCTTATGGTGCTGTGGCAGGATTGTTAATGTGTATACCGCTCAGTCTATTTATTTGGGTAATATTCGCCGGAGTGTGGAGGGGATCATGGAAGGATAAAGCGAAGATGGCGTTCATCGGGAGCTCCTTTTTCCTCTTTTTCTTAGGGTGGATTTTTTGGTATTATGCAACGCTTGAACCCGCTTATCCAGGAGACGACCTATTCATGGCATGGATCGGCGTCATCATTGCGTCTATTTTTACATTAGGTGCGATGAGTGTGAGTATGTTTGTGATTTTGCGAAAATGTTAAGAGTGTAATTTATAAATAAAGAAGAGTAGACCAGCAGTCTACTCTTGCTTATTTATTATTACTAATGACTCGTTGTTGGTTTTCAATTTCAAAATCTTTAATTTGTATCATATCGGCCGATACATAATGATTGTTTCCTACATGTACGAGTTGAGGTGGATATAATGGTTTTGGTGGCAATATTACCGGTTCTTTTTGATGTCTGCGCCTTTCCGGATCAGGTACGGGAATAGAAGATAATAATGACTGTGTATAAGGATGGATCGGATTGTGATACAGCTCCTCTTTCGGTGCCATCTCTATTAAATGGCCTAAATACATAACAGCAACTCGATCACTCATATAATGGACGACACTCAAGTCATGTGAGATAAAAAGACAAGTTAGATTCATGTCTGTTTGCAGATCTTTTAGCAGATTCAAGACTTGAGCTTGAACGGAGACGTCCAGTGCGGAGACAGGTTCGTCTGCAATTACAAACTTTGGCTCTACTATAAGCGCCCGAGCAATGCCAATCCGTTGGCGTTGACCACCAGAAAACTCATGTATTCTTTTTTTATAAGAAGTTTTTGGCAAACCTACCTTTTCTAACATCTTCATTGCTTTTTCAGTTCGTTCACTCTTCGTTCCCATCTTTTGAATATATAAGGGTTCTTCTAAAATATCACCAACGGTCATACGAGGACTTAAAGAATCATAAGGATTTTGAAAAATCATTTGAATGTCTTTTTGATAAGGTCGTAACTTACTATCTTTCAATCCTGTTATCTCTTTTCCTTCAAACCAAATTTGTCCGTGATTGGGCTGGTACAATCGCATAATTGTTCGTCCGAGTGTTGTTTTGCCTGAACCTGACTCTCCCACAATTCCAAGTGTTTCTCCCTTATGGATATTCAAGGAAACACCATCAACGGCTTTATGAACACCAGAGCTATCAGTAAAATATTTTGATAGATTCTGCGCTTTAATCAATAAGTTATCCAATAGTAGTTACCATCCTTTTCTCGTCATAGAAACGAACATAATACAATGGCTCTATTTCAACAAGTGATGAAGGGGCTTGGAAAGAACTACTTTCATATGTGTATGTTTCCGGTGCAAATTGTCGGCCTTCATAATCTTTCTCAAACGTATAGTCCTGTATACTCTTTAAACGTTCTTGTTCCATTTCTGGACGAGGAATACTTCCGATAAGTGCTTTTGTATAAGGATGAACAGGGTTTTGGAAAATGGTATAAACATCTGCAGACTCTACGATATGACCACCTAACATGACATAAACCCAATCAGCGTATTCTGCAACGATTCCGAAATCATGCGTGATTAGAAGAACAGATGCGTCCATATCTGATTTGTAGTAATCAATTAGATCAAGCACCTGTCTTTGAATGGTCACATCAAGTGAAGTGGTTGGTTCATCTGCAATAATGAGCTTTGGTTTGCATGAGACTGCCATTGCAATGAGGATGCGTTGCTTCATACCGCCGGAAAGCTGTTCAGGATATTGGTGATATACTTGTTCAGGATTTTTAAAACCGACCTTATCTAACAGATCAAGTGCTACTGACTTACGCTCATTCTTGGTTATGATATTATGATTCTTCAGACCTTCTGTGATCTGAACACCTACTTTCATGCCAGGGTTGAGTGAAGCGATAGCGTCCTGGAAAATCATTGAGATCTCATTTCCTCTTATCTTTCGCATCTGTTTTTCGGTAAGCTTTAGCAAGTCTATTCCATTGAATGTAATGGATCCTCTTTCAGCTTTACCGTTAACCGGTAATAGATTAAGAACAGACAAGGATGTCATACTCTTTCCTGAACCAGATTCTCCGATTAAAGCAACGGTTTGCCCTTTTTCTACTTGAAGGCTTACATCATTGACAGCAATACTCTTGTTTTTCTTCTTGTTAAAAGAAACATGTAAATTTTTTATCTGTAAAACATGCTGATTCATTTCGTACGCCTCCTTTTAGAGTTTTTGAGTTTCTTCTACACTATTTTGAATGCCTTGAATAATTAAGTTTAACGCGAGTATTGTAACAGCAAAACAAGAAAGCGGAATCAATATAATCCATGGCGCTGCCTGAAGTTTGGTAAATGACATGCCGATTATTCCTGCCCATTCACCAGCTATTGGGATATCTTGTAGCACAGTATTCATTGGATCCCCCAAAACTAGTGTTTGTGCGCCTCCAATAAAAATGGCTAAAACACCTAAATGTGCCAGTAGAATTAATACTTGAATCATCTGTTGTGCGAATATAAGGATAAGGCGAGTGGATAACTCGGGAAGTACATGTTTGTAATACACATAAGATTTCCGTGCTCCAATTGCAAACGTGTTATTAATATAGTCTTTGTCTAGAATCCCTCTGATCTCCCTAGTGAAAGTTGAGATTAATGGAGGTATGCCAATCCCTATTAAAACGAGACATTGAAGAAATATTAGTTCGTTGGTACTTTTTCCGTCCATTGACGATTTAATCAATAAGGTGTTCATAAAGATATAAGCTATGATTGTAGTAGGTATCGTTAGTGTTGCTGAAATAAGATCATCCAAAAACGCATAATTAGCTCTTGGATTAATAAGTGTGATCCCTACTGAAACTACTATTCGAAGGAACGCAATAACAAAAGCGATTAATATGGTATATTTCGCTCCATCGATTATTTGATAAAAAAGTTGTTTTCCATATAAATCTGTACCGAATGGGGGAACTTCGGATGGAGAATAGGGTATATGATCGATGATTTTTCCTTCATCGTCATACATAAAATCCATGAGTTTTAAAGCTTCAGTTTTTTCTACTTGTAAAATATCAGTCCAAAAAAAACTAAAGACGAGGATACTCGAGATAAACGTCAGACCAATAATTAATTGTGGCTGTTTAGCTAATTTTAAAATCATGCTGCGTTTTTCTCCTTTAGTTGTTTATTTACTGATGCGTTGTAGTTATCAGCGAGCTCAAACAAGATGGAAAATGGAACTGCGATGAATAATGCGGTTACCAAGAAAGCAGCTCCCCGCGTAATCATCAATAAGCTCATAATTCCATTGAGGTTATAAACATATTCGACAATAAATAGGTTAGAAAGCATAAATACAAAAATAGTTTTTGCATACTGTAATAAACTCGTCAAAATGTTTCTGAACACATGCTTTAATGTTATGTAGAAGCGGCTCAATCCCATTGCTCTCGCTACCGTTACATATGGCTTATGTTGCTCTTCTCTCATTAATAGAAGTGTGATCTTATACAATTGAATCGTTGGAACGATTGAAAGTACCAAGATAGGCAGCAAATAAATGGGATTGTTATAATCGTTATAAAAAGGTATCAGAAGACCTGTTTTTTTATAAAGAGCTACTATACATACTTGCAAAAGCACGACAATAAATAGATCAGGTAGTGATTCAAATAGGGTCAAGAGACCATAGATCATTCGTTGTAGAAATCTGGGCAGCAAAGTAGTAATAAACGTTAAAGTGAGTGAAACAAGCAGACCGATAAGAAGGGCAGTAAAGAAGATCGTCATGGAGTAAAAAAACTGACTGTATATTTCAGGAAAGATGTTTCTTGTTACATTTAAGCCTTTTAATGAATATACGTAAACTTGCTCTGATAGCTGTGTATTAATGCCAAACAAAACAGCCGGTAGAATGCTAATGATTAAAATACCTAGAATCGTAGACCTTAATCGCCTGAGATAACTGTTAATCGAAAAATACATGTTTACACCTCAATTCAATAAATTCATCACACCTAGAAATAATTGTAAACTAAATGTCATAATTTTGAAATAATTTATTTTACTTTTTTAAATTTAAGTCATTTATTGGAAAAAAGATTACTATAAAATAAACAGGTTGTTTTCGTAACCTTTGTTCCAGATGCTCGCTTTACGCGGGCAAGCGGTGAGCCATATTTGTACGTTTCGCTTTTAAGTGCCTAAACTGCCTACCTGTCCCAGTTGAGAGTCTTGCATCTTACAATTCAATTAACGGTCAAAGAATTAAATATTTAAGGTTCAGAAGAAACAATCTTTAAGAAGACAGCCAATAAAAAAAGACGGAAGTGAAATTCCGTCTTTTAAAATCCGCCACCACCACCGTTGCCACCGCCAGAATGGTGATTATGTTGGGAAGCGTTCCAGGCAGCTGCATTATTGATTTTGTTCTGATCACTAACATGCTCTTCAAGCTCGTATTTGTAGTTATGCCTTCTGTACTTTAGCCTTGTTCTCCAGTTTACGATTGCGGCTAGTAAGAATACCGCGGCTACAGGTCCTAAAATGTATAGCCAAAACATAGAAGCACCTCCTTAAAGTAGTGATGTTACTCGTTAACCGTATGTTGTTATTCCTTATATATGCGAATCAAGAAAGAGATGAAGCTTGTTCATCTCTTAAGTTGTGCTAAATGTATAATTCTATAAAATGGTAAAGAAATCCTTTAGGGGGTCTGTCCCGGGGTCTGACCCCGGGACAGACCCCCTACAATTTGGACACAATTTTAACACATACTGGCAGATAACAGCTTTGCAATTTAAGACAGGTATCACTATAATATAAGAGGAATCGACAGAAGCAGTCCGGCAGTGGGCTGTTTTTTGCAGTTATACAACAAACAAATTTAGGTTAAAACTTTTAAAAGAAGTCAAACAATGAAGGTGAAAGATATGAAACGAGCTCGACTAATATATAATCCAAGTTCGGGAAGAGAAACGGTAAAAAAACAACTTCCTTATATTTTAGACAGACTTGAAAATGCAGGTTATGAAACGTCTTGTCATGCCACAACACCGGAAGAAGGTTGCGCGACTCGCGCTGCACGTGCAGCAGGGGAAAGAGGCTTCGACCTCGTTATCGCAGCTGGTGGAGACGGAACGATCTATGAAGTTGTTAATGGATTAGCAGGACTCGAAGATCGCCCAATGCTAGGAATTATTCCAGCGGGAACAACGAATGACTTTGCACGTGCAGTAGGTGTGCCGCGTACGATTGAAGGAGCTTGCGACGTTCTATGCGGTGGTGTACATATGCCTGTTGATATCGGTAAAGTTAACGACAGGTTCTTCATCAACATCGCAGGTGGCGGTCGTATAACAGAGCTAACGTATGAAGTGCCAAGCAAGCTTAAGACGATGATCGGACAGCTGGCGTATTTCTTAAAAGGAATAGAGATGCTGCCATCGATTCGTCCTACGTACGTAGAGATTGAATTCGATGATAAAGAAAAATACGAAGGCGAAATCATGCTCTTCCTAGTGGCTAACACAAATTCTGTTGGAGGATTTGAGAAGCTTGCTCCATCATCAGAGTTTCATGACGGTCTTTTTGATGTGATCATCTTGAAGAAAACAAACCTTGCAGAGTTTGTACGTATTGCATCTCTTGCAATCCGCGGCGAACACATCCATGATGACCATGTGATCTATAAGAAGGCAAAGCGTGTAAAAGTAACGCCACGCGAAAAGATGCAGATCAACTTAGATGGAGAGCTTGGCGGAATCCTGCCAGGTGAGTTTGAAAATCTACACCATCATTTTGAATTGCTTGTACCAAAAGAGCGACTCAAACCATAAACCAATCATTCTAAGAACACTTTAAGCAAATTTGCTTGGTGTTCTTTTTTAGTTTTTTATCCTTGTAAGCATTTGGTGTCCACTAACAGTTATGCTACAATCAGAAAAGCATATGTGACAAAAAGGGACGATGACAATGACAAAGGCTGATTTGCCTGTTCATAAGAATGAGAGTTATGAAGTAGATATAGTGGATTTAACCCATGAGGGAGCAGGAGTTGCTCGTGTGAATGGGTTTACTTTGTTTGTGCCGAATACATTGCCTGGCGAGCGTGCGAAGATTAAGGTTATTGGTGTGAAAAAGGGATTCGGTTTTGGACGTTTAGAAGAACTGATCGAAGAGAGCCCTGAACGTGTTGATCCGCCTTGTCCAATCTATAAATGGTGTGGAGGCTGTCAGCTTCAGCATCTATCTTATGAAGGACAGCTGGAGTATAAACGCAAGTTAGTAGAAGACGTGCTAACGAGAATCGGAAAGTTAGAAGACGTACCAGTACTCTCGACACTTGGCATGGGAGAAGAACCGTGGCGTTATCGAAACAAAGCGCAAGTACCTGTAGGTGAACGCAACGGCCGCATCATCACAGGTTTTTACCAAAAACGCAGTCATGAGATCGTAGAGATGGATAGCTGTATTATCACGGGGGGTACGAACGACGACGCGGTACAAGCGGTGAAAGAAATCGTGAATCAGTACAACATCAGTGCTTATAATGAAGAAAAACATAAAGGCATCCTGCGTCATATCATTGCGCGATACGGGAAAACGACAGGCGATTTGATGATTGTACTCGTAACGAACGGACAAGAACTGCCGCAGCGTAAGAAGATAGTAGAAGATATTCATAACGCACTGCCTGAGATCAAATCGATCGTACAAAATGTGAACTCAAAACGTACGAACGTGATTTTTGGTGAAGAAACACGAGTGCTGTGGGGTGCTGAATATATTTACGATTTTATCGGCGACATCAAGTTTGCCATCTCAGCTCGTTCGTTTTATCAGATCAATCCGGACCAGACGAAGGTGCTTTATGATCAAGCGTTACAATATGCTGAACTGAACGGGGATGAGACGGTCATCGATGCGTATTGCGGAATCGGGACGATCTCCCTGTTCCTCGCTCAAAAAGCAAAAAAAGTGTACGGTGTAGAAATCGTACCAGAAGCGATTGAAGACGCGCGCCGCAATGCTGAGTTAAATAACATTCATAACGCTGAGTTTGCTGTTGGTAAATCAGAAGATGTGATTCCAGAGTGGAAGAAGCAAGGCGTCACGCCAGATGTGATCGTTGTCGATCCACCACGAAAAGGCTGCGACGAGGAGTTATTGAAGACCATTATTGAAATGAAACCGAAGCGTGTTGTCTATGTGAGCTGTAATCCAGCCACACTAGCACGTGATCTGCGCATATTAGCAGATGGCGGATTCAAAACAGTAGAAGTTCAGCCTGTTGATATGTTTCCTCAGACGACACATGTTGAAGCAGTGGCGAAACTTGAACGTTTTTAACGTGAAGAGCCTTATTCCTTGTTGAATGAGGCTCTTCATTTTCCATAAATTATAAATTGTACAGAGATTGAAATTCAGTTAGCAGTCATGATATAAGTGTAAAAGAATATTTATTTTACCGGGATTTTGAAGTTGCATTATAGTGAGAGGATTTGAGCATCAATGATAGATAATTTTTGGCGAGATCTACCGCGTCCATTTTTTGTACTTGCTCCAATGGAGGATGTGACAGATGTTGTTTTTCGTCATGTCGTAAGTAAAGCTGGGCGACCGGATGTGTTTTTTACAGAGTTTACAAACTCGGATAGCTATTGTCATCCAGAGGGCTTAAAAAGTGTCCGCGGTCGTTTGACGTTTACAGAAGACGAACAGCCGATGGTGGCACATATATGGGGAGATAACCCTGAATACTTCCGACAAATGAGTATTGGCATGAAAGAAATGGGCTTTAAAGGAATCGACATTAATATGGGCTGCCCTGTACCGAATGTCGCACAAAGAGGAAAAGGAAGTGGCCTTATTCTGCGTCCAGACGTAGCTGCAGAATTAATTCAGGCGGCTAAAGCTGGCGGACTGCCTGTTAGCGTGAAAACACGACTTGGTTTTAAAGAAATCGACGAGTGGGAAGCGTGGCTTACGCATATCTTAGAGCAGGATATTGCAAACCTCTCAATTCATCTACGCACAAGAGAGGAAATGAGTCTTGTAGATGCTCATTGGGAGCTCATTCCTGAAATTAAAAAGCTGCGTGACCGAATTGCACCAGATACGCTGTTAACGATCAATGGAGACATTCCAGACCGTCAAGTCGGGCTGGAGCTTGCTGAAAAATACGGTATTGATGGCGTAATGATCGGACGTGGGATCTTTAAAAATCCTTTTGCTTTTGAAAAAGAGCCAAGAGAGCACAGCAGTCAAGAATATCTTGATCTGTTAAGACTGCAGCTGGATCTTCAGGATCAATACGCGGAAGAAGTGCCTCGTTCTATCACAGGGCTTCATCGCTTTTTCAAAATCTACGTAAAAGGGTTCCCTGGAGCTGCTGAATTGCGAAATCAGTTGATGAACACGAAATCAACTGATGAAGTGAGAGCATTGCTAGATCAAATAGATCATTAATAATTTTTAAAAGAATAAAGAGATAGAGTGAAAAACAGTATGAGACCTTATCGGTACATGCTGTTTTTTTTGATTTGAGTCCATGAAATTCATTAAGAGGTAATTTATGTTAAGGTGAAGCTAACAACTGCTAGTTTACTACATAAGGAGGTAGCTTATTATGAAAAATAATCGGAAGTTGTTAATCATTGTTGTAACCGTTCTGCTCGTTATCGTAGCTGCATGCGGAAATTTGATCAATCCGTTAAATGAATCAACGGATAAAGAATCAAAAAATGATAAATCAACTCAAAAATCAGGTGCAGATTCTTCAAATAAAGATGATATCGAAAAAGCTTCAGGAAGTGATCATACTACTGAAAAGGTAGATATGTCTCAGAGAGATGCTTCTGAAACTAAGGAAAGTACAAAAGAAAAATATCTTCAAAAATGGGAAGAGACGAAGAATAAAGTAGAAGAGATGAGAAAAAATCCAGTAGATGATACAACATTCGCTTTGAAGAAAGTAGAAGGGGATGCATACGAACTATTAGATGACATGTTAAACGAAATTTATGGAGTACTAGAGAAGCAACTCAATAAAGAAGAGATGAACCAATTAAGAAAAGAACAACGTGAATGGCTAATCAATAGAGAAAATATAGCTAAAAAGGAATCTCTTAAATATGAAGGCGGTACATTGGAGCCATACGAATATGTAAGAACGATAAACAATCTTACAGAGAAGAGATGCTTTGAATTAGTTGAGAATTATATGAAGTAATACCTGAGTCAAAAAGCAACTCCACACGGTCTATAAGAGGAAGGTGACAGCTTTTGTAGAATTATAGATACATTCATGGTAAAAGTAAGGAGGAGTTACGTTATGAAATTACTGCTCACATCGGGAGGCGTGAATAACAAAAGCATACATGAGGCGCTCGTTGATATGTTGGACAAGCCGATTGCTGACTGCAATGCTCTGTGTATACCTACCGCAATGTACGGACATCCATGGGTGGGACCAGGCGTGAAAGCGTGGGAATTCATCAGCGGGAAAGAAGAGAATCCTATGGTTAACCTAGGATGGAAGTCAGTAGGTGTGTTGGAGCTCACAGCGCTGCCAAGCATCGATGAAGAGCGCTGGGTGCCGCTCGTACAGGAGACGGACGTTCTGTTGGTGTCGGGCGGTGATGCTCTTTACCTGTACCACTGGATGCAGCAATCAGGGCTGGCAGAGCTCTTGCCGTCGCTTCGCGCGGTGTATGTAGGAATGAGCGCAGGAAGCATGGTGATGGCACCTAGTATTGGAGAATTCTTCGTTGGCTGGACTCCACCGAGCGGTGAGGATCAAACACTTGGGTTTGTCGATTTTTCTATCTTCCCACATGTTGATCACGAGATGCTACCGGGAAACACCATGGCAGCAGCGGAACGATGGGCATCAGAGATACAGGGACCAGCGTATGCTATCAACGATGATACCGCCATCAAAGTGATCGATGGAGAGGTCGAAGTGATCTCAGAAGGACATTGGAAACAGTTTTAGTTTTGAATGTACTATCTTGCTAGCTTGTAGAAAATCATTTGCATATCTGTTTTTTTATTAAATAAATGAAGAGGTTTTAATATGGAGGCCAATAAAAGATGGCTTTCTATTCCTAAAGAGATTAGAAGTCGGCTTATTAATAATGTCTTTTGTACGAATTGTTCAGGTGTCACAACGATTGAAAGTTTTACGATTGAAGATGCTTCATTTGGAATTGTTCTAAAAGGCAAGTGTAAGAAATGCGGACATGAAGTGGCACGGGTTATTGAATCTGATTAGCACTAAATGAACTAATAGAATTTTTACAAAGTTAGGGCTAAAGTATTGTAGCCCATATACATTTACTAAGATTAAAATCAGAATAAATATTTTTGAATCCAGAAGGAGTATGCGGGAAAAGTCCCCATTATTCCTTCTTTTTATATGAATTAAGCGAGGGGATTTATAACAATTTCCGTTTGGTAGATTATATCTAACGTTTAAATAAGCCTATTAGTATGAATATTAAAATAATTCTTATTATTCATTTAAATAGACCCTCTATTCTTTATAATGAAGTTATCCAATTAATAGGAGGTAACAAATTGTGAAGAAAAAGCTTATTGCTCCTGTCATTCTGTCATCTGCCTTACTGGTAGGTTCTATTCCAATGAATGTTTTGGCTCAGCCGGTAGATTCTAGCAAGGTTAACAGTGTACAAGCATCTAAGGAATGGAATGAGAAAGCGAGTGTACCTTTCTTTGTAAAGGAACGAAATGCAGAGAAGTTTTCCTCCAGCAGTTCTTCAAACGCACTAAATTATTTAAAGGAAAATCAAGATAAAACTGGAATTCAAAGTCCGGAGAAGAATCTAAAAGTAAAAGATGTACAAAAAGATGAACTAGGCATGACTCATGTCCGCTTTAATCAGGCAGTCAATGGGATTCCTGTAGAAGGATCTGAAGTCATTGCCCATTTTAACAAAAATCATGAGATCGTATCGGTAAATGGAAAAACCAATCAGACTCTTGTGGACAAACTTGTAGACATCACTCCTACCATAAGCCAAAATGATGCGCTTCAAGCTGCCTTATCGTCGGTTAATGCCCCACAAGAACTAACGTATGAACCAACAACTGAGCTTGTTATTTATCCTTTTGAAAAGAAAAATCATACCGCTTATAAAATAAACGTTAACTTCATGGGTGAAGAACCTGGGAACTGGTTTGTATTTGTAGATGCTAAGACAGGAAAAGTTATCGACCAATATAATGGGCTCATGCATGCTGAGGAACATAAGACACAAACAGGATCTGGGCTTGGCGTTAATGGTGAACACAGAAAACTACATATTACCCGAGTGAAAGAGCCGAAATCTGGAACGAGGTTTGCTTTAGCAGATTACTCTCATGAGAATCTTGAAGGAATCTTTACGTATGATGCTACAAGTGATTGGGACTCTAGTAATGATAAAATTTATACGGGGAATTCTGCATCCTTTAGGAGTGACTATGATCGAGCGGCTGTTGACGCACACTATAATTCTGAAAAAGTTTATGAGTATTATTTGAATGAGCATGGCCGGAATTCTTTAGATGGAGAGGGCATGGCGATTAATTCATATGTACACATGGGAGTCGATTACAACAATGCATTCTGGAATGGAAGTTATATGGCTTATGGAGATGGTGACGGTGAATTTTTCATCCCATTATCCGCAGGCCTTGATGTTGCGGCCAATGAAATGACACATGGTGTGATCACGCATACAGCGAATCTAGCATACCGTAACCAATCTGGAGCACTCAATGAATCGTTCGCTGACGTTTTTGGTGCACTCGTTGATGATAGTGATTGGGAAATGGGCGAGGACATCATGGCACCAGCAGCAAAAGCAGATGGTGTGACAAGATTGCGTAGCTTAAGCGACCCGAACAGTGTGGTCGTAAGCAATCCGCAAAGAGCAGCTTATGGCAGTGGTGTCTATCCTGCTCATATGGATGAATATTATAACATGCCGCTTTCAGTAGATAATGGCGGTGTACATGTGAACTCTTCTATTACGAATCATGCTGCCTATCTGATTGGTCAGGAACTTGGAAGAGAAAAATTAGGTAAAATTTATTATCGCGCTTTATCAGTTTATTTAACATCGAATTCTAATTTTAGCGAAGCGCGGCAAGCGATTGTACAAGCTGCAACAGATCTTTATGGAACAGGAAGTTCAGAAGTAACAGCAGTAAACGAAGGCTTTGATGCTGTTGGTATTTAATGACGCTTTTCAAAGCAATTCAAATGTGAACGACCGACCTCAGGAATAATATCCTGAGGTTTTATTCTAGTAAAACAAACTCGCAAATATTATCAAAATATTCTAATAATTACAACTTTTATAAATACATTGTATTAAGTCGAAATACTCACTATAATACTACTTAATAGAAGGACAATTGTCTTTTCCAGGTGGATTAAATTTTATTTACTTCCCTATTCCTATCTGTTAAAAAGACGTATTTTGCTACAGGTTTATTCAGATAAACAGCTTTACAATTCTAACTAGATTGGTGATGACATCTATGAAACGTATACTGAAAAAGTGGAATCAGTTAAGTCTTGTTAAACAGATCTTTATAGGATTGATTGTTGGTATTATCCTAGCTGTAACGATTCCGCAAGCAGCAAAACCTGTTGTTATTTTTGGCTCATTATTTGTAGGTGCTTTAAAAGCAATCGCACCTGTTTTGGTATTATTCTTGGTTATGTCGGCGATCGCTCAACATAAAGCGGGCCATCAGACGAACATGAAAGCCATTATTTTATTTTATCTTTTAGGTACATTCTTGGCTGGATTAACAGCTGTTATAGCAAGTTTTATCTTCCCAGTAGGTCTTACACTTGGAAAGGGAGCAGAAGGTGTAACCCCTCCGGGTGGTGTTGTCGAAGTACTTAAAACGTTGCTGATGAACGTTGTTGATAATCCATTCAATGCTTTAGTTAACGCGAACTATATCGGAATCTTGGCATGGGCAGTGCTTTTAGGACTTGCTTTAAGAAGTGCACAGGAAACGACAAAAACGATGATTTCAAATGTTTCTGATGCTGTAGCTAAATTGGTGACATGGGTTATTAAGTTAGCACCGCTAGGAATCATGGGGTTAGTCGTTGAATCGATTACGTCAAACGGTATTGAATCATTATTGGGTTATAGCAAATTGCTAGGACTTTTAATTGGTTGTATGTTATTTGTTGCGTTGGTTGTGAATCCACTTATTGTTTTCGCAGCAATCAGACAAAATCCTTATCCGCTTGTATTCAAATGCTTGAAAGAAAGTGGAATTACAGCATTCTTTACACGTAGCTCCGCTTCCAACATTCCTGTTAACATGAAGTTATGTGAGAAACTTGGTTTGGACAAGGATAATTACTCTGTATCTATCCCATTAGGAGCAACGATCAATATGGCAGGTGCAGCGGTTACGATTTCTGTTTTAACGCTTGCAGCGGTTCATACCCTAAACATTCAGGTTGATCTAGGAACGGCTATTCTTCTAAGTGTTCTATCCGCTGTATGTGCGTGTGGCGCTTCAGGGGTTGCTGGCGGATCGTTGTTGTTAATTCCTCTTGCTTGTAGTTTGTTCGGTATCCCAGGTGATGTGGCGATGCAAGTAGTTGGTGTCGGCTTTATCATCGGTGTTTTACAAGATTCTTTCGAAACAGCATTAAATTCATCAACTGACGTACTCTTTACAGCAGCAGCAGAGTATAAAGAATGGCGTAAAGAAGGAAAAGAAATTAACATTCAAAAAGCAGCATAATAAAAGGCACCTGAAGCGTTGTTTAAGCGTTGACGGTGCCTTTTTTTCTTGACTTAGTTTTTTGGTTTAAAGGTATTTTGACGAAGTGTATGGAATGACATAAGTGGTTTTATTATAAAAAATCAGGAGGTTACTCATGGGCAGATTAGTGCATTTTGAAATTCATGTGGATGATATGGAGCGGGCAATGAAGTTTTACGGTGAGGTGTTTGGCTGGTCATTTCAAGATTGGAGTGAATTTGCCGGAATGCCTTATTATGGTGCAGTGACTGGGGACGACAAAGATATGGGAATCAATGGGGCACTCATGCAGCGTCAGAGCCCGCCGCCTGAACCGAATCAAGCATTAAATGGATTTACTTGTACGATGGGTGTTGAAAGCTATGATGAAACAGAAGCAAAGATTTTGGAGCAAGGCGGAAAAGTGGCGATGCCAAAGTACGCACTGCCAGGTATGGCTTGGCAAGGATACTACATAGATACAGAAGGTAATATTTTCGGCATTCATCAGCCTGATGAGAATGCCAAATAATGAAAAACACGATAAAGACAGCATCATTAAATATGGTGCTGTCTTTTCTTGTTTGTCGGAAATCATGTTAGTGGTGAGTGATTGCTGTTAGTCACTTGAAAACATGGCTAATGTGAAATTATTGAAATTAACGTGAATATATATTTGAGCGTTTTCCCCAAACGCACATTCACATAAAAATGTCTTTCTTAGGAACACCCCTCCTTCACTACATCTCCTCTGGTAGATAAGCTCTTTTTTCCCGAATTAATATCCAAACTACATACCCTTAGTTAAAAAAGTATAGACGATGTTAAAAAAGTGCTAATGATAGCGCTTTCAAACCTTCTTTTTTCGTAGCTATAATTACCTTGTAAGTACTTTTAAAGGGGGAACTAATGATGAAGAAAAGTAAATTTCTATCTCTGATGCTGGCTGTTGTCATGCTTATGCTTGTTGCAGCTGGTTGCAGTGACAGCAATAGCGAGGTAAGCGTGGGGATCGTCTTACCTACGAAAGATGAGCCAAGATGGGTGCAGGACGAGCAAAGATTTAAGGATGCTTTAAAAGGGACAGATTACACGACTGAGATCTTATTCAGCCAAGGATCTTCTGCAAAGGAAAAAGAAAACGTTGAAACATTGATCAACAAAGGAATCGATGTTCTTATCATCTGTCCGCAAGATGGGGATGCAGCAGCTGCAGCAGTAGAAGCAGCGAAAAAGGATGACATCACGGTTATCGCGTATGATCGTTTGATCACGAATACAGACGCAGTTGATTATTATGTAACGTTTGACAGCTTGGCAGTTGGTGCCGCGCAAGGGCAATACTTGATCGACAACGCTAAAGGATCTAACACACCGCTTTACCTTTATGCTGGAGCGGCTTCTGACAACAACGCATTTCTATTCTTTGAAGGAGCTTGGAAAGTTCTTCAACCTAAGATTGCTGACGGTACATTTAAGATCGCTAACTCTAGTGAAGCTGAAGCTTTAAAAGACAAAGCTGAACTTTCTCGCGATGAGCTGAGCAAGATTATCGGCCAAGTTACAACGAACTGGGATGCAAACGAAGCGAAGAACAAAGCTCAAACTCATTTGACGGCTGCTAAGGCAGACTTAAAAGGTGATGTTGCAATTCTTGCTCCAAACGATGGAACAGCTCGTTCGATCGCAGATGTGTTTGGTTCAGACAGCGCGGTTTCTAGCTACCTCGTAACAGGTCAGGATGCAGAGAAAGCTTCTATTCAATATGTCATTGATGGCAAACAATCGATGACTGTCTTTAAGGATGTTCGTACACTTGTTAAGGATGCAATGGGAATGGCAGTTGAGATCCTTGATGAGAAGAAGCCAGAAACAACAGGTTCTTATGACAATGGACACGTTGAAGTAAAAGCAAAACAAACGAACGTAATCGTTGTAAACAAAGACAACGTGAAGAAAGAACTTATCGATTCTGATTATTATAAAGCCGACGATTTTACAGGGCTTGAATAAGAAAATAGCAGGACGAGAAATAGTGATAGATTCTACGTCTATCACTATTTTTCACAATGAAGTCAGTGGAGTGGCTAATTGGAGGGATCATGATGAGCGGATATATTTTGGAGATGAACGAGATCTCCAAATCGTTTACCGGAGTGAAAGCGCTCAGCAATGTAAATTTTAAAGTAAGAAAAGGCGAGATACACTGCTTGATCGGAGAGAACGGAGCAGGGAAATCCACGCTTATGAAAGTACTGAGTGGTGTTTATCCTTATGGAACGTATGAAGGAGACATCGTGTTTGAAGGAAGTGTTCAGCAGTTCAATAAGATCAGTGACAGTGTTCAAACCGGTATCGTTATCATCTATCAGGAGCTAGCTTTGTTTCCGGATCTCACGGTTTATGAAAATATTTTTGTCGGTAACGAGGTTAAACGTGGAAACTTGGTGGATTGGAACCAGACAATTGCCGAGGCTAAGAAAATGCTGAAGCGGGTGGGGCTCGACGTGAATCCTGAAACACTCGTAAAGGACTTGAGTGTAGGAAAGCAGCAGTTGGTGGAAATCGCCAAAGCGTTAAGTAAAGACGTTAAGCTGCTTATTTTAGATGAACCGACCGCTGCACTGAATGAAGATGACAGTGAGAACTTGTTGAAACTTCTAGGTGAGCTGAAGAAACAGGGCATCACGAGTATTATGATTTCCCACAAACTGAAAGAAGTCATATCCATTGCCGACCAAGCGACGGTCCTGCGTGATGGCAAAACAATCTGTACGCTCGATGGTTACAACGGTGAAATCTCTGAAAACATGATCATCAAAAATATGGTCGGACGGGATATTGATGATATTTATCCGAAAAGACCCCATAAGAAGATCGGTGAAACGATACTAGAACTGAACAATTGGTCTGCGTATAGTTCTGAGCTTGCTAGACATGTTTTAAAAGATATCGATTTTCATGTAAAAAAAGGAGAAATCGTCGGAATTGCTGGACTTATGGGCTCTGGACGAACCGAGCTTGCACTGAGTGTGTTTGGTAATCCGAAAAATTACAAACTAGAAGGACAGCTTAAAGTCTCAGGTGTGAAAAAAACGTTCAAACATACAAGTGACGCGATTAAGTCAGGCATTGCTTACGTAACAGAAGACCGAAAAGGTGACGGGCTGTTTCTCATTCAAGATATTAAGAACAACATAACAGCTGCCAATCTTAACGAAGTCGCTGATAAAGGCATCATCAACGAGAATGAAGAGGTAAAAAGAGCAACAGAATACAAGCGGTCCATGTATATTAAAGCATCCTCACTAGAGCAAACGGTCGGTAACTTGAGTGGAGGAAATCAGCAGAAGGTATCGCTCGGAAAGTGGTTGTTCGTTGGGCCGAAGCTATTAATTCTGGATGAACCAACTCGTGGTATCGATGTAGGTGCCAAGTTTGAGATCTATACGATTATGAACAAATTAATCAGCGAGGGCATGAGTATCATCATGATTTCTTCTGAACTTGGTGAAGTACTCGGAATGAGTGATCGTGTCTACATTATGGCTGAAGGAAGAATGAAAGGTGAGCTGCCGATTGAAGAAGCCAATCAAGAAAACATCATGAAGCTTGCAACGCAATAGGGGGTTAATGCCATGGAATTTATCAATGAAGCAAGAACGTTAGTGAAAGAGAATATCCGTGATTATGGGATGTATATCGCTTTGTTTGTGATTATGCTTACCTTCTCCATCATGACGGATGGGCTGTTCATGTCATCTCGTAATATTAGTAATCTATTAGATTCTACTGGTTATATCGCTGTATTAGCAGTAGGAATGACACTCGTCATCGTTATTCGTCATATCGATCTATCAATAGGGTTCGCAGCAGGATTTCTTGGTGCGATCACGGCCATCCTTTTAACAAAGATGGGGCTGCCTATTTATGTGACGATTCCGGTGATCCTGCTGCTTGGAATCGTTATTGGTCTGTTTAACGGTTTGTTGATCGCAAAATACGCAATCCCATCGTTCGTTGCTACGCTTGCAGGGATGTTGATCTTCCGCGGTGCGCTATTACAAGTAACGGAGAAAACGGGAACGATTATTATCAAAGACGATGCGTTCAACGCGATCGGCAACGGATTTATTCCATCCCTTATGATCGTAAACGGTTTGCATCTTTTATCTCTAATCCTAGGTCTACTATCTATCTTAATTTATATTTATAGCGAGATCTCTACGCGCCGCAACAAGATTAAATATCAGTTCGAAGTTGTATCTAAAGGAATCTTTACGTTCAAACTCGTTTTTGTTTCAGCGATCATCGCCTATGTAACTTGGATTCTAGCAGGTTATAACGGCTTTTCTTGGACGGTTGTGATCATGCTTCTTGTCGTTGTGGCGTACCATTTCTTAACGACGAAAACGGTACTTGGCCGTCACATTTATGCAGTAGGAAGTAACCCAGAAGCTGCACATCTAAGCGGAATCAATGTAAATAAGATTACGTACATGGTGTTTGGTTCTATGGGAATGCTTGCTGCACTCTCTGGTATTCTATTTACTTCGCGTCTTCAATCGGCTACGACAACAGCAGGAACGCTTTTTGAGCTTGATGCCATCGCAGCAGCCTATGTGGGTGGTGTTTCTTCCGCGGGTGGTGTTGGAAAAGTAACGGGTGCCATCATCGGTGCCATTGTTATGGCTTCTTTATCAAGCGGGATGAACCTTCTTGGTGTTGGGGTTTCCATGCAGTACATGATTAGAGGTGGCGTGTTGGTTGCCGCTGTATTGTTTGATGTGATGACGCGTAAAAAGAGAGGATAGCCAAAATCGGAACAAAGTTTGTAAAAAAAGTGGAGACATCGTGCTAAAAGGTGTCTTCACTTTTTTAACTCTTAAACGCCTAACATATACCTATAATTGGTAATGAGGTTAGCGTCTGCATCAAGTTTCTTATGATAAAATAAGATTAGTAAATTTTCGGAAAAAAAAGGGGATACTTCACTTGCGCAAAGCTGGGATAATCTTTCTAAGTTTTATATGTATCTTCCTAAGTTATTTCACATTTTTAACGGCACAAAAAGCGTTTCGAACCGACTGGAAACTGCCTGCAGCTTCTACTCAGAAAGCAGATTCTTTTCGTATTGTTCTTATCACGCAAGAATTGGATACCCCTGGGATAAGGTTGGAAATGGTGCGGAACAACAAGCTCAAAAAAGCGGGGCAAGCCTTGAAGTATGGGGAAGCTACGGCAAGAACCAAGATGATTTTTTAAAGAAGCTCGAGGTTGCTATTCAGTCAAAAGTAGATGGCATCATCGTGCAAGGACTTGATACAGATCGTTTTAAAGAATTGACGAAAGTAAAAGCGGCCTTTTATGGCATTCCTATCGTTACGGTTGGAAATGACGTACCTAAAACAGAAAGTCTTCGGAAAACATATGTTGGGTCAAATCAGCACTTAGCAGGAATGATGATCGCTAAACTCATGTTGTCTGACATGGGACAAGTTGGGCAAGTTATTTTATTAAGTGATAGCCAAAAAGAGTACTATCAGGAAGAGCGGCTTTCAGGCATTAAAGAGGTGCTTCAAAGCTTCCCGAACATAAAGACGATTTATGCAGAAACACCTGAGACGAGAGAGCAAGTTATTGCAAAAACAAGAGACCTTTTGAATCAGTATCCCGATGCGGATGGATTTATTGCCGTGAACGCCAATACGGCAGGAGCTATGATTCAGGAGATTGGTAGACGCGGACAGGTAGAGCCTTATTTTATTTATTCTTTTGATGATGGATCAGAATCGATGACCTTGCTTAACCAAAAAAAGTTGGATGGTGTGATTGAGCAGTCACCCGAGATGATGGGAAGAAAAAGCGTGGATGTTTTGATGCAATGGCTGAAGAACGAAACCGTTCCTCTTGATGCGGATGGTTATTCCAGTGAAATTCGAATGATAAAGGCGATGGACGAGAGATGAACAGAATACAGAAAAAAATATGGATGCTTGCATCAGTCGTTCTGATCATCATGGCCATTATTTGGATAGCGCTTACATACTATAATCAGAAAACGCAAAATCAATACAATGACATCTTACAACGTTATTTAAGCATGAATGAAGTGACGAGTACGAGTCAAAAAGTGGTTACAGACCTTAATAACTACTTGCTTGAACCGTCAGAGAAACATTTGGATAACCTTGATAAAAGCAAAGATAAACTTAACATGGCGAAATTGGAAATCGGAAAACTAAGAAACTCAGAAAATGAATTTGCACTCATGAATTATATGAATCTTATTGATAGTTTAATTGAAACAACAGATCGTTCTCTGATGTTCTATGCGGAATCTGACACCGAGACATCAAACAAAGAATTTACAGAAGCGACGCGTCTTTCCAAATATATATCAGAAATGACGCTTACATTGATCGACACAGAGCTGAAGACTTACGACGTTTTTTATCGAGGCATCATCGATCAGTCTGCTGAATTTAAGAAACTAGGAATCTGGCTGATGCTTCTGATCACACTGCTGTTACTCGTGATTACGTATTGGTTTAGTTTAAGTATCACAAGACCGGTGCAGCAGTTAACACGTGCAGCGAACGAGCTGTCTGCAGGAAAGTTTGACAAAGAGATCAAAGTTGATTCAAATGATGAGATCTCATTTCTAGCTCAAACCTTTAACCGAATGCGCATCAATATCAATAATTTGTTTCAGGAAATACAGCAGAATGCGCAGCTAGAGCATGAACTTCAGCAAAGCAAGCTTCTATTGCAAGAGAGTCAGCTTAAGAATCTGCAAAGCCAGATCAACCCGCACTTTCTATTTAATACGCTTAATACCCTATCGAAAAAGGCTTATTTGGAAGGATCAGAAGAAACGAGTGATCTACTTGTAAGTGTGGCTGGTCTATTGAGATACAACTTAAAGTGGTTAGACAAATCCGTTACGCTTCAAGATGAAGTGATGGTGATTCAGCAATATATGAACATTCAAAAAGCAAGGTTTACTGACCGGCTGACGTTGAACCTCGAAATGGATCAGTCCTGTTTAGATGTTCAGATTCCTGGCTTAACTCTGCAGCCGATTATTGAGAACGCCGTGATCTATGCGGTTGAGCCAAGAGAAGATGGCGGACAGATCTGGCTACGAATTAAAGATGACGATAACATGGTGAGAATAGAAGTGGAAGACGACGGACCTGGAATACCTGAGAATATCAGGTTGCAGATCTTAGACGGAGAACTAGTTGAGACAAACAGTACTTCAACAGGTATCGGGTTTACCAATGTTGTGAAGCGGCTACAGCTTTTTTATGGAATGGAAAACTTGATGGATATTCAAAGTGATATTGGAATAGGTACGACGGTGGTAATAAGAATTCCTAAGACGAGGGGGAGTGAACAGCATGCTCAAACTCTTGATCGTTGATGACGAGCAGATTGAACGAGATGGGCTGCAAGTTATTCTGCAGAAGGCATTTCCTGATCTCGAGATTCATCAAGCGAGAAATGGGAAAGTCGCAGTTCAAGTTGCGGCGGAAGTAAAGCCTGACTTAGTGATGATGGATATTCAGATGCCAGGAATGAACGGACTAGAAGCGATTCAGCAGATTACATCTACAGATCCTTTTATTAAGTTTGTGATGATTACGGCTTTTGATATGTTTGATTATGCTCGTCAGGCGATCAAATTAGGAGTGAAGGATTACTTATTAAAGCCGAGCAGAGTGAGTGAGATTGAGGAGACGGTCGGGAAAGTCTTAATGGAAATTGCAGAAGAGCGCAGATCTCTCAAGGTTTTGGAAAGTACGTTACCGCTCGTGGAAACAGATGTTGTCACGCAGCTGTTGTTTGATCATGTACATGACGGCCATCTGGATATGCTTGTTGATATGCTCGATATCTCTTCCACTCATGAACCATTCGTGATGAGTATTCTACTTCCACAAGGAGAAGAAAACCTTTATTCGTTGATCAAAGAAAAGGTCAGGAAATCGGCGAGTGGATGGGTTGGTGCCTTGTATGGTCGGCAGCTTCCTATTATCGTCTTTCGTAAACCTGGTTCTTCGTTTCGTTCTCAAGCGATTTCTCTCGCAAAAGATATTCTCTCACTGAGAAAAGCAAGGTCTGATGATGGGTGGTTTATAGGGATCGGAAATGTGTGTCATTCTTTAGATCAAGTTCGGCAGTCCTATCAAGAATCACTTATTGCCACGATGGATTCCTCCTTGCCTGTTAAATATCGCTTTTATCATGATGTTCCAGTGCTTGGGAGTACAGAGGACAGACCTAAATCCAAACAGCGAGAAAAACAGTTTTTAGATGAGATCAGGTTAGGAAAGTGGGATGAAGTTCTAAAGAATGTATTGAGTCTCATCCAACGTTGCGAGAACGAAGGGACAGATCCACTCCAAACGCAGCAGCGTGTTCTTGAACTGCTCTGGGTCGCTGCAAGAGTGATGAACGAAATGGGAATGGAGACTGAAACGCCTTTCTTTTCTTATCAAACTCAAGACTACCGTCAGCTTCGTTCTGAATCTGAACATCTATTCAAACAGATGCGGACTTCATATGAAGAACATTATGACAAGCTTGAAGCCGATACGATTCATCAGATTAAACAATATATCGTTAAGCATTCTCATGAAGACATCTCTCTTGAGGCGTTAGGAAGAAAAGTAGGTTTAAGTCCGATCTATATTAGTAAGATGTTTAAAGAAAAGCTGGGAATCAACTATATTGATTTTCTGACAGAATGCAGAATCGAAAAGGCGAAGAAACTGATGGCAGATCCAGAAAAAAGCTTAAAAGAAATCACGTTTGAGGTCGGATATCACGAACCTAACTATTTCAGCAAAGTGTTCAAAAAAATGGTTGCGCTTTCACCTACAGAATATCGCAGGACTGTTCTTGGTAAAAAAGGATGAAGGTACGTAAAGGAGCATCATTCATGAGAAGATTCTTAAATCGTTTATGCTTTGTCCTGTTATTCATAGCCATGATATGTGCTTCAGGGTGCGATAAAGACATTACGAGCGATGAGACACTTGGAAAAGCGATTCCTTCTAAAAGTGAAAAGACGGGCAGCGGGTCAGTAAACGAGGAAAAGATTAAGATTGGCTTTTCCATGGATACTTTGTTAGAAGAACGTTGGCTTAAAGACAAAGAGCTCTTCAAAAAAGCTGTAGAGAATTTAGGGGCGGAAGTAGAAATTCTTGCTGCTAACGGTGATGACTCTCTGCAGATTGCACAAGCTGAAACGCTCATTCAGAACAAGGTCGACCTTCTTGTCGTTGTTCCTCATAATGCTGAAGCTATGGCGGCGATCGTCAAGAAAGCCCATTCAGCAGGCATTAAAGTGATGGCATACGACCGTCTAGTCAAAAATGCTGACCTCGACATGTACGTATCGTTTGACAACGAAAAGGTAGGCGAGCTACAAGCTCGAGCGATAACAAAGCTCGTTCCGAATGGAAAATACGTGTATATAGGAGGAGCTGAAACAGATAACAATGCTCACCTGTTTAAAAAAGGTGTGTTCCGAGTTCTTCAGCCATTCATTGATAAAGGGGTTATCACGGTCGTATACGATCAATGGTCCAAAGACTGGACGCCTGCTAATGCGTTTATAAATATGGAGTCGGCACTGAAAGCTAACAACAATGAGATACATGCTGTAATTGCAGCGAACGATGCTACTGCGGGTGGTGTCATACAAGCGCTTGAAGCAAAAGGGCTCGCAGGAAAGATTCCGGTAGCCGGACAAGATGCGGAGCTTGCTGGCGTGCAGCGGATCGTGCGGGGAACTCAAGTGATGACGGTGTATAAACCGATTCAGGCTTTATCAGAAAAAGCAGCAGAATTGGCAGTGAAGATGGCAAAAGGTAAAACAGTAAAAACAGAACGAAAGATAAACAACGGTAAAATAGAGGTTCCTTCTGTTTTGTTGTCTCCGATCGCGGTTGATAAGGGAAATATAGACAAAACAATTATCAAAGACGGATTCCATTCTAAAAGTGATGTGTATCAGAATCAGCAATAAACCAGTCTCCGTGATCACCATCTGACGCGGGGCTTTTTTTGTTAAAGAAATGATTGTGTCATTTCCGATAGGTGCCCATAACATGGTAGAAAACTGTATCTAACAAGGAGCATGTTATGTATAACCATTACAATTATAGAGTAACCCCGAGTGTTGTTGCGTTCGCTAAGGGAGATGTGACTGGAGACCGTGTACCTGACGATGTATATCTAACGGGTACGAAGAGTCAGGATAGCCCATTTATTGAGAACATTACGCTTTTTGTGAAGAATGGGAGAACAGGTGCGCAGACAAGAGTGCCTCTTTCTGACAATGCTGGCTACAACCCCACTTTGTTTTTAGGAGATTTTACAGGTAACGGGGTTTCAGACGTGTTGGTCAGCATCAATTCTGGAGGCAGCGGAGGATTCATGTATCATTATGTGTATTCGTTTATAGGGAATACACCGCAAGAGATGTTTAATTTCAACGCTTACAATGCTGCTTATGAATATGATGTGATTTATGAGGATAACTACAAAGTTCGAGTTGTAAGTAAGCGTAATAAGAAAACGTATATCATTGATCTATCAAAACGAGACAAAGAGTATTTAAATGAAATATATGATGTGAACGGAAAGCTGAAGAAACCAATTACCGGCTTTGTGAATCCATTAAGCGGTCTATATCCAATCGATTTTGATTCCGACGGAGTTTACGAGCTTTCTGCTTATCAAAAGATCGCAGGGTTATATAACGCAGATACTTTAGGGTATGTGGTGAACACGCTAGGATGGAAGAATAATGGATTTGTTCTTCAGAATCAATACGTAGCGATTTCTGGAACATAAAAAAAGAGGTCTAGCCTTCTCTATAAGGCTAGATCTCTTTTTGCTTATGCGTTCATGCTATAGATGGTCCATGATAAGTAGGTAGCAAACGAACTCCAGAGAAGATAAGGGATGAGCAGCCATCCTGAAACTTTTCTTAAACGACCGGCATAGATGACTAAAAGTAAAGTCGTTACCGCAATCAATAGTGCGTCGATGCTCGCTGCGAATAAATCTTTTTGTGTAAATTGAAAATAACCGAAAGCTTGGTTGAATACATAGTTGATCGCAAAAAGAATCCAAAAGCCAATGGGTTTAAAACCATATTGATTGTAGATAAGAGTTGCGGATAGAGCAATTAAAAAGAACAAAACTGCCCAAATAATACCGATTGTTTGTCCTGATGGAGTCCATGATGGCTTGTTCAGTGCATCATACCACTCACGGTCGATTGGAAAGAGAAAACTGGAAACATAGAACAGGGCAAAGATAATGATAAAGACGGCAATACTGGATTTTTTCATGCGTTACCTCCTGGGTTGTAGTGGAAATCGTGCAAGCAATTGTCTATATTTCTTAGAAGTATACTGTTCCCTTTTTAAATTATTCTTAAAACCATAAGCGTATTTTTTGCATTTGAAAACAGAGGGTATTATTATAATAGTTACTTTAAAAAAGAAAGTTATTACTTAGTTTTTCCTTAGGATGTTCTTATAAGTGGTTGATTTCCGCTTCAGGCTGCTCGCTTTCCGCGGGGCGGACGGTGAGCCTCTCTGCGCTACGCGCCATTGAGTGTCTCACCTGCCCACTCGTCCCGCAGGAGTCTCACACCTTTCACTCCAATCAACTTGCAAGGAGAAGGAAAATAGTAATAACAGAATTATCTTGTAAAAAAAAACAAAAAAGCTAAATAAAATAAAGAGGTGGAAGACAAACATGATGAATAAAAAATATGCACCATTGTTTGAATCTTATCGTTTTCAGAACGGTGTTGAACTTAAGAACCGTGTTGTTATGGCACCGATGACGAATTTTTCGTCAAACGAAGATGGAACTGTAACAGATGAAGAAATTCACTATTACGAGCGTCGTTCTGAAGGTGTTGGAATGGTTATTACAGCTTGTACGAATGTTACGGCTAACGGCAAAGGATTCCCAGGAGAGTTCGCTGGAGATTCGGATGACATGATTCCAAGTCTTCGCCGCTTAGCTTCTGCCATAAAAGCAAAAGGATCAAAAGCGATTCTACAAATTTTCCATGGTGGTCGCGAAGTGCCACCTGAACTTGTTCCAAACGGAGATGTTGTGAGTGCGAGCGATATCCCTTCAGGTGAGGGGAAACCTGTGCCACGCGAACTGACTTCAGAAGAAGTATCTTCTATCGTTCGTGATTTTGGTGAGACCACTCGACGAGCGATTGAAGCAGGTTTTGACGGTGTTGAGATCCACGGTGCGAACGGCTATCTGATTCAGCAGTTCTTTTCTCCACACGCGAATCGCCGTGAAGATCAATGGGGCGGCTCATTAGAAAAACGTATGGCGTTTCCTTTAGCGGTTGTAGATTCAGTGAAAAAAGCAGTTGCTGAATATGCAGATGACTCATTCATCGTAGGCTACCGCTTCTCACCAGAAGAACCTGAAACACCAGGAATTACGATGGCTGATACGTTAGCACTCGTCGATGCACTTAGTGCTAAGAAATTAGACTATCTTCACGTCTCGGTAATGGATTTCTGGTCTGAACCTAGACGAGGAGTTGAAGATACACGTTCACGCATTGAGATTATTAACGAAAGAGTAGGCGACCGTGTACCTGTTATGGGAGTAGGTTCCATCTATACAGCAGATGATGCGATCAAAGCTTTAGAAACAGGAGTTCCATTTATTGCTTTAGGGCGTGAACTGATCATTGATCCAGACTGGGTACAAAAGATCGAACAAGGCAAAGAGTCTGAGATCGTAACGAAACTTGATAAAAAGAAGCAAGATGAACTTGTCGTACCAGATCCGTTGTGGAACGCAGTCTTGAACGCACCAGGATGGTTTCCGGGAGTTTAATAAAAGATAAGAAAAAGCAGGAGCTGATCCTGCTTTTTTGTTTGTAAACACAACAAAGTTTACTTTCAGCAGGTGTGGGAAGAGATAGAGTAGACATACGACTGGGAGGCAGATTGAATGAGTAAAACTATTTTTATAACAGGCGCAGGAAGTGGATTAGGAAAAGGTACTGCAATCGGACTCGCTAAAAAAGGGCACGCAATCATCGCCACAACTGAAACGACATCACAAAAAACAGCGCTTTTAGAAGAATCTAAGGATCTAGGTCTTGATATAGAGGTGTTCAAACTTGATATTACAAATGAACGAGATTTGGAACAAATAGAGAAATATGACTTTGATATATTTGTAGCAAATGCAGCGATCAATGAGGGTGGCCCATTAGCCGAAGTTCCGATGGACCGCGTTCGTGCACTATTTGAGGTTAACGTATTTGCCACGCTAGAATCCGTTCAGCTAGCAGCGAAAAAATTCGTCGAGAAGCGAAGCGGGAAAATTATCTTTTTAAGTTCAATGGCAGGTATATCAGCAACACCGTATGTTGGCCCGTATACGGCAACAAAGCATGCGATTGAAGGAATTGCTCAAACGATGCAGGCTGAACTTCAAAAGTTCGGTGTAAAAGTGGCAACCATCAATCCAGGTGCTTATGCAACAGGTTTCAATGATCGAAGTGCAGAAGAAAAATACAAATGGTATGATCCCGAAAAGAACTTTACAAGAAAAGAAGATATGAAGAAGCAAGAAGAGCAGCTGAAGAATCAATTTGATCCAGAGGACATGATCGAGAAAATGATTGAAATCATCCCGGCCGAGCAACACCATTTCCGTACTGTTCATCCACAGGAAGTAGAAGAACAGTTGAAGAAAACGGAGAAAGAACGTTGGGAACTGAAAATATAAAGCAATCCACAACTTCCGAGACCCTGATGAAAAGTCAGGGTTTTTTGAGTTTTGTTTAAGAAAATACTATAGTTAGATACATATATAAATGGGATAGTAGGGATGTTTGAAAATGAAAAAAATAATTGTTATCGGATCCGGAATCTTAGGAGCTTCTACCGCTTATCATCTTAGTAAATCTGACGCAGAGGTTCTATTAATTGATAGAAAAGATAGAGGACAAGCGACAGATGCAGCAGCTGGCATCGTGTGTCCGTGGTTATCCCAACGCCGTAACAAAGCTTGGTATCAGTTAGCAAAAGGCGGAGCGCGGTATTATCCTGAACTCATCAAGATGCTCGAGGAAGACGGTGAAACCGATACGGGTTACAAACGTGTAGGTACACTGAGCTTACATGCAGATTCTGAGAAACTTGAGAAAATGGCAGAACGAGCTCTGAAACGTAGAGAAGAAGCTCCGGAAATTGGAGAGATCACGATTCTTTCTCCGGAAGAAACGAAGAAACGCTTCCCGCCATTATCCGACGAATTCGGTTCGGTCTTTGTAAGTGGCGGTGCTCGTGTAAACGGAAGAGCGATGCGTGACGCTCTGTTGAAAGGAGCTAAGAAAAGCGGAGTGAAGATCCTTTGTGGAAATGCTGACCTGCTTCTTGAGGGAAGCAAGGTTTCTGGTGTTTCCGTTAGTGGTCAAACCATTCTCGCTGATCAAATCATCATAACAGCAGGAGCATGGTCGAATGAGATTTTAAAGCCACTTGGGATCAATTTTAAAGTAACTCCACAAAAAGCACAGATCATACACTTGGAGTTGCCAAAAATGGATACAGCTGATTGGCCCGTGGTGATGCCGCCTACAAACCAGTACATTCTCACTTTTGATGATCGCGTAGTTGTAGGAGCAACACATGAGGATGAGGCGGGTTTTGATAACCGAGTAACGGCAGGCGGTATTCATGACATACTTACAAAAGCCTTAGCTGTCGCACCTGGCCTGTCAGAAGGATCAATTCTTGAGACGAGAGTAGGCTTCCGACCGTTCACGCCAGGTTTTTTACCGGTGATCGGACCGCTTCCTAATTTTCCTAACATCTTGATCGCCAATGGCCTTGGTGCGTCAGGGCTAACAAGTGGGCCCTATTTAGGAGCTGAACTTGCGAAGCTTGCATTAGGAAAATCTACAGAACTAGATATATCCCACTATGATGTATCTGGTGCTATTGAATAATCGCTATGAAAAAAGACAACTTCCACATAAGTGAGTTGTCTTTTTATATGGTACTCCCAATTGGCTTTAAGCTGAAATACTCCAAGTACTCATTGACAGCATCTATATCATAGATTTTTTTGTTAATGAAGAATTTAAAGATTAAGTCGTTTGTATCGCTGTGAGATAGTGAATATCCTGCACTTTCCAGAAGTTCTTCTGTATCATCTTCGTCCAATTCCAAGCCAAGAGCCAGCGCAAGAATCGTATTTTTTCTTGGTCGATAATCTGATTTAGAGCGAATCTTAGAGAAGTGCTTTCGATCTAAGCCGGCTTTCTTATAAACATCTGCGTCGGTTACACCTTTTTCATCAATCAATTGAAAAAGTTTTTCCTGCAGCGTTGGCTTTTTGTTGTGATGAATAAACGCATCTAACTCAAAGCGGAGACTGTTTTCTTCTAAACATTCCTCCATCATTTTAGGAGATTGACAAACTTCTAATTCCATTATGAAATAATCATTCAGGTAGGTTTCTAATTCTAATAAAAGCTTTTGATCAAGCATATCCGATCACCTCCTAAAATGTCGCTTCACAGGCGACCAATTGCTGAATCTTTCTAGCTATGATTATAGCATGACAAATGTTAGGAGATGGTTAAAGGTGAACAAAAACGTAACAGAAATCGTATTTTTGCTTGATCGAAGTGGTTCGATGTCAGGGCTGGAGAAGGACACTATTGGAGGGTTTAACTCGTTCGTAAAAAGGCAAGTTGAGCGGAAGGGAAAAACACTTCTTACGACCGTTTTATTTGATGATCAGTATGAAATTCTATGGAGCGGTGTCCCTGCAGAACAAGTCCAGTTAACGAGGAAGGACTATTATGTACGCGGAACTACAGCGCTTTTGGATGCTGTAGGCAAAACCATATTGGATGTGGGTTACAAGCTATCACGCACTGAAGAAAACGATAGACCAGGTAAAGTGATCTTTGTTATTACGACAGATGGGATGGAAAACGCGAGTTCTGAATTCACACACGAAAAGGTAAAGAAGCTCATTGAACATCAGCAAGAGAAATACAATTGGGAATTTATTTTTATGGGTGCAAATATTGACGTTATAGCTGAAGCGCAAAATCTCGGTATTAAAGAAGAAGACGCGTTTAGTTTTGATGCTACCCAGGATGGTGTAGAAAATTTATACGCCATGATGAGCGAAGAGATCTTACAGCGAAGAAATAAATAACATAACTCTCAGACAGTTTCCTTATACAGGAGAGTGTCTTTTTTTATGTCATCATAAACAACATATTGCATATATTGGAAATATATAGTACATTACATATGTAACGCACTATAGTGGTAAGTTGGAGGTGAGGTACATTTGCTGCTAAATGCTGATAGTATGAAACCGATTTATGTTCAGATTTCAGAATGGCTTGAGAACGAGATTTTGAACGAATCGATTTCAGCAGATGAAAAAATATATTCGCAATACCAACTAGCTGAGATGTTTAATGTAAATCCAGCTACTGCCGGTAAAGGCATCAATTTGCTGGCTGATGATAACGTTCTTTATAAGAAAAGGGGATTGGGAATGTTTGTTGCGGCGGATGCAAGAAAAATTATCCTCGGTAAAAGAAAAAGTTCTAAGCTGCATTCACTTGTAACCGAGTTAGCGCAAGAAGCTGTACAGCTGCAAGTCGAAGAAGAAGAACTAGTAACGATGATCAGGGATATGCACCAAAGAATAAAGGAGGAGCAATCATGAATGTAGTGGTTTGTCATGACCTGACTAAACAATACGGACGATCCAAAGCAATTCAAAATATGAACTGCCAAATAGCAGAAAACAAGATTACCGGTTTGATCGGAAGGAACGGAGCAGGAAAAACAACATTATTAAAAATAATTGCTGGTTACCTTCATCATTCTTCGGGTGACATACAGGTTTTCTCTGAAAATCCGTTCAATAATTTAAAGATATCGGCCAATACAATCTTCATCGATAACGAGATGAGTTTCTCGCAAGGGTTAACATTAAATGAACTGCTTGAAACAGCAGGGAGTTTTTACCCAAATTGGAACCACGATTTAGCTTTAAAATTATTTGATTATTTTTCTTTTAACCCTAATCAATATCATGGAAATCTCTCAAAGGGGATGAAGAGTACATTTAATATGATCGTTGGTTTAGCTGCACGCTGCCCGCTCACAATCATGGATGAACCGACAAGCGGAATGGATTCTGCGACACGTAAGGATTTTTACCGAGCGTTATTAAAAGAATACATCGCCTATCCGAGAACGATCATCCTTTCTAGCCATCTATTAGATGAAGTAGAAGATCTGTTAGAA
Source organism: Fictibacillus norfolkensis (assembly GCF_014836645.1). Classification (GTDB taxonomy): domain Bacteria; phylum Bacillota; class Bacilli; order Bacillales; family Fictibacillaceae; genus Fictibacillus; species Fictibacillus norfolkensis. Next base: position 73,797 of record NZ_JACSQM010000006.1, read on the forward strand.
GAGGTACTACTCATTAAGTCTGGTGAAAAGTGTCTTCACTTATCCATCGATCAGTTAAAGGAGTACGCGATTGGCGTGAGAGGAAAGACGGTTAACGTGGAGACGTGGACAGAGAAGATGGAACTCATTTCTATGCAAGAGATCGGCGCAAATATGTCATACGCGGTCATAAGAAACGATCGTTCGATAAAAGAGTTAGAGGATGCTAGACAGTTAGGGTTAGAAGTCACGTCAGTTTCTGCAGAAGATATTTGCAGTTATCTAACAAGTAAAACAAAAGGTGGGATTGATGATGTATTTAGCAGAGGTTAAGGCTTGGGACATCGTAAAGAAACAATACCGTTATAAGCTAAAATCATACTTTGGTGTTTTTACATCGTTAATCGTGATCCAGCTGCTAGCGATTCTTTTTTCTTTTAATGGTACCGGGTCGGGAAGTGGCTCCTCTAATTCACTACAATATGATTTTTACTATTACACAAGTGATATCATCCTCATTTTTATGATGATTTGGGCGTTCATAACAGCCATTATCATAACAACGAGAGCGTATCGTTATGATGATTTTTCTTTGGTGACGAATCGTACCATCAGCCAAGTTTCAAACATTCTATTTCTTTTAACGGCTAGTATTTTTGCAGGCATAACGGTTTATCTTTCTACTCATCTCTTTCAAATCTTGGCGTTTTACTTCAAAGATAATTATTCAATCATCGTTGATTCATTAACGGTTACTGAATTCGTAATGGGAATGATTACTTCCATTCTTTATATTTTTCTGTTTGCTTGTGCAGGGTATCTTGTTGGTATTTTAATTCAGCTGCATAAAGGTTTCTTGTTAATTATTCCGACCGTCTTGTTTGGCGGCTTAATTTTGGATGGAATCGGTGGCGATCCTAGGTTCTTTGTAAATATAACTATGTTTTTTGGAGAAGAAACATCATTTATTCTGTTCTTTTGTAAAATTGCTCTCGTCTCGTCCATGTTGCTGCTGGCTAGCCTAGGAATTTCTAATAGAATGGAGGTAAGAAAATGATAATTATATCTTTCTTGCCAATTTTAATTGTGTTTATTATCGTCGCTTTTGGAATTGGAATCATGAGATCTAACACTAAAGTAAGCTTAGGAACAAGAAAAATTCGCTGGATCCTCGGGGGATATACATTTATTCTAGCGATTGCTACAGTTATTTCACTAAGCATCCTTCCCAACTACAAGAATGATCAAAAGGTAGCTACAGCAGCTGAAATGAACAAAATAGAAAACGCTCAAAACAGGGCAGTAAACAATTTGTATTCAGGAAATCTAGATGACCTTGATAAAGAATTTTTTGAAAAGAAGAAGTGGTCTTTCTCTACTGATAAAAAGTCGTTAGACATTGTTTTAAAAGAGGGAGAAACAGGTATCATGAGTGTTCTTGCAGAACGAAAGACCGAAAATGATGGTGAAATTGAAGCGTCTTACTATATAGGAAAATCTTATATTGATGGCGTAGATTTCACAGACAAATTACATTCGCCAGAGCTTTTATTGAATGGACAAAAGCTTACCGTAAATAACCCACCTTTAGTGACAGTTAGTTTCTCCAGGTTTTCACCAGGCTTTGCATACAGTCAGTTCTCTAAAGGAGGACACGTTACTCAAGAAAATCGCAGCTCTGTGATCGGGCTTGATTTTATTCTATTAAAAGTACCTAATGATATGGAAATTAATGGAGATATTATTTGGATAAACGAATAGAGGGGAGCTTGTTATGTTGGAAAACAAAAACACTTTAATCGATGCATACAAAAATGCAAAATATCAAGTAACCGGGCACGGAAAAAGAGATGTGTCTGTTCTGTTAGATTCTCTTTCAAATCAAACAGGGCAGGAAGAAAGTGATATGTATGGCAGCGGTCACATCATTGATAGCTTTCAAGAAAAGATGGCAGCTTATTTAGGAAAAGAATCTGCTGTATTTTTCCCGAGTGGGACGATGGCCCAACAGATCGCCATGCGCATTTGGTGTGATGAAAAGGGAGTACGGAAAGTTGCGTATCATCCCCTATGTCACTTGGAAATTCACGAAGAAGATGGTTTGAAAGAACTTCACCATATTGAACCCGTACTGCTTGCTGATGCTAATGAGATCATCAAGCTCGATGACGTGGTGAACATGATGGAGGACGTTTCTTGTTTATTATTGGAACTTCCTCAGCGAGAGATCGGCGGACAGCTGCCAACTTTTGAAGAATTACAGGGAATTTCTGATTACTGCAGAGAAAAAGGGATTAAACTTCATCTGGATGGAGCAAGATTGTTTGAAGTTCTCCCCTTTTATAAAAAGACAACAGCGGAAGTTTGTGCTCTTTTTGATAGTGTTTATGTTTCTTTCTACAAGGGAATTGGCGGAGTTGCTGGTGCAATCCTAGCAGGGCGAAAAGACTTTACTGAGAAATCAAAGGTTTGGAAAAGACGTCATGGCGGTGATTTGATCAGTCTTTATCCATATATCTTAAGCGCAGATTTCTATTTTGATCAGCGAGTTAAAAAAATGGAAGAGTATTATGAGGCTGCAAAGGAATTAGCAGCACTCTATAACGAGTGTGAAGGTGTACGCACCCTTCCGATAACGCCCGTTTCAAACATGTTCCATGTCCATGTTCAAGCACCAAAGGATGAAATGGAACGCATATTGGCAGACACTTATGGTGAAAGTGGAGTTGGATTAACAGGACATCTTCGCGAGAATGGTGAGAATTGTTGTTTCTTTGAAGTGAGTATAGGGGACAATTATTTGACAGTACCTAATAGTCATTTAAAACAGACGTTCACACTGCTGAATAAGAAGCTGAAGACAAGAACTTTAGTATAAATAATAATGGAGTAATTTAGGATAAAACAGCAAAGAACTGCTAATCTTAGCAGTTCTAGCTTGTTCTAAAATTTAGTTATTCTCAGGATCTGTATCGTCGTTATAAGCACCTGGTGCTTGTTTCGCGTTGAACGTCCAATCCACTTTAAGCTTGTCTCCTTGGAACTGGTTTTGATCTTCGCCATTATCTACGAACTGGAACAATACGAACATTTTTTCTTTCTCCCCTGGAGGAATACCATCAGGGCGCTGAACAGTACCAACGAATTCATCAATTGCCGTTAGATCAGGTTGTTGTTCTTTAAGTTGGGCTAATGTTGTCTCAACAACAGGAACAGTTGCACTGCTCGTGTTGTACATTATTGTGATCTTAATGTGGTTTGCTAGATCATCTGTATTATCTGATTTTGCATCTTCAACCGTATATTTCGTATCCAGTAGTACTTGATAGATGTCTAGAGAACCCTTATTCTCAAACGTAAATTCACGGTACACTTCATCGCCAGGTTTAATGTTATCAATGTTAACCACAGCGTTTGGATTGATGGAAAGATCTAACGTACCTGCAGCGAAGGTGTTCTTCGTTTCAAACGTGTCACTAAAGTAAGCGAACGTTCCTCCTCCCATTAAAGATAAACCTAGTGCAGCTGTCATAACGCCTTTGCTAATTGTCTTCGTAAACCCCATTCTTCTCAACCTCCATAGATATGTAATATAAATTTATTAAACTCGTATGTATGATTTAAATACATAGAGATCTAACCTGATTTCATGCTTTTTCGACATCTAGTTTTCTAGCTGCTTTCACGATAGAAAAGACAGCTGAACTAAATAATAAGAACCCTGGAATAAATAACAAAAGTGCAGATGCTTCCTTAGATTGAGTCACATTTAATGCATATCCGGCATATGGAATCGTAAATCCTGTGTAGCTTCCAATCACATCATTTGAAGGAACTGACCACATATCAGGTCCGTCATTGTGATCCCCTTTTGTGTGATAGGAAACTTGTCCGTTTTTATTTTCAACATCAATAATTCTATGAGTAATTAGCTTATCTTCCATTTGAAAAGTGATAATGTCGCCTTTTTTAAAGGTAGTGCTATCATCTGCCTGTTTAATAGAGATGATAGATCCTGTTTGAAAGATAGGCTCCATCGATCCAGATAATACCGCTTTAATCTGATAGCCAAAAACGGAAGGTTCTGATCCTGAAATACGTGACGATAGGATGATAAAAGCAAGCAAGCAGAGCAACACAATAAAAGAGGTACTTGCTAGTTTAGTTGTGAATTTCAACAGTCTTTTCGTCATGTTTTGTTTCTCCTTCACTTTGAATAGAATGATCAGCCAATTCGTTTTGTTCTATATGATCAGTCGTGTTCTTCATCTCTGCTGATTTAACGGGGTCTTCAATCTTCTTCTCGGCATCTTCTAACTTGTTAATACGAACTTCAATAGAATGGTGTAATTGTTTAATAGATTGTAGCTTCACTGTTTCTTTTATTTTTTTGCTCAATTCGTTTGCCTCATTACACCCTTCATAGACAAATTGGTATGTCTTTGAATCCAGATTCCTTACCCGTTTCTCATAGTTCAAGAGCTCATTATGTATGTCTTCAAAGTCATGGAGAAGTGAGTGAAGTGTTAGTTCTAATCCTGTAATCTCCTCAATCGTTTGTTTCAGCTCCTGTAAACTTGCATCATCAGCGGCGTTCGGAACGGTATTGTATAGAGAGAGTATGTCCGAATAAATGATCTTTGCTTTTCCGTTAAGATCTCCCACTGTGTCTGGAAAAACAATCGCAGCTGAAAGTTCAACCGGTTTTATTTGAGCTTGGCTTGAAAAGGCTGCTTCAGTTTGACCGGTAATTTGAGCCCCACAATAAAAAGATAGAGAGCATAGCCCCAATAGAACAGTTCCTTTATGAAGCTTGCCTTTCATATCAGCCCTCCTCGTCTAGTGATTTGACCCTATTATTACAGAATGTGTTCGAGATTGTTATTGGGTTAATTATTCAAGAAATATAGACATTTTTTGTCGAATACAGTCCTCAAAAGCCATTAACCCTTGCAAAACTAAGGATAAATTAACCCAATTGACCACATTTGTAATGTTCTTAATAATTGGAATTATTCCGGAAGCACAATTTGATGAAGAGGTGAATGGGTTGAAAAAGAAAAGAAAAAAAAGATTGAACAAAAAAGTGGTAATCCCAGCAGTTCTAGCATTGTCCGTTACACTTGGAGGATTTTCATTACCTGGATCTAATGCACACGCGAATCCTACAACTGTTTTATTCCAAGCTCCTGAAGGGTTGAGTAAAGCTGAAATCGTTAAAGCGTATCTTCAATCACAGGTCGTTTCCGAGGTTGGAGCGAAATCAGCATCAATAGGAGAGCAGTTTAAGATCGTAAAAGAGGTTGCAGATAGTAGCACAAATACATACCACGTGCGTACTATTGAGCAATACAACGGGATTCCGATCTACGGCAGTGGACAAACCGTTGCGTTGGATGCAAACAACAATGTGTATGCATCGTTTGGAAAGGTGACTCAGAAACTAGGTCGATCCATCATTTCTACAGATCCGTCCATCACGAAGGAAGCTGCGGAAAGAACAGCTAAAGAGCAAGTAGTTGCTGAGATTGGAGAAGTTAAGCAGTATGACGGAGTAGAAACAGAATTAACGATCTATCCGCATGAAGGCAGAAACTACTTAACGTATTTAGTTAAAGTTTCGACTTCCGTTCCTGCACCTGGGTTTTATCATTATTTTATAGATGCAACGACGGGTGAGATCGTTGATCAGTTTAACGCGGTACATGAAGCAGATGCTCCAGCAGTAACTCCGATCACAGGAAGAGGACTAGATTTATTCGGTAAAGTTCAAAACTTTATCGCTGTAAAAGATAGTACATCCGGGAAAAGCTATCTGCATGGTGCGGCAATAGGAGGAGGAACAACGACGAATCCGAACATCGTCCCGGTTCATACGTACAAAGCGAACCGCATGGGTGAAACACCTTTCATCCTACTATCCGGACTTTTTGGGTTCTCCGGTTTTGAAGTAGAAACAGGTACGTCCTTCTTTGCGGATCCAGCAGCGGTTTCAGCTCATACGAACTCTATCAAAGTAAATACGTATTACCAAAATATTCACAAACGTAATAGTATCGATGGAAACGGAATGCCAATCATAAGCACGGTTCACATTGGATCTAAATGGAACAATGCGGCATGGAACGGAAAGCAGATGCTATATGGAGATGGTGACGGTATTCTGTTCAGTTCATTAGCAGGTGCGATGGATGTTGCAGGTCATGAGATGACACATGGTGTAATCTCGAAAACAGCAAACCTAACCTATCAAGGAGAATCAGGTGCGATTAATGAATCACTAGCTGATATCTTCGGTGCGTTGTCTGAGATGCATTCACACGGATTAACAAGTCCATCTGAATGGGAGATGGGTGAAGACATTTACACACCAAACGTACCTGGTGATGGCGGACTTCGTTCCATGAGTAATCCAAAGTCCAAGAAGCTTTCTGCAGCTTATGGATTGAAGGATAATGCATATCCTGATCACTATGAAGATCGATACTTAGGTGAGCTGGATAAGGGTGGTGTTCATATTAACAGCTCCATCAACAATAAAGCAGCTTATCTTATCTCTGAAGGAGGAGAGCACCACGGAGTTAAAGTCACGGGTATCACACGTTCGAAAACAGAGAAAATCTTTTACCGTTCTTTAACGAACTATCTTGTACCGTCATCAGGATTCAAAGAGATGCGTGCGGCAGCGATCCAATCCGCTCGAGATCTTTATCCAGACCGTAATGGAGCACCATCTGCCGAAACAAAAGCTGTAATTGCAGCATACGATGCGATTGGTGTACCGGCTCAATAAGCAGTGTGATCCACGAGAGAGTGTTCTTTCGTGGATTTTTTATGGAAAAACAATGGGCACTAAGACTTAAAAACATGACTTTAGAAGGAAAAAAACAATTTAGAAAGAAACTTTTATCATTAAACATTTGTTCATGAGGAGAGACACGTATGATCGAGGGAGAAATTATCAAATTTTATCGTAAAAGAAGAGGACTTTCTCAAGAGCAACTGGGCAAAGATATTTGTACGACAACACATGTTAGTAAAATTGAGCGGGGACAGACGAAGTACTCAACGGAGATTATTGCTTTATTCTCAAAACGGCTAGATATCGACATACAGAAGGAGATGCAGTTCTTTCAAGATATGGAGAAGAAACTCCATCAATGGCATAACTCTATTATCATGCAAAGAATGAAAGAAGTAGAGAAAACAAAAAGTGAATTAGATCAATTTCCGATTGTTCAATCCTCTAAACATGCAGCACTTTATCAGCTAGTGCTTGCTCGTTATTATCTTTTGAAAAAAGAGCCACAAAAAACAGCAGAGATTTTAAACCGAATAAAAACTGAGCACCTGACTCCTTATGAATACAACATGTATAAGCATGTAAAAGGAATCTATTATTTGCAGAAGTACAACAATTTTCATGTTGAGAATCGCAAGAAAGCGATCGAGCTCTTGAGTACGATTGATAAGATCGCCTATGGAAATGAAGAATACTGTTATCATTTAGCGATGGCTTATCAATGGGTTGAATCCAAAACGATGGCTTATATCAATGCTAAAAAAGCAGTGGACTTTTTTAAGAAAAACAACAATTTCTCAAGAGCCATCCAAGCAGAATCAGTCATGCTGCTTCAAATAGAATGTGCAACACAGCATGAATTTGAACAAAAAGTTAACCGTTACCTTCAGTTGATCCAGGATAGTGAAACGCTAAACGAAATTGGTATTATTGGAATGCTTCTGCATAATCTAGGGCTTGAATTTTTCAAGAGGAAAGATTATGAGAATGCTCACATCTATTACCAGAAAGCGTTAAAGATGGCTGATAAAAAAACAGCGATTTATTTAAACCGATTGTATAATTTTTTGGACAATAGTATCGATGGTAAACTGCAGTCTCAAAAGCAGAATTTAAAAAGCGCAGAAGAAGGATTAACAGCAGCCAAAATGTTAAAGCACCGGTTATATTTGCATTTGTTTCAACTTCACCTGTATATCTTAAAGAGCGAGATGGATGCTTATTTCAGTTACTTAGAAAATATAGCAATGCCATTTTTTCAATCTCATAATCAATTTAGCAGGATCGAAAAGTTTGGAAAGCAGCTATACCACTATTATTCGGACACGAAGCAGTACGAGAAAGCAGTTGAAATTTCCTCTTTGTTTCTAGCTAGAGATTAAATAATATCATGCAAGATAGGTTGGATAAAAAGTCCCCTGTCTTTTTTTGTTCAAAAAAGTTAGAAAATTTATATTGAAAGTTATTTTCGCGTCAGTTATAATTTCAATTAACGAAAGCGCTTTCGGTAAAGAGGAGATAACAATGGCTACAATTTATGATATTGCAAAAAAGACGGGTTTTTCAACGACTACCGTCTCAAAGGCACTCAATAACTATTCTGATGTGAGTGAAAAAACGAAGCAGAAGATTCTACAAGCAGTCGAAGAAATGGGATATCTGCCTAATGCACATGCCCAATCTCTTTCTACAAAAAAGTCTTGGACGATTGGTGTGATGTTTTCTGAATCGAATGAAGTAGGAATGAAACATCCTTTCTTTAGTGCCATAATAGAAAGTTTCAGAAAGAATGCAGAACGAGAAGGATATGATCTCATTTTCGCTTCAAGAAATCTGCGTAATAGGGATATCAGCTATTTGGAACATTTTTCTTACCGTGCCGTTGATGGCATTGTGGTAATCTGTTCTGATCCACAAGATCCGCAAGTACAAGAGATGATAAACAGCACGATTCCTATCGTTGTTATAGATATGAACAAACAGAACTGCAGTCTTGTGTTCTCGGATAATATTGAAGGTGGAAAGCTCGCAGTTAACTACTTGCATTCACTTGGTCATACAAAGATCGCTAATATCGCTGGCGATCCTTTAACGGATGCAGGTGCAGAAAGAATTAAAGGATTTAAAAAAGCGATGAATGAGTTAAACCTGCCGATTCATGATGGCTATCTTATCAATGGTGGATTGTTCTCAATCGGTGAAGGCAAAGCGGCCATGGAAAAATTGTTGATGCTTGATGATGTACCTACAGCGGTATTTGTTGCAGGAGATCATATGGCTATCGGTGCAATTGAGGCCATAAAAGAGAAGGGTTTAAGCGTACCCGAAGATATTTCAATCATCGGTTATGATGATATTGAAATGGCGGCATACATTACACCGAAGTTAACGACGATTAAGCAAGATACGGATATGATTGGATACCAAGCAGCAAAGTTATTGATGAAACAGATTATTCAAAAGAAAAAACTGATCACATCGAAGCGCATACCAGTTGAATTAATCATTCGTGAATCATGCGCACAAAAAAAATAAAAATTTTTTTTAGTATAATTCGAAAGCGGTTTCGAATATTTATTTTGAAACAAAACGAAACCGCTTTCGCTCTATAAATTTTAAAGAAGGAAGGGGTTTATACATGAAAAGGAAGTTAAGTATCTTTTTGGTATCTATTCTGTTGGTGGGATTATTTGCAGGTTGTTCAAGCGATTCGAAAACATCTGGTAATGGCAAGAAAGATGTTGATTTAAGAATCTGGTCGTTTACAGATGAATTGAAGAAACCGATCAAAACATTCGAGGAAAAGAATGGCGTAAAAGTGGAGTTAACGATTGTTCCGATCGCTGACTACCCGACAAAGTTAAAGCCTGTACTTGAGAGTGGTGTTGGAGCTCCTGACGTTTTCACGGGTGAGATCGCATTCTTAAAACAATGGGTAGATGCAGGTTATTGGGAGAACTTATCTGAAAAGCCTTATAACGCAGATAAGCTTTCTGATAAGTATGTACCTTACGTATTTGACCTTGGTAAAGATAAAAATGGCGATGTACGCGCTCTTTCTTGGCAAACGACGCCTGGAGGCATCTATTATAAGCGAAGCATTGCAAAAGAAGTATTAGGAACGGACGATCCAACTCAAGTTGGTGAAATGATGAGCTCGATGGATAAGGTGTTTGAAGTAGCAGATAAGATGAAAGAAAAAGGCTATAGCATGTTCCCAGATGAAGGAGCGATCCGCTGGTTCACACAAGGTGACAATCCACAGCCTTGGGTAAACGATAAGAATGAGCTTCAGCTTACGGATGAAAAAATGGAGTACATGGATTACTCGAAAAAGCTTCGTGATAATCAATACACAGCTCTAGCACCTGAATGGTCACCATCTTGGTTCGAAGGCATGGATAAGCCGATCAAGGTAAAAGAAGGCGGCAAGGAAAAAGAAACACAAGTGTTTTCATATGTTCTTCCTACATGGGGGTTACATAGCGTCCTAAAAACCAATGTTAAGGAATCTGTTGGTGACTGGGCGGTAACGAGTGGTCCGAGTCCTTATTTCTGGGGTGGAACATGGCTTGGTGTATACAACAAATCGGATAATAAAGAACTTGCTTATAAATTTGTGAAAATGATGACACAAGACGATGAGTTCTTAACATCTTGGAGTAAAGAAACAGGAGATGTCCTTTCTTATCTACCTGTAACAGAAACGATTAAAGACGACTTTAGCGACAAGTTTTTGGGTGGACAGAACAACTATCAATTCTTCCTAGATCAATCTACTAAGATCACACCTGGAATCGTAACGAAGTACGATCAGCAGCTAGATACGCTCTACGGAAATGCCGTGCAGCAATATGTAACAGGTAAGAAATCTAAAAAAGAAGCGATTAAAGAATTCTATCAAAAAGCACAAAATGCTTATCCAGACATAAAAGTACCGAAAAAATAAGTTTTAAGGACGGTGGCGGGAAACATTTCCTCGCCACTGGCCTATCTATTGAAAGGGGGAGGAGAGATGAAAAATTTAAACCGTTATGGCTATTTTTTTATTGCTCCGTTTTGGCTCGTCTTCTTAGTGTTCAGTATATATCCCGTCGCCCTAACCTTTTATTATAGCTTTACAAATTACACAGGCAGTGGTGAAGCACAGTTAGTAGGTCTGGCAAACTATAAACGACTCCTTACAGACACGTATTTTGTTGAAGCTTTTTTTAACACATGGAAAATATGGGGTGTGAACTTTGTTCTTCAAATGGGACTTGCTCTTATTCTGGCTATGATTTTTTCAGATATGAGAGTCAAGTTAAAAGGAATCGCATTTTTTCGAGCAATCTTTTATCTTCCGAATTTAATTACGATCAGTTCAGTTGCTCTATTATTCGGGATTTTACTAGATTGGCAGCACGGATCATTAAACATGATGTTAATGAAGCTAGGACTCATTTCAGATCCGATCAACTGGCTGAACGAACCAACGAGTGCACAGTTATCGATCTCATTGATCTTAACGTGGATGTGGTTTGGTCACTCCTTTATCGTTGTAATGGCAGGTGTATCAGGTATATCGAAAGACTACTACGAAGCAGCATTGATCGATGGTGCAAATCGCTGGCAGACGTTTTCTAAGATAACGATTCCGCTCTTAAAGCCTATCCTGCTTTATATCATGATTACCTCGCTCATTGGAGGTCTTCAATTGTTTGATCTACCGATGCTTTTAACAGATGGAATAGGATCACCAGATGGCTCATTGAATACGATGGTGCTCTATTTATACAATCAAGCCTTCAAGTATAACAATTACGGGTACGCTGCTGCAGTAGCATACGGGCTATTTGTTATAACGCTCATCTTCTCTGCTTTTATTTTCAAGGGGATGTATGGGAAAGAACGTAAACAACCAAGGCAGGTGTAAAGCATGATAGGAAAAACAGCCGTAGATAATAGCCTTTCAAATTCTGTTCAAAAGAAAAGTGTTATAGAAACAAAACCGAAGCGGAAAATCAGTATACCAAAACTTCTGATCTATACCGTATTGATCGTTATGGCAATCGTGTGTTTCATTCCGTTCTTAATGATGCTTGTTAACGCTACACGCTCAAATGAAGCAATCCTTTCAGGCTTCACCCTGCTTCCCGGTAGTGCAATCGTTGAAAACTATCAAACGATGATGAGCTATATCAATATTTGGGCTGGTTTTAAGAACAGCTTAATCATTTCCGTTCTTGTGACGTTATTGTCGGGTTACTTTTCAGCATTAACGGCTTATGGTTTTGCGTTCTACGTGTTTAAGGGCAAGAATGCGATGTTCGTTTTCATGTTAGTGATGATGATGGTTCCTGGCCAGTTAGGGTTAATTGGATTTTATGAGCTATGTAAGAACTTAGGGATATTGGATACGTATATTCCGTTAATCATTCCGGCAGCAGCGAGTCCTTTCGTGGTGTTCTTCTTGCGCCAATACATTTTAACAACGCTGCATCCAAGTTTGATTGAGGCGGCAAGGATCGATGGCGCAAGTGAATTTAAAATCTTTCATACGATCGCGATTCCAATCATGATGCCAGCAATCGCGACCATGTCTATCTTTACTTTTATCGGGTCATGGAACAACTACATTATGCCATTAGTTGTATTATTCTCACCTGAAAAGTTCACGCTTCCTGTGTTGATGGGCTTCTTAAAAGGTTCACAAGTAGCTCAAAACTTAGGTTCCATGTACTTAGGGATCGCGATCTCTGTGGTACCGATCATGGTAGCTTTCCTATTTTTATCAAAGTATATCGTCAACAGCATTTCAGCAGGTTCTATCAAAGAATAGAGGAGAGAAACAGTTATGCATTTTAATAAGTCATTCGTGTTTGGTACGGCAACATCTTCTTATCAAATTGAGGGAGCTCGTCTTGAAGGCGGAAGAACACTTTCAATCTGGGATACGTTCTGTGATACGCCAGGAAAAGTATATCAACAGCATAATGGAAGCGTAGCGTGTGATCATTATTACCGTTTTGAAGAAGATATTCAGCAGATTAAGAAGCTTGGCGTAGAAACGTATCGCTTCTCAGTTTCCTGGCCACGTATTTTTCCTGAAAAAGGCGTGTTGAATGCAGAGGGAATGGACTTCTACAAAAAATTGACGCAGCGTTTACGTGAGGAAGGAATCAAACCTGCGATCACGCTTTATCACTGGGATCTTCCACTATGGGCGCATGAGGAAGGCGGATGGGTGAACCGTGAATCAGTAGATTGGTTTATGGATTTAGCGAAAGTTTGCTTTCAAGAGCTTGATGCAGAGGTGGATTCTTGGATTACACATAACGAGCCATGGTGTGCCGGTTTCTTAGGCTACCATCAAGGCTTTCATGCGCCAGGACATACGAACATGGACGAAGCCGTTAAAGCCGTACACCACATGCTTCTTTCTCACGGAAAAGCTGTACAATATTTAAAGAACGAGCTTCAATCAAAAACGCCGATCGGTATTACGTTAAACTTATCACCGATCTATGCAAAAACAGATTCTGCGAACGATCAGCTCGCAGCGAATAATGCTGACGGTTATTCCAATCGCTGGTTCTTAGATCCTGTCTTTAAAGGACAGTACCCTGTTGATATGATGAACCTGTTCTCAAAATATGTTCATTCATATGATTTTATTGAAGCAGGAGATATGGAGATCATCTCAACTCCTTGTGATTTCTTTGGCATCAATTATTATAGCCGAGGGATTGTTGAGTTCTCTGCAGCAAATGACTTCTTACATAGAGGGGCTCATTCTGATTATGAGAAAACTGGCATGGGATGGGATATTGCGCCAGAAGAGTTTAAAGATCTGATCAGAAGGTTGAGACAAGAGTATACGGATCTTCCTATCTATATTACAGAGAATGGTGCAGCGTTTGATGATGTGCTAGAGAACGGTCGCGTTCACGATCATGGCCGTGTTGATTATATCGAAAAGCATCTTCAAGCGGTTTCTGATCTGAATGATGAAGGTATGAATATTGAAGGCTACTACCTATGGTCTCTGATGGATAACTTTGAGTGGAGCTTCGGCTATGACAAACGATTTGGAATCATCTATGTGGACTTTGATTCGCAAGAGCGAATCTGGAAAGATAGCGCCTACCGTTATGCAGAAATCGTGAAGAACAGAGGAACCAATAACAGCAACAAAGAAACAGATGCTATTTCCGTAAGCTAATTTATTTTTAAGATAATAATAACCATTGAAGTCCTGACCTATGTTCGGGGCTTTTTTGTTTTGTGTAAAATTTTCTTGAGTGGGGAAGCTAAATACGTATAGGAGGGATAGACATGAAGGATAAGAATGAGGAACGAATAGACGAAGAAACAACGGATGGAATGAACGAGCTCGTTGAGATCATTAATGCAAAAGGTGATACGGGTGAACTAAAGAAAATCGTTGAGAGCTATGATAACAAAAAGGAACACTCTCCTTTATGCAATGATGATTTTTTCTATGCGGACCTTCGAGCGATGGCGGAAGATGGTGCTAAGGAAGATTGAAGTTTTATAGAACGGGCAGAATCGCTGATGATAGCGAATCTGCCCGTTTATTTGTTTGGATTCATGGGTGCGTGAATGATTAAACTTTGCTTTGCGATGTTGAGGTAGGGGTATAGGGCTAGTGTATACTTGTCGAGGTATGTCGACTCGCCGATTTATGGGTGAAACTCGCCGGAATATCACAAAAACTCGCCGGAATAAATCGGAAATTTCTAGGATTATTCCAAAAAGTTCTCGGAAAAATAGTCGTGATACCCCGCCCAGTATATATGAAATTCAGAGTTGAGTGATATCCATCAATAACCATCTATCGTGTAACTTGAGACAGCTCTTGTACATCTTCAATAGCATAATCAGCAATTAATGTAGAAGAGTGAGCCTTGTGAATGAATTGTAAACTTCTCTGCATACCACTCAACAAAGCTTTGTTATCAAATAACCTCTGTACGTTTTCCGCGATTTCATCTGCAGAGCGAGCAATTAATGCCCCGCCTTTTTCTTCAAAATACTTAGCATTTTCTCCTTCTTGGCCAGGAACAGGCTTATATAGAATAAGTGGGACGTTTACAGCAGCAGCTTCAGTAATAGAGATGCCGCCTGGCTTGGTTACTACGCAATGTGAAATCTTTAAGACTTCATGAAGTTCGTCTACGTAACCGAATAATCGGAATGAACCTGGATGTTGTTCGGCTAGTGGTGTTAACTTCTCATACAACGTTTTATTCTTTCCACATACTACAATCACCCGTAGAGAAGGATCCTTTAAAAGACGCTGTGCGAGAACCTTAACATTTTTCAGTACACCTTGAGCACCTGCTAAAATTGTCACAACGCGATTACTTGGGGTAATACCATATTTAGCGAACACGTCTATTTTATCAACGGAATGATAAAATTCTGTACGGATCGGAATACCGCTAACTGTGATTCTATTTTCAGCCACACCATGTTTGATCAGTCCGTTTTTGACTGAAGGCGATGCAACAAAATAATGATCAATCGATGGATTGATCCAAAAAGGATGAGCAAAATAATCAGTGATCACGGTATAGATGGGGATGTTAAACCGTGATTTTTTAATAAGAAATGGAGCAGCGTGAAGGGGAAAGGTTGTTATTACAAAACGGGGTTGGTGTTCTTTGATCAATTCTAAGAATCTTTTTCTTCCTAAATACCGAGAAAATTGTGTAATCGTGTTAGCATTCAATTTGTTAGTTCCATAATAGAACCATTTATAAAAAGAAGAGCCGTGTGAAAAGCTTTTCATAAATATTGATTGCGTAACTTGGGACATGATGGGGTGAGCTTCACCAAATAAATCAGATATGACAGGCTGAAATCCCTTACTCTTCAGTTCTTCAGCGAGGACATTAGCGACTTGAACGTGACCGCTGCCATAGTTAGCTGTAAGGATTAATGCTGTTGGACGTATCATTAGAAAACCTCCCCAGTCTTTTGAAATAAGCATAGCAGGAGATTTTAAACGTGATATGAAGAAGATTAAAAGGTTTTGTAAAAGTGAAAAATAAATTTCTTGTAATATGGTTGACCCCGTCTCAGATAGGTAATACATACAAATAGAATGAAAAACTAGGAGGGGTGTAATGGAAACCAATATTACAAAACGTTCAGTCACCTCTGAAACTCGATATCACTTTAAAATGAGAAATACAATTTCAGGTTATTTGTTTGGTCTTGGTTTTGTTGCTTTTTTTGATGAGGTTGTATTTCATCAGTTGCTGCACTGGCATCATTTTTATGACAAGTCTACAACAAGTATAGGATTAGTCTCAGATGGGCTTTTTCATGCTTTTAGCTGGTTTGCGACAATAGGTGGTCTTTTCCTTTTTGCAGATCTTCGTAGAAGAAGTGCGCTGTGGCTTACGAGATGGTGGGGAGGCGTATTGCTGGGAGCCGGTATTTTTCAATTCTTCGATGGCACGATTCAGCACAAGGTTTGGCGTATTCACCAGATTCGCTATGTGGACAATGTTTATATATATGATTGGATCTGGAATATAACTGCTGTCATCATGATTATAGCAGGTCTCATGATTACACTTCGCACGAATCGAAGAACTAAGGATGCGAAACATGCATGATCACCATCTTGTAACCGATGTGATGAATTCTGAATCTGTAAGAGCTGGGCTGATCTTATTCCCAATTATAATCTTTATGCTTTATGTTGGTGCGGTTATGAGAAGCAATATTCATAGAAAAAAATGGCCAATGTATCGAACATTATGTATGGCTTTAGGTATGATTTGCATAGCTGTTTCTGTGGTAGGGCCTTTAGCAGAAGAGGCACATGTTAGTTTCATAGCTCATATGCTCAGTCATTTGTTACTTGGTATGATTGCACCTTTATTAATAGTAATGGCTCATCCTCTTACTCTACTTTTGCGTACTTTATCAGTTTCAAAAGCTAGAATGCTTACTTCTTTATTGAAAATGAAATTTATACATGTTCTTATGAATCCTTTCATAGCGGCCACCTTGAATATAGGAGGGTTATGGCTTCTATATACGACTGACCTTTATATGCTTATGCACCAATATCTTTGGGTGTTCGTCTTTATTCACCTTCATCTATTTATAGCGGGCTATCTTTTTACAGCTTCTATTCTATCTATTGACCCGACTGCTCCTAAACATTCTTATGGGTATCGTTCTTTCATACTCGTAATTGCCTTAGCAGGTCATGGGATGTTATCAAAATTTATATATGTTAATCCTCCTGCAGGGGTGCCACTTAAACAAGCTGAAGATGGAAGTATGCTCATGTATTATGGAGGAGATCTTGTAGATCTTGTTCTAATATTTATACTATGTTTGCAATGGTATAAGGCAGCACGACCGCGTCCGTTACCTGTACCTCATAAAATGAATCTGTGAACAGATCCGTTGAATGGTACAATAAGATAGATTCAAAATTTCATAAGATCCGATAATTATGGTGTCTGTTACAGACTTAATAGGGAATCTGGTGTGAGGCCAGAACTGTACCCGCAACTGTAAGTGCTGACGAAATAAGCAAAACCACTGTCTATCTGACGGGAAGGGCTTAAAGTAGGCTGATGCACGAGTCAGGAGACCTGCCATCTTTATAGCGTTGATCTTCTTCGGGAGTTGGGAAGATAGGACGAGGGATATTTAATAGATCATTCCTTCTGTTATGTATTCTTACGTACCCGTCTTTAGTGATGGGTATTTTTCTTTGTTCACTAACTCCCTCAAAAAAGAGGAGCTTTCGAGCTTCAGAAAAGAGGGTATGGTATGGAACAGCAGTTATCAGCAAACATCTCAAGGACGATTCAAACAAAGTTGGTATTGCCCCCTGATACGAATCACATGGGAACGATATTCGGTGGTACGGTTTTATCGTACATTGATGAGATCGCAGCGATTGCCGCCATGAAGCACAGTAAGAAAGTGGTTGTCACCGCATCCATTGATAATGTAAACTTCTTATCGTCAGCTAAAGTGGGAGACATCCTCATATTAGAAGGTGTAGTGACCTCAACGGGAAGAACGTCGATGGAAGTATACGTAAAAGTAGAGTGTCAAAATTTAGAGACGGGGAACAGGACGCTGAACACTACGTCAATCTTAACGATGGTCGCCATCGATCAAGACGGAAAGCCATTTCCTGTACCAAGTGTCATTCCTGAGACAGAAGAGGAGGAAGCCCTTTTTAAAGGTGCTCCACTAAGGAAAGAACGACGTATGCTATATAAAAATGTGAACGGAACAATTTAAGTTTGAAGAATAAAGGAAGTGAGAAACCCAATGAAAATTAAAAATATCATATTTGTAGTATTGGGGTTCTTTTTCCTTGGTTTAGGCGTGATCGGAATTGTGTTGCCGTTGCTTCCTACCACACCTCTCTTATTACTGGCATCTTATTTTTTCGTAAAAGGGTCCAAAAAGTTTGAAGTGTGGTTTAAAGGAACCGACATTTATAAAAAGCATCTAGATGATTTTGTTAGGAATCGTTCGCTGACAAAAAAGAAAAAGATCATGATCAGCCTGTTTTCAGACTCGATGATCTTGATTACTTTTATCCTTACTGACAGTATGATTGCAAGAGTGATCTTAATTCTTGTTGTGATGTATAAGTATTATTATTTTATCGTTAAAATTAAAACCGCATAGTGAATGTGCAGCAAAAAAAGAGCAGCCTTACACAAGGCTGCTCTTTATCTATCATGAAGAGGCTTTGTACATAACCACCAATCGTAGCATTCAATCTCTCCTGCTTGTGCCTGTTCTGCCCGTTTTTTCGCTTCTTGTACTGTGGCAGCGGGAGGAACGATCAGACGGTCTCCAACTAGCTCGTTTTCAGGCCAGTTTGCAGGTGTTGCTGCTTTATTTCTATCTGCTGTTTGCAACGCCTTAACCGCTCTTAGAATTTCGTTAATATTCCGACCAACATTTTCAGGATACGTAAGGATAAGACGAATCTTGCCTGTCGGATCTACGATATAAACACTTCGCACCGTTCTTGTTCCCATCGTAGGATGGATCATTCCGAGTCTAGTAGCTATCCGGCCTAAACTATCCGCAATGATCGGAAAAGTAATCTCTACTTTTAAATTCTGTTGTATCCATTCGATCCACTTTAAGTGTGAGTATACTTGTTCTACAGATAATCCGATTAAGTAAGTGTTGAGCTTTGTGAACTCAGGCATGAGCTTCTGAAAAGCGACAAATTCTGTTGTGCATACGGGTGTAAAGTCACCTGGATGGCTAAAGAGGACAAACCAATGTCCTTGATAGCTTGTTGGGAGGACAAGTTCCCCAAGGGTTGTATGAACAGTCATCTCGGGAAATTGATCGCCAATAAAAGGCTTTGAATATATTTGTGTAGAATCCATCCCTCTCTTCTCCTATCTTTGTTGGTTTCCCATCATCTTGCTCTTTTTTAACAGTTGGGATTCTCCTGTTTTTTCCCACTCTTCTACTTGTTCAATGGCTTGTTCAGGTGTGAATCCTTGACCAACAAGAACACCAGATAAAATAAATTCCTGATAAAGATGTGTAAGGTTAATGCCTTCTTCAGTTTCTTTTAATGCTCTTTTCACCAAGGGGTCAATGTACGAAACCCATTGATCAGCTAAGCTCTCTCTTTGAGGCATTCTATGTTCTTGCTGAAAAGAACGTGGGGAACTAGGCTGACTGTTTAAAGTGTACAAATAGTTGTACTTTGCGCTGTGCTTGATCTCATCTGTAATAATGTTGAACAGAATGTCTCGATAATACGTATTAGGAAGTCCTTGGCGAATAACACGATATTTTTCTACAGCAGCAAGTTCCCCAAACAGCGCTTTTACAAGGCCGTCTTTATAGGATTTTGGTTTTTGAAACTCTTCCCCGTTCATTGGTGGAACTTCTTGGCCTGTAAGATCTCTGTATATCATTCTGAAAAGCTTGTTGTGTCTTTTCTCATCATCTCGAATAGATGCGATAATTAACTTTTGCTCGTTCGTTGGTGCTTCAGAAATTAAGTAATCGTAAAATAATTCATCTTCTCTTTCGCCAGCAACAGCTTCCCTGATGAGTTGCAGAGACAGTTGAAGTGCTTGCTGCTGCCCATCACTCTGTTGCTGTCCGCTGTCTTGTTGCTGCTGTTGTGGATTCATATAGCTCATAAGATAACCTCCAAAAATTGATTGTCGCATTATTCTATGCAGACGCCTAAATTTTGCTTATGTACAAGTTTTTCAACACCACATGTTCTATGAATGAATAGAAATGTGAATATAACTTGTTCAAAATAAGGAGTGTTCATAGTGGATGAGCTCATGTGGCTAGCGATTGGTGCAGCCGCAGTTTTTATAGTGGAAGCAAGTGTGTATTTTTATTGGGTGAAATGGGGAAACGGCTCTTTTATAACATTTATAAATGATGGCCAGAGACCTCAACGAAATTTCAAAGTGCTTCAAACGTTTAAAACATCTACACAAAAAATCGCACTAGTCGAAGTCGGAGAAGAAGTATGGGTATATAGCAACGGTGAGATCATGTTTGGCACGAAACAAGATGAGAATGAGTATGCCGAAGTGATCGTACATGTTCCGATGGCCGCAGCGAAAGAGATTAAACGCATCTTAATCATCGGTGGAGCTGGCGGGATTAGTGCGCGTGAGGTTTTGCGCTATGACGAAGTGGAGGAAACTATCGCTGTCGATATTGATGCTGAGATGATGGACCTTGGAAAGAACTTCGATCGTTTGGTGATATTCAATGAGGGTGCTTTAAATCATCACAAAGTGAGAACGAGGATTGAAGATGGCAGAAGTTTTGTAGAACAAAGCCTAGAAACCTGGGACGTAATCATTGTAGACATACCAGAACCGACTGAAAGATGTCCAAGTTTATCCCGATTGTTTTCTATAGAGTTTTATCATCAATTAAAAGAACACTTAAACCCGGGTGGTGTTGTATCCATTGCTTGTTCAACCGTCAACCTGATGCCAGAATATATGTGGAGCATAGAAAAGACGTTAAAAGAATGTGGACTTTTCACAATTCCTTTTCATAATTTCTCTAACAAGACGGGTGTGGATTGGGGTTATGTCCTCGCTTCGACATTACCCATACAGCGAGATGACATCCGATTAAAAGTTACTGTTCCATTCTTAACAGAAGGAAGACTGAAGGATGTGTTGGAACTACCGTACTACTTGAAAAACCTTGAAAACAAAGGTGATATCCAGACGGATCAGAACACCGTCCTCTTAGATATTGTAAGAAGAGAATTGAATAATTGACATAGATAGCACTTGTGTAACTTACAAGTGTTTTTTTAGTGTTTTCAATTATGGAATAGGTGTAAGTAACGTCTTCTTATAACAGAAGGGTATTTATTTTGTTATTTATGAAGCCGAGAGTGCAACTTGGTAAAGGTCTGTGACAGGTTGGTCAGAAGTGGATTTACGATGAGAAGATCATGACATATACTGTATGAAAATAATATGAACCACATAAAAGGGGGCGTGAGATGAAGCTTACAATACTTGAAAGTGATGATCATGAAGGTTTGGAGATCATTGTGAAATGCAAAATGTTAAATGATGAAGTTATTAAAGTTCTAACTTCATTGAGGTCTCTTGAAAGAAAAGTATTGGGTACAAAGGATGGGAAGGTCTATCTTCTTTTACCCAATGATATTTATTATTTTGAGTCAGTTGATAAAAAGACATTTGCTTATACCGAAAAATCGGTCTATGAGGTGTCATTAAGGTTGTATCAAATTGAAGAGCTGTTCGGTGATGTAAATTTTTTTCGTGCTACAAAAGCAAGTATATTGAATCTCGATCGATTACAATCTATTTCCCCACGAATCGGGGGCAGGTTAGAAGTGAAGATGGAGAACGGAGAGAGCATGTTAGTGTCCCGGCAGTATGTGCCTGTCTTAAAGGAAAAGTTAGGTTTTTAAAATGAAGGAGGCGATGATATGTTTAAAAAAGTAATGGCGTATACGGTAGCATTTAAAACGATTATGAGTTTATTCTTTTCGGCAGGAATCATCATTTATGTTGTGTTCGGCTATATGCTCGGAACGAGGGAGATCTCCTTCGAGATGATCGTTCAAATCTTTTTTATCAGTATTTTGGTTACTGGTTTGCATTACTTATTTTGGACTGAGGACACTAAAGTGAAGTTAACAAATAGTTGGAAACTGGTTATACAATATTTTATTCTCGGCTTCGTTTTAATGGGCATGTCTCAAGTATTTAACTGGTTCGAGTGGGGAAGTAAAACATTTTATATGATGTTGGTTCTGTTTCACATTCTTTATTTGGGCGGCATACTTGGGTTCACCATCTATTTTAAAGTGCTAGGATTTCAATTCAATCAGAAGATGCAGCATTATCGGGAGCAGAATCAAGCTCGCTAGCTTTTAAGAAGTTGTAAAAAGAGTATAGTGTGGTAACAATTATAATCGCAACGATTTCGTTGCGATTATTCTTATATAAACCCCCTGTAAAAAAACTGAAAAAAATTAAAAAAGTGTGTCGATATTATCGTCTCTTCTTCGTCGTATAAGTAAATCAACTTAAAAACAACTAAAAATGCTAAGGAGAGATTCATATGAATACTGTAATTTCAAAAGATGGAACAAAAATTGTTTATGACAAGGTAGGAAATGGGCCTTCACTCATCTTAATCGGAGGCGCATTCAGTTATCGAAAGTTCCCTGGCTTTGTTAAACTTGCGAAATTATTAGCAGACCAATTTACCGTTTACACATACGATCGACGTGGCCGTGGGGATAGCGGTGACGCAGAAAAGTATGAACCCGCACGAGAGTATGAAGATCTGGATGCAATTATCTCAAAAGCAGGAGGAACAGCATTCGTTTGGGGGTTATCATCAGGAGCCGTTCTTGCTTTACAAGCTGCTGCTCATGGAGCAAGCATTACAAAATTAGCGCTCCACGAACCACCATTTATCGTCAATGACACAGATCATGTACCACCAAGTGATTTTTCAAAAAAGGTTAGTGAACTTATTGTTGATGACCGCAGTGCGGATACGATTAAATATTTCATGACGAAGGGCATGGGGGCTCCTTCATTCATTGTAACTATGATGCGTATGATGCCTGGTGTTTGGTCTAATCTTATGGCGGTTGCACATACCCTTCCGTACGATGCAGCATTATTAGAGGGGTATATGGAAGGAAAGTCATTGCCTGAAGATCGTTGGAATAACGTTACAGTACCAACACTTGTACTTAAAGGTACAGAAAGTCCTTTAATGCTTCGTGACGGATCAGATGCTTTAGTAAAAGTGCTTCCTAATGCTGAACTAATAAGTAAGAAGGGACTTGGACATACGAAACAACTTAATGTTAAAAGTATTTCTTCAGAGCTCGTCTCATTTTTTTCGGCTGTATAAACTAGAGGAAATCACTAAAGGATTTATTTAACAAATACCGAAACCTTTTTATA
This sequence comes from Fictibacillus norfolkensis, assembly GCF_014836645.1. Lineage (GTDB taxonomy): Bacteria > Bacillota > Bacilli > Bacillales > Fictibacillaceae > Fictibacillus > Fictibacillus norfolkensis. Next base: position 97,071 of record NZ_JACSQM010000006.1, read on the forward strand.
GATTTATTGTGCAGATTATAAAAATGAAGAGTTAAAAATGAGGAGGCAACTAAACATGAGATTTATGATGATCGTTAAAGCGACTGCAGATTCAGAAGCGGGGGTCATGCCGAGTCAGGAATTAATAGATGCCATGCAAAAATATAACGAGGAATTAGTAAAGGCAGGTGTGCTTCTTGCTGCAGACGGCCTACAACCTAGTTCAAGTGGGTTGCGAATTTCTTACCCGGAGCGGGGCGGTAAGGCCAAAGTGGTTGACGGTCCGTTTACAGAAGTAAAAGAACTGATTGCAGGCTATACACTTATTGAAGTGAAGTCAAGAGAAGAAGCAATTCAGTGGGCTCTGCGTATGCCGGATCCACATGGATTTGGACATGGTGAGATTGAACTGCGGCAGGTTTTTGAGGCGGAGGAAATTATGGAAAATCCCATTCATTTAATGAAAGAAAGAGAACTTCGAAAAAAAGCTGAGGAGCAACAAAAAGCGTGACAGTGGTCGATGTAAATCGAGCGATCGAAGAGATATGGAGAATGGAATCTGCGAAGTTGATCGCATGCTTAACGCATTTGCTGCGAGATGTTGGTATCGCTGAAGATATTGCTCATGATGCATTAATCGTCGCATTAGAAAAATGGCCGAATATCGGTATCCCAGATAATCCAGGGGCATGGCTGATGACTGTGGCCAAACGTCGTGCGATTGATTTAATAAGGCGTACAAAAAAACGTGATCAAAAATATACTGAACATGCTAGAGGAACAGATTTGTATACGGAAGAAGATGTTGGTCTAGTAGTAAACGAAGAGATTGGAGATGAACTTCTTCGTTTGATTTTCATGACCTGTCATCCCGTATTATCGCAAGAGGCAAGGGTTGCACTTACGCTTCGTTTGTTATGTGGTTTAACTACTGATGAGATTGCCCGTTCTTTTCTTCTGTCAGAATCTACTGTAGCGCAACGAATTGTACGTGCCAAAAGGACACTTAGATCTGAAAATGTTCCTTTTGAAGTTCCAGCAACAGAGGATCGAAAAGAGCGGCTATCAACAGTGCTTGAAGTTATTTACCTGATGTTTAACGAAGGGTATGCAGCAACATCAGGCGATCAATGGGTTCGTCCTTTGCTGTGTCAGGAGGCATTGAGATTAGGGCGGGTCCTGGCTGAGATTGCCCAAAGTGAATCAGAAGTACACGGGCTAGTCGCATTAATGGAAATACAATCTTCACGGTTGAAGACTAGAGTAAATGCAAAAGGGGAACCAATTTTACTCATGGACCAAAATCGAGCACAATGGGATCGGTTACTTATTCGTCGTGGATTAGCGGCACTCGAGCGGTGTGAAAGGATAGGTGTACCACTCGGGCAATATGCGATTCAAGCGAAAATCTCTGCTTGTCATGCAGAAGCTCATTCCGTTGAAGAAACGAATTGGATAAGAATAGCGGCGCTTTATGAGGCGTTATACAGAATATCTCCTTCACCTATCGTTGAATTAAACCACGCTGTTGCCGTCTCAATGGCATTTGGTCCGTCTATAGGACTTCAACTTGTAGATGAATTAGGTAGAGAGCCTTCTTTACAGGAGTATCACCTTCTATATAGCGTGCGTGGAGATCTTCTTTTTAAGTTAGGAAGAATGGATGACGCTCGTATAGAATTTGAACACGCTGCATCTATGACTAAGAATGAAAAAGAGAAAAGCCTTCTGATGTCCAGAGCAAAAGAATGTGAGTCTTGAACAAACTACTTTTAAGCCTAGTAGATTATAGATGTTCAGTTTCGTAGTAAAGGTAGGAAAGCTGATCACAATCCAAAGGAGGAAACGATGGATGCGATTTCAGAGAGGTAAAGTAGAAAGCAAGGGACATCATTCATTACGTCGAAAGCCACCACTTTCGAGTCCAAGTAAAGAAAGTTTGAAAAAAGACTTAGAAGAACATATATATATGTTGCAAAAGGGCGATAGGACAAAAATAAAGGAGACAGTAAACGATGAATCAAGATGTGACCCATTTTATTGAGGAATTAAAAGAGTCCTGGCAGGTAGACTTGTCAACGAATCTACGCGGAGTTGTTCACCAGGCGATACCTAATGTTAATGAGCGTATTCAGTATAAAAAACCTCACTTCTTAAAAAACGGAAAATATGCTGCTGTGATCTCAACATCCAAAGATGCCGTAAGCTTTACAATTTTCAATGCAAATTCATTAGAACTTCCAGAAGATCTATTCAGTGGTCCACCAGAACGTAAAACCATAAAGTTGCGTAAAGGTGACACGGTTGATTCCAAACAACTTATTTCTTTTGTCAGAGAAGCTTCGAATTCTTTATGATTGATCTATTCATTAAAAAAAGCTTGAGTCCGAGAGATTCTGGACTCAAGCTTTTTTTGTGGAGTCAGTTATGCACCTTTTCGTACAAGTTGTTCTTCTTTTGATGACTGATCAAACAAGTATTTTTTTACAGCGTTTGATGAATGTTTCGCTTTTTTACCGAAGAATGGATTCAACACAACTACCGTCGCAAAGTTAGCCATCAATCCCCAGAAACCTTCATAGATTCCAAGACTTGTACCTGTTGAATAGACTGTGAAGGTAACGACAAGTCCTACGATCAGGCCGATAATGGTAGCTTCTCTAGATTGATTTCTCCAGAATAAGCTGATAACGATTGCAGGAAAAATCTGCACCATTCCTGATACACCAAGCAACTGTAGGGAAACGAGCGCTTGTGGAAACACAAGACCGAACAATAAGGCAAGTCCGATAACAACGAAAACCATGCCGCGAGTGATCATCGTTAGTTTCGGTCCTTTTACTCTCGGATTGATGAGGTCACGATAGATGTTGTTTGCAAATAGGTTTGATGCACCAATCGCCATGATAGAGCATGGAATGAGGGAAGCAAGTGCGATCGTAGAGTACGCTAATCCCTGACCGATTCCACCATAAGACGTTTGGATCAATGCAAGAAGAGCAAACCTAGGATCAGTCCCATCTGGTAAAACAAGAAAAGCAATGAATCCAAGGAAAACAACAAGAATTAAAACGATATTATAAAGCGGCAGAAACAGTGCATTTTTTCGAATGGCATCTGCACTTTTCGCTGTGAAAACGCCTGTTGCCGCATGTGCCCACATAAAAAGAGCAAGTGATGATACAAAAGCTGCTGTAATGAACCATGTAATACCTTTTGGTCCAGACTCTGGAATCGTTAAGAGGTGAGGAGCTTCCGTTACGATTTTATCAACCATAGGATTCCAGCCGCCAAAGTGCATGATTGGAAGAGACACGACCATGAATAACATGATTGCCCATACTAGAACATCCTTAATGATTGCTGTATATGTCGGTCCTTTGATCCCACTGAAAAATGTATACAGTGCAACAAGCAAGAAAGAGGTGATCACGACCACTTTTACATTGATAAAGCCTGTCCCAGCAACCTGGAGCGTATCTTGAATACCACTCAGCTGCAAACAGATATACGGAATCAGCATAAGTACGCCGACGATGGCGATGAGTGAAGATAATAGCTTAGAGTCAAAACGTTCGCGAGCATAGTCTGCTAGAGTGGTTAACTTATGCTCATTAGCCACTTTCCATAACTTCGGAAGGAAAAAATAAGAGATAAAATAGGCCAGAACCGAGTAGGGAATCGCGAAGAATGCGAGACTTCCTGCTGTGTAAGCGGTACTCGTTAACCCTAGGAACGTATAAGCTGTGTAAAGGTCTGCACCGACTAGAAACCAGACGAGTAGGCCGCCAAAGCGTCTTCCGCCAACAGACCATTCTTCAACAGAACTTCGGGTAGCTTTGTCCCTACCGGCAAGAAAGCCGATCAGAACAACTGTTAAGATAATAAAAATCGTGATAGATAGTGCTGTAAGATTACCTTGCTGCATTTAGTCCAGACTCCCTTCTGATTTCTGAAGTTGATAGATTCCTAATGTGCAAAAAGGAGTTAGCACAATCCACAAAAACAACCAAAACTGAAGAAACGGTAGTCCGAAAATGATAGGATCGATCCTGTTTACGAACGGTAGAACGACCAGTTGTGCGATAAATGGAGCGGAAATCAATACAATCAATAATAATTTCTTCATGCTGCATGTGTCCCTTCTGTGGTGTTTTTTAGAAATATAATGTTCACAATCATAACAGCTTAGAAAGTGAGGGACAAGGGGAATTATATAAATTTTTAAAATATTTAATATTATTAGAAAATGAAAGGGTTTACATATTATATAAAAATAAATACTGTACGACCTAAGCAAAAATAGGATACATACATATTATGGAAGTAACCGTATAAAGGGAGGTGGGAAACGATGATTCATTCATGTGTTTGTCACACGTTAAAATGTTTGAAATACGGGCAAGCTGTAGTTCTGTTAATAGGTAACAGGCAGATTCCTTTTATTTTTCAAGGAATCAACGGAAATTGTGTAGTGGGTATAACGAGTGGTAACCAAGTACTTGCTTTAGACTGTAGATGCATAACGGCGGTTATCTGTAGCAGAACGGCTGTAAACATAAATAGATTTTCTAATCCTAATGTTATTACAATTCCTGATAGCGGAGCTGCAACACCTTATCCATCGACTATTAATGTGTCAGGTTTAAGTGGGACAGTTGCAAATGTGACGGTAACTCTCCGTAACCTCACACATTCATATTTAGCTGATCTGCAAATATTGCTTGTAGGTCCTCAAGGACAGAATGTCATCTTAATGTCTACAGTTGGAGGCTTTAGTCCTGGTGTTGTGAATGCTACGTATACGTTCAGTGATGCTGCAGTAAATTCTATGACAGAAGATGCTATTCCTCCATCAGGCATTTATAAACCAAGTACTACTCTTCCAGTTACAGCATTACCAGGTGCGCCAGGACTTCCTTATGGAACGGTTCTTAGTGTTTTTAATGGAACGAATCCGAATGGTGCATGGCGATTATATGTATATGATCAATTTGCTCAAGACCAAGGAGCCATCAATAGGGGCTGGGAGCTGACTATAACAACACGAGAGTCATTTTAACTGTAAGACCTCCAAGTAAAGGAGGTTTTCTTTTTTTACTACCAATCATTTCGCTTATGTTTACCTTCTATTTTCTTAGAATCATCTGGCATGCTAAGACCGTGCTGCTTAATGTGGTCTGCGTTCTTTACAAAATAGTGATACTTCCAACCCTTTTCGTTATGAAACTCTACTAAAAAGATATAAGGATTGTATTGCCGTCCGATGTTTTGTGTAATCTGCCACTTTTCATTAGGAAATTGCTTTTCTAAATATAAGGTGAGCTGTTCTTTTTTTACGGAAACGTGATAGTTAATCCAAAAGGGATGTATGATGAAAAGTAGTAAAACGAGAGTTGTCATGATACTAGCTGTGTATAAGCCGGTTTTTCGTTTTGTTTTGGGGATGAAAAAAGCAATGATGAAAAGTGTGCAGATCAAAGTTACGGTGAACATAATTTCGATGACTGTGATCGGATGTAAATCCATGAATATGTGCCTCCTCTTCTGAAAATGGAGTTTAATACATAGTTTATTCTATATAGAAAGGTAAATATCTTCTTACATAGACACCTATTTCTTTGCTAGCTAGACACCAACATAATGAATCCACAAAAATCGCTTCTGAATCCAGAAATATGCATGTTGAATCCAAAAGTTTAGCCGTTTAATCCACGAGTTTTAGGCTCCAATCCACATTTTTAGTTTGCCAAGCTAAATTTGTCCACTCCAAATGGACGCCAAGGAAAAAAGCCGCACCCATAAAAGGGAGCAGCTTTTTCCAACCTATCATGCAATTTAAAACCACAAATATGGCTTTCCGACCATAAACCAAAGCATGATCATCAGCAATCCGAGATAGATCCAAACGGCACGCTGTAATTTCCGAGCGAGCTCCACTTTATCACACGCTTCATCATCAAACTTACGAAGCGTCGGTGAAAAGGCACGCGCTAAAAAGAACAGCGAGCAAAATAAGACGATTAAAGTCATGAGAATCCACGGCGTATCCCACGTCCATGGTCCAGTAAAAACAAGCAATGTACCTGAAAACACCAGAACGTGACCCGCGTGCTTGGCGAGCCAAACGACAAACCGAAATGTGCCAAGGTGGGCCTGCATCTCATCTCCACTAGCGGTTCTCAGTTTTTTGATCAGTGGGAACAGAATAAAGAACGGGCCGACAGAAATGATCACGCTTAAAATATGGATATACAAAAAAATGCGATACAAATTATCCATCAAGTTATGATTTAGCCTTTAGCAGGACTGAATTCGTGAACCCATACTTGCATATGAGGAAGCCACGGCATACCAGGGTGGTAAGAAAGAATGGCGTTCTTATATTCTTCGACCGTTGCAAAACCTTCGTCTTGAGCGTGTTGATCGGTTAGTTCACCAAGAGATTGTCGATATACATTGTTCACTACGAACGAATGGCCATCTAACTCCATGATTTCCCCGATATCTGCATAGCGTCCGTTACGGCGGGTAGCCGTTTTTTTGCCTTCTAGAACTTTAGCAACATCAGCTGGCATCGTTACGAGTCTTTCAATCGAACACGTTTTTGGTGGTAAATTGTTATTTTCATGATTTGTCATATGTAAAAACTCCTTTTTCATTTCTCCAATTCCTAATGTATCACATTTTATTAAGTAGTCTGTCTATTTTTATCGGAAGAAAACGGTAAGATGTGTCTTTGCTATGTTGAGTCAGTACCTTTATAATCAAGAGATGACTCTACCTGAGGGAGGCTAATTTAAGTTTTGATAGAAAAAGCAAAGCAAATGCTGAATTTGCATTACGGTTATTCTTCATTCCGAAATGGACAAGAGCAAGCGATACAATCGGTTTTAGCGGGTGACGATACACTCTGTGTTATGCCTACAGGTGGCGGAAAATCGATCTGTTATCAAATACCTGCCCTTGTTTTTGAAGGAACAACAATTGTTATTTCTCCTTTAATTTCATTAATGAAAGATCAGGTTGATACATTATTGCAGTTAGGTATTTCCGCGGCTTTCATCAATTCTTCACTTACAGCAGCAGAGGCGAGAGAACGAATTGAAAAGGCGAAAAGCGGTGAGTATAAACTTTTATATATTGCACCAGAACGTCTAGAATCTTATGACTTTATGGATCATTTGAGACAAATTGATATTCAATTGATCGCGGTAGATGAAGCACACTGTATCTCGCAATGGGGACACGACTTCAGACCGAGCTACCAACGTATTCAAAGAATGATCGGAAATCTGCCGAATCGTCCGGTAGTTCTCGCGTTAACGGCAACAGCTACACCGCGTGTTCGCCAGGACATCTGCTGGTCGCTTGATATTGATGAGAACAAGACGGTATTAACAGGATTTGAACGTGAAAACTTATCTTTTTCTGTGATTAAGGGACAAGACCGTCTTTCTTACTTAAAAGACTTTCTCAAAAAGAACGAGAAAGAAGCGGGGATCATATACGCAGCAACACGTAAGACGGTTGATCAGCTTTATGAAACACTCCTAAAAAGCGGCATCAACGTATCTCGTTATCATGCAGGAATGAATGACAATGAGCGCATGGAACAACAAGAACAATTTCTTCAAGATGAGTCATCGGTTATGGTGGCTACTTCTGCGTTTGGGATGGGTATCGATAAATCGAATATTAGATATGTTATCCATTTTCAGCTGCCTAAAAACATGGAGAGTTATTATCAAGAAGCGGGCCGTGCTGGCCGTGATGGACTTCCGAGTGAATGTATCCTGCTATATTCATCACAAGACGTTCAAGTACAGCGTTTTCTGATCGATCAGTCTAGTGAGCAGGATCGTATGGCGCAAGAGCTGGAGAAGCTTCAGCTCATGGTGGACTATTGCTACACAGAAAGCTGTTTGCAGCAATCGATCGTCCGCTATTTTAGTGATGAAGAAATACCACCATGCGGCCGGTGCGGCAACTGTACGGATAATCGCGATAGCATCGATGTGACAAGAGAAGCGCAGATCGTATTGTCCTGTATCGTGCGAATGGGGCAGAAGCGTTTCGGAAAGACATTGATCGCACAAGTACTGACAGGCTCTAAAAATAAAAAAGTGTTAGAGATGCGATTTAATAAGCTGCCAACTTACGGCATGATGAAAGATAAAAGCACGAAAGAAATAACAGACCTTATTGAGTTTTTTATCTCACAAGAGATCATCGCCGTTGAGCATGGTACGTTCCCAACTCTTTATATAAAAGAAAAAGGGAAAGACATCCTGCTCGGAAAAGAACAGATCATGCGTAAAGAAGCGGTCGTAACCAAACAAGTGGCTGCAGATGACCCGTTATTCGAAGAGCTTCGAATTGTGCGTAAGACGATAGCTGAACAAGAGAACGTTCCACCGTTCGTTATTTTCGCAGATACCGCGTTAAAAGATATGTGCGTGAAACTGCCTGAGTCAAGAACCGAATTTTTGAGTGTGACGGGTGTGGGTCAGAATAAGCTAGAGAAATATGGTGAGCGATTTATCTCTGCCATTTCTGCTTATTTGGCTGAGCATCCAGAGCGAAGAGAGAGTGCGGATCAGAGTATCGTTACAAAAGAACCTTCCAAAAAGACAACGCCTGATTCTCATCTTGAAACATACACTCTCTATAAAGAGAAGATGTCAGTCGATGAGATCGCTGGTCATCGGAAACTAGCTTTAAGTACGGTCGAGAATCATCTTATTCAATGCATGCAAGAAGGAATGGATGTTCAGATGGAGGACCTTATTCCAGAGAGATATGTACCTAAGATTGAAGATGCCATTCAACAAGCTGGCGGAGAAAAGTTAAAGCCGATCAAAGAATTACTTCCTGAAGAAGTAAGTTACTTTATGATTAAAGTTTACTTGCTTCAAAACGAAAATAAGAAACGGGTGACAAGATGAAGAAGAATGTCCAATTAAAAGTAAAACCTTCTTATGTGAAGGGGTTAAAAACAGGTTTTCCATTGATTACGGAGGATACTGTACAAAATATAAGCAACGTAAAAGAAGAAGGAACGATTATTGAACTGTTTGACGAAAAGAATGTATTCCTTGGTAAGGGGTATTATGGCAAACAAAATAAAGGCCGCGGGTGGGTATTAACGCAAAATTCACAAGAACTTATCGATCAAGAATTCTTTGAGAAGAAGCTGAAAAAAGCGATCAACCATCGACAAGATCTTTTTAACAATTATGAAACGACAGCTTTCCGCGTTTTTAACGGTGAGGGAGACGGAATCGGTGGCCTGACGATCGACCACTATAACGGCTACTACGTTCTAACTTGGTATAGTGAAGGCATCTACTCTTTTAAGGATGAAGTGATCGCTTCTCTTAAAGAGCTTGTTAAGGTAAAAGGCATCTATGAGAAGAAGCGTTTTGCAGTAAAAGGAAAATATATTGATGATAACGATTTTGTTGAAGGTGAACAAGCACCAAGTCCACTGATCGTGAGAGAGAACGGCATCCACTTTGCCGTTTATCTGAATGATGGTGCGATGGTTGGTGTGTTCTTAGATCAGCGTGACGTGCGAAAGACCATCCGTGATCAATATGCAAAAGGGAAAACCGTTCTGAACACGTTCTCTTATACTGGTGCGTTTTCAGTTGCGGCTGCTCTTGGTGGTGCTGCGAAAACGACAAGCGTTGATTTAGCGAATAGAAGCCGGAGCAAGACGCAAGAACAGTTCAGTGTGAACGGTCTGAACTATGAGGACCACGACATCATTGTAGAAGATGTGTTCAACTATTTTAAATATGCTGTCCGAAAAGGGCTGTCATTCGACCTTGTGATTCTAGATCCACCGAGCTTTGCGCGTTCTAAGAAACATACGTTCAGTGCAGGGAAAGATTATCCTGATTTATTAGCACAAGCGATACAGATTACAGAAAAAAATGGGGTAATCGTAGCTTCTTCTAACTGTTCAACGTTTGGGATGAAAAAGTTTAAAGAGATGATATCATCAGCATTTAAACAAACAGGCGGCACGTATAACATTTTAGAAGAGTTTAAGCTTCCACAAGATTTTAAAACACACAAAGAGTTCAAAGAGGGTAACTATTTAAAAGTAGTGTTCATTGAAAAATTAAGCTAACCGGCGAAAGGGGATCTTCATGTCGATGAATAACGAACGCCGTATTTTAATCATGACTTCCGTAGCTGCTGAAAAAGAGGCGATAACAAGAGGAGTTGGCCCAGTGTCATCCGTAGATGTGGTCTTAGCTGGAGTAGGTCCGATCTCAGCGGGTATCCAAACAACAAAAGCACTTTTAACGAAAGACTATGACGTTGTCATTAACATGGGGATTGCAGGAGGATTTCGGGATAAAGCAGATGTAGGAACACTTGTTATTGCAGATGAGATGATTTCAGGAGATCTTGGGGCAGAATCTCCTGAGGGATTCATCACATTAGATGAGCTTGGTTTTGGTGCTTCAACGCGCATAAAAGCAGATAGCGAACTGGTCATGCACTGTTTAACATCATTAAAGCTTGCAGGGGTACCGGTTCAACTCGGCCACGTCCTAACACTGTCTACTGTGACAGGAACTTCTGAAACGACGAAGAATCTTCAGGATCGTGAGCCTGATGCTGTAGCAGAGGCGATGGAAGGCTATGGTGTAGCGCTTGCGGCACAAGAATTTGGAAAGCCGGTACTTGAGATACGTTCCATATCAAATCCGATTGGTCCGCGAGATCGTTCTGCTTGGCGTATGAAGGAAGCGTTCGATACACTAGAGAGAGCTAGTAAAGTTATCGCGGAGGTTTTGTTATGAGTAAAATGAGTATTGCGTTTTCACCTTGTCCCAATGACACATTTGTTTTTCATGCATTGGTTCATGGTCTTGTTCCTGGTTCTCCTGAATTTGATGTTACATATGCAGATATAGATATCACAAACGGATTAGCCGCTGAGTCAGATGAACTTGATATCTTGAAGATCTCATACGCAGCGCTTCCTTATGTTTTGGATAAATATGCTCTGCTTCCATGTGGAGGTGCACTCGGTCGTGGATGTGGTCCGTTAGTACTCGTGAATCAACCAGGTGAAGTTACACCAGACATGCTATCAGGAGCAAAGGTGGCCGTTCCAAGTGAGCGCTCTACAGCCTACATGCTGTTCCGTTTATGGGCGGCTCAAAATGTACCAGGCGGAGTGGGCGAGATCATCGTTATGCCGTTTAATGAGATCATGCCTGCTGTAAAAGACGGCAAGATTGATGCAGGTCTTGTGATTCATGAAGCTCGCTTTACGTATCAAAATTACGGGTTAAACCTGTTGGCGGATATGGGAAGCTGGTGGGAAGAAGATACGGGACTGCCCATTCCACTTGGAGCGATCATCGCGCGCCGTACGCTAGATTTAGAGTCTATTACAGCCTGGATACGTGAATCAGTAGAGTACGCATGGCGAAATCCTGATGCATCAAGAGAGTATGTGATGCAGCACGCGAGCGAACTCTCAGAAGACGTTGCGAAATCTCACATCGATCTGTACGTGAATGATTTTACCGCGGATCTTGGAGGTAAGGGCTTTGAGGCTATTACGACACTACTCAACCGTGCCGGAGAAGAGGGCATCGTGCCGAAGAGAGATTATACGAATCTATTGAAAATGTAAGTGGACAGTAAAAGCCAGAAAGTAGACAGTAAATTGTAATAAGTGGACAGTAAAAGTTCGAAAGTGGACAGTAAATATAGAAAAGTGGACAGTAAATGATAAAAAGTCGACAGTAAACTGATTTTATCAAGAATTAACCACTCTCCACATCCGCGCATACCTTATAACGAGAAGAAAATCTGTTATAAGGAGGCGCAATATGTCTAATACAAACGTATTAACACTGATTGGGGCTTTGTTAGCTGGTTATTTTCTACTTGCACTTCCACTAGGCGGCACGTTTTTAGCCGCATTTGGTCCAGCTGTTAAAATTATCGCTATTTTAACTGTTCTCGTTTTTGGAGCCGTATTGATTTATAAAGGGCTCAAGGACATATTAAGAAAATAATAGACATGAAGAAACCCGCTGTAACTTAAGCGGGTTTCCTTGTTTTTATTCAGGAAGCAAACCACGAAGCTCCTCAGTCATCTGATCCAGAAGTTCAGGACGTCCGTGAAATTGAGCAGGTGTGTTTTGAAAAAGTTTAATGAACCATTTTTCATCATTTTTTACTGCAACCACCGTATGATGCGTGTTCAGTTCTTGAGATAGTTCTGTTTTTCCTACTGGTACCATGCCAGCAATAGCGCGAACAATAACAGCATCATCATTTAGCAAGGAAATGTTCTTCACCTTTGCATAATAAGGTGGGGTTGGGAAGCTGTTGAAAATTGGTTCGAGATGAGCATGAATCTCTTCAGGACCGAATGCCTGACTCCCATCATATCCAACCATCTCACCGTCTTCAGTAAAATAATCAGCCATAAGACGTGAATTCCGCTCGTTCCAAGCATGTAAGAAGTTAAAATATAGATCTTCAACAGCTTTTGTATTTTCTGTTTCCATCACTTAACCTGTCCTCCATATGTAAGATTGTCATATGATCATCATAACAAAACAGCCACCATCCTCAAAATAGTGGCTGCATCAAATATTATTTTTGTTGTTGTGCAGCGGTTAGTTTTTCGATTTCTAGATCAATTTTCTTGTGAATTTTGTCGATCGTTGAAAAATTCATCGCAGCTATATAGATCTTTTCTAAATCATCGTGTTTACTTTTTGCATCTGCTAAATATCCGATAGCTTCTTTCATCTTTTTTGAATAGCGGCCGCTGATTTCTTTTAGATTATCAAAGAATTTTTCATCCGTTCCTTTTTTAATCGTCTTTTCATACATATCTATGATGGAGTCACCTTCACGTTCAGGAAAATACTCATGAGGTGCTGTACTATCAAAAATCGCAAAACCGAGCTCTCTTACGATCACCATATCCAAACTGTTTGGATCGAACCCACAATGATAAATTTCAACATCATAACCAGAAGCCTCGGCATTTGCGGCCAACTTTTTTAATAAAGTTGATTTTCCAGACCCTGGTCTTCCCTTAATAAAATATCTCTTTTCCAGACCTTCCGTTAAGTTTGGAACAAAATCGACTGCACCTTTTGGGGTAGCTGCTCCTAAAAAACGGTGATAAACGTTCGCGGCTTTATTTACTTTCTTAGAAAAAAATTGATGCATCAGTTCATCCGTAATTTCGTTTGCTTTTTCATAATTCATGTTCATAATATAAATTTCTTCCCATTCATCATGGATGAGGAGCGCATCATGGAAAGTCGCATACGCTTTTTGATAATCAGCAGAAATGGAATCTGTAATCTTTAAAATTTCCGCCTTTTTGTTCGCTAGTTTTTTAGAATCCCACGCCTCACCTAAATTCACGTATTCCTCGATAGCCCCGGGTGCTTTGGGTTCAATAACATGTGGAGAAGTGCCATCAACTATTCCAATTCCTAGTTCCCGGATAATCACGCCATCAATGGATCCGTTGTCTGAAGCGCAATGGATGTATTCTATATCGTAGCCTTCGTTGTTCCACTTTTCCCCGACCGCTTTCATAAGTGTCGACTTACCAGTGCCAGGTCCGCCTTTTAAAATAAAGAGGCGATCAAGACCATTAAGATTTGATGTGAATAGGTTGTGAAAACCTCTTGCTGTATTGCCGCCAGCATAATAATTTAGAATTTTTCCAGTCAAGGTTCAAAACACTCCTCTTTTTTGTAGTTGTGTTTCTACATGCATGTTATGTAAGGATGATGGAATAGGTGATTGCCTAAAAAAACACATTTATTATTTAAATTGTTGAAATATGATGAAATAAAAAGAAATTTTACGAATGAAGGAGTATGGCTAAAAAAAGAGGAATAAATACACCCTAAATCACATAATATTGACTATTCTGAATATTTAAATAAAATTTAGAATGGGTTAATATGTAGTTAACAAAGAAACACTACTTCAAATAAAGGAAGGCGTGATTCCAATGAAATAAGCAAGCGAAGCATATCAAATCACATCCAGTTAGAGATCGGCCAGTGAAAACTGATTTCGAGATGTGTGGGTATGTGGGAACGCGCAAATACACATAACGAAAGAGGATGATTCCAATGACGTATGTGAGCGAAGCATGCTAAGATCGTGTTGCAGATGGAAATAGCCGGTGAAAACTATTTTCGCAGCATGTGGGCGTGTGGGAATTTACCAGAAGTAGAGGAAAAATAAGATCTAATGCAAGGCAATTGATTGAACGAACAATTAATTGAAGTCTAGTTAGGGACAATAACTAGCATTTGTGTATTAGTAAGAAAGGAAAGAACGTTTAAGTGAATAAAGTGATTTTAAGCTAAAGGCGCTGTTTATGTGATGTATGCATATTCAGCGTCTTTGTTTTGTTTAAAATATACATAAGTTACAATGGCTCTATAACATTAAACAATTAGTTAGGAGAATTTAAAATGCTGCTTTCAAATATTGAAAAATACATAGACCATACAATACTGAAGCGAGGTTATCAATACTATGAGAGTGGCCGTGTAGAAGATCTTGATGAGATAGTTCCTGGTCAATATGAAGCAACAGTGAGTGGGACAGAAGAATATTTCGTGGAAGTTAGAATAGAAGAAAATAAGATTGTAGATAGCTATTGTAACTGCCCTTATGATTATAGTCACATTTGTAAGCATCAAACTGCAGTGTTTTTTGCAATTAAAAATGAAAATGATAGAGTGCATAAAAAGCAGGAGTTACCTGCACTACTTAAGCAATTAAGGAAGGATGAACTGATAGAACTACTATTAGATTTAGCAAATGAGAAAACAAATGTTAAACAACAATTATTATTCTTGCTATCAAAGTCAGCAGATGAACTAGAGTCATCTGAAATACTTATAAAAGAATATATAAATAAAGCTAAAATCGATGGTTTTATTCACTATGACCAGACGGATTTTGCAGTAGCAGGTGCTGAACAAGTATTGCATAAAGCTCAAAAAAAGCTAACGGCAAATGAAATAGAGACTGCTGTAAAACTCAGTATTCTTGTTCTATCTCATATCGTTGAGATGACTCAATTTTGTGATGATTCATCTGGAACAGTTGGACAAATAATAAATGAAGCTATTTTTACAATAAAGGATGCTGTAGAAGAAGGGGTAGATATTCTTACTTTTGATGAGCGGAATCAGTTATTGAGTATAATTCTAAAAGAAGCACTTCACTCAAGATATATAGAAATAAATGACGAATGGAGTCATGATTTAATTAGGGCTTGCATTCCGTTTAGTGATATTCCTGAACAACGAGTTGCCATTGAAAGGACCTTAACTAATATGCTAGATGCTTCTCAAGATAGTTGGAACTTTTCTTCTATAAAATCTATTCAACTGGATATTATTGAATTAAATGATGAAGCGGAGGATGTTGAAAGATTTATTTTTAACAACTTGGCATGGAGTGATATTAGAGACAAGGCTATTAATAGTTGCATTCAAAAATCTCAATATAAGAAGGCGTTAGAAATATGCTTAGAAGGTGAGAAGAAAGACCACGATAAACGTGGTTTATTATCACAGTGGAAAAATTACAGATATGTTGTCTATGAAAAAATGAATGATTTTAAAAAGCAGAAAGATATTGCCTATGAACTACTGCTGCAAGGAGAATATAAATACTTTAATATTTTGAAAAAATTAACACCTAAAAAAGAATGGGAAAGAGATTTTTATCAAATATTGCCTAAATTAAAAGAATCCTATATTTATACGGATATACTTATCGAGGAAAATCAGATGGAATTACTATTAGATTATTGCTCGATTCACTCCTATAAGTTTTTTGAGCTATATCCATATCTTATTAAAGATTATCCGAATGAGGTGTCCCGACTATTTACTGTTTTTATAAAAAATGAAGTTAAATATGTTTCAAACCGCAGTGGATACAGAAAAGTCAGTGGTTTATTAAAGGTATATAAAAAAGCTTGTGGATTAGAAAAAGTTAATTATTTAACTAAAGAACTGAAGGAAACGTACAAAAAACGTCCAGCATTTATAGATGAACTGAATAAAGTAAAGTGAATTTAACTCACCTAGCTTTTGAGCGGGGTGAGTTTTATTTTCTTCTAAAAGAATATTGCTAAAAAGTACGTTTCTCTCTTCATTAATAGGTTGATTGGAGTGAATTATGCGAGACAAAGGTTAGGACAAGCGGTCAGGTGAGACCCTTAAATCCACAAAGTTGCAAGGTGCTCACCGCCTGCCCCGTGGAAAGCGAGCATCAGGAACGGAAATCAACTACTAACAAGTACAACTATTCATACAAACATAGCCATTTTTAATATACGCCTCAAGTCTTAGAACACATTACTTCTTAAAGCCATGGTTATTTTAGGAAGGTTTCGATAAGGTAATAATAGAAACATAGTATAGAAGAACTTTTTTAACGAAAACGAAACTCAGAAACCACTACATCCGTATGAATAGTAAAGAGTTTATGTCAGGAGTCGATTACAATGAACGGATTTTTAGCTTTTTTTATCCGCATGTTTGTTGCTATCCCAGCTTCAGTAGGAGTATGGCTGGCAAGTATTATTGGGTATGACCAGACCTACCTTTTGTCGTCTGGCATTGCAGTAGCTGGAGGAGCTGCCGCATACACAGCAACAGGACTTCTTCAAAAACAGAGATTTCTCAGTGAACATCACTTATCTAGAAGAGAGTATAAATACATTAGAAAAAATTTAGATGAAGCAAAGCCTAAGATCTATAGACTGCAAAAGGCAATGTTTTCAGTACGTGATCTACCGACTTTAAAACAAAGAGCAGACCTTGTTCGTGTAGTAAGAAAAATCCAGAGTTTAACCCAAAAAGAGCCAAGACGTTTTTATCAAGCAGAACAATTCTATTTTTCTCATTTAGATTCAGCTGTTGAGCTGACCGAGAAATATATGTTTCTATCCTCGCAGCCAAGAAAATCAAAAGAATTGACGCAATCGTTGGTAGAAACGAAAAGGACACTCGACGAACTGATCGATCAGATCGAAAAGGATTTATACCAAGTACTGTCAAATGATATAGATGACCTACATTATGAGATCGATGTAGCGAAGTACTCGATTAAATCCCAGAATGACTCCCAATCCATAAAAAAGGCAGGCGATATAAATGAAAGAAAATAATGCACCCCTTAACCATTCAGATGAACCGACAAATCTAATGGATGACTTGTTGGCTAACCCTTTTGGCGAACAGCAAGAAGCAACTGTGCCTTCGAACGAAAATAAGCAGGTACGATTAATAGATGTTCTGCCAGAAGAAAATAAAGAAAAAGCGTATCAGCTGGCGAAACAGATCGATCCTACGAATCACCAGACGATGATCACGTACGGAGCACCTGCACAGGCAAAGCTTCATTCCTTTTCGAACACTATGCTTGATCATGTGAAAAAGAAAGACACCGGACAGATCGGTGAGATCATTGGTGATTTGATGAGAAAGCTTCAAGATGTGAATCCTGAAGAATTAAAGTCGAACAAACCAACGTTGATCGGTCGCATGTTCGGAAAGATCTCAGGCTCTGTTCAGGAGGTCCTATCGAAATATCAAAAAACGGGAGCGCAGATTGATCGTATTTCCGTAAAGCTAGATGGTAGCAAGAATGTTCTCATGTCCGATATCGTCATGCTTGAAAAATTGTACGAAAACAACAAAGAGTACTTTCAAGCGTTGAATGTATATATAGCAGCAGGAGAACTTAAGCTGGATGAGCTAAACCAAGTGACAATTCCTGAGATGAGAAGAGTTGCTGAACAGACGAACGATCAGATGAAGTTCCAAGAAGTAAATGATATGGTTCAGTTTGCCGATCGACTCGATAAACGAGTACATGACTTAAAACTAAGTCGTGAGATCACGATCCAGAGTGCACCACAAATTCGACTTATTCAAAACACGAACCAAGCACTAGTAGAAAAAATTCAATCTTCTATCATGACGGCTATTCCCTTGTGGAAGAACCAAGTCGCTATTGCACTGACGTTGATCAGACAGCGTAATGCAGTAGAGGCTCAAAAACAAGTTTCCAAAACGACGAATGAGCTTTTACTAAAAAATGCTGAGATGCTAAAAACCAATACGATCGAGACCGCAAAAGAAAACGAACGCGGCTTGATTGATATTGAAACGTTAAAGAAAACGCAAGAGAATCTTCTTTCAACGCTAGAAGAGACACTGCGTATTCAAGAAGAAGGACGAGTTAAACGACGTCTTGCAGAAGAAGAGCTGGCTACGATGGAAATCGGATTGAGGCAGAAGCTGCTTGAGATTAAAGGTGATTAAATAAAAGAAGGTACCTGTCTAAATGCAGGTACCTTTTACTATAAAATCAACCCCATCATTACCGTGTTCTGATAGGTTCCGTAAATAAAATTATCTTGCTTCAGCAAACCTTCCTCTTCAAAACCGAATTTTTTATAAAGGTCGATTGCCTTCGTATTATGCTCGTTTGTTACGAGACTAATCTTTCGCGTGATTCCATTTTGTCTTGCCCACTCTATAAGTTCATTCATCAAAGCTTTGCCTAATCCCAACCCCGCATATTTTTTAGAAACAACAATTCCCAATGTTCCAACATGTTTCGTTCTTTCCTTCTGTGAGGAGTTGATGGTTGCGATCGCAATAATCACAGAATCGATTGTCGCAAGCAGCATGATCGAATTAGGTTCATTTTCGACAGAGACAATGTAATCACTATAATCCTCTATTTCTCGTTTAAATTCGCCAGCTCCGAAGGATAAAAAATCACTTTCACCGCCAACCACATTATAAAAATCGATGATGTTCCCTGCATCATCACTTACAGCTTCGCGAATCTCCACTCTATGGTTGTTTTTCAACATAACATTTCGCATCATTCCATCTTCTTTCTGTTCATATGTATAAGACAAATATAACCTACCAGTCTATTCATCGTACAAGCGAATTATTCATGTTTTTTTGATTAAATTTTTCATGAAAGTAGTAATGCATCTCCTATACCCTCGCATAGAATATGAGGATTTGTTATTTCAATAAAGAATAGGAGAGAAGGAATGAAAACAAAAAAAGTACTGATTGCATTACTGATGTTTGGTTTCATGTTCTTACTAGTTCAACCAGTGAAGGCAGCAGCCTCATCATTTATCGTCATAAATAAGTCAACAAACCAGCTTGCGTATTTTGAGAATAATAAATTATCGAAGGTTTTCAAAGTGGCTACAGGTAAACTGCCATCCTATACACCAGAGGGTAAGTTTAAAATTGTAAACAAGATCACGAATCGGCCATATTATACAGGAAACATTCCAGGTGGAGATCCGCGGAATCCCTTAGGAAACAGATGGTTAGGCTTAAATGCAAATGGAACATGGGGCACGACGTATGCCATCCATGGAAACAATAATGCAAGTTCGATAGGTAAGTATGTAAGCGCAGGCTGTATCCGTATGTACAACAACGAGGTGCAGTGGTTATATGCTAGGATTTCGGTTAATACCCCTGTTGTGATCACAACTTCAGGTAAGTCATTTCCTGCTTTAGCAGCAGCGAATGGATACAAGGTAACAAACAGTTCGACGGTGCCTGTATTCTCAGTCGTTAATCTGAAAAAGGGAAGCCGTGGTGCCGAAGTCATGGAGCTTCAACGAAGGCTTACGAGTCTAGGCTACAGTACAAAAGGGGTCGACGGTATATTCGGAGCCAATACGGATGCCGCTGTTCGCAAGTTTCAAAAAGCTAAGAAGCTCACAGTTGATGGTGTTGTAGGTCCAGCGACAAAGAAGGCTTTGGGGATGTTTTAATAGGGTGTATTGATTAAAAGAGCTCTTTATAGAGTTCTTTTTTATGTAGAAATTACTGTTTGCAAAATGATCTTTTTATTAAGCAGTACTTATAGTAGTATGTCTAAGTAATAGAAAGAAAATTATGGTATTAGGGGATTATTATGGACTTTGAGAAGAAGTTAATCGTCAACTCAGATAAAGAAAATTTGCTAGGCGAGCTTGTTCGTTCAATGAATGAGTGTATCTCATTTTATTTTAGTGTGGCTTTTGTAAATTTTAGCGGTCTTCAGCTTTTGCTTGATCCTTTGAAAGAGGCGCAAGAAAAAGGCGTAAAAGGAAAGATTATTACTTCAACTTACCTAAACTTTACAGAGGCTAAGGCATTAGAAAAAATTAAAGAATTTGATAACGTAGAACTAAAGGTTTTCGTTACAGATAAAGAAGTTGGATTTCATACAAAGGCTTATATATTTGAATACCAGGATTCATTCAAAGTTATTATCGGTTCATCAAATATTACTCAAAGTGCCCTCAAAAGTAACATTGAATGGAATGTTGAGGTTATTGCTAAAGAGGATGCAAATTTTATAAAAAAAGTATTAAAAGAATACAATTCGTTATGGGAATTTAGTGCTGAAGCTAATAATGATTTTATTCAAGATTATGAAGCATTCTTAAAGAGTATTAATAAAACACCAACACAACAAGTTATCTATGAAAATAAAGGCTATATTGTACCTAATCGGATGCAGAAGCGAGCCATAGAGAATCTCGAGAGACTCCGACATTTTGATGAGAAAAAAGCGCTCGTAATTGCTGCTACAGGAACGGGTAAAACATACATGTCAGCTTTTGATGTAAAACGGTACATGCCAAGAAAATTATTGTTCATCGTACACAGAGAAGAAATTCTTAAAAAAGCTAAAGAAACATTTGAAATACTTTTACCTAACGAAGGTCTTACGTTTGGTTTATTAACGGGTAATTACAAACAGAAAAATGTAGATTATGTTTTCGCTACCATTCAAACCCTATCTAAATGCTACCGGGAATTTGATAGAAATGAATTTGAATATCTAATTATTGATGAAGCCCACCACGCTACCAGTCCATCCTATCGAGAGGTCTTAAATTACTTTGACCCTAAATTTACTTTGGGCATGACTGCAACACCAGAGAGAAGTGACAGTGGAAATGTATTTGATCTTTTTGATAATAACGTGGCTTTAGAAGTGAGATTGCATGAGGCTTTAGAGGATGAACTTGTAATTCCTTTTCATTACTTCGGAATAACAGACATTGAAAGTGTAGATCTTAGTGATGTTCATATTGATGACATAGCTGAAATTACTAAAAGATTAAAGGTTAACGAACGTGTAGATTTCATAATTGAAAAGATGGACTTTTATGGTCATGATGGCGATAAAAGAAAGTGTTTAGGATTTTGTGCAAGTATAGAACATGCGCAATATATGGCGGCTGAATTCAATAAAAGAGGCTACAACAGTGTTTGTTTATTTGGAGAGCACTCTCCCCATCAACGAGAAATGTATATTAATAGATTAGAAGAGGACACAGATGAATTAGAATTTATATTTACCGTTGATATCTTCAATGAGGGTGTTGATATTCCTTCTGTTAACTCTGTTTTGATGTTAAGACCAACAAATTCTCCTATTGTTTTTATTCAACAGTTAGGGAGAGGACTTAGAAAGCATGCTAACAAAAGCTTTCTTACAGTGTTAGATTTTATAGGTAATCATAATAAAACATTTTTAATTGCTTTGGCTCTGAACGGAAGTCGCTATTACGATAAAGAGAGTTTAAAGATTGCGCTAGTTACTGGTTTTGCTAATATACCAGGATGTACGCATATCCAAATGGATAAAATCTCGCAAGAAAGAATACTAGAACAAATCGACAAAGAAAATTTCAACTCTATGAAGTATCTAAAGGAAGAATACTTTGAATTTAAGAATTTAAATCAAGGGCATATCCC
Source organism: Fictibacillus norfolkensis (assembly GCF_014836645.1). Lineage (GTDB taxonomy): Bacteria > Bacillota > Bacilli > Bacillales > Fictibacillaceae > Fictibacillus > Fictibacillus norfolkensis. The sequence continues at coordinate 118,913 of NZ_JACSQM010000006.1, forward strand.
ATATTTATTAATCGATTATCTTAAATATGATGGTGCACCTGATCCTATCAAATTTATTAGTAAAGAAAAATCCTATTTGCAATTTGTAGCAAAAGTAGAAAAGGATGAAAAGTTAAAGACACTTTTGTTAAATGATGTTTTTGAGTCTACTTTAAAAGAGCTATCTAGTCACCTTCCACTTAAGAGGGTTTATGAGTTTGTCATTATAAATTATTTATTAGATCATGAGGAAATTAATATTGGGAAGGCAAAAAATGAAATACTCAAATTGATTAAAAATGTAGATGGAGATAGTATTCTACATGCTTTTGAATGTCTAGATCAGAAATACTCCGACAGTGGACAAAAGAAAAGTAAGCCGCGATTATTTGTTTTAGAAGACGGTAAGTTGACTAAAACTGAACTTTTTACGAGAGTTTTAGAAAATAACGAATACAAAAAGTTCTTAGAAGATATTGTGACTTATGGTATTTTTAGATATGAAAAAGAATACAAAGAAGAATACTATGGTGTTCCGCATTTTAAACTATATGAGCAATATCAGATGATGGACGCTGCATTTCTTTCTAATTACAGAAAAACTCATAGTTCCTTTAGAGGCTCTGGTCTATTGGCAAATGGTAAAGAATACTTTTTGTTTATTGACTTACACAAAGAAGAAGATATTAAAGAAAGTATTAAATATAAAGACAAATTTCTTAGCGAGCAACTCTTTCAATGGCAATCAGTTAACAGTACTACACAACTTTCTGAAAGAGGACAAAATATTATTAAGAATAAACAAAGAGGAGTTAACCTACATCTATTTGTCAGGAAGTATAGAAATTTAGATGGAAAAACGGAACCTTACATTTATATTGGCAAAGGGGACTCGATTGATTACGAAGGTGAAAAGCCGATAACCGTAAAGATTAAACTTGAGAATGAAGTACCTGCTAGTTTATATAATGAATTTACGATAAAAGTATAGACTTCTCAGATGAGAAGTCTATACTTTTATTCGTTTATGAGTTGTTCTACCGCTGGAATATCGGCTGGTGCCCAAATTAATGATGATAAATTTTCTCTCTTTAACCAAATTAGTTTTGAATGTTCTTTAGGGATTGGATTTCTATCAATAATTTTACTTTTGATTGTAATTAGGTTAATCGTAAAATTCTCATATTCATGGGTATGATCGTTAAAGAGAATCTTCGTCTCAATTAAACACCCTAATTCTTCACTAATTTCCCTTTTTAAAGCAGAATATAAGTCCTCTCCCTGCTCTACCTTTCCACCAGGGAACTCCCACATGTTTGGTATTGCCATGTTAGGAGATCTTAAAGCACATAAGATTTCATCATTATCATTTTCAATTATAGCTGCAACTACTTTAACGAGCTTCTTCAATGTTTTCCTCCGAAAATTTTATAGTTAAGATTATCATAACATTTTAGATTATCTAATTCTTCACTAATGAATTTCAAAAAAATTCCGTTGACACTCTCCTCGATATCCAATAAAATGAGAACGAGATTGATAATCATTTTCAATTAAGTTTAATGCTTTAAATATATTTCAAATTATTGTTTTAAAGGAGGGCGAATAAAGTGTCTAGACTGTATGCTGAGCATTTGCAAATCTCATATGGTGAACGAGACATTGTAAAGGATCTTAACATTTCCATTCCAGACGGTAAGATCACGACAATCATCGGACCGAATGGCTGCGGGAAGTCAACGGTTTTAAAAACGTTGTCGCGCATTCTGAGTCCTAAATCCGGTGTGGTTTATCTAGATGGTAAAGCCGTCAGCAAAGAATCTACCAAAAAGATTGCTCAAAAGATGGCGATCCTTCCTCAGTCACCTGATTCACCAGAAGGACTTACGGTCGGTGAACTTGTTTCTTACGGAAGATTTCCTTATCAAAAAGGCTTCGGAAAGCTTACGAAAAAAGATTTTGAAGTAATAGATTGGGCATTAGACGTTACAGGTGTCCTCGAGTTCAAAGATCGATCTGTAGATGCGCTTTCAGGTGGGCAACGCCAGCGTGTATGGATCGCGATGGCATTAGCTCAAGAAACGGATATTATCTTGTTGGATGAACCGACTACATACTTGGATCTGTCTCATCAATTGGAAGTCCTAGAGCTGTTATACCAGTTGAACCGGGATGAGAAGAGAACAATCGTAATGGTCATTCATGATTTGAACCACGCGGCTCGCTTTGCTCACCATATGGTCGCGATGAAAGACGGATCAATCTTAAAAGAGGGTACGGCTGAAGAGGTAATGACACGTACAGTCCTACGCAATGTATTTAATATTGATGCGGAGATCGGTGTTGACCCGAGGACGAGAAAACCTGTATGTCTTACGTATAATCTGATTAAGAATGTAAAGTTAGTTGAGAACTTGGCGTAAATTCGCCTTTCTTTTTTACAGTTAATTGAGAATGATTTTTATTGTCAAATATAGGGGGATAACAAAATGAAAAGAACATCAAAACAATTACTCGTTAGCTTTATGACATTGCTTTTAGTGTTTGTACTAGCTGCATGCGGAAATAAGTCAGAAGAAGGCGCAAGCACAGGTGAGAAGGAATCGTCGAAAAAAGAAACGAGAATCTATAAAGACGAAAAAGGTAAAGAGATTGAAGTGCCAGCTGAACCGAAACGTGTTGCGATGATGGCTGCAACTTATGCAGGTAACTTGCTAGACTTAGGGATTACACCAGTAGCAGTAAATGAATACCCAAAAGCAAACAAGTTTTACGGAAACAAATTAGACAAAGCTGAAGTGGTAACTGCTGATTCATATGAAAAACTACTAGAATTAGATCCGGATCTTATCATTACGTATTCTGATGACAAAAATATTAAGAAATATGAAGAGATTGCTCCAACTGTTACAATGACGTATGACAAGTATGACTACATGGAACAGCACGTAGAGATCGGAAAGATGGTTAATAAAGAAAAAGAAGCAAAATCATGGGTAGAAGAGTGGAAGAAGAAAGCCGCTGATGCACGTGAAAAAGTAAAATCAGCAATCAGTGAAGACAAGACGTTCATGGTTATGGAAGCATACGGAAAAGACATGTATGTTTACGGTAAAAACTGGGGCCGTGGGACAGAAGTTATCTACCAAGCGCTAGAACTTAAAGCTCCTAAGAAGTTAGAAGAAGATGTATTCGGCCCAGGCTGGAAAGCCATTTCTACGGAAGTGATCCCAACATACGCTGGAGATTATATCTTTGTAGGTACAGGAGCAGGAAATCCTGATAACTCATTCATGGAGTCAGATGTGTGGAAAGAGTTGCCGGCGGTGAAGAACGGTAACGCAATTAAGTTTGATTCAGAGTCATTCTATTTCAATGACCCGATCTCGCTAGAAAAAGAACTAGATATTATCGTTGAAGAGTTAACGAATAAGAAATAATAAGCACTTTATAAAAAGGGACAAACGCTATGTTCAAAACAAAAACCAAGCTTATAAAAGAGAATAAAGTGTATTCTAGGCCAGCGGTAGGGACAGCTATTTTATTGTTAGGGTTCGCACTTCTTTTGTTGAGTATCGTTCTTGCGATATCTGTGGGAGCCGCTAAGATTCAGTTTCTAACAGTTTGGAACGCTGTGATCAACTATGATCCTGCTAGGGAAGCTGACCGTATCATTATGAGTCTTCGATTACCGAGAGAGCTTGGTGCAGCAATCGTTGGTGCGGCGTTTGCTGTGAGTGGAGCAATCATGCAAGGGATGACTAGAAACCCGTTAGCAGACCCTGGTCTACTTGGTTTGAACGCGGGAGCAAGCCTTGCTCTTGCTTGTGTGTTTGCTTTTAATACAGGAGCGAACTACCTTACCGTGATGATTCTATCCTTTATAGGTGCAGGAATAGGTGCGATGTTAGTATTCGGACTTGGCTCCATGAGCCGAGGTGGATTGACTCCAATCCGGATTACGTTAGCAGGTGCAGCTGTTTCTGCACTGCTTTCTTCATTAGGAGAAGGTATTGCATTATATTTTAAGCTTTCTCAAGACCTTGCGTTTTGGACGGCAGGTGGTGTGTCAGGCACAAACTGGGATCAGCTGAAAATTATCGTGCCTGTCGTGTTGGTTGGAATTATTGTAGCTGTTATGTTCTCAAGGCAGTTAACCATTTTAAGCTTTGGTGAAGAAGTGGCGAGAGGCCTTGGTCAACGAACCTTATTTACGAAAATAGTTCTCATGACGGTAGTGTTGATCCTAGCTGGCGCAGCAGTTTCACTCGTTGGTGCTATTGCATTTGTAGGTCTTATGGTTCCGCATATCGTTCGGTTCTTAGTTGGAACGGACTATCGGTGGATCATTCCATGTTCCGCAATCTTCGGGAGTGTGCTCATGGTATTAGCAGATACGTTTGCCCGAACGGTAAACGCTCCTTATGAAACACCAGTTGGTGCAGTAGTCGCTATGATCGGGGTCCCTTTCTTCCTCTACCTTGCAAGAAAGGGAGGGAGAAAACTATCATGATGAATGCACACCAGATTAAGAGAGTAAGAGTAACGACGATTGCGGCGATCTTGTTGCTAATAGCCGTGTTTATTATAAGTGTTGCAACTGGTTTTGCTTCCTTAACACCTTCAGAATTATTTCGAACCATAATGGGTCAAGGAACTCCGAGGGAGAATTTAATTCTTTTTGAGTTCCGTTTACCACGTATCATTGTTGCTATTCTTGCGGGGATGGGGCTCGCTGTGTCTGGTGCCATCCTCCAAAGTATCACGAAGAACCCGCTTTCAGACCCTGGTATTTTAGGAATAAATGCTGGTGCTGGTCTGATGGTTGTGGTGTATATCATGTTCTTTACAGTGGAAACCACAAGCTTTTTATATGTACTGCCGTTATTTGCATTATTCGGTGGTATGCTAACAGCGTTTGTGATCTACATCATGTCTTACATAAAAGGCGAAGGTGTTGAACCGACCCGGCTCGTTTTAGTCGGTGTGGGTTTAGCAGCCGCTTTGTATGGAGCAACATTGACACTATCTACGAGATTAGATATGGAAGATTATTCGTTCATGGCGAACTGGATGGCAGGCAGGATTTGGGGCGATGATTGGACGTTTGTTTTATCATTGCTGCCATGGATTTTGCTGCTGATTCCTTATACGTTGTTTAAATCCAATGTATTGAATACGTTGAATTTGCACGAGAACGTATCTGTCGGAGTAGGTGTGAATGTAAGTAGAGAACGAATTTCTTTGATCATGATCTCGGTAGCACTTGCGTCGGCTTCTGTAGCAGTCAGTGGTGGAATTGCTTTTGTAGGATTGATGGCTCCTCATATTGCACGTTCACTAGTAGGTCCGAGACACCAAGTCTTCCTTCCCGTTGCAGCATTAATCGGAGGCATCTTACTCCTGGCTGCTGACACGATCGGAAGAGTAGTATTAGATCCTAGTGGAATCCCAGCAGGAATCATTGTGACCATCATTGGGGCACCGTACTTTATGTATTTATTGGCACGAAAAAATTAGAATCAAATAATCTGTGAAGGTGGTTCTAACTTTATAGGACCACCTTTTTGCTTAAATCCCTACAACCCTCTATAATGCTAGTTAAATGAGGTGAACGTGATGAGACTAGACCATACCGGTATTGCCGTGAGACGAATAGACGAAGCAATTGCATTTTATACGAATGTACTAGGCGGAAAGCTGACTGAACGATATACGAGTGAGAAGCCTGGAGTAGAAACCCACATTGCGGTGATTGAGCTTGAAAATCAGGTGATTGAACTTCTTGAACCTACGAGCAAAACATCTCCGATCGAGCGGTTCATCCGACAGAAAGGAAAGGGTGTGCATCACCTGGCTTATGAAGTGGACGATCTTCTTCAAACGATTGATGACTTTGAAGCTAGAGGGTATACCTTTTTAAAAGATACGTATCGAACAAATCCTTTTGGCAGAAGGTTGATTTATATGAATCCCGCACATTCACAAGGACAGATTATTGAGCTGTGTGATTATCCGGACAAGAAGAAGGAGAACTGACTTGTTAAAAGTAGGTTCTCTTTTTTTTGCCTTTCCAAGCACATGGATTTTCTTTACAATAAGTTATAAGAATATTCTGTAAAGGGTGAAGGTATGAAGTGGACAGGTGATCTTGCACATTTTCCTTATCCGTTTAAAGATTCAACGTATCGTTATTCCAACAATTCAATCCCCATGAAACAGCCTTTAAGCATAGAGGTTACCCCGAGCTACAAAAAAGAGATGCTATTAAAGAGAAAACTATTGAGTGATCACCCAGAACGTTGTTATCAATCGCTGCTACATTCTATGACAGGGCAGTGGGAGATTGTTGAGCTCGTGATCGATCACTTAGTTTCAAAGTACCCACAAGATTTTTCAGTAAAGAAAGAGAATAATAGTTGGATATTTACCAATAAGATATTGGATGAAAAGATTGAATTTATTTTTGGTGAGAAAAACTCTCTTCCATGTGAACCGTTGTTCTTTATTAGTCAGCATGTGCAAGAAGATCTCATTTACATGAGACAGCGTGACGATAATCTGTATTTAGATGCAGGACAGCTTTGTTTTCCTGCCAACTGGTCTCTCGCTTTTAACATAGGAATGAAATTTAAAAGCATTCATCATCCTATTCCAGGCTTTAAGGAAGAAGGGCTAGATCAACGAATTCTACAGTTTCTCATGAGGCTTGAAGCAGGAACACCTTGGGAACGTTTGAATTGGTCGCTTATGGCAGGTGATCGACTTGATACATCGCTTGAAACCTTTGATCAGTGGGGACGTCTCCGTAAACAGGTCACAAGTGAGAACGCAGGTGAGCTTGTCCATATTCGTGTAGAGGTGCAGAAGTTATTCAGGCTACCACGTACAAACAGTATTCTCTTTTCCATTCACACACACTTGCTGGCTCTGGAACAACTAGCAACAAATTCGGAGTGGGTGCAGCAATTTTACGAAATCCTATCTGAACTTCCTGCCCATATTATTGAGTACAAAGGAATCTCTAACTATAAAAAAGCTGTGTTAGAGTATTTAGAGAAACAGCTCCAACAGGTGAAGACGTTATGAGCATTGAGGCAGTCTTCATAAAAGGAAAAAGAAAATATATCTTTTGTTCAGATGAGTATGGATCAAGAGTTTTAAGTAGTGTGTTCGAACACGTGAAGAAAGAGAAGTTGGCTTATGAGTGGTATCATTTTTCTGCTGAAAAAAGGGAGTGGCTAGAAGAATTTCTAAGTAAGCAAAAGATGGGAACTTTTCTTTATGTGGTGCTGCCTTATTCTGAACTTTATACCGTGCAAATGATGGCAAAACGTATCGGCTTCTCGAGTGATGAGACTCAATATATTGGTTATGGTGAGAAGTGGATTAGTATATTCTGTTGCCGTTGTCATGAACTGAACAGAGCAGAAGAACAACAAACTGAATTAACTTGCCATCAATGTAGATTAAAGCTTGAAGTATCAGACCACTATTCTGAACTTCACCATGCATTTTTAGGCTATCCAGCTACAGGTTAGGAGGGAGTCTATTTGTCCATTGAACCTACTTTATTTGTACGGATTACCTCTATAGAAAAGATAACGAAGCAGGTTAAGAAGTTTACGATGTCATCAGAAACGGGAAAGGGACTTCCGAAATTTAGTGGAGGTACGCATGTTTCTACTTACCTAAAGACACGGTCAGGACTTATTGTGAGACAGTACTCTTTAGTAAGTCATCCAGATGATAGTACGAAATATGAAATTGCTGTTCGATTAAGTGAGGATTCTAAAGGCGGCTCATTTTACTGGCACCAGGAGATGAAAGTGGGAGATCGACTTCAGATCAGTTCCCCAAGGAATCATTTTTATCTTAGCTTTAAAGCGAAACATCATGTGTTTTATGCGGCGGGCATCGGGATTACCCCATTCCTTTCTATGATGCAGGATCTCTCAGCAAAAGGACAAACCTTTGAACTTCATTACGCCTCTAAATCTGAGGATAGCTGTGCTTTTCATCCATACATAAAAAAGCACTATCCGATTCAAAGCCACTTCTACTTTTCCGATCAACAACAACGGTTGCAAATCACCTCCTTAGAAAATCATCCAATCGGAACGCATGTTTATTTTTGTGGACCTGAAGGGTTTATTGAACAGTTTAGGATAGCAGCAGGAAAGCTAGGATACCCTGAATCTTCCGTGCACTATGAGCGATTCCTACCAACTCAAAATAAGGCAATGAAAGCATTCAAAGTGATTCTTCAAAATGGGAGTGAACTAATAGTAGAAGAGAAACAAACCCTTCTAGAAGTTTTGTTAGCAAATGGTACTTACATTCCCTACTCATGTAGAGTAGGTAGATGTGGTACATGTGAAATTCCAGTAGCTGAAGGAAAGATTGAACATTTTGATGATTTTCTTAGTGAAGAACAAAAGAATGAGCAAAATTGTATCTTGGCATGTGTTTCACGTGGCTGTTCAGATAAACTAGTATTAAAGATATAATTCAGGAAAATAGTGAGGATATTATGTACGGGAAAAACGGCTTCACCTCTTATCAGTATTCTGGCTTATATGATTAGAGATATTAAACCAGCCATCTACCATGAAAAATATAGAAAAGACTTTGAAAAGCTCAATCAAAATAATTCAACAGCTGCAAGCTAAATCTTATTAAAAGTGCTTCACTAGGTGTATAATTTAAAAAGTTAATGTAAGGGGAGTCTGACTGAATTTTTTCAGCAGACTTTTTTATTTTATAAATGATAGGAGTTTTTATTTGTGAAGCACCGCAGATTGTTAGTCTACCTTGTTGCACTTGCTGCGTTTCTCGGTCCTTTTTCTCAAACGATCTACGTACCTCTTATTCCTGAGGTGACGAAAGAACTTCATACAACACCTTTCTTGGTTAACTTTTCGATCTCGATCTATACGATTTTCCTTGCTTTGATGCAGATGATTTATGGACCACTTACGGATTCAATCGGACGGCGTAAAGTGATGCTATCAGGCATCCTGATCTATTTAGTAGCTACGATCGGATGTTATTTTTCTTCATCCATTGAATTTCTTTTAGTGTTTCGCTCTCTGCAAGCCATCGGAATTGCTGCGGGTTCCGTTGTAGCAGTAACGGTTATTGGTGATCTGTTCGAAGGAAAAGATCGGATCCAACCTATGGGAACGTTTCAAATGATGGTATCACTAGGACCAGTTTTAGGTCCTGTAGTTGGTGGTTTTTTAAGTGCTTCATTTGATTTTCATATGATTTTTATTGCATTAATCTGTGTTGGATGTATCATCTTTGCAGGAAATTTCATCTTTCTGCACGAAACAAAACCAAGTACATCAAAAAAACAGAACTTCAGATTAAAAGATTTTCTTACGATTCTGCAAAACCGTATAGGGTACACAGTAATCGGTTTAGGATTCATTCAATACTACGCTCTGTATAACTTTTTAGTATTTCTACCCGCTATTATGAGTGAAAGATACGCATTGTCTGTTGAACAGAAAGGTCTTGTGTTTCTGCCACTATCACTAGGAATCGTAGTGGGAAGCTTTATTGGCGGCAAAATGAGAAAATATAATGAAAGAAAAGTGATTGTATACTCTGCCTTTTTGAACGTTATTTCTTTATTTTTATTTATCCTAGTCTCGAACGTGTCGCTCATCTTATTGATCATTTCGATCTCATTCTTTGGACTATTCTTAGGGATGTCACTACCCGTTCAGACAGCTCTTCTTACACAAGAGTTTCAATCCAATCGTGCTACAGCAATCGGTGCATATAACTTTTTCAGATACATGGGGATGTCGATCGGACCCCTCTTAGGGAGTTTCCTTTATCACCTTGGGAGTTACGGTTTGGTATATGGATTTGTAGATGTAATCCTACTCCTTTTTGTCATTTTAATGAAAAACCATTTAATACAAAATAAAAAATCTACGAATTAGATTTTGAAGTAACGATTTAGGGTATATTGAATCCATATCGTTCTTGCTGTAAGCTAAGATTAAACAAAAGTTAGACAGGATGTATGAGTATGTATCTTACAATAAAAGAAACGGCTGAATATTTATCAATGCCTGAAGCGTTAGTTGAAAGCTTAGTTCAGCAGAATAAAATCCGTACCATTTTTGACGGTAACCAGCACCTTATTAATAAGGAACAGTTCAATACTCATTTTGAGCAGTTAGAAAAGTATAAGAAAATGGTTGAGGAGTATTTGAGTGAACCCATTCCTGAAGATTGGGATGCTAAAGACGAAGATTAAAGTAATGATAAATTAGGGTAGATGGGGAGAGTGGAAAAGAGATGCATAGAGATAAGGCGCTGCATTCTTTTTTAATTGAAAAAACATGGCAGTTGACGGAAGATTGGTATCAATCAATTGATAAATCAAAGGCCGCGGGGGTATACGCTTCCACAAATCCCAAGACGATTGAAACGCTAAAAAAGCAAAATCACGAATTTCACGAACATTTTTGTGAGGTTTTTGTAACGGAAGAAAGTAAGTTTCTAAAAGACTTTGAAAGATGGGTGCTTATGATTGCTCGAGACGATGAGCATTTAAACACGCCTGTTACAGTGATTATGAAAGAATTCTTCAATGTACAAAAACAATATTTAAATCTCATACAAGAATTTGTTAGTCTTCATCAAGGGGAATATCCACAATCTATCATAGATGCTTGGAACAAGATTATTATTGATACATTTAATAAAATTGTGACATGGTTTGTTGAAGAAAACCAAAATTATAGCGAAGAAAAATTAATTGCGCAGCAAGAGATGATCAATGAGCTCAGCTCACCCGTCATCGCACTGAACAATCATATGGGTCTTCTTCCATTAATCGGTATGATCGATACACAAAGAGCCAAGTATATCGTTGAAAACACACTAGCACAATGTACAGAAAAAGAGATCACACATCTTTTTATCGATCTCTCTGGTGTATTAATCATTGATACGATGGTCGCTCAGCAGATTTTCTCTCTCATTGAAACGCTTGGTCTTATCGGAGTAAAGTCAACCTTGTCTGGCATCCGGCCTGAAATTGCAATGACCGCTATTCAATTAGGTTTATCCTTTGAGAAAGTTTCCATTAAATCGAACCTCGCTCAAGCGATCGGTTCACAACAATAACTTTAATATATGAATAAAAGACCAGGGTAACCTGGTCTTTTATTATTTTCGTATATCAGAATTTGGCCATGCCACCTCCTCATAAACTTTAAAATGTAATTCATTTTCTTAAAAGGGTGTTGAGGATGGATATCTTTCAAGGTTTAACGGGGGAAATTGTTTTACCGGATGATCCGCAATATGACGCTGCACGTCAAGAATGGAACAGAGCGATTCAAAAATTTCCTAGCGTAATTGTTTACTGTTCAGAATATGAAGATGTAAGCCATGCCATTTTGTGGGCACAAAAATATGGTAAGGATATCAGAATTCGATCAGGGGGTCATCATTATGAAGGCTATTCGACTGGTAATGGTGTTTTGGTCATCGACATCAGTCGGGTGAATGATGTAGCTGTTAATGAGGAAGACGGAACGGTTAAAGTTCAAGCAGGTATTCAAAACAAAGATCTCTATCAAGCGGTAGGTTCTAGAGGATATCCATTTCCAGGAGGAACTTGTCCGACTGTAGGCGTAAGTGGTTTTGTGCTTGGTGCAGGATGGGGCTTCTCTAGCCGTTTATTTGGCTTAGGTTGTGACAGCTTGGTGGAACTAGAGTTAATCAACGATAAAGGTAAGTTATTAAAAGTGAATGAAACAGAAAATCGTGATCTGTTCTGGGCATGCAAAGGTGCAGGAGGAGGCAACTTTGGAGTAGTCGTCTCCATGACGTTCAAACTTCCTCCTAAAGTCGATCAAGTGATATTGTTTGAGCTCTATAAGCCTAATGCCACAACAAAGGAGCTAGGCAAATTTTTGAGAATATGGCAGAAGTGGCTAGTGAATTTAGATGAACGAATGTGTTTGAATGCTAGGATGTATAACGCTGCGTCTGAAGGACTTGCTATCTTTGGCAGGGGATTTTTTTATGGAACCAAGGAAGAAGCATTGAAACTGTTAGATGTTTATAAAAAAATAGACGGATTTCAAATCAATGCTAAATCTCTAACATTTTTAGAAGCTGTCACGGAGGTACAGTCTACTTATCCGCCATATGAAAAGTTTAAATCTACTGGACGCTTTGTATATAAAGAATACGATCGAGAAGAAGTGGAAGCAATCGTGAATCTTGTGAAAAAGCGTGCGGAAGGTTCCGTGTTTGCAGCACTCACCGTGTATGCAATGGGAGGTAAGATTCGAAATGTCGATAAAACAGAGTCTGCTTTTTATTACCGAAAAGCACGTTATATCTTAGGCATCCAATCCGTATGGGAAGATCCAGCCGTCGCAGAAGAAAATAGAAGATGGGTGGAAAAAAGGTTCAGATATTTGAAGACCATCACTAAAGGGTCATTTGTTAATTTTCCATACAGTGAACTGAAAGACTATGAAAAAGAGTATTTTGGCAGAAATGTTGAGAGACTTCAACGAATCAATCAAAAATACGATCCTAAAAGAGTGTTTGCTTTTCCGCAATCCATTCATTGATATAAACTGTAGGTAGAGTGCTGCATTACAAAAGGAGTTTGTTTCATTGAAAATATTTAAAAGTATACTATTTCTCGCAGTCCTTGCATCTATCTTTTATCTGATCACATTGGAATGGAAAAAGAGGAATACACCACTGCCTACTGAATTGCATCCGATTGTGGCAGAGAACCGTGATCTTTTAATACAAAAAGCGTCTGAAAAAGGAATTAATATTGTAATAACCGATGATTTTCGATCCGCAGCAGAACAGGATCGGCTGTATGAACAAGGCCGTTCAAGAGAAGGGACTATTGTGACCCATGTTGAAGGTGGCGAATCTTATCATAACTACGGTCTAGCGATTGATTTTGCTCTTAAGCTGGATGATGGCTCGGTGGTCTGGGATCTCAAACGAGATGACAATGGGAATGGACAGTCGGATTGGATGGAAGTGGTTGCGATTGCCAAAGATTTGGGCTTCGAGTGGGGTGGAGATTGGGCTGGTTTTAAGGATTATCCGCACCTTGAGATGGACTTTGGGTTGAGTATTCGAGAGTTGCAGTATGGTGAAAGGCCTCCAGCTAACATTAGGAACTAAGGGAAGTCCTTAGTTCTATTTTTCTGTTCACTTTTAAAAGTGGTGAATAAAGTACTATTTAAACTGGTTTATTTTAGGAGAAAAAGGGGTATATTCTACGTGGAAAATTATAACTATTAATGGTATTTTTATATAATGTTAGGGAATTTGACCTGATGAATAAGTAACTAGGCGATGTGGAGGTATAGGTGTGGGATTTTCAGATGATTTAAGTGCTATCTATAGTAGCTTATCAAGTCGCACTGCGGCCATTGATGAAAAAATTTCGAGGCTGCAGCGAGCTAAAGGTGAGATTAATCAAGAACAGAACACGAGTATGCAAGAAATTCGTAAGATACTAGAACCAGAGCTTGGTAGTTTGTGGATGGGAAATCGAGCGAACGCCTTTGACCAATCGAGAGAAGAAGCATATAAGATTATGCAAGATATTGTAAACGATGACTATGAGGATTATCAACAAAAGATTGGTGTCGTAATCGGTTTATTAAAAATTGAAAGAGAATCTTTAAGTGTTATTGGAGGTTTAGCGAATGAGGCTAGTCAATTGCTAGACAAGGGAGAAGATGCTCTTGAGGAACTAGGAAGCCGAATTGATGATCTGAAAAGGAGGATCTTTTAATGCAAACCATAAAGCTACAATTTCATGATGTTACTCAACAACTGGGTGAAACACAGAAAGCGCTTGATGCTCTTACTCTTCCGAGTCCTTCAGCTGAAGCACTTGGAAAGAATGAACTTCAGTTTACGAAAGAATTTCTGGAGCGTGAAGAAAATCTTCATAAGATGATCCTTGAGTACATGAATGTGGTAACAAAAAATATTGAGGATACAAAAGCAAATATTGAGATTCTAAAGAATCAGGATGAAGCGATCTTTAGAAATAAATAGAAAGAGGGCATCTGGAAAATGAGAAGTCATGTACTTGAAGCTTCAACTTTAAATGCTGCAACTGGAGAAAGAGCCCATCAATATGAAAGATTAAGAGAGCAGTTTCAATCCTTAAAAACAGAGCTTGCTAAGATTGCAGACGACAGTGACTTTCAAGGTAAGGGAGCTGAAGCCATTAAGGGCTTTTATCAGGGGCAAATTGATGTAGTAGATGCATGGATACAATTGATTGATATAAATGTGTTATTCTTCAAAGGAATTCCAGGTGATACAGAGGAAGTCGATCTTTCGGGGGATACGGTTGTTCAGGTTCCATTTTTAGAGGAGAACGTAGAACGAGCGGGGAGAATGGCAAAAGATATAGTTGCAGATCAACAGGATGCGCTACAAAGCATTTTTAGCGACATCAGTGATCTGGTCTCTCTTTCTGTGTTCTCAAAGGATGCTTTTGAAGACGAAATGCATAAAGCTGAAAAGCGTCGATCAGAAACGGTTGAAAAGGTTAATGAGTTAGATCAAAGATTAACCGATGAATATGCTGTGTCTCAAGGACAAGAACAATATATTTATGCACTATTTGCTCAATTAATGGAGGCGACACGTCAAGGTGAAACCATATCACCGTTATACTTTAATGCGGAAGCTTACCATAACAGCGAAGTCTACAAAGCAATCACCAAAGTAAATGAAGAGAATGACAAGTACATAAACTTTAAGAAGGAACAAAAAGAAGCAAGAGAGATACAAAAAGAAATGGAAGAGATGGAGAACCGTCCATGGTATGAAAAAGCATGGGATACGGTCTCTACCTTTACTGGGGAAGTCACAGGGTATTATGATTCCATCCGTGCATCAACAGGTGTTGACCCAGTTACAGGAAGAAAGCTTTCGGAAGCCGAACGCATTACAGCAGGTGCAATGGCAGCAGCTGGATTTATACCGGTCATCGGCTGGGCTGGAAGAGCGGTTAAGGGTGGATCCGCTATTTATAAAACAGTAAAAGCCGCAAATACTGCCGATCACATGCTCGATTCATATAAAACAGCTCAAGGTCTTACGAGACTTCAAAAAGCAGAATACGGTATTTATGGCCTTGTATCTGCAAATGGATTCGGCGAGTATTTTACAGGTAAAGATATGTTCGGAAATGAGTTGTCAGAAGAGCAAAGAAATCAAAGTCTATTTAATGCGTTTGCAATTGCAGGTGTGGGTAGTGCGGGGTATGCGTTGGATCGTATGGATATTGGTAAGGTGCTGCAAAATAGGATTCCGTATAGTACTCAATATGCTAAGCAGCAAGTAGGCAAAGCGCAGGAGCTGAAAAGTGTTAAAAAGAATATAGTCAATCAAAACATCCCTGTAATATCTGGGCCAGAAGAGCTAGCAACTAGTATGGGGTCTAAAACTGTTGCTTCAGATACAAAGAATATTAAAAAAATAATTCAACATGCTTCTAAGACTAAAACAAGTGCTAGTAAAAGAACTAATGATAGCTATTCAACACGAATTGATAGTATGGTAAAAGTAGTTGATAAAGCACCTTTACCCTCAAGCATTGGAAGTACTTTTAAAAGTGCAAATTATAGAACAGTTATTACAAAAGAAAAGATTACGGTTTATAGAGCATTTGGAGGAAATGCAGACGCTGGAGGATCATTTGTAACAACTGCACCTGCATCCAATAAAATTCAAACTAAAATTGATTTAGCGTTGCTTCCTGAATGGAAGAACACACGAAGCTATGAAGCGATAATTGAAATACCAGAGGGGATAATTCTAAATATTGGGAGAGCAGAAAAACAATATACTAAATCAGGTGCAATGCTTAAAGGAGATGAAGATCAAGTTTTGTTACCTTTAAATTACCCTCTAGATTGGATCAAGGAAATTAGACATATACCTTCAAGATAGGAGATTTATTATGCAAAATCAGATATTGATTAAAGAACAAATTAAAAAAGTAATTGACATAGTAATTGAAAAAAAGACAATAAGAGAGCATGAATTTCTTGATACATTATTGGAGAAATTAGAAAAGTTATTAGGTTTAATTGGTAAAGAAAGCATTGAAGATACAAGTGTGAATTCGGGGATAAATGGAGCGTTGCGTGCTTATTTTGATACTGACCTCGTTGAAAGTTACGATGAGCCACTTGTTATTGAGCTTG
Source organism: Fictibacillus norfolkensis (assembly GCF_014836645.1). Lineage (GTDB taxonomy): Bacteria > Bacillota > Bacilli > Bacillales > Fictibacillaceae > Fictibacillus > Fictibacillus norfolkensis. The sequence goes on from NZ_JACSQM010000006.1 coordinate 135,148, forward strand.
ATAAATTAGAATTGATGTTACGATAGAAAAAATAGCAAGGGCATCATGTCGATATATTTCTGTTAACCTTGTTGTTTCAGATTCTGCTTTAAACGATTGGAATTACATGGCTAAAGCAGATCAACATGGTGAGTGGTTATGTAAACAAATTGGATATACTCAAGGACTGTTAGATGAAAACTATTTTAGTTGGGGAAAGGTCATTCAATGGGAAGATTTCAGGTCTCACCAGACACAAATTAATATACTCTATAACAATTAGGTTTAAAGACTTTTTTGTTAGAGTTGCTTAGATAATTATAGTAAGTTTAAACGCACAAATGAAAATTGGTCAGCATTGCTATTAAAAGAAGAGTTTTACATGGATGCTAAATCATATGGATATCATATGGATATCATATTGGAAGATGGTAAGGTATGAATAAAAATGATCTAAAAGATAAACTTGAAAGTTTGGGAATTGAGAAAAATGATTATAATCTAGCAGAAAAACCGATTCGTGAATTAGAAATGGGTTTAATAAAAGATACTAACCAATGGAAGGTATATCAATCCTTGGAAAAAGGGGGAAATAATATTATAGAAACTTTTGAAAATGAAAGTGATGCATATGAATTGTTACTAAAATACTTAGTGATGAGAAAAAACAGAAAAGAAAGAAATAGGTAATATTTTCTTTTGAAAAGTTACGAATATAGAAGATGTTAAATAGAACACGGGAGCATCGATGAGAAAAGTGGAAGAAAACGATGTCAAAAAAATGATTAATATTTTACAGTGTAATCTTGGACAAGAGTATGCAGTTCTAAAAAAACAAGATGAGGATAGTATTCATGTTTATAAAAAAATAAAAGATGAACTTTCACAAGAAGTGTATCTAGAGCTTGAAATGGACGATGTAAAAAATGAATATAGACTATTTCTTGTACAAAAAGGAAAAAAATTCGAAAAGGGTACATTTGAAAATAAACCTGATAGTATATGCGGTTTAGGTATATATGCTGAATCTGTATTAGGTGTTTATACACGAGATCAAACAACACAGAATGAAATATTAAATTTGGAAAAAAATCAATTAGATTTGTTAAATCAGATATTGAAGTTAAACGTTGGTGAAAAGTATTACTCCATTTCTATAGAAAAAAAAGGACTAATTAATTTAGAAAAGTTAAACAACGGAAGCTTTAACATATACTATTTGTCAATTGATGAAAATAAGATCATTTTAGTTGAGAACAGAGAAGCACCAAGTGCTTTCTTAGTTTTGTATAATTTTTCATCAAGGTTAAAACACTTTAATGACTTGTGTATAAAGTGGGAAAATGATGTTAACTTAAAATTATTAACAAAAGAAAAAATTAAAATATTATATCTAGGTAAGTAATAGAAATGGTATTGAAAAGTAAGGGCATCACTCGATATATTGAAACAAAAGTTTCTATGAAAAAATTTGCAATTTGAAAGAATGATTAGATATGAATCAATATCAGCTTATTACTGCTACCAATCTATTAGGTTTAAAGATTAAAATTATAAATGAAAGTATAGAAGAGGTTGAACAGCCTTATGAAAACTATCTTCAGGTATTGAAGGATGGTCTTTCTTGGGAGTATTCTGAAGTTAATTTTGAAAGAAAACCAGGTCCTCAAAAAGAAAATATCGCTAATTTCAATGATGAAGAGCAGGCTTTACAATATTTCTTTATACACTTATTAAAGAAATCCTATTTCAAAGAGATATTTCCTCCTAATAATCCAGCACATCAAATTAATGATTTAAATGAACTAACACAATACTTATATGCTTTAGGCGTTACAGATGAATATTTTAGTTTTGACCATGTTAAACCAATTGAAATTTATGGTGATTTGGATAGCAATCATCACATAGAGATAAGTTTTATTAACAGTTTGAACCAAAAGAGTTTTACTACAATGCCATTACCTACAAAAAGGGAAATATTTGCAATGTATAGATTTACATATTCTCTATTTTTGCTTAAGCAAGTAGAGAAGAGGTTACTAGAGGAAAACATTATAAATAAGGCATTTAGTGATAAGGATATTGAATTATTTATTAAATAATTCTTTCAGAGAAGAATTCTAGGTATTTTTAAAGGTTGAGATTTATGTTTCGTAAAGGAACCTACGTAAGATATAAAGGGAAAGAATATAAGTTTACTGAAGCAGAAGAACAAGAGAAAATTAATTAGTTATCATCCTAATGAAAAGGGCTTTGTGTTATATTCTCCGGGAGTATTTACTAAAGAAGTAAAAGTAAGCGATGTAGATGAAATGTATTATATTGATCCACTCTTTAATTATGAAGGTGAGTGGTTTAAAGGATCGAAATTAGGTAATGAACAGTTAATAATATCTACACCAGATGCAAAGATAGCAGAAAAGCTAGGCTTTGAGAGAACAGATAAATATTTATATACAAAGAATGTAGAGTGGGAAGAAGTAGATATTATTGAGAGTAAGATATCCTTTGAATTGAGCTGAATAACCCAGAACGCTTTATAAAGGTGAATAACTTGGCTGATAATAATTTTAATATTAATGTTCATGGAGAATTTCTTGATAACAAGATTCTGAAAGAGAAATTTATTAATTTATTTTCGAGGTATTTATTAATTACAAATGTTGAATCAAGCACATTCATGTTTAAAAAACCGATTCTATTGAATGAGATGAACTTTTGGATAATTGTACATTTTAAAAATGACTTTGTTTTAAAGGATTGTATTGGAAAATGCTGAAGAATCGTTAATAAATAATTACAACGACTGGTCTAATTCTAAAATAAAAAAAAAGAAAGACATTCATGATCATTGGTTGAAAAGGAATGTTGGAGAACCTTCATATATAAAAGAAATGTCTACAATTTATTCGTTTCCTTTTGGTCAAATTACCTCATACATCGATCAGAAGAGTGGAGAAGTGGGAATTGCAATTGAGTACATATAATGTGTACTAAATAGTAAGATAATCGGTTGAGAATGACTAGGTCCTGTATACATGAATAATAATGATATAAAAATAGAGGAGTGTCTCATGAAGGGAAGTTTGAAAGAGGGAAATATTATTATCGAAGGATTAATGGTAACTCCTAAAACAAAGATGATTGATTTTTATTACATATTTTCCTAGTGAAAAAATTAAAGTTATAAATGAAGCAGTTAGGTTCAAACAAGCTGTTTTACTGGACAGTAAATAGTTAAGTTGAGATTTAAAGAAGAAATATCGTCTGTTAACCTTGTTGTTTCAGATTTTACTTTAGACGATTGGGATTACGTGGCTAAAGCAAATCAACATGGTGAGTGGTTATGTAAACAAATTGGATATCCTCAAGGATTGTTAGACGAAAACTCTTTTAGTTGGGGAAAAATCATTCAATGGGAAGATTTCAGATCCCATCAATCACAAATTAATATACTATATAATAATCGAGTCTAAATATTTTTTGTACTTCTAAACCAATTACAACAGACTAGATTGATTCTTTTTTTCGATATGCAATTATCTATATCCTAGGTCTTAATAAAGTGTATTTACTAACAGGGAGCTTATTAATGATTATTGATGATTTGAATTGGAATTCTTCATTAGTCGGATGGACTTTCAAAGGTGAAAGTAAAACTTTTTGCATCTCCAATATTATGCATGCAAATGTAGAGGAAAACTATATTTATGTGGTATGTGGAGAGAAAAACTCAGAGGATGAAGTGTTCAATATATCATTTGAAGGAATTGTTCAATTTTATTATAACAAAAACACTGGTAAAACATTTTGGTTACATAATGGTTTGAAAGTAGATCTTGTCCTTAATTCTATAAACAATGCGAAAATTTATAAAGATGAAATCCTTGTTCTGTTTATTACAAGTAATACTATTGGTGTAACAAGGTTATTAGGGTATTCAACAGATGGAAAGCTAATTTTTGAAAAGGATGAACCGGTAGATCTGAAGTTTTTATATTTATCAGTAGCAAATAATCATCCGTCTATAGTATGTGAAGGTGATGCGAAACACACTGATAAATTTGGGAGAAGTACCCATCATTTTTTAGTAAATAAAAATAATGGATATTTAACCTGGGCTAATTTAGCATACTAGTAAAATCACGTTAAAAACCCTTATAAAATGAACACAAGAATACAAAACTTTTGTTTCGTCTTTAATAGTAATTGCGCTTGTTTCTATCTAAGTGATTCTTTTTAGCTCGAAAAAGAGATAAAGTTAAAAAGAACTAATATACATATACAAAAAGAAGGATCCAGCCGGATCCTTCTTTTATTGTCTATAATTTAAACGAACTCTTCAGAGAAACGATTTCATTAAATACAATTTTATCTTTTGTTGTATGTTTCGGATCAACATTGAAGTAGCCGTGACGGAAGAACTGGAACTTATCTTGAGGTTTCGCGTCCTTCATGTTTGCTTCAATATATCCTTGTTTTACGATAAGAGAATCTTTGTTCACGTAATCCAAGAATGTCTTGCCTTCGCTATCTTCTTCCTTTTCCATATCTGCATCTGAGATAAGTGGCTCATAAATACGGAACTCTGCAGGTACAGCTTGTGTCGCTTCTACCCAGTGAAGTGTTCCTTTTACTTTACGGCCTGTAAAACCTGAGCCGGATTTCGTCTCCACATCATACGTACAATGTAGTTCAACGACATTACCGTTTTCATCTTTTATGAAATCTTCGCATTTAATGAAGTAAGCGTGCTTTAAGCGAACTTCGTTTCCAGGGAAGAGACGGAAGTACTTTTTCGGAGGATCTTCCATAAAATCCTCACGCTCGATATAAATTTCACGCGAGAACGGAATCTGACGTGATCCCATTTCAGGGTTTTCTGGATTGATCTCAGCATCTAACATTTCAACCTGTCCTTCAGGATAGTTTGTGATTACCACTTTTAATGGATCAACAATACCCATCGTACGAGGTGCTTTTACTTTAAGATCTTCACGGATAAAGTGCTCAAGCATCGCTGTGTCGGTCACACCAGACCCTTTAGAAACACCAGCTGCTTTTACAAACTCAACGATTGACTCTGGTGTGTACCCTTTACGGCGTAGTCCGGAGATTGTAGGCATGCGTGGATCATCCCATCCATCCACATAGCCTTCGTCTACAAGCTGCTTAAGCTTACGTTTACTCATTACCGTATTCGTCAATCCTAGGCGGCCGAATTCGATCTGCTGTGGCTGGCTCTCCATCTCACATTCTTCTACAACCCAGTTGTAAAGAGGTCGTTGGTCTTCAAATTCTGTTGTACAAAGAGAATGTGTAACGCCTTCGATCGCATCCTCGATCGGATGAGCAAATGCATACATCGGATAGATGCACCACGTATCACCGGTATTGTGATGAGTAGCGTGAGAGACACGATAGATGACAGGGTCACGTAAGTTAATATTAGGTGAACTCATGTCGATCTTCGCACGAAGTACTTTTTGACCGTTCTCGAACTCGCCTTTACGCATGCGATCGAATAGATCTAAGTTCTCTTTTACAGAACGGTTGCGATAAGGACTTTCTTTACCTGGCTCTGTCAACGTTCCGCGATATTCACGAATCTCATCAGCAGTCAGGTCATCCACATACGCTTTTCCTTTTTTAATTAAAAGCACAGCGCGCGCATACATTTCTTCAAAGTAATCGGAAGCAAAGCGAAGGTTCTCCCATTCAAACCCAAGCCACTCAACGTCTTTCTTAATTGCATCAACGTATTCTTGGTCCTCTTTTAATGGGTTCGTATCATCAAAGCGCAGATTTGTTTCTCCGCCAAACTCGTCCGCAAGTCCAAAGTTGATTACGATTGATTTTGCATGTCCAATATGAAGATATCCATTTGGTTCTGGAGGAAAACGAGTAACGATTTTCTTATGATTTCCGGATTCCAGATCGTTTTGGATGATTGTTTTAATAAAATTAGAAGAACTATTCTCCATCCCGTATCAAGCCTTTCCTTATATGTAAATTAAGATATACTTTACATTATAACAAAAATAAATTTCAACTAAACGTATTCTTTTTGGGATATGGAGATTATTTAACAAAGAAATGGTGGGATCAACATGAATGTCATTGACTTGCATTGCGATGCATTATTAAAACTATGGGAAACGGACGGCAGGCTGCGGTATGCAGATGCGCCACAGCTTGCTACAAATAAGAAACGGCTGCAAAAGGGAAAAGTGAACGTACAGTTCTTTGCGATTTTTATTGAACCCTTTATTCCGAGCGATCAAAAATTCCAATCTGCTCTTCAACAAGTAGATTATTTTTATAAAGAGGTTCTTGGTAAAAATCCAGAAATGAAGCATTTGAAGAACTGGCACGACTTTCAAACATTGAAGGATGGAGAAATCGGAGCAGTGCTTACGCTTGAAGGAGTGGATGCGATCGGTGATGATCTTACGAAGTTAAGCATCCTGCATCAACTCGGTGTTCTTTTGATCGGCCTAACATGGAATCACGCGAATCTTGCAGCTGATGGTGCACAAGAACCGCGTGGAGCTGGTCTGACGGTATTTGGAAAAGAAATCGTGGCGTTCAATAATAAAAATAAAATTTTAACCGATGTGTCTCATTTATGTGATCGAGCTTTTTGGGATGTGATGGACATTGCTGATTATCCGCTTGCCAGTCATTCTAATTCACGCGTACTGTGTGACCATCCGCGTAACCTTACGGATGAGATGGCAAAAGAGATGTTTAGTAAAGGTGGAGTCGTGCATGTTGTGTATAACCCGCCATTTACGAAGAAAGAAGGGGCAGCAAGTATTGGTGACTTAATTAAGCACATCGACCATTTTTGTGGACTTGGCGGGGTAAAACAAATCGGCCTCGGCTCTGATTTTGACGGCATCTCGCAACTTATTACGGATTTAGAAGATGCATCTATGACTCAAAACTTAATCAATGAGCTATTAAAACATTATTCCGAAGAAGAGGTCCGAGGATTTGCTTCTCAGAACTTCATGAATTTTATTTCTAAGATATAGCTTGAAAGGAAAGGCTGTCATTCTCCCGGGATGTCAGCTTTTTTCTATGGAGAAGGATATTAGTGTTAGCAGCGAACGAGCGTAATTGCCGCGAACGATCATAAAATTCTATAAGCGAGCATAAATCTTCGGGAACGATCATAAAAGTCTGTGACCGAGCATAAATCTTCACGAACGAGCATAAAAGTCTGTGACCGAGCATAAATCTTCACGAACGATCATAAAACCACGTGAACGAGCATAACCGTCCCATGAACGATCATAAAACCACACGACCGAGCATAAGTCTTCTTGACCTAGCAAAACTTCCCCAAAAGCCCTCTTCATATGCTCTTCTTTTTTCCCATAAACTCTCATAGCTTATATAGAGTAACTAGGCGAAAGGAGTCTGTTATGCACTACAACCATCCAGGTTTCCAAAATACAGGTATGAGGCAGCAAGACGACCTGACAACGATGAATCGCCTAATTGTATCGGGTGAAGGCTCTGTTTCTGCTGTGCCGGATCGAGCTCTTCTTACAATAGGTGTCATTACAGAAAACCCAAATTTAAGTGTGGCTCAAAAAGAGAACGCTGATAAAACGGCTTCTGTTATTCGAACACTGATGTCACTAGGTATTTCTCAAAGTGATATTCAAACATCTAGTTTTCGAATTGAACCTCAATATAACTATGAAAATGGTCAGCAGCAATTTAGAGGATATCGTGTAGAGCACCAGTTGCAGGTAACGGTAAAAGATATTCGGCAAACAGGGCAGGCAATCGATCAAGCGGTAGCGAACGGAGCTAACTCAATATCGTCCATTCAATTCACCGTTGCAAACCCAGATGCCTTTTATAATCAAGCATTGTCATTAGCTATTCAAAATGCTCAGCAAAAAGCTATTTCGATGGCAAGGGTATTACAAGTTACACTTCGACCGGTACCGGTCAACGTTCAAGAAGTATCTCAATCCTTACCTCCTAGACCTGTTCCGTTTCAAGCTGTTATATATGCACAAAGTGTCGAAACACCAATACAGCCAGGCGAGAATAAGATTACAGCCTCTGTAAAAATTCAGTATACGTTTAGTTAGAAAGGACAGGTATAAATTGACAGTCTGATACGTTGCACATTATACTTAACCAAATGGTTAAATATAATGCAGAACACTTAAATGATGTATTTTCAGTTCTATCTGACCCGACTCGGCGTACGATCATCGAGCAGCTATCAAAAGGAGAAAGGAGTGTGCGAGAGTTAGCCCAGCCTTTTGATATGTCGCTCCCTGCGATCTCAAAGCATTTGAAAGTTCTAGAGAATGCAGGTCTTGTCACACACCGAAAAGAGGGGCGCTATCGCTATTACGCGATACAGCCGGACGCAATGGACGGAGCATGTGAATGGATCTCTACGCTTAAACAGCTATGGACAAAATTTGAAGGTATGTTTTGCTGCAAACAAAAGAAGCAGTGAAACGTATGCTTGGAGTGTGAACAATGGAAACGCAGCAAGAAATAATAAAGGTGCAGAAACTGGTGAAACGATATGGAGATTTTACTGCCGTGGATGGAAGTGAGTTCTCTGTACATAATGGCGAAGTATTTGGTCTGCTCGGCCCGAACGGAGCAGGGAAGACGACGACGCTTGAGATGTTAGTTGGTCTTCGTAAGCCTGATGAAGGAACGGCGATCGTCGGTGGATTTGATATCACAAAAGAGCTTGATAAAGTAAAAGAGGTAATTGGTGTACAGCTTCAATCTACAACTCTTTTTGAGCTATTGACCGTAGATGAGATCCTTCATCTTTACGGCAGTTTTTACCGGGAACATATCTCGATTCCTGAATTGATTGATGACATGCTATTAACAGAGAAAAAGAATAGCAGAATAAAAGGTTTGTCTGGTGGTCAAAAGCAGAGACTTGCGATCGCACTTGCACTCGTTCACGATCCGCAGATTATTTTCTTGGACGAACCTACGACTGGACTCGATCCACAAGCACGCCGTACGTTATGGGATATTATTTTACGCTTGAAGGAACGGGGCAAAACCGTTGTACTGACGACTCATTATATGGATGAGGCACACGTGTTATGCGACCGTATCGCCATTATGGATCAAGGAAAGCTAATTGCTCTAGATACGCCTAGTGAACTTGTGAGAAATCTTCAGTCGGACAGCGCGGTTGAATTTAAGTTTAACGATGAAGTAGATATTGTTTTATCAGAGATTGACGGAGTGAAGCAAGTGGGCAGTCAGAAAGATGTACATGTTCTCTATACGGATGATCTACAGAAGACTTTAACGAGTTTAATAGCTATCGCTTCTGAAAGAGAGCTGAAGCTTGTCGATCTACAAACGAGAACGGCAACACTTGAAGATGTGTTTATCCACATGACAGGAAGAAGGTTAAGAGAAGGATGAGATCATACTACCTACTAACACTTGCTCAGCTTCGGATCTTCCTCAGAAACAGACAAGTACTGTTTTGGACCCTCGCATTTCCTATCGTTCTGATGGTCATGTTAGGTTCATTCTTAGGAAACGGTAACGGGGTTTCCATTACGGCAGCTGTTGTTGATCAGGATAAGAGTGAACAGTCGAAGAACTTAGTAAAAGAAATGGAAAAAAACGAAGCGGTATCCCTTGAAAAAAGTTCAAACGAAAAAGATGTGTTAAGTCAGCTGAAACAAGGTGATTTAACGCTCGTAGTTACCATTCCAAAAGGCTATGGTGAAAATCTTGCTGCAGGAAACAAAGCCGATCCTTTTAAACTGCCTGTTTATTATAATGAAACAAACATGGCGATGTCCCAAGTTGGACTTCAGCTTGTCGATAATGCGGTGGACGCGATCAGTAAAAAATCAGTGAGCTATGAGCCTGTTGTTGTAACAGAATCAAAAGGGGTAGAAGCACTGAACCTTCGTTACATCGACTTCCTAGTACCCGGAATTGTGGCGATGATGATCATGAGCAATAATATGAACGGAGTAGCAGGCCAGATTTCATCCTGGCGTGAACGTGGAATCTTACGTCGTATGCAAGGAACAACACTTAAAGCCTCTACATTTATCGCAGCGCAGATCACCGCTCGTTTTATGTTAAACGGTTTGCAAGCGATGATCGTATTAGCTGTCGCTTGGGCAGCGTTCGGCATTGAAGTAAGAGGGTCATGGTTAACCGTAATCGCGTTCGTAACGCTTGGGACGTTAGCCTTTATGGCAATCGGCTTTATTATCGCAGGGATTGCCAAGACTCCTGAGAGTGCTGGACCGATTGCTGGTTTTCTATCGTTTCCGATGCTGTTCTTAGGTGGTGTGTTCTTTCCGATACGAGATATGCCGGAGTTTTTACAGCCGTTTGTACAAATTCTACCGATCGCTCACTTAAGCCATGCTCTTCGTGAGACGATGAACGTAGGTGCTTCGTTTTTAAATCTTGGCATGGAGGCCATGATTCTCGGCGGTTGGTTGATCGGAGCGTTTATCGTGGCAAGTTTTACGTTTAAGTGGGAATAGAATAAGCACAAAGAGGAGAATAAAATGAATACACAAAATTATAAGAATCATGCACGAATGCACCCCATCTATCATTATGTACTTTCATTGCTCGTGCTTGGAGGTCTTATCGCGAGCATTGTCTATCTGTTTAAAGCAGATGATAAGTTCCTAGGCGTGATACTCATTGTGATGGGACTCAGTCTGTTAGTGATGTTTGCTTTACTTCGCTTATATCCATTGAAGGCTCAAGATCGTGCGATTCGAGCAGAAGAGAACTTGCGCTATTACGTTTTAACAGGAAAGTTGTTGGATGGAAGACTCACAGCAGGGCAGATCGTAGCCCTTCGATTCGCATCAGACGAAGAACTTCCGCTCTTGGCTGAGAAAGCAGCAGCTGAAAACATGAAACCGAAGGAAATTAAACAAGCGATTACGAACTGGAAAGCAGATCATTATAGAATCTAAAAGCTAAAAGACGCAGGGATTTGAGTCCATGCGTCTTTTTATCTGCTTTACTTTAAAAAATTGAAGATTAACCTCCATATAAACTATTTGAGAATACAAATCAACGTTTTAAATTAAAGGTAATTTTATAGTATAAAAGGGAGAGGGATTAACTTACGAAAAAATATTTTGGGACTTTAATCATGGTTATAAGGATTCAAAATTCGATAAAAGACAAGATAGTTATTGAAATATCGTGTAAAAATATGGTAGTAATTGGTTTGGGTAGAAAATATTCCGTTGCTCTAACGTCACTCATATCAAGGGTTTTGGTAGTGATAAGTAAATAGTATCAAAAATTTACAAATTTATGGTTTCGTTATTTCCATAATAGGGCAAATATAGGTGTATTTATCCATTTCTAGTTAGAAGCAACCGATCTTAAAGATCGTTGTTTATAAATTTTAAAAAATAAGGGAGAGAAGAAAATGTCAGGAATTATTCGCGTTACACCAGCAGAGTTAGTAGATATGTCAGGTCGTTACTCCAATGAAAGCAGTCAAGTAGGAGAACAAATCTCTAGATTAAATGCAATGATCAGCCAATTAGAAGGTATGTGGGAAGGGGAAGCAAGTAAAGCTTTCAGCCAACAATATGAGGCATTAAAACCATCTTTCCTTCAAATGCAACAGTTGCTTGAAGATATCTCCGCTCAACTTAACAATACATCTAGAGCTCTAGAAGACGCTGATAACCAAATCGCAAGCCAAATTAGAGGGTAACCTTTTTAACTTTTGGTACTTTGTTTCATGGGGGCGCCTTCTTTATTAAAGGCGCTCTTCATTTTTTGAGGTGATGATTATGTACATTGAAGTTACCGTAGATTTAAAAAATTATACAGGGGAAGCTTTTGATCTTCGACTTTCAAACTTCCATACTGTTAAAAAAGTGATAGATATTGTTTGGCAAACAAAAGAAATTGACTCTCCGCCTAGAGACGGTTACTGGGTACGTGTGCCAAATAAAAATATTGTACTCTCCGGAAACCAAAAGCTGATAGAGAGTGGAATATTAACAGGTGATCGTTTTGAAATTCTTTGAGGGGGTCTAAGCAATGACCGAAAAAAATAAAACATATTTGGAACAAATCTTAGAATCCCAGATTAGTAGAGATGAGGATTCTATTACTTTTGCATTTCAAAAAGAAAAAATAAAACTAGATAACGTAATTGAAGTAGAACTTTTAAAAGAATTAGATACAGATATCCAACGGTCCATTATCGTTGATGAAAACGAGCTTAAGATAACTATCCTCCCCCACTCTAATTACCGGTATTTTCCCGAATTAACAAGTCAAAATGATAGAAGTAAATGGATGTTTGCGTTTCAATTAACAAAAAAAGTAAAAGAACACACGTTGAATCGTTTACATTTGGTAGTATGTCCTGAAAACATAGTATTTGATCAAAGTCTATCACCAGCTTTTCTACATTATGGAGTGAAAGAAAGTATTCCTCCTTACGAAGCAGAGCATGAAAGAGTTTGGAAAGAGCTTAAAGCTACGATTGCTTTCTTAGTAGACGGTAAACATTCCTTTCATGATTACTTAAAGCTTCATGAAACCATCGAATTATCAACCACTGCTAAAGAGGCATTAGAAGTAGATGATTTGAATGGACTGTTACTTTTCATACAAAAAAAATTAAATGATATAGATGAAAAAGATAAATTGATGCTAAATATTCCACAAAAGAAATGGAAGTTTACACAATATGCATCATTAGGATTATTGATATGTTTCATCCCAGCTATTGTATATACGATCTATTCCCTGTTCTTTTTACAGCCCAGACAAGAAGCATTTGTTAGCAGTAACGAACATTTTCTAGGTAAAGAATACAGTGAAGTCGTTGAGGTAATGTCTGATTATGATGTCGAGGACATGCCTAATGTAGTTCAATACCAGCTAGCGTCATCATACATAATCAATGAATCACTGACTGAAGAGCAAAAGGAAAATATCCAAAACACTGTTTCTTTACAATCGGAACCTCTCTATTTTCAATATTGGATACATATCGGAAGAGGGAATGCGAAGGAAGCGCTTGACATTGCACGTTCGTTAGAAGATAAGGACCTTATTATGTTCTCACTTATTAAATATCGTGAAGTATTAAAGTCTGATGATAAATTAAGCAGTGAGGAAAAACAGCAAAAAATTAAAGAAGTACAAGCTGAAATAGATGAGTATCTCGAAGAGCAAGAAGCAATGAAAGAAGAAGAAGCGAGACTTAAAGAAGAAGAAAGAAAAGCTGAAGAAGAAAAGCAAAAAGAACAAGAAGCAATGGAACAAAAGGCTAAGGAAGAAGCAGCAGCTGCTGAAAAGAAGCAAAAGCCTGCAACACCACCGAAACCGACCAATGCGAATTAAAGGGGGTGAAGTATGAGCACACTATGGGTGTTTTTTAATATGAACTATCAGCAGATCAACTTGGATAACGAGTCTCTAAAATCGTTAACGATCGGTCCGAACATTTCAGATACGGTTACGGTTAGAAAATTTCCATTTAGCAAGGGTCCTTTAACAATCAGTCGAAACAAGGAAAAGATAGAGGTTTACCAAGATGGTAAAGTCATCGGTCCTGTGACGGAAGAGAATTTATTTCAGGTATCGGATGGAGATCAAACATTACGAATCTACCTTACAACAGATATTGAATTAAAGAAATCTTATTATATTGGTTTTGAAAAAGAGTACACGTTTTCTGCAACAGGCTCTGAGGCTGATCTCACTTATCAACCTATAGAGAGCTTTGGTTCTGAAGAAGTTTCATTCGTTCTAATAAAAGCTAGAGAGAGATGGATGATTTCACCGAATAAAGGCGAGCTTTATCTGAACGGTCATAAAATTGCAGGTCCTACTAAATTTGAGGTAGGTGATCTTCTATTTTGGCCTTTCATGTCCATTAAATTATTGGATACAGACTTAATTCAGGTTATTAGTAGAAAAGATTTCACAACCAAACTCCCTGCAGCAAAGAAGCCTGTTTCAGAAATGAGCAAGAAATATCCAAATTATCGAAGAACACCACGAATGGTTTTTGATCTACCCAAAGATAAAGTAACGCTGTCATTTCCATCACAAGAGGGTGAAAACCCCAATAGAGGTCTTTGGTTAATTATCATGCCTCCTCTATTAATGATGCTTGTTATGGGTATTGTTGCAATCGTACAACCTAGAGGGATTTTTATTATCGTTTCAATGGTGATGTTTGCTACTACACTTGTTACTTCTTCGGTTCAGTATTTTAAAGAACGTGGAAACTTCAAGAAAAGAAAGATTAAACGCCAGAAGGTTTACAACTTGTATCTCGATAACAAGAGAAAAGAACTTGAAGAGTTAGCGGAAAAGCAGAGGAATGTCCTTCAGTATCATTATCCGTCGTTTGAGCAGATGAAATATTACACAGAAGAAATATCTGATCGAATTTGGGAAAGAACACTTGAAAGCCACGATCTTCTTCAAATAAGAATAGGACTAGGAAACGTTCCTTCTAGCTATACGCTTTCTTTAAACAGTGGAGATATGGCAAATAGGGAAATCGATGACCTGCTAGAGCAATCACAAAAGATGGAAAAAGTATACCAAGAAGTTAAAAACGTTCCAATCACCGTTAACTTATCAAATGGAGCAATGGGTCTTATAGGGAAAGAATCAGTAATGAAGAATGAACTTCATCAGCTCATCGGCCAATTGGCATTTTTCCATAGCTACCATGATGTACGGTTAATTTTTATCTTTAATGAAAAAGACTACAGCCAATGGGAATGGGTAAAATGGCTGCCTCATTTTCAGCTGCCTAACTCTCATGCTAAAGGTCTAATCTATAATGAACAGACGAGGGATCAACTATTATCCTCAGTTTATGAATTGATTCGGGAGCGAGATTTAGATACGCACAGCCAAAAAGATAAAATCAGGTTTTCTCCTCATCTAGTTTTTATCGTACTCGATCAACAGTTGCTTTCAGAACATGTATTGCTTGAATATTTAGAAGGAGAATACTCTCACTTAGGCATTTCGGTAGTGTTTGCAGCAGAAACAAAAGAAAGTTTAACTGACAATATTCATACTCTTGTTCGTTACATCAACGAGGCAGAGGGCGACATATTAATCGAGGATAAAAAAGCTGTACAAATACCTTTCAAACTCGATGCACATAAGCAAGACGGAAATGAAAGATATGCAAGAACCCTGAAGACATTGAATCATCTTGTTGGAATGACAAATTCCATTCCAAACAGTGTGTCATTTCTTGAGCTATTTGGAGCAAAAGAAGTTATAGATCTGCCGATTCAGCACAATTGGACAACCAGAGAATCTTCTAAGTCACTTGCAGTACCAATAGGGTTAAAGGGTAAAGAAGATCTAGTTGAACTCAATTTGCACGAAAAAGCTCATGGTCCACATGGTCTTTTAGCAGGGACGACAGGGTCTGGTAAGAGTGAATTCTTACAAACTTATATCTTATCTCTAGCTGTTAATTTTCATCCTCATGAAGTTGCCTTTTTGTTAATTGATTATAAAGGTGGCGGAATGGCCCAACCATTTAAGAATATGCCACATCTGTTAGGTACAATCACTAATATAGAAGGAAGCCGAAACTTTACTGCAAGGGCACTTGCTTCCATCAAAAGTGAGTTAAAAAGACGGCAAAGACTATTTGATAAATATGAAGTAAACCACATCAATGAATATACAAATCTGTATAAACGTGGTGAAACCAAAGAACCGATGCCGCATCTGTTTTTAATTTCTGATGAATTTGCAGAATTGAAAAGTGAAGAACCTGAATTCATTAAAGAATTAGTCAGTGCTGCGAGGATCGGAAGAAGTTTGGGTGTGCATCTTATACTTGCTACACAAAAACCAGGCGGGGTCATCGACGATCAGATTTGGAGTAATGCTCGATTTAAAATAGCTTTAAAGGTTCAGGATGCAGCAGATAGTAGAGAAATTTTAAAAAATGCTGATGCTTCTTCCATAACAGTGACGGGTAGAGGTTACCTTCAGGTCGGTAATAATGAAGTTTACGAATTATTCCAATCGGCTTGGAGTGGTGCGCCATACTTGGAGGAAAACGTGGTTAGTGAAGATGAAGTCGCACTTGTAACAGATTTAGGTCTGGTACCTTTATCCGGACTATCATCCGATTCTAAAAAGAAAAAGGATGCAGAAGCAGAAATAGATGTAATTGTTGATCGAATTGAAGAGCTGCAGAAGGAAATGGGAATTAAAAAGTTGAACAGTCCTTGGCTGCCTCCATTAAACAATCGTTTAATTCATAAAATAGAATTTGAGGAAAAAGACTCTGATATTTATTTAGGTTTAGTTGACGAGCCTGAGAAACAGTCACAAACTCCTTATGTATACAAATTAATGGATGATGGAAACATTGGGATCTTCGGTTCATCGGGTTATGGTAAGTCACATTCCGTTATGACAATTTTGTTATCCATGGCAACAAAGTTAAGTCCTGAGGAGTTACACTATTATCTGTTTGACTTTGGAAATGGTGCTCTTCTACCTTTAAAACAACTTCCTCATACGGCAGATTACTTCTTGATGGACGAAGAAAGAAAGATAGAAAAGTTCATGAGATTTTTAAAAGATGAAATAGCAGAACGTAAACAGCAATTTCAAAAAAGTGAAGTAAGCAGTATAAAAATGTATAACAAACTTCACGAGCAAAAGCTACCAATCCTATTTTTAACGATTGATAACTTTGATCTAGTCAAAGAAGAGATGCCTGACTTAGAAATGCAGATGACTCAGTTTGCACGGGATGGACAAACGTTAGGGATTTATATGATCTTTACAGCTACAAGAATCAATTCGGTTAGACAGTCTCTCATGAATAACTTAAAAACTAAGATCGTGCATTATTTAATGGATCATTCAGAATCGTATACTGTTCTAGGTAAGGTGCCATTTTCGTTAGAGCCTATCCCTGGAAGAGCAATTATTAAGCGAGAAGAAGCATATTTCTCTCAAGTTTATCTGCCAACTCGGGGCGATGACGATTATGAACTATTAGAATATATGAAACAAGATATTATGGGCATTGTTGAAAAGTACAAAGATAGTACGAGTCCAGAACCAATACCAATGCTGCCTTCTGAACTAACGATGGTGAACTTCACCCAATATACAAAAGGGAATCAAAGACCAGGTATATTACCAATTGGGCTTGACGAGGAATTTGTGCAGCCGGTCTATGTGAACTTTCTTAAGAACAAGCATTGCTTAATCGTTGGACAAACGCAAAAAGGAAAAACCAATGCGTTAAGAGTTATGCTAAATACCATTTTGCTTCAAGATACAGAAACGATAGGTATGTTTGATTCAGTGGATCGTGGACTTTCCAATTATGTTGGAGAGGAAAAAGTCGTGTATCTCGAAACGAAAGAACAAATCTCAGCATGGCTAGATCAAACAGAAGAAATACTTAAGCACAGAGAGAGGGAATATGTAGAAGCTTTATCAAAAGGCACAACATTGAATCAAACTTTTACCCCTTTATACTTTGTAGTTGATGGGTACTCAAGGTTCCTTCAATCTACAGATAGTCTGCTTCAAGATCGATTATCTAAGTACATGAAAAATTACAGTCATCTTGGATTTAATGTTATTGTCTCAGGAAACAACAACGAAATCACAAAAGGTTTTGACTTGTTCACGAATGAGATCAAGCAAATACGCCAAGCGCTCGTATTAATGAAAAAATCGGAACAAAGCCTGTTTACCTTACCTTATAACAGGAAAGAAGAAGATGTTCATGCAGGGTACGGTTATTACGTAGAAAATGGAAAAGAAACAAAAATTCAAATTCCTCTAAGTGTCATCGAAAGGAAGATATACACATGATGAACTCATGGAAATATAGGATAAAGATGCTTCTGGCTGTGGCTATTATTCTAGTATTCCCCCAACTGTTTATGAACTTTTTGGGGGAGAATCCTATGGAAGTAAAAGCTAACGGGACCCGTTCTATAGCAATTGTAAATGAAGATCTCGGTTCAGAAGAAGAGGAGAATCAATTACAGTTAGGCAGGGAAGTTCCAGCTATTCTAAAAGACGGATCAGACTATAAGTACACAGTTATCAGCAGAAGTGCAGCAGATAGCGGTCTTAAAAACAAGAAGTATGATGCTGTTGTTTATATCCCTTCAAACTTTACTTCTAATGTTATGACATATGATGAAAAACAGCCTACTAAAGCTGATTTTCAATACACAGTTCAATCGCAGTTAACGGCTGTAAATAAAGAAAAAATATTACGTGAACTGGATTATGCGGGTAATCGATTAAATAAACAAATGACATCGCTTTATTGGAACTATGTCTCTCAAGATATGAAAAAGGTTAGAACAGAGTTTGACCGTATATTGGAGAAAGAGATTGAGTTCCAAACAACGATGATTAGTTTTTATAAGCCTAGTTCCGGTGAACTTGCCGGAGAGCTAGAAAGGCAAAAAGATATGCTTGTTCAGCTTCAATCAAGTATGAAGCAAGCGGATGAGACATCACCACAACGAGCAAATAGCTTAAATCAATTTGAACAAACACTTTCATCATTTGTTCAATATGTCGAAAAATATAAAGATTATCAAGCTGATCAGCAGGCTTTATTGGGGGAAGCGCAACAACAAAATTTGGCTTTAATTGATGCTGGAAAAGAAAATTTTATCGCTAGACACAGCGAGTCCCAACGTATTTTTAATGATCAAGGTGAAAGGTTTATTACTAATATGTCTGGGATAAATAAATTGTTGGAAGGTAACAATCAATCTATTAATGATCTAAATAAAGAAAGAATAGAGCAAGTTGAAAGACAAATATCAGATATGGATGTAATTCATAGTGATATTATAGATGCTTATGTAAGTCAACAAAGGCAGACAGATCTAAGACAGTTAGAAGAAAAAATAAAAGTTGCACGAGCTCAACTAGGAAATGCTCAAGACGGAGATCCAGGTGATATTGGTAATCCAGTTGATCCAGAAGATCCAAATAAAGCAAGTTTTGATGAAGAGTTGAATGAATTACTCGCCATTAATCAACAAGTAACACAAGTGAAAGATCTGTTGGTTGCAATTCCAAATCCACAACCAGAGGTTATTACAGCTATAGAACAATTAACAGCGATTAGTGTGAAAATTTCAGATTTAAAAGTAAAAATTGAAACAAAAGCGAATGAAGATAGCTGGAAAATAGAATATTCAAAGCTAAAGGAACTTTATAATAATCTTTTTGTAAATTATCAAGAGATTATTAATGCCAATAAAAAACTAAGAGAAGGTAATTTAAAATTATTTATTCAAATCCAAGAGAAAGAAGGAGAGATATTAAAATTAAACAACGGCTTGTCCGGATTGTTTAATTCTCCACTTCCTATGGGTAATTTGGAAGGAACACTTTCCTATTTTGCACTTTTGTCGCAATATGAAGCGGTACTAATAGGAAATGATAACAGCAGTAAAGAAGCAGTACTTTCTAATGAGGACCTAAAGACACGAATAAAGCTGACTCTTAGTTTAGATGAAGAGGAAAGAAATAAATGGAATGAACTTCAAACTAATTTTCCAGTAACACAGCAAGAAATGAAGGGATTAGGAGATAACTTCACTAACTTTAAACAGGATTATCAGTTAAGCTTAGACGAACAACAACAGGAACTTATGAAGAACATAGGTTCAATAGAAGATAGTGCAAACAAAGCGTTAATGAAATTACAAGAAATAAAAATGAATGAGCCATCTCAAGCTAATGAAGGTTCACAATTAATATCAAATCAACAAAGCATTAATCAAGAAGTAATGATGATTAATGACTTAATGAATAATATAGGTGAAAGACAAACATCAGTCGTAAATTATACGGGTGATCTACAAACAAAAGTAAGTAGTGTTCAGAATGATGCAACGGTATTAAATGAAAAATGGACAACGAACGTAGAATCTACCAAGTTGGTAAGAGATGATGTATTTGATGTACTCGGCAATACTTACCTAGATGGGCAAAGTAATGGGTACGTATATGATTACTTAGCTAATCCATTAAAAGTTTCTGGTGATAATCCACAGGTAGATTCACAAGCTGTTAAAGCTGTACCGCCAGTGGCAATTCTTATCGTTATTTTAATCAGTAGTTTACTAATTGGCTATTTCAGTTATTATTTTAGCCCGCTTCCATTTTTAGTGAAAAATTCTGTTTTCGGGTTGTTGAACTTGATCGTAGGTCTAGTTATTAGTTTGTTTGGTCTTGAGATCTACTCATTATCAAATACAAATTCGATTCAGTTTTCTGTTTTCACTATACTATTACTTACAGCTGCATCAACCTTAGTACGCTCAGCGTTTAATGTTGGTCAATTCATCGGATGGATTGCTAGTGTAGGTCTAATCTTATTCTTTGTTAGCCCATTACTTGCTCTAGCAGCACCTAACTTCCAATATGATGATCCAATGTCTGCTATATATCTGTCCATACAATACGGTGCAGATAATGATTATTTAATAGGCTGTTTTTTCTTAGTTGGTTTGATTATCATATTGTCGTTAATTCCATATGCCGTTCAATTATGGAAAAAACCATCTAAGAAAACAAATACGGACCAGGCGCATGAAGCTTATTAAAAAGATTTTATCGGTCATGATACTATTTCTCATATGCATTGGACCAGAAACAGTATTTGCAGGTGCAAGCATTAGAGATTTAGCGCCAAATCTATATGAAGAAAATCAGATTAAAGAAAGCACTGAATATCTTCAAGAGGAATCTCTGTCCGGAAAGAAAAAACGGCTTCCGGAAGAGCAGAAGGATTTAACGTTTACGAAGACGGCAGATAACCAATTGGAAGATTTGCAAGATGGATTGTTTGATCAATCTGTTAAGGTGGATAATAGTACGGCATCTAAAGCTAAAACGATGGGACTATTCGCTTCTGGAAGAGAAGATAATCTATCAGCTGTCGATGATGGGGAAGAGCAGAATAAGGATACAACAGGATCTTCAATATCGGTGATCTATTCTGCCTTAATTATTCTAGGCGTTGCGGTATTATTAGCACTACTCATACCTGGTATGAGAAAAAAAACAAAACAACATTAAACAGTCATCCTTAACAAAAAAGCTAGCTCTTACGAGGTGAGTTTAACCCCTTCTAAGTGCTAGCTTTCTTTTTATGTTAAACTGTCTTCCGCTCAATCAATCGTACCTGAACCTCTTCATGTGCTGCTTCCTTACCGTTCAATGCTTGCTGAAAAAGTTTTTTGCCGACTTCAAAAAAAGGAATTTCAAGTGTTGTAATATGCATAACCCTTGAGATGGGTTGATTATCAAAGCTCATGATTGCGAGGTCGTCTGGAACGGCTAGGCCGTTTTCTCTGCAACCTGTTAGGATTCCAGCGGCTACTTGATCGCTCGTGACAAGTAGAGCGGTCGGACGATTTTTCATGTCCAATAGATGCTCTGCTACGTTAACACCATCTTCAACATCAAAACGATTTGTGAAGATGTAATTTGGTTCAAAACATAAGGCGTTACTTATTAAGAAGTCTTTATAAGCAGCATCTCTCTGGCTGCTGTTTGTACCTGTCTGCCTTCCGATCGTATAGCCGATTTGTTGATGTCCTTTTTGGTATAAATAATCAAGAGCCATGGTAAATGTTTTATAATGATCAATAAATGTAGAGGAAATCTTGTTGTTTCTTGAATCTTCACAAAGGATGATAGGTCCATACACACTGTAACTTTCAATAACGTCCCATGGACAGATCCTCGAACAGATGATCAGCGCATCGATCTGCTTGTCTTCAAGCATCCTCAAAGCTTCCATTTCTTTTGTTTCTTCATAGTTCGTTTGAATAAGAACAAGCTTATAATTATGATCTAATGCGGCATTCGCGATTCCTTCAATCAATAGACCAAAGTAAGGATGGTTAGAGAACGGAACAACTACACCGATTAAATGAGTTTTTCCTTTGCTCAAATGAACGGCGTTAATGTTACGGTGATAGTTAAATTTTTTTATAGCAGCTTTTACAGCAGATACTTTTTCCTCGCTAACATATGGATGATTATTGATTACACGTGAGACTGTCGTAACAGAAACACCGGCCATCTTTGCGATATCTCTTATATTGGTCATGCCTTCACCTTTTCTTTTAAAAAAGTTTTGCTTGCTCTGAAACGCGTTTCATACCATACCCTTTGCATATACACAAAAGGAGGTATGCCGTATGGTGATTTTAACTGGCATCGTTAGTCTTAGTTTCATGTGCTTCTCAGTCCTATACCTGTCTTCGTTTACAGTTTCACTTCAGGAAAAAAGCGGGCTGCCCCAAAAGAAAAGGGATAAAAAGGATCGGTTTAGTTATTTATTTGATGTGTATGGTGACTAACCAATTAAATTTATTGTAGTAACATCTGTAAACTTGTTCAACTCCATTGCCGAAATTAGTCACAATCAGTTAAACTGTAAAAATATTAACGCTCTACTTTTGGGTAGAATGAAGGTAAGTAATTAATTGGAGAGTATGCTAAATGGAAATGGAGAAACAAGAAACCTACGATATAATGGCAGTTTGTCTACTAGCAGGCAAAATTATGCTGCAAAGCGGAGCTGAAACGTACCGTGTGGAGGATACGATGATGCGTATCGCTTCTTCTTTTGGTGCTTATCAGTCGCACCCTTACGTAACACCAACAGGAATTCTTTTTTCTGTAGAAGGTGATGAGCCGACAAAGACGAAGCTCATTCGAATCGTCGAACGAACAACAGATCTAGAGAAGGTCGCACAAGTGAATGGCATATCGCGTAGAATCAGCGCTGGTGAATTTACGATCGAAGAAGCATATAAAGAGCTAAAAATGATTAGTGCATCAGGTTCTCCTTATTCTTTGTGGATTCACGTATTAGCAGCAGCTGTCTCTTCAGGCTGCTTCTTGATCATGTTTCAAGGGGAATGGAGAGACTTTTTGCCCGCTTTTATTACAGGTGGACTAGGGTTCTTGTCCCTTCTTTATTTTCACCAGCTAGTTCCGATAAAGTTTTTCTCAGAGTTTTCTGCTTCCCTTTTAATTGGATTACAAGCTCTCTTCTTTGTTTCGACAGGAATTGGTGGTGAGCTGGATAAAATTATTATTGGGTCCGTTATGCCTTTGGTACCGGGGTTGCTGATTACGAATGCTGTTCGTGATTTAATGGCAGGACACCTTATTTCGGGCCTGGCTAAAGGCGCAGATGCTTTTTTAACAGCTTTTGCAATAGGTGCAGGAATTGCTGTAATCTTTTCATTTTTTTAAGAAGGAGCGTTCACGATGACAATTGTTGAACAGATCATTACGAGTTTTATAGCATCAGCAGCGTTTGTTATCATTTTTAACGGTCCAAAGCGCTCCCTGTTTCACTGTGGCTTAGTGGGAATGATAGGTTGGATATTCTATTTTTTATTAGAAACAAATGGTGTAGATATGGTGTTAGCAACGGTTATCGCATCGTTTACGATCGCTATCGCTTCACAATACTTTGCCAAAAAGTATAAGACACCCGTTATCATATATAGCGTAGCTGGCATCATTCCTTTAGTACCAGGCGGTATTGCATACAATGCGATGAGAAGCTTCGTGGAGAATGATTACAACGTTGCGATTAATTTAGCAGCAAAAGCCTTTATGATTTCAGGATCCATTGCTATTGGTCTCGTTTTCTCTGAAGTGGTCAACCAGATTATTCGGAAATCAAAGCTTAAGACGATTGTAAACAAGACGCATTAACAAAATAATAGGTATGTAAAGCCATCTGATGATCAGGTGGTTTTTTTGCACATCTATTAATGCTTATATTTTACTATTAATTATCTGAATTTTGGTATTCAACTAGGAACTTGTACACGACAAAAGATACAAATGTCCATACTGGAAAGAATTTTATCTTGTTTTCTTACCATGACTAACTTCATAATAAGGAAACAACGTAAACAGATATTGGCTTTTTGAGTCACAATTTGTAATCATATATGATTTATCTTATAATTACAAATAGAGAAAATTTTCAGTCAAATACAAGGGGGTAAAGTTATTGAACAGCTTTGAAACGTTTGTAGGAGATGCAGTGGCGATTCTATGGAGTCAGCCGATGATTTACTTTTGTTTAGGCGTAGGGCTATTATTTTCAATTTTAACGAGATTTTTGCAAGTTCGTCACTTTAAAGAAATGATTAAACTCATGTTAGAAGGAAAAAGTTCTAAAGCGGGGGTTTCCTCTTTCCAAGCATTAGCGATTGCGTTATCAGGCCGAGTAGGAACGGGTAACATCGCAGGAACAGCAACAGCGATAGGCTTTGGTGGACCTGGTGCGGTTTTCTGGATGTGGATGATCGCGTTTATCGGTGCTTCGAGTGCTTTTGTTGAATCAGCACTTGCTCAAGTTTATAAAGTGAAACAGGACGGGGAATATCGAGGTGGTCCTGCATATTATATTGAAAAGGGCATCGGGTGGAAATGGTACGGGATTATTTTCGCAGTATCAGCTTTAGCTGCTATGGCGCTATTGATGCCAGGTATCCAGTCTAATTCAATTGCTGCTGGACTTGATAATGCTTTTAACATCAATCCGTCCGTAACTGGTATTTTCTTAATTATTATTTTAGCCGCTATCATTTTTGGTGGTGTTAAAAGGATTGCCAATGTAGCACAATATGTGGTTCCGTTTATGGCAATTGGCTATGTGCTTGTTTCATTAATCATCGTTGCTTTTCATATTCCTCAAATTCCTGAGGTGCTTTCTTTAATTTTCAGAAGTGCGTTCTCTTTTGATTCTGCATTTGGTGGAATTGTAGGTTCAGCGATCATGTGGGGCGTTAAGCGTGGAATCTATTCGAACGAAGCGGGTCAAGGAACTGGGGCTCATCCAGCTGCGGCGGCTGAAGTATCGCATCCTGCTAAACAAGGACTTGTACAAGCGTTCTCTGTATATATTGACACATGGCTTGTATGTACAGCTACAGCGTTCATGATTCTCTTTACAGGCATGTACAACGTTCAAAATGAAGCGGACAAGTCGTTTATTGTCGAGAACATTCCTAACGTAGAAGCGGGTACTGCTTTTACTCAAGAGGCCATTGAATCTGTTCTTCCTGGTTTCGGTTCTGGATTCGTTGCTGTATCATTATTTTTCTTTGCATTCACAACGATCATGGCGTATTACTATATTGCAGAAACGAATATCGCATACCTCATGAGAGGCCGGAATAACAAAATTCCTATGTTCTTGCTTAAGATTGTATTGTTAGGAACGACGTATTACGGAGCTGTGAAAACAGCAGACTTAGCTTGGGCCCTAGGAGATCTTGGCCTAGGAATCATGGTTTGGCTGAACTTGATCGCTATCCTGATCTTAGCTAAGCCGGCACTTCGCGTATTAAAAGATTACGAGGAGCAAAAGAAAGCGGGGTTAGATCCTGTTTTTGATTCAACCAAACTAGGCATAAAGAACGCTGAGTATTGGGAAGGTGGCTATAAAGAGTCACAAGGTAATAATGAAGAGAAAGTATCATAGTTAACGATTATGAACAGGCTGTTTGTAGCAGCCTGTTTTTTTATTGTGGTTTAAATAAGAAGCATTACAGGAATTCTTATTAAAAAGATGTTTTTCGTATCCTTTGTTGCTTTTGGAAGTAGTTGATTTCCGCTCCAGGTTGCTCGCTTTCCATGGGGCGAACGGTGAGCCTCCTGCCGCTCTGCGCCATTAGGAGTCTCGCCACCTTGCGCTTCAATCAACTTGTCATAGGAAGAGAAAAAAAGAAAACATCTTAAAGCAGCAATCTTTTAGAAAACTGCGTAACAAGTGTTTTCTTATTATTTGTTGCTTTTGGAAGTAAGTGATTTCCGTAACAAGATACTAGCTTTCCAAGGGGAGGCAGTGAGAGCTTCTACCCTAATTAAATATTATAGGAGGCACGCAATATACATTTGGATTAACCTAGTCAATAAGGATAAATGACATTCCTAACTATTTTAATTAAAAAAAAAACAAAACAAGAGTGGAGGCAGACCTTTGATTGAACTACTTAAAAAAGGAAATAAATCGTCCGGCATTGCCGCAATAGGAAACACAGTACTTGCTATTGCTAAAGGAATTGCTGCTGCAGTCAGCGGAAGTGGTGCCATGTTTGCAACAACTCTGCATTCGGCTGCAGATGCACTAAATCAGGCGTTTGTATTTTTCGGAAGTGCTCTTTCTGAAAAGGAACCGACTAAACGATTTCCGGCAGGTTTTGGCCGCGTGGTGAATCTGTTCGTTTTAGTGGCTGTAATCGTAGTTTCTATCATGGCTTACGAAACGATATTAAAAGGATGGAAGCTTATACAAGATCCACATTCTTCAACGAATCTGTTATTGAATATATCAATCATGATACTAGCGATCTTAGTTGATGGCTTTATTCTTATAAAGGCGATGAAGGAGATTGTTCACGAGACGAGAAGTGATGCAAAAGGTTTCGGGATCGTAAAGGAATCTTTTAAGAATGTTGCTTTAGCTGCGCCCCCAACCCGCTTAGTTTTTTATGAAGACTTAATCGCGACTTCTGGGGCTTTATTAGCACTTATATCTATCGTATTAGCAGACCTAACCGGAGCATATATATTAGATGGTATCGGAACATTATTGATCGGATTCCTTCTCGTTGTTGTAGCATTTAAGTTAGGAATCGAAAACACTCGAGGACTGATTGGAGTTGCAGCCCCAAAAGTAGTTGAAGACCGTATTGCGAATGTGATTCTTTCAGATCAAGATGTCGTGGATATTAAAGAACTACGAATTTTGCAAGAAGGCCGAAGATATCATGTAGAAAGCTATATTGAACTTAAAGAAGGATTTACTCTGGCAGACGCAGATGATATAAAGTATCGGGTGAGAGATAAGCTTTTAGAAGATACAGACATTGGTGATGTTACGATGGGAATATTAGAAACTGACCATGTAAAAACGTGGCCAAAGAAAGCAGAAATTGAAGTGAACGGAAAAGAAGATAAGACAGAAAAGACCCGCTGAACACTTAGGCGGGTTTTCTTTTTACTAAAAAATAGGATAAGAAGTCGAAATAGTTAAATATTTTTTAGAAAAAGGATAGAATATTAATAGATGGTTAAGTATGTTAAACATCGGTAACGTTCGGGGGATAAATTATGTGGAAAGTATTTTCGTATTTAAAAGCGTACCGTGTCGCAATAGGTGTTGCTCTTTTTTTAACGTTAACTGAACTTGGGGTTGAACTTCTGCAGCCGTTGATCATGGCTAAGATTATTGATGATGGCATCTTGAAGAGCGACTTGAGTGTTATAAAGTACTGGGGAGCTGTCATGTTTGGACTAGCTCTAGTCGCATTTGCAGCAGGTATTGCAAATTCATTCTTCTCCGCACATGTTAGTCAGAACTATGGTTTTGATATTAGACGGCGTGTATTTGAGAAGGTACAGTCCTTTTCTTTTGTAAATTTCAATAAGTTTCCTGCTTCTTCATTAATAACACGAATGACGAATGATGTAACGCAACTTCAGAATACGGTATTTATGAGTTTGAGGATCATGCTTCGAGCACCACTATTACTAGCCGGTGGTGTGATCATGTCTTTAATCGTAAACTCGAAACTGGCTTTAGTGCTAGTCGTTATATTACCGTTTTTGTTATTTTTCTTAAAATGGGTTCTCCAGACGGCTGGAAGTATGTTTAGAGATGTGCAAGATAAGCTGGATGGTGTGAATCGTGTCATGCGTGAAAATCTGATGGGAATGCGACTGATTAAAGCATTCTTACGGAGAGATTTTGAGAAAAATCGCTTTGAACAAGCGAGTGGAGAGTTGAAGGAAAAAACAGTCTCCTCTCTTCGTTTGATCGAAGTATCGATTCCTGTCTTATTGTTTGTCATGAATATTGGAATTCTGTTTATTCTTTGGTTCGGCAGCAGACAGGTGAGTATGGGGTCAATTGAAGTAGGAGAGGTGGTAGCGATCGTAAACTACTCATTCCGTATTTCCTCTGTACTGACGATAATATCGTTTATTATTATGGCTTTCTCGCGTGCAAAAGCATCTGCACAGCGAATTGGAGAAGTGCTAGATACAGAAATAGACCTCGTTGAATCACAAGATACAGACCGCTCTCTGAAGATAGTTAATGGAGCAGTCGAATTTAATAAAGTTTCTTTTCACTATCCAGGAAGTGATGTTCCGGTTCTAAAAGATCTTTCTTTTTCTGTAAAACCAGGAGAGACGTTAGCGATACTTGGTTCAACTGGTTCAGGTAAGACCTCACTCTTTCAACTCGTACCGAGGTTATATGATGTAACAGGAGGCGAAGTACTAGTTGATGGAAAAAATGTAATGAATTATCCGATTGAAACATTGCGAAAAGGAATTGGAGTGGTTCCTCAAGAAGCTGTTCTTTTTACCGGATCAATTTCAGAGAATATTGGATGGGGTAAAGAGGGAGCTGCTTCTGATGAGATCATATCTGCAGCCATCGATGCACAAATTCACGAGACTGTGGAAAAATTACCGAACCAATACGATACGCGAGTCGGCCAGCGAGGTGTAAACCTTTCTGGCGGACAGAAACAGCGCTTGTCTATTGCTAGAGCGCTCGTTCGTAAACCAAAAATACTCATGCTCGATGATAGTACGAGTGCTTTGGACTTGAAAACAGAAGGAAAGCTGTTAAAAGCGTTAAGAACGTATTCTTGTACAACGTTCATTATTACACAAAAAATTAGTACTGCGATGGAAGCTGATCATATTTTGCTTTTAGACGATGGAGCTGTTGAGGCATGGGGTACACATGAAGAACTGTTGAACACCTCACCTTTATATGTAAAAATCGTTCAATCACAGTTTGGGGAGGAGGACTTCCAGCATGTCAAAGGATTCAAACAGACCTCATCCACATAACCATTTATTTGGAAAAAAAGTAAAACCGAAAAATTGGGCAAGTACCATTAAACGAATCGGAAGTTACTTTTCTGATCAAAAATTCCTGCTTAGTCTAGTCTTGCTCATGGTCATCATAAGCTCGGCATTAAGCTTACTTGGGCCTTTTCTGATCGGTATGGCTATAGACTCATATATTGTAAAAGAAAATATAGAAGGACTAAACAAACTTTTATTAGGTCTTATCATTGTTTTTGTAGGTCAATCCCTTTCTACTTGGCTGCAAAACTATTGGATGATCGGAATCGCACAAGATACCGTGTTAAAAATGAGAAACGATCTGTTTAACCAGTTTCACCGATTATCGATTTCCTTTTTTGATAAACGGCAACATGGTGAACTGATGAGCCGGGTGACGAATGATATAGAAAACGTCAGTTCCACGTTAAACAGTTCGTTTATTCAAGTGTTTTCAAGCATACTCACCCTGGTTGGAACAGTCGGTGTCATGATCTATTTAAGTCCGATATTGACGCTGATCTCTTTATCTATCGTGCCACTCATGTTCTTTGGGTTAAAGTGGATTACGAAAAGAACGGGCGCACGGTTTAAAGAACAGCAAAGAAATCTGGGCGAGATCAATGGCTATATTGAAGAGATCACTTCTGGCCAGCGCATCGTTAAATCATTTTCGCAGGAAAAAAGAGTAATGGAAGAATTCATGACTAAGAATGAACGGTTGAGAGAGTCTGGATATTGGGCGCAGACCTTCTCAGGCTTTATTCCGAAGTTGATGAACGTGCTTAACAATGGAAGCTTTGCGTTAATAGCTGGAATCGGCGGCGTACTTGCGTTGAATGGGAAAGTATCGATCGGCGTGATCGTTATATTCGTTGAGTATTCTAGACAATTTACAAGACCGCTCAATGATTTAGCCAACCAATTTAATACGTTATTGTCTGCCGTTGCTGGTGCGGAGAGAGTCTTTGAAATCCTGGATGAATCACAAGAGGAGATGGATGAAACAGATGCTGCTGAACTGTCTGCTGTAAAAGGTAAAGTAGTGTTCCAAGATGTTTCTTTCTCTTATGAAAAGGATGAAAAAACCGTGAGTGGATTGAATTTTTCGGTAAAAGAAGGAGAGACGGTAGCGTTAGTAGGACCGACTGGTGCAGGCAAGACAACTATCGTAAATCTGCTTTCTAGATTTTACGAGAGCGATAGCGGTCAGATCTTAATCGATGGACATGATATTAAAAAAGTGAAAAGAAGCTCGCTCCGCAGTCATATGGGGTTTGTCCTTCAAGATTCTTTTTTGTTTGAAGGTACCATCCTTGAAAATATTCGGTACGGGCGTTTAAATGCGACAGATGAAGAAGTCGTAAACGCTGCTAAACTAGCGAATGCTCATTCTTTCGTTCAGAAACTGCCTAAAGGGTATAAAACGATACTGAACCAAGAAGGAAGCGGCATCAGCCAAGGACAGAAGCAGCTTCTATCTATCGCAAGAGCTATTTTAGCAGATCCGTCACTACTGATCTTAGATGAAGCGACTAGCTCTATTGATACGATTACCGAGATGAAGATACAAGAAGCTTTGCAGCGTCTTATGCAGGGAAGAACCAGCTTTGTGATCGCACATCGATTGAACACGATTCAACAGGCTGATCAAATCTTAGTCCTTCACGATGGTGGTATCCTTGAAAAAGGGACACATGATGAATTACTCAAGAACAAGAAATTCTATCATTCTCTCTATCACAGCCAATTGAAGCAAGATGCATGATAGGTGAATATGATTGGGAATAAGACTTTAGTCATTATGAAAGGGTGATTCTTGAAGGAATTACCCTTTTTTTGTCGTATTGATAGAGCATAAGACACTAAAGGACTAAGGAGTAAAGTATGATCGTTGAAAAGCTGCTTTTACATGTATTAATTGTTCTTGCGCCCGTATTGAGCTATAGCTTTTTGTTCGAACATCGAAAAATAGGGAGGTCTCCATATTTTTTAGGACTGTTATATGGAGCAGCCGCATCGCTCTGTATGTATTTTGCCTATTATGATTCCTCTCTGTACTGGGATCTAAGGTATGTTCCGGTCGTCCTGTCTATTTTTTATGGTGGTCCGATATCAGGGGTAATAACGATTGCTGCTCTTATGCTAACCAGAACAGCTATGGGTGGTGAAACCCTGTTCTTAGCGTATATTACAGCAGTTATTTCTTGTGCCGTACCTTTTCTCATCTATAATTACTTCTGGCAATCCAATCCGAAAAAAAGAGTTTACCTTTCAATTATCATAGGTTCTTGGCCCACGCTTGTTCAGTTGATAATCCTTTTTATCTACATTTATTTCAAAAAGGATGATTTTTTAGTATTTGATCAAAGACTTCTGTCATATATAGCTGTTTTTGGTACGATTCAAATTTTAGCCTTTGTATTCGCAGCTGTTCTTAATGAATCTGTCATTGAAAGAAACTTGATGAAAGATGAGATTCGACGTTCAGAGAAACAGCATACGCTCGGGGAACTCGCTGCATCCATCGCACATGAAGTTCGTAATCCGCTAACCGTTGTAAAAGGATTTCTTCAGTTGATGGAAGGTGAAGACGAGCGGCATAAGCATTACTATCCACTCATCCTAAGTGAATTAGGCAGAGCGGAAAATATTATTAGTGATTATCTAAACTTTGCCAAACCTGAATTTAAAAAGATTGAAACATTTCCTCTTCCTTTATTAGTCATGGAATTAAGTATTCTTTTAAATCCTTATGCGTTAAAGGAAGGAATTTCGCTCACACACACTATTGAATCAGACGCTGTCATTACTACGGACCGCAATCAGTTAAAACAAGCACTTATAAATATTTTGAAAAATGCAGTAGAGGCAACGCCAACAGAAGGGCGTGTGACAATAAAACTAATGGAAGAGGATGACACTGTTAAGATTATTGTGAGGGATACGGGTAAAGGAATGACAAAAGAACAGCTCGCGCGTGTAGGTTCTCTTTTCTTTTCTACCAAAGAGCAAGGTACTGGTTTGGGGACGATGGTATCTACGCGAATCATTGAATCAATGGGAGGAAGAGTTGATTATACGAGCAAGTTAGGAAAAGGTACGAAAGTCAGTGTCACGCTGCCCCTCACGCATCTTCTTAGTAGAGAACCGGTTTAAAAACCGCAAAAAAGGGGAAAATGCTGAGAAGAGGTGAAGCAGCATGGATGAACTCTTTAAGTTTTTTGGAGGCTTTTTGAATGTCAGCTTATTATTAGTTGTCATTATTGTCATATTAATTGTGCGCCAAGCTAAAAAGAAAAAGCCAAAAAATGAAGAAGAAGACTATCTTAATCATAAAGAAAAACATTCAAAAGAATGATGTTCAGAAAGCCTGTAGAATCTACAGGCTTTTTTGGTCATTTATCTCATTTTATGTTTTATGTTTAAAGTTTATTTTATTTAACTGTTTAGGAAGGTTTTCTATTTTTTTCGTCGAAGTTACATACACACCATATGTGAAGAAGCACACATCAATGAATCTTTTTTTGAGTGTGCTTTTTTATATCTTTTAAATTTGCCAATCGTAGAACACACATCGTATAATTTTTGTATAATATTTTGTATATAGTTTGTAAAAGTAGAAGGTAGGTATGCATGTATGAAACCAGTAGCTGTAATTGGTGCGGGTCCTGGTGGTCTAACTGCGGGAATGCTATTAGCCAGTAAGGGATATCAAGTGACAGTATACGAAAAACAACCGTTTATCGGTGGGCGTACTTCTGCTTTTCATCAAGATGGTTATACGTTTGATAGGGGTCCAACCTTTTTAAATATGCCTCACATCTTGGAGGAAATGTTTCAGCTTGCAGATCGACGCTTAGAAGATTATATCGAGTTAAAAAGACTTGAACCGATGTATCAGCTGAAATTTAAAGATGCAACGATTGATTCTACAACTGATCAATCTGTCATGTATCAGAATATTGAAGCTGTCTTTCCTGGAAACGGTGAAGGCTATCGACGTTTTATGAAGAAAGAAAAAGAGAAGTTCGAAGCACTCATGCCCATCTTACAAAATAAGCATGATTCTTTGTTGGATTATTTACAGCTTAAATTTATAAAAGCTTTGCCGAAGTTAACGGTGACGAATTCATTGCACGATCAACTATCAAAGTATTTTTCAGATGAAAGACTCCGACTCGCCTTTACGTTTCAGGCAAAATATTTGGGCATGTCTCCTTGGGAATGTCCGGGTGCGTTTACGATTCTTTCTTATATGGAACACGCATACGGGGTTTATCATCCTGTAGGCGGTGTGAACAAAATTACAGAGGCAATGGTTAAAGTAATTAAAGAGTACGGTGGTGAAGTAGTCACTTCATCAGGTGTAAAAGAGCTCATTATTGAAAAAGGCAGAGTGAAGGGACTTCAACTCGATTCAGGTGAAAAAGTGTTTGCGGATGAAGTAGTGATTAATGCGGACTTCGCTCATGCGATGGAAAAGTTGATGCCTGAAGGATCTACAAAAAAATACACGAGCGATAAATTGATGAAGAAGAGCTATTCTTGTTCTGCATTTATGCTTTACGTGGGTGTGGATAAGAAATACGACCTTCCGCATCATACAATTGTTTTTTCTGAAGATTATCGCAAGAATGTTGAAGAGATTACGAAGAAGAAGATTTTGTCTCAAGATCCTTCCATCTATATTCATAATCCTTCCGTAACAGATCCAACTCTTGCTCCTGAAGGAAAATCAGCGCTTTACATCTTAGCCCCTGTTCCTAACAATTTTAGCTTGATCGATTGGGAGCATCATAAGCATGATTTTAAAAAGCTAGTTCTAGAGCAGCTTCAAGAACGAACAGATTTTAAAGATTTGGATCAGCATATCGAAACAGAATATATGTTCACGCCGCTTGATTGGGAAAACAAACTCTCAGTTTACAAAGGTGCAACGTTTAACCTTGGTCATCAATTAACCCAGATGATGTATTTTAGGCCACATAATAAACAAAAAGAAATCGAAGGATTATGGCTAGTAGGCGGTGGTACTCATCCGGGAAGCGGTCTTCCTACGATCATGGAATCAGCCCGTATCACAACAACCATGATGGCAGAGAAACATGATGCAATGGAGGTTCGATCCGTATGAATGCTGGAATTGTTGGCGGAGGTATTGGTGGCTTAATTACAGCACTCTACTTAAGAAAACAAGGTAAAGAGGTTACGATCTACGAGAAAAGTTCCAGACTTGGCGGCAGGCTGAACTTTTTTGAAAAGGAAGGATACAAAATTGATAGCGGTCCTACAATCGTGCTGCTTCCTGAAATGATCTATGAGATTTTAAGTGAGGTTGGCATTGAGCGTGAGGAACTAGAGCTGATCTTGTGCAGTCCGATGTATAAGTTGAATTATCCAGATGGATCTCATTTTTATAAAACGAGTGACTTGCCTGGACAGCTTAACGAGATTAAGAGAATGTTTCCAGGAGAAGAGCAAGGGTTCTTACGTTACGTAACGGATATGTACGAGCGTTTTCATCAAGGGAAAACGGCCTTCTTAGATCGTTCATTTGTAAACCGAAGAGATTTCTGGACACCGAAAAACCTGCACACACTTACAAAACTAAAAGCTTATCAATCTGTAAAAAAATTAGCAGAAGCGTATTTCAGTCATCCGAGAATGCAGGAAGCTTTTTCGTTTCAAACCTTGTATATCGGAGGATCACCTGAAAACTCCCCCGCCATGTATTCGCTCGTGCCATTTAGTGAACATGCTCACGGGATCTGGTATGTAAAAGGCGGATATGGAAGTGTAGTAGACTTGCTCCAAAGAAAGCTAGTCGAGCAAGGTGTGGAGATCCGTTTGAGCACCCCTGTAGAAGCGTTGTCGTTGCAAAGCAACTCGTGTAACGGGGTTGTGACAAAAGAAGGTACTCATCTGCATGACATGGTCATTTATAATGGTGATTTTCCTGGTATTCACCATCTCATTCCAGGACCAAAGCCGGTCAAGAAAAACTACGAATCTTCTTCTGGTTGTTTCCTTTTATATCTTGGCCTAGACAGAATGTATGATGAGGCGGATGTTCATCAGTTCTTTATGACTGATCACTTCGATGAACATATGCAAGAAGTGTTTTTACAAAAGAAGCTGCCTCAGGATCCAGCTATTTATACGTTCTATCCTTCAAAGATAGACCCAACACTCGCGCCAGAAGGAAAAAGCGTATTATACGTACTTGTTCCGGTTCCTTCAGGAGACACGGTAGATTGGGAGTCAGAGAAACAAAGTTATGCAGATTTTATTATTCATTCATTGGAAAAACGAGGATATCCAGGGCTGAAGGATTCTATCGTGTGGAGCGAAATTCGAACACCTAACGATGCACTTACAGATGGGCTTTACCAAGGAGGCAGTTTTGGTATTGCGCCTACTTTAAAACAATCTGGTGTGTTTCGACCACAGATTAAACCTCTTCCATATGAAAATCTGTACGCGGTAGGTGCATCGATCCATCCAGGTGGAGGAGTTCCCATCGTTATGCAGAGTGCAAAACATCTAGCCAAATATCTTGAAAGGGCGTGAAACAGTTGGTAACGGTTCAGGAATCGTATTTTTATTGTGAAGAGATCATTAAAGTTCATTCTAAAACCTTTTATAAAGCATTTTCATACTTACCAGAAGAAAAGCGACGTGCCGTTTGGGCCGTGTACTCATTTTGCAGAACGGTAGATGATATTGTAGATGAGGGAGATAGCCCCGAGAAAGAGCTAGCTGTCTTTAAGGCAGAGTTCAATCAGTTTCTTAACGGCAAAATTCCTGCAGCCGAGCCAATGTGGATCGCACTGCAGGATGTTTTTCAAAACTTTGAGATGGATCATCAAGCTTTTTTAGATATGGTTAAAGGACAAGAAATGGATCTGTATAAGACGCATTATGATACGGTGGAAGAATTAGAGTACTACTCGTATCATGTTGCTAGTACAGTTGGTTTGATGCTATTACCAATATTAGCTCCTGAACAAAAAGATCGGCTTCGCGAAGGAGCGATCGCACTTGGGATCGGCATGCAGTTTACGAATGTATTACGGGATATCGCAGAAGATTTAGATCGTGACAGAGTGTATGTTCCAGCGAAAGTGATGGCTGAACACAGCTATACAGAAGAAGATTTGAAAAAGGAAATCGTTGATGATCGCTTTATTGCGGCATGGGAGAGTATAGCGCTTCGTGCGGAAGTCTTTTATGCAAAATTTAATGAAACGCTAGAGCACTATCCGATCGAATCAAGAATGCCTGTCCAGCTAGCAGCGATCTATTACCGTGAGATTCTGAACAAGGTTCGTAAACAGAATTATAAAGTGTTTAGCGGAAGAGTGTTTGTATCAAGTGCTGAAAAAGGGGATCTGTTGAAGCAGATTGCTGTGAAATAGCCTGATACTTGTAAAAGAGCTGATAAACAGGTCGTTGCCTGTGTTGTCAGCTCTTTTTGAATTTCTAAGTTTCTGTTTTAGTTGGTCAAGTTCTGGGGAGAGGGGTATAGAGCAGTGTGTCAGGAGTCGAATAATGTCGACTCGCCGATATATGTGCAAAACTCGCCGTATTCTGGCCGAATCTCGCCGTATTAATTCAATAATTACTAGAATTATAGGTGAAATTTCTAGTAATAACGGGTTGCATACCCTAGATGGTATATCCATACAGCGGTTACAGGTGCAAAAACAGTTTACATTTAAGGAGCTAAATGGACAAAGACAGTTTAATTCATAGAAAAATACTCTTGAAAAGGAAAAACTTTAAACAATACTATAAAAACAGCACCATGTGTTCTTCATCGTGATACTGATCATCTACTTTAAGGGCTTTTTCTTCATATCCATATGTTTTGAAACCGAGTGAAGTGTAAAGGTTCTTTGCTTTTTCATTGTTAGCTTCAACTGTTAAGTTCAGTTTTTCAAGAACAGGTATACGTTTTGCATGTTCAATAACGGTTTTCATCAAAGAGCGACCGACACCTGCTTTACGGTTATTAGCGCTTACGTACATGGCATAAATGTTGCCGCGGTGCTGCATTTTTAAAGCTTTTTCCTGGACTAACGTTACATTGCCGATCAACTGATCTTCATCATACATGCCGAACGTATAGCTGCCTTCTTCTTGTAATCTGCTCGCTACTTCCTTTAGTGGATCTTTTCTTCTAATCGCTTCTTCATAGCTTGAAGCAAACGCTTCTGGATTTGATTTTAATGCTTCAAGTCGAAGCTCCCAATAAGCTTTTGCATCTTCAGGTTTTAAGAGACGGACTTCCATGCAATATCCCCCAATGTTTTTGAAAATTAGTGTACCACAAAATGGAAAGAGTATGAAAGATGAATTCAAAAACGAGCAAACGCTTCGGGCGTTTGCTCGTTTTCATTGATTTATGATAATTGTTTGGGGACTGACCCCTTCAGCAGTTCGCGGGCGACATTGCGGCCGCTCATGATGACCATCGGGGAGCCGCCTCCAGGATGGGTTGTACCTCCAGCGAAATACAAATTGCGGATGTCTTTAGAGCGATTAGAAGGGCGGAGGAACGTGTTCTTACGTTCATTCGCTGATATACCATATAATGCCCCTCGAAATGCTCCAAACTTAGCTTGTATGTCGTGAGGAGTTATCATCTTCTCATGCAGTATATGCGGCCTAATATGTAGACCGAACGACTCTAGACGGTCATATACTAAATCTCTGTATTGCTCATAATCATCGAGGCTTTTAGAAGAAGCAGCTCGTATATGTGGTGCATTTACCAATATGAACAGGTTGTCTCCGTCAGGGGAAACGGATGGATCGGTTACAGAAGAATTTGAAATATAGATGGTTGGATCATCGGGATATTCTCCGTTGAATAACGTTTCGAATTCTCGTTTGTAATCGCTCGAGAAATACACTTGATGATGCAACAGATTATCTAAGCGTTTGTTTAGTCCGACTAAAAGAACAAACGCAGAAATCGAAGGAGAGTAGCTCTCGACCTTTTTATTTTTCATAGATGGTCTGTAGCGTTCTTCTACGAGTTTAGGGTACGCTTCGAGCAGATCTCCATTCATCACGACAGCATCGAACTCTACTTCATCTCCATTTGAAAGGCTCAGAGATTTCGCTTCAGCGTTACTAACGTTAATTTTTTTCACTTCAACACCTAAATGCATATGTACCCCAAGCTTTTTTGCTAGGCGAACCATACTTTCAGCAATCTTTACGTTGCCGCCTTTTACGTAATATACGCCTTGAATCATCTCTAGATAAGCGATCAAAGAGAACGTAGCAGGTGCTTGAAAGGGGGATGACCCTATGTAAGTTGCATAGCGATTAAAGGTTTGCAGCAATAGCGGATGATTAAAATATTTACGATGAAAGCTGTCCATGGATTGCAGCGGTCTCACTTTCGTAAAAGCATTAAACAGTGAGGGAGAAAGATAATCTTTCATACTCGTAAAAGTCCTAGGGAAAAATTCTTTCTCTGCTAGATGATACAAACGAGTCACTTCTGCAAGATAATCTGAATATCGTTGTGCCGCATATGGGTCGAGTTCCTTTAATTGATTCATCACATGATCCACATCGGTCGACATCTCAAAAATTTCGCCATTGCTGCTAATATTACGAGTATGCGTATCTAATTTGATCCACTCAAAATAGTCTCTAGGATCCTCACCGGCATCCTGAAATACCCCGTCAAATATTTGAGGCATCGTAATGGTGTTCGGTCCGAAATCAAACGTGTGAGAACCTAAAGAAACAGGCATCAGCTTCCCGCCAAAATGTTCGTTTTTTTCATATATGTGCACTTCACAACCATTACTAGCAAGAGAGATACTTGCAGATAATCCGCCAAGGCCGCCGCCGACAATTGCTATTTTTCTCATTGATAAGAACGTCCTTTCCATTCGTAGCCTTGCTTTTTAAGTCCTTTCCACATCGATGCATTCACAAGCACGACCAAACCGATCGCAGATAACGGCATAGTGAAGGCAAGGTAAGCTTTTTGTCCCGTTAAGAGGTCGACATATGCTTTTTGGATGACCGTGATCAAATAGGGCAGCATCCATAGCAATTGCTCAGTGAGTATGCCATATATGAATAAAAACAAAGGTGCTATGTAAAATACGGTGTAAAAAAAAGATAAAAAAACAACGAGAAAGATGGAACGACCTAATCCAGGAAACAGGTTCTTTGTAAATCCGTTCCACACTTCTTTATTACTGTGATACATGAAACACGATACATATTTCGTTACGTTAGCGAGTACAACCTCATGACGCCCTCGCTTCATAGCTTTAGCCAAATCCACATCATCAACTAAAGAGTTTTTTATGCTAGCATGACCACCAATGGCGTGGTATTCCTTACTCTTAAACAACATGAATGCACCGTGTGCCGCTGTTGCTGGCGGCCATTTTGTAAAGTTTGCAAAAAGAAGCGGAAGATGAAATAAAATAACAAAGTGCTGCATCGGGACAATCAGTTTTTCAAAAAATAAAGTTACAGGAAAATTTGGGAACCCAGATAAAAGACTAGCTTTCCGCTTTTTCAATAGTGTCAGTGAAGTCTCGATCGTATTAGGATGGAGGCGAACGTCCGCATCGATAAATAAGAGATAATCACCTGTTGTACTTTGGCTAAGCTGGTGACAGGCATGAACTTTACCAGCCCAACCAGCAGGAAGCTTCCTTCCTTGTAGAACGGTAAAACGGCTGTCGCCATCTATGTGCTTCAACAAAGAGTTATATGTATCATCATCTGAATGATCATCTAAAATAGAAAAGGATATATGACGATACGACAGTTCTTTTAAGGTGGCAACCAGTCCAGCTACATTTTTTTCTTCATTGCGCATCGGTACAAAAACAGCAACCCTCTCTGTATGAGAAGCCCCTGGAGAGGGCTTTTTTAGAGAGGGTAAAAAGAAACTATTCATTATAGTAGCTGCTAAAAAAAGTAGGGCAGCTGTAATAAAAATGAGAACCATGAATATCACCTTTTTCCTGGGCTGTAAGCCATATCACTATTAACAGAGACTGATTGATTATTGTAGCGATATAAACTCAACAGGATGATACTAGCGAAAGACACACCGATTGACGCCAGATACAGCTCTGATGTTAATCCTAGTAAGACAAACATGCTCGTGACCATCAAAAACACAGCGATCGTGCGAAAATGCCAATAAGGATGCGGTGTTGTCTCCGTTTTTTTCGTTATATTCAATCCTGTTACTAAAGTGATATGAAAGAAGCTAGCCAAAAGAAACCAGCCAACAAAGTTTTGCAACGGTATTCCGTAATATATCCCTGAGCCATCCCAGAACCAGTAACCTTTAACAAGGTAAGCGACAGGATCGATTATCCCATCCATGACAACAGCGATCAGGCCACCTGTAACAACATAGAGTGGTACTTTTATAGCTGTTTGACCTTTAAATGGTTTAACGATTCCACCAGCGATCGCGTGAGAGACGGCTAAAATCATCACCCACGCGAATCCGATGGCAACTGGGACGCCTAACCATTGTAGACCGAGCTGGTCGCTATAATTATACTGACCAAAAATTAGACCGGTCTTGACGCCGATACTCTCTGCTACGATACTTCCGAACAGAACGAATAAAGTAAAGATAGCGCCAAAGTTACCGTA
The DNA here is from genome assembly GCF_014836645.1 of Fictibacillus norfolkensis. Lineage (GTDB taxonomy): Bacteria > Bacillota > Bacilli > Bacillales > Fictibacillaceae > Fictibacillus > Fictibacillus norfolkensis. Next base: position 175,774 of record NZ_JACSQM010000006.1, read on the forward strand.
CGTTCGATAAAAGTAAAATCCTCCAAGAACACCGCATGCGATTAAAAACACACTGTTTGCCCACTCAAGAGCCGGAGGGAGAATATCAAAAACAAGAAGTATTAATCCTACGCTGTACCAAAAGATAAAGAACCGAAAAAGTACTTTATCGATGGTTCCATGCTTCTGTGCTGGTTGCAATATTACCCGATCTCCTTTGAAACATTTTTTAAATCTTCTCCTATTAAATCAGCAGTCAGCTGTCCTGATAGAGTTACCATTGGAACGCCGCCGCCAGGGTGTGTAGAGCCGCCAACGAAATATAGATTTGTAAACTGATTGCTTCTGCTCGGAATCTTAAATCCGCCGTTCATCTTGCGGTCTGTTCGAATGCCGTAGATAGAGCCTCCGTTCGGTCCGTACAGTTCTTTTAAAGTGTCAGGTGTAAACGTGTATTCCCACTCCACGTGCTGGCGTAGGTCCTTAGCTCCCATGCGCTCAAGTTTGTTCAAGACAAGCTCACGATAGCTCTCAAGGTTGCTTTCCCACGTTTCGCCTTCTTTAAGGGGTGGTACATGCGTCAGGACGAACCAGTTATCCTTACCTTCAGGTGCTTGAGTTGGATCGGTTTTTGAAGAAATTCCCACATAAACGGTTGGGTCGTCTGCAAGAATACCAGTGTTAAAGATCTGATCGAATTCTCTTTCCTGACTTTGTGAGAAGAAGAAATTGTGATGCGCAAACTCATCGTACTTCTTATCAACTCCAAGCAATAAGACAAGACCTGAAACAGTAGGTTCGTATTTACTGAGATCTTCAGCCGCTTTTTTAGCCTGCGGATGATTTGAGAGAAGCGTCTTGTATGCTGGGATGGCTTCTAAGTTAGAAACAACGATATCTGCATACATCTCTTCGCCGTTCTCAAGTTTTACCCCTTTAGCCGTAGTACCTTCTGTTAAGATACCTACTACTTTTTGATTCGTTCGAACAACAACGTTATATTCGTTTAAAACACTTAAGATCGATTCAGCAATTTTGTACATTCCGCCTTCCACATAATAAATACCAAGGCCGAGCTGAACGTGTATCAGCTGAGAAAGAACAGCTGGTGCCTGATAAGGGGAGGAACCGATATACATGATGAAGAAATTAAATAGTTGTTGAAGGTGTTTGTCTTTAATGAACTTTTTCGTTGCTTGGTCCATTGATTTTACAGGATCCATTGCGAGAAGTTCTTTAAAGCTGTGAAGAGTGCGCAGATCGTTTAATCCAGTTAAACTTTTCTTATAGAAACTCTTCATGCTAAGTTCGTACATTTGGCTGCAATAATCTAGATATTTAAAGAATGAAGCAGCGTCTTGCGGATTTACTTTACTGATTTCTTTCAGCATCTCTGGCAGGTCACTCGTCACATCAATAACCGTGCCATCTTCAAAGAACGTTCTCCACTGTGGCTCGATACGCTGGATGTTTATGTAATCGTGGATATTCTTTCCTGCAGATTCAAACAGCTGTTCAAGCACCCATGGCATTGTTAAGATAGATGGCCCTGTATCAAAGGTATAGCCTTTTCCAGAACGCTGATTCAATTTGCCGCCGATACGTTCATTTTTTTCGAGTACAGTTACTTCGTGTCCATCAGCTGCTAATCGAAGAGCTGCTGATAGGCCGCCAAGTCCGCCGCCTACAACTAACACTTTTTTCTTCATCAAAATCCTCCTCGGTATTGGGAATGAAAGGTTAAGGTTGTTTCTTAGCTGTTGCTGTACGACTGTTCCTCTGTATTGTATAGTTTATGTACAACCATTGTAAAATTATTGAACGCTTTTTCAACATATTCATAAAGTCATTCTTTATTTTCAGTTCTTGACTGAATATAAAAACTCCTCTTTTTTTAAGAATTGTTTGAAAAAAGAATACAAAGCCCAAGCTGTAACTACAACTTTTTTCTAAAGGAGACAGTCGACATGCTTTCTACCATTTTGTATCTATCAATCATGTGGCTTTGTGGATGGTTCATGCTATGGCATATACGCACTCTAAGTTCTAAAGGTCCTCATGAACCACATTCTGTTTCAGTTATTATTCCCGCAAGGAATGAGGAAGCAAACTTAAAAAAATTATTGCCTACATTGAGCAACCAAAGTATGAAGCTTCATGAAGTAATTGTTGTTAACGATGATTCTGAGGATCGAACAGAAGAAGTCGCTCGTGAATTTGGTGTTACCGTTGTAAAGCCCGAACGTCTTCCAAGCGGTTGGCTAGGAAAACCATGGGCATGCTGGAATGGAGCAGAACATGCTACAGGCTCTTTATTGTTATTTTTAGATGCAGATCTAGAAATAGAGAAAGACGGAATTGAACGCTTGTGTGGTGAATGGGAAAGAAGCGGGGGATTGATTAGTGTTCAACCTTTTCATCAGATGAAGAGTGTTTCAGAGAAATTTTCTTCTCTATTTAACATGATCGTAATGGCCGCCATGCAATGTTTTACGCTATTCAATAAGAAACCTGCTGGTGCGTTTGGGCCGTGTCTTATGGTCGACCGAGAAACGTATACAGAGATAGGTGGTCATGAAGGGATTAGACATCAAGTTCTTGAACATATGGAAATGGGCAGAGTAGCTATGAAACAAGATGTAAACGTTACTTGTTTCTCAGGATACAATGCGGTTTATTTCAGAATGTATTCAGAAGGACTAACTGCACTATTTTTAGGATGGTGTAAAAGCTTCGCACTTGGTTCAGCGAAAACGCCACTCATGCCCTTAGTGTTGACAGTGGCATGGATTACAGGAGGAATAAGTCTAGCCATTCAGCTTCCTTTCTTGTTGGTTCAAGAATCTTACGAAGTTTTGATGTGGGGAGTCTTCTATCTGCTTTATGCGATTCAGATTAAGACCTTAATGAAGAAAATAGGAACGAATTCAATACTTTCAGTTCTATCACACCCGCTGCACTTCTTGTTTTTTTCTGTAGTGTACATCTGGTCTTTCATTTTGAGTATGATCAAAAAAGAAGTAAAGTGGAAAGGTAGAGAAATCTCGGTTTCTGAAAAAGGAGATGCGTAAATGCTGATTGAACTTTCTCCGTTTTGGACGGTAGTGATTAATATACTTGCCTGGCTCATCTTTCACTTAACTGTGGCTTATATCATTCATCGAATTCCTTTTTCTAACTTTACAAAAGAGAGCAGATGGGATTCAGCTTTTGGTTGGGAAAACAGTGGAGGATGGTATGAAAAAATAGGAATACGTAAGTGGAAAACCATACTGCCAGATGGTGGTGATTTTTATAGGGGAGGATTCGCGAAGAAAACACTAGAAGGAGATTCCCTAGAGTATTTATCCCGTTTTTTAGCAGAAACACGTCGTGCAGAACTAACACATTGGCTGTCTATGCCACCAGCTCTATTGTTTTTCTTGTGGAACCCTGTTTGGATCGGCAACATCATGATCGCGTATGCCGTTCTGTTTAATCTTCCTTTTATATTTATCCAGAGATATAACAGGTTCAGGCTGAATCGAATACTGGATCTCAAGAATAAGACACTAGAACGAAAGAGGAGGAAAATTGTTGGATATTTCGAAGGACCTTACGGAAAAGCGGAAAACTGAACATATTAGAATTAGTTTAAATGAAGACGTTGAAGGTAAGAACATTACGACGGGGCTTGAAAACTATCGATTCATACCTAACGCATTGCCCGAACTATCATTTGATGAAATTTCACTTTCAACCACATTATTAAATAAACAGATGCGGACACCTTTTTTGATTTCTTCCATGACAGGTGGAACAGAAACTGCCTATCAAATAAATCAACAGTTAGCGATGGCAGCTCAAGAAAAAGGATGGGCGCTCGGCCTAGGTTCAATGAGGGCTGCGGTTGAGAACGAGGATCTTGCTTATACGTTTCAGATTCGGAAGTATGCTTCTGATATTCCGATCATCGCAAATATTGGAGCGGTTCAGCTCAATTATGATTTTGGGATCGATCAGTGTAGACAGGCAGTTGAGATGGCTGAAGCAGATATGCTTGTACTCCACTTAAACACATTGCAAGAAGTGTTTCAGCCAGAAGGAGATACGAACTTTTCTCATTTGCTTTCTAAGATTGAAGAAATCGCAAATTCTCTCCATGTGCCAGTCGGTGTGAAAGAAGTAGGAATGGGAATTGACGAAAAAACGGCTGACCGCCTTACATCCGCAGGAATTCAATTTATTGATGTAGCTGGTGCAGGTGGAACGTCATGGATACAGGTAGAGAGCTATCGTTCAAACGACAGCATTCGAAAAGAAGCAGCGGAAGCTTTTCTAGACTGGGGACTGCCGACTGCTGAAAGCATCCTCGCGGTTAGGAAGAATAATTTTTCCACTCCATTGATTGCAAGTGGGGGGCTCAAAAACGGTGTTGATGCGGCAAAATCGATTGCTCTAGGTGCTAATCTTGCTGGCTTTGGTAGACTTCTTCTGCCATCAGCTGTAGAAAATGATGTTGAGGCGCTCCTCGTACAGATGGAACGAATCGAATTTGAGATGCGTGCGGCCATGTTTGGTATAGGTGCAGGTCGTATAGAAGAACTCGCACATTCAGATCGACTTCTTAAGAAGGTATAAAAAAAGCGCTCCTGTATTCAGGAACGCTTTTAGTTTACATTATTTTAGATCATCAAGTGTTTCTTCCATGTCATCAAATTGGTTTTGAACCTTTTTAGATGGATTTTTCGTTAATGAGCTCACAATAAGAATTGCGATTAAGCTTAAGAAGAATCCAGGAATCATCTCATACACTTGTTCTTTAAGGTCTGGGAACTGTACCCACGTAAGAACTGTAACAGCACCAACGATGATACCCGCTAAAGCACCCCACTTCGTCATCTTCTTCCAGAAGAGACTTAACAGAATAAGTGGTCCGAATGCCGAACCAAATCCTGCCCATGCATAACCTACAAGGCTAAGAATGGTATCACTAGGGTTCAATGACAACAATACAGCGATTACGGCTACAATAAGTACCGCAATACGGCCGATCATAACGAGTTCCTTCTGAGAAGCATCTTTCTTTAAGAATTGCTTATAAAAGTCTTCTGTTACAGAAGAGGATGTTACTAATAACTGAGAAGAGATCGTACTCATGATTGCAGCTAGAATCGCTGCTAATAAGAAACCAGTAATTAGCGGGTGGAACAACAGGTTCGCAAATTCGATAAATACTGTTTCAGGATCAGCAAGTTCTCTTCCTTCTCTTGCAAACCAAGCAACACCAATCAATCCTGTGAGAGATGCACCGATAAGAGACACAATCATCCAGCTCATACCGATTCTTCTTGCTGTTTTAATTTCTTTTACAGATGTGATCGCCATAAAACGAACAATGATATGAGGTTGTCCAAAGTAACCTAATCCCCAAGCTAAAAACGATATCAACCCAAGAGTGGTCAAACCTTTTGTTGCTTGAAGAAGCGAAGGGTCAACCCCGCGAACCGTATCAATAACTGTTTGCGTGTCACCGATATCTGTAAATGCAACGATGGGCACTAAGATCAATGCGACAAACATGATACACCCTTGAACAAAATCCGTCCAACTTACTGCAAGGAAACCACCAAATAGTGTATAAGCTACAACTACCCCAACCGTAATCAACATACCAGTTAGATAAGTTGTACCGAATGCACTTTCAAACAGCTTACCGCCAGATACAAGTCCAGCAGATGCGTAAAGTGTGAAGAAGATAATAATTACGAGTCCTGAAACGATACGTAGGATCTTTTGTGTATCGTTAAAACGATTTTCAAGATAATCAGGAATGGTAATGGAATCATCTGCGACTTCCGTATACGTACGAAGACGAGGTGCTACAAGAATGTAGTTTAGATAAGCACCGACAGCGAGTCCTACAGAGATCCAAATTGAACTGATCCCGTCAGTGAACATCGCACCTGGAATACCCATCATCATCCAACCACTCATATCTGATGCTCCGGCTGAAAGTGCAGTAACTGCAGGACCTAATCCTCTTCCACCCAACATGTAGTCATTTAAATCAGATGTTTTTTTGTAAGCCCAGTACCCGATATAAAGCATACCGGCCATGTAAATAACTAAAGAAATAATAACTCCTGTTTGCATGTAAAAATTTCTCTCCTTTTCTTTTTTCATGAAATGGGTCATGTTAGTTTGCTCAACGGATGACTTGTTTATGAAAAAGTTGGCAGGTTGTTTCTTAGAGCTTTTTATTTGCAAAAAGAGCTTGCGAGGAATAGCAGAAAAAAACTTGAAGTCAAAAGCGCGGTGAATAAACGCATTAAAAACTTGCCGGATTAATTGAGAACCCAGCATCAACTACAAGAAAAAAGCAAAGCCGATGTGTGAATTGAAAATAGGTGGCATCCGTTTTGAGCAAAAAACGTGCCCACTTCTTTTCAGAACATGTTTAACACTATAACAAAAATTCCAAAAAGAATGCAAATCATAACCGAAAGATGCTATTCTGACAGGGTTAAGCTACAATAGAATGCAAAGACATTAGCCTAAGGAATGATATGGTTTTGAGTATTTTATTAGTTGAAAATTTATATAAAACATATGGTGAAAAAACGCTGTTCGACGATATCACATTTTCGATCAGCGACAAGCAAAGAATCGGGCTCATCGGACCGAATGGCACAGGTAAGTCCTCATTATTGAAAGCAATAGCTGGGTTCGAGCCAGCCGAACGAGGAACACTATCACATGCAAATACTTTTCAGATCGAGTATGTGGCACAAGAACCTAAACTAGACGAAGAGTTATCCGTTTTAGATCAAATTTATTTCGGAGATTCTCTCATCATGAAGACGATGCGTGAATATGAACAAGCCTTACTTGATCTAGAATCTGATCCGTCAAACGAAAAGAAACTGAAGCGTTTGATGAACAGTCAGCAAAAGATGGATGAAAATGAGGCATGGGAAGCAAACACTATCGCAAAAACGGTGCTCACAAAGCTTGGTCTTCGTGACTTTTCTCGTCAAGTGAAGCATTTAAGCGGTGGGCAAAAGAAGCGTGTGGCGATCGCAAAAGCACTCATTCAACCTGCAGATCTGCTGATTTTGGATGAGCCTACAAACCATCTTGATAATGAAACGGTCGAATGGCTGGAAACGTTCTTAGGAAACTATAAAGGCGCCTTATTAATGGTTACCCATGACCGTTATTTCCTAAACCGCGTAACTAACAACATCTTTGAGCTCGATAATGGAAAACTTTATGTCTATGAGGGAAATTACGAAACGTACTTAGAGAAAAAGGCTGAACGTGAAGAAATCGCCCTTCAGAACGAAGATAAGCGACAAAACACACTTCGCCGTGAATTAGCGTGGTTACGCCGTGGTGCAAAAGCCCGAACTACAAAACAGAAAGCTAGAATTCAACGAGTTGAAACTTTGCAAGAAGAAACAGGTCCAGGAGTGAAAGGCTCTGTTGAGTTTGCGATCGGATCTCAACGACTTGGGAAAAAAGTGATCGAAGTTGAAGGGTTGAGTAAAAGTTTAGACGGAAAAGAGCTAGTTAAAGACCTGGATTATTTAATTGTTCCGGGTGAACGACTTGGGATCATCGGGCCGAACGGAAGCGGGAAGACTACTTTGTTAAATATGTTAGCAGGCAGAATGACTCCTGATTCAGGTTCCGTTGAAGTAGGGGAAACGGTTAAGATCGGCTACTACACACAAGATCATGAAGAGCTCGACGGCAACTTGCGCGTAGTCGATTATATTAAAGAAACGGCACAGGTCATCACAACAGTAGATGGCCAGACGATTACGGCTGAACAGATGCTCGAACGGTTCCTGTTTCCTCGCTATATGCAGTATACGTATATTCGCAAGTTATCTGGTGGAGAGAAACGCCGCTTGTACATGCTAAAAGTGTTAATGGAAGAGCCGAACGTGCTGTTTTTGGATGAGCCGACAAACGACCTGGACATTCAAACGCTAGGGATTTTAGAAGAGTATCTAGAAAACTTTCCTGGCGTAGTATTGACTGTTTCCCATGACCGCTACTTTTTAGACCGTGTAGTCGATCATCTTCTGGCATTTGAAGGGAATGCAAAAGTTGTAAGGTTTCAAGGCAGCTATTCGGACTATATGGACGAGAAGAAAGAACGTGATGAACGGGCCGCTGCGGTGAAGAAAGAGACTTCTTCTGTAGAAGTGACGGAACTTCCTACACAGCATCGGAAAGAAAAGAAGAAAAAGCTGTCATACAAAGATCAGCAAGATTGGGATACGATTGAAGAACGAATCATGAACTTAGAAGAGAAAAAAGAGCATTATGAAGCAGAAATTGTTGCCGCAGGAAGCGATTTTGGCAAAATCAGCGAGCTTATGGCTGAGCAGAAAAAAGTAGAGAACGAGCTTGAAGCCGCGATGGAGCGATGGGAAGAGCTCTCTCTGTTAGTGGAAGAGCTGAATAGTTGATTGGGTGGACACCTCTTGCGTTAGCAGGGGGTGTTTCTTTGTGGGGAGAGGCGGTTGCCGTTATTTGTCGAAAAGCCTATAAATGATGTTGATGGCCTATAAAATTACTTGAAGGACCATAAAATTTTTTTAAGGCCCATAAATAGAAATTTAGGGCCTATAAAAACAAATTTAGGGCCTATAAAAATATCTATTACTAAAAAAGGATTCTACACCATAGTTAGCGAATCAACTGTTCATGTCCAAGTATAAGAGGAAGTGATAAAGTGATTAAAAAAACTAGAACCAAACCGCTTAAACTATTAAAATTTGAAGTTTTATTAGAAAGAATTCTCCCAAGCCATTCTCAAATACAAAATATTGAAAGCAACTATAGAAAATACTTAGCAGGCTTTAGAGGAGAGTTAACGCTAGATTATTACCTTTCTGAACTACAAAAGGATAATTACCACATTTTCCACGATTTGCGAATCCCCAGATACGATAACAATCAACTTTTTTTCCAACTAGACGCATTAATTCTCCACCCAAGATTTTGTATCATAATTGAAGTTAAGAACTTAATAGGGAATTTATATTTTGATCATCAATATGATCAGATTGTGCGTACTAGAGAAGGGCTAGATGAAACTTTTCCAGACCCTGTAAATCAAGTTGGAATACAAAAGAAACATTTGTCTCATTGGCTATTTAGACACAAATGTCCTTTAATACCGATTCATACCCTAGTTGTAATCACGAATCCAAAATCTTATATTCGAATCTCCCCAAAGTACGGATCAAACGCACAAAAAATTATAAGAGGTAGGACCTTACCTAGCAAAATCAAAGAAATTGAAAAGTTAGAATCTGAAGTTATTCTTCAAAAGCGAGATATAAAAAGAATTTCTTCTCTGCTTTTAAAAGAACATACTTCGCATAATCCTGACATTCTAAAATTGTTCAATATTCATCGCAATGAAATTTTAACAGGTGTTTTTTGTCCGAACTGTACTCAAATCACATTAATTAGAATAAAACGAAACTGGTTGTGTACAAGGTGCTCCAAAACTTATATGGATGCTCATAAAAAAGCAATCATTGATTATGCACTTTTGTTTAGTCCTGTGGTCAAAAACAAAGATGTACGCTTGTTTCTCCACATGCAATCACAGTCATCCGTAAAAAAACTCCTCTATAGTATGAAACTGAAGCCGACTGGCTCAAGAAAAGCCGCAACCTATACCATCCCTTTACCAAAATAAACTCCCAAATAAAAAACCCCCATCCAAAGATGAGGGCTAGCCAACAGATTTACTTAAAACACCTTCGTCGTCCAGCTTTCACAGTTCCAGACGTCATTTGCAACTTCTTTATAAAATTCAGGTTCATGGGAAATCAACAGCACACTGCCTTTGAAAGCCTTCAAGGCACGCATTAACTCGTCTTTTGCTTCTACGTCTAAATGGTTTGTCGGCTCATCGAGAACCAGTACATTGTTTTCGTGGTTGATGAGTTTACAAAGACGAACCTTCGCTTTTTCTCCACCACTCAGCACTTCTACTTTACTCTCGATGTGCTTTGTCGTTAGACCACACTTCGCAAGAGCAGCACGGACTTCATGATGAGAGAAACCAGGGAATTCGCTCCAGATCTCATCGATACATGTATTATAGTTCGCTGACTTCACTTCTTGCTCGAAATAACCGATCTCTAGGTTTTCACCGCGCTCAACGGAACCTGAAACAGGCGTGATTTCACCAAGAATACTGCGAAGTAACGTTGTTTTACCTATACCGTTCGCACCGACTAAAGCAATTTTTTGACCACGTTCCATTCGAAGGTTCAATGGTTTAGAAAGTGGCTCGTCATATCCGATAACTAGGTCTTTCGTTTCAAAGATCAGCTTGCTTGGTGTGCGTGCTTCTTTAAAATTGAACTCTGGCTTTGGCTTTTCTTTAGCGAGTTCAATAACATCCATTTTATCGAGTTTCTTTTGTCGAGACATTGCCATGTTTCGAGTGGAAACACGTGCTTTATTACGTGCAACGAAATCCTTCAATCCTGCAATCTCTTGCTGTTGACGCTTAAATGCTGCCTCCAACTGAGATTTTTTCATCTCATGAACAGATTTGAAGTGATCGTAATCTCCTACATAACGGTTCAACTCTTGATTTTCCATGTGATAGATCAAGTTGATAACGCTGTTTAAGAATGGAATATCATGCGAGATCAAGATGAACGCATTTTCGTACTCCTGCAGATAACGCTTCAGCCACTCAATATGCTGCTCATCCAGATAGTTTGTCGGCTCATCCAGCAATAAAATCTCTGGTTTTTCTAATAAAAGCTTAGCAAGCAATACTTTCGTACGCTGTCCACCACTTAAATCATGTACGTCACGGTCTAAACCGATATCATCAAGACCAAGTCCACGCGCGATTTCTTCAACTTTAGCATCGATCACGTAAAAATCGTTGTTTGTTAATGTATCTTGAATGACACCAACATCTTCAAGCATCTTTTCAAGCTCTTCAGGTGTTGCTTCACCCATTTTTTCGTACATGCTGTTCATTTCGTTTTCCATGTCGAGCAAGTATTGAAACGCGCTCTTCAACACATCGCGGATCGACATGCCTTTTTGGAGAACCGTGTGCTGATCAAGATAGCCGACACGCACCTTTTTAGCCCACTCTACTTTACCTTCGTCAGGCTTTAATTTACCTGTAATAATATTCATAAACGTTGATTTACCTTCACCGTTTGCACCGATCAAACCGATGTGCTCACCTTTAAGCAGGCGGAAAGAAACATTATTAAATATGGCACGATCGCCGAAACCATGGCTTAAGCCTTGCACCGTTAAAATACTCATCTATATAACACCTTTTCTGTCAGTAATTTGTACCCTCTTGATTATAGTATTGAATGGGGAAGGAACTCAATAGGTGCATACGTAATCTTAAAAAAGAAAAAGCACCCATGGAAGATTTTCCAAGAGCGCCCGTAATTTTATCTATTCCTGTTCACCAGTTCGGTTCTTAAATGCTTCTTTTGTTACAAGGTTCACTGAATCTGTTTCATCCGACTTTTCAACCAGTCGATTTTGAAGGGTGTTATCAGGAAATCTTCCCGGATGACCTTGTTTTTTATGTCCGAACGATTTTCCGCGTGCCATATTTTTCACTCCTCATCTCTTTAAAGGTATTTTGCCCACATACACATGTATTTATGAATCATTTCATCACTGATATGACAAGCGTCGAGATTCAATTTGGTACCAAGTCATAAGAATTTGTTACAAAAACAAGCATATCTTAGTTTTAAGTTGAATATATCTGTATCACAACTAAATATTTCATCTGTGACTAAAGCATATACACACTAATGACGCGCTTACTTTGATTAAAAGCTTGTCTTTTTTTGTGTGAGGAGGTGGCAGCCAAAAACTTTCTACTGGTAATCCCTACTTGACAGATGGGTTTAATTGTATTAATTTAATTTAGTTAACTAAAGGGGGGCTTGTAGGTGACTACTGGTTTAGTTTTATCGAATATTGCTATTATGCTTATATTATTGGGTGTTTTGTATTACATGCAAAAAAAGCACGTTTCTTTCTCGAAGCGTGTTTTTACGGGGCTCGGTCTCGGGATTTTGTTCGGACTCGGACTTCAGTACGGATATGGAGCGGACTCTGAGGTCGCTGCTAAATCGACTGACTGGTTCAATCTAGTCGGCGGTGGTTATGTAACGTTCTTAAAAATGATCGTTGTACCACTCGTGTTTATTTCTATCCTTTCAGCGTTTACGCGTCTGAACTTAAAAGGAAACATTGGAAAACTTAGTGGATTGATCATAGGAATCTTAATAGGTACGACTGCAATTGCAGCGGTTGTCGGAATTGCAACTTCTACTGTTTTCGATCTCGAAGCGGTACAGATCGAGCAAGGAGATGCAGAGACGGCTCGTGGTGAGCAGATGGAAGGTACGTTTGCAGAGGTAAAAGATCTGACGCTTCCGCAACAGGTTCTCTCATTATTACCTGCTAACCCATTCTTAGATTTTACAGGAGCTCGACCGACTTCTACGATCGCTGTAGTTATCTTTGCTGCATTCCTAGGCGTGGCTTATCTTGGAGTCAAACGCAAGCAAGAGGAGCATGCAGAACTTTTTGCTAAAATTGTTGATGCGTTTTATGCGGTTATCATGCGAGTAGTAACGTTGATTCTTCGTCTAACTCCATATGGGGTTCTTGCGCTAATGACGAAAACAGTTGCACTAAGTGATATGGATGCAATCGCAAAGCTAGGTAAGTTCGTAATTGCTTCATATGTAGCTTTGCTGATCATGTTCGGCATTCACTTATTACTTTTAACATTTGCAGGTTTAAACCCGATTACTTATATGAAAAAATCTTTCCCGGTACTATCCTTTGCTTTCACTTCTCGTACGAGTGCAGGTGCACTTCCATTAAATATTCGTACGCAAAAGAGCATGGGTGTGCCTGACGGAATCGCAAACTTCTCAGGTTCATTCGGCCTTTCGATCGGACAAAACGGTTGTGCTGGAATCTATCCAGCGATGCTAGCCGTAATGATTGCTCCTACGGTCGGAATCGATCCATTGTCTCCATCATTCTTGTTGACATTGGTAGTAGTCGTAGCACTAAGTTCGTTCGGTGTAGCAGGTGTTGGTGGTGGAGCAACGTTCGCGGCGATACTTGTACTTTCCGCAATGGATCTTCCTATCGCTTTAGCAGGTCTATTGATCTCAGTTGAGCCATTGATCGACATGGGTCGTACCGCTGTTAACGTAAGTGGTTCGATGACATCAGGACTATTAACAAGTAAAGTTCAAAATCAGCTTGATACAAATGTTTACAATGACACAGAAAATCAAGTTGAAGTGAGTGCATAAACGTTTAAGGAATAACGATCTTGTCTTAAATAGACAAGGTCGTTTTTTATTTGAAAAATTTACATAGGCAGGTGTATGTTGGCTGTATTTAGGGTAAAAAGTAAAAACTGAACTTTTAAAAAGCTCAAGACTCTTTACCAATGAAAGAAGTCTCTTCCAAAATCGTGAACATTCTATGTCAAAACTGTGATAAAGTTGTGAGCTTTATTTGAAGTAATCGTGACATTTGTTGTGGATAGAGTCACATTTATTAGGATTCTGGTACTATGAAAGCAAAGGTTTTTGTCATTTGAATTTTTGCCTATGTTTTACATTGTGATTTAATTCACAATGCTCTATAATCACTCTTGGTTCGTTTTTTATTAGGCAAAAGTAAATGCTTGTAAATAGAGAAAGGAAGGTGGACCTGGTGATGCGACGGTTTAAGCCGTTTTTTACATTCGGGTTATTGATGGCCGTATTTATGCTTAGCGGCTGCAGCGATATGATTGTTTTAGATCCAAAAGGACCTGTAGGAGCAGAACAGAGGGATCTGATCATGTATTCCATCTGGTTTATGTTATTTATCCTAATAGTTGTTTACGCACTTACTGCTTTTATTGTTTATAAATATCGTGATCGCAAAAACCATAAAGGCTATGATCCTGATAATGAAGGAAGTCATCTTCTTGAAACGATTTGGTGGATTGTTCCTATCATCATCGTTATTGCATTAGCGATTCCAACGGTAAAGAGTATCTATTCTCTTGAAGGACCTCCTGAAAAGTCAAAAGATCAAAAGCCATTGGTGATCCATGCAACATCTGTAAACTGGAAATGGGTATTCTCTTATCCAGAGCAAGATATTGAAACAGTTAACTATCTTCATATACCTGAAGATCGACCTGTATTGTTCAAGCTGACTTCTGCCGATTCGATGGCATCGTTCTGGGTACCTCAATTAGGTGGTCAGAAATATGCGATGGCTGGCATGGAGACAGAGCTTTATCTGCAAGCTGACGAGCAAGGCACGTATGAAGGTCGTAACTCCAACTTTACAGGAGAAGGATTCACTAATCATACGTTTGATGTAATGGCTATGTCTGATGCAGAGTTTGAAAAATGGGCGAGTGAAACGAAAGCTGATGCTCCTGAACTTTCGAAGGGGCAGTATGACAAGCTGATGCTTCCTGGTCACGTAAAAGAAATGACTTTCTCTTCTACTCACTTAGATTGGGTAGACCATGCTACAAACGCCGAATACGCGTTAGATGCTCGCGACCGTTTAGGTTATGAAGAGAAGCTTCCTCACTCAAGAGCAGCGAAGGAAGAAAAGAAGAAGCGTGAAGAAGAGATGAAGAAGCTAGAAGAATCTGAATCAGAGTCTCATGGGGATTCTCATGCCCATTAACAGAGGAGGCATTTCAATATGAAATGGGATGAATTTTTCGTAACAGGCGACCCGATGATTTATGGTGCTGACGTATCCATCGTACTAACGATGGTGGGTATCCTGTTCTATCTTACTAAATATAAAAAGTGGAAATGGTTGTGGGACGAATGGCTTACAACAGTTGACCATAAAAAACTTGGTATCATGTATATCGTTTCCGCTGTATTAATGCTGTTCCGCGGTGGGGTAGATGCCCTCTTAATGCGTACACAGCTTGCAGTTCCAGAGGCTAAGTTCCTCGATTCGCAGCACTATAACGAAATCTTTACAACACACGGTACGATCATGATCATCTTCATGGCGATGCCGTTCTTGATTGGTTTGATTAACGTTGTTGTTCCATTACAAATTGGAGCACGTGACGTAGCTTATCCTTATTTAAACGCAGTTAGTTTCTGGACGTTCTTTATTGGTGCGATGTTGTTCAACATCTCATTTGTTATTGGTGGATCTCCATCAGCAGGTTGGACGAGTTACATGCCGCTTGCGAGTAACGAGCTCAGTCCAGGACCTGGACAGAACTATTATCTGCTCGGGCTGCAGATCGCAGGTATTGGTACGCTCTTAACGGGTATTAACTTCTTAGTTACAATCCTTAAGATGCGTGCACCGGGAATGACATTGTTCCGTATGCCGATGTTTACTTGGTCATCACTTGTAACAATGGTTATCATTATTTTCGCTTTCCCGATCCTTACTGTTGCACTGGCACTTATGACATTTGACCGTCTATTCGGCAGCCATTTCTTCACTCTGCAAGGAGCAGGAATGGATATGCTTTGGGCGAACCTTTTCTGGCTATGGGGTCACCCAGAGGTATATATCGTAATTCTACCGGCATTCGGTATGTTCTCAGAGATCATCTCTACGTTCTCTAGAAAAACGCTATTTGGTTACAAAGCCATGATCTGGTCTATGCTTTTAATCGCAGGATACAGTTTCTTGGTATGGGTCCATCACTTCTTTACGATGGGTTCAGGAGCACTTGTTAACTCTGTATTCTCCATCACAACGATGGCGATCGGTATTCCGACCGGCGTTAAGATCTTTAACTGGTTGTTTACCATGTACAGAGGTAAGATTCAATTTACGACGCCGATGCTTTGGTCACTCGGGTTTATAGTGAACTTCGTAATCGGTGGGGTTACGGGTGTCATGCTAGCCATGGCAGCTGCTGACTATCAGTACCACAACACATACTTCCTAGTATCTCACTTCCACTATGTGTTGATCGCGGGTACAGTATTTGCTTGTTTTGCTGGTTTAATCTACTGGTATCCGAAGATGTTTGGTTACAAACTGAACGAACGTATCGGTAAATGGGTATTCTGGGTATTCACAATTGGATTTAACGTATGTTTCTTCCCACAATACTTCCTTGGTCTAGACGGTATGCCTCGTCGTGTTTACACGTACAGCGAAGAGTCTGGCTGGGGTCCATTGAACATGGTATCTACGATCGGTGGATTCATGATGGGGATCGCGTTCTTAATCCTTGTTTACAACATGTACTACAGCTTCCGTTACGCGAAGCGTGAAACAACAGGAGATGCTTGGGATGGCCGTACTTTAGAATGGTCTACGCCTACAGCAATGCCTCCATTCTATAACTTTGCTAAGATTCCTGAAGTAACAGGTCTTGATCACTTCTGGAGACAGAAGCAGGCTGGAAAAGTTGAGAAGCTAAAAGCTGAAGATATTAAACCGATTCATATGCCAAGTAACTCTGGTGTTCCATTCATCATGGCATCCTTCTTCTTTGTTGCCGGATTCGGAATGGTATTCGATTGGATGTGGATGGCGATCGCTGGAATAATCGGTGTGTTTGGAACATTGTTCTATCGTTCATTTGAGTATGATGATGGTTATTATGTAAGTGTTGAAGAAGTAATCGAAACAGAAAAGATATCTAAATAAGGAGGCGTGAAAAAATGGCACATGCAGAAACACACGACCCCAACACGCCTTTAGAGTATCGTTCGGAGACTGGGCGTTTAAATATTCTCGGTTTCTGGATTTTCCTCGGGGCAGAAATTGCGTTGTTCGCGACATTATTTGCAACTTATATGGTTTTAGAACATCGTATCGCTGATGGTCCATCACCTGGTGAACTTTTTGAAGTAAAGAGTTTGTTAATCCAAACCTTCTTGCTCTTAACAAGTAGTTTTACCTGTGGACTTGCGGTTCATGAGATGCGCCGTCAAAATGTAAAAGGTTTGATCACGTGGATGGCCATAACTTTGGGTCTTGGTCTTGGATTCCTTTATTTTGAGATTGAAGAGTTCTTACACTTCATTCATGAAGGTGCTAACATCGGTACAAGTGCAGCATGGTCAGGATTCTTCGTTCTTGTCGGTACTCACGGTGCCCACGTAACGTTCGGTATCTTTTGGGTAACGATGGTCTTGATTCAAGTAGCTAAGCGCGGTCTAACGCCAGCTACATCTGCAAAAGTTTTCATCACCAGTCTATACTGGCACTTCTTAGACGTAGTGTGGATCTTTATCTTCACAGCCGTTTATCTGATGGGGATGGTGACGCATAATGGCTAATAAAACTGTAGCTAATGAACACCACGGCTTTCCGTGGAAACATTTAATCGGTTTTGTGTTATCCATCGTGCTAACACTATTCGCACTATGGATTGCGCTTGAAACAGATCTAGATCTATCGATGACTTGGATCTTAATTATCATTTTCGGTTTTGCGATTCTACAAGCTGCTCTTCAGCTCTTGATGTTCATGCACGTAACAGAGAACTCGACGAAGAGTAACTTAACGAGCCGTGTACAGATCGGTAACATCCTATTTGCAGCATTCGTTGCGATTGTTATCGTAATCGGTTCTGTTTGGGTCATGACAGCAGGTCACGCGAAGCACGATAAGCACCAGCACTCACCGAACACTGAAAACCACGAAGACCACGGTTCTCATGGTGGCGGCAGTGAGCATGATTCAGGTGATCACGGTGATCATGGGAATCATGAATAAGAATTAATAGTATGTTAAAGCCTCTTGCTAAGGATTATTTCTTTAGCAGGAGGCTTTTTTGTATTTATTGGTGGCCTTTACACGGATTGTATTAAGTAAACTGTGGATTTATGAGCGATTCGAGAGGTATGTGAGCGATTCGAGAGGTTTGTGAGCGATTCGAGAAGTTTATGAGCGATTCGAGAGGTTTATGAGCGATTCGAGAAGTTTATGAGCGATTCGAGAAGTTTGTGAGCGATTCGAGAAGTTTGTGAGCGATTCGAGAGGTATGTGAGCGATTCGAGAAGTTTGTGAGCGATTCGATAAGTTTATGAGCGATTCGAGAAGCTTATGAGCGATTCGAGAGGTTTATGAGCGATTCGAGAAGTTTGTGAGCGATTCGAAAAATTTGTCATCGAGTTCTTAAGCATCATCTCAAGACGGATCAGGTAGTGTGTAAACTCTTCCTTTCTTTCCACCAGTATGGGGTAAGTTCATATCATTAAGTAGTCGCTTTCCTGTATGCCTAGATGAAAGACATAGGAACTCACATAGCTGTTTATTAGTTATACTACTTCCAAACAAAAGGACATAATCAGAAAGTGAAGAAAGGTGAAGGTTTTTACTTTTATACGAACATTTGGGACAAAGCCAGATAGCTTTCCTCCGCACCACTGGCAAATAAGAGCACTCGGTACAATAAACACCCTTGATAATATCTTTGTCTTCAATCCCATACCTTTTTAGTAGATCAGGGTTTTCAGGCACATGATGTCGAACAAGCAACTTGGATAGTTTACTGACTTCTTTTGTCGTCAGCTTCTCCACCGAGTACATCTTATCAATCACCTTAATTTTCTCCTGCATATAGGGACTATGGGTAATATAATGAAGGACATTTTTATTTGAGGGAGGGGCTTTAATAATGGTTCTCGGATTGCTCATCACAACCAGTGAGTGAACGGGAATAGGAGGTATACGGTTCTTTGTCATCCATTCGATTAAATGTGACTGTTGGCGCTTTACTTGGAAAATAGGATTCCGAAAAGCTTCTTCTGATCCATCATCCTTTACTCTGATGACTTGGTTGAGATGGTCAAAAACCAAAGTTCCGGTAATGTATTTCACTTCGAGGTTTAAGAGATAACGAGGGGAGAGAAGCAGGGTGTCAATCTGAAAATAACTTTCATGCGCTGTAAGCCTCAGGTCATGCATTACAGAAAAGTCCCGGAAAGGTTTTAAAAAGTAGTCATTCGACTGCTCACCAAAATGTCCGGCTAACCTACCGCTTAATTCATCTTCCATGGTTAAATATTTGGGGTGAAGCTTAATCACTCGTCGTTGCATAACTTCAAGCTTTCTTATCCTTATAGACTTTCCACGATCTTTAACTAACATAAACGACCTCCTTTTTTTAAAACATTCTCTCACCATCCTAGCTTCACCTTCTTTATTTCTACAAAAAAAACAGCCCCGACTAAGGGACTGTTTACAATATAATTACCTAACCTGTCCGTCACCAGTCATGCGATACTTGATTGTCGTAAGTGCTGGTAGACCCATTGGACCGCGTGCATGTAATTTTTGCGTGGAAATACCAATCTCAGCTCCGAATCCAAGCGCTGATCCATCAGTGAAGCGAGTAGATGCGTTATGGTAAACGGCAGCTGCGTCAACACTGTTTAAGAAAGCGACGGCATTCTCTGCATTTTCCGTCACGATCGCTTCTGAATGCTTTGTGCCATAACGTTCAATATGGGCAACAGCTTCTTCGATAGAGCTAACTACTTTAACAGCTACAGCCAAACTTAAATACTCTTCAGCCCAATCCTTTTCATTAGCAGGCATTACATCCGGCAATAACTCTGCTGCTTTTTCGTCGCCATGCACTTCAATATCGTACTTTTCAAAAAGAGCTGTAACTTGTTCAGCATGATCATTCAGCCATGCTTCATGAAAAATGAACGTCTCTGCGGCATTACAAACAGCGGGTCGATCTGTTTTAGCATTCTCCATGATTGCGAGAGCTTTATTAACATCAGCGAACTGATCGATATAGATGTGACAATTGCCGACACCGGTCTCTAAGACTGGAACTGTAGCATTCTCGACAACCGTTTTAATCAGATTTCCGCCACCGCGAGGAATTAACACGTCAATATGCTCTTTCATCGTAAACAATTGACCCGCTGCTTCGCGATCTGTAGACGCAATAAATTGTACAGCATCCTCTGGAATTTTTGTTGCTCTTAATGCTTTATGAATCACAGAGACAATCGCTGAGTTTGAATGTATAGCGTTCGATCCGCCTTTTAGTACAATGGCGTTTCCGGACTTTAATGCAAGTCCTGTCGCATCCACTGTTACGTTTGGTCGTGCTTCATAAATCATACCGATCACACCTAATGGTACACGAACTTGTTCAACGTTTAATCCGTTATCAAGTGTCCAGTCAGACAGAATCTCACCTACAGGATCCTTTAACTCAACAACCTCGCGTAGTCCGTTTGCAAACTCTTTAACGCGGTCTTCTGTTAAGCGCAAACGATCCATTAAAGCTTCAGAGAAATCATTGTTTTCACCATTAACTAGATCCTTTTTGTTTTGTTCTAAGATAAAGTTTGTTTCTCTTTCTAACGTATCAGCAATCACCAGTAAAGCTTCATTCTTTTCTTTTTCACTAAGCAGTGCAAGCTTTTTTGAAGCTTCCTGTGCTAACTTTGCTTGGTCTTTCACATCAATATTTTTGGTTGTACTTTTAAAAGTACTCATCCAACGCCTCCTTGTTATTTGAAAAATGTACATTCTTTATATTTTCGTCACATCTTATATTAGTGAATAGGTACTGCCAAACGTGTATGGCAGACTAAATCATTGTTATTAATGGCTTCTTCAGGGCCGACTTCAGCTAGCTCGTCACGCGAGATACCCTTAATCTTAATTAATTGTTTAGAAGAATAATTCGAAACGCCAAGCCCCACTTCATTGCCGTCTAAATCCTTGATGCGAACAACTGAACCTTTTTTAAAGTGACCACTTACGTAGCGAATGCCTGTAGGATAAAGACTTTTGAGCTCATCGATACCTTGCTTCGCTTTATTCGAGACCACGATCTCACCTTCTGGACCAGAGTGAAAAGCAATCCATTGACGCTTTGTATCAAGATTAAATTCATTTTTACCTGGAACAAAATACGTTCCTCTGGCCTTGCGGATAACGGCTTTGTGAATGATATCTGGTGATGTTGCGTTGCCAAGGAAAGATGAAATTCCAGAAGCCATTGCGATTTTTACAGCATCAATCTTAGAACGCATGCCTCCAGTACCTACCGCACTTCCAGGTTCTCCTGCAGATTCCTCGATTTCTGGTGTAATTTCACTAACTTTCGTTAAAAGTTTTGCATCAGGATTTTTTCGAGGATCATCCGTGTAAAGCCCATCGATATCAGAAAGAATGATGAGCTGATCGGCATCCACAAGTCCTGCCACTTTAGCAGAAAGCGTGTCATTGTCACCGAACTTAAGTCTCTCTACTGTAACTGTGTCATTTTCATTTACGATGGGTATGATTCCGCGATCTAAAAGAACGTTGATCGTATTTCGAGCGTTATGATACCGATCACGATCGGAAAAGTCGCTTCTCGTAATTAAGATCTGTGAAGCGGTATAACCGTGAGAGATAAAACGCTCCGAATAAGATTCCATTAATAAACCTTGTCCAATCGATGCAGCTGCCTGTTTTTCTGCTAGGGAAGTCGGACGGTTCAAACAACCTAAACGTCTATACCCTGCGGCAACTGCGCCTGAAGATACGAGCAACACCTCGTGTCCCTCATCTTTCAATTTAACGACCTCATCAACGAGTCGCTCTAATTTATGTCTGCTGATATCGCCAAGTCTGCTTGTTAAAGAACTAGATCCAATTTTAATTACAATGCGTTTGTTTTTTAATTCGTTTAATATCATATCTGTTAAAAATCACTCCTGTTTTGTAAGTTATAACAACTCATTTTCCGGTCAAAATTTCAACGGTAACGATTATAACATGGTGAGATTTAAACACAACAGGTATTGGTGAGATAGTGTAGAAAACAAGCAAAAAGTGAAGAAAACAGAAGAAAAGCGGGATAATTAGGTCATAGGAGATGAGGGGATGTGAGGACGTGATATGGAAATATATATCGGAAAATTCGAATGAAAAAAATTCCCAATAAATGCAAAATCCCCTCTAATAATAGAGGGGATGAAAGTTTAAATTAATATTTTGCTTTTTCCATCTTTCGTTTCGCCAAATATGGACGGCCCCATACGATGTATGCTGCATAATGAGCAAAAATAACATTTGCGATGAATACGGTGATGAAGAAACTGTGTACGAATAAGCTTAAGCTATCATTAGCCATGAATAATACAACGTAAGTCCATAAAAGGGCGATGAACGGCGTTTGCCATAAGGCTAACTTACGACTATCATTCCATAAAAATAATGGCGTGGCAGTCGCTACGAATAAGTAAACCATAAAAACATCCATTACTAATCAACCCCTTGCAGTATTGTTTACGCTTACAATTTTGACGGTTTAGCGTCTAAATTGTGAACGATTTGTTACAATTAGTATACCACAATAGAAGGAAAATGCTACATGGATTTGTACATTTTTTTGAAAATTCAAGTATTAGTATTAAAAAAGAACCCGAAGCCTCAGTAAGACAGCGGGTTCTTAGTCTATGATTTTATAAGGGATAACGCCAAAATCTCTCATTTTTTACCCAAGCCAGCATGGCAGGATCTTTATCAACACTATCAACAAGCCATTGTGTTTGAGATCGGTGTGCTTTGATGCAGTTCATTTTTTCCTCAAAAACATCAGAAATATCTGTCACTACATGTGGAGCCCCTAAGTCTTCTTCAGAATTTTTTGCAAAAGCAACACATAAGAGTTCCGGACGATCCATTTCAGGCATGCTTCCTACTGCACGTACAACCGCTCTCGCAGTAGCTTCATGATCAGGGTGTACGCTATACCCTGGATAAAAAGTGATGAGACGTGTTGGTTTCACCTCTTCAATGACAGCTAAGAATTGATCAGCTAATAATTTTTCATCTTCAAACTCTACCGTTTTGTCGCGTAATCCAAACTGCCGAAGATCTTGGATACCTACTGCGTCACAGGCATCTTTAAGCTCTTTTTGGCGAATAAGTGGAAGCGATTCACGAGTAGCAAATGGTGGATTTCCCATATTTCTGCCCATCTGACCGAGCGTTAAGCAGATATAAGTAACGGGTAATCCTTTTTTTGTGTGTTGAGCAATCGTCCCTGAAACCCCGAACGCTTCATCGTCTGGGTGGGGGAAGATCACGAGTAAATGATCATCCAATTATATAACCTCCTTATACATCAAATGGGGAAGAGCTCAGTTGAAGAGCTACTGCAAGGCGGCCTTCCGAATCATGACCTGCCATCAGTAATCTTCCCTCATTGTCGATTTCCCAATGTGTTAAACCTTCTGCATAAATCCATCCTAGCTCAATCTTCAAGCCAACACGGTAGGGACCGCTCCCCATGATTTTTCCTGATAAAGGTGTTACTTTACCATTTCGAATATATGCGTTAACGGTAAGTACACTCTCATTATTATGATTGGCATATGCGCCATTTGTTGTTTCCAAATGTAGATAAAGTTCTTTTCCAATAAGCTGGTCCAGTGTTTGTTGGACTTCGTTGGTTTGTATGAGCTGCATATCTTCACACTCCAGTGCTGAATAGATGTACTTATTATAATTCAAATTCTTAAATAACGTGTATGATATGCCTATCAATTTTAGAAAGCTGATATGCACGTCTGTGGAAGTAGTTGATCTCCGCTCCAGGTGCTTCGCTTTCCGTGGGGCAGGCGGTGAGCCACTTGCCGCTTTGCGCCATTAAGTGTCTCACCTGACCGCTCGTCCCACAGGAGTCTCGCTCCTTGCGCTCCAATCACTTTGGCATTGAAGCAAAATAAAAACATAAATCATTTGGTTAGTTTGTTTTAAAGACTTGAACAACGTTGGTCGGTGCACACATGATGTAGAAATCCGATTAGCAGGCCCAAAATATTTATAGAATAAAAAAAGACCGATCAAAGATGATCAGTCTTCACTACAAATTATTTGTTTAATTTATCACGGTAAGCACCATGCCAAGTTGGTCCTACGTATTGGTTGATTTCAAATCCTGCTGCGATGGCTTCTGTAATGAAATCTTTTGCTGTTAAGATGGCTTCTCGTACTGGCTTTCCTTTAGCAAGTTCTGCTGTTATCGCTGCTGAGAACGTGCAGCCTGCACCATGCGTCCACGTTGTTTCAATTCTTTCAGATTCTAAAACTTCAAATTCTTGTCCATCATAAAGAACATCAACGGCATTTTCGTGTTCAAGTTTAGCGCCGCCTTTAACGATTACATATTTAGCGCCATTAGCTTGAATCTTATGAGCAGCTTCCATCATCTGTTCAACTGTCGTAATCGGTTCCATACCAGCAAGTTGTGCAGCTTCAAATAGGTTGGGAGTTACAACCGTCGCTTTAGGTACCAAAACATTTTGAAGGGTACTAGCAAGCTCAGGGTGTAGAGGTTCTGCGCCTTTACAAACCATAACAGGGTCTACTACAACGTTTTGAAGATCGTGTTTTTCGATGAGATCTGCTGTTATCTGGATAGCCTCAACTGATGCAAGCATGCCAGTTTTTAATGCATCAACACCAATTCCAGAAACAACTGTTTCTAATTGTGCTTTGAATAGATCGTTAGGAAGCAAGAATACTTCATGAAACCATTCGCGATGTGGGTCTTGTGCGACCACGACATTCAGAGCAGTCATACCGTAAACGCCTAGCTCTTGAAAAGTTTTTAAATCAGCTTGAATACCAGCTCCACCGCTTGTATCTGAACCTGCAATCGTAAGTGCTTTTTTAGGTGACATCATAAAATCTCCTTTATTCTCGTTTCTCTATATGTAACAGATTATAGCAAAAAATAAGGAGAAAAGAAAAAGTAGCTGACTAAGGTAAATTTAACCAAGTGATCAAAGTGATTGACATATTTGTATATACAGGTTAAATTATTTTTGTGTTATGTATATACAAGTTTAGTTTTTTATGAAAACGCTTAAACACATTATACGGGTGAACAAGTTTTCAATGAATGATAGTTAAGGGTATAGAGATATATGGCTTTTTTATCATGTGAAATGGAAACGGTTTCTAGGAGGGAACAGAATGAGTAAAATACGCGAATCAGCTGAACAAATCGTCGAAGCTCTCGGCGGTAAAGAAAATATATCAGCAGCCACTCACTGCGTGACACGCCTTCGTCTTGCTCTTAAAGATGAAGGAAAAGTAAACGAGGAGGCTCTAGAGAATATTGATCTCGTAAAAGGTTCTTTTTCTACAAACGGCCAATATCAAGTCGTGATCGGGCAAGGAACGGTTGACAAGGTTTATAACGAGTTCATTGATATTACAGGTACAGGGCGAGCGTCAAAAGAAGATATCAAGGATGAGGCGAGTAAGAAGTTAAATCCACTACAAAGAGCGATTAAAGCGTTAGCAGATATTTTTATCCCGATACTTCCTGCAATCGTAACGGCAGGTCTATTGATGGGAATCAACAACATCCTAACTGGCCCGGATATTTTTTATGATAAGAAATCTTTTATTGATGTTCACCAGAACTGGGCGGATTTCGCAGGAATGATTAACTTGATCGCGAATACTGCTTTCGTGTTCTTACCTGGACTGATCGGTTGGTCAGCGGTTAAAAAGTTTGGTGGAAGTCCATTACTTGGTATTGTTCTAGGACTGATGCTTGTCCATCCAGATCTTTTGAACGCATGGGATTATGGTAAGACAAAGGATATTCCAACGTGGAATCTGTTCGGTCTACCCATTGAAAAAGTAGGTTATCAAGGTCAGGTGTTGCCGGTTCTAATCGCTTCTTACTTTTTAGCGAAAATAGAGCTTTTCTTGAAAAAGCGTATTCCTGATGCCTTACAGCTATTATTAGTAGCTCCAATCACATTATTAGTAACAGGTTTTTTAGCGTTTATCGTTATCGGACCGATCACGTTTACGATCGGTAATAGCATTACGGACTTTTTCGTATCAATCTTTGATAACTTTGCATGGTTAGGCGGGTTGATCTATGGTGGATTCTATTCCCTGCTCGTTGTTACAGGAATGCATCATACGTTCTTAGCAGTCGACCTGCAGCTTATTTCTAACACAGGTGGTACTTTTCTATGGCCGATGCTTGCACTATCAAACATTGCACAAGGTTCTGCAGCACTTGCGATGTTTATGGCAACACGTGATGAAAAGCTTAAAGGACTCGCTGGAACGTCAGCATTATCAGCATATCTTGGAATCACTGAGCCAGCGATGTTCGGAGTGAACTTACGCTTCCGTTATCCGTTCATCTTCGCGATGATTGGTTCTGCTATCGCCGGGATCGTGATCACAGTTGCCGGCGTTCGTGCGTCATCCATTGGAGTAGGCGGAATTCCTGGATTCCTTTCCATCTTGCCAGGAAGCTGGGGATCTTTCTTTATCGGAATGGGAATCGCACTTGTCGTACCATTTGTATTAACGTACCTTTATGCAAAAGTTAAAAAATCGAAGTAAGACAATTAAACAAAAACGACCGGAATGGCACTATTTTATTTCCGGTTGTTTTCATTACTAAAACAAATATGGCGGTGAAAGTATGAAGAAGGAACCATGGTGGAAACGATCCGTTGTGTATCAGATCTATCCAAAGAGCTTTAACGATACGACAGGGAATGGAACAGGAGATATTGACGGAATCATAGAGAAGTTAGATTATCTTAAAGACTTAGGAGTAGACGTTCTATGGCTAACTCCGATCTATGACTCTCCTCAACGAGACAACGGGTATGACATCCGGGATTATTACAAAATCTTTGAAGATTATGGAACGATGGATGACTTTGATCGTCTGCTTCAAGAGGCACACCAGAGAGATCTGAAGATCATCATGGATATCGTAGTGAACCATACAAGTACAGAGCATGAATGGTTTCAACAATCACGTCTGTCAAAAGATAATCCTTATCGTAATTATTATATCTGGAAAGATTCTGTTGAAGATGGAGAGCCTTCAAATTGGGTTTCGAAATTTGGTGGATCCGCTTGGAAGCTTGATGAAGAAACCGGTCAATACTACCTCCACTTATTTGATGTGACACAAGCGGATCTGAACTGGGAAAACACTGAAGTTCGTCAAAGAGTTTATGAGATGATGAATTATTGGTTTGAAAAAGGGGTAGATGGCTTCCGTCTAGATGTTATTAATCTGATTTCAAAAAATCAAGATTTCCCTAATGATGATGGCTCTATAGCACCAGGAGACGGACGGAAATTTTACACAGATGGTCCGCGCGTTCATGAATTTATGCAAGAGATGAACAAGGAAGTGTTCTCAAAATATGATGTACTCACAGTAGGTGAGATGTCATCCACAACGATCGATAATTGCATCAAGTATACGAATTCAGAGCGAAACGAATTAAGCATGACTTTCAATTTTCATCACTTAAAAGTCGATTATCCGAACGGGGAAAAATGGAGCATCGCTGATTTTGATTTTCAAAAATTAAAAGAAATACTTTCGACTTGGCAAGTGGAGATGCATAGGGGTGGTGGATGGAACGCGTTATTCTGGTGCAACCACGATCAGCCGCGAATCGTTTCACGTTACGGTGATGACGGTGAATACCGTGTACAATCAGCCAAGATGCTTGCGACTACGATTCATATGATGCAAGGAACACCTTATATTTATCAAGGCGAAGAGTTTGGGATGACAAATCCAAAGTTTACGAAGATCGATCAGTACCGTGATGTTGAGTCGTTAAACATGTTCAATCTATTGAAAGAAGAAGGCAATAGTGAAGAAGAAGTGCTAGAGATTCTTAAACATAAATCACGTGATAATTCTCGTACTCCTGTTCAATGGAATGGTAGTGAAAATGCTGGTTTCACTACAGGGGAACCTTGGATACCGATTGCGTCTAACTTTAAAGAAATCAATGCCGAGGCAGCCATGAATGATGAGAACTCTATTTACTATCATTATCAAAAGCTCAATAAACTAAGAAAAGAACTAGATGTAATCATATATGGAGATTATCAATTGATTCTTGAAGATCATCCTGAAATTTTCGCTTATGTCCGTAACGCTGACAATGGGGAAAAACTTCTTGTCGTGAATAATTTTTATGGCAAAAGCACAGATTTTACACTACCAAAATCCATCGACCTTACAGGTCTATCAGGAGAAGTATTAATCAGTAATTATGAAGGTTCACCAGAAGACCTTTCTTCCTTTTCGTTACGACCGTATGAATCTGTCGTTTTTCACTTAAAAAAATAATGCTACACTATGTATGGTGAATAATGATGAGAAAAAATAAATTTCAAGAGATCTATCAGGAAATATCTGCACAAATTCAAGAAGGTGTCATAAAAGCTAATACTCAGCTTCCGTCAGAACATGATTTAGCAGATGAATACGAAACATCGAGGGAGACGGTTAGAAAGGCACTCAACCTTCTATCGCAAAACGGTTTCATACAAAAAATCCGTGGTAGAGGATCAATCGTTCTAGAAACAAACAAATTTAGCTTTCCTGTTTCGGGACTAGTAAGTTTTCAAGAGTTGTCAGAGTCTATGGGAAAGAACAGTATAACGACTGTTCATGAATTTGGTTTGATCGAGCCGGATGAGTTTCTTCAACAGCAGCTCCAGACAGAACCTGAAGAGCTTACTTGGAAAGTGATTCGTTCTCGACAGCTTGACGGAGAGACAATCATTTTGGACAAAGATTACTTTTTAAAAAAGTACGTACCAAAGCTCACGAAAGAAATTGCCGAACAATCTATCTACGCGTATTTAGAGAATGAGTTAGGTCTGAAGATCAGTTTTGCAAAAAAAGAAATTGTCGTTGAAGATTGTACGGAAGAAGATAAAGAATTGTTAGATCTAGATCGTTTTGAGCATATTGTTGTCGTGAAAAACTATGTGTATCTAGAAGATGCGAGCCTCTTTCAATACACAGAATCTCGTCATCGACTCGATCGTTTCTGTTTTGTCGATTTTGCAAGGCGGGGAAGATGATTAATCGAAGCAGGAAAATTAAACATAAACCGCAGAGGAATTAACATCCCCTGCGGTTTTTATGTGACTAAAATCCATTAGGACCATCACCGCTATTCCAATGACTACCAACTTCGCCTTGTCTTAAACTAGGATCAAGGCTATTGGTAAGTTGATCGTTTCTTTTCTTTCTTCTGTAATCTATGATAAATGCTAATGCTAAAATTCCAATGATGAATAATAACAGCCACCACAAAGCAACGTCCCCCTTTTATAAAAGTTTTTTACCACAATCCTAATTAATATCGCCAATATAAGTAGGTCCTTTGTATTTCGATTGACTTTTTTCTTGAATCAGTGGAATGATCCCTCGGGGGTAGTAATTGTATTCTGATAGCCGATCGATTGGAAGCCACTGGATTTCTAATTGAGTAGAATCTGGAGCAAGCGGCTGAAATTGTATTGGAACTTTTTCTAGGGATGCTTCAAATATATGTTCTACAATATGTATTCGGTTCACTTCTTTTTGATTCTCAACGTGGTTTTTGCTGATGAACTCCCGAACCCATAACAATGGACCAACTTCTACTTTTACGCCAAGTTCTTCTAAACATTCTCGAAGCACAGCGTTTGATAAAGTCTCGTTAAAATCTTGTCCTCCACCTGGTATAACATATTTCGCTTCATCTTCATTTCCTTTTTTAATCGTTAAAACATGATGGTCATGAATGATTAATGCTTTTACCGAACTTCTAATCCTGTTCATATGATCAGCCTCCATAATGCTCTTTTCTTTAATTTACCATGTCTGTAATGTTGACAGCTTCTGTAAAGTTCGTTAGTATTATAACAGTTGCTAACACGCTTCAACGCGTAAAAGCGTTTAAGTAAATAAGTGTAGAAGATGAACGGAGAGATTTACATGAAAAAACAAATGAAATTACCGGTGGCTCTTGGAATGTTTACAATGATTTTTGCTGTGATGTTCACGAGTCTCGTGTATATAAAAGTTGAACCGCATATTCCATTGTTAGCCTGCCTGATTTTGTTGGGAGCAGTAGGAGTTGCTTTTGGAGCACAATGGAAGACGATAGAAAAAGGAATATTTAATGGTATCATAGCTGGATTGCAGCCAATCATGATTCTTTTAACAGTAGGACTTGTTATAGCAAGCTGGATGTTAAGTGGAACAGTGCCAACTTTACTGTTTTATGGGATGGATATTATTCAGCCTGAATGGTTTGCAGTAAGTGCCCTTATCATTACCGTAATTGTTTCTTCTTTTACCGGAAGTTCTTTTACAACTGTAGGAACAGTAGGTGTGGCATTAATGGGTATCAGTCACGTGCTTGGAGTCAATCCAGCATTAGCTGCAGGAGCTATTGTCTCTGGAGCGTGTTTCGGAGACAAAATGTCCCCATTGTCTGACTCAACGAACTTTGCACCAGGAGTCGTTGGCGTAAATATGTTTGAACACATTCGACACATGATGTGGACAACGGTTCCGGCGTTCATCCTGACTGCTATTGCCTTTTTCGTACTTGGTGGTAGCGGAGGTAATGCGAATCTTCAAGAAATCAAAGAGATTCAGTCAGTGCTTTCAAGTGAGTTCCCAATTCATCTATTAACTCTAATTTCACCAGTTGTTGTACTAGTTTTGGCGTTTCGTAAACTGCCAATCATACCTATCCTTTTAGCTGGTGTAACGGTGTCAATCATCGTAGGGTTTTTCTTAGTACCAGACCTGACACTGCAAAAAGTTATTAATACTATGCAAAATGGTCTGCAAACTCAGACAGGGAATGAAACAGTAGATACCATCGTTAATAAAGGTGGATTAATGTCTATGATGTGGTCGATCTCACTTGTATTGATCGCATTAGGACTAGGTGGAGTCATCCAAGCGTTAGGGATGTTTGATCTATTGTTTGGAGCTGTTAAGAACACTACTCAAAAAGCGAGCAAGCTAATTGCAACTACCCTAGCATCTTCAGTAGGAATCAATTTACTGGCAGGTGAAATGTACCTATCCATCCTGTTGCCAGGACAGGCGTTGAAGGACGCTTATATTAAATCAGGCGTTCCACTAAAGAACTTATCTAGAACGGTAGAAGATGGAGGTACACTTGTGAATCCACTCGTTCCCTGGAGTGTGAGTGGTGCATTCTTTGCATCAACATTAGGTGTATCGGTCATCGAGTACATTCCATATGCTTTGTTCTTATGGCTGTCTCCAATGTTCACTTTACTTCTTGCTTATACAGGTTGGAGTATCGGTCAAAAAAAAACGAATTCATTAGAAAATGATCATACAGCGGCATAATGATATAGAAAACAATTGAGAAGCATCTCGTTAGATGCTTCTTTTCTTTTGATAAATATAAGATAAACTATTATCATTATCGATAACAATAACAATAACAATAACAATAACAATAACAATAACAATAACAATAACAAAAAGGATGATTCTGTATCATGCAAAGCAAAGCAGATTTTATTTTGCATCCTGTTCGAATGAAGATTATACAACACCTCTCAAAAGGTCCGGCTACCGTAATGGAACTAAAAGAATGGGTATCTGAAGTTCCGCAAGCCACACTATATAGGCATTTAAATCTTCTTAGTAAGAATGAGATCATTTATGTGGTTCAAGAAAAAAAAATACGTGGTGCTGTAGAGCGAACATATGCTATGAATCAAAACTCAACATATATAACGGCAGAAGAGGCAGCCAATTTGTCGAAAGAAGAGCATATGAAAATGTTTATGACGTTTGTATCCAGTGTAACTGGCGAAGTGGAAGCTTACTTTAACGGCAATACGGATCTTAAAACAGAAATTTTCGGTTATAATCAGTTGGATCTTTATTTAAATGATGAAGAGTGGGAAGAACTGAGTCAGGGAATGCAGGAACTCATCGGCAAATATGTGCCAAACAGACCTTCAAAACATAAAAAGAAGGTTAAACTTGTTCAGATGTTAGTGCCTGAACCTAAGAAGAGCAGTTAAGAAGAGGAAACGCTGATATATTTAGCAGGATGCTTTATACTGAATGTATATCAAAAAAACCAAAACATAAACACCGTTATCAATAATGATAACATTCATATCATATTAAATTAAAGTTAGGTGATAGAACATGAACATGACCAGGTTTTATAGAAATCTATTTGAACTGAACGGCCATCCAGTTGTGGCACGTTCATTAAAGAAATTTGCACAATCTAAAGCAAGTAAACCTTTCATCCCTTCATTCGTGAAACTATATAAAATAAACATTAACGAAGCAACACGGGAGCTTAAAGAATATCATTCTCTTCACGATGTTTTTATTCGTGATCTAAGACCAGATGCTCGCCCTGTTCCATCAGAAGCTCATGCATTTGTTAGTCCTTGTGACGCTGTGTTATCCGTAGTCGATCATCTTACAGAAGAGAGCCGTTTTACTGTAAAAGGACAAGAATATACGGTTGCTGAATTGTTAGGTTCTGAATCTGAAGCGAAGAAATACAGCGGGGGACAAGTATTTGTTTTTTATTTAAGTCCAACGGATTACCATCAAGTTCATGTTCCGGTGGATGCTGAAGTTGAGTCTGTCTACACACTAGGAAAAGAAGCTGCCCCGGTCAACGAACTTGGATTACGTCATGGACTTCGACCTTTAACACGTAATTACAGATTAGTTACTGGAATGAATGCAAGCGGACAACCTCTTGCACATGTTATGGTAGGTGCTTTGAATGTAAATACGATTGAACGCACAAATCATGAGTCGGTTGTAAAAAGAGGAGATTCTTTTGGGTATTTTTCGTTTGGTTCTACTGTCGTTTTGTGTATTCCAAAAGGGGCTTTGAAGTTCACAGGCAAAAAAGGCAAGGTAAAGATGGGTGAGCTTCTTGGTGAATGGATTCCGAGAGAAGTTTAATTATCAAACTAAAAAGCTGTTTCAATTTACTTAGTAGCTCTGATAGTAGTTGATCTCCGCTCCAGGTTGCTCGCTTTCCATGGGGCGACCGGTGAGCCCCTTGTCTAGTTGCAGTGACTAGCCGTATATTGATCTAGTTAATAAAACATCACATAAGAAAAAGGATAAAACTTCTCGTCATCGCGAGTTAGTTTTATCCTTTTTATGTTTCAGTTTTCCCCTCACATCACGCTGCGAGTTCTTTTTTGTTTTCTTGAACTTCTTTTTTCAGGATACCAGCAATAAAAGCGGTAACGAATGAACCGATCAAAATCGCTAATACGTATAGCAACGGATTTCCGTTCACGATTGGAATAACGAACGCGCCTCCATGTGGTGCTGGTAGTCCGATACCGAATACCATCGATAAAGCACCAGCTACAGCGGAACCGATAACAGCGGCTGGGATTACACGACCAGGATCGGCAGCAGCGAATGGAATAGCACCTTCAGTAATAAAGGAAGCTCCCATAATATAATTTGTCTTACCTGCTTCTCGCTCTGCTTTTGTATATTTCTTTTTAAATAATGTTGTTGATAGTGCGAGTCCTAGAGGTGGAACCATGCCACCAGCCATAATGGCTGCATGAGGTGCAAAGTTACCTGCATCGATCATCGCGATACCGAATGTAAAAGCTGCTTTATTGATAGGTCCACCCATATCGACGGCCATCATTCCGCCTAGAATTAAACCTAAGAAAACGAGATTTCCAGTTCCCATCCCTTTTAACCACAACGTTAATGCGTCGTTCAATGCTTTCACGGGTTCAATCACAATGAACATCATGATCAGACCG
Organism: Fictibacillus norfolkensis; assembly: GCF_014836645.1. Classification (GTDB taxonomy): domain Bacteria; phylum Bacillota; class Bacilli; order Bacillales; family Fictibacillaceae; genus Fictibacillus; species Fictibacillus norfolkensis. The sequence continues at coordinate 209,431 of NZ_JACSQM010000006.1, forward strand.
GTGAGAAGGATGCCGAATAATGGATAAAGAAGAACAGGTTTGATTCCTTCTAATGATTGAGGTAAGCTGCTAAACAACTTTTTTAATCCAAGAACTAGATATCCTGCTAAGAAACCAGCAATCAGCCCACCAAGGAAACCAGCTCCGCCTGTTGCGGCCATGAATCCTCCGACCATACCTGGCGCAAATCCTGGACGATCTGCGATGCTCATCGCAATAAAACCTGCTAAAACAGGGATCATGAGAGCAAACGCGTTACCGCCACCTATCGTGCTCAGTGCTTCAGCGATCGGGTGATAAGAAGGATCTTTCGGATCAGCCGCATTAATCCCGAAAATAAACGAGATCGCAATCAGAATTCCTCCACCAACAACGAAGGGAAGCATGTTGGACACACCGCTCATCAAGTGTTTATAAAACCCAGTTCTTCCTGGAGAAGCGGTTTTCTTCTCATCAACATTCGATGCTTCTCCGTTACTTTTATAAACAGGAGCATCTTGATCTAACGCTTGCTGAATGAGCTGTTGAGGCTTTCGAATACCTTGAGCTACCGGAACTTGAATCACGTGTTTGCCGTTGAAACGTTCCAACTCAACTTGTTTATCTGCAGCGACTATAATCGCATGAGCTTCTTCGATATCCTCTTTCGTAAGTGCGTTTTTAATTCCGCTCGAACCATTTGTTTCTACTTTTAAGTTGACGTCCATTTCCTTCGCTTTTGCTTTTAGCGCATCAGCTGCCATATACGTATGAGCAATGCCTGTAGGGCAGGCTGTAACGGCTAGTATTTTTTGTTTCGAAGAAGAAGAGGTATGATTTTCTTCTTTTTCCATCTCTTTTTCTTTAGCATCAATCGCATCTAAGATTTCTTTTTCTGTTCTAGCAGATTCGAGTTTCGATCTGAAATTAGGATCCATCAAAAAGCTTGAAAGTCTAGAGAGTGTTGCTAAATGGTCATTGTTAGCGCCTTCATAAGCGGCGATCATAAAAAACAGATGGGCGTTTTGACCGTCCAGAGATTCATAGTCGATGCCATCTGTTGAACGACCGAAAGCGATAGCAGGCTCGCTTACAGCATTTGTTTTTGCATGAGGTATGGCGATTCCTTCACCGATACCTGTTGTACTTTGACTTTCTCTCGCTAAGATTGCTTCTTTATATCCTTTTTTATCATTTAGTTTTCCAGCTGTATGCAATTTCTCGATTAATTCATCTATTACTGCTTCTTTGGATTGAGACTGTAAGTTTAATAGGATTGTATCTTTTGTTAATAAATCCGTGATTTTCATCATCATTCCTCCTCGTTATCGTGTTACTTCTTCTATAACGATCTGTTTACGTAAAAATTCTACCTGTTCCAGCGTGCACAAGTCTTCTGAAAAGGCAGTGGCACTTCCTGCAGCAACTCCGTATTGAAACGCGGTTGAGAGGTCACGTTCTTGGATGATCTGAGAAAGGAATCCTGCTACAACAGAATCACCAGCTCCTACTGAATTTTTAACGGTTCCAACAGGTACGTTTGATATTAGGACAGTATCTTTGTTAAGAAAGATTGCGCCATCTCCAGCCATAGAAACGATGACATTCTGTACACCTGCTTCTAACAGCTTTTTACCGTAAAAAATAGCATCCTCTTTGCTGTTAACGTCTGTTTGAAAAAGTTCTCCTAATTCATGGTGGTTTGGCTTAATTAAAAAGGGCTGAAATGATAACGTCTTCCGCAGTGCTTCTCCAGCCGTATCAATGACCGCATGAATTCCTTGGCCGTTACATTTTTTAGCGATCTCTGCATAAAAATCATCTGAGATCGATGGTGGAATGCTTCCAGCAAGAAGGAGGAAATCACCTTCGCTCATGTTGTCAATTTTTTGAAGTAAATTTTGTTGATTTTCTATAGAGATAGAAGGTCCTAGACCATTAATCTCTGTTTCCTTATGAGACTTAAGCTTCACATTAATTCTCGTAACTTCTGAAACATTTATAAAATCATGAAGAATTTGCTCTTCTGTTAAAAAGTCTTTTATAAAAGCCCCAGTAAAGCCACCGGTGTAGCCAAGTGCAGTACTGTCTATCCCAAGATGCTTAAGGACGCGTGAAACGTTGATGCCTTTTCCACCGGGGTAGACAAATGTATCTGATGTGCGGTTTAAATGTCCTTCTTTAAAATCCTCCACTCGAGCTACATAATCGATGGATGGATTGAGTGTGCAAGTATAAATCATGGTGTCACAACCCTTATCTCTGTCTTATCTTGAAAGTCATAGATGACGTCATCATCAATTTCGTTCGTAATTATAATAGCCTCACTTAAGTCTGCTACTTTTGAGAACGAAGTCTCATTAAATTTAGTATGATCTGCTAGTATGAATGCATTTTGTGAAAGGGAGATCGCTAAACCTTTTACTGCTGCTTCTTCAGGATCTGGCGTAGTGAAGCCTGCCTCAATATGAATGCCGTTCATCCCGAGAAACACCTTGTCAAATCGGTAGGAACTCAAATTCTTAATCGCACTGCTGCCAACAAGTGCTTTCGTTTTAGACTTAACGAGTCCACCTATCAAGTACGTCTTAATCTCGTGCTCACTTAATGCTTCAAGGTGTGAGATGGCATTCGTTACAACGGTGATCTCTCTATCCTTAAGATGAGGAATCATCTTTAGTGTTGTCGTACCTGCATCGAGATAGATACAATCTCCGGTCTCAACTAAGTCGCCTGCATATTGTGCAATTCTTTGTTTTTCTAAAGAGTTTCTATCTGATTTTTCAAATACGCTCAATTCCTCGCTTTTTTGGTGAGTAAGGGAAGCTCCGCCATGTACGCGTTTTAATTTCTTTTCTTTCTGCAGCTGACTGAGATCCCTGCGTATCGTAGATTCAGATGAACTTGTTGCTTCAACTAGTTCTTGTATAGTTACTACTGACTTTTCGCCTAATACTTCAATGATTTTACGATGTCTTTCAGGTGTAAGCATCCTGACACCTCCATATGTTCTCTATCCTTGACAACATTGTAACGTAAGCCCTTACATTTTTCAATCATAAACAATCAAAAATAATCAAAAACAACCATAACCAAAGTATTCCATTTTGTTTGGTATAATGAAGATATATAAAAATTTGAAGGTGTGAGAAACATGAGTAGTCCAGAATTACATACAGATTATCCAAAAACGAGAAACTCTTTAGTTGAGGATCTCCGATTAATAGGGTTAGAAAAAGGAATGACCGTTATTGTTCACTCTAGTTTGAAATCATTAGGTTGGGTGGTGGGAGGACCGGTGGCAGTTGTACAAGCTTTAATGGATGTTTTAACAGAAGAAGGAACGTTGGTTATGCCCACACATACAGCTCATTATTCTGATCCATCAGGATGGATAAATCCACCGGTTCCAAATGAGTGGTGGCCAGTAATTCGGGAAGAGATGCCTGCATTTGATCCAGACATCACTCCTACATATTTTATGGGAGCGATTGTAGAAGCATTTCGAACGTTTCCTGGCGTTTTAAGAAGTAACCATCCGACAGAATCGTTTGCTGCTTGGGGTAAAGAGAAAGAAACGATCATAAACGATCATTCATTAGATTTTGGTTTAGGAGAACAATCTCCTCTTGGAAAAATGTATGAAAGTCACGGACATGTTCTTTTATTAGGAGTGGGTTATGATTCGAATACGACGATGCATTTAGCAGAACATCGGAATCCAACTCCGAAAACGGAACAAAACGGGAGTCCTTACTATAGAAACGGAATACGGGTTTGGGAGTCGTTTACTCAAGTCGCTTATCGTGAAGAATTGTTTGAGGAGATAGGTGCTGCCTACGAAGAATCTGGTCATCCCGTAAGAAAAGGAAAAGTAGGAATGGCCGATTGCCGGTTGATTCCACAAAAAGAACTGGTGAATTTTACTGAAGAATGGCTGCTTCAGTATGACAAGTGCTGTAAACCAATCGAGAATGCATAATGTTATGGAAAGAAGGGTATGTTTAGTAGCAAATCCAATGAAATGAGGGAATTGCGATGAGGCGTTCCGTTCCAGCTACAATTATTTCATTCATAGTCGGTATCATTCAGCTCATCTTAATTTTACGTTTTATTTTTCAACTGTTTAATGCAAATGAAGGAGCAGCTTTCGCACAACTCATATACGGACTGAGCCAACCGCTTCTTTTACCATTTGCAGCGATTTTCCCAAACATCGAATTAGCCAATGGTTTCATAGTAGAATTGTCTACGATCGTTGCAATCATTGTGTATGGTGTAGTCGGCATGCTGCTGAAAAGGCTATTCTCAGTGAGAAAAGCAGAGCACGTTCATCGTGAAACGGTTATTAGAGAAGAACCCGTTATGCGAGACGAGGCAACGACTAGAGAAAAGAGAATCATCCGAGAAGAAAAAAGATAGAACTAAAAAAGCGTACACCGCTCGTTAGGTGTACGTATTTTTTATGTCATGTTAATTAAAAGAAAAAGAAGATGAGAAGTAGATCTAACGGGTTCTCTTTTTGAGGGAAAAACAAGAAAAAACATATAAAATTAATTAGCAATTAGCAATATAAATCGCAATGGCATTCGTTGCGTTTTTTTCTTTGATAAATATGGGTTTTGGTAAAATCACACTACTTTTATAACCATAATTAGCACCCTAATTCGTATACGTTTTGGCAAGATGACAATAATTATTGTCTCGCTGTTTTTTGGTATGCTAAATCACTTGATAAATGACTTACTTATTACGGCGAAAAAGGATTAGACCACGGCTAAATTGAATATATAACAAGAATATTAATATGCATTCCTTATTCAACAAACGGGCAGGATTGTTGAATAATAAATCTATAGTTTAAATGGAATTTTCAACATTAATGAGGTGTAAATATGAAGAATAAACAAATAGATTGGTACTTTTGGGGTCCGGGTACTTCGATGATAGTAATAGTTTTACTTCTTTTTACCCAATCTACAAAATTACCTAACGGAGAATATATTTTTGCTAGAAATCCTTTTACTTATTTCTTATTAGGCTTAATGATTGTTTGTATGATTCTTTTGATTTTCGGTAAGGTAAAAGAGAGCGTAGGGGTAAGAATTACAGGTAAAACCATTTTCTATACCGCAATTGCCATACCAATTGTATTTGTTTTGGTATATTTTCTTAATACCTAATCTAACTAATCTATTCAATAATCGGGTGCTTTAATTGAAAAAGGGTTTAGGAAAACGACCAGACAAAAATCTGGTCGTTTTTAATGTCATTTACATATCCAATTATAGTGCTAATTCAGCTGTTGATTGGCTTGCGAATTACGATTTTCTCTTCCAAAAGAGAACCCGTTAAAATAAATCATCTTATTTTTTGTTCGAGGATTGTTGCCCTTGAATTTTTTCTTCACTTCATTGCAAGTGGATTGGAGCGTAAGGTGCGAGACTCCTATGGGACGAGCGGTCAGGTGGAGACTCCTAATGGCGCAAAGCGGCAGGAGGCTCACCGTTCGCCCCATGGAAAGCGAGCAACCTGGAGCGGAAATCAACGACATTCAAATCACAACATCGAATGTGGTAAAAGCTATTAAAATTCTTTAATATTATGCAATCGTAATAACTTCATATGTAGCAGATAGTTCTACAAAATGTGCCATTCCTGAAATTTCTCCAGCAGCAAGCTCATTTTCTACGTTATAGTGATCAACACATGTTTTGCAGGCGAATACTTTAACACTCTTATCTTCAATTTCCTTAAGATGCAGCGAACATAGAGACTGTTCTGTGAGGCAATAAACACCACGATTCATGAAAAAGATAGCAGCTGGAAGATCAGATTGCTGCTTCAAAACCGTAAAATACGTTTCCATTACGTTTTCTCCAAGAGCAGGATCATTGCCAGTACCAAATGAGTCAGTTGTTACAAGAATGATTTTGTTTTGCACGTCAAATCACGCCTCTCTCATATTCTTTTGGCGTTAGCCAATATCTTTGTGTGAATTATACCACGCTTTGTTTAAACAAAGTCAGAGTTTGTTATGCTAGAAAGAGGAGGCTGATGGTTATGAATGAATCACTTTTTAACGTTATCGAAAAAGAAGAAGGACGTCGAGCAACCTTTGAAGTCCTTGAATATAAGCAGTTGCCTGTAACAAGTGCAGGTTCAAGTTCTTCTTACTACGCCAAAGAAACGGGAATATCGTTAAAACAAGTTCGGATCACATTGCGCCAAGGAGCTGTTCAAGCTGAAGCGGGAGCATTGCAGTTTATGAAAGGTGATCTTGGATTGAAAAGCAATGCCGGTGGAGTTGGAGGGTTCATGAAGAAGATGGCTTCCAATATTTTAACGGAAGAATCTTTGTTTAAACCATTGTATGAAGGGACGGGAGAAATCTACTTAGAGCCGTCGTATGGTCATTACTTATTGTTAAACTTAAACGACGAAGAAGTTGTTGCAGATCGCGGAATGTTTTATGCGGCAGAACCGTCTGTGCAATTGGGTGTAGCTAGACAAAAACTAACATCTTCTATAAAAGGAGAGGACGGGCTGTTTCAAACGAGATTAAGAGGCTCAGGATTTTGTGTGCTTCAGAGTCCAGTTCCGCTTCAACAGATTATGAAGATACAGCTTCATGACGAAAAACTGCAAGTGGATGGGAACTTTGCGCTCTTAAGAAAAGGGGATATCGATTTCTCTGTAAAACGAGCATCCTCTTCAATCATCGGATCTGCAACAAGCGGTGAAGGTTACTTGCACGTTTTTGAAGGAACCGGCGAGGTGTGGATTGCGCCTACAATAGGAAGATAAAAGAAAAGCTGACAGAAAAGGATGAACATATCACCTTTTCTGTCAGCATTTTTTATAGGCATTAATATACGTAAGAAAACGAAATGTTGCACCTACTCTTCAAACTGCCCGTTGTTCGTAACTACATTGGCAGTATTGTTGGCATTACTGTCTTTCTCAACACTATTATCACTTGAATTAGTCACGACTTGTATAGGTACAGTCGGATTCATAACTTCTCCGCCATTTTTGTTAACGGAGATGGTTAAGATGCCATTCGTATATTGTGCTTTAACATCTTCGTTTCGAAACATGAAAGGCAGTTGGACGAATCGCTCTGTTCGTTTCATTGCCTTTCTTTGTTGAAAGTGCCCCGTCCGTTTATTTTTTGTTGACCGTACTTCTTCGCGTTGTGCTTTAATCTGAAGTCCTTGATTGAGGATTTCAATCTGAAGGTCTTCAGGATTATAGTCTTTTAGATTTGCACGAATCTTGTAGTCGTCTGTTGTTTCTTCTGTATCCACTTCAAACGACATCTGGTCTGCAAATTTCTCGAACTGATTGAGCCCTTTGTTGACGTATTGCTCAAAAGAATTTAGCCAGTCATCCATAGAACGGTTATTAAAAAAAGGCATCATTGGACCTTTGCCTAACATCTTTATACCCCCTAAGCATTGCCGGCATTATTAGAATCGAAAATATCAGGATCTAAAGTGTTTGTTGCGTTAACTACGTTTGTTGTTTGTATAAAATTCCCTGTGTTTCCTCCGCCAGAGCCGTTGTATCCTTTGCCTGTTGATTTGGGGTTGATGACGAGCGTATCACCAAAATTTACAACCCCTTCTGCCGCATTAATATTGATAGGAGCTACAATTAAACAGGGCACTTTTAGCACCTCCCTTTTTCTAAAAAATAAACGATTGTGACGTCGTCCTTTACAGATAAGTTATGTAGGTAGAAGCCTAAAGGTGAATGGGAAGGTTTAGGCACAAAAGATTGGGCGGATGCATATTATGTGAGAAGTACTTGAAAGTGGGGATGAACGTATATGCCAGCAATTGTGGGATCTGTATCAGTAAACTCCATATCGAGCGGCAGCGTTTTTCATGTGGGAGACGTCCAGACCATTTGCCCAGTCAGTTACGCAAAAACGTATGCAGGTGCGGGATCTTTCAATACAGGGGATAATCTTCGTCTAGAGAACGGCTATAATGTTACGTTTACGCAAGACCCTGATGTAAATGACAGCAATGCGGCAGCAAATTTTTAAACAACAAGCAAATTCCTTAGGTAGAAGGCATACATCTAACTAAGGAGCTGATTGTATGAATGAAGAGAGCAACTATTACTTGAGCAAGCTTCAACAGATGATTCTCGATCAGAATGATAAGATAAGAGACTTAGAAGATCAGATAAAAGCATTAAAGAAACAAGTGAGCGATCTATCGTCCCAACCTCAAAACATTGAATATAAGTTTGATCAATTAAAGATAGAAAAACTCGAAGGCACCCTGCACATTGGACTTGGGTCTTCTACTGATAGCAAAGACTTGATCGAACAGTTCAATATTGGTCAGAATACCCTTCAGATGCCAGGAAAGATGGAACGAAGTACGATCGAAAATCCAAACTACCGAGAGATGATTCAAGTGATGGATGGTTTTTTTGAGAAAGAAGCTCCCGTATATTTAAAGTCACTTGAAAGTAAAATGAACATTCCATTAGATGAACCTTATCGAATCTTCATACTAGAAGATGTACAGCGGCAAGTTCCAGGAAGAATCAAGCACTATCTAACAAAATATGAACCCAAAGATGAGCGGGGCAGAAGAGATATCATCCAAAAAACAAAAGAGGACATCTATCGTGGAATCGAAACTTTTATTGTGCATTTGAGAGATTCTAAGTCTACTGGAGGGGATGAAAGTGAAATTTTGCGTAACCAATCATGAGTTGTTTGTGGGAGAGATTAACATCATAGGCGTGGGGCTGTCATCGGTCGTATTAATCGGAGATACAGATTGTATCAGTCTAGGATCTGCATTCGACACACCTCCTGAATCATTGGTTTTAGGTACATCACTCGTTCCCCTATAAGAGGTGCACTATGTATCGAACATCCGTTGTAGACTGTGTCATCCTAAATTCTCTTGCTAACTCAGGTGTCCTACAAACAGGAGATACTGACAAGATCAATAGTTACTCTGCAGCTCTTGCTATCCAGAGAGAAAGTACAAAGTTTGGGACGTTCAATGTTCCATACAGCAAATACAAAGTTTTTTCACAGCCCGTATTAGTTCCAGTTTGTCCAGTGTACAAAATAAAACAAACGTATCATGCAAACCCTTATATAAGAGTTGGGAAAATAGATATCCTTGGAGTGTCCAGTTCATCAATCCTTCATATTGGATCGGTTAATGATATAAAGCTTCAATCACGTGTAAAGCATATTCGTAATTTTTTTACGAATCCTTATCCGGAAAGTGAGGAGGAGGAAACATGAACCTTTTTGTTAGTCAGACGATCGTTATTCAACAGATAAGAGTAGATGGCATACAAAACTCATCTGTGCTCCAAATAGGAAGCGCCGGGGTTATACAGCCGATATCGCAAGCATTTAACACAGGCGGTTTTACAGGTCCTGCCCCTCAGATTCCGGATCCGGATACTGCTCCTTCTGTTCCTTTAGGGCCGCCTTCATAAGAGGTGATTGAATTGGACACTTGGAAACAAATGATGGACTGGAAAAGGATGGCCGAAGAATATTTTGGTGATCAGTTCTTTACACCAAATCAAAATCAAAGGTCGAATGCTAAACAAAATAATGAAAGTCCGCTTTGCAACATTTATGACACACCACAGGAAATATGCTGTGTATTGGCACTTCCCGGTTTGAACCGCACAGAGGATGTTGAAGTTATGGTCGATCCGTTCAAGCTGACTGTACAAGGAAAGTTATCACTGACGTTAGATTCCTATCACTTAAGTTCGGAGGAATTTCAACTCGGTACTTTTAATCGAGAGATTCATTTACCCGAAAAAGTTCTTCAAGAGCCTGTGCAGGCTTTTTATCGAAAAGGGTTATTATTCATTCGCTTATTAAAAGATACACGACCTGGAGCAAATCAGCGAAAGGTAAACTTAAATTGGGTGCAAGAATAGCGAGCAGTTCTTGACGGCCGGATATGAACTACCTTACAATATAGGAAAACAACGGAAGGAACAGGTGTATACGTCCAATGCGCAATTAATCTGATTTTAGCCATTTACTTGAATAAAAAAGTAGAACGCTAGATAGGATTTCTCTGCCCATTTTTAGGACTTCATTACAGGCCTGTTTTTTTGTTGCAAAAAAACGTGTTATTGCGTGTTTTTTTGTGATACGTATTTTGGTTTGGGCAGACCTCTCTAGTTAATAGGGGAGGTTTTTTTATGCTTTTATTAGAAGCGAAGCATTTAGAAAAATCATATGATGGGAATTTAATTTTAAAACAAACAGAACCGTTTCAGCTTTTTGCTCACGACCGAGTGGGTTTAGTTGGCTTGAACGGTACTGGAAAGTCAACGTTTCTCAAATTGCTGGCAGAAACAGAGGAAAGAGATGCTGGAACCGTCCAACATTATGGAACACTAGCGATCGTGAGTCAGTTTGAACAAGAAGAGCAAAGTATTACTTCAAAAAGTGAGGCAGCATGGAATCTGAAGGGCAAAAAGTATGACACGATGAGTGGTGGTGAAAGAACGCGTACTCAAATCGCTGCTGCACTAGAACAAGATCCTGATATCCTCATCTTAGATGAACCTACTTCCCATCTCGATGTTGAAGGAATGGATCAGCTAGCAGATATACTTCAACATTATAAAGGAACACTATTACTCGTCTCTCATGACCGGGTATTTCTAGATATGGTTTGTACAAAGATTATTGAACTGGATCAACAAACGTTTACAACCTTTCAAGGCAACTATTCAGATTATCTGATCCAAAAAGATCAGCAGCTAAAGAGAAAGCGTTTTGAATATGAACAATATGTTAAAGAAAAAACAAGGCTAGAGAAAACGGCTATTGAAAAAGCGGTTAAAGCGAAAGACATGAAGAACAAACCATCACGCATGTCTTATAGTGAAGCAAAGTTAGGCAAAGGAAAACTTCAAAATGCAAAGCGTTCACTTGAGAAAAAATCAAAAGTAATCGAAAAAAGAATTGAAATGCTCGAAAAAAAAGAAAAGCCAAAGAAACAGCAAAATGTTGAATTCGACATACAGCGATTCTCTAGAATTCATGGTAAGCAAGTGTTAGCTGTTAAAGATCTCACTCTAGGATTTAATGGGAAGCAGCTGATTAACAATCTTACGTTCTCCGTAAAACCGGGGATGAAGATCGTTTTGACAGGCAAGAACGGAACCGGGAAATCCACCTTGCTTCAAGAAATCTATAACGGAAATGAAGCGATCGCAAAGTCCAATCAGCTCAAAGTAGGCTACTTTCACCAGCATCTAAATATTTTAGATCCACTAAAAAGCATTCTTGAGAACGTGATGGAACATAGTCTTTACGATGAAACATGGGTGAGAACAGTCTTAGCTAGAATGTTGTTTAAACGTGAGGATGTATACAAAAGAGTAGAAGTATTAAGTGGCGGCGAAAAGATGAAGACCGCTTTAGCGAAACTATTCTTGAGTGACTACAATGTATTATTGTTAGATGAGCCTTCCAACTACTTGGATTTGTTTACAAGAGAAGCGTTAGAAGAAGTCTTGGTAGCCTATCCTGGTACGTTTATCTTGGCTACACACGACAGACATTTAATGGAAAAGACAGCTACACACATTTTAGAGCTGGAGCCACCTAAAGCATACTGGTTTGAAGGGGACTATACAGAGTTTAAGAAGCAACGGAGCGGAACCCAAAATGATCTGAATCACGATGGTGATGAGTTGTTAAAGCTGCAGTTCGAGATGACGGAACTGATCAGTCAGCTTTCCACCTGCTCAGATATCAATAAAAAAGGTGAGCTCGATCAGCGATATCATGACGTACTGCATAGTATAAATAAGTTAAAATCATAAACCAGTAGAGCCGTTCATCATGAGCGGCTCTACTTGTTTTTGTCTACTTTTACTGGTGGTTCTTCTTGTTCAGTTATTCCTGAATCATAGCCGATCTGATTTAAATCTTTTCCGTCAGCTACCGTACCCCCGGCCATTCCTTCGTTCATCATCCGGTCAACGTCTAAGTACAGATCTTTTTTACCTTCATTTTCTTTATCTTTTTTAACCATGTTAATCAGCCTTTCTGTTTGAACTAGTATTAGAATGTCCTATTTCGAAACTTATTTACGGTAAACTCGTATAAAATAATAAGTGGAAATTCGAATACAAGCAGATTCAAATACAGTAAATCCAAACGAAATGAGGAGATCATATGAAAAAAACACTATTGGCAGTTCTTTTATCATTCAGTGTTCTTACAGGCTGTTCAGCGGTGGAAGACGTAACGAACGGTATTAATTATGTACCAGAAGCAACTGAATACATTAACGATGTTCAACAATTTTCTAAAGAAATTCCTTCATTAGCTGAAAAAGCTGTCTCAGATCAGAATGCACGTGTTGAGTTAGAGAAAGCACTCCAAGAAATGAATACGACGATTGAAGAATTTAATGAACTATCACCCCCTTCAGTATTTGAAGATATTCATAATCAGGTGATGGAACAGAATCAAACGTTCCAAGATGGAATAGATAAATATTTAACTGCGGTAGAGAACGGAGAACTAACCCCTGATTTCTTGGAGAAGAGTGGTTTGTTAGAAGATGTGAAAGTGTACACTGATTTATTGAACGATATTAAGCAATTAGGAGAGTAATCCTTTTTTCTTACTTTTTCTCATTTATTTAAAATTTCATGTTACATTTCGACTAAATTCGGGAATATGACAATGAGATAATTGGTGAGGGTGGGTAAAAGAATGGATGACTATCATATCAAGATTGAAGATTATATGCAGCTATTGAAGAAAAGATACAAAAAAGGAAGGCTTCAGGCGAAACAATATCGAAAACGATTAGAGCTTATTCATCTCTGGCACATTAGAGGCGTGGTTAAAGTGCCAAAGGACTAACTTGAAAAATAACCAGTCTTTGACGATAAATGTATAAACACGACTAGTCTTGGCAGGTGCAACATGATTTTAATAAATAATACGTTCGAAAAAGCTAGGCATACAAAATATGATTACTTCTATCATATTGCGTTTGCCGTTCTTTTCTGTTTATACAGTTTCCTGATGCTTTTTTCCAGCAAACTGCTGGGTTTTTTGTTTTTTATTTATGGCTTACTCTTATTAAGTCATACAGTTTGGAAGGGAATTCGCACGCTTTATTCCATTCCTTATACGTTGTTCGGATTAACGATTCTCTTTTTTAGCAGATTGTTTTGGATGGAGGCATTTTCTGTACTGCCAGTTTTCTTTTTTGAAATCTTTCAGATCGGATTCTTCCTTGGTATCGCCATTGGGATTTGTTTGCTTTATGGGGTAATGATTAAAGGAGCACCTCTAGCTAACAAACTTCAAACCCACTGTGTTCATAGCATGTACTTTATTACAGGAAGCCTGTTACTTCCATATACATGGATCTTTAGCTATGGAGCAGTCATGCAAGGTAATGATAGCAGCCTTATTTGGGCATTGCTTATTCTCATCCTATGGGGAACGTTATATTTCGTGCAGCTTGTTACTCATCATAACAAAGTCATGCTAGCGGCATTATATGCAGTAAATATAGGCGTAGGATGCTGGACGATCTACAGATGGATGAACATACTGACGTAAGAAAAGAGAAGCCTTTTTGTCGGCTTCTCTTTTTTAGTTTCTTCTTAATTTTGCAAGCAGATGTAAAATTTCAAAGTACAGCCAAATCAACGTGACCATGAGCCCAAAAGCACCGTACCATTCCATATATTTAGGAGCTCCCCGATCTGCTCCATATTCTATGAAATCAAAATCTAACACTAAGTTTAATGCGGCAATCACAACGATAAACAGTGAAATTCCAATCCCGATAGGACCTGTGCTGTGTAGATAAGGTACGCTCATTCCGAAAAAGCCTAAGATAAAGCTAGTGAGATAAACAAGCATGATTCCCATAGTCGCTGAGAAAACAATCAATCGGAAATTGTGAGTCACTTTTATGATCCTAAACATATATGCGAGCAATAAGGCAAACAACGTTCCAAATGTTAAAGCGACAGCTTGCAATGTAATGCCATTGAATTGAGCCTCGAAGTTGGCTGATATTCCCCCAACTGCAAGACCTTCCAGTGCAGCATATACCGGTGCAAGTAATGGTGCTGTTTTAGGAACAAATGCAACGATTAATGCTGTAACAAGACCTCCGACCAAACCGATCACGATAAAATGACCGACGGGGTTACCTAGATTGTATTGATACCATGTATATATGGCGGTTGTCATCAAAACAAGCAGCAGAATAAACGTTTTGTTTACTGTTCCTGATAAAGTCATTTTCTTGCTAAAAGACGTTCCCCTGAATTTCTCAAAAGTTGAGCCTTTTAAAGCAGGATTCGCACTTCTCATGAAAATTCCTCCTCTATTTCAATACTATAATTACGTACATCCATTGTTTAGGTTTCAATAGTGTAACCCATCCAAGTAAAATCTTCGATCAATGACTATATATTCCAACGTTTTCTTTTATATGTTCGGGGAAGTATATTCTTAAAGACGCAAGGAGGTGGGATAGTTGCTACAAAAAGGTGATGTTGCACCCGATTTTACGTTACCCTCTACATTAAAAAAAGATATTTCATTATCAGACTTTAAAGGGAAGAAGAATGTCCTTGTGGCTTTTTATCCGCTAGATTTTACACCTGGCTGAATTAAGGAAATAACCTCTTGGAAAGAGGATTACAAACGCTTTGAAGATGCCAATACAGAAGTGCTTGCGATCAGTGTTGATCACATATACTCACATAATGTCTTTGCGGCAGCTCTAGGAACTTTACCTTACCCCCTTTTAGCCGATTGGCATAAAAAAGTAACGCAAAAGTTCGGTGTTCTTAACGAAGAGAATGGAACTGCCATTCGATCATGTTTTGTTATCGATCAAGAAGGTATTGTTCAATTTAGCAACCATACGTTTGATGCGAATGAAAAACTTCAGTATGAGGAAGTATTTAAAGCTTGTGAAACATGTGGAAAAGGAGATTAGCTATGGACCAAGAACGCAAGAATCATAAACCTATTGAAGATCCGACTGCTCATGCAGAACAAGAGATCAACGCTTATTTTTATGATGAGAATCAACAGACTGATGGCCATCCCACTGATTATATGAATAGTGAGATGCCCGCTGTTAATATTGCTAAACCTGATGATGAAAAATAAGGCTGCTTTTTAGCAGCTTTTATTTTTGGGCTTTATTTAGCATATCTCTTGAAACCGGCAACATACAAGTAATGTTGTGGTACTATATAAGCAGAAGTATGCTGATATAGGAATAGGAAGGAACAGCTGAATGAATATATTTTTAACCGGAGCAACTGGTTTTTTAGGTGGTCGCTTAATTCAAAACTTGGCGCGTGAAGGTCATACACTTTATGTGTTAGCGCGAAACTTACAAAAAGCTGAACAGCTTCTTCACAAGACAGCTGATTTGAACGGCGTTATTCATATTATTCAAGGTGATATCACCGCTCCTCACTTAGGAATGACGAAGGAAGCGGAGCAAGAACTTTCAGATAAAATTGATGTGTTTTATCATATGGCAGCTCTTGTGAAATTTGACTTGGACCTTAAAGATGAACTTTTTCAAATAAATTATACAGGTACACAACATGCACTACATGCTGCAAAGAAAATGGGTGTTGCGCATTTTTATTATGTGAGCACAGCCTATACTCTTGGCAAAGACGAATTTGCTAAAGAAGAATTGCACAGTCTGAACAATACATTCAATAATCCATATGAAGAAAGTAAGTGTAAAGCTGAACATCTATGTATGGAGTTTACAGATAGTTTTAACGTAAGTATCTTAAGACCGGCGATCATTATTGGTGACTCTAAAACAGGAGAAGCAGATTCTAAGTTTACCCTGTATGGATTACTCCGTAGCCTGGAAGTCTTTAAGAAGAGATTTCAAAGAAAAGGTTTGGGGAATCGTGTATTCCACTTATTGTGTGAAGAGGGAAGTACGCAGAATCTTGTTCCTGTTGATTATGTAGCAAATATTTTATCTGCTGTTCTCAAAAAGGGAAGAGAAAACAAGATCTACCATATTACAAATAGCAATCCTCCGCTTAGTGAAGATGTTTTTCAGATTATGAGGGAAAAAGCAGGACTCGAACTCTTTAAGCTTGCTCCGTACGATTATGAGCCTTCTTTAAATGAAGAAGAAATGCTTCTCAACAGCGTGATTGACGTTTATAAAAACTACTTGAACAGAAACATTACGTTTGATGACAGCAACACTCAACAAATGCTAGAAGAAATAGAAGCTCTACCACTTCATATGGATATGCCTATGATCAAAAGGATCATTGAAGGGTATCAGAATACTTCTGTTCAAAAATAAAAATATGCATCTATTTACAATTTATGCATATCCTGCTATAGTGTAGAAGTAAAGTAACTAATCTTAATGAAACCCAAGGAGGTATGTATCATGAGACAGCTTAATGGATTGACTTCAGAGAGTGTAATTTATGTACAGCCTATTGGGACAATGAAGAATCGCTAGTAGTTTATTTGCGTGTAATTTCTTCGCTTAAATTTGTCATTTAACCATGGGCTGTACAACAGTGCCATGGTTTTTTATATGAAGAGGGGTATTTGTGTACTTTTCTTTCGGTAAAGAACCTAAGTATATCTTTAGGTTCTTTTTCTATTGTAAGAAAGACTTTTTACTAAAATCCTTGTTTCTATGAAATAATTTTTGTTCTATTTTCTCCATTGAAAAGGTGATTGGAGTGTAAGGTGGGAGACTCCTGGGGGATCAGCGGGACAGGTGAGACACCTAAGGGCGCATAGCGTCGAGGTGGCTCACCGCACGCCCCCGGAAAGCGAGCACCTGGAACGGAAATCAACCACATACTAGGACAACAATGTATTAGGAAGAGTTTTATAAAAAAATGACAACATTTATTCGGAGGGTATTACATTGAATTTAAAATCACTAGGTTGGAATCAAACATTTGAAGAATCGTTTCAAACATATGAAAATCAAGATCTTGTTCCAGGAAGAATAAGCGTAGAGCATAAAGGACTCTATAGTGTTCTGACAGAGCATGGTGAATTATTAGGTGAAATCACAGGGAAGATTCGCTTTAATGCAACAGGGCGTCATGATTTCCCAGCAGTTGGAGATTGGGTCGCTGTTCAGGCAATTCCGCAAGAAGGAAAAGCTTACGTTCACGGCATACTGCCGCGCAAAAGTAAATTTTCTCGAAAAGCAGCAGGCTTAACAACAGATGAACAGATTGTCGCGACAAACGTTGATACGGTCTTTTTAGTAAATGCTTTAAATCAGGACTTCAACCTTCGTAGACTCGAACGCTATTTGTTAATGGCTTGGGAAAGCGGTGCGACTCCAGTTATCGTTTTAAGCAAGGCGGATCTTTGTGACGATGTTCAAAAGTTCTTAGATGAAGTGGAAAACATTGCGTTTGGAGTTCCTACATTTGCAGTTAGTGCAGAAACAGGTTCGGGTCTTGATGAGCTTGCAGCATATATTACAGAGGGTGAAACCGTTGCTCTATTAGGTTCCTCGGGTGTTGGAAAATCAACGCTTGCAAACAAACTTTTCGGGTCAGAGGTATTGAAAACGAACGTTATTCGTGAAGAAGATGGAAAAGGAAAGCATACGACCACGCATCGTGAACTGCTTGTTCTTGATCGTGGTGGAATCTTAATCGATACTCCAGGAATGAGAGAGCTTCAATTGTGGGAAGGCGACAGCAGCTTAAGCCAAAGCTTTCAGGATGTTGAAGGATATGCGGAACAATGCCGTTTTCGTGATTGTACCCATCAAAATGAACCAGGGTGCAAAGTGCAGGAAGCGATTGAAACAGGTGAGTTAAAAGAAGACCGCTATAACAGTTATGTAAAACTTCAGCGTGAATTAGCTTACTTCGCACGCAAAGAAGATCAGAAGTTAGCGAATGCCGAAAGAGCAAAATGGAAAAAAATCGCCGGTGACCGCACGCGCGTTCATCGTAAATAGAAGATGTGATAAGGAATGACGCTAATTTTTGAGTCATTCCTTTTTTCATACCTCATTACTTCATGCTTGTCCGTTTGAAAAGCACAAACGTATAGTATGTGCATTTAAAACACACACCCAAAATTAATTTCACATTATTTCACATATATTCACGTTAATCTCGATAATTTCACGTAAAATGAATTAATTTCACATTAAATGAAACATATTCACATTAATATTAAAAGGATTTTCATACCGGGCTATCAAATAAAGAGAATGAGGAGGGATAAGAATGACTCAAACTTTTACGATACAAACGCATCAAAGAAATGAGATGTATGAGATTACGAGTACATTGGAGGCTTATCTGGAGGAGCAGCGTGTAAACGATGGGGTGATGTACATATACTGTCCGCATACGACAGCAGGAATAACAATTAACGAGAATGCTGATCCTGATGTTGTTCATGATATGCTAATGCGCTTGGATGAGGTATATCCGTGGGAACACCCGAAGTATCGCCATGCTGAAGGAAACTCCGCTTCACATCTTAAAGCAAGTACCGTTGGTTCTTCGCAAGTTGTGTTTATTCAGAACGGCAAGCTCCTCTTAGGAACTTGGCAGGGTGTTTATTTTTGTGAGTTTGATGGTCCACGAACTCGAAAGTATCATGTGAAGATTTTGAACAAATAAATATATTCATAAAAGATTCACTGTATATAACGGTGAGTCTTTTTTTATTCCTACTAAAGTTCTAGATGGGCGAACTATAAAGAAATATGTTGAATAATAGGGAAAACTTTTAAATTTAACATAAAAATTCTATTTTTCCAAAAATTTAGTTGTCTAATCCCTTTTCTTCATGTACTATTTTTTTAAATAGTGGAAATTATCATAATATTCAAACAAGGGGGATTTTAGGTGGGGATTAAGAGAGGGTTAAAAGTATTAGCGGTTTCTGCATTATCACTAGGACTTTTGGCAGGTTGTAATTCTTCTGGCGGTTCAGAAGGAAGCAATGGAGGGGGAGGAAGCGGAAAGGTAATCAAGATTGCAACGCAAACTCCGCTGTCTGGCGGTAGTGCAACACTAGGGGAATCTATTAAGCTTGGTGCGCAACTGGCGCTGGAAGAAAACAAGAAGAAGTTCGAAGACTTAGGGTACAAGCTCCAGCTCCAACCATATGATGATCAGGCAGATCCTAAAAAAGGTGTAGCAAATGCACAGCTGATCGGTTCAGATAAATCAATCCTTGGGGTAGTGGGTCACTTGAATTCAGGCGTCTCCATCCCGTCATCTGAAGTTTATGAAAAATATAAAGTGCCGATGGTTTCTCCAGCAAATACTGCGACAGAGGTAACGGATCGTGGACTCAAAACAGTGAACCGTATCGTAGCTCGTGATGATTTCCAAGGCCCTGCAGGTGCAGACTTTGCAATCAATAAATTAGGAGCAAAGAAAATCTTTGTTATCCAAGATAAAACGGCGTACGGAACAGGTCTTGCTGATGCGTTTAAGGAGGCAGCAGAAGAGGCTGGAGCAGAAATTCTTGGTTACGAAGGAATTACCGTTGGTGAGAAAGACTTTAATGGTGTACTTACACAAGTGTTATCAAAGAAACCTGATTTAGTGTTCTTTGGTGGATTATACACAGAAGGCGGCCAGTTGATCAGACAAGCTCGTGACAAAGGAATTAAGATTCCATTCATGGGCGGAGATGGAATGGATTCGTCTACTCTAGTTGAAATCGCGGGCGATTCTGTAAAAGACGTTTATTATACTTCTGTAGCAGCTGATGCAAGCAAATCAACAGAAGGTAAAGATTTCTCTTCTAAATACAAAGAGAAGTTCAACAAAAACGTAGAGTCTTATTCAGCTTATGGCTATGATTCTATGAGCGTACTATTAAAAGGACTTGAGACGGCGATCGAAGGAAGTGACGGAGATCTTCCTGCACGTGAAAAAGTAGCAGAAGAAATCCGAAAGATTCAAGATTTCCAAGGTGTTGTAACAAAAGTCGAGTTTGATGATATCGGTGACAACAAGTTTGCAAAAGTCTACATCTACAAGTTCAGTGAAGCTAAATATCCAGGCGTTCAAGAAGGCGAAATCAGTAAGTAAACTTATGTTTACAAGAGAGGGAATGACCCCAACGGCCATGTCCCTCTTCTTTTTTACATACTCCCCAGACGTGAAAGAGAGGAATATTTATGTTAGCTGAAATTTTACAAAGTCTGCCACAAGTTCTTGTAGATGGAATCGCTCTTGGTGCGATTTACGCCGTTATTGCACTCGGTTATACGATGGTTTATGGAATACTAGAGCTCATCAATTTCGCCCACGGTGAAATTTTTATGACTGGAGCTTTTATCGGTGTTGCGATGCTGATTCTTATGACAGGAATGGGCTGGTTGGCGGCGATGCCTGCCATTCTTGCTTTAATTCTTGTTTTGGTTGTTACGTCGATCTTAACCGGTTTCATGGGTGTTGGAATAGAGCGTATGGCTTACAGGCCGCTCCGAAATTCACCTAAACTGATTACGTTGATCTCAGCGATCGGTGTATCGTTCTTGCTGCAGGATCTCGTTCGTTTTATTACAGAATACAAAAGAGGAAATTATATCTTAACAGGTCCCTCCATGTTTAATGAGCAATTTTCCATTAAATTTTCTAGCATATCCTCTTCGTTTAGTGATGCGTTCTTTAAAACGTCTACAATGATTTTAATCATTGCGGTTGTGATCATGATGATCGGACTCGACTTCTTCGTTAATAAGACGAAGTGGGGCATGGCGATGAGAGCAGTAGCTCAAGATCGTGAAACGGCTTCACTTATGTCTATCAATGTGAACAAAGTGATCTCATTGACCTTTTTTATCGGGTCAGCTCTAGGTGGAGCAACGGGTGTTCTGTTTGCTGTGCAATATGGAACGATCGATCCGTACATTGGCTTTATACTAGGCTTAAAAGCATTTACAGCTGCTGTTCTTGGAGGCATCGGAAATATACGCGGTGCTATGGCTGGCGGATTAATGTTAGGGATTTTAGAAATGTTTGCAGCTGCCAATCTGCAGCTATTAACAGGTGGTATCTTTGGCGCGGAGTATAAGGATGTATTTGCGTTCGCCATTCTAATCGTCGTATTAATTTTCAAACCAGAAGGACTGTTTGGCAAAGCAGTTACTGAGAAAGTGTAGGTGAAGAGCGATGAATAAGCTGACAAGTAAATTAAAAGGCAACAAGCTGGCACAAATTATTCTACTCGTCCTTTATGTCCTGATTACCTCGTTGAGCCTATATCTTGCTCAAGCATCTGTAACAGCTTTTCTGCTGATGTTGTTCTCATTATTGCTTCTGTACTATACAGAGCTGCCAGACCGTCTAAAATGGTTGATTGCAGGCGTCGTCCTCATCGGCGTAATACCTTTTGTATCAAGCACTGGACCAGGTTATCAATCTTACATGGAAGTGGCTACCGTTGTAGGTATCTATGTAGCGATGGCATTGGGACTTAATATCGTAGTTGGTTTAGCAGGCTTATTAGACCTCGGGTTCGTCGCTTTCTTTGCTATCGGGGCATATACGTATGGGATCTTTGCAACAGGACAAGCTGCTAACTTTATGCCGTTCGGAACGTTCCCGTTATCGGGCGAGAGCTTTTGGATCTTTATTTTAATCGGATGCTTTGTAGCTGCACTTTTTGGTGTCTTATTAGGTATTCCTGTACTTCGTGTAAAAGGAGACTACTTAGCGATCGTTACGCTTGGTTTCGGTGAGATCATTAGAATTGTGTTCAATAACCTTGATAAGCCTGTAAATATCACGAATGGAGCAATGGGTTTAGCATCTGTTAAACCACCAGAGATCTTCGGGTATCAGTTTGTATATCCAAACCAATTCTACTATATCGTTCTTGCTATCTTGTTTCTTGTCATTCTAGCTGTGAGAAGATTTGAGTTCTCAAAAATCGGAAGGTCTTGGAAAGCGGTTAGAGAAAACGAGATCGCTGCACAATCGATGGGTATCCACCTTGTGCGTACGAAGCTTTTAGCATTCGCAATCGGAGCTTCTTTTTCAGGAATGATGGGTGTTGTCTTTGCAGCGAAACAAACATTTGTTGATCCGACGAGTTTTACACTACTAGAATCCATTACCATTCTAGTAATGGTTATCTTAGGAGGCATGGGAAGTGTGCCAGGTGTAATCCTCGGGGCAGCCGTAATTACCATACTAAATCTACAGGTACTGACAGAGGTAACAAATTACTTAAATCAATTGAGTCTTGACGGTGTGATCAGCTTTCCAGAAGCGCTCGCTCCAGCAAAAATGCAACGATTTATCTTTGGAGCGATTTTAATCATATTTGCCATCTATCGCCCTCAAGGGTTAATACCATCTAAAAATCCTGTGTTTGATGAAGAGTCTCTTAAAGAGGGGTCTAAAAAGCACAGAAAAGAAAAGATTACGGTTGAACCTGACAAAGGGTTTCAGGCATAGGAGGCGGTATAAGATGTCGATTTTAACAGTTAGTAATCTTACTAAACAGTTTGGCGGACTTGTTGCCGTAAATTCAGTAGATATGACAGTGGAAAAAGGTTCGATAACTGCTGTAATCGGACCGAACGGAGCAGGAAAGACTACTTTTTTTAACCTGATCACCGGGGTATATCAGCCGGACAATGGGAATGTGCAACTCGGATCAAGTTCTTTAGTGGGGTTGAAGCCACATGAGATCTCCCGGCACGGTATTGCTCGTACGTTCCAGAACATACGTCTTTTTTCAAACATTACCGTTCTTGAAAATGTAATGGTAGGGTTGCATAAACAGTTGAAAGCGGGAATCGTTGGTACTTTGTTTCAAACAAAAAAGGTAAGAGAAGAAGAACAGCTGGCCAAAGAAGAAGCTTACCATTGGCTTGAATATGTCGGCCTTGCCAAACATCTGAACGAAGATGCACAGAATCTATCTTATGGAGCTCAGCGAAGGCTTGAGATCGCGCGTGCACTTGCTACAAAACCTAAACTCTTGTTGCTAGATGAACCAGCAGCAGGCATGAATCCAAGAGAAACACGCGAATTAACCGAGTTTATCCATCGAATGAGAGAGGACTTGGATGTAACGATCGTTTTGATCGAACATGATATGAAGCTAGTTATGGAGATATCTGAACAGATCTTTGTATTAGATCATGGCGAAAAGATCGCTGAAGGAAAGCCAGCTGAAATCCGTAATAATGTCAAAGTGATTGAAGCTTATCTTGGAAAAAGTGCCGTAACACCAGCGTAAGGAGGAGAACGATGAGTATTCTGCAATTAAATGATATTAACACATATTACGGTGGTATCCATGCGCTAAAAGGTATTAGTATTTCTGTAGAAAAAGGAGAAATCGTTACATTAATCGGATCGAACGGAGCGGGGAAATCAACGACTTTAAAAACAATCAGCGGCCAGGTTCTGCCGAAAACAGGTTCTGTTATCTATGAAGGAAAAGACATCTCTAAACAACCTGCGCACATTACCGCTCAAACGGGTATTGCGCATGTTCCTGAAGGAAGAAGGATTTTTCCAAGACTGTCTGTAAAAGAGAATTTAGAGATGGGCGCTTTTATCGTAAAAGACAAAAAAGTCATCAAGGAACGGATGGAGCAGGTCTTCGACTATTTTCCAAGGTTGAGAGAACGGTTAACACAAAAAGGAGGTACGATGAGTGGCGGTGAGCAGCAGATGCTCGCCATGGGTCGTGCACTTATGTCAAAGCCGCGCCTCTTATTGCTTGATGAACCTTCAATGGGATTAGCCCCTGTTATTGTAGAACAAATTTTTGATATTATAAGTGATCTCAATAAAGAAGGAATGACGATTCTTCTAGTTGAACAAAACGCATTTCAGGCTCTTCAGATCGCCAATCGAGGGTATGTGCTGCAGACTGGAGAGATTGTGATGGCCGGTCAAGGGAATGAGCTCATTACAAATGAGTCCGTTCGAGAGGCTTATTTGGCTTAATTAAATGTACTTTAGTGTTTTCTTTGTTGTTTTTGAGAGTAGTTGATTTCCGTTCCAGGTGCTCGCTTTCCGCGGGGCAGGCGGTGAGCCACATTTGTTCGTTTCCCTCTTAAGTGTCTCACCTGCCCACCTGTCCCGCAGGAGTCTCGCACCTTCTACTCCAATCAACTTGTCAGGGAAGAGAACCAAGGATACCGAAAAGCATCAAACTTTAATTGTAAGGATTCTGAAGAATATCGTTCATGATGCATGCATTCCGCGGAGCGTTCAGCTTATTAAAGACGTCATGCTTAAAACGGTATTTCTGATATTCAACAGCATAGTTAACAGAACAAATAAAACCGGGGATCAACCTGGTTTTCTTTTTTGTGTATATTTCCCCTTTATTATTGGATGAAATTGTTATACCTTTAAAAGGAAGACGAAAGGGGTATGATTCATGATTAGAGTACTCTTTGTATGCTTAGGAAACATATGTCGATCTCCTATGGCGGAGGCGATTTTTCGAGATCTTGTAAAACGAGAAGGATTATCTGAAATCATTTCGATTGATTCTGCTGGAACAGGAAACTGGCATGCGGGAGAACCGCCTCATGAGGGAACTAGGAATATCTTGAAAGAAAACCGAATTTCCTATGAAGGTCAAAAAGCGCGCCAAGTTAAAACTAAAGATCTAACAGATTACGATTATATCATTGGTATGGATGCAGAGAATATCGGTAACATGCATAGGATGGCGGGGCAAACCCAAACAGGTATGATCGCAAGACTAATGGACTTTGTACCTGAGGTTGAAAAAGAGGATGTTCCAGATCCGTACTTCACAGGTAATTTCCAAGAAGTATATGATCTTGTGACAATCGGATGTGAGAGGCTGCTTATAGAAATAAAGAATAGAGAATCGTTATAATCAGGAGGATATCGGATGGGTGAAATTCGTCAATTATCAACAGAACAAGAAGTACGTGATGCTTTTCCGGTTATGAATCAGCTTCGTACACATCTTTCAAAAGACCTTTTTTATGAACTTTTTTTACAGATGGAGAAAGAAGGTTATACGTTATTCGCCAATGTTCATGAAGGGAAAATTGTTGCTTTGGCGGGTTTTGCGATGCTGACTAATCTTTACGACGGAAAGCATATTTATTTGTACGATCTGATCACTGATTCCAACGAACGATCAAAAGGATATGGAGAGGAACTTCTTGCATTTTTGGAGTCCTTTGCACTTCAAAATAACTGTAATTGTGTTGCACTAAGTTCAAATGTGAGCCGTTTAGACGCTCATCGTTTTTATACAGATAAGATGAATTATGAGATGCCGAGCTATGTGTTTAAAAAGAAATTTTAAGTTAATGGTCGTTAATCGTGACCGAGCATAATTCCGAAGAACGAGCATTAATCAACACCATCATCTCGACTAAACGAACAAGAAACTTTATGCAATCCAAATGAATGGCTTAATTATTGTAACAAAGCAAAAAGCTGTCTAAGGAAAATCATATAAATGATCGACCTTAGCCAGCTTTTCTTTTTGAAAAAGATTATGTTTTAGTAAATCTTATTAAGCACGGCTACGCATACTGCGCATGATAAAGCTTACGATAAGTACTACTACAACTGCACCGATAATAGCTGGAACGATTGCAAATCCTGCTACCATTGGTCCCCAATCACCTAATAATAATCCACCTAACCATGCACCAACGAAACCTGCGATGATGTTACCGATGATTCCGCCTGGTACGTCACGCCCTGTTAAAAGACCTGCTAACCAACCGATGATTCCTCCAATTATAAGTGCCCATAATAAACTCATTTAAAATTCCTCCTTTTTTTTTGTAGGTTGTAATATGGAATTATTCTTAAGTTACCCATTATAAAAAATTATAAACTTATCCTGAAAAAAGTTTTTATCACCCTAAGGAAGGGGAAAGATAAAGGGAAATGTATAAAAATAAGTAAGGGGTGAGAGGAACTTTGACGTTATGGCATATACTCAAACATATGAAAGCCAAAGCATTTGGAATTGAATTCATGCATGGTTTTCAAAGAGGAGATGTAACAGGACTTGCAGCACAGCTTGCTTATTATTTTTTGCTTTCGCTGTTCCCTTTTCTAATCTTCTTATTAACGCTTGGCGCCTTTTTTATAGAACCAAAAGAAGCGCTCGACCTGATAGAGCACTTCGTACCATCAGAGGCGATGGATTCTGTTCGAGAAAATTTACTTGCTGTATTAGAAGGAAGAAGTGGCGGCCTTTTATCAATCGGTATTCTAGCTACGATTTGGTCAGCTTCTAATGCGATCAATGCTGTAATCAAGGCTTTAAATGAAGCATACGGAGTTGAAGAATGCCGAAGCTTCATAAAAACAAGGTTATTGGCTATATTCCTAACGTTTGGCGTTATTTTCGCTTTTGTTGTTGCACTCGTTTTCCCTGTATTCGGAAAGATGCTTGGGAACGCAGCATTCTCTTACTTAGGGTTGAGTGATGAGTTCTTGCAGATCTGGGGAGTGCTACGGTGGTTGATTAGTTTCCTCATTATCGCGACTGTTGTATCTGTTCTCTATTATTTAGCTCCATGTAAAAGGCTGAAATATAGTGAGATCTGGTACGGTTCACTAGTTGCTACATTCTTCTGGCAGATCGTATCGTTCGGTTTCGCCTTTTATGTTGACCATTTTGGCAATTATTCTGCTACTTATGGAAGTATTGGAGCGATTATTGTTCTCATGCTTTGGTTTTATCTCACTGGTATCGTCTTATTATCTGGAGGCGTCTTAAATGCCACGTTTCATAAGTTTAAGATTGATTTTGCCAAGAAAAGGGGCTTGTTAAAAGCTGAATCCTAGGAAAAACTATACATACCTTGTCGTTAAGGAGGTATTATTGATATGGGAAAAAGCAACAAACAGACCCACAGCAATAAGAACAATAAAAATGATAGTCAGCACAAAACGAGTAAATCCTCAAACAAAAAAAATGACTTTCATTAATCTGAACGCGAACAAGTATGAAGCTGTCCTTTAGCAGGGCGGCTTTTTTTTGTTAAGAAACGGCAGTGAAAAAGTACAGAAGAAGTACATGTTTTGAATGGATTCTGCGAAATGTGTATAGGTAATGGAGAAAGTGTCTTTTACCTGTATCTCCTTAAGAGCTTTGCATGTTACACTGAAAAGGCACTTATGGGAATTTCTTTAAAAAAGGCAGGAGAAAAGGCAGTATGAAAAAAGTTAGATTCATCTTTAGCATTTTAGGTACACTTGTTTTTATCGTATATATGGCAGTCTTAATTAAAGCCACTCTTTTTTCATTTAATGAGTATGCATATGGTAAATCCGCTAATCTTGTTTTGTTTGACAGCATAAGGCTAATGTGGAGAAGTGAGGATGATTGGCTCATCCTGAAGAATATCATCGGAAATGTGCTCTTGTTCGTACCATTTGGTTTGTTGCTGCCTTTAATTTACCGAGTGTTTAATTCTTGGCGTTTTATATTCATTTTTGGTTTTGGTACTAGTTTCATTATTGAGGTTCTTCAATATGAGTATTTCAAACGAATATTCGATATTGATGATATCTTTCTTAATGGTATGGGAGCAATGCTAGGACTATTTTTATATAAGTTTTTAGCGATGATCTTCCGATGGATCGAACGATTATTAAGATAATGGCTATTGTATAAAAGCAAATACTATAAATAAACCGGGCAGCGATTACAGCTGTCCGGTTTTTGTTTGCTTACTTTGTTTCTTTTCCTAGTACACGGTTAACACGTTTTGTCAGCATCTTCATGCCATCTCCACCAGCTTGGTAATGACGAAGCTTACCTTCTGCATCAAAAACATAATAAGCAGGCACGTACTCGTTTTCAAACGCGTCAGTTAAAGTATGATCGTTGTCCACAAAGATTGGCTGTGTAATATCGTGTTCTGCTGCTACTTCTTTAATTTGTTCGATATCCAAATCTTTTTCTGAACGAGGCATATGAACCGCAATAACGTTCAGTTCGTCTTTATAGTCATCTCGAAATTGATTAATGTTGGGCATTGCATCTTTACATAGTCCACAGCTTACAGACCAAAAGTGAATAAGCGTTGGTTTATTTCCGATCAAGTCACCTTTCGAAACTTCTCCATTGATCCATTGTGTAGCACCATTAAGTTCTGGCATATCCGAACGTAAACTCATCATAAAAATATCTACTCCTTGTTTTTGAAGATAGTTTAATTTATCTAATTTCTAGTTTAAAGGTTGAACAACTAAAGTCAAAAATCCTGCTTTACTAATATGGTGTAAAAAGAAAAATATTATTTCTAAGCTGTTTTGGATTTTATCGCGATCTCATGTTTATTCTTTATAAAAAGAATGGGTAAGCAAAGTACAAATAACATACCGCAGATCGCAAATACAAAAGCACCTCCATCAAACCAGCTTATGAAACTTCCTCCGATCATGGGACCAGACATGCTTCCGATGCTAAAACTGATGCCTGCTAAGATATTTCCTGCAGGCAGATGATATTTAGGAAGCAGATCACTCATAAATGCGATTCCAAGAGAGAACATTGATCCTACAAACATTCCTGATAAAAAGAACAAACTGATCAGAAGCCAAAAATTGTTCATGCTCCAGTATGTTGCCAGAAATGAGAAGAAACCCGAAACAAAAGAAAAAATTAAGATTGGTTTTCTACCCAACTTGTCGCTGAGAATGCCAAGTGGCAACTGGAAAACAAGGCTGCCTAACACGAAGGCTGGCAAGAGAACTGCTACCCAATCTAAGCTGATTCCGTTACGAAGTGCAAAAACGGGAAAAGAGCCATGTAGAGTCGCTTCTAAAAAACCGTAACCAAATGGTGGCAATAAAGATACCCAAGCTAATTTCAAAACATCTTTATAACGGTCGATGGCTGTTATACCAGAAGTTCGAGCAGATTCTGTTTCAGGTCTTTCGTTTCGAATCGTCGTCATTAGAAGAAAAGAAAGAAAACAAAGACCGGCAGCAAGCCAAAAAGGTAGGTTTTCGTTTACTTCCAGCATCTTTGTCATAAGAGGTCCGATTCCAAAGCCTGCCCCGAATGCAATCCCATATATAGAGATATTTCTGCCTCTTCTTTTTTCTGGGCTGCTTGTCGTAATCCAAGTTTGCGTAGAGAAATGCAGCATATGGTCACCAATACCGATTAAGAGCCGTAAAACAAACCAAAACCAAAATACTTTCCAAACAGGAAACATAGCAAAACAGAGTACAACGGCTAAAAGTCCTGCTAATATGAGTGGTTTATAGCCAAATTTTCTAAGAGGCTTCTCAATAAACGGAGAAGCGATCAAGATACCTATATAAAGTGCTGTTGCATGGAAACCGTTTAATGAAGCAGATGTACCGTCCTGTTCAAAAATGACTGCAATTAAAGGAAGCAGCATACCTTGAGCGAAACCTGATATAAAAACAATGCTGACTAAAACTGAGAATTTATACGTAGAAAGCTGCATGAGCATCTCCTTTTCAAAACAAACTAAAACCATTGTACAATGGAAACCATAAAAAGTTGAGTGTAAAGTTCAAGATTAGGGGTGTGTAAATTTGGAATTTAAGATGACTGAAAATGGTTTTGAAACCGAGGTAGATTACGGAACACTCGAGATAAGCGGAAATGCTGAATATGGTTATCGGCCATTTCAACTTCTTGTTTCTTCTATCGCCGTATGCAGTGGTGGAGTTCTACGTAAAGTATTAGAGCGTATGAGAATGCAGTATGATGGCATCACTGTTCAAGCAAAGATCAACAGAGTAGAAAAAGAGGCAAACCGAGTATCGGACATTCACCTTCACTTTTTGATCAAAGGAAAAGAATTATCAGAAGAGAAGGTCGAGAAAGCATTAAACGTAACTCGAAAAAACTGTTCGATGGTGCAATCCGTAAAAGACAGTATAAACATCACCGAAAGTTTTGAAATTCAACGTTAAATCCATGCCCTGATTCCCTATAGAATTAGGGTTTTTTATTTTCCAACAAAATCCGGAGAGATCTAAGCAGGGAACATGGATAAATTTTATCGGTTAGAAAAAAATAGGGGAAAGGAGGATGTTATGAAAAAGAGAATTTTTATTATGTTATTTGTCATGCTTTTTGTGTTATCCAATACAGCACTAGCAGCTGAAAAAACAAAGCAACAGCCAGAACAAAAACAAAAACAAAAACAAGCAGAAAAAATAGAAAAAGCTGCTCCAAAAGCAGATATTAAAATACCGAGTTCGGTTCTTGGCATATCCAAAGAGAACACGTATCCCAACTCAGCTCAAGATCTTCCTTACTTAGAACCGAGTAAGCTTGCGAAAGCTATGCTTAAAACATCGGACGTTCCAATCACAAATCCAGATTTAATTCGTTTATTGAATGAGTCAACGATAAATGGATCGAAAGTAGCTTTTTGGTACCGTGCAAAAATCTACTTAGGTCAATGGCCATTGTCTTATCAATCAACAGAGACGACTGTGAACTGGGAACACCAACAAATCAATACGAACCGTTTAGACAACAGAGGTGCACAAGCAGTTGCAAAACTGTCTTATAACCAAACGGCTCATAAAAAAGTAAGTGGTGGTCTTACAGCATCAATTCCAAATAGTGAAGCTGTTCAAAAGATGATGCTCATCACAGCAGCAGAAAAATCAAAGTTACCTTTATCGTTTCAGACAGCTGTTGGCGCAGGTACAAAGAAATCAAACGTATACCATGTGTCACCAAAACAGGTAGGATATTTAGATAGTTATGTCCCAGCGGTTAATGAAAGAGGACGAGTTACTTACGGAGAAGTGTATATCGTTTTAAAAGGCGGTAAAAGAGAGATCGTTATTCAAAATGTTACACAGCAAGGAATTGGTGCTTGGATTCCGGTTCAAGACCACGTATCTTTTAGTTTTCATACAAGCAATATGTAAAAAAGGACAGCTCCTAATCAGCTGTCCTTTCTTTTTGTTTAACCTATGACGTCCTCGAGTGGTTGATTTCCGTTACAGGATGCTCGCTTTCCGGGGGGCGTGCGGTGAGCCTCTTAGCGCTATGCGCTGTTAAGAGTCTCACCTGTCCCGCTAATCCCCCAGGAGTCTCGCACCTTCCACTCCAATCAAATTCAAGGAAGATCGTAAAAAGGAGACATACAGAAGATGTCTCCTTTTACATAGAGTAGCTTAACAATGGTCCACCCATTGTTCGCTCCAGTCTTGAATGGCGTTGATGATTGTTTTTAAAGAGTTTCCTTTATCCGTCAGTGAATACTCAATTCGCACTGGTGTCTCTGGGTAAACGTTACGCTTCACAATTCCCACAGACTCCAATTCCTTCATCCGTTCCGTAAGCATGCGATCACTCATTTCGGGAATCTGGGACTTGATGTCTTTAAACCGTTTAGGGCCATCCATCAAAACGCGAATGATGAGTCCTGTCCATTTTTTGCCGATAATATCCATGGCTACTTCGTACTTCGGACACATCGTGCTATAATCCATTATCATTCACCTCTATCTATATAAAAAACGATGCTTTTTCTACAGTCTATATTTGCCTCTTATTATACGGTTTAAACTTACTTTTGTAAAGTTTATAACTTTTTAACGCTTTAAAGCTTTGATGTATTATTTTTGAAATCAACTTCTTGATAGTAAGAATGTTTTACAAGTACGTTCGGTCCTAAACATTGTACAGCTGGACAATGACAGCTAAGTTCTTTTGCAAGAGCTGATTCGTTCCATGCTTCATAAGCATCCGGTAAGCTCGTGTCTTTTATATTTCCAAGTGCAGGAGCATCCCCAAAGTCTGTTACGATAATATTGCCATCAAACAGGTTGATGTTTAACCTCGATCTTCCATCAGGGTCATTACGAACTGTAACATTTTCTTCTGTTTGAAGTCTTCTGATTAAACTCAAGTCCTCTTCGTTTTCAGAGCAAGCATAAAAGGGTAGAGTCCCAAATAGCATCCACGTTTTTTTATCTCGAATATCTAGAAGGTGGTGAATACTTTCACGCATTTCTTTTAGAGAGATTGTTTCCAATGTACTCGCGAAATCGCTAGGGTACATAGATTGTAATGAATCTTGCGTAACAGAAGGGGCAGGTTTACTTACATATCCACTTTCATACATAGGGTGAATTTCATGCCTTTTACAGCCCATTTCCTCAACAACCTGCTTATGAATCTTTTCTAAGTGAGGTGCTGTTCTGCCATTTATCATGGTCTCAGCAGAAACTAAAACTCCCATATCAGACAAAGCTTTAGAGTTAGAAATCATTCTGTCAAATAATGCTTTTCTTTGTTCTCTTGTTGGCTTTCTTTCCATCATGGCAAAGCCAGTATCAATAAACTCATCCTCAGTTACCCAGTTATGGGAGATATGTAATACATCTAAATAAGGTGCAATCATCTTATATCTTTCAATATCTAATGTGAGGTTAGAGTTAATCTGAGTGTAAATGCCTCTACTTTGAGCATATTTCAATAATGGTAAGACATAATTTTCTACTGATTTTAAGGAAAGCATTGGCTCTCCTCCAGTAAGACTAAGTGTTCTCATAGTAGGTATCTCATCTAACCTTTGAAGTAACAGTTCTAATGGGAGTGCTTTGGGGTCTTTGTAAAGGAGGGTATCTCCAACAGCACAATGTCTACATCTCATGTTACAAAGAAGAGTGGTGGTAATCTCTATGCTAGATAAAGCTGTTTTACCATACTGCTTAAAATCTAAATAAGCCTCCCATGGATCATTTTTTATAGTGATTTCAGGTTTGGTCATATATTTATTCATTTAGTTAGAACTCCAATCATTTTAATACTTAACTATTATGGTCATTTTCAACAAGATATGTCAATGAAGCAAAATCAATAATATCATCCAATGTAATAAATCTTGCATCTTAATAAAGAACTGTATATACTTGGTATTAGATTAGATAATATTGGTATTTGAGAGGGGGTAAATGGATGACAAAGGCAATTAAAAAGCTTGTGGCAATTTATGTCAGGAAATCAAGACTAAAGGATGCTGATGCAATGGAAATAAGCAGACAGCTAGAGCTATTGACTGACTATGCAGAGGCTAACAATATGGATTATGAGGTATTCTCTGAGGAGGGTAGCTCTGAGGATTGGAATAGACCTGAGTATCAAAGGATGTTAATGGAGCTTAAAAGGAATATATATGATGGAGTCCTTTGCACAGATCAGGATAGAATTACTAGAGATAGGACAGACTTTGGACTATTTGTAAGGTTTATGAAAGCTGAGGGCTTAATGCTCTTTACTCTTAACAAGACCTACAACTTTATGAATGATGATGATATTTACACCTTAGGAATACAGTCAGAGATGGATAATCATTTTATGAGGATGACAAAGAGAAAATTAAGGAGAGGTAGAATACAGGCTATTAAAAAGGGAGTATTTTTTGGCATTGCTCCTTATGGGTATACCAAAGATGAAACAAAGCATCTTATACCTCATCCTGAGGAGTCTAAGATAGTAGAGGAAATTTACAATATGTATGTTAATGAGGGATTAAATCAGGCTGAGCTAGTGGAGCAGTTAAACATGAGGGGTAAGCTGACTAGAGCAGGTAAGCCTTTTACTGTTAGGGCTACATCTTTAATCTTATCCAATGTAGCTTACAGAGGTACTGTACATTATGAACTTACAGGAGAGGATGTTATTACTGTAGAGGAGGCTCATCCTGCTTTAATTGATGCTGATACATATAATAAGGCTCAGCTAATTAGAGCAGGAAAGAGAGTAGTACCTCAGAGCAGTCAGAGAGGAGTATACAGCTTGTCTAGGTTGCTTGTATGTCCTAAATGTAATCAAACATTATCCTTTTGTCAGAAATATACAAAGAGGTCGGCTAGGAATGTATTGGACAAGGCACAGAGAGAGCTATATGTCCTAAATTGTCATGCCTCTAAAGGTCAAAAAGCTAAGGCTGAGAGCAAAGGACAAGAAAGATGCTCCAATAATGGCATCAGGTCAGCTAGAGTAGAGCAGGACATCCTTAATAAACTCAGAGAGCATCTGACAGACATTGATAAGGAGATAGAGGCTGTATTATCAGGCAGTAAGGATATTATCAGTAAGGTAGCATTAAAACAGCAGGAGTTAACTCTCCAGTACAATAATCTAGAGACACAAAAAAAGAATGTACAGGATGGCTTTAAAATGGGTATCTATGAGGCTGAGGAGGCTCAGGCTGAGATTAAGTCAATTAAGGAGCAACAGTTAGCAGTACAGCAGGAGCTACAGAGCTTAGAGGGAGCAGATGCTAAGTCTGAGGTAGAAAAGCAAAAGAAAGCTAAGGAAAAGATTGAGAGGCTATTGTCAATGGACATAGAGGCTAATCCTACAAAAGCTAATAAGCTGTTACATGAGGTTATAGATAAGGTCTACTATTGGAAAGAGCAGTCTGATGTAGGTGGAGAAAAGGACTTTGTTACAGTAATTGAATACAAGGAGACATTATAAATGGGCAAAAGTAATTGGCTATATGAGGATTAGCACAGATAAGGAGTCTCAGAAGTTTGATAGACAGCAGGTGCAGTTTTAGGTTGTGACAGGATATATGCAGACAGAGTATCAGGAGCAAAGAGAGACAGACCTGCTCTTAATGGAATGCTCTCTGATCTACAGCCAGGAGATACAGTCCATATTGTAGAAAGTACAGTTGACCTCTTGGAGATTGTAGAAAAGATTAAAGCAAAGCATCAGGAGCATCTTTAAAGAGAATACATGATACATGGTTAGATACAAGCTCCTCTAATCCTCTTTCAATGTTTCTACTTACTATCATGGGAGCATTAGGGCAGATGGAAAGACAGCTCATTACTCAGAGAGTTAGAGAGGGTGTTAAGGTAGCTCAGTCTAAAGGGATTAAGCATATGCTTTGGAGCTGTACAGCATCTAAGCAAATAGCAGATATAATAATCGCTCTTAATTCGGTTTTTAACACCATCATACATCTCCTTTGCGACCATAAATGGACAGTTTCTATCTTAACCGAAGCCTCATTAAAGAAAAAGGATAATATTCTGTTGGCAAAATCGGTTGACCTTGTTAAAGTAGAAGGGATGGAAAGGAGAGATCAACATGGGTAACTCTATTCAGGATAAATCCTCTCAAAAAGAATATATTAAAAATCGTATTGACTTATTAGTTGATGTTTTAGATTCTATAGATGCTGAAACAGCAGGAATTGAAGAGATCGACCGAATCATCGGAATGCTGGATGACTTAGAAGAAAAGTGCAAACAGTTCCGTCACGATTGGGAAGAAAAATAAGCTCGAAAACCGTTTCTTTATTAAAGAAGCGGTTTTTTTTGTTATAATGAACTCATTAATAATTTTGATTACGCTTACAATAGCAAGTCACAAAGGGGTAGTGAAGAGATGGAGAAATTTCAAGAAAGCATGTACAAACTGATTGTAGAAACATCAACGAAATTGCCAAAAGACGTTCGCCGTGCCATTCTTGCAGCTAAGCTAAAAGAAAACGCTGGAACACGTGCTGCGATGTCTTTAGATACGATTACAGATAATATCTTAAAAGCAGATGAAAATGTTTCACCGATCTGTCAGGATACGGGACTTCCTACTTTTAAAATCAAAGTTCCTGTAGGAGCGAACCAGATCAAGATGAAAAAAGCGATCCGTCAAGCGATTGCGGATGCAACAAAAGATACGAAGCTTCGTCCGAACTCAGTTGATTCAATTACTGGAGACAACAGTGGGGACAACTTAGGAGACGGAACGCCTGTTATTAAGTTCGAGCAATGGGAAGAGGATTACATCGATGCTCGTCTGATTTTAAAAGGCGGCGGTTGTGAGAATAAAAACATTCAATATAGTCTTCCTGCTGAATTAGAAGGCTTAGGACGTGCGGGACGTGATTTAGACGGTATCCGTAAATGTATCATGCATTCCGTTTATCAAGCTCAAGGTCAAGGCTGCAGTGCCGGCTTTATTGGTGTTGGGATCGGTGGCGACCGTACATCAGGTTATGAGCTTGCTAAAGAGATGCTATTCCGTTCTGTAGATGACGTTAATCCAAACGAAAATCTTCGTAAACTTGAAGAGTATGTGATGGAGAACGCTAATAAGCTTGGAATCGGTACGATGGGCTTTGGCGGTGAAACGACATTACTTGGCTGTAAAGTTGGTGTGATCAATCGTATTCCAGCGAGTTTCTTTGTATCAGTAGCTTATAACTGCTGGGCTTACCGTCGTTTAGGGGTAAAATTGAACGCTGAAACGGGAGAAATTCAAGATTGGCTGTATACAGAAGGCGAAGAAGTAGACTTCACTAAAGCTGAAGAGGAAGCAGCAGCGGCTGTTGAACAGCAAGAAGAAAAGACGAGAAGCGTCACACTTGAAGCTCCTATTACCGAAGAGCAGATCCGTGAGTTAAAAGTCGGAGATGTTGTGACGATCAATGGAATGATGCATACAGGTCGAGATGCTATTCATAAACATTTAATGGACAATCCGGCTCCAATCGACCTGAACGGTCAGATCATCTATCACTGCGGTCCAGTAATGGCAAAAGACGCTGAAGGAAATTGGGTCGTTAAAGCGGCAGGACCAACAACAAGTATTCGTGAGGAACCTTACCAAGGCGACATCATGAAGAAGTTTGGAATCCGCGCGGTTATTGGTAAAGGTGGAATGGGTCGAAAAACATTAGCAGCTCTAAAAGAACACGGCGGTGTTTATCTGAACGCTATCGGCGGTGCTGCACAATATTACGCTGAGTGTATGGAAAAAGTAGAAGGTGTCGACCTGATGGAATTCGGAGTTCCAGAAGCGATGTGGCACATTCGCGTCAATGGCTTTACAGCCGTTGTAACGATGGATTCACACGGAAACAGTCTTCATGAGCATGTGGAGAAGTCATCTTTACAAAAGCTAGAGCAGTTTAAAGATCCTGTATTTAAATAAAATGAGTGTGTGAGCCACAGTTCTGATTTGGAACTGTGGTTTTTGTGTTTATTACAATAAAAATTATTAGTAAGCCCATATCATATGGGAGATACATCTCGTTTTGAGCTCGTCCAGCGGCACAAAGTGCAGGCTGGACGAGCGCCATACGAAAAATACGAGCGCCATACAAATACTTTTGCCATACTTTTAAACTTCACAACCAAAGACACTCGTTTCCTTTATATCCCTAGCATGGTTTTCTACAATTACAACAAAATAAAGGTATAGGTTGTCGCTTGAAGGAGGAAGTTTAATGAGAATCAATCGGCTCCTGTGCCTAATATTGGTTTCAATCATATTTTTTACACAAACACATGTTATTTATGCTCAAAGAGGTGTATCCAATCAAAGACTGGAATGGTACTTTGAGAAAAAAGGGGAAGAGAAGCCTCCTATTACAGATGCAAGATATATGGAGCTCGTCCATAAATACGATAGCCTTTTTATTGGAGATCCTGCCAAAAAAGATATCTATTTAACCTTTGATAACGGATACGAAAACGGTTATACCGATAATGTTTTGGATGTGTTGAAGAGAAAGAAAGTACCTGCAGCCTTTTTTGTAACCGGACAATTTATGAAGACTCACCCTCACCTAATTAAACGAATGGCTGAAGAAGGGCATATTGTTGGGAATCACTCTTATTACCATCCAGATCTTACCCAAGTGTCTGATGCACGTTTGAAGAACGAGCTTGAAAAAGTAAAGATCAGATACACAGAAATAACGGGAAAAACCGATATGAATTATATTCGGCCTCCAAGAGGAGTGTTTAGCGAAAGAACGATTATGCTCGCTAAACAAGAAGGCTATACACATGTGTTCTGGTCACTTGCCTTTTTAGATTGGGAAACCAATAAACAGCGTGGTTGGCAATATTCATACAACCAGATCATGAAGCAGATTCACCCAGGCAGTATCATGCTTTTGCATACGGTTTCTAAAGACAATGCAGATGCACTCGAACGAACAATTGAAGCTCTTCAAAAAAGAGGCTACACATTCAAAAGCTTAGACGACTTACAGCTTAAGAAATCTGTGCCAACTCCATTATTATTTAAATCTTGAAACACTTTTGCATACTTTGCGAAGGTGTTTCTTTTTTGTGCATCTTCATAATATGTGTTCCAAGCAAATCAACAAGTTCTATAAAACCTTATACAACAAACAAAACGCATAAACCTCCGCTATAGAAAGACAGAGATTTTATGCGTTCTACATGAATTATTTTAGTACATTGAGCTCTACATTATCTAAATAAATTACATGCTTGCCCAGCGGAGAATCGGTACTTTTTCCGAGAAGAAATTTCAGTGACAACGTATCTGTTTCGGTAGGTGTAATCCGAAACGAGTAAGTGGTTTTTTCATTTCCGATTTCTACTTTCTCAGCAAAATATCGCTTATATTGTGCGTTCTCTAATGTCACCTCTATGTTGCGAGCGATCTGTGAGAAGACCGAAAAATTTAATTCGTAATTCAATCCTTCAACTAACTTTAAATTGCCTTGTTCTAAAAGAACACTCCAAGGTTCATTTCCTTCAGAATCTATGCTGATCTTGGCTTCATCGTCTTCACTCACAATTTGAGCATTTGCATCGTAATGGATGTATGGGTTCCAAAAAGAAAGTCCGGAAAGAAAATCTCCATTTTTTAATGGTTTCATATCCACATCGTTGTAATCAGGAATATTGGTTAATTTTTTCAAAACAATATCATCTAAGTAAACATCAGCTGAGTTTCCACCTAAATAAAAGATTAACTGGCTATTGTAGTCTGACGTTTCCCCATCATACGTAAATTTCACCTCGTACGTATCACTTCTTCTGTTTAGGTTTACTTTTGAAGGTGCAACATACGATTTATTGCCGCTCTCATCTAACATACCAACGTAAATGGATCGATTCTTATCGGCTTTGCCTTTGAAAGTTAAAAGGTACTCGTTTCCTTTTATCAACTGTATTCCTTTTTGAACAAGGTATTTATCTGTTTTCTTAGAAGGATGTCTCTTTAAATAAGCATGAAATTCACGAGCTTTCTCGTTAACAACCGCTCTATCTTTTTTATGATTTGAAACAAACTCCCAATACGTCAATCGATCCATATCACCTTGATCAAATGTGCCATTGTATATGTGGTTACCATCTGGAAGTGGGGGCTTTGTGGCGGACTCATCAATAGGCTCATTTGATACTTCTTCTACACGCACGTTACCGATCCAAACAGGAATGCTTCCGGTACTACCTAGATTAAACTCTAAGCGAGCGGCAAGATCCGTTTCTGCTAGCATATCAAACGTGAATGAATGGGTTTCGAGCGTATCGCCTAATTTAATCGTCTCTTCATTCGAGTATTTGCCCCAGCCACGCTCTGCACCACCGCCTACTTTAACTGACATTTGTCGATCAGAGGCTGCCTTTGCATCAAAGCTGACTTTGTAACGTCCGCTTTTACCAAGAGAAATAAGTTGGATCGCTTGTACAGAATGAGAAAATGATCCGGGAACGTGTGGAGTGATCTTGGCAAAATTCTTGTTATCGATTATTTCCCTCTCAGCTGAAGCCTCACCACCAAAGTCTGGAAGAGTGACAAGATTCCAGTAGGATGGATCGAACGGCTTTTCATTTTGATCGATAAGTGTAAATGGTCTTTCGAAGTTTCCGTCGTAAACGAGATTCCCGTCTTCAAGAGGTTGTTTAGCTTCTTCAGGCAGTTCAACAGGCTTTGGAGTAGGCTCTACAGGATCTCGATAATCTCGATTTTTTAATTCATACACACGAACATAGTCAATCTCCATCTGTCGAGGAAACGTAGTCGTTTCATCGGGATCTCCATC
Source organism: Fictibacillus norfolkensis (assembly GCF_014836645.1). Lineage (GTDB taxonomy): Bacteria > Bacillota > Bacilli > Bacillales > Fictibacillaceae > Fictibacillus > Fictibacillus norfolkensis. Next base: position 249,288 of record NZ_JACSQM010000006.1, read on the forward strand.
AAACCATCCGCCAACAGCAAGGTTCATTATTAAGTAAAAGTTTTGATCAAAAGGTGCTGGATAAGAAAACTTTATCGGATTATTTTGTCCTTTTGCATACCACTCATTTTGCGTTTGATACAGTTCACCGTCTACATACCATCTGATTTCACCGGGTTCCCATTCAATAGCATATGTGTGCCAAGCATTGATTCCATCGTTAAAAGGAAATTCAAATTCTTTGCCCGTATAGCGATTGTTTGGCCATGTCTCACCATAATGGAGCGTGCCAGCTACTTTATGTGGTTTACTTCCCCAAGCTTCCATGATATCAATTTCACCTGATGCAGCCCATCCGCCATATCGATCCTTTTCGGGCAACATCCAAACTGCTGGCCACAACCCTTTACCTGTAGGGGATTTAGCACGAACCTCATAGCGCCCATACGTTTGACTGAATAATCCCTTCGTTTTTAATTTAGCAGACGTATATTCATAAGTACCTGAGTCATCAGTCGTACTCTCTTTTTTAGCACGGATAATCAATTTACCATCTTTGATAAATGAGTTTTCATCTGAGTTCGTATAATACTGTTTTTCATTGTTTCCCCAGCCAGGTGTAATTAGATTGCCGTCGTCATCTTTTATCCAGTTGCCGATATCATATGTCCATTTTTTCGGATCAATTTTAGGCTTGTTGAATTCATCGGACCAGGTGAGGGACCATTTCGTTTTTTCTTTATTTTTTTGCACTTCTTTACTCCCATCATCTCCTGTTGAGGCGATTACCCCGCTTGGCATAATTAATAAAGCAGAGACTGCAAAAGCACAGATTTTCTTCACTGAACATCTTCCTCCTTTGTTATTAACATTGAAACGAAAGCGGTTTCGAAAACGATTAAAAAAATAGAGCTATCTTTACGAAAGCGCTTTCGTTATTGCTATTATAGAGATTTTGAAAAATCCACACAATCTGACTTTAGTATGGTTTTTACTATCACTAAAAGATTTAGTTAATTGAAGTGAAGGGGCAAGAAAGCTTAAATATTTCGTAAGCTGAAATTGAAGTTGGTAGAACAAGCGAGTTTCGTCTACAATAAGGAAAGCCACTTTTAGCTAAGAAACGAGTGAATAATATTATGAAAAATACTAAACAAAATAATCCTATTATGAAGATTGGCGAGACAATCCCTCTATCCATTAAACGATTAGGCATCAATGGAGAAGGGATCGGATTTCATCAACGACAAGTAGTCTTTGTTCCTGGAGGGATTCCAGGCGAAGAAATGTCGGTTATTATTACAAAAGTCTATCCAAACCGAGCAGAAGCAAAGATAAAAAAAGTATTTAAAAAGTCCAAAGATAGAGTAACACCACCTTGTCCGATCTATGAGACATGTGGCGGATGTCAGATTCAGCATATGTCTTATGCAGCTCAACTAAGAGAAAAACGAGATATCGTTGTGCAGGCTTTTGAGCGATACACAAAGATTCATAGAGATAAATTGAATGTGAGACAAACAATTGGAATGGACGAGCCTTGGGCATATCGAAATAAGTCTCAATTTCAAGTTGGAAAGATCGACGATACTGTAATCGCAGGACTTTATAGCTCCAACTCACATAAGTTGATCAACATTGATCACTGTCTCGTACAGCATGAGGATACGAATATTGTCACGAATAAAGTAAAACAGATTATTAGAGATCTGAATCTACCTATATATGACGAAAGAAAACAAACGGGCAGCATACGTACCATTGTAGTTAGAACAGCCTTCCGTACGGATGAAATTCAGTTAGTCATCGTAACTGCAACGAATGAGCTGCCGAAAAAAGAAATTTTTGTGGAAGAGATTAAGAAAAGACTGCCTCAAGTCACTTCATTTATTCAAAACATAAACGAAGAGAAAACGTCGCTTGTATTCGGTGAACAGACGGAGGGTATTTTCGGAAAAGATACGATAACTGAACATCTTGGAGATCTTCGTTTTGAGCTATCAGCACGTGCATTTTTCCAGTTGAATCCTGAGCAGACTGTAAACTTATATAACGAAGTAAAAAGACAGGCCAATCTGACTGGTAAGGAAAAGGTTGTTGATGCTTATTGTGGTTCGGGTACGATAAGCATGTGGCTTGCGAATGGTGCAGAAGAAGTAAGAGGGATGGATGTCATTAAAGAATCCATCATGGATGCAAGAAAAAATGCTGAGAAACACCAAATTAAAAATGCTTATTATGAGACAGGAAAAGCTGAAAAACTTCTCCCAAAATGGGTAAGAGAAGGCTGGCAACCTGATGTAGTAGTTGTAGATCCACCGAGAACGGGATGTGATCCTGTTTTCTTAGAAACGATAATAAAAACAAAACCTAAAAAAATGGTGTACGTATCTTGTAACCCTTCAACATTAGCAAAAGATGTCCACATGTTAATAAGTAATGGTTATAAGGTAGAACAGATTACTCCTGTGGATATGTTTCCGCAAACATCACAAGTGGAAGCTGTTTGTACGTTAGTATTAAAATAGATCGTGAAAGGATCGATGCTGCATGAAAACGGAAAAAGAAAAAATGATCGATGGAGAAATGTATCGTGCGGATGATCAGCAGCTTGTTAACGAGCGAATTCAAGCAAGAAAGCTGACACGAGAGTACAACACCACAACGGAAGAGGAATGGGATAAACGGAATACCTTGATCAAACAATTATTCGGTTCAACTGGTCAGAATGTTGGAATAGAGCCGAATTTTAGATGTGATTATGGCTACAACATTCATGTAGGGGAAAACTTTTATGCAAACTTTGACTGTATTATTCTAGATGTATGTGAGGTGCGTATTGGTGATAATTGCATGTTAGCACCAGGCGTTCATATCTATACAGCTACTCATCCGTTAGATCCTGTAGAAAGAAATTCTGGTGCTGAGTATGGAAAGCCCATCGAGATCGGAAATAATGTGTGGCTTGGTGGAGGATCCATTATTAATCCAGGTGTAAAAATTGGGGATAATGCGGTAGTCGCTTCAGGGGCGGTAGTGACTAAAGACGTTCCTGCAAATGTAGTAGTTGGAGGAAATCCAGCTAAAATAATAAAAACGATCGAAATGAAATAATATATTTAAAGCTTGAAAAATTCAGAAATATACACACTATCCACATGCTTTTCCACAGAAAATGTGCATAACTAAAAAGTTTTGCACAAAATTGCACACAATAAGATGTAGTAAAATTGTATCTATCAACATATTAACATAACTGTGGATAACTTTATCCACAAGATAATGAAAGCATACAGATTTCTATATTAAAAAAAGACCTGCTATCCCAGCAGGTCTTTTTGCACTTAGCGACGGCTATTTTTCTGACGTCGGTCAGCGGCTTGCGCACGTGCTTGTGCTTCAAGATCGTTTTGATCTGCCAATTCACTTGAGTACTCGACATCAAGTCCTTTGGCTTGAGAAGCTTTAGCATTGTTGTGCAGTGAGGACTTTCGGTTACGTTTTTCCACACAAATACCTCCTTAAAGATATCACGATGTTTTGAAACGTAAATCAAAAGCATTTGAGGAACTTGTCCTCAACTATAGAATGTGCATTTTTTAGGTAAATATGAGAGGAAGAATCATCCTTTTAGGAATTATCTTCGTTTGTCATTTCTTGTGTCTCTGCTGTTGATTCTGCAGACTTTAATTCCTCTTTATAAAGAATCTCTTGAGTTTTAGTTAGATCGTCGTTTCTTTCTTTTGCTTGTTGTTTTTTACTCTCCATGCCATTACCTCCTTACAAAAAAATAAACATCACTCCAAATGGAAGTGATGTTTATTAGTATGCGCAGAGTAAGTGTACAAGTTACCTGTATTAAGCTTCCTTTAACTGTTCTTCCACAATTTCCAGAGACTGTGTTTGTGTACGAAGCATGTGCATGAGATAGTTATCTTTTTCAATCTGATAAAGGTTATAGATATCCTGACCATGGTTTAACTGATCATAAACATCTTTTCTCGTTTCGTTGGCTAACGTCACATAAGGAATTTTTTCAGCTGCTTTTTGTGAACGAATATTTACTTTGCGAATACGCATAAAGATTGTGTGGATATCTTTCTCATAAAATAATTCAGAAAAGAAAGCTTCTTTTGCTAAAGAATTGTACCCTTTTCCAAAGTAAGGTTGACCAATCCACGTGCCAAGAAAGCCATAGCCATCTTGAACATCGAATAAATTAATGGTGCCGATTGGATTATGCCACTCATCCAAAATCGTTCTGGAAATAATGTTTCCTTGGTCTTCTTCCTCGATCGTTTGCTTCGTTAGAAATAGAAATTCCTCAAATGAAGCAGCTTTTTGACGCACAAAAGGGAAGACGTCTGGGTGCACCATTAAATTGTAAAGAACATGACTGTCTGATAAATCACGCTTTTTCAACAATTTAATCCCTCCTAGAGGGCAGAAGTATCCCCCACCCTCGAATTAAGAATAAAAATTAATTCGGGGTGGGAATCGAACCCACTAGGACCAGTCATAGCTGGTGGCGCACCAATTGCCTTCCCTTGCTTCAGTATTTAATTTATGAAAATAATGTTGTATTTGATTATTGAGCGACCTTTAAAATGTTCCGGATTGGCTTAATCCGCATGTTGCTCTATTTGTATAATAAGACATTTTTTCAAAAAAGAAAATAGTTATTTTGTAGATTTTTTGTAAATTATTTCTCCGTCGATCATGGTCATGACAGGGGTAGCAGAAAAGTGGAACGGATGCTCAGTCCAAAGGGATAAATCGGCATCTTTTCCAGGCTCAATACTGCCTACTCGATCATCAATTCCTAGGTTCTTAGCAGGAGCAATAGTGATGCCTTCAAGCGCCTTTTTTTCACTCAATCCTTCTCTAACGGCAATTGCCGCGCAAACGTTTAAATATTGAATCGGGATGTAAGGGTGATCGGTCGTAATTGAAACCTCAACATTATTTTCCGATAGTATGCGATACGTTTCCCACGATTTGTTCTTCAGTTCAATCTTGGACTTGCGCGTTAGTGTAGGACCAACACTGACTTTTAAATTTAAATCTTTGAATGAGTCCGCAATGAGATGCCCTTCTGTACAATGTTCAATACGAAAGTCTAAGTTGAATTCCTCAGCAAAACGTATAGCAGAAAGAATATCATCGGCACGGTGAGCATGAATGCGAACAGGAATCTCGCGGTTTAAGGCCGCTGCGATCGGTGCAACACGCAAATTATCTTGGTAAGCTGAATCTTTTGCTTGATAAAAAGCTTCACGCAGCATACCCATAATGCCCATCCGAGTGATGGAATCATTATGACGTCCGCTATGAATTCGCTTTGGATTTTCACCTAATGCGATTTTAAGACCAGCCGTTTCCTTAATGATCATTTTTCTAATATCGTGTCCATGCGTTTTAATGACAGAGGTCGTTCCACCAATAACATTTGCACTTCCAGGCATGATGTGTGCAGTCGTTACTCCAAAACGTACTGCATCCTTAAAGGCGATGTCTAATGGATGACAGCCATCGATCGCACGAATATGAGGGGTAAGTACTTCGTGAGTCTCATTAGCATCATTTCCAGCCCATCCTGTTCCTTCGTCATATAAGCCTAGATGAGTGTGAACATCAATGAATCCAGGAAGAAGATGCAGATTTTCAGCTTGGATGATCTCCATATCAGCCGAAACTTCTATATGCGTTTCGACAGCTACGATTTTGCCGTTTTCAACTAGTACGTCGCCTTGCTGAAGTTCGCTGCTCGTAATTGGATAAACTTTCGCTTTTTGAATTAATGTTTTCATAATGTGTCACCTGATTGATTATTTTTATTATCATTGTAACAAATCATGTAAAGCCCCCTTTAATTGTGGATAGGAGAACGTATAGCCTATGTTTTGCGCTTTTTCTGGAAGTACCCGCTGTCCCTTTAGAATCAACATACTCATTTCTCCAAACATGATCTTAAAAGCTATCGAAGGAGCTGGAAGCCAATGAGGTCGGTGCATAACTTCACCTGTTACTTGACCAAATTCTTTCATCCTAACAGGGTGTGGAGAGGTTACATTTACAGGACCTGAATACTGATCATCCTCTATAGCTTCTGTGATGAGTTTTGCTACGTCTTCCACATGCACCCAAGAAACCCACTGATCACCTGATCCCACCGTACCACCTGCAAAAAAGCGATAGGGCAGGCTGAGCTGCGGGAGCACCCCTCCGTCTTTACCTAGTACAAGCCCGAATCGTGTGAAAACCGTTCTGATACCGAGAGATTCTGCTTCTGATGCTTTCGTTTCCCATGCTCTAACAACTTCAGCTAAAAAATCTGCGCCATGTTTGGAAGACCTTTCAGTGAACACTTCTGTTTCAGAAGTTCCATAATATCCAATTGCAGAAGCGTTTACCCATACGGATGGCTTTTTTGGCATCTTCTTAACAAGCTTAAATAATTCTTCTGTAACTTTTAAACGGCTGTTTAAGATCGACTGTTTCTTTTCATCTGTCCATCTGCCATTTATGGATTCTCCAGCAAGGTTAACAACAGCATCGATCGGAGGCAGGTCAGGTTCAGTGCTTCCCATCCATTGCACATATGTAACGCCTTTTTCATCTGACTGTTTATCTTTTCTTGTCAGAATAAAGACTTCATTTCCAAGCGCTGTAAGGTGTTTGGTCAGAAATCCTCCTACAAAGCCAGTGCCCCCGGTGACTAAGATTCTTTTCATGATAATCCACCTCTTTCCATTTTATTTATTTAAAAATTAAGAATATTTGTTATAATTCATCTTGTACATATTATATTACCACTATTGAGGAGGAAAGAAGGCTTATGGAGCTCCAAAGAAATGTGCAAGCAAAAAAGAAGAATCCCTTTTTGAAAGCGCTGTTATGGATAGGTATTGCTTTAGCCGGGGGGATCGCCTTATCCATCATCGCGCTCCAAAGAGACGAGAAGATCAATGCAATCTGGTTTGTAGTTGCTTCCTTGTGTACGTATGCTATTGCTTATCGCTTTTATGCACGATTTATTGCTACAAAAATCTTCAGCCTTAATAAGAACAATGCAACACCTGCAGAAAGATATGCAGATGGTAAGGATTATGTACCGACAAACAAATGGGTTCTTTATGGACACCATTTTGCAGCGATCGCTGGTGCTGGTCCACTTGTAGGTCCAACATTAGCAGCACAGATGGGATATCTGCCTGGTACCATCTGGATTATTGTCGGAGCCGTTCTTGCCGGTGCTGTACAAGATTTTGTTATTTTAATTATTTCCATGAGACGCAGAGGTAAATCTATCGGTCAGATTGCTAAAGAAGAAATAGGACCAGTTGGTGGAATGCTAGCGCTTATCGGTGTTTTTGCTATTATGGTTATTTTAATTGCCGTTCTTGCACTAGTGGTTGTTAACGCACTTAAATCAAGCCCATGGGGTACATATACGATTGCCATGACCATTCCAATCGCTCTTTTCATGGGTGTATATATGCGCTATCTTCGCCCCGGGCGAGTAGGGGAAGCATCGATTATTGGTTTTGGATTGTTGATTTTTGCTTTAGTCAGCGGCCAGTGGGTTGCCGACTCTCCAACACTTGCACCTCTTTTTACATTTGACGGTGAGACTTTAGCTTGGATGCTGATTGTTTATGGCTTCCTTGCATCCGTTCTACCTGTTTGGATGCTTCTTGCACCAAGAGACTATTTAAGTACGTTCCTAAAAGTAGGGGTAATCGGAATGATGGCACTCGGTATTCTTATCGTAATGCCTGAGATTCAGATGCCTGCACTTACTAAATTTATTGATGGAACAGGGCCTGTATTCGCAGGTAACCTTTTTCCGTTCTTGTTCATTACGATTGCTTGTGGAGCCATCTCTGGTTTCCATGCTTTGATCTCATCAGGAACATCGCCTAAATTAATCGCGAACGAGCAGCATGCTCCTATGATCGGTTACGCTGGTATGTTAACAGAATCATTTGTTGCGATCATGGCGATGGTAGCGGCAACGCTTTTAACGCCTGGGATTTATTTTGCGATCAACTCACCAGGTGCTGCGATCGGAACAGATGTCGCGACCGCTGCTACAACGATATCCTCCTGGGGGTTCACTGTATCAGCAGACGAGATTAATGAACTAGCTAAAAATGTAGACGAAGAATCGATTCTTTCTCGAACAGGTGGTGCTCCGTCACTAGCTGTAGGGATCGCACAAATTTTCTCACAAGTTATCGGTGGGCCACAGTTGATGGCATTCTGGTACCATTTTGCGATACTATTTGAAGCTGTATTCATATTGACCACCATTGACGCTGGTACACGGGTAGGTAGGTTTATGCTTCAAGATCTTCTTGGGCAAATTTATAAACCATTACGAAAAACAGATTCTATGCCGGCTGTATATTTCACGAGTGCGTTAGTCGTTGCAGGCTGGGGTTATTTCTTAGTTGTTGGTGTAACGGATCCGTTAGGCGGCATCAATACACTTTGGCCATTGTTCGGTATCGTAAACCAAATGTTAGCGGCTATTGCTCTTATCGTGGCAACTACAGTAATTTTGAAGATGGGTAAGAAAAAGTTTGTATGGGTGACGTTAGTTCCCCTTGCTTGGTTGATGATCGTAACGTTCTATGCGGCTTGGCAAAAGATTTTCTCTGATATCCCAAAAATCGGTTTCTTAAAACAAGCTGAGGTCATGAAAGAGGCTATAGCGAGCGGCAACTTGCCAGCAACTGTACCTTCCATGGAAGCTGCTAAACAGCTTGTCTTCAATAGTACGTTAAACGCTTATTTAACCGCGATCTTTATGTTACTCATTTTAGGCGTGCTGATTGATGCGATGCGAATCTGGTACAAAGCGATTAAGAGTGAAAAACCATTAGAAACGTCTGAAGAACCATTTGTGCAAACAAAACTTGGTGATGTATCGTGATGCTGAACATATTGTGGGAAAAATTAAAGAGCCTTTTAAAAATTGTATTTTATATTGGAAAAGGCATATCAAACCTCCCGGATTATGAAGCTTATGTTAAACATCTGAAAGAAAAGCATCCGGATCAAACACCACCGACTGAGAAAGAGTTTTTTGTAGAATTGCTTGAAAATAAGTACGGTGCAAATGCTAAAAGGTGTTGTTAAGTTCTTCTAAGTGCAGGTTGCACTTTTATTCAAAAAGCATCTTCTCCAATGGGGAAGGTGCTTTTGTTATGTTGAGTGGATAAGCAACCGCTGGTGTGAAATCAAATTTTTACGGTATGTGTTTTTATATTCTATTACGCGTTCGCCGCTAAAAAGAGGTTGATCACCTGTGATGTACTGATTTCCACCTGGAAATACTGCGTCACCTCGGTAAATACGCTTTCTCCACCCGAAAATCATTTCATACCACCTGTGCCAAGTGACATCCGGTTCATCCAACAAGCACCGCTCGTTGTTAGCATTTTTCATTAACAATCAGATACAGTAACGAGGTAGATGCTTAACAAAGTTATCAAGCCCTACTAACAGCACGAAATCCATAAGATATGGTACACTAATTGGTGAAAGAAGGTGGGTAGATGGCTGTTATAACAAGGATTTCTGCTCAGCAAAAAAACGACGAACGATTTAATATTTTTATCCAAAAAGGGCCAAAAGAAGAATTTGCATTTAGCGTTGACGCAGATGTTTTAATAAAGTTTTCACTTCAAAAAGGTATGGAGATCGATGAAGAAGAATGGGAATCCATCATTGAAGAAGATCAATATCGAAAAGCATTTAATAAAGCTCTTCACTATCTATCTTTTCGAATGCGAACCGCTCATGAGATCGAGGTATATCTAGTAAAGAAGGAAGTTCCTGAATCCACGATCAAACGAGTTCTGGAAAAGCTTTCGGAATATGATTTTGTGAATGACCAAACCTTCGCAAAGTCACTCGTTAGAAGCCGTATGAACACATCGTTCAAAGGGCCAGGAATGATTCGGCAGGAACTTAAGAAGAAAGGAATCAGTAATCGTAACACGGAAGAGGCTCTCGATCAGTTCAGTTATGAAGAGCAACTAGAAGCGAGCATTACATTTATACAAAAACAATTTTCAAGCGGAAAGAAACGTTCTGAGAAAGAACAGAAGCAAAGGATTGCTCAGCAGCTTCAGCAAAAAGGCTATTCATGGGAAGTGATTGAAATGGCATTTCAAGAAGCAAAGATCAGTCAATCTGCCGAAGATGAAAAAGAAGCCTTGCTGGCGCATGCTCGCAAAGCTCATCAAAAATATAAAAAGTATAGTGGTTTTGAATACGAGTCACGCATGAAGAAATTTCTATACAGCAAAGGCTTCGATTCTGGAGTGATTTCAGAACTGCTTAGCGGTGATGAACTTAACGATCTATAAAGATCTCAGGTCTGTTGTCGTCTTGTTCAACGATTAGGGCAGCAACCTGCTCTGGAGACTTCAATCGAGAGCGGTCTGCAATATGATTGGATTCATCCCAGAAAGGGGTATCCATTCCGCCCATATAAACCGCTGTTGGATAGATGCCAGAGCCATCCCATTCCTTTACGAGGCTCTCTGTAAATCCTCTAACGGCAAACTTAGAAGCGCAATAAACGGATTCATTCACCTTTCCGCGTAAGCCGGCTGTTGAAATGATGTTCATAACCTTGCCAACGCCTTGCTGTTTAAAAAGCTGGAAAGCAACCTTAGTTGGAAAAATAGTGCCATAAACATTCGTTTCAAGCATTCCTGTGATATCTGTTTTTGATAAGTCTTCAAGAGGTTCGAAAACGCCCATACCTGCATTATTGATCAACAAGTGAACATTCTCACTTTGAAAGATGGATTGCAGCATAGATTCGGTTTTTTCGTAATCGGTAACATCACAAACTTTATACGATACTTTGTTTTCGCTGTGAGCGAATGATTGAACAGCTTGCTCTAATTTTTGCTCATTACGGCCAATGAGATATACGTTGTACTTTTTATTATATTCGCGGGCTAGTGCGAGTCCTAAGCCTGAACCGCCGCCCGTAATAATGACAGTCTTACTCAAAGTTATCACTCCTATGTAGTTAGTTCTTAAGCATATATAGGGTACAGAAAAGAAAGGAAGTAATCAAATGGAAAAAAGATTCAGCGAGATGACAGAAGTTGAAATTAAAGGCGAAATTGCTTCCCTTCGAGCAAAAGCACAAAAAGCGGAACAAATGGGCATGGTAAGTGAGTTCGCCGTTTATGAACGCAAGATTGCAATGGGGAAATGCTATCTGATGGACCCGTCAACGATCGAAAGCGGGAAAGAGTATGGAATTCAAGGAGATCCGGGTTCGACTTTTTCTGTGCTGTACCTAAATGGTATTTTTGCCTGGGGTTACAAAAATAAACAAAGTGCACTCGAAGCTCTGCCGATTTCTGTGCTTGAATAATTTTGAAGGCTCTTTTCTTTGTGTTTTGTTCAAAGCTTCTTTGCAGTTGATTGGAGTGGAAGGTGCGAGACTCCTGTGGGACAGGCGGGCAGGTGAGACACTTAAGAGTAAAACGTTCGAATGTGGCTCACCGCCTGCCCCACGGAAAGCGAGCATCTGTAACGGAGATCAACCACTTAAAGTCTTTTTGAACAAAAAACAAAATAAAGAAGCGGTACAGGACCGCTCCTTTATTCGTCACTATGAACGCTTACGTGTTTGAATTTCAAGCACATAGTTATTTAATGCTTGCTGGGTCTCCCCGTTCACTTGATTGTACGCATGCTTCGAATTGGCACGCGGTGAGTGAAAGGGGTCAGAATATTTACCGTTAAATCGCGTTGATGAGAAGTAGTCTTTCTTGTTCAACTGATTCACCCCCCAGAATGAAATTCATAACCGCAAGAGTTACTGATCATCTCGGTGTTGATTGGATAAAAACATTCGTTCCTGCGGATGGTCACGAATGGATCCATCTGGCCGTTTAGAAGAGAATTCTTCTTTTGATCTCGGCTCACCTGAGAAGGAGATCCGATTAGGGAAGTTTTTCGATTTATTACGCATGTGATTACCTCCTTGTTATCGGTTCTCAACTAGTATGAAACGTGAGAGAACCCTTTATGTGACGGGGGTTTCTTTAAAAATTGGATAAGGAGGGAGAATAATGGAAGAGCGTTTTGACAGATTGGCGAATCTACTGCAAAAAAAGAACCTAGCCCTTACAAATCATGAAGCTAGGGAATGGGTGGAAGGATTATGGGAAGATTTTGAGTCTACTCGAGCGAAAGCGGGATGGGAATATGAGGGGCAAGAGGTTACCGAGAAGATGGTTACCCAGCTGATTACTTCCTATGGACATAAGCTTCACGAGTATTTTTCAAACAATCCTAAATTTCAGCGATTCGTAAAAAAAGACGGGCCTATTCAATAAGCCCGTCTTCTTCCTATTCATTATTGTTGATAAGATCAAGTGGAGAGAATTCCATCTTCTTTTTCAGGCGGTCTTCAGAATACACCCAGCCTGTAAAGGAAGTAATGATGTTCAAGTTCTCATCTAACTGTACCATCGCGACAAAAGGGTAGTGTCCTTTACTTCTATACCTAAGATCAATAAATTGAACGAGGTGGCCGTGATCGTTCTTTTCGACTTCCCATCGGTGTACTGGGGAGAACGAAAGAAAAGCAGATATATTTTTGTCCTTTTTCGCAGCTTCAATCAATTTTGTTTTTGGAACTGAAAGACGATCGAAAGTATCCCAAACCGTTACTTTTCCATTTTTTAAACCGGCTACGAAGAATTCGTGCTTTGATTTTATCGCTAGATGGTACTGTCCCCAACGAATGGTCGGGCTGGCATAGATTTCTTCCGCTTCTGGAATCTTTTTCAGCACGATCTTGTTCACTCGCTGTCTGGATATGATTCGAATGATGTAATAAACAACGAGTATGCTGTACACCGTTAGAAACGTGTATCCGGGATCAACACCTATATACCAGAGCAGCAAGCCTCCGATATGCAAGAAAAAAATAAAGGGATCAAAGATACTGATGACACCAAGCGCGATCCATTTCTTTGAAACCGGGTATAGTGCTTGTGTGCCGTAAGCATTAAAGATATCAACGAATACATGAAGGAAAACGGCAATCGCTGTCCATAATAAAAGCTTTCCGTTATCGGCTTCTGGAACAAATAGAGAGATGATACCGAATAAAAGCAGCGGCCATATAACAAGTGCCGGCAATGAATGTGTGAGTCCTCTGTGATTGCGGATGTATACCGCATTATTTTTTAGTTTGAGTACTGTGTCAAAGTCGGGTGCTTGGGAACCAATCAGAGTCCCAGCTAGAATAGCTTGGGAGGTTACTGGATCATTTGCAATTGCAGGGTCCAGCATCGCTAAACCACCTAACCCGAGCCCCATCACAATATGTGTGCCTGTATCCAAGGCGATCACCTCCTATGTAGGAATGGAGTGAAAAGAATATGTTAACGGTTTTTATGGAGTATAAAGTAAGTCCGGATTCCATTCAATATTATGAGTCTCAAATGGTTTCTGTGATGCAAGAACTTAAAGCTTTTGGAGCTTCTGATATTCAATGGTATAGGGCGGCAGATCAGCCTTCCCTATATGTTGAATGTTTCCAAGTTAATGATCAAGAATCATATGATACGATAAAAAAAAATCGAACTACACTTCAGCATCCTGTTTTTTCATTACTTAATGAATGTGTAACAGGAGGACTTGAAAAAGTCCATTGCTGGGCGTTTGAAAAGCTAAACACAAAGGAAGATCTGTAAATTGAACTCAACAAGTAATAGTATATTTTCCCTCAATGATTCATATGTGAAACAATTTCAAGACCATTTGTTAACTTGGTATAACGAGAACAAACGAACATTGCCTTGGAGAGAAAATCAAGATCCTTACCGTGTCTGGGTCTCTGAGATTATGCTTCAACAAACAAGAGTAGATACGGTCATTCCTTATTTCGAACGATTTACTCAACTGTTCCCAACGCTGAAGGACCTCGCTTACGCGGATGAAGAAAAAGTCTTAAAAGCATGGGAGGGTCTAGGTTATTATTCCCGAGTTCGAAACTTACAAACCGCAGTAAAAGAAGTATGCGAATCTTATGGAGGAAAAGTACCGAATACGCCAAAAGAGATCGCTGGATTAAAGGGAGTTGGCCCTTATACAGCAGGAGCAGTCCTTAGTATTGCGTATGGTATTCCAGAGCCAGCCGTTGATGGTAATGTTATGCGTGTTTTATCCAGAATCCTATTGATCGAAGAAGATATCAGTAAACCAAAAACGCGTGTGCTTTTTGAAAAAGCAGTAAGGGAACTGATTTCACATGACGATCCATCTTCTTTTAATCAAGCATTAATGGAACTAGGTGCACTAATATGCACGCCGAGATCACCAGCTTGCTTATTATGTCCGATGCGAGAATTATGCAGAGGGTTTGAGAGTGGAAGACAAGCCGAACTTCCTGTAAAGTTAGGAAAAACAAAAGTTCGCAAAGCGAAGATGACTGCAGGTGTTTTGTTAAATCATGATGGGAAAATTCTCATTCACAAAAGACCATCTGAAGGTTTGCTTGCTAACATGTGGGAATTTCCGAACACCGAGTATGTTGGGGAGCACAAAGATGCAGAGACTGACGCATTGGTTGGATATGTACAAGAACAGACGAATTTTGGAGCGGTTGTAGAGGAAAAAGCAGGATATATTGAGCATGTGTTTTCTCACTTAAAATGGGAAATCCAAATATGGCAAGGGAAAATTGAAAGTGAAGTTGATTTGGAACAGATGCCAGCTGATTGGAAATGGGTCCGTATAGATGAACTTGAAAATTATCCATTTCCTGTCTCGCATCAAAAAATCATTCGGCTCATAAAGGAGGCGTTAATCGTATGAATTTAGATCTTGAAGATAAAGTTGTGCTTGTTACTGGTGGATCTAAAGGAATCGGCCAAGGTATCGCCCATGCCTTTTTAGAAGAAGGTGCAAAAGTGGGAATCGTCGGTCGTAACTTGGCTGATCTGGAAGCTGCTCAAAAAGAAGGGATCGAAATTTTTCAGGGTGATGTAACGATTGCTGAGGATCGTGAACGAGTGATGGATGAGTTCGTTACGAAGTTTGGAACAATTAATGTCTTGGTTAACAATGCAGGTGGGAGCAATGGTTCTTCGGTTATGGAGACAAGCATCGAGCAGTTTGAAGAAGCCATGTATTTGAACTTTCTTTCAGCTGTTGATTTGAGTAAGAGAGCGGCAGCGATAATGAGCGGGAAATCAGACGGTGGAGCTATTATTAATATTTCGTCTATTTTTGGCCGGGAATCTGGTGGTAAGCCTACTTACAATGCGAGTAAGGCAGCGATGATTTCCTTCACAAAATCATTTGGTGACGAGATAATCAAAAAGGGGATACGAGTAAACGGCGTTGCCCCAGGATCAATCTTGCATGAAACAGGAAATTGGAAAAAAAGATTGGAACAAGATCCAGACAAAATCAATTCGTTTGTGGAAGAACATATTTCCGCCGGACGTTTTGGGACAGTAGAAGAAGTAGCCAATGTAGTTGTCTTTTTGGCATCTAAAAAGGCATCTTGGGTCGTCGGGAGCACTTTGAACGTGGATGGCGGCCAGTCTTACAGTAATTTTTAATGGATATGAAGGAAAACAAGCCCCTGCAGAGTGCAGGGGCTTGTTTTTTTTGTGCTCGTCCAGCGGCTGTAAGCACGCTGGACGAGCGCCATACGAAAAATACGAGCGCCATACGAAAAATACGAGCGCCATACGAAAAATACGAGCGCCATAC
>NZ_JACSQM010000007.1 GCF_014836645.1 Fictibacillus norfolkensis
TTGCGGAAGTAGTTCAGTGGTAGAATACAACCTTGCCAAGGTTGGGGTCGCGGGTTCGAATCCCGTCTTCCGCTCCATTTTTATTTTCTGGCGGCATAGCCAAGTGGTAAGGCACGGGTCTGCAAAACCCTTATCCCCCGGTTCGAATCCGGGTGCCGCCTCCATAAATTCCAATTCAAAAAGATTCAAATGCCGGTGTGGCGGAATTGGCAGACGCGCACGACTCAAAATCGTGTTCCTTCTGGAGTGTCGGTTCGACCCCGACCACCGGTACCATTTTACGATTATTAAATACGATGATATCAACGGTCTCTACTTCGGTAGGGGCCGTTTTTCGTTGTTCATTGCGTCTGATTTCCCCGAAAAAATCGTGTGCGTTAAATCGTGCGCGGTGATGCGTCCAATCCGTTTGGAGGCGAATTTATGGCGAGACGTCGTAACGAATTATCCACGAAAGAATTATCGCAGTTACGAGGAACTATCCGATCAGACAAATACGAGTTTGACGAATTACTCGAGTTATTTATCGATGACGGAGAGATCCGTAATCTGCGTGACCACACAATCAAGTATTACCGCAACGAATTGACGACTTTTCGGCGATTGCTCGAATCGCAAGATATCGATACGCAGCCGGCAAAGATAACGCCTGAACACGTAAAAGAGAACGTTATTCGCTATATGAAGGACCGGCAACAAGCGAAGACCGTTTCGATTAATACGAGGTTAAGGGCGATTCGTGCTTTCTTCAATTACCTTCACAAAGAACGTTATATACCAAACAATCCGATAAAGGAAATAAAGTTACTCAAAGACCGTAAAACGATTATAGCTACGTTGTCTAACGATCAAATAAGGAAACTATTTCGCCAACCGAATTTGAAGACGTTCATTGGAGTACGTGATTTAACGATAATGATGCTTTTACTCGAAACAGGGATACGTGCAAATGAACTCGTTGGATTATCGCTAGGAGATATACGGTGGGATGATTCTCAGTTATTAATACGAAATGCAAAAGGACATCGAGAGCGATTAGTACCGTTCCAGGCGAGGATGAAAGATCAGTTTAAGAAGTACATCGCAATACGGGGAGTTATCGAGACAGATGCGCTTTTCATAACGATAGACAATACACCGTTAACTAAGCGCCAGTTACAGGCGAGAATTACGTTTTATGGTCGTGAAGCATCTATAGATAACGTTAGATGTTCGTGTCACACTTTACGCCACACATTCGCTAAATTAAGCGTTCAAAACGGAGCTGGTATATTCGAGCTTCAGCAAATACTCGGTCATACCACAATGGAGATGGTTCGCACCTATGTGAATCTTTATAGCACGGAAGTAAGGGACAAGCATAAAAGCTTTTCACCGTTAACAAACCTTAAATAAAAAATAGACATAGAAAAAGCCGGTGCGGGAAACACCGACCTCCTCCAACATATAAAGAACTTGTCTTTATTTTACATGGAATCAATTAAGGTTTCAAGTGATTTAAAGAAGGGGGATATCGCTTTTTCTTTCGTCATATTCGGAGGGATCTTCTTTGGAATGGACGTTTGAAAACTACCGCGAGTACCAATCCTTTAACACGCTCGCAGACTTAAACGAAGCTGTTCGGCAGCATCTCTATTTAAATGCGTCATCATTGACCAAAACGGCTGTTACCATACTTAAAACTCTATCACGATACAGTTGCGTAGTATTGGGCGTTTCATGGCTGAAGGTTGCTACGTTGGCTAAAGCGATCGATAAGTCGGAGAAAACGGTAAGAAGGGCGTTAAAGTTACTCGATGATCTTAACGTGATTAATCGAATACCTACGTTAAGAAAACAGGGTGGTAGAGGATACGATATCTGCGTGATTAAATCGATTGACCAGTCGGAAATGTCCAGGCGTGTTGAGTCAGAAACTCCAAGCGAGAGTAAGGACGATAAGGGTTTTGAACTAGAAGAAACCTTAATATCTAAAACTAAAGTAATACGTAAGCACGACTTAAATCATACATACGTAAGTGAATCGGTTCCACAACCGTTTATTAAAGTTGTGCGCTGTTTTTGGGACAATGCTAAGACAATAGAAGACTACTGGCGCATGACATTAATAGCGAATCAAAAGGCGTATGACACTAGCGCTTTATTAAACGTGGCTATAACGGCATTTAAGCAAACGATCGGTAAGTTGAAGTCGGGAGCTATACGTAAGAAACCAATCGGATACTTTTACGGAGTAGTAAACGCTAAATTGGACGAAATGTATTACGATGAGCTATACGACATGGAATTTGGAATAGACGCAACAACACGTGAAACTAACGATTATCTAGCGAGATTAACACGTAAAAACGTTGGTTAACCTTCTTATTAGGAGGTGTTAACGATGCGTAAAACAAACGGACCGTCATCGGATGCCATACGGAAAGCTATCGATTCTATAATGCTTGGATTAATCCGTATCGCTAAGAAAAAGAAAATGAATAACAACGTATCGGATAAGAAGAATGGATCGTAAAAAACCGTCAAAACAAGCACTTGAAAACGCAGTAAAAGTATTGATTCCGTACATAATTGAAATGCTGGAAAAGGAACGTAACAATAAAAGGAAAAATAACGAAAAGTAGTCCGCTGCACAATAGCGTAAATACGTCGTAAAGACTTTAGCACCGCCATTTATCGGGTGGTTTACGTAGTGCAAAACCTTGCATTTAAACAGCACCGAGTGTCCGATGCGAGTCTAACGGGAAATTTCGATTGGAACTGTTGATACGCCTATGTTTTTAACGGGATAACCGTATAGATTTCACTGGACTCTATCGGACATTTCACCAACAGCGAGGTCCAAACGGACAGCCTACCGAAAACTTTTCGATGAGATGTAGTGTGTAACATCGTATTAGTACCTGGTCATAAACGGTTAACGCTTAGAGCCGCAAGGGATTAGCGATTCGTTACGAGTGTAACACTACGTTACTTATATGAAGTATTTCACCAACACGAGACGCCTGGAGCGGAAGCCATTCGAAAACTCACGGGGGTTAGAACACTTACTGCACGGCTCGGAAGGATGACCGCCTGAAAACTTTCGAAAGCACGAAAAAAGACCGCCCTATTCGGCAGCCTTCAGCGATCGGTATAACGTAGCTTTAGTAACACCGGTTAATTCAGTTATTTCAGCGACAGTGTATTCGTTTGATTCGTAGAGTTTAATCGCACGTTCTACGTCCTTCTTCGGTACTGGTGGTCGTCCTCCTACACGTCCACGGGATCTAGCGGCTTGTAAACCGGCTTGAGTACGTTCCACGATAATGTCCCGTTCTAATTCGGCAATAGATGCCATAGTACGAAAGAAGAAACGTCCTACCGGCGTTGTAGTGTCGATGCCATCCCGTATAGATACGAGGTCTATGCCGGCATCCTCGAAGCCCTTCGTTAGTTCGAGTAGCTTAAATGTGGAACGGCCGAGTCTATCGAGTTTATAGATAACTAACGTATCACCCTTACGCAAAGAGTCAAGACAACGTGTTAGCTCCGGTCTATCGTCACGCTTACCGCTAGCCTTCTCCGTATAGATACGTTCACATCCGGCCTTATGTAGTGCGTCTAGTTGTACGTCTAGGTTCTGGTCTTGTGTACTGACTCGAGCATAACCGATCTTCATTCGTATCAACTCCGTTTTCTTTTATCGTATCAAAAAGGTAAGGTTAATGCAACGTTGATTAGAAACTATTTATTGAAACGTTATTGATTGGGTTAACCGTTGATAATAGTTCGTTTGAAATATCGTTTCATTTATAATCGTTTTTGGAACGGGAGGGGTACACACCCCCATGGGGTACCTATTTTCCCCTACGCTTGCTGGATGTGAGACCCGCGCGATGAAAAAATACTTTGATGTTACATTTGTAACGTTTTACCCAAACAAATGTTTTACGGTAAGTCATCGCCTCTAAAAAAATTTCGCTACAATTTTTTAAACTCACGGAGGTTTAAGAATATTATCAACGAATTATACCGTGTGGTAAATTTTAGTAATTATGAATAGGGGTGCGTAATGTGGAAGATTGGATCAGTAAAGTCGGTTGGTCAATAGCTATACTAGGAACGATGTTTGGGTTATGGGTATGCGTAAGTCTAGGAGTTGATCCAACAACCGGAAGTTTAACGAATAGTGAATATGGCGAAGATCATCCGTTAAAAGTGTTAATCGGTATTTTTACGATTTTAGTCTCGCTGTTTGCAGGATCGTTACTTATCGGCTTGGCCACGTTAATGGATTTCGCCAGACAAACGTTACAAGAAAACAAACGTAATAAATCCGCGTGATTTATATGGGAAATAGCGAAGACCCTCCGAATATGGATGGTCTTTTTTGTTACTTATATCGTTTTAGTTAAGGTTTACGCTGGTTCTGTGCGACGCCCTATGCACTCAGCGTATGACCTCGTAACGATAAAAATGCAGGTACATATGTAACTTTAGAAAATATAAATTAAGGAAAAAATATCCATTTAAAGGTTTTTGTAAAATTTTGTAGAATTTATTATTAAAAAGTAAAGAGGAGATGGTTACATTGTTCTTACCTGATATTTACTGGTGCAATAAAATAAAAACCGAGCGTTTTTTAAGTATGTTGGTGAGTGATTTAATGACACAATATACATTAGTCACAGAACAGGAGAATTCAAAAGATAAAGGAATTGAAGCAAATTTAGGAAAAATTATTGCTAAGTATCAAAGTCAAGGAGTCGGTAGGAAGGAAAAAGAAGGGAATGTTGTGAAATCTACACCATCTTTATTCGTAGATCTGTATACTATTCTAAATGAAGCAAACAAAATCCAAAAACTATCCGGTTTTGATGACGATATATGGAAACAGTTAGAAGTTGGAGAATTTGTTGAAGTGGACGGGGAATTTAAACAATCGCCTGCTGAACTATTATTATCAAGTGTAATGGATTTTACTGAACAATTTAAAGGACATTTTGAGTTTGCTGCAACTGCAGAGGAAAATGCAAATTTAGAATTAGCAACTAAATTATTAAACCTTAAAAAAGTTACAATGATAGTTAATCCGTATATTGAAGGGGATTTTAAGTTCTTTACATCACTTGAGACAGAATACTTCTTGGAAGATAGGTATGAACTTGAGGGTGATTTTACAGTAATGGGTAAGATAAGAAGAATTTATAAACCTCATGAGAAAATAGATTTAATTAAACTACTTCCAGGTAAATTAAGAATGAAAAAGGAACAGTTAATGACATTTATTCCAAACTTTAAAAATGAAGATATTTCATTTGATGTTGGTGAGATTAATGAAAATTCATTTGAATTAAAAGGTCCTGCTATAGAAATAATGCCTATAGCTATATATCAAGAATAGAATATACAAAAAGAAGCGCTCCTTATTTCGGAGGCGCTTTTGTATTTTCTAGAACTAGTAATTCTGATATTTCTACCTCTAATTCCTCACAAACTTTTGCGATCATTAGCTTGTTATATTGCTTTGTATCGTCGTTATACATTCTTCTTAATGTCTCAAATTGTAGCCCGGTGTCTTCAGAAAATCTCCTTATTGAAATTCCTCTGTCATCCAATAATTTCTTTAAGTTAGACTTCACTATTTTCAAGTAACTTCACCTCCTGATTCAATTATAATTAAAATTTCGTTCTTTGACTACAAAAAGTAGTTGACTAAAATATGTAGTCGGTAATATACTAAGATTAATCAAGTGACTACGTTATGTGGTCAAGGAGGTTGTAAATATGTTCGAACTAGTAAACGGTCCTTTATGTGCACATCGTGTATTCATCGTATTTGATCTCGGTAAGGAAGACGGTTATGACGAAGCGGACGGTTTGAAAGTCGGTAGTTATGCGATGTGGCAAACGTTAGGCGGTACCGTATTTCTTACGAAAATCGAATCGGAACCAAGAGAAGGCGTAGTGATCGCTAAGTCATCCGGTATTATCATCGCTGAGAATTTTCGTAAAGAACTAACGAAAAAGAAAGCCGTTAACTTTGCGCGTAAGCTGCAGAATATCGATGGTTGGTCGCTATTAACAAACGTGATGTACGACCGAATTGATACGCAAATTAATTTTAATTTATTGGAGGCGAAGTAGATGAAAGGTATCGAAATTCTCTACAATATGGGCGCTAATGAATACGAAAGTCACAGCGGTTACTTAATCGCTGAAGAGTACGCGGTTTTTAAGGATAACAAATGGATTATGATGGTCCACGTAACTAAAACGGAGTGTGCGACTGTTTATCGCCAGTCAGCAGGTTCGATGGTTATCGGTGAGTATACCGGCATGGACCTTGTTCCTAAAATCGTAGAGTTAATGGTTAAATTCAAGAACAAAACGGCCTTCGAGTTCTTATGTGAGCTAACCCATAATGACGAAGAAATTAACTTATCGGTGATATAGGATGTTTACCGTCAATTTCAGCTTACAATTCGTATGTATTGCGTTTCTAGCGGGGTCTTTATTAATTACGATCAGATCGGTTAAGTAAACGGTAACCTGCGTCCGTGAATAATTCGTACGCTCAAAACATCGGGCAAGGGCGTATGAGTACCGGACTTAAAACAGGACATGGCAGCCTAGCGAGAAGTTAAGTCGGCAAACTTAACGGTTGGCTTCGCTGAATGGGATTTCCAAGCGGGTTCAAATTCGGAAAGGGGGTGGTTTTATGTAATACGTAACAAATGGGCACGGTTCGCCGACCTTTACCGGTATAGCTTGCGCCTACAGACGATTTATAACGAACTATACCGGTAAGCCATCGTATCTCTTACGCCTCAGACGATTTATAACGAGGAGATGCGGTGTTTTTTTTGTCGAAAAAATTTTTTTGTATCAAATTACGTGATAAGTACGCTAAATAAAGCGCGGAAATCCTTACAACTGCAAGGTATTACATGAATGGCTTGCGCTATTTTAAGTTCTCATGCGTCGGTTCTCGTGTGCGCTTGTTTAGAGTTACAAACGGTTGATGTAAGGAAGAGTACTTTTCAAGGTGCGCGACTTTCGAGTTTCAGAGATATAGAAAAGTATAAGGTATTTTCGTGGTCATTGAACTACGTTGATATAAAAACTAAAAGGAGAGGGTTCGGATGAACGAGTTAAAGCAGTACAAACAATTACCTAACGACAAGGAGGCGTTATTAACTGGCCATAATTACGAAATGTATAATCTCGATCTTATGCGAAAAGTGTTTCCACGAATAATTCGTGAATTCAACGAGAAACACGTAAGAAAACAAAGACGTCCACAGATCCGGGACATTGTAACGCTGTATTTTTATTTACTTTCGTATGTAGACGGTGTTCACACGAGAGCAGATGGTACGCAAAGTGAACGATTCGGTGCGAGTTTTCCTTCGCGTGACAAAATAGCAGGGGACCTGGGGATCGCTGAGAAACGGATTAAATCGTTGGTAGACATTTTGGAAACTAACGGACTGGTTCGGCAGAAAACGGTATGGAACGGTAAATGGTACTTTCCCTCTTTTTGTCCGTGTGTAAGTGAAGACGGTTATTTGGTAGATGAAGACGGTAGAAAGGTTACACCGAATTTAGCGATTTATTAACGAAACGAGCATTAGAGGTACATCTCGAAAAGGGCATTAGAGGAGTGTTTCCATTGTTACCTCTAAGGTATACCTAAACATACCAACGTAAATATACCAAGTTAAACATACCAACAAAAGATTACGCGCCCTTTTTTCAAAAGGACACGTTACGTATCTCTTATAAATACATTCACGCGTAAGAAAAGAATAAATAGAAGGATTATTCGAAGAAGAGAAAACAAATAAGACTGGCTACCGTGCTAAGAATGGAGGACCGAGTGTCTTACAATGAACCAGGTTTAGGTGCTATCGAATTTGCAAAGCATTTTATTAAAAATATGAATAGGAATGATGCTTTAAAAGTAACTACGCAGCTTTTAAAAGGTGAACTTCATGATAATCAAGATAATCGAGTAAAAAGGTGCGATTATTGTGGATATTGGTGGAAAGATAATAGTTTAAGAAATACAAGGAAAACTTGTTCTGATGGATGTAAAACTAGTATTAAAACTTTACAAAAAAGAGAACAAAGGGCAAATGAATTTCTTCTGAATCCCGAGAAGAAGGAGAAGAAAGAGACACTTATGGATTACTACTTATGGTGGCTGGATCACCCATTTTGGGTACAAGAATACGCAATGATTAAGGTCGGATGGAAGTTTGAAAGGCCTTCTGGAGTAAGTCTTATGAACTATATTGAGGCAAAAAATGAATTGTATGGAATGGGTAATCGAAAAACTTCTAAAAAAGTTGTTAACTATCACGGTAATTCAAAAGATGAATTTTAAATGGCGACAAAAAGGTATATATGAGAAGAAGCAAATAACGGTAGCCTTCCGTTTAAGACGGTCATCTTCATCTAACAGGCGTAATTCCGTTATAAGTATCTTTAAAAGGGCGTTCCTTTGGCTTGGTGGCAGAGGATTATAAGACGTTTCAAATCGTTTCAGAACGGTTTGGGGCGTCTATTTTATTTATCTTAATGGTAATAGATTTTACCAGATTAAAGGAGGTGTTGTTGGTGGACATAACACCGGATGTCTTTCGGAAAATCCGCGAGGTTCATCGCTTACCACAAGCTTATTACGGTAAGTTGCTCGGAATTTCAGTTGCGCAGGTTAATCGGATTGAACGCGATAAACGGCGACTTACTGAGGCAATTAAACGACGGTTAATTATTGAATTCATGTTAACTCCCGAAACATTAGCGGAGTTACTAGAAATTCACGAACGTTATAAAGTTAAAGAATAATCGGAGGAATAGGAAATGAATCAACGTAAGTTAGATTCGGTAAAATCGAAAGCGAAAAGACTGGCAAAAGCCGAATGTGCCAATTTCACCGGCAACGAAGGCTGTTACGTAACCTGCGGTAACCGATGTATCCTTTTTTACGAATCGGAAGGCATCGGTAATGTGTGTCCGTACTTTATTAAGGCGGTGTTACCAGGCGACCATAAACTCGAATCGGAATATCGTGACCTTTTTAATATTCCGACCGAAAAGAAATCTACGGATTTATGCGAAGAGTGTAGCCGACCAATCGAACGAACATCTAACCGGCAAAAATATTGCGGTGAATGTCGCGGTGAGGTCCGTAAAACAAAAGAGAAAAAACGCCAACAAGAACGACGCTATGTAAACACGCATAAACGTACGCATTTAGGTTAATCAAAAGACTATTGTACTGCGGGTTACGGGCGTTTCATTTATGCAAAAATGGAAGGTGTAAGGTGTTTGTATTCAAACCCTTAAAACTGCGCTTTTAAAAGCGTATGGAGGTGTTTGTTATGCCAGTGAACTACAAGTTCTTAATGGAAGTTAAAGAAATGAGTATGATTTAAAAAGGAGAGTATTAAATGAAAAAGTCAGCAAAAGAATATCTAAATCTTGCGGTAGGAATTCGTAATGGATCTACTGCTTTTTTGCGTTCAGAACAAGTAGAAATGCGGAATATGGTTTCTGCGATTCGAGGAGATAAGCATTTAACACGTGACGGTAGAATCGCAAAAGAAAAAGAAGTGAAGGGAAAAAAGGGTGCGGATTTTTTAGCGAAACTTTTAAATCGTAAGCAACAGCACGATGCTAACTTAATAAAAGCGATTAAAGTTGCTGAGAAAGCGTTAAAAGCGAAGTTGAAAAAGCCGGCCCAGGACGAAATCGACGCTTTTACACGTAATTTCCGTAACGTAAAGATGGAGATTTTACTTTCAAACCGTCCGGACCAGGCGGAAAAGCGCTTAAAAGAGTTCATTTCGGAAAAAGTAACGGATTCTTATTACGCTGAGTTAGTTTCGCAGGACTTTACGGAAATCATCGGCTCTATCGTATCTGCAGCCGGACCACAAGCTCCGGTATTTAAAGCGCGATTATTCGATCAGTATCAGTCGTTACAGAACGATTTCGCTTCAGATGAAGTAAAAGAGGCGCGTGAGGTTAAAGAAATGGCTGAAGCGTATCTAAACGGTGGTATGTTCGGAGGATTTATCGCAGAACAGGCGGCTAACGATGCGTTCGGGAACGAAGTCGGGTTTTACCTTAACAAACCGGAAGAGTTTTTCGCTATTGAGGAGAACATCGAACATAAACCAGCTGATTTCGTAGATCCGGAACTTGCGGAAGAAGCACGATATCAAACTGCATACCAAAACATTAATACAAATTGGGGGAACTAATCGATGAAAAAATTAAACGCATTCCAGGTAGCCATAAATGAGGTGGTTATGGAGTCTGTAAAACTAAACGATGAGTTAAAAAGTTTACTAGAGCAAAAGTTAGACCTGATTAATCAAATTAACGTAGAAATTAAAAACGAAGCGTTAGGTAATGCAAGCGATAATAGCGATTTGAAAGTAAGTGAGTTACGTAACAAGATCGGACCGATCGAGGATCGTATTTCAGAGCTAAATGTGAAACTGTACGCGTTAGAGCAGCATAAACCGGACCGTCTAGCTAAGTTCCGTGACGAAGCTCATAAAGAAACGGAGGAATTCGTTAGTAAACAAAGTTCACAACTGCAGCAGAAACTTGATGAAGTTAAGTCATTAAGAGGTTTGTATATCCAAAAGTTATTAGAAGCCGAGGAAATTAAGACGCAAACTAATAATGTTGTAGGTGAATTCAAAGGATTGTCTCGTAATCACATTGATAGTTCAAAAGAAAACATGAACGGTTTGCGACTACCGGAAGTTGATGCAATGAAGGGTAATAGTCAAGGTAATCACGCACCGATCTTACCGATGGAAGACGAAATCAGAAGAGTGTTTTCCGAAAAGAAAGTACCGTTTTGGTACGAAGAGTGGTTGTTAAGCGGTGAAATCGTTAATGAGAACGAAGTAAACGACCGTAAAAACAAACGTGAAAAGGCGGGTGCCGCAAATGGAAAATAACTCTTCATATGAATTAGGGTATGCCTTCGGAATTTTTACGAATCTTGTTGAAATCGCGGCGAACAATAAGCTAAAGGAACATATTCAAGAGATCGGTTTTGAGAAATATTTAGAGGAAACGATTTTAGTTATTCAGACTTTTGGTAAGTTTACGAATTACCTTGATCAGATACCCGAATTATTAACAGCAATACAAAACAACCAGGCGTCCCATTAGAGGGCGTCTTCTTTATTAGGGGAGTGAAAATGTGAGCACAATTGGGGAAATTAAGGCCCGCATGAGTATAGATACGCGTGAATGGTCAATAAAACAAGCGCAAATTAAGCGTGATATGGCCGGAATGTCGAGGGCAGCGGTAGACACAAAAAAATCTATGACCGGAATTCAAATCGGAGCTTTAGCTATGGGGTCGGCGGTCGTTGCCGGTCTTGGGGCGTCCGTAGCCGTCGCAGCTAATTTTGAACAATCTATAGCGAAAGTAAAAGCTGTAACGAACGCATCTGAAGAGGAGTTTCAATCTCTAACAAAAACTGCCGAGGAGCTTGGCCGGACGACACAGTTCAGTGCCTCCGAAGCATCTGACGCAATGTACAATTTAGCGACTGCAGGATTTGATACGAATCAAATTATCGATTCTATGCCAGGTGTTTTAAACCTTGCGGCCGCAGCTCAAGTAAATATGGCGACTGCAGCCGAAATAACAGGATCGGTACTTTCTGGATTCGGTTTAGAAGCGGCTGAAGCGGCTCGTGTCGTAGATGTATTGGCCCAAACTGCCAACCAATCGAATAGTAGTATCCCGGACCTAGGTGAAGCTATGAAATACGTTGCACCAGTTGCGAAAACGTTGGGAATTAGCCTCGAAGAAAAAGCGTCCAGTATCGGTTTACTATCAAACGCGGGAATTAAGGGAAGCGAAGCAGGTACAGCTTTACGTGCGGCGATGCTTGCACTTGCGAATCCGGTCGGGGCCGGAGCAAAAGCGATTGAACGACTAGGTATTGAAGTTACCACCGCAGACGGAAAGATGAAGCCTTTACCGGAACTTATCGGACATATTGCGTCCAAGATGGACGGAATGACGGACGCACAAAAGACGTCAACTGCCGCCCAATTAGTAGGTACGGAAGCAGCGTCCGGTTTACTTGTTCTTTTAGAAAACGGTCAAAGTACGATTCAGGACTTTACGAAAGAACTTGAGAATTCCGGGGGCGTAGCGGAACGAGTTGCAAAAGTTCAGATGGATACGTTAATGGGTAGTTTCAAAGAATTCCAGTCAGCGGCGGAAGGATTAGGTATCGCTGTAGGAAATGAAATGTTGCCTACATTCCGCCAGTTAACCGAATTCGGGACGGATGTACTCGGTGTCTTAAACGAAATGGATCCGGCACTATTATCGTCAGGACTTCGTGCTACAGGAGCGGCGGCCGGAGTCGCACTACTCGCAACAACAGCGGTAAAACTCGGTATGTCTTTACGTGCTTTATCGTTAGCACTCGGACCGGCGGGGTATATCATATTAGGCTTATCGGCGCTTGCGGGTATAGCAGTTGCGGCTTCAGACGCACATGAAAGACATACCGAGGTGTCACTCGAAAACTATAACGCAATGAAACAGAATAACGACGCGTTGAATGAATCAATTACCGCGTTTGAAACGTTGTCGGCTAAAAACCGATTATCTAGTGATGAGATGCAACGTTTCCTGGATATTACTACGGAACTTAATCAAACCGCCGATCCTGCGGCTATTACACGTTTAAAAGACGAGCAAGCGAAACTAAGCGAGAAGTCCGGTTTGTCAGCACAAGAAATGCAGAACCTCGTGAAAGCTAACGACGACATTATTAAGAAAGTGCCGGATTCAAACAAGGTATTAACAGATCAGGGTAATATACTTCTTAAAAATGCAGATGCTGCAAAAAAATTGTCTGATGAACAGCTTAACGGGATGCGGACGGAACTTAACGAACAGAAAATTAAAGCTGAAGCGAAGTTAAACGATTTAATGAGCGATCGTGAATCCGCGCTGAATCGAATGAATAGAGCGATAGAAAGACAAAAAGAGTTAGTCGAGACTCGTAAGACACAGGAAGTTTTCCTTGCAGAACAAGAAACGATTTTAGCGGATATGAAAGCGAATAAGAATCTCTATGCTCAGAAGGAAATCGACCTTCAGCAAACCATCGTATTAAACGCAAAAGATGACCTGCAGTTATCCAAGGAGCGTATTGCTAAAGAACAAGGGAAAATTGAGAAACAGCGTGAAAGTTTGGCTGAATCTGATAAAGAAATTAAAAAGTTAGATACGATTAACCAAAAGCTCGTTAACATCGAGTTACAACAAGTCGGAATCAACAACAAAAAAGGCAACGGTATTCGTTTAGTTGACAACGAAATCGCTAAGTTGATGGAACAAAAGCGTAAATTGGACGAATCGACTAGCGCAAAAGACAAGAATAATTCGGAGTACCGAGAAGCAATCGCGACAATCGACCGTGAAATAGGTAAATTAAACGCTGCAAAGGACGCTGTTAACCGAATAACTGGCGCTCAGTCCGGTGTTAACTCGAGGGTAGCCGATGGAATTGCGTTAGCACAACGTTTAAATGACGTGTTATCAAAGTCGATTAACAAAACGGTAAACATAACGGAAATCAAGCGTCTGATTACGCAATCTGAACGGGCAGCTCGTAGTATCGGTGTGGATACTAGCAGGCATCAGGGCGGTCCATTACCGAAATTCCATAG
Source organism: Fictibacillus norfolkensis (assembly GCF_014836645.1). Taxonomy (GTDB): domain Bacteria; phylum Bacillota; class Bacilli; order Bacillales; family Fictibacillaceae; genus Fictibacillus; species Fictibacillus norfolkensis. The sequence goes on from NZ_JACSQM010000007.1 coordinate 13,726, forward strand.
CGGTGGATCCCCGGCATTGTCGTTACCGCCGTCACATCACGAAATCGATGTCCGTTTATTACGTAATGAAATGGTTTTAACTGAAGCGCAACAATCGAGTCTTTTCCGTATGTTAGACGTACCTAACGTGAGAAGCGAAAATAACGGACTATCAGCGGAAGACATTACCAGAATTATTAACGCTGCGTCTAACGCAAAACAACCGGTAGAGATTCCGTTGTTTATCGACTCTTACGAGGTAGCCCGGGCAACATGGCCAGCAGTAGACCAGTTTCAAGCTACGCAAGCAAGTAATGATTACCGTAATAAAGGAAATAAATTCTAGGCTCGGTCATCGACCGGGTCTTTTACTGTGAAATTTCTATTGTTATAATAAAAAGGTGATGTTAAAATTTAACTAAATATAGAACATATTGTGATATGAGGAATATTTTAAATAATCACCTATATGTTTTACAAGGGGATCCTTTTTATGAGTAACATGGGAATATTAGAAACGATCGAAGATGTATTAGATAGATTAATAAGCTTAGATTATGAAATTGGTGAAAGTAATGAGGTTGTACAAGAAAAACTCGGGTTCATTATCTTTGGTGGGACTGCATTATTGTTGTATAATAACTCTAGGATGACGAGTGATATTGACATTATTCTTTTAGGTAATATAGACTTAAACAAAGGGAACATAAAAGAAATTTTAAAGAATCACAGCGTAGTTCCTAACAACGCGATTATACAATATCCTTACTTAAAAGAAGTGATTTCACGAGCTGTACCTATAAATGCTCCTTTTGAGAATATTGAAGTATCTGTGACTTCTAAAGAAGATTTAGCTTTATCTAAGATATTTTCCTCACGTCCAGAAGATGAGCGTGATCTTATACATACGAATATACTTGACGAAGCAGATATTGAAATCGTAAGAAAAAGGTATGATGAATATCTCCCTAATTACTTAGGTGGTTTAGGCTTTTTGCCTGATCTTGATATGTTATTAAGACTTAGAGATGAGTTTAAAAAAGAACAAATAGTGTTATAATGATTATATAAATTATTAGGAGTGAGAAGAATGGAACAGTCTGAATTTCATACGATTGCAATTGAATGGACTAAGCATTTATCTGGCTATAATAATTTATCTTTTGAAAAATTGGTTGATTTGTCTAAACAGAATAGGCGTGTTAGAAATGTATTTATGTTCTATGTATATAGCGATAATGAATTTGCGGTTAAATTCGAAGAAAAAATTAAGACTGATAAAGATTTAATTATATATAAATATGAATTTGCGAAAGCTTTGGAAAGATTAAAAAAAGATAATCGACAATCGGAAAATTTCATAAGTAAACTATATAATCGTTATTTTAGAGGTATGAACGTTGATGTAGATTACGAAAAATATGACATATCAGCAGAGATGTCTAAATTATTTAATACAATGACAAGTTGCTATCGTCTAAAAGATACACCTGAAAAAAAAGAATATCGTAATAGAATTAAGGCGAACTTAAATTTAGCGCAATTAATTGGTTAAAAACAATCTCTAATAGGGATTGTTTTTTTTCTTTTAATATAATAGAAACTCGTCGATAAAACTGTCCGCTAACTAACATACTGTTGCGTAAAAAAGGTGACAACGGTATAATAACGAAAACGCTGTTTTTCGGGAATCGTACGTGGTGATAATACGAAGGCTGAAACCGTAAGTTGGACAAGCGTTGATATCTCGCTCTCTACACGCTAGGGTAGCGGTATTTATATCGTAAGCACGACTCAAAATCGTGTTCCTTCTGGAGTGTCGGTTCGACCCCGACCACCGGTACCATTTTACTTAACTTAAACTTAAGACTTCTCACCTTTGTGGGGAGTTTTTTTATTTGCTTTTAAACTTTATACTTCAATTAAGCATAATCATATTTAGATAACGAAAGGGTACTGATTAATGGGAGATTTCTTCACTAAAATGAAAAATGATCTAGGCATCACTTTAAATGATGTTCAAAAGAATGCTGTTATAAAGACAGAAGGACCCCTTCTATTACTTGCTTCACCTGGATCTGGGAAAACAACCACAGTCATTATGAGAATCGGTTATTTGATTATGGAAAAAGGGATTCATCCTTCTCGGATAAAGGCCGTTACATTCAGTAAGGCGTCAGCTAATGATATGAAAGAGCGTTTCACAAGATTTTATCCTGAACTTCCTTCTGTCGACTTTTCGACGATTCATAGCTTTGCTTTTGAGGTAGTCAGGAATCATTATAGAAAATTAGGAATCCCTTTTACAATTATAGAAGGTGATCACGATTCAGATGAAAGAGCAGGATCGGCAGGTAACTTTCAATACAATAAAAAACTTATGCTGAGGCATTTATTTAAGTCTGTTGTAGGGGAGAACATAACCGAGGATCAAATGGATGAGCTGACCACTTATATCAGTTACATTAAAAACAAGATGATACCTAACGAACGCTGGGCAGAGGTTTCTTGTGATGTTCCGCAGGCTGAAGAGATATTTAAACAATATGAAGAACTCAAGCGTTCTGATTCGCATCATGTATTGTTAGACTTTGATGATATGCTCACGATGAGTAACGACATATTAGAAAAGGATAAGAAGGTGCTAAGTCATTATCAAAACCGCTACGACTATTTCTTAACCGATGAAAGCCAGGATACGTCGCTTGTGCAGCATTCTATTATAGAAAAAATGGTTTCTACTCATCGAAATTTGTGTGTTGTGGCCGATGATGACCAATCGATCTATAGCTGGAGAGGTGCTGAGCCTTCCTATTTACTTAAATATAAGGAAAAGTACAGTGATGCTTCTATTATGTTTATGGAGCAGAACTATCGCTCATCTGAGGAAGTTGTTAAAGTTGCTAATTCGTTTATTAAAAGAAACAAAAATAGATATGAAAAAAATATGTTCACTCAAAATCCTTCGCATCAACCGATCGAAGTAAAACATCTCGTGAATTTTAAGGAACAATCAAAATACTTGGTCCATGAACTGGATGACACCGTTCATCTAAAAGAAATTGCCATCTTATATCGCAATAATTCGTCATCCATTGGTTTGATGAATGATTTTGATCGTGCTGGAATTCCTTTTTATATGAAAGATGCTGATAATCGTTTCTTTTCACATTGGGTAGTTCAAGATATATTGAATTTTATGCGTATGGCCTTTACGGACAAGAGGCCAGACATTCTAGAAAAAATTCATTTGAAATTCAACGGGTATATTACGAAACAACAGATGCAAGCTTTAAGACGATTGAACAATAACGAGTCTGTGTTTGATAATCTGTTGAAACATGTGAAATTACAGGAGTATCAAGTTAAACTTCTGAAGACTAGTAAAGAGACGTTCAAAGAAATGAAAGATATGAAGCCTCTTCAAGCTATACGGGTGATCAGAGATGGTTTAGGATACGATAAGGCCATAGAAAAGATCAGTAAGAGCCTTGGTTTTCGAATGGATTATTTAGTGGGTATCTTAAATACACTAGAAGAGATTGCAACAGATCTTGAGAGCCTTCAGGATTTTGCGGAACGATTAAAGCATCTTGAAGTTGTTTTGAAGACAGCTAAAAAGAAGAAGGGGCATGAAGCCATAACACTTTCTACCTTTCATAGTGCGAAAGGGCTCGAATTTGAGAAGGTGTATATGATTGATGTAGTAGATGGAATCATACCATCTAAAGAAGATCGCACGGACCATCTATTGTTAGAAGAAGCAGCTCGTTTATTTTATGTAGGAATGACTCGTGCCAAGAAACAATTAACCTTAGTTACGTATCCTTATCGCGATGGGAAAAAAGTTGAGGAGTCTGTGTTTGTTACGGATGTAAAAAACATATTAGATCCGACAAGAATGATGAAATCTGAACCAGTAGTAAAAAAGAATGTAAAGAAGATAAATGGAGTTCCTTACAATCCGAATAGCATTAGTAAGAAAGAAGAATTACATGTTGGTCTAGCGGTTACTCATCGTGTGTTTGGAACAGGAGAAATTACTGAGATCAGCGGAGAATTTATTACATTAAAATTTCAATCAAAGGAAAAGAAGTTATCAATCAGCGCCTGTTTAGAGATGGGACTATTGGAGCCATTGGTAAAAACGTAATCAACAATTCAAAATCCAATCTTATATTATAACAGGACTTACTACCTTATTATTATTTAATATTTTACAATTTTCTGATAAATAAGAAGGATTTATTCCTGTCTCTTCCGAATAATACATTCTAGTAGAAGTGAATACCTGTTCATTTTTACAGAATGTATTTATTTTTGGGGAGAACGGGGGTAAAGGGATGAACGCTTTTCGTTTGTTTATGGCAGAAATGGCGAAGTTGGCAGGTAAAAAGGGTCTGCTGATTTCAGTCATTGCTGCGTTGCTCGTACCTGTCGTCTATGGTGGTATACTTCTATCACCAAAATGGGGACCGTATGACAACTTGTCGAACTTGCCTGTTGCTGTAGTCAACAAGGACAAGGGTGCATTATCGGACGATGAACCGATCAATGTAGGAAAAGATCTAGTCGCAGATTTAAAGAAAGGAAAAGATCTCGGTTGGGAATTTGTAAGTGCTGACGAGGCTCAAGAAGGCCTTGATAGTCTGGAATATTACATGGTTATCGAGATTCCTGAGGATTTCTCACAAAGAGTAACAACCGTTTTAAGCGATAATCCAGAGAAACTTCAACTTACGTATATTCAAAACGAAGGATTAAACTTCATGGCAGCACAAGTGACAAGAAGTGCTACTGAAAAGCTAAGAGAAAAACTAGGAGATAAAATTACAGAGAAGTATGCGAACAATATGTTTGCCAGTCTCGGTGATGTATCTGAAGGATTTCAATCAGCTGCAGATGGATCTGCAAAATTAAATACGGGGATGACTGATCTTCGTGATGGAACAAATACACTTTTGCAATCGCTTACAAATAAAGCGGCTGATATTTCGAAGCTGGCGAGTGGTGCAAAAGAATTGCAAAATGGTGTCGGACAAATGGCAAGCTCTCTTTCAGCAAAACAACCGGATATTAGTAAACTGGCAAACGGTTCATCGCAACTAAGTGATGGTACGAAGGAATTGCTTTCGTCCCTTCAATCTAAGTCGGGTGACATTTCGAAGCTCGCGGCAGGTTCAGCTGCAGCCAATGAAGGAACAGGACTTTTATTACAAAATTTAAAAGATAAACAATCAGGGGTAAAAGATCTTGCAGCGGGAGCAAAACAGCTCGGGGAGAACATACCTCAATTAAAAGCAGGAACAACGGGGATCTTAACGGGACTAAAAGGTGTTCAAAGTGCGATAAAGAATGAAATTGCTCCTGGAACACAACAGATCTCACAAGGCGTTACTCAAGTGGCAGAAGAATCTGCAAATCTAGGTGCGGGTCTGCAAGGATTATCAAGTGATCTAAAGGCCTACTTAGAGCAAAATCCTGGGCTTGCAAACGATCCAGCTTTCATGACAATCTATGGTAAGAGCCAAGCTATTACGAAAGCTGCTACTGATCCTGCAAAAACACAAAAGCTCCAGGCACTAAGTCAAGGAGCGGCAAAAATCGCAGGAGCTTTCACCGCAAATACAGTACCTAATCCGAAATCTGTGGCTGATGGGGTAAATCAGCTAGTGGCTGGCCAAACATCAGTGGATAACGGTGTTGCGACACTAAGTCAAAAGGTACCTCTGCTTCAACAAGGGACCGCGTCTATTGAGAGTGGCTGGAACACGATGGTAGGTAAAGTAGGAGAGCTGCACGCAGGAACTTCGCAAATTGCCGCAGGAAACCAATCGGTGAACACAGGTTGGACATCTCTTACGAATGGAGCATCACAGCTTAATGATGGCGCAACTCAAGTATCAGCTGGTAACTCTTCTGTTGAAAAAGGATGGCGTGATCTGACTTCAGGTGCGACAAAGATTAACGCTGGTATGTCACAAGTTAGTGATGGAAATGCAACAGTTGAAAAGGGCTGGGGCGACTTAACGGAAGGTGTTACAAAATTAAATGATGGTGCAGGGAAATTAAATGATGGAAGTAACGAGCTATCATCAGGCCTTAAGGATGGTGCTGAGAAAACAGGAGCGATTAAAGCGGCCAATGATAAGAATTTGAGCATGTTTTCTTCCCCTGTTGAGTTGAAGAGTGAAACGGTTAATAAATATCCACTCTATCGTGATTCAACAGCTCCTTATGTCCTTTCACTAGCGTTGTTTGTGGGTATCTTAATCATGTCTATGTTCATCAACTTTAAGAAGCCAGAAGGAATTTCAGCGTTCTCTTGGTTCGGTGCTAAATTCATGAACCTAGGTGCACTTGCTGTTGTGCAGGCATTACTTCTTTCCACGGTCGTTTTACTTGTCTTAAATGTGAAGACTGGAAACCCACTTGGCTTTATAGCTTTTGCGGTTTTTGTAAGTTTAGTATTCACAGGAATTGTATTATTGTTTGCGTCGTTAGGAAACATCGGACGTTTCATTGCGTTCGCTTTAGTGATCTTACAGCTTTCAACGACGGGTGCTAACTTGCCGATCGATATGCTGCCAGAGAACCTGCGTGCATTAAGTGAATTCTTGCCGTTCACGTATTCAATAGCAGGATTTAAAGCATTGATCTCATTAGATAGCACAAGTTCTGCTTTTTCAAATATGGGTGTATTGTTCATCTATTTATTAAGTTTTAGTTTATTGTCGATCGCAGTCTATATGTTTTCAAAAACAAAAAGTGTACCGAAGAATCTAGATTTAGCTGGCTGATAATAATTTCATAGTGTTATAAAAGGTTCCTGGCACACTTAGCCGGGAACTTTTTTTGAATCTTCTTCTTGTACACTGAATATGTAGGTGTAAAGGAGGTTATTTCTCTGATGTATAGGGACCGGCGTGCCACAGTCTGTCTGATTTTAATTACCGTCTCCTTCGTTTCAATCCTCTTTATAACGGCTGATATTTTTCACTACATGCACATGATTAATGGGCTGATGATTAGGCTTTTTGAATCTTTTCGCTTGTTAATAGTCATGATCATACTTTTTGTATTTTCTATCCTTGTATTATTTCGATATTTATAGATAGGATAATATACCCCTTTTTAAAGGGGTTTTTATTTTGGTGAAAAAGCATATTGTTTTTTTAGGAAAATAAAATAGTTCAAAAGGCGTACATATCTCATCTTAAGGGGGAGTTTTAATGAAGTGGGGTTTATCGATGTTTAAGAGAAAGTGGTTTTACTTAAGCTTAATGGCGCTGGCATTAGTAGCGATTAGCGCTTTTTCCGCACATGCAATAGGTTACAACAAAGCTTCTGTACTTCTTAAAGATAAAAAGGTTGTGGCAGAGGAAATAGACAACGAGATGAAAGAATTGCAGAATGAGTTAGAAAGTATAGAAGAAAACTTGGAAGCGATGGAGGAAGAGGAAAGCAGAAAACAAGCAGATTTGGATGGACTTCAAATACGTTATGATGAAGTTACTGAGATGGTCGGCCAAAAAGAAGCGATTCAAAAAGAAGTGGATGAGTTAGGTACTCAAGTAAATGCAAAGAAAGATGAATTGAAAAAGCTTAGCGGGGAGATCGCAAATAAACAAAGTGCGCTTGATACATTAAATAAAGGAATTCTAATTAAGAAGAAGGAGCCGCGAACATTAGTGGCCGGCGTATTTATAGCGGGTAAAGATATTGCTCCAGGAAGATATAAAGTAGAGCCTGTGAACGGATTTGGAAATTACTTTGTAAACGGAGGCAGTAAAGTCAATATCATATTAGGAAGAGGGGATGACCTTTTCCTTCCTGAATACGTATTTGAATTGGATGAAGGTGACGAGATTGAAGCAACATTGTCCGTGAAATATACGTTAGTAGAGTAAAATATGAAGTTTGATAGCAAAATTGTAAAAAATGTTCAAAGAACTTGTCATAAATGTCCTATAAGCTGCTTATATATAGAACAAGTTAGTTGTAGGTTTTAATGCAGGGCTTCGTTGATCCAATGAAGCCCTGCATTTTTTTTGTATTTGATGATGCGAACAAGGAATACGGCGAGTTTGAGAAATAATACGGCGAGATTTAATGATAATCCAGCGAGTTTTTCCTTTATTACGGCGAGTTTTCATCGTATATCGGCGAGTCAACAAATTACAACTCGAATGGACTACATTCAACAGCCCAAAAGATAACAACTTGAGCCCCTCGCCCTAAAACGTCCGTTACAGGATGCTGATCTCAGCACTTCCGCCGTTCACTTGTGTGAACATCTTTGCCATAGATTCTAACAGCTCATGAGCCTCACTCTTATCCATAGATGGCTGCAGGTACACGATATGCAGCGCATTCTTAATACTCTCATCCACCATCGTGCGCTTAGAATCAACGATTGGGCTGCCAAAGGCACCAACCTCGTCTTTAGACAGTAGCTTGCCTTCCATATTCATCTCACGCCCGTTTAATCCTTCATATGTATCTTCAGCGCTACCAATAAGAATCTCCACATCGCCTTCAATCTTATCTAGGTTGTAAAGACCGATTGGAATAGCAAATCGAATAGAGAAGAAGTTGTTTACATCGACGCCAGAGTTGATCGGAGGTAGGTCTTTGCCGCTTAACACCCGTCGCAGCAAAGCTTCTGAAGCGGGACGATATCGGGAAGGATTAATTCCTAATGATTTGAACACTTTGCGATATTCTGCGACACCAGGGTAATCGGCAGCATTTTTTTCTTCAAGTCGCAGAGATTCTGTAAATAGCTGGAACCTGCCCTTAATCATTTGCGGTGATTCGCTAATCGCGATATCATGGTATGTAATTGTGCCTATTTTAAAGTTTGGGACAAGTTCGTTTAGTTTAGGATTAATTGTGATCATTATGTAACCCCGTTTCTGATTTAAGTAATTGTAGTTTATCATAATTGTGGAAAATAAATGTAAAGGAGGGATATGTGTGACAAGTGCCCAGTTGAAGGAAGAGATCGTTGCATATAGTAAAGAAATCGGAATCGACAAAATTGGTTTTGCACATGCTGATGTATTTGCCGAGCTCAAAGAACGTCTCCGATTACAACAAGACCTTAACTATCAATCAGGATTCGAAGAAAGTGATATAGAAAAGCGTACAGAGCCTGATCGGCTACTGTCCGGTGCTTCCAGTATCATATCGATCGCTCTTGCATATCCCTCCAAGATGAAAGATGCTCCAAGAAGTGTTCGAGGAGAGCGCAGAGGAATTTTTTGCAGAGCATCATGGGGTAAAGACTACCACCATATATTAAGAGAAAAGCTCTCATTACTGGAAGCTTTTATTATAGAAAAAGTTCCAGGTGCCGCTGTGAAATCAATGGTAGACACAGGTGAACTATCTGATCGGGCTGTTGCTGAAAGAGCCGGGATCGGATGGAGTGCGAAGAACTGTGCGATCATGTCACCCGAGTTTGGTTCTTATATGTATCTCGGCGAAATGATTACAAACATTGCGTTTCCAGCAGACACACCAATGGAAGATCAGTGCGGTTCGTGCAACAAATGTGTCGATGCATGTCCGACTAATGCTCTTGTACAGGGAGGACAGCTTGATTCGTCTAAGTGTATCGCCTTTTTAACGCAAACGAAAGGATTTCTGCCTGATCAATATAGAGATAAGCTCGGTAACCGTTTATATGGGTGTGATACGTGTCAGACCGTATGCCCTGAAAATAAGGGGAAAGATTTTCATCACCATATGGAAATGGAGCCTGATCCAGAGATTGTGAAGCCTCTTTTAAAGCCGTTGTTGTCGATAAGCAATAGAGAGTTTAAAGAAAAATTCGGTTACATTTCAGGCAGTTGGAGAGGAAAGAAGCCTATTCAACGAAATGCGATTATCGCTTTAGCTCATTTTAAAGATGAAACAGCTATTCCGGATTTATTAACGTTACTCCATCATGACCCACGCCCCGTAATAAGAGGAACTGCAGCATGGGCCATTGGTAAGATTGGCGGGAAAGATACGGAATTGGAACTATTATCTGCAAAAGAGCGTGAAAAAGACGATTTGGTCACGTTAGAGATTGAAAAGGGACTGAAAATGGTCCGAAATCAAGAAATTTCGTAATCGCATATGTTTGAAGTGTCCGATATAGTAAGGTCAAGTAATGAAAAGAAGGGATAATTATGTGTCAGATTAAAACGTTACTCTATTACGAAGAAATGGAAAGCGTAATCGGACCGTTAACAATCATTGCAACGGAGAACGGAATCTGCCGTCTCGATTTTGGTTCAATGGAGGATAACCTTCCAACTTTACGTTCATGGATGGCGAAACATTTTATTAAGGGAGAACTTATACACTCTCCTGAACGATTGGATGATGCCGTTCAACAACTGCACGCTTACTTTGCAGGTAACCTGCATGAGTTTAGCGTGAACTATGATTTATTTGGTACCGCTTTTCAAAAAAAGGTATGGAACCAGCTTACGAGTATTCCTTATGGCGGAACTTGTTCGTATAAGGAAGTGGCTCAAGGCATTGGAGCACCTAAGGCCGTTCGAGCTGTAGGCAGCGCGAACAACCAAAATCCCGTACCTATTTTTATTCCATGTCACCGAGTGATTGGAAGTAATGGAGCACTTGTAGGCTATGGTGGGGGATTAGATAAAAAAGAAATATTGTTATCGATCGAACAGAATAGCTGCAAGAAGACATCCTAGAGAGCCCTTAATGGGTTCTTTTTTTTGATATCTCACTCATATGTTAGTAGAAGCAGGAGGGATGTCTGATGTGGATGGAAACACTTAAAGCTTATATCCAAAATCAATCTCAATGGATGATACATGCAGATGCAGACGGAAGAGGTTACTTTCTACGAGAAGAACAAGAGAGCTTCATTCGAAAAAAACAAATGTATACCGATAGAAATGCGTTTATCGTAAACAATCAAACGAACGGAAGCGTCTTACGAACGACTGAGTCTGAGGATAAAGTTCAGGTGGATTATCTGGTCCATTACAGCTTCTTGATCAAACACGGGTTTGATTTCTATGTGGAAGAGATCTCTCAAGAGCGACGTGCTACGTTTCAAGATGGTGATATGAAGAGCGATGAACCTGTGAATGTGGAAGGAAACTATAGAGAACTTCCGAAGATCGAGCGGGAGAACGAATCGATCGCACCGACGAAGGGCGGGTATGATCGGCTTGCTGCTGTACGCTATGCAGAGAGATGGTGGAATACGTTTAATCCTGCTTATAAATCTTTTGAGAATGATTGCACGAACTATATTTCTCAAAGTCTTCATGCAGGTGGCATACCAATGACTTCTCAATCTATTAAATCGAAGGGCTGGTGGATGAGAAATAACTCTTGGAGCTATAGCTGGTCAGTAGCCAATGCGATGAGATGGTATTTGAGCGGCTCTAAATCAAGTCTGCAGGCGCAAGAGAAATCCGCCGCACACCTCCTATTACCGGGAGATGTGATCTGCTATGACTTTGATGGAGATGGACATTATCAACACACGACGATTGTGGTCGCAAAGGATCCTTCAGGAGAACCGCTTGTTAATGCACATACCACAAACAGCAGAATGAGATATTGGGGTTATGAAGATTCTACTGCGTACACAAAGCGCATTCAATATAAATTTTTTCATATTCTTTAAGAAGAAGCTTGCCTTCAGAGAGTGATATTCCAAAAAAAGTGCTATAATAAGGACTTGTTGGAATATTGTTTTTGAGGTGAGCTTTTTGGCTATACATGTTGTTTTATTCGAACCGTTAATTCCTGCAAACACAGGAAACATCGCACGTACGTGTGCAGGAACTGGTGCACATCTGCATCTCATTCATCCACTTGGGTTTTCTTTAGAAGACAAATACTTAAAGCGTGCTGGCCTTGATTATTGGGAGCATGTAAAATTGTCTCATCATGATTCCTTGGATGCTTTTTATAATGAATACCCAGACGGGGAGTTTTACTATATCACCAAATTCGGTGAACAGACTTACTCGAATTTCGATTACTCTGATTCAGAGAAGGATGTTTTCTTTGTTTTTGGAAAAGAAACGAAGGGACTTCCGCGTGAAGTGATTGATGCGAACATGGAGAGATGTCTGCGTATCCCGATGAATGAACACATTCGTTCATTGAACTTATCGAATACGGCAGCGATTTTAATCTATGAAGCACTGCGACAACAAAGTTTTGGAGAGTTGAAATAGAATAAGCAAAAATAAAAAAACGTCCTTATTGAAAAAGGACGTTTTTACTTCCATATGTATATGGATTAGTTTTTTCCAGGACGATCGTTATAGCCTGCTGTAAAGATGGCAGTCAGGAAGGCGAGCATCACGAGTAGGATGAGGATAAAATCCATTTGAACTCCTCCTTTGAAAGTAGTATTATTCTTTCCAGTATCTTTCCTCATTATAAATGAAAACGGTTTTCATGGGAATGTATTTCTGCTGAAATTTAACAATTCGAGGGGATTCGTGCAAGCATAAATGAAGAAAAACGTATATATGACAGGGTATCTTCCCTTGTTTTCTATTATTCTGTTCAGTTCGGGGTTTGCCATTTACTTTGAAAGACTATTCATCGATAAGCTTACATACTTTGGTGTGTATCAAGGAATGCAAGAATTATTTGAAGATCATGTGATTCACCTATCAATCGGCTTTTGTTTGTTTTTGCTGTTTTTTATGATATTTGCTGCTCTTAAGCTGCTGTCTGACACGTTAACGCACCTCAGTCTGTTCTTTTTTTCAAAAGATACGGAAGGGACACTGCTTCAGCAAGGAAAAGGCGGAAGCTGGTACTTTTTTGTTGGTGGTATGCTTGCGATCGCGCTGAACCATTCCGTGTTGCTGATAGGTGTTGTGTTCATTGTTTCATCTCTTTTGTACTTTTTTCAATTCTTATTGCGGATTAGCTCGAGGTTATCAACCATAGGTATCATGGGAATGGTATTTCTGCACTTATTCTTTTGGACAGGTTTCGGCCTGCTTGTTGTGTATACGGTGATGCGTTTGTATAATGCGTTTGTGGCGGCGATTACGTAGCTGTTTATCCGGTTCGAAAATTGTAGACTCGCGGGAATATCATAAAAACTCGCGGTATTCTTTCAATAATTCGCGGGATTATCTCAAAATCCCGCGGGATAAATATGATATTTCGCGGAATTACGCTAGATTTCTTTAAAAATCACTTTATACAAGTACCAGCTAAAAACCCTGCCACTATTGTAGTGACAGGATTTTTTCTCAATTTTGATGTGCTTTTTTCATAATATCTCGCCAAATCATGACTTCGGGAGACGCACTCTCAATAGAACGAAGACTGCTCGGTTTATCACGTCCTACCCAAACACCTGCCGTATAACGATCCGTCAGTCCGATAAACCAAAGATCCCGCACATCGTTTGTTGTTCCAGTCTTACCGCCAATGTACGAGGACCCCGCAAAACGAGCATCTCTTGCAGTTCCTGAAATCGTTCCGGCTTCAAGCATCTCGCGCATTACGCTATTTGTTTTCTCACTCCATACTGAAACGGGCTTCTCTTTCCAAGCATATAACAGCTTACCATTCTTATCTTTTACTGAAGTTATCAACCTAGGTTTTACAAATGTTCCACCAGAACTAAATGCAGTATACGCACTGGTTAGTTCAAGAGGCGAAAAGCCTTTTGAGAATCCGCCGAGCGCACTTGCCAGCTGATGATCTTCTCGCGTTACAGAAGAAAATCCGAAGGGCTGCAAATAAGAAAACGCCTTATTCACGCCTGTTTTACTTAGTACTCTAACAGCCGCGGTGTTAATGGAACTCGCTATTGCTTTTTTTAAGGAGACTGTTCCGTAAGAAGCTCCTCCATAATTGTTAGGGCAATAGTTATCTTCACACATACGTGCTGCAGAAATGAGCGATTGTGATTTTGCACCGTACACATCAACATAAGGAGCATAGACGAGAAGCGGCTTTATTGAAGAACCCGGCTGTCTTTTCGCTTGATAAGCACGGTTGAATTCTTCTAGACCAACATTCTTTCCGCCAACTATTGAAACGATCTGTTTTGAAACATGATCCACAACAACGACAGATCCTTCTATGTCGTTATAGGGCAACCGGTTATTCACAGCACGCACTGCTTCTTTTTGCAGCAGAGGATCTAATGAAGTTTCAACAACTACACCGCTTTTTAATAGCTGATCTCGCTTTACCAGAAGCTCTTTTGTTGTCAGCCCTTTATTAGCAGGAGAGGTAGCTAGTAAGCTCAAAAGTTCTTCTTTTACATAACCCACAATTTCAGGATAGGGAATGACAGGCTGTGAAACCTTTAATTGAATGTGTTGACTAAGTGATGCTTCATAAGTAGCTTCGTTGATGTATCCTTGCTCTTTCATCTTCAATAAAATCCACTTTTGGCGTTTTATCGTGTTCTCAAAGTTAGTTAGCGGATCGTACAGCTTTGGATTGTTTGGAATAGCCGCTAGAAGTGCTGTTTCAGCTAACGAAAGCTCACCGACCGGTTTGCTGAAGTAATATCGACTAGCTTTTTCAATGCCATACACACCATTTTGAAAATAGATCGAGTTGATGTATAGTTCTAAGATTCTTTCTTTTGATAATTGTTGCTCGATTTGATATGAGATTAGTAACTCTTTTAGTTTTCGGTCATATGTACGTTCGTGTGTTAGAAATAGATTACGTGACAACTGCTGTGTGATCGTACTGCCGCCTTGCTGAACAGATCCTGCTGATGAATTTGTAATAAAAGCCCGGGCGATCGCTTTTCCATCGATCCCATGATGCTGTATAAATCCTTGGTCCTCTGTAGCGATGAAAACTTGGCGCACAGGTTCAGGGATTCTGTTGTAATCCAGATAAATACGGCTCTCATTATTCTTGAACTCATAAAGAAGATTACCATTTTGATCAAGTAGGCGACTGTTTTCATCTAATTTCATATTCTCCACTTGAGCAAGGGAAGAAATTGCTTTTTGAAAAGGAATATAGTTTTCGTGTTCCGTTCTTAAACCCATAAATGAAAAGAACACGATACCGAGCAGTAAGAGCACTGATATAAGGCCAAGCTTTTGATTCATACCGTTTTCTCCGTTTCAAAACATAAGGATAAACATATTTTACCATGATTGTGCGAATGGGAATTCCAACTTTTTTAAATAAAAATCACTATTCAAACAGAATGATTACGGACATCCCCGCATAGAGTAGATTAACACTTGATGGAGCCAATACAATCAAGGAGGTACTCATGGATATTTTATCGAGAATCCAACTGCATCGTGAAGAAGAACAGCGTTTAGCCTGGGAAGGTACCTTCGCTGAATACCTTGATATTTTACGAGATCGGCCATTTGTTGCCCAGTCTGCGCATTCAAGAGTATACAACATGATCAAAGATGCTGGCATTTCAGAAAAAAATGGTCAAAAGGTGTATCATTTTTTCAGCGATCAGATTTTTGGATTAGAAGAATCAATCGAACGACTTGTTGAAGAGTATTTTCATCCTGCTGCTAAACGCCTTGATGTTCGTAAACGTATCTTATTGTTGATGGGACCAGTATCCGGTGGTAAATCCACTTTAGTTACAATGCTCAAAAGAGGTTTAGAGCAATACACAAAAACACCTGCAGGAGCGGTCTATGCAATCAAAGGCTGTCCGATGCATGAAGATCCGTTACATCTTATTCCACAGAACTTAAGAAAAGAGTTTTTTAATGACTACGGCATTCGAGTAGAGGGTAGTTTATCTCCTCTTAATACGATGAGGCTTGAACACGAATATGACAGTCGCATTGAAGATGTTATGGTAGAGCGTGTCTTCTTCTCAGAAGATAAGCGAACAGGGATTGGTACGTTCAGTCCATCTGACCCTAAGTCACAAGATATCGCTGACTTAACGGGAAGCATCGACTTCTCCACGATTGCAGAGTACGGATCTGAATCAGATCCGCGTGCCTATCGCTTTGATGGAGAGCTGAATAAGGCTAACCGAGGAATGATGGAGTTTCAGGAAATGCTGAAGTGTGATGAGAAGTTCTTGTGGCATCTCCTTTCTCTTACGCAAGAAGGAAACTTTAAAGCGGGAAGATTTGCACTTATCTCAGCAGACGAATTAATTGTCGCGCATACGAATGAATCGGAGTACCGGTCTTTTATCGCGAATAAGAAAAACGAAGCCCTGCATTCAAGGATTATCGTGATGGGCGTTCCGTATAACTTAAAAGTTTCAGAAGAAGAAAAAATTTACGCCAAGATGATCTCAGAGAGTGATATGTCTCATGTTCATATTGCACCGCACGCATTAAGAGTGGCAGCAACATTCTCTGTGTTAACAAGATTGAAGGATTCAAAGAAACAAGGAATGGATCTATTGAAGAAGATGCGGTTGTACGATGGTGAGATCGTAGAAGGATTCAATCATGTTGACCTTGAGGAACTGCAGAAAGAGTTTGCTGATGAAGGTATGTCTGGTATCGATCCGCGTTATGTTATCAACCGAATATCATCAGCTATTATTCGCAAAGAAACACCTTCTATCAACGCGTTAGATGTTCTGCGTTCATTAAAAGACGGGCTTGATCATCATGCATCCATATCAAAGGAAGATAAAGAGAGGTTTATTAACTTTATCTCGGCAGCTCGTAAAGAGTACGATGATATTGCGAAGAAAGAAGTTCAAAAAGCGTTCGTTTACTCGTACGAAGAGTCTGCGAAAACGCTTATGGACAATTATCTGGATAATGTTGAGGCGTATTGCAATAAAAATAAATTACGTGATCCGCTTACTGGTGAAGAGATGAGTCCAGATGAGAAGTTGATGAGATCGATCGAAGAACAAATTGGAATCTCTGAGAATGCGAAAAAAGCATTCCGAGAAGAAATTCTAATTAGAATCTCTGCTTATGCAAGAAAAGGAAAGAAATTTGACTATAATTCTCATGAGCGGTTAAGAGAAGCGATTCAAAAGAAATTATTCGCGGATCTTAAAGATGTTGTAAAGATCACTACATCATCCAAAACCCCTGATGAGTCACAACTGAAAAAGATTAATGAGGTCATCGCACGTCTAGTGGATGAACACGGCTATAATACGACTAGTGCCAACGAACTACTAAGATACGTAGGAAGTTTGTTGAACCGATAAAATATCGAAACACACCCAGGACACGATTGATACTGTCAGGGTGTGTTTTTTTACAGAAATTTAGGGGAAACTAAACAAATTACAGAGTAGAATTTACAATCATATTTATGTTAAAAATAATTGAACTTGTATTTACTTACTTAAAAATGGTAAATTGATACTAATAAGCTAACTAAAGGAAGTGAGCCCGATGAGCTCGACTAAAAAAGAAAGAAACGGATTAACGGATTGGATAAAAGCAATTGGTGTTGCACTTATTCTAGCAATTATTATAAAAAAGTTTTTGATTGAGCAATACGTGGTTTATGGTGAGTCCATGATGCCTACGATCCAAAATGGCAATCGACTGATCGTTAATAAGATTGGGTATGAGATCAGTCAGCCAGAGCGATTTGATCTGATTGTTTTTAAGGCAAATCCAAAAGAAGATTATATCAAGCGCGTGATTGGTCTACCGGGTGATCATATTGCATACCGAGATGACAAGTTATATATCAATAACAAACCAGTGGAAGAACCTTATTTAAAGGAATTCAAACGCTTTGCTGGTAATCGGACACTGACTGGCAACTTTACGTTAGAAGAGATTACAGGGCATGATACAGTACCAAAAGGGAAGATCTTCGTACTTGGTGACAACAGACTTCACAGCATCGATAGCCGCCATATCGGTTTTGTTGAGATGACTGATATCGTTGGCGAGGCTAACATCCGTTATTGGCCGATGGATGAAATGAAAGTTTTTAATGGTTTTAAAAAGGAATAAATGGGGAAAAATTCTGTAAGAGGTGAATCCCTATGACAAAACAAAATAATGAACCTAAACGAAAAAACAGCTCAATGGTATCTAACTTT
The DNA here is from genome assembly GCF_014836645.1 of Fictibacillus norfolkensis. Taxonomy (GTDB): domain Bacteria; phylum Bacillota; class Bacilli; order Bacillales; family Fictibacillaceae; genus Fictibacillus; species Fictibacillus norfolkensis. Next base: position 31,736 of record NZ_JACSQM010000007.1, read on the forward strand.
GAAGAAATGAAAGAACACGGAAAAGTGATGGAACACGTCTCCACTAACGATGAAGTTCGTAAAAGTGGGAAGACGCCAGATCCGCAGCAGCATGATAAAGAAGAATATGATAAATAAATACAAAACAAAGCCTTCTTTTCTTTTTTAGAAAAGAGGGCTTTTTTATTATGAAAGTTTAGCAATTCTAAGAAGTACGTGCATATGATAGTGTAACCAACCCTTTTTTTCTGATAATAGCGGATTGTTACAAGCAAGTTATGCCCCGGGTTGATCAAGAACAAGCAGCATTGACTCTTGCTGCTCTGGAGGGGGAAAACGATGAGCGAGCCGGAAAAGAACAATTTTGTTGTGTCTCAGGAAAACTGGTCCCTCCACCGAAAAGGTTATCAAGATCATCAAAGGCATATGGAAAAAGTGCAGGAAGCCATTAAAAACAACTTGCCGGATTTGATAAGTGAAGAGAATATCATTTTATCCAACGGACGTGATGTGATTAAAATTCCAATCCGTTCTATGGATGAATACAAAATCCGATACAACTACGACAAAAACAAGCACGTAGGCCAAGGTGATGGAGATAGTCAGGTGGGGGATGTAGTAGCTAGAGATGGACGTGCCGGACAGAGCGGGGCCGGAAAAGGCAAAGGACCTGCAGGCGACAAACCAGGTGTCGATTATGCAGAAGCTGAAGTTTCAATCATTGAACTAGAAGAGATGCTGTTTAAAGAACTAGAACTGCCTAACCTCAAACAAAAAGAACAAGACCAGATCGTAATGGAAAAGATCGAATTTAATGATGTTCGTAAAAAAGGGCTCATGGGGAACGTGGATAAAAAAAGAACAATTCTAACAGCGTTCAAACGAAATGCTTTGATCGGAAAACCAAGTGTTGCTCCTATCCATAATGATGATCTTCGCTTCAAAACATGGAACGAAGTCGTCAAACCTGAATCCAAAGCCGTCGTCCTCGCTATGATGGATACTTCAGGTTCGATGGGGATCTGGGAGAAGTATATGGCTAGAAGTTTCTTTTTCTGGATGACACGCTTCTTGCGATCGAAGTATGAAAAAGTAGAGATCGAATTTATCGCGCATCACACGGAGGCAAAAGTCGTGTCAGAGGAAGACTTCTTTAACAAAGGTGAAAGTGGTGGAACGATCTGTTCGTCTGCTTACCGCAAAGCGCTTGAGTTGATCGAGACGAAGTACTCCTCCAGCCGTTATAACATTTATCCATTCCATTTCTCCGATGGAGATAACCTTACGAGTGATAATGCAAGATGTGTGAAACTCGTTCAACAAATTATGGAGCACTCTAATATGTTTGGTTATGGTGAAGTGAACGCGTATAATCGGCATTCTACTTTGATGAGTGTGTATAAGAATATGGATAATCCGAAGTTTAGTCATTATATCTTGAAAGAAAAAGCAGATGTTTATCATGCTATGAAGAGCTTTTTTAAGAAGAATGAAGTGAACATTTAAGCCAGTTTTAATCTTAGGTGTCCTTGAAAGTGGTTGACCTCCGTTTCAGATGCTCGCTTTCCGCGGGGCAGGCGGTGAGCCCCTTGCCACTTTGTGCCTTTAAGGGTCTCACCTGACCGCTTGTCCCGCAGGAGTCTCGCATCTTACACTCCCGTCAACTTGTCGATGAAGAAAAAAATTCGATAGCAACATTCTTTTAGAAAAGAACATTATAGATAGAATTCCATGCAATATATTATTAGCAATGAGCTTTTAGAAAACGAATATTCTTTAAAAAACAAAACGCCCCGCATCCATGTATTGGATGGCGGGTTTTGTTGTTGAATCCAACATAATTACATATAACTAAGGTTACGCATTATGGACGAAAAAATGGATGTAAAGGGGTGTGAGATTTGAAAACCATTAACAAGTTTGCCGTTTTCTGTTTGAGCTTAATGCTGCTGTTAACTATTGTTCCTCATAAAGCTCGAGCGGACTGGTTTGATCCGTTGACGATCCACTTTTTAGACGTTGGTCAGGCCGACTGTATTCTTATAAAAGCACCAAACGGACAAACGATGCTTATTGATGGTGGAGATGAACATGACGGTGAAAAGATCATCTCTTATCTAGAAAAAGAAGGCGTTACCCACCTGGATATCGTTGTAGCTACTCATCCTCATCATGACCATATTGGTTCGTTAGATGATGTGATACGAGCGTTCCCCGTGAGTGTTCTATACATGCCGAATCTTCCATACGACACAAAATATTATCATGATCTTTTTCGTGTGATCAACGAAAAACAAATTCCTGTTGATCGCGCAAAAGCAGGTGTTAATTTTAAAATGGGCTTTTCTGTAAAGGTTGAAATGCTGGCCCCTAAGGGTTCGTATTATAAACACATCAATGATTACTCGGCAGTGATTAAAATCAAGCATGGCAAAAAGAATTTTCTTCTTATGGCAGATGCAGGTGCTGAGGAAGAAAAGGAGATATTGAAGCGTGGTGGGGTGAAGGCGGATGTTATTAAATTAGGTCACCATGGAGCCAATACGGGGACGACGATGGAATTTTTGAAAAAAGTCAAAGCGAAAACGGCTGTGATTTCGGTCGGTAGGAATAATCCTTATCAGTTCCCATCGAAAGAAGTGATGTATCGTTTAGATAACCGTAAGATGACCGTCTATCGGACCGATCAGCTCGGAGCCATTATCGCCACAAGCAATGGAAAGAAAATCATGTTTAGAACGAATGTTCTTCATTAATAATCGGTTTTCTTGCGTCTTTTAGAAAAATACAAGAAAATAGTATAAAACGCTTAAGATGGGGTTGGTTAACCGTGATCAAGGCATTGGTGTTTGATTTTGATGGAACAATTTTGGATACAGAAACGCAGCATTACAACGCTTTTCAAGAGTTGTATAAGGAACATGGAAGCGATCTGCCGCTCGAAGTTTGGGGAGAATGTATTGGTACCCATTCTGATTTTAATCCTTACGAATATTTAGAGAGACAGATTGATCAAAAGCTTGATCATGAAGTGCTGCGAGCAAAAAAGACAGAGCGTGCACTTGCCTTAATATCGGAACAACGGGAACTTCCTGGAATTCTTGATTACCTTGAAGCTGCAAAAGAACTCGGATTAAAGGTTGGTCTTGCATCAAGTTCTTCGCGAGAATGGGTAGAAGAACATTTAGATAGAATAGGTTTGAAGCACCATTTTGAAGTGATCAAAACAGCAGATGATGTTAAAAAAGTAAAACCAGATCCCGCGCTATATCTTGAAGCTGTAAAAGCTTTAAACGTAAAACCTCATGAAGCGATCGCGTTTGAAGACTCTGTAAACGGATCAGTGGCTGCTAAAAAAGCAGGACTTTATTGTGTGGCAATCCCCAACCCTGTTACAAAACATATGACATTTGGCGATGTTGATCATCAAATGGAAACCTTAGCAGAGTTGAATCTCGTATCACTTATTAAGCAGGCAGAGAAAAAAAGGTAAAAAAACCAATATGGTTAAGATACAAGGCATCAATCATATTACGATTAGAGTTTCAAACATAGAAAGTTCCAAAACATTTTATATGAACATACTAGGTGCTAAAATCGTTCATAAAGGGAATACAGATGTATACTTAGATGCCGGGGGAGTGTGGCTTTGTCTGATAGAAATAAAAGATGCAAAACCTATGGATAAAAATCAAGTAGGTGTTGATCACTTTGCATTTACAGTTTCTGAAGAACATTTTCCTAAAGCGGTTCAGTTGCTGCGTGAACAAAATGTTGAAATCACGAGAGGACCGATACAAAGAGGCGGGGGAAACACAGTCAGTTTTAACGATCTGGATGGAAATGAGATAGAATTCTTCACTGGCAGCCTTCAAGAACGGATGAAGAATTGGAAGCAAGCTATGGAAGTTAGTTAGAGGAGTGGATAACATGAGTGAGATTGATGTTTCAAAATTCGAGAAAAAAATAGAACTACGCAACATTGAGTTTGAAGATATTGAGGAAATCTTAGAACTTCAACAAATCTGTTTTCCAGGAAACATGGAACCTTGGGAACGAGAGCAGCTAGAAAGTCATCTTCGCATCTTTCCGGAAGGTCAATTTTGTGTAACGTATGAAGGAAAGATCGTTGGAAGCTGCTCAAGCTTAAGGGTTAATTTTGATGAGTATGATGATAAGCATACGTGGGATGAGATCACAGATAAAGGCTACATTACGAACCATGATCCAGAAGGTTTTAACTTGTATGGTATCGAAGTGATGGTCCACCCAGAATACCGACGAATGAAGATCGGTGCTCGTCTATATGAAGCACGTAAAGAACTTGCTGAGCAAAAGAATTTAAAAAGTATTATTCTAGGCGGTAGAATTCCAAACTACCATAAGCATTCAAAGGAAATGACGCCTCGAGAATATGTTAGAGAAGTCATTCAGCACAATATTTATGATCCTGTCTTGACCTTTCAATTGATGAACGGTTTTACTGTGATGCGTTTAAACAAGAGCTATCTGCCTGATGATAAACAATCATATGCCTATGCGACACTAATGGAATGGAACAATGTTGATTATATTCCTAATAAAACGAAAAAGTATTTTAAAACAAGTGAGCCTGTTCGAATCACGACGATTCAATATATGATGAAAACCATAAGTTCATTTGAAGATTTTGCGACACAGGTAGAATATTATACAGATGTTGCCTCTGATCAAGGATCAGATTTCGCTGTGTTCCCAGAGCTTCTTACTACTCAGCTTTTGTCGTTCTGTGAGGAGAAGAGTCCAAGCTTAGCCATCCGTAAACTAACAGAATTCACAGAGCAATACATCGAACTCTTTACGAATCTTGCAGTTCGTTACAATGTGAACATCATAGGTGGCTCTCACTTTGTTGAAGAAGACGGAGATATCTACAACGTGGCATATTTATTCCGAAGAGATGGAACGATTGATAAGCAATATAAAATTCATATCACACCGAACGAACGGAAATGGTGGGGAATTACAGCTGGTGATAAAGTACAAGTATTTGATACAGATTGCGGAAAAGTTGCGATACTCATCTGCTATGATATCGAATTCCCTGAACTTTCACGTATCGTAACCGATCAAGGGGCGAAGATCATCTTCACGCCTTTCTGTACAGAAGATCGTCAAGGATATCTGCGCGTTCGATATTGTTCGCAGGCGCGTGCGATTGAAAATGAGATCTATACAGCGATCGCAGGAACGGTTGGAAACTTATCACAAGTAGAGAACATGGATATTCAATATGCTCAATCTGGTATCTTTACACCATCTGATTTTTCGTTCCCAAGAGACGGAATTGTTGGGGAATGTCACCCGAATATCGAGACAGTCGTTGTAGGTGATGTGGATTTAGAGATTTTAAGAAGACAACGTAAGACAGGAAGTGTAAACCTTCTTAGAGATAGAAGGCTAGATCTATATAGTGTTGTTCAAAAAGATAAAAGCAAATAACAATAAGAAGGGCGGTAAGCGATAGATAGCTTGCCGCTTTTTTTCTATTTCTCGGGAAATATAACGAACCTTGTCAATGTGTGAGAGCGCTTTTTAGCATGATTTTATTTTTTGTGCTGAAAGCGGTATAATAAAGGCCGTATTTAATAGATATGGCAGGAATAACTCGATTCATATCGAAACTAACAAAAAACAATTAACATTCATCTATATAACATAAGGAGGCAGTACTATGTCCTGGGAGACAACATATGAGAAATGGGTAGGGAACGAAGAGCTCGAACAACCATTAAAGGCTGCATTAGAGGAAATCAAGGAAAACAGGACAGCACTTGAAGACTGCTTTTATAAAAATTTAGAATTTGGCACAGGTGGTATGCGTGGAGAAATAGGACCTGGTACAAATAGAATGAACACGTACACGGTACGGAAAGCTTCTTTAGGCTTGGCTCACTTTATTGAAGAGCAAGGTGAGAAGGCGAAAAAGCGCGGTGTTGCGATTGCGTACGATTCTCGTCATCAATCACCTGAATTCGCGATGGAAGCAGCGAAAACATTAGCATCTCAGGGTATTCAAGCTTACGTATTCGAAAGCTTAAGGCCTACACCTGAGTTATCTTTTGCGGTGAGATACCTGAAAGCTTATAGTGGAATCGTTGTTACAGCAAGCCATAATCCACCAGAATACAACGGATACAAGGTATATGGTCCAGATGGCGGCCAGCTTCCGCCAAAAGAAGCTGATGAAGTGATCGGAAAAGTAAATGCCGTTGAAGATGAACTATCTATCAATGTGAGATCTGAAGAGGAACTTAAAAGTGAAGGGTTGATTCAGATTGTTGGTGAGGAAATCGACAAAGCCTACATGGATCAACTAATAAAGATTAGTTTAAACCGCGAAGTAATCAAAGAAATGCATGACTTAAGCATCGTTTTCACTCCTCTTCACGGAACAGCGAATATTCCTGTGAAAGAAGGACTTCAACAGCTAGGATTTACGAATGTTACGGTTGTAAAAGAACAAGAACTGCCTGATGCTAATTTTTCAACGGTGAAGTCCCCAAATCCGGAAGAACATGCAGCATTTGAATTAGCGATCAACTATGGACAAGAAGTTGATGCCGATCTATTAATGGCGACTGATCCTGATGCGGACCGAGTAGGAATCGCAGCTAAGAACAGTAAAGGTGAATACGAAATTCTTACAGGTAACCAGACTGGTGCACTAATGATTGAATATATTCTTTCCCAACGTGAAGAGAAAGGCAGCTTATGTTCAAAAGGGATCATCTTCAAAACGATCGTAACTTCAGAGCTTGGTCGAGTAATCGCAGAGTCTTATGGGCTAACGTGTGAAGATACCCTTACAGGTTTTAAGTTCATCGGCGAAAAGATTAAGGAATACGAAAAAAGCGGGAAGCATACTTTCATTTTCGGTTATGAAGAAAGCTACGGTTCTTTGATCGGAGATTTTGTGCGTGACAAGGACGCAGTTCAGGCTTGTTTAATGGGTGCTGAAATGGCTGCTTATTACAAGAAACAAGGAAAGACACTGTTTGATGCTTTAGATGATGTTTACAAAAAGCACGGTTTTTATAAGGAAGGTCTCGAGTCCCTAACATTAAAAGGTAAGTCTGGAGCAGAACAGATCGAAAACTTATTAGCAGGCTTTAGAGCTGAAATGCCGCTTGAAGTGAACGGACAAAAATTAATGGTTTCTGAAGACTACAAAGCAAGTGTTTATTACAATGTAGTTAAAGATGAAAAGAGTGACATCCATCTTCCAAAATCAAATGTACTTAAATATCAATTAGAAGATGGTTCTTGGTTCTGCGTAAGACCATCAGGTACAGAACCGAAAGTGAAGTTTTATTTTGGTGTTACAGCAGATTCACACAAGAATGCTGATGAAGCATTAGTGAACCTCAAACAATCCGTAATGGATCTGGTTCATGAAAGAATGCAAAAAGTGGCACAATAAAAATATGAGGCTGCGAGGAACTTACCTTGCAGCCCATTTTTTTAAAGAGTTGACATAAACAACAAACAGTTGTAATATACCCCTATAGGTATTTTTAGAAGGAGGTGCTGAAATGGAATATACACAAGAAATGAAGAATCGTTTAAAAAGAATTGAGGGGCAAATACGTGGGGTATTGCGTATGCTAGAAGAAGAACAAGATTGTAAATCTGTTATCACTCAATTATCCGCATCACGAACAGCGATTGACCGTTCGATTGGATTAATCGTAGGCACCAACCTTGAACAGTGTTTACGCGAACAAATGGCAAACGGAGAAGAAATGAATTCCGATATTGTAAAAGAGGCTGTGCAGCTTCTCGTAAAAAGTCGTTAATATCTGTCAGTAGTTAAGACTGTTGACAGATTTCCTTTTATCAATTAGTATACCCCTATGGGTATACGGAGTTGGAGGGAACAGACTTGATTATTACTGAAAAAGCTATACGTTACATTCAAAAGAAATCTGCTGCACCCTATCAAGTAAGAATCTTTATGGCTGGTTTTGGCTGAGGCGGACCTCGTGTTGAAATCGCCCTGGATGGGCCACGTGATAAAGATATAATAATTAATGTAAGTAATATTGATGTTTCAATGGATCCTGCCATCGAACTATTTGTGAAAGAGGCGGTCATTGATTTGAACGAGATTTTCTTTATGAAGCATTTAACAGTTAGAAGCAGTTTAGGAGCTTGTTAAAAAATTTTTAGCATTTAATATACCTATACGGGTATAAGTATAATGTGATGAAATATAATTTGAAAGGAGATTCCTCAAGTGTTGCTTAGAACAATTGAGCCAAATGAAGTAGAGCGTTCATTAAACGACGGAAACAATCTAAACATTATTGATGTACGTGAGAATGACGAAGTCGCTCAAGGGATGATTCCGACAGCTAAACATATTCCACTCGGAGAAATTTCTGACCGAATTAATGAGCTCGATCGTGATAAAGAGTATGTCATGGTTTGCCGGTCTGGAAAAAGGAGCGAAAAAGCGTGTGCGATTTTAGCTTCACATAATATTAATGTGATTAACATGACAGGCGGAATGCTTTCTTGGAAAGGTAAAACAACTATTAAATAAGTGGAGGTTTCAAAATGAGTATTAAAGTTGATCAAGTATTAGATTGCAAAGGATTATCATGTCCACTACCGATCGTTCGTACGAAGAAAGCGATGGATCAGCTCGAGGCAGGTCAAGTTATTGAAGTTCAGGCGACAGATAAAGGCTCATTGGCTGATATTCAAGGCTGGGCAAGAAACACCGGAAATCAATATTTAGGCACAAAAGAAGAAGGGGATGTTCTTAAGCACTATTTAAGAAAATCAAATCCTGGTGAAGTTAAAGAAGCTGCAAAGTTCGAGCATACAATTCAGAACGATGAATTAGAAAAAGTCTTGGCTGAAAATAAAGAAGATATGCTTCTTCTAGATGTTAGAGAGCCCGCAGAGTATGAGTTCAAACGTATACCTGGGGCAGTATCGATTCCTTTGGGAGAACTCGAAAGCAAATTAGACACACTTGATAAAAATAAAGAGATCCATGTTATTTGCCGTACAGGATCAAGAAGTGATATGGCAGCACAAATGCTTGCTGAGAATGGGTTCCAACGTGTTAAGAACGTATTACCTGGTATGGTTGAATGGAATGGGCCAACAGAATAAAAAATTTTAATTTTAAATATACCTAGGGAGGTATTTTCGAAATGATAAAAGCATTATCAGCTAAAGAAGTGGCAAAACGAGTTGTTGAAGGAAGCATGTTTATTCTGGATGTTCGTAATGAAGGGGATTATAAAGATTGGAGAATTGAAGGGAAAGGAATCAAATCCATTAACCGCCCTTATTTTGATCTGATTGATGGTGTAGAAGATGTTTTAGAACATCTTCCGAAAGAAGAAGTTCTCGTTGTCTGTGCAAAAGAAGGATCTTCTGTCATGGTAGCAGAGATGTTGGATGAAGCAGGCATTAAAGACGTTTATTATCTCGAAGGGGGTATGAAGTCTTGGAGTGAGTACTTAATGCCAGTAAAGCTTGGGGATTTGAAAGATGGAGGTTCGATCTATCAATTCAACCGTATCGGCAAGGGATGTCTTTCTTACCTTGTAGAATCAAATGGAGAAGCGACTATTATTGACTCTGCTCGTACGATTGAAGCGTATGAAGATTTTGCAAAGGAAAACAACCTTGAAATCAAGCACATGATCGATACACATCTTCATGCTGACCATATTTCAGGGGGACGCAAACTTGCAGAAAAGACTGGTGCAACTTACTGGTTACCACCAAAAGATGCTGAAGAAGTAACATTCTCATTCTCAGCATTAGAAGAAGGAAACGATATTACGATCGGAAACACGAAGATTGAGATTCAACCATTGTATACTCCGGGCCATACGATTGGAAGTACTTCTATGATTGTTGATGGACAATTCTTGCTTTCTGGAGATATTCTGTTTGTTGATTCAATCGGACGTCCAGATCTTGCCGGTAAAGCAGAGGACTGGGTTAGTGATTTGCGTGATTCACTATATAACAAATACAACAACCTTTCTAAAGAGCTAGTTGTGTTACCTGCTCACTTTGGAAAGATCAGTGAGCTAGATGAAAAAGGTGCGGTTTCAGCTCCACTTGGAGAACTTTTTGAAAAGAACGATGGATTAAAGATTAAGAATGAAAATGAGTTTCGAAGAGCTGTAACGGAAAACTTGCCGCCTCAGCCAAACGCCTATCAAGAAATTCGTCAAACGAACATGGGGAAAATCGACCCTACAAACGATGAACAGCGTGAGATGGAAATTGGTCCAAACCGTTGTGCAATCACTGAATAAAAAATAAAAAAATTTCTGGAGGTTTTACAAATGAACGTAACTCAAACTTTAGACACAAAAGGATTATCTTGCCCAATGCCAATCGTGAAAACAAAGAAAGCGATGGATACACTTGCAAGTGGAGACATTTTAGAAGTTTTAGCAACAGATAAGGGAGCAGTTAATGACCTATCTGCATGGTCTAAATCTTCAGGTCATGAACTTTTAGAGCATAAAGAAGAAGACGGCGTATTTAAGTTTTATATTCAAAAAGGGTAATAAAAAAATTTGAGAAACCAGATACCTATATGGGTATCTGGTTCAGAAGGAGCGTTCAATAATGGAACAAACACAAGATAAATCAACAATGGTCGTATTTAGTGGTGACCTTGATAAAGCGATGGCAAGTTTTATTATCGCTACAGGAGCAGCAGCAATGGGGAAACAAGTAACGATGTTTTTCACATTCTGGGGATTAAACATCTTAAGAAAAGAAGAATACGTGAATGTGAAGAAAACATTCATGGATAAGATGTTTGCAAAAATGATGCCACAAGGACCCGAAAAATTAGGTATTTCTAAAATGAACTACGGTGGTTTAGGCGCGAAGATGATGAAATATACGATGAAGAAGAAAAACATCGTAACGCTGAAAGAATTAATTGAAATGGCTCAAGACTTAGATGTTAAGATGGTGGCTTGTACAATGTCAATGGATGTCATGGGTATTACGAAAGAGGAGCTTATCGATGGACTTGATTATGCTGGTGTTGCTTCATACCTAGCTGATGCAGATGAGTCTAAGATCAACTTATTTATTTAAGAAACATTAGTTTTAGGGAGGTGAAGTCATGGAATTAGGATTCATAATTACAATCTTTCTAATAGGCTTTATAGGTTCTTTTATATCCGGAATGGTAGGTATCGGCGGCTCCATCATCAAGTATCCAATGCTTCTCTATATTCCAGCGATGCTCGGCTTCACAGCATATTCTGCTCATGAGGTATCAGGGATCAGTGCGGTTCAAGTATTCTTTGCAACGATAGGTGGCGTTTGGGCTTATCGTAAAGGCGGTTATCTGAACAAGACATTGATCATATATATGGGTAGTGCCATCCTAGTAGGAAGTTTCATTGGCGGATTTGGTTCAGAAGCCATGTCTGAAGGGCAAATTAATATTGTTTATGCTGTATTAGCTACATTGGCTGCTATCATGATGTTGATTCCTAAAAAAGGGATCGATGACATTCCGTTAGATCAAGTTAAGTTTAATAAATGGCTTGCTGCAGTTCTAGCATTTATTGTAGGTATTGCAGCAGGGATAGTTGGGGCAGCAGGTGCATTTATTCTTGTACCGATCATGTTAGTCGTCCTAAAGATACCAACGCGAATGACGATTGCTACATCACTTGCCATTACGTTCATTTCATCAATCGGTGCTACTGTTGGTAAGATTACGACAGGTCAAGTTTTACTATGGCCGGCGGTAATCATGGTAGTTGCAAGCCTGATCGCGTCTCCACTTGGAGCGCTGTTAGGTAAAAAAGTAAATACAAAAATTCTTCAATTTATCTTAGCAGCACTTATTATCGCTACGTCGATTAAGATCTGGTTAGATATTTTAGGATAGAAAAGTAAATCCGTCGCTTGCTAGACGGATTTTTTTCTATATCTTTATGTAATCTTAATGTTCGAAGTGTGTAATGCACTTAGAGGTGATGGCGTCATGGAGATGATTCAAGTTGGCAGTATGCCTGTTTCTATAGGAACGGTTTCTTTCTTTTTAACTTTAGGAAGTGCGTTACTCGTTCTACGAATGATTAACTATATAATGCAGAGTGAAAAAGATAAAGCAGCTTTTGAATGGCTGTTCTCTGGAATATTTCATTCTATATGGATTTGGAAATTTAGTCCCATCCTTTTTCAACCTTTAGAATCCTTTAAACATCCGTTTACACTTTTATATTTTTCGGGAGGTACAAAGGGGATTCTTTTAGCGTGTGTATTTTTTGTTGGCTATAGCACTAGAAAGATTTTAAAACAACCTGAACTTATCTCACCTTTTTTCTCTCAAATCGTTCTCATGTGGATGACGGGAAGTGGCTTGTATTTTATGTGGAAAAATGTGGTAGGTCTCAGTAGTAATGGAGCGGAAGTGCTTTTGTTTTTATTTCTTGCATCGTTAGGGTGGCAGCTATACACGAGAGGGAATTTGTTGATTGTGGGTGCTATGTATAGTTTTTTAGCAGTTATTGTCGCAATTTTATATGGTTATTCTTCTACACTATATATCATGGGTTTTATTATTTGTGTCATGATTTATCTTTTGTCTTTATCAAATCTTAATAAACGTGGTTCAAAATGGTTTCAGGAGGTGATGAAATGGAGAATGTAACGGTGATTTTTGCCTTAACGGCCGGGGTACTATCATTTTTTTCTCCGTGTATTTTTCCGTTGATTCCAGCTTATACAGCACATCTGACGGGTGGGACGATTAATGGAGGAAAAGTGCTAGTTGATAAGCAGACTGTTATGATTCGTTCGGTTTTTTTCATTCTTGGGTTCAGCGTAATCTTTGTTCTTATGGGAGCATCTGCAAGTTGGATCGGACAGTTGTTTACTCAATATCGAGAAACGGTTGAAAGAGTAAGCGGATTACTGATTATCATTTTTGGATTGCAGATGTTAGGTTGGCTGCAACTGAACTTTTTAATGAAGACAAAAAGTTTTCAATCAGCTTCAAAGCGGAGTGCGAATTGGTTTAGCTCTTTCTTAATCGGCTTAGCATTTGGTTCTGGATGGACGCCATGTGTTGGATTGGCGTTATCATCAATTCTATTGATGGCAGGCTCTACGGAAACCGTATATTCTGGAATGTTGATGCTCTGGGTCTACTCAATTGGTCTGGGTATTCCATTCTTGATCATTTCATTTACACTTACATATTCATTTAAGACGGTTAAATCGATCAGCAGATTGTTACCTAAGCTTTCAAAAATCAATGGTGCGATTTTAGTAGGGATGGGAACTCTGTTATTTACCGGAAAGATGCAGATAATTAGTTCATGGTTATCAAGCTGGTCATGGGCACCGTAAGGGAGGAGAATACACATGTTTAAGAAGAATATGTTTGCTATTATCGTTATTTTAGCTTTGGCCGGTTACACATTTTATGATCTACAATTAAAAGAAGATAAAAAAGAAGCAGAAGCATTGAAAACAGAACAAAAAAGCAAAACTTCGGAACCAACTGATGAAGAGGTGCAATCAAACGTTCCATCAGGTGAAACAGGTGTAAAAGAAGGAGATCTGGCTCCTGAACTTACTCTAAATACGCTTGATGGGAAAGAGGTCAAGCTCTCTGATTATAAAGGGAAAAAAGTTGTGCTGAACTTATGGGCAAGCTGGTGCCCTCCATGTAAGGCAGAAATGCCACACATGCAAACGTACTATGAAAAGAACAAGGACGAGGAGAACGTTGAAATATTAGCTGTAAATTTAACAACGATGGAAAGAGACCAATCAAAAATCAAAACATTTGTGGATGATTATGGATTAACATTTCCTATTCCACTTGATGAATCAGGAGATATCGGTGTAACGTTTGAGGGGTTCTCCATTCCAACAACCTATATGATAGATACAAAAGGCGTGATCCAGAAAAGAATTGTCGGCCCCATGAACGAGGAATTTTTATCTGATATGGTTACACGTTTAAAATAGAGGGTGTTTTCGATATGGAATTAAAAGGGAAATCAATCATGATTGTAGAGGATGATCACAATATCCGCAACCTCATAAAGGTTTACCTTGAAAACTCTGGTTATGAAACTTATGAGGCGAGTGATGGGAAGGAAGCAATGGACACATTTCTAAAAGTGGATCCTTGCTTTTTAGTCGTTGATTTAATGCTGCCTTCTGTAAGTGGAGAAGAATTAACCCAATGGATTAGGAAAGAACAGAAAAGTGAAATTCCTATTATTATGGTCACAGCTAAAACAGCTGAAGCTGATCGGATTAGCGGACTTAAAGCGGGGGCAGACGATTATGTGACCAAGCCATTCAGCCCCGCAGAACTTGTTGCGAGAGTTGAAGCTGTCTTGAGAAGAACGGCGCATCGATGTAACAAGATTTCCTATAACGGTCTTACTCTAAAACCCTTTAAACGCGAGGCTAGTTATGACGGAAGCAAGCTTTCTTTAACACCAAACGAATTTCTCCTTTTATCTATGTTTATGCGTCACTCAAACCAAGTTTTAACACGAGAACAGCTTTTGGATGAACTTTATCCATTACAGGAGAAAGTTGTTGTTGATCGGACGATTGATGTTCATATCGCAAATTTACGAGAGAAATTACGAAAAAAGTCAGGCAAAACTTTTATACGGACAGTAAGAGGAATGGGGTACAAATTTGAGGCGTTATAAATCCGATCAAATGAGTCTATTCTTTAAACTCGCACTTGTAAACGCATTGGCTCTTTGCATAGTAGTTTTCTGGTCAGGATCTACTATAACAGATTACGCTTGTTTGCTTGTGAATGATTATGGAATGAATGGACTCGAATTAAATCGTGAATTACACGTTTGCTTTTTACAGATCAGCGTTATTGCTTTTTTTCTCGTTTTCCTTTTGCATCTGTTTTTATTAAAACGTTTGATACAGCCTTTAAAGCAACTAACTGAGTATGCTGCTTTAATCAAGAAAGGAAGATATCCAAAACCTCTAAAAGTCGCAAGCAATGACGAGTTAGGCAAGTTGTCAGAGGCATTCAATAATATGGCTCAAGCACTAAAAAATAATGATAAAAAAAGAGATGAGATGTTAAAAGATATCTCTCATGAATTAAGGACGCCTCTTACAAATTTAACGGGCTATTTAGAGGGGTTTCAAGCCGGAATCATTCAACCGACGCCTGCTCTTTATGGATTATTACTAGAAGAAACAAGACGGATGACTCGTATGGCAGAACAGATTAATCAGTTAGATGGTTGGACAAACTTTCACCAAACATTTGGAACGGTACCTGTAAAAAGTATAATAAGAGAAACGATTGATAGCTTCGAATTTACATTCAAAGAAAAAAGCATTGCCGTTGAATCAAACATTATTGAAGGGAATATCTATGCAAGCGAAGATGCCCTAAAACAAGTAATGTCCATCCTGTTGGAAAATGTATGTTTTTATGATGTAGGTGGCAGGGTAATGATAACTGGTGAGCAAATAGGAAACATATACCGTATCAACATGCTTAACAACGGGCGGTACATTGATCCTGATTATTCCGAGAGGGTGTTCCACAGGTTCTATCGTTCAGATTCATCAAGAACGTTGAAGACGAGAGGATCTGGATTGGGCTTATCGATTGCACATGAAATCATCTTGATGCTAAATGGAAGAATCGGGCTAGATACTGATGGATACGATCATTGCTTTTGGATTGAACTCCCACTATCTTAGAAAGAAGGTATGCTTATGTTCCACTATACTGTTGAAACTGTAATGTCAATGAATGAAGCTGCACTAAAATTAGAGAGACAGTTACAAGAAGACAAGTTCGGTGTATTATGGCAGTTTGATGTTAAAGAAAAGCTTCAGGAAAAAGGATTAGACTTTACAGATGATTTCCTAATATTTGAAGTTTGTAATCCTAAGGAGGCAAAAGAGGTACTGTCACAAAACAAATTGATGGGATACTTTCTGCCTTGTAAGATGGTTCTCTACACAGATGAAAACAAAACGAAGATCGGCATGCCAAAGCCCACTGAATTTGTTAAGCTGCTAAACGACGAAACACTTGAACAAAAAGCGCAAGAAATAGAGCAGCGTTTAATCTCTTGTATGGATAGAACGGTCTCATAAAAAGAAGCCTGATGAAGGGCTTCTTTTTTGTTTGGTAGGTTTGTAGAAGAAAGGGTTTGCAAGGAAAATTAACTTATATGCTTCTATAGAAATTGATCGACCGGATCAGTGTCATCGTCATTGTTGCGAACCCAACGGAAAGGATCGTTACGAGCGAGTAGAAGAGAATACCTTCTCCCATTACATACAGGCCAGCGATGATTACTGCAGCATCGATCAAGAAGATAACCATCCCAACATTAATGGAAAACCATCTGGAAAGGAAAAGAGCGATCAGGTCTGTCCCACCTGTACTCGTTTCATGACGCAGCATCCAACCGATCCCTGTTCCGATGAACAGCCCTCCGATCACAGAACCTTCCATAACAGAAACTGAAAACACACCTCTTAGAGGAGATAACAAATCAATAATCAATGACGATACGAGTAAGCCATGAATGCTGTTTATGAAATATAGACGCTCTAGTTTCCAAGCTATTAAATAGATAGGAATGCTCAGGATAATGATTGTAAGACCGATTTTATAACCCCACACATATTTTACGAGAAGACTAATGCCGATCATTCCTCCGTCGAGAAGATGAAAGGGAACGATGAAACCATTAATGCCTATGCCAAGTAACACGCTTCCTAAGAAAATCGCTATCGTCCGTTCAAACATGGCATTCATTCCTGTCTAAGATTATTTCTACATAATATGCTTGGTTGTACAAGAATAGTCATCTGCACAGGGTGTTTGTCCGTGTCTCTTTTCTATTTTGTGCATGTAATAGTATAGAAAGCCCCTTGCTTGCAGTGCAAAATAGGGAAGGTGATTGGTGTTGAAGAACTTCAGAAGAGAAGCAAAGTGTCTTTTGGAGAGGCAGGTTGTGGTGGATACAACAAATCATTCTTACGAAGGCAGACTTAGAGCAGTTGAAAGAGATTATATTACGCTATGTGTCATGAGCGATAGCCATAACTATTGGGATCAAATCATTATTCGTATTGAAGAGATTGTTGCGATATCTACCATTTGATCATAAAAAAAAATCCCTCGCACCTAAAATTGTGCAGAGGGATTTTTTGTTTATTTTTTTGTGAAACCTAGTGTGATCGGTTGAGGTTGCTGAGGGGGTGCACAGCATAAAGATAGATCTCGTGCATCACCGGCGGATTCGAATTCAGAGTCTTCCTTCGTATAGAAAATCTCCCAAGCGTTGCCGTCGGGATCATATACCCACACTTTATCTTGAACGGCGTAACAGCAAGTTGTATCCATCTCGTCGATTAACAGCAATCCTGATTTTCTAAGTCTTTCTCCCATAGCTAGAACATCTTCCGTGTTATTAACCTGGAAACCGAGATGATTTAGGACTCCGTCTTTTGAAAAGGGACGTTCATTCAATGAAAAGTGAAGAGCGGGTTGATCAAGCTCAAATTTCGCGTAGTTACCTTTTACTTTTGTCGGTTCCGTGCCGAAAAAGCTTGTATAGAACTCTAGAGATTTTTCTAAGTCTGAACAATTGACTGCGACATGCATGCGTTGAATCATTATGATCTCTCCTTCTTTTTAAGATAGTAACAACAACCATAAGTAAAGGCCGGTAAGCGTTATGAAAAGTGTTGGGACAGTCAAAATGATTCCGACTTTGAAATAATAGCCCCATGTGATCTTTACACCTTTTTTCGATAAAACGTGCAGCCATAATAGAGTGGCAAGTGAACCGATCGGAGTGATCTTTGGTCCTAAGTCAGAACCAATGACATTCGCGTAGATCAATGCTTCACGAATAACTCCTGATGTTTCCGTGCCCTGTATAGCTAGTGCATCGATCATAACCGTTGGCATGTTGTTCATAACAGAGGATAATATAGCTGCCAAGAAACCCATTCCGATTGTAGCAGCGAACAACCCTTGATCAGCGATCACTTGAATCCAGCTGCCGAGCATATCTGTAAGTCCTGCATTACGAAGACCGTAAACGACTACATACATTCCTATTGAAAAAACAACAACAGTCCATGGTGCATCTTTGATTACTTTTTTTGTTTGAATAGCAGGACTATTACGAGCAACGATGATAAAGAAAAGAGCTGCAGCTCCTGCAATGAATGAGACAGGCACACCAATGAATTCACTCGTTAAGTACCCGATTAATAGAACAGCTAGTATGATCCATGAAAGCTTGAACATCTTCTCATCTCGAATAGCTTCTTTCGGTTGCTTGAGCTGAGAGAGATCATAGTTCTTCGGTATATCTTTTCTGAAAAAAAGGAACAAAACAAGCATACTAGCGAACAGTGAAAAGAAGTTCGGCACGATCATGCGGCTTGCGTATTCAACGAATCCGATGTTAAAGAAATCTGCAGACACGATATTTACTAAGTTTGAGACGACAAGCGGTAATGATGTAGTATCTGCAATAAATCCACTTGCCATAATAAACGGTAATATCATGGCTTCTTTTAATTTCAATGCCCGAACTTGAGCAAGTACGATAGGAGTCAGAATTAATGCTGCGCCATCATTCGCAAAAAATGCGGAAACTGCAGCTCCAAGCAGGATAACATAGGCAAACATTTTTTTACCGTTACCACCAGCAAGTCGCGCCATATGTAAGGCGGACCATTCGAAGAAACCGATCTCATCTAAAATAATCGATATGAGGATGATTGCAACAAACGCTAATGTAGCATTCCAAACAATCCCGGTAACCGTCCACACATCAGCGAGTGAAACCACGCCAAGAAGAAGTGCGATGATGGCTCCAGCGGTAGCAGACCAACCGATGGAAAGTCCGCGTGGCTGCGAGATAACAAAAATAATCGTCACTAAAAATACAGCGAAGGCCATTAACGCCATGCTGTTCATAAAAATCCCCCCAATTTATGTAATTCTAAGTTAGCAACAAACTTTTCCACCTGAAGCTTTTAACTCTTCAATCTTAGCTGACATATCAGGCAGTGAATCTAAACTTGCTTTAATGAATGGATAGATTTCCCCATCAATGGAGTAGAAGATCCATTGACTGTTACGTCGTTCTTTCACGAGTTTAGCTTGCTTTAATTTTCTTAGATGCTGTGAAATACTAGGCTGTGTCATTTTTAAGATATCAACTAACTCACATACACATAATTCTTCATGACGGAGTAAAGCTAATATATTCAATCGTGTTTTATCTGCCATTGCTTTATAACATTCCGTTAACTGATCAAGTTCCATAATTGACTTCACCTCATTAGTATATAACCATATGTTTATATAAAATGTCAAAGAATATATAAATAAATATTGATATAAGGATATACTTATATTATGATGGTTCCGAAAGAAGTTCTTTACTACAGGAGGTTTTACAATAATGGCTAAACCAATCATCTATTTCCTTTGCACAGGTAATTCTTGTCGTTCTCAGATGGCAGAAGGATTTGGACACCACTACCTTGGTGATAAATATGACGTATACTCAGCTGGCATCGAAGCACATGGTGTGAATCCAAACGCGATCAAAGCGATGAAAGAAGTGGATATTGACATTACGAATCAGACATCAGATGTGATCGACAAAGACATTCTAGAAAAAGCAGACTTAGTCGTAACGTTATGTGGTCATGCAAACGATGTATGTCCAGCAACACCACCTCACAAAACACGTGAACATTGGGGATTCGATGATCCAGCAGGAAAAGAGTGGAGTGAATTCCAACGCGTTCGTGACGAGATCGCAGCACGCATCAAGCGCTTTGCTGAAACAGGAGAATAAAGTTATACCAAGCTCAGGAACTTCATAGTTCCTGAGCTTTTTTAGTATGATTTTCTTCATTTCGCTCATGTTACTAATGAGGTGATCATGTGAAACGTCTTTTTATTTTTGGATTGATCTTAATTAGTATAGTAATAAGCCACACAAACTTTGCAGAAGCTTCTGATAGAAGAGCAGCATTTATAAGAAATGACGATCTATGGCTTAAAGAAGGTGAATTAGAAAGAAAACTTGTTGAAGGTTTTCATCTTACTCATCCAAAGTTCTCAAGCAACGGAACCTACATCAGTTATATAGCGCATAACGGAAAAGAGCTTTGGGTTTATAACCGTGTAACGCGCTTAAAAAGAAAAGTATTCGATGGCGATGTGAGTTTGACGAGATGGTCTCCTACAGAATCCAAGCTTGCATGGAAAAGTGGTGGTGTGCTCAATGTGATCGACTTAACAAGACCTGCTTCATCCTTTCAAAATGTCATCCTAGGCACAGGCAACTTCAGTTGGACACCTGACGGGAGAGGGTTTGTTGTTTCCTCTTCTGCTAATCTAGAGCCTGATGGCTGGAGTCCAGTTCGACTTTTTTACGTTCCTGAAAATGCAAACGGAGATTTGAATAAAGTACAGAACATTACTACGCTGCCTAAGATGAGTGATACGTTCTTTGCTATAGGTACAACCGAATTCAAGTGGGGGATGGATGATCAGTGGTTTGCGTTCATTGCATGTCCAACAGCATCCATGTCAGCAAACAGCAACACTTTAATGGTTGTTTCTTTAGACGGCTCCAGAACTCGTATCATTGGAAATATGTTGGATCAGCCGAACTGGTTCCACTGGTCGCCGAATACGAAACAGCTCGGCTACATAAAAGGGATCGGAAGGCTGACATCTGAAAATAAACGATTGACGGTATGGAATCCTAAGAGCGGTAAAGAAATAAATCTAAGTTATACCGGTTATGCGGACGGCGATTTTACTTGGTTGAATGATGAAAAAATCATCGTGAGCCGTCAGATAGAGTGGGGCTATGGGGTACCCCAGGAAAAAAGGGCAAAGCCTTTCTTGGTTAGTGTGAAAATAAAAGACGGAAGTGCAAAGAGATTAACGAATCCAGCTCGTGGGGAAGCTGATGTTTATCCCAAAACATTACCCGGTGAAGGATTAACTTGGATTCGTACGAATGGCCAAAGTGCAAAAGTAATGGTAAAAGAAGGTTTAGAAGCTCCTGAAACATTATGGATTAATAATCTCCGAACTCCACAAGATTGTTCTGGATGGTCCTGCATGTTAGATATTTATGATGCAAGGTGAAAACAAGGTGGATCCGTTAAAATGGATTCACCTTTTTACTTTGAATAAAAGAAGTTTATGAAACCCGTCCAATATTTCACTTGTTTTCTCATGAATGCCTGTTTTGTTTCATACAGTTAAAAGTAAGGAAATAGCAGGAGGGGGAAAATATGAACTGGGACTTGCAAAATAAGGAGCTAGAAAAAGCAATAACTGAAATTACCGAGATTGCTGACCACTTTGGCCTTGATTTTTACCCAATGCGGTATGAGATATGTCCTGCCGATATTATTTATACATTTGGTGCGTACGGAATGCCAACCCGTTTCTCACATTGGAGTTTCGGGAAACAGTTCCACAAAATGAAGCTTCAGTATGATCTAGGATTGAGTAAAATCTATGAGCTCGTTATTAACTCGGATCCGTGTTACGCGTTCTTACTTGATACGAATTCGTTGATCCAGAATAAATTAATCATTGCCCATGTTCTTGCACATTGTGATTTCTTCAAAAACAATGTTCGCTTTTCAAATACGAGAAGAGACATGGTTGAATGCATGACGGCAACAGCTGAACGAGTAGGTCAATATGAACATCTATACGGTAAAAAAGAGGTCGAACAGTTCTTAGATGCTGTTCTTGCCATACAAGAACACATCGATCCATCACTTGTGCGAAATAAATTAAATTACGTATTTGAAGACGAAGAAGATCTTACGCCTAAGAAGGAAACGCCTTACGATGATTTATGGAAGTTAGACGACAAAAAAGGTCCAAAACCAGTGCTGAAAAAGAAAAAATCGTTTCCACCGCAGCCCGAAAAGGACATTTTGTTATTTATTGAACAATATAGCCGCGAGCTCGAAGAATGGCAGCGCGATATTTTATCAATGATGCGAGAAGAAATGCTCTATTTCTGGCCACAGCTGGAAACGAAAATCATGAACGAAGGCTGGGCTAGCTATTGGCACGCAAAAATTCTGCAAGAGATGGATTTGACCTCTCATGAGACAATAGAATTCGCAAAACTGAACGCTGGTGTCGTTCAACCGTCCAAGACATCAATTAATCCATATTATCTGGGCTTGCAGATTTTCAAAGACATCGAAGAACGCTACAACAGCCCAAGCGAAGAACTACTCAGACAAGGAGTAAAACCTGGTTCAGGACGTGAGAAAATGTTCGAAGTCCGCGAACTGGAGTCAGATATGTCTTTTATCCGCAATTATTTAACGAAAGATCTCGCTCAGCGGGAAGACATGTATCTGTTTCAAAAACAAGGCAAGGAGTACAAGGTGGTTGATAAGCAGTGGGAAGAAGTACGTGATCAGCTTGTAGGGATGAGGGTAAACGGAGGATTTCCATATATCACGGTCAACGACGCCGATTATATGAAGAACGGAGAGCTCTACCTCAATCATAGCTTTGAAGATATGGAGCTGGATGTGAAATATCTCGAAAAAGTATTGCCGCATCTTCATTATTTATGGGGCCGTCCTGTTCATATGGAGACGAGAATTGAACAGAAGCCTGTTTTGTTTACGTATGATGGGAAGACGGTGCACCGGAAGTATCTATAGATTAAACAAGTGTTTAATGTTAACGAGGAAAGTACACTTAAAAAAGTGTGCTTTTTTTCTGTACAAGAAAATATAAACTCAGCAAACAAGTTTGTTTTTTGCTATTTTTAATACAAATAGTTTGAAAGGAAGTTGAAATAGTATGTGCAGTTCTTACTTTATAGATAATATGCATACCAATGATTGGACACATGTAAGAAACATCTATTTAAAAGGCATCGCTACAGGTAATGCTACCTTTCAGCAGGAAGCTCCTTCATGGAATGAATGGAATAACAGTCATTTATCATGTTGTCGTTTCGTTGTTCGTTCTAGCGATCGAGTATCAGGGTGGGCTGCCTTAAGTGCTGTGTCAAGCAGGTGTGTATATGCTGGAGTTGCTGAAGTAAGCGTTTATGTAGATTCTGATTACCAAGGAAAGGGGTTTGGAAGCTCTCTTATGAAAATCCTCATTGAAGATAGTGAGAAAAATGGCATTTGGACATTACAAGCAGGGATTTTTCCTGAAAACCAGTCGAGTATAGCTCTACATAAAAAATGGGAATTTAAAGAAGTGGGTACAAGAGAAAAGATTGGTGAGATGAACGGAGTGTGGCGTGACGTCATCTTGCTAGAACGTAGAAGTAAAGACGTTGGAATATAAAAAACAATTTTTTTTGATTTAATAGTTGCTAAATAGTAAATTAAGGATATAATAAGATTAAATCAAATAATTTTGATGTTAGGATGGATACGAATGAAAAAAGAAATACCTCTACTAAACAACATAACTACTGCATCAAATCAAGATTTAGAAAAATATGAACAAAAGTTTAAAGCGCTGGCTGATCAGCAACGATTGCAAATTATCAATATCCTAGCAGTTAAAGAAAGTGTATGTGTTTGTGATCTCACGCCGATTATTGACATGCCGCAATCTAAGTTATCATATCATCTGAAAATTCTTTTAGAAGCGGACTTAATTAAAAAGGAAAAACAAGGTACCTGGAACTATTATTCTTTGAATGTAAGTGAGCTAAAAGGAATATTATCAGATCAATTATGCTGTGTGTTTTTACCTTCATGTTGTTAAATGACGTACTGCGCTTGTAGTACTTCATTTTTACATAAAACATCATTTTTTTTTGATGTGTATATCAATTATTTTTGATATAAAGAGAGGATGACTTTTATGAACATTTATTATCTTGAAAAGATGCTTGAATTGAAGAAAAGAGAAGTGGAACAGTTTGCGAAAGAAAATGGCAGACCAAAACAAATAAAATCAAACACTTTTATTAGATCTCCCTTTGTAAAGAGGAAAACAACACTATCAAATCAAGTTTGCTGCGCTTGATAAAAAAGGAGAGAGAAAGTATGTGGATGGATACCTTTCAAAGTTTTTTTAGTATAGCCCTAGAACTGACGATTTTGTTCGTAGTAATCTCGTTTGTTATCAATTTACTACAAGCTTATATCCCTTATGAAAAAGTTGAGCAGTATTTAGGAGGCAAGAACAAAGGAATAGGTGCACTATTCGCATTACTCTTTGCTTTTGTAACACCTTTTTGTTCTTGCTCTACCATACCAGTTGTTGTGAACATGTTAAAAAAGAAAATGCCTTTTTCCATAGTGATGATATTTCTTTTTTCCTCACCCTTACTTGATCCGACGATCATCACTATCATGGGAGTGGTATTAGGATGGAAAGTAACGATGATCTACATCGTCATCACAGCGGTATTTTCTGTCATCACCGGTTTTGCACTTGAAGCTTTTGGATTTGAGAAATCAGTAAAGAACGTCGTGATGTCAGGGTATCAAGCAGAAACGAAAAAGTTTGATATTAAAGTGGCTCTTCGCGAAACAATGAATTTGATGAGGAGTGTTTATCCTTATCTTATACTCGGAGCAGCTATAGGAGCTGTAATTCATGGATTGGTACCAACAAATTGGATTGCAAGTACGTTTGGCAGCGATAACTGGTGGATCGTCCCAATTGCGGCTGTTGTAGGGATCCCTTTATACATCAGGCTATCGAGCATGATTCCGATCTCACAGGTTCTGATCGCAAAAGGAATGGCGCTTGGCCCTGTGATGGCACTCATGATCTCATCAGCTGGTGCGAGCCTTCCAGAGGTTGTTCTCTTAAAGTCCATTTTCAAGAAAGAACTCGTCATTATGTTTGTCCTATCTGTAATTACTATGTCAACAATCTCTGGTTTTATTTTCTATCTTGTTTAAGATCTTTCACAAAGCTTGAAAGGAGGTGAGATTAATGAGTTTCATAAAAATTTTCTTCGGAAACAAAAATGAAAAAGAAGCTAACTGCTGCAGCGTTCAAATTGTTGAAGTAAGTGATAGAGAAGAAACAGTATGTTGTGAAACGGAGAATAGTAAAGATCGAAACAAATGTTGCGGATAAATTAACAAAAATCAATCCACATATACTGCTAAAAAACATTCCTATTTTAGGGATGTTTTTTTATGAATAAGAACATACAAGTTGAAGTAGCTCGTTCAGGCCTAACAATCAATCTCCATTCTAAACCATTTGAATCCTGACCTCGCCATTGCATTTTGACAGGTGAGACACTTAAGAGTGAAACGTACGAATGTGGCTCACCGCCTGTCCCGCGGAAAGCGAGCAATCTGGAACGGAAATCAACTTCCATAAGCAACATAGTTTACGAAAACAGCCTTTCTTTTTGAACGTTTCGTGACATGTAAAACTGTCCAGTTGACTGTATGGTTTTGTCTATTGTACATTGTATGTAATTATTAAGAGGAAGAGGTGAGGATATTGGGAAGGCGTATCGTATTGGTGAACTAGCAGAGGTAACAAATGTATCTAAAAGAACCATCGACTATTATTCCCAGATTGGTTTACTCCAGCCTCTTCGAACGGATTCGAATTATCGATTATATGACGAAGAGACGATTCATGTCTTAGGGTTGATCGAGCATTATAAGAAGCTGAACATGCCCTTGCATGAAATCAAGTCTGTGATTGAACTAGTCAAATTGAAAAGTACTGAAAATGAACAGGTCGAGAAGTACGTGGACCAGATCGCAGAGATCATGAAACATCTTGAGGCAGAAATCAAAGAGATCAAGCCGATCATGGAGAGCTTAAACGATAAACAAAGAGAGCTGCTCTTAAATAAAGTTTCTCCTCAAGGTATGACTTTAGCGCATTCATTACTTTTACTTTTCGGGTAAATAATAGTTGAGAGATATTTTTCGTGTTAACGATCGAAACTATTTATACAAACCTGGGAGGTGTATTCCTTGTGGTTGATGTAACCATAAGGAGAACATTTGGAGATTATTAACTTAATTATGGTAGCTATTTTAATCGCGTTGACTGCTTTTTTTGTAGCTACCGAATTCGCGATTGTAAAGATTCGTACAACAAGACTGGATCAACTCGTTGCAGAAGGAAATATTAAAGCGGTAGCTGCTAGAAAGGTTGTCGGAAACCTCGACGAATACCTTTCAGCCTGTCAGCTTGGTATAACCATTACAGCATTAGGATTAGGGTGGCTAGGAGAGCCGACGGTAGAGCACTTGCTGCATCCTCTTTTTGTAGAGTTTGAGCTGTCTGAGTCTGTTTCAAGTATCTTATCGTTTATTATCGCCTTTGCTTTAATTACGTTCTTACACGTAGTTATTGGAGAGCTGGCACCAAAAACTCTCGCTATTCAAAAGGCGGAAGCTGTTACGTTAAGGATCGCAAAACCAATCATGTTCTTTTATAAGATCATGTATCCGTTTATTAAAACATTGAACGGATCTGCGCGAATTTTTACAGGATGGTTTGGTTTGAAGCCTGCATCTGAACATGAACTTGCTCACTCGGAGGAAGAGTTGAGGCTCATCCTTTCAGAGAGCTATAAAAGTGGTGAGATCAACCAGTCAGAGTTTAAATATGTGAATAATATCTTCCAATTCGACGACCGTACCGCCAAAGAAATCATGGTACCTCGCGTTGATATGGTAACACTAGATAAATCTGAAACAGTAAAAGAAAGTATTGCTGTTGTAACAGAAGAGAACTATACTCGATATCCAATCGTAGATGGAGATAAAGACAGTGTTGTTGGTATGGTAAACATGAAGCAAGTATTAACAGACTTCGTTAACGGAAAGAATCCAGATGCTTCACTCGAAGAGTATGTAAGACCTGTTATACAGGTTTTTGAAACGATGCCTATTCACGATCTATTGTTAAAAATGCAGAAAGAACGTGTTCATATGGCGATCTTGATCGATGAATATGGTGGCACATCGGGACTTGTAACCGTTGAAGATATCCTTGAAGAAATCGTAGGCGAAATTCGAGATGAATTTGACGATGATGAAGTTCCAGATATTAAGAAGGTTGATGAAAATAGAACAATCCTTGACGGGAAAGTATTGATCTCAGAAGTAAACGACCTTTTTGGCCTCAATATTAATGATGAAGATGTTGATACGATCGGTGGGTGGATTCTATCTGAAAAGATGGAGGTCAACATGGGCGATGAAGTTTCAGTAGAGAACTATCGTTTCAAGATCTTAGAAATTGATGGGTATCATGTTAAATCGCTTGAGGTAATGAAAGTGAAGGACCAAGAGTCTTTAGCTTAATCAAAAAGAGACGTGCAAGCTTTGCACGTCTTTTTTATAAATAGCAGTGGATGCTCTAGGTACAGAGACAAAGGAGTTAGTTATGGAGAATTGGTTAATCAATATTATGAACGAATTTGGATATTGGGGGATTCTACTGTTAATCGCATTAGAAAATGTATTTCCTCCGATTCCATCAGAAATCATCCTAACCTTCGGAGGGTTCATGACGAACTCTTCAGATTTAAATATAGTAGGAGTCATTTTAGCGGCAACAGTGGGTTCTGTTCTGGGAGCGGTGATTCTTTATGGTGTAGGATTGCAGCTTGATGTTGAACGAATGGAAAAGATTATTGATAGGTGGGGGCATATCCTTCGATTAACGAAAAAGGATATTCATAAGGCAGATGCATGGTTTGATAAATATGGCCCATGGACGGTATTCTTTTGCCGTTTCATTCCGTTGATCCGAAGCCTAATCTCCATTCCAGCGGGTATGTCCAATATGAATTTCGGTTTATTCCTTGTTCTTACAACATTCGGAACACTGATCTGGAACATTGCTCTCGTTAATTTGGGTGCGTATTTTGGAGCGTCATGGGAAGTAATTGTAGGATATATGGATGTTTACTCCAAAATCATCTATGCTGTTTTGGCGTTACTCTTTGTATCTGTTGTCATTCTTTATGTACGAAAGCGCAGACGAAATAGCTAACTTTACTCTTAAAAAACATAATTGGACGTTTTGAAGAATCTCCTAGTGATAGGGGATTCTTTTTTTGGAGGTGAAAATGATGTGGAGTAGGCTGTTTTCAATGATATCGAATTCTTCAAGGGGAATAGGTTTGCGAATAAAGGAAACGAAAGTGACCTTTACAAATGAGAATAATATGTATACGAAAGAACGGGAAGCGCTGCATCAAAAAATTATGGCTACACTTATTAAACAATCAAAAATGGATAGCTTTCAACCTCCTGTTGCCATCTTAGTTGGGGGAGGAAGTGCTTCAGGCAAAACATCTTTGTGTCAAACAATCGTTAAACAAAATTTAAAAAAGAAAAAGAGAAAGTTGATCACAATAGATCCGGACGAAATTAAGAAGCTTATCCCTGAATATCAAGCATTTCAAAAAACATTTCCTAGCTCAGCGGCCACACTTGTGCATAAAGAGTCAGTGGATATCTCAGAAAAATTAGTAAACCGAATGATTGAATCAGAAAGGTCGTTCCTGTTAGAGGGGACGATGGCCAAAACAGGTAAATATGTTTCCCTTGTGAACAGATTACTAAATAGAAGATATGAAGTGAACGTTTATATTGTCGATGTGCCTGTTCATGTCGCAATCGAGAGAGAAGCGATCAGGGCTAGGAAAACAGGAAGGTCTATACCTCGATATGTTATCAATCGTACACATCGGTATATTCCGAAAACCTTTTTAGCGATAAAAGATGAGGTGTCCTTTTTTGAGGGATATGATAATCAATATGGATTAAAGCTCTTTATCTCTAACCATTTTATAGATGAAACTAGATATAAAGAATTTCTGAGAAAGAGCTCTATTAAAGTTGAATGATGGAATCGAGACAGCGTTCGTATTCATCAATCCATATCCTTTTGGATTGATAGAAGATAGCGAATGCCCAGTAGAGTGCTGTTTCATGGGTATGAATGTTTGAGAATGAGTGAGCCATCAAATACTTGTGAATGAACTGAAGTGCTTGTTTTTCTTTCATTGTACTTATTTTCATAAGGTTTTTGGCGATATCAGATAGGAACACATCTTGATCGTGATTTGTATGTTCCGGACTAGAAATCCACTTTTTTGGTGGAAGTTTGATAATCATAGGACTTGATAAACAATGGAGAGCCTTCTCATTATGAAACGAAAGTTGTTCTTTAAATGGAGATGCTTTTATTTCACCTGTGCTGTTAAAGTGTCCACTCCAAACAGGACCGTATACAAAGTCATAGTCATGTTTGATTCCTTTACGAGAATTTTTTACAAATTCCTTCCAAGCATCCTTATTGAATGACCACTTCTCATCGTGTGGTAAAGGAAAAATCATACCTTGTAATCTGTGCAAGGTGTGTAAATCTAATGAAAAGACCAAATAAGCTGGGATTCTCGTATCAGGGTGGTTTAAATAGTCTGACTCAGAGAGATTTAATAGGTCTAGTATACGGGGAGAAAGTTGCTTGTTCTTCGCTCTAAAATAAGACCATGATTTTGCCTGTGATCTGCTGAAGGTTACGTAAAAGCCTTGACCAAAATCAGTTCTCAATCTTTGTGCTTCTATCCAGATACCGTTTTGTTGGATGAGCTTAGCGGCAAATAATGTAGTACCATGATAAACCGTACGATATCCATCATATGAAAGCAAAAGTAATCTCCTCCTTATACATGTAATATGTAAAAGAGAAATAGAAGGTTACTTGTAGAATGTTTGATTATTAAACAACTGTTTAAAACACTCCTGACGGGGTGTTTTGTTAAATTTTACAATATAGTGAATAACTTCTTGAATGCATTCTAATTTCTGTAAGAAAATGTATAATATAATTAGAACGGTCGTTCAATTCAAGAAAGGAAATAGATCATTGAATAAAAGAAGATACAACAGTGAAACAGCAAAACAAGAAATCATGGAAAAAGCATGGTTACTCTTTTCACAAAAAGGTTACTCACAAACATCAGTATCTGATATCTCTAAAGCTTCTGGTTACAGTAAAGGACACATCTATTATCATTTTGAGAATAAAGAAAAGCTGTTTGTGTTATTGGCTCAACAAACGATGAAGGAGTGGTTTATCAAGTGGATGAACAAAGAAAATGAATATTCTAGTGCATCTGAGAAACTTTACGGAATGGCCATGCATGTTCTTTATAATTACCAAACTCCGTTATTAAAAGGGGGACAAGAGCTTGCTTCTAATCCTGAATCAAGTACAGAATCACTCAAGCAGTTATATGAATTAGCCGTCATTCCAATGGGTGCATATCGTGCAATTCTTGTTCAGGGGATAGAAGAAGGAGAATTTAAGAAAGGCAATGTGGAAGAATGGACGGTATTGATCGGCACATGGCTTGGTGGACTATGTCAACTTACCAACACTCAAGATACTCGTAGCTTAGAGCCACTTTTTAAAAAAGCTGTTAGCATGTTTTTAGAGTCCATTCAAAATTAAGGAGGAAATGTTATGAGAATCGGATTGATCGGTGACAGTCTGACAGAAGGACGACCTGGTGTTTCTTTTTTTCACCTTTTACAAGAACAGTATCCCCACATGACGTTTGTGAACCTTGGAAAACCGGGAGAGTCTGTAAAAAGTTTGCATAGCCGCCTAGCTAAAACGAAATTGGAAAACTTTGATCTTGTTTTCCTTTGGATTGGAGTTAATGACGTTTATTCAAAACTACTCAGTATGCAAGCACAGCCTGTTGCAAAAGACCATGAAGAGTTTAGAGATTACTATCAAAAAATATTAGAATGCGTTTCATCTTCCTCAAAAAGTGTAATCACTGTCACCCCAGCAATAGTCGGCGAGAACTTGAATAATGTTCCAAACAAAGAAATCAAACAATTAAATACCCTCATCACATCCATCACGAACAAATATGGAAATGCGACTACACTAAATCTACATTCCGTTTTTGAACAACACCTTTCTACAGTAAATAGTTCCGATTACATCAGCACAAAAGTATTAAGAGTTATGAAAGATGTCCTTTTTTATAAAAAACCTTCAAGGATTGATAAGTTGTCAAAGAAACGTGGATTGCACCTGACACTAGATGGTATTCATTTAAATAGTATAGGGGCTCAGATTGTTGCAGAAGAATATGCCAAAATGATTGATCAACATCAATCTACCAATAAAAATGCCATACAGTAAACATGGATTAAAGAGAATAAAATAGAGGCGGTTGATCTGATGGATAAACGAAAGGTTGCAATTGTAACGGGTGGAGCATCAGGAATCGGTCATGCACTTTGTAAGGAGCTCGTCGCACAACATGTTTTTGTTATCATCATGGACATAAATAATGAATTAGGCAGACAAGTTGAAGAGGAGTTAAACAGAGAGTCTATAAATGCAAGATTTCAATATTTAAACGTAACTGATTCAGAAAGTGTAGAGAATGCATTCAAGGAGGTATTTTGGGAGTTTGGAAGGTTAGACTATCTTTTTAACAATGCTGGCATCGCCATGTATGGAGAATTGTTTGATACAACGCTAGATGACTGGAGAAAAGTAATGGATATAAACCTTTGGGGAGTCATCCATGGAACAAACATCGGTTATCGATTAATGAAACAACAAGGATTTGGTCATATTGTAAACACGGCTTCAGCAGCAGGGCTTGGACCTTCACCTGTCTCTGCAGCTTACGGAACGACGAAACATGCAGTAGTTGGATTAACAACTTCCCTTCATTATGAGGCAGAAGAATTCGGCATTAAGGTGAGCACACTTTGCCCAACGTTTGTGGACACACCCATTTTTGAGAAAGCAAAGGCTATTCAGATAAATAAAGATGTGATCATGAAACAATTTCAAAAACAAAAGATGATGACTCCAGAAAAACTAGCAAAAATCACATTAGACGGTATACATAAAAATAAGCCTATCATATGCCCTATGCCGATGCGTAGAACGATGGACGTTTTTTTCACGTTGTTTCCTGTAGCACATAGAGGATTGATGAGGCTGGTTTGTAGAGTAAGCCGACAAGCAAAGCTATCTTAAAAAATAAAGTGAACTGCTAGCGTTCTATAGCAGTTCATTTTTTATTTACCTATAAATTCTTCGTTATAATACAAGTAACCTAACTTTTGGAGGCGTAATCGTGAAAACCATTTTGATCGTGGAGGATGAACCAAAGCTGTTGGAGGTTGTTTCTTCTTACTTGAAAAAGGAAGGGTATCACACTTTAGAAGCTCTTACTGCTAACGAAGCTATCAATTATCTAATCAATCACTCTGTAGATTTTGTAATTCTTGACCTCATGTTGCCTGATATGAGTGGGGAAGTACTCTGTCAGAGAATTAGGCAAACACATACATTACCTATATTAATGTTGACTGCAAAGGTGAGTGAGGAAGATCGCATCAACGGATTATCGCTCGGTGCTGACGATTATATGGTGAAACCTTTTAGTCCCCGCGAACTTGTTCTACGGGTTAAAACGATATTGCGCCGAACAGGTGATGAGGGCTTATTGGCTGAGCAGATTACATATAACAAAGGAGAACTTAAAGTCGATGCTCGCAAACAAGAAGTATATATACATGGGGATCTTGTCAACCTTACACCGAATGAATATAAACTATTGCTGACATTTGGCAGACATCCAAATCGTGTTTTTTCGAGAGAGGAATTAGTGGAGAAGATTTTAGGATTCGATTATGAAGGTGACACCAGGACCATCGATCAACACGTAAAAAATTTAAGGTCTAAACTTGAGACTGATCCTAAGAAGCCACGCTATATCGTTACAGTGTTTGGGGTAGGATATAAGTTTACTGGAGGCAGCCATGTTTAAAGGTCTGCATGCAAGACTGACACTCATTTTTATATTGGCTGCGTCATCCATTCTCGTTATTGCGGGTCTTATCATGATGTACGAAGTCCATTTCCATTTTACGATGTTTCAAAAAGATGTACCGGAATTTAATAGTATAGAGCCTTTAACGCATCACTTTGAAAAGGCGCTGTTAAGTTCAGTTCTTTGGACATCGCTCGGTGCTATTCTGTTAGTTTGTATCATTAGTTATTTTGTGGCTAAGAACTTATCAAGACCTATGGTAGAGATGAGAAAAGCGGCAGAAAAGATGGCTAAGGGAGAGCTTCAAGTCAGAGTGAAGTCACTTGGAGATGATGAGCTCAATGACCTGGGTAACTCGCTAAATCAGCTTGCCTCTAAACTACAGTTACAGGAAACTTACCGTAAAAATATGACTTCAGATATTGCTCATGAGCTCAGAACACCTTTAGCGACGATTAAAAGTCATTTAGAGGCTTTTGAAGATGGAGTTTTCGAGCCCACTACAGCCCGTATACAGTCATTAACAGGTGAAATCGATCGACTGATTACGATCGTGCAAGATCTTGAATATTTAACAGCCATGGAAGCACCTGAGTTCTCACTAAATAAGAAACCACAACAATTAAACCATATCCTCATAAAAAGTGTGAATGCCGTATCAGGAGCATTTGTACAGAACGGAATATTACTTCGAAGTGAATTGGATAGTGATATTGAAATAAATATGGATGCCAAACGAATGTCTCAAGTGTTTATGAACCTGTTCAGCAATGCGTTAAGGTATACACCTAGAGGGGGAGAAGTTACGGTTGTGACCCATGTTGATACCAAATCAGTATTGATATCCATACGAGATACAGGAATCGGTATTCCAGAAGAAGAGAGTAAACACGTGTTTGAACGCTTCTATCGAGGAGAAAAATCAAGGAACAGAGAATATGGTGGCAGCGGAATCGGTTTGACGATTGTAAAAAGAATCGTTGAAGCTCACGATGGACAGATTTGGATAAATGAGGAGTACAAGCAAGGTACTGAGGTGAAAATGAAATTTTTCAGATAAGGAAGCCGGCGTGATTTTGGACGCCGGCTTTTTCAATATTCGTGTGTGCGTTTGTCGAAAAGCCTATAAATCTATTTGAAGGACTATAAATGGAGATTTCGGGCCTATAACTGCAGATTAAGGGTCTATAAAATTTTTTTAGGGCCTATAAATCGAAACTTAGGGCCTATAAATAAATTATTTCACCTTAGATAATTCGCTTTCTGTCACCCATTTGTGGTTTTTAATGCGTTCTCCACCCGTTGTAGGTGTATAGTCGACCATATAGACGGTAGTTTGTTCTGCAGAATCAATTGTAGCTTTTGCACCTTTCATTCCTTTCATATGATCGGCCTCAAGAATAACTTCTTTTCCAGGAGTTAGAGGTTGATCTCCTTCGTTCTTGATCTCTTCGTGTATGACCCACTTGTGATTCTTTACTTTTTTTCCTCCAGTTGTGGGTGTGTAACTTACGGTGTATACGGTCGTATCATATGCACCTGTGATTGTAGCTTCTGCGCCGTCCATACCTTTCATATGATCTGCATTCATAACTGCTTTACTTCCAACTTTATATGTCGGGTTTTCTGCACTCTTAAGTCCTTCAGGAACTTCACCCGAACCAGAATGATTCATTTCTCCGTGATCTGCGTGATCTTGATTATCTTCACTCTTTTTTGTAGTCTCATCTTTTCCACATGCTGAAAGAACGAGTGAGAATGAAAGCACTAGCATGACAAACAGCTTAATTTTTAACATTAATAAATCCTCCTTTATTGTCTAGTGATAGTATTCATCTTCATGAGAAGTTTATGAACATATGACAAGCATAAGGGACAATTATGTAGAAGTTGTGAAGAGAATTAATATTAGAAAAAAAGAAACTGCTGAGCTCATTGGGAACCCAGACAGTTTCACAGTTTCATTTTTAAACAAGCGTTTAAAATATCTTTATAGGAATGACATTAACAAACCACCAATTGCACCGGTTACAACGACCATCCATGGAGGAAGCTTCCAATAAACCAACATACTGAACAATACAGCTGCAAACGCAAAGTCGATTGGTTTTATAATCGTACTTGTCCAAATAGGCTGATAGAAGGCGGAAATTAAAATCCCAACCACAGCAGCGTTTACTCCCATTAAAGCACCTTTGATCTTAGCATTCTGTCTAAGCATGTTCCAAAAGGGAAGAGTGCCTAAGATTAACAGAAAAGCAGGTAAGAAGATTGCGACGGTGGCAAGTAATCCACCTTGCCATCCATTCGTCACTGCACCAATATAGGCTGCAAACGTGAACAGAGGACCAGGGACGGCTTGTGCTGCTCCATAACCCGCCAAAAATGCTTCTTCACTAATCCAGCCGGATGGTACGAATTCTCGCTCAAGTAACGGAAGAACCACATGTCCGCCTCCGAATACAAGTGATCCGGAACGATAGAAGCTGTCAAAGATCGCGATCCAGCTGTTAGAAGTCACATCTCTTAAGAGCGGCAACAGTAAAAGTAACGCAAAGAATAAACTCAAACAGATTACAGCAAACTTTTTTGAGATAGGAAATTCATGTTTTATTTCATCGTTATCTGTTTGGTCCCTGTATAATAAGAATCCTAATAAGCCTGCTAATAGGATGACACCCACCTGAGAGAATGCAGTCTGCCACAATAGCGTTCCGATTAAAGCCAGCAATGCGATGGTTTTTCTTTTTAAGTCAGGCGTTAGCTTTTCAGCCATCCCTAGAATAGCGTGTGCTACAACTGCAACAGCTACGAGCTTTAATCCGTGAATCCAGCTTAGATCAGAAACATTTAACCCCTGAAGGATAAGTGCAAAAACAATAAGCGCGAAAACGGAAGGGAAGGTAAAACCGATAAAGGATACTATCCCTCCTAATACGCCTCCACGCATAACACCGATTCCGATTCCCACTTGGCTACTAGCAGGACCAGGGAGAAACTGACAGAGAGCTACAAGGTCTGCATAGCTTTTTTCATCCATCCATTTGCGCTTTCTTACGTACTCTTCATGAAAATAGCCTAGGTGTGCAATTGGTCCACCAAAAGAAGTGAGACCAAGCCTTGTTGATACGAAAAGTATTTCCAAGAGTGTTTGTAGTCGGCTTTTATTTTGTGTCATTTATGCTCACCTCTTACTCTTTTATTTCTTTAAACAGTTCATAAGCTTTTGTTCTTGCTTCAGTTAAGACAATCTGTCCTTTTTCTGTTGCAGTGTAATACTTTCTGATCTTTCCATCCACCTTTTTCTCTTCCTTGATTAATAGACCATCTGCTTCCATAGAATGAAGAATGGGGTATAGTGTACCAGTGCTGATGTTGTATCCATGTTCTTTTAGCTCTTCAAGCATCCACACGCCATAGATCGGGTGTTCAAGTGCGTGGTGCAAAATGTGTATCTGAATAAATCCAAGAAATAATTTACGTAAGATTTTCTCTTCCAAGGAGGAATTCACCCCTTACATTTTCATTGATATCGAAATCCAATATCGGTTTTCGATATTAAGGTAACATGATTATCTTGCCCTATCAACCCTCTTTAAATAAGCTTTACAAAATTTTAATAATTCTTCCTAACATTCTTGTTTTAATAATTTCACAGTTTAGGCACTTCCTGTTTTTTTAATGTTACAATTATTGAAGAAGCAATAAATCGATACTAAATGGTGAGATGGAGTGAAAAAAAGTGAGATCTACATTAACGGTTGCTCATTACTTAAATGAAAACGCTGAATACTTGGCTAATAAAATCGTTGATGATATTATTTCCAAATTCGGGTTTCAAGTAAATAGGGAAGATATTGAACAAGCTAGACAGATGTACGTGGAATTCTTAACATTTCTAAGTGATTCGTTCGATTGCGATGAAGGATCTATACCTGAGGAGCTGTTGAATTGGAGCAGGCAGAACGGAGAGAGATCGGCAGCTAAACATCATCGTATTTCAGAAATATTAATACGTTATCCAGATACTCGAATGGTGTTTGCAGATTTCATTCTGAAGATTAGTTTAGACCACGAACTTTCAACAGCTGATGTTGTATTAATCTTAAAGCGGGTTCATCACATGCTGGATGTGAGTATTAATGAAACCGTGTTGGCATTTGAGCGGAAATCACAAGAAATCTTAGAGAAAACAAGATCTGAGCTTCGGGAACTTTCTACCCCAGTCGTTCCTATTGAGAATGGAGTGGCTGTATTACCTTTAATCGGAACCATCGATGCTGACCGTACCGAACACCTGATGAACGCAGTCCTCCCGAAAATTCCTGAACTTCAAGTAGAATGTTTGATTATGGACTTCTCAGGAATTGTTGTCATGGATTCAGAGGTAGCAGGGCATATCTTCAATGTGTACCGTGTTCTTGGATTACTCGGTATCGATGTTTCAGTAACAGGTTTACGTCCAGAGCTAGCTATAAGTGCCGTATCAGAAGGTATTGATTTCTCTTCTATAAAAACGTTCGCGAACGTCAAACAAGCGATCGAAAGCATCAAACAAAAAAACTAGCACGCTTTTTGCATGCTAGTTTACTTTTTATACTTTTGACTGCCAGAATGGACAATTTGAACAGATACTTTTACTGAATCTAAAGAGTCACTTTGCAATGCATACTTTTTTACGAGTGAGGGAGACCTTCGATAAGTTGAACGAGTTAAATTGTAAAGATCACTATCAATGGAAAGACCATGAGCATACGTTTCTTTAATATCTTTTTTTATCTTTTCTGCGAGCTGCTTCTCAAGTTCTCGTTTAGGATCCACATTTAGATTCTCATCAATGGTTGCTTTTGCCTTAACCTCTAAGGTGTATTTCAGCTCATTTTTAACTGGTTTTTTCAGGCGTACTTTGTATCCTTTTACTTCTAACTCAACTACCGTATTTCCTAGAGGGATTTCCATCTTATTCTCTTTCTTTCGTTTCGTTACCCATTCTAACCCGAGTAACTCTGTATGTGTAAGTTTTCCTTTTGGCTTCATCTTCTGGACGACAAACCCACCGCTAACGTTTGGAAAATGGGGGCTGTCCTTATCTTCGTTCCATTTACCCTTAGTCATTTTGATGTTAGGAATAATGGTTGATCCGAAAGGTTCGTTTCCATCTCTGAAAAGCATCTGCATACTTATTGGATTTACAGAATGGTTTCGAACCAGCATGTTTTCTGGATGAAACATGACTTTATATAAGGGTGCTTGTTTAAATGGCGCTTTTGTGATCAATACATCATCAAGGTCTTCTGATGTTCCAAAAATCCAAGATGTTTGTCTTATAAGCGGATCATGACCTAGGTGAGAAATGACTACATTCAGCTTCTCCTTGATAACTCTTTCGCTCAGCAGGATGAACTGTACATGACCGTAATAAAGAGGATATTGAGAAGTTTTCTCTAATTTTCTGAAAGCCATCGTAATACTGTTACCTTCTTCTTTACCCACTAAAACTGGCTGCTCACCACTCTGTCCACCGCCGCCTTCTTGTTTTGCAATAGAAGAAAAAACTGCAGATTCTGTGTAGACAATAAATTTACCATCTTTATAGTCAATCCCTAGCCCCTCAATATAAAGCTGGTCTCCAATTCCAGTCGCGCCCCAACATCCTGTAAGTAGAAGAGTCATAATTGATAGTACAATCAAGATCTTCTTATTTTTCATTGTCATCACCTTGACGTGTTTTGTCTTTTGGAAACATAGATGCTGAACGTTTTTTATTGAGTGGGAATGGAGCTTTTAAAATCGTTTTGAATGTATCCGCTACGTTCGGTGTAGCAAATGAAGCCAAGTATGGATAATCAAAGGAACGGAGAGAACTCAGCATTAAGAACAAACTTAACATTGCTATAAAAAAACCAAATAGACCGAACATGCCACACATGACTAAAGTGAAAATTCTTAAGTATAACAGATTACCGCTTAGAGATTGGTTTACAAAGGTATAGCTTGCAATCATGGTAATCGCAACGATTACGAGTGTTGTAGGAGAGGTGAGCCCCGCGCGAATAGCAGCGTCCCCTACGATTAATCCACCTAAAACGGCGACGGTCTGACCTACGGCTCTTGGTAATCTTGCTCCAGCTTCTTTAAAAAGTTCAAATAAGGTGACCATAATAAACATTTCCAATGGTAAAGAGAGAGGAAGCCCTGTTCGGGAAAGGGTCAATGTAGCGAGCAACGGGTAGGGAAGCTGATCTTGATGAAATGTAGTTAAAGCAACCCATAATCCTGGTAAAGTTATCGTGGTAAACAGACCCGTGAAACGCAGCAATCGTTCGAACGAAACCATATAAAAACTGGCATGAGCATCTTCTGGTGATTTTAAGGTGATTCCAAGGGAAGCTGGACCAATCAGAACTGTTGGTGAACCATCTACAATAATAATAAATCTTCCTTGGATAAGGGATTGAACGGCTAGGTCTGGTCTTCCTGTGTTATGAAGCAAGGGTAAGAGAGAGAACATGCTATCAGACAATTCTTCCTCTAGTTCACTGCTTGAAACTAAGGCATCGATATCGATTTTTGAGATTCTTTGCTCCACACGTTTAAGTAGATCAGGATCAATAATATCATTTATATAAAGTAAGGAAACAGACGTTTGAGTTCTTCTCCCAATCGTAAAGGATTTACTGTGCAAGGACGACGTTTTAAGGCGTTTTCGAATGAGCGCAAAATTCGTCTCTAAGTCTTCAATAAATCCATCTCGTGCACCTCTGATCGAGATTTCAGTATTGGATTCTTCTGGTGAACGATTGGGTGTTTTCGCAAGGTTTACAGTGAAGAGCGTTTTTGTGCCAGCGATCATGATGAGCACTTGACCTGAAAAAATAGCATGCTCAATTTTTTGTTTGTGTTCAGCATCAATCACCATCTCGTGAACTACATACCGTGCGCCAAGTGTGTTACGATTCAGAGGTTCATTACGGCTTAGGACACTTTCTAAAAAGGGAAGCAGGCTTTCTTCGAGTAGATAGATATCTGTTACACCTTTACAGAACATGACGATGAGAGAAGTGTCTATCGATTCATTACATATGTCTTTTTTTATGATGATATCGTGGTTTTCATTAAACCAAGATAAAAGTTCATCTGTTTTTGAAGAATCTTTTTCTCTTTTGTTTAAAAATTTCATGATGGACTCCTCATTTCTTCAGCAATACGGCAATACAGATCGTAGAGATCAAAGGCAAAATGATAAATAGTTGTACAGGAAAAAAGTAATCAAATAAAAAGTTAAAGATCGTAATGTTTGATACCGGTGCGAGTGTATATGCAACTGCAGAGCCATACATGGCAGCAATGATCCAAATCTTATGTTTTCTTGTTTCAAATAGATTCCAAACTAAGAGCATGAGCAAGCTTATTCGGATAAAAGCCCCTGAAATCCATTGGAATATAGACAAAAAGTCCATACGGGTAATTTCTTTTGAAATGGTTAAAAGTTTCCATTGTTCAAATGCTGGATAACGCAGGTTATTCGCTTCATACGGACCAAACTCAGCGATGGCTGCCATCGTTGGCCCGAGCATCAAACCCATAAGGACAAAGGCGACAAGAAAGATGTGACGCCACTTTAGTTGCTTCTTTGTTGAATGTACAAGGAACAAGAGGGTGCTTAGCTCGGTTAACCCCGATAGAACATATGTCCCGCCTTTCACTATTGGAGTCCAGCCATGTTCAGCTATCGGAAGAAGCATTGAATAGTCTTTATGTTGAAGATTTCCAACCGCAATAAAAATACCTAATGTTGCGACCAAAGGTAAAAGGAGCATAGACACGATCCCTAGCTCTTGAAGTCCTTTAAAGGTGCCAAAGAAACAAAGAATTCCCAATAATAGGGCAAGAACAATGATAGGCGTATCAGCTAAATAGTTTGTTTTTGTCCAAGTGATTGTGTCCCGAAATGTTATGATTGCATTCAAATAGAAGTAAAGAATAAAAATAACGGTAAGCAGATAAAAGGGGAACGGACCGAGCCGCGCTTTTACATATGCTGTGAAATTTTGATTGTCTAACTTCTTTAAAACAGAGCCAATAAGCAAAATGAATAATAGATAAGGAACAATGGATATGAGGATACTGACCCAAGCGTCTCTTCCAGAAGCTGAAAGAATAACAGGGATAATCAGCACATGGTTAACTAAACCGGAAGAAAGGATGAGCAGAAAGTAGATATGTATAGGGGCTACACCAGGTTGTATTCTCATGCTTTTCCCACCTCCTTGAATATGAGTTAGTATTCTAAAATCTGTTAAGGTTTATGCGAAATCAAAACTGTCAAAAGAAGTGGAAGCTTAGGCAAAAAAAAAGAGGCATAACCTAAATAGGCAGACCTCCTTTAATCGATTTTTGATTTTATGTATTGAATATAACCTTCACGGTGCCCGGGTTTGTCTAGCACTTTTCGAACATAATAGGGATCTTTCAATAGTCCATTTTTTTTGTCGAGCTCGATCCATTCTGCTAATTCAGAATCGCTGATCAAAATGTTGTACCAATCTTGTTTGTCTAGCTCTTCCCAAAGTGAACGAATATCAGGTTCCTTTATTTTTAGAATGTGTTTTTGAAAGATTTCTATAAAAAAACCTGCAGTCAGTAAACAGAGCAATAGAAATAGCAGCATAACGGTAAACCTCCATTTTGTCTAACATATCAAATATAAGCCAAAAAAAATAGACGCAGGGGCTGCGTGCTATTTTTTGTCAGTATGTTTTTTGATGATTTCTTTTAACTCAGACCAATTCGTTAAACGGGGCATGTCTAAATCTTTGTTGTAATTCTGATGTCTAACATAAAGCTGAACAGGTTCTTCTGTTAGCGTATTTAAGACATTAGGCTTATCATCAAAGTAAAAGTCCAGCTTTAAATCTTTGATCGTATGGATTTTCTCCTCATCTTTCATACCACAGAAGAAGCGTCCTTCTTGCACAGGAAATCCAGCATTCTCGACCCATTTCTTAGTTTCTTCACAATGGTTGGCAGGTCTCGCAGTAATGTAGAAAATTTCGTGACCTTCTTTATCGAGTTCTTGTAACACTTCAATGGCATCCGGGTAAGCAGGACAATCCGTAAAATAGATCTCTTCCATAGAATCGATCCACATCTGATTGCCTTCCTGTTTTGAGAGACCGAACGGTTCGTGAATCTCCAGAGTTTCAATCGTGTCAAAGACATCAATCGGTACATCTTGTTTTAATTTTTTATTGTAGATATGAAAAGCATGTTGGCGAAGATTAATCAGTGTATCATCAATGTCAAATCCAAATCTCATTATATATACCTCTTATTCGTATTTAGGATAACTACTGAATTTATAGTCAGGTCCGATTGGGGTAACCGTAAGATTCTTCAGTTCGATGGCATCAGACATCTTTTCGATTCCAGTCCCACCAAAAAAGGAAGGTGAATGCTGGCCACCGATCAGCTTAGGTGCGATGTAGAAAACCGCTTTATCAACAAGTTTGTTTTCTAGGAATGAAGCGTTGATCGTACCACCGCCCTCAATCAAAAGGGAAGAGATTAAATTGCTTCCTAGTGTTTTTAAAACTTCGAGCGGGTTAACTTGTGATTCACCAGCAATAAACACTTTTACACCGTGAGCTTCAAGTTTGAGCTTTTTTTGCTTGTCATAATTTTCGGTAGTGAATACCCAGGTTTCAGCTTGATTGTCTCTTACAACTTTAGATTCTAAAGGAATCTTAAGTGTCGAGTCCATAATCACTCGAAGCGGATTTCGACCATTCGGAATTCTAGTCGTTAGTTCAGGGTCATCATGAATGACCGTATTAACGCCTACGAGTATAGCTCGATTTTCATTTCTCATTTTATGCACATCTTCACGTGATTCTGGTGATGTGATCCATTTGCTGTTGTTCGCATGGCTTGCAATTTTTCCATCAAGCGTGATACCTGACTTTAGAGTTACAAAAGGGATCTTCTGGACGATGAACTTGTTGAATACTTCATTCATTCTTTCTGATTCTTCATGAAGCACTCCAGTCTCCACTTCAATTCCAGCATCTTTTAAAATCTTCACGCCTTTTCCAGAGACAAGAGGGTTCGGATCTAATGCGGCAATGACCACTTTTTTAATGCCTGCTTCTACAATCGCCATAGCACACGGTCCCGTTCGCCCATGATGGGAGCAGGGTTCTAGTGTAACATAAATCGTACCACCTTTCGCCTTATCCCCAGCCATACGAATGGCATGGATTTCTGCGTGTGGTTCTCCTGCCTTAAGATGTGTACCTACTCCGACGATTTCGTTGTGGTTTACGATCACAGACCCTACTAACGGATTGGGGTCTGTTTGTCCTTTCATTGCTTTAGCATTATTTAAGGCGAGCTGCATGTAGAATTCATGACTACTCATTCGTAAATACCCCTTCATCTAAATGCCCAGATCGATTGATCTTGGTTTGCAAATACTTCTCGTTGTATTCAGATACATCACCCCAGATGGGTGCTCGTGCTGTAACAGAAAGACCCGCCTGATGGAGTGCTTCTAGTTTTTTCGGATTGTTGGTAATAAGTGTAACAGGCTTTGAACGAAGTGCTTTAAGTACTTCTATAGCATCTTCATAATTTCTAGAATCATCTACAAATCCAAGGCTTTCATTAGCCTCTACTGTATCTTGTCCATTTTCCTGAAGCAGATAAGCCATTGCTTTACTAAATAGACCGATACCACGGCCTTCATGGTTTGCTAAATAAAAGAGTGCACCTGTACCATGTTCTACGATCATTTTCATCGACTGCTTGAGCTGATAACCGCAGTCACATCGCTTGCTGCCAAAAATATCACCTGTGTGGCAAATCGAATGCATACGAATAAGAGCTTCCTCATTGTATGCAAAGTCACCATAAACCAAAACGCTGGATTGCTGATATTCTGCCAAGTTGGCAGAGGAAAGCTTATCGATCACTTCTTCAAAGTTTTCAGTCTGCTCACAGCCTTCTAGCCAGCAGTACCAATTGAAAACAACGGTTTCACCATATAGGTTAACAGGAAGTTTGATAGGTCCTACCAAATAGATAGCACCTTCATCTTTTTTGATTAGTTGTATTTTATCTTCAAGGATAGAAAGAACTTTTTCTTTTAAGTTTTTACTTTGTAACATACTTATACCCCTTTTATAGTTCATACGTATTTTGTCGGTTACTTCGGTGAATATGTTTATTTTATACCAGATAAATCGATTGAAAGTAGTGTTTTGCTCTCAATGGAAAAAAAAGCATCGAACTAACTCATCAGAAGATGGTTCAATCCTTATGTTTAAGTAGGGTTAAGAGAAAAATGCCGATTTCTATGTGACGGACATATATCTCTTCTTATATATATGGAATAATTCAATGATAGCGTGTATGTTAGACTATTCTGCTTGATCATTTAGGTAATGATTTAAAAGTCAGATCGATTAGGTGAACACAAAATTCAAGATTCTCTAGAAATATTTAGTAAGAATGATAGCGAGTCCTCCTAAAAGAGCAATGCCATAATTGAAGATCAAATGATTATTATCGTTTTTCTCTCCTTCTGAACGGAAGAGCTGATCAAAGGCTTTATGACGATATTTTGTTTCGTTAATCATCAAGTTCTCAGCGTCCTTTCAAAGTTTAAATGGCAGTTCTACCTGCTAGTATACGC
Source organism: Fictibacillus norfolkensis (assembly GCF_014836645.1). Classification (GTDB taxonomy): domain Bacteria; phylum Bacillota; class Bacilli; order Bacillales; family Fictibacillaceae; genus Fictibacillus; species Fictibacillus norfolkensis. The sequence continues at coordinate 76,340 of NZ_JACSQM010000007.1, forward strand.
TTTCATCAATAATTATTCAAAATATTCAAACTATTAAGAGCGGCAATAAAGGTACACCATGAAGTGTACCCTCCTGAAGATTTTTGTTTTTTCTTATTTAGAACAAGTTTTTAGTGTGCTGCCATTTTTGCCTCTGCTTTATCATGTACGGCAAGTTTCTTTATCAGTGATTGACTAGATGCGTTGAGTCCAGTTATTTGAACTTCTGTTCCGTTCTGGCGATATTTTAAGATAACTTTATCGATGGCACCTACCGCAGAATCATCCCAAACATGAGATTGCGACAAATCGATCGTAACAAGCTCTACATGTTCTGAAAAGTCAAACTGTGAAACAAAATCTGTTACAGATGCAAAGAATAACTGTCCTTTTACAATATATAATTTGGTATTGTTATCAATCTTAGAAGATATCTCAACTTTTGAAATTTTAGCGGCAAAGAACAGTGCACTTAAGATAACACCGGCTAGAACTCCTTTTGAAAGATCATGAGTAAGCACCACTGTAACGACGGTCACGATCATAACAGCAGCATCAGTCTTAGGCATTTTATGAAGCTTTGTTAAAGAAGACCAATCAAAAGTTCCGATGGATACCATGATCATAACTCCAACTAACGCGGCCATTGGAATCATCGATAGCAGGTCGTTGAGCAGGATGATTAGTATCATTAAGAATGCTCCAGCAACAAATGTAGAAAGTCTCCCTCTGCCACCAGATTTAACGTTGATAACCGATTGACCAATCATTGCACAGCCTGCCATCCCTCCAAAGAATCCTGTAACAATATTCGCGATTCCTTGTCCTTTTGCTTCTCTATTTTTATCGCTATCCGTATCTGTCATATCATCTATGATCTGAGCAGTCAGTAGAGACTCTAAAAGTCCAACCAGAGCTAAAGCAAACGAGTATGGAAAAATAATCTGTAATGTCTCAAATGTTAATGGAATATCAGGTATTAAAAACATCGGAAGAGCTTGAGTTAATTCACCCATGTCGCCTACCGTTCGTACCGTTGAACCTGACATAACAGCTATGATGGTGATCACTATAATGGCGATCAGAGGAGAAGGCACAGCTTTTGTGACTTTCGGGAAAAGGTAAATAATCGCTAAAGCTCCTGCAACCATCGCGTACATTACCCATGACTCTCCAACAAAATGAGGGAGCTGGGCACTAAATATTAGAATGGCTAGTGCATTAACAAATCCGACCATCACTGAACGTGGGATGAATTTCATATATTTCCCCAGCTTTAATACTCCGATCAGTATTTGGATTACACCTGTAAGCACGGTTGCGGCTAAAAGGTATTGCAGCCCATGGTCTGCAACAAGGGTGACCATGACAAGAGCCATTGCTCCGGTTGCGGCTGAAATCATTCCCGGTCTTCCGCCTAGAAAGGCGATTACAACGGCAATACAAAATGAGGCGTATAAACCTACCATAGGGTCTACACCTGCAATGATGGAGAAAGCGATCGCCTCTGGAATAAGAGCCAATCCGACTACAAGGCCGGCAAGGACATCTCCGTGAATGTTCCCAAACCACTCCTGTTTTATTTTATTTAGATCCAACAGAAACACACCTCTTTCTTTATGATGAAAACTGTTTTTTGACTTTCAACTCTCATGAAAGTCGGGGTCCGATGTCAACGCGTTTGATTATAACATGGATAGTAAAAATGAAGTAACAGAATGTAAGCGTATAAATAAGTTTTTTTCTTTCATTTTTATTGAATTTCTTGTTTTTTCGGAGCATTAGTAGAAAAATACAATTATATGATTTACATAAGGGAAAGGGTTGAGGATATGGAGAAGGTAACAGAAGGATATGAGTACGCAGATTACTATAAGGGGTATGTAAGCTTAGTACCTGAAGGGGATATCGTTCAAGTACTAACGAATCAGATGCAAGAAACAGTTGGAATCGTAAGCATTTTAAATGATGAACAGCTTTCTTACCGCTATGCAACAGGGAAGTGGAGCATTAAAGAAGTGATCGGCCACATTACAGATACGGAGAGAATCATGAGCTATCGTTTACTATCCATCGCACGAGGAGAAACAACCTCACTTCCTGGATATGACGAAAATGCTTATGTAGAGGAAGCCGGCTTTGATGAAATCCCGATAAGAGATTTGCTAGAAAATTTTGTTGCAGTGCGTTTGGCTACAATCCAGCTTATTAAAAGTTTGAGCAAGAAGGCTTTAGAAAGGAAAGGAACGGCAAATGGGCATCCCGTTACCACTCGTGCTCTAATGATGATCATAGCCGGTCATGAGATACACCATCGCCATATTATTGTAGAGCGATACTTAACCAAAAATTAAACACATGTTTAAAAGAGAGTCGATGTCATCCTGATATCGACTCGTTTTTGTGTGTAAGATTACTCATTCATCTCAATCGCAGCTCTGATGCCTGACTCAACAGCTCCTTCAACCCAGCCGTGCTTGAGTGTAGTATGTTCGCCGGCAAAGTGCAGTCTTCCCTCCGGAGCTTTAATCGCTTCAAACAACTCTAATTCCTGGTATGGCTTAAACATTGTAAAGCATCCCCCTGCATTTGGATCTGTGGACCAATCATGGCTAAATCCTGTAACAAAATGCTGATAGATGTAGTCACCATGAAACTGCGAGATATATTTTAATGTTTCTTTGATTTTCATTTCATTGGATGAGCTTCTCCAAGGAAACGTATCATCTTCCCACGTATAACTTCCGATCACGACACCTGAAGGGATGTCTTCTCTGATACGGCTCGGATAATGAGTGAAGCGAGATGCGAGGTCCGTAACAGTTTTCCCTCCAGATAGACCGTTTTTTTCCCAGAAACGATGTTTAAATTCAATTCCAATCTTAATCGAGGGCACATAATGAAGTTCCCTGATAGCTTTCCTTTTAAGATAGGAGAGGGAATTATATGGTTCGAATTCAACAAAATTAAGTACCGAGAACGGAAGAGTAAGTAATACTTTGTCAGCTTCAAAAGAAAAACGATCTAAGGTTTGCGGACTTTCTGTATACAGTTTAACGGTTGAATCTGTCTGCGCGAGTCTTTTTAGCTTTTGACCAAAATAGATGTGATGCCGTAAATCTCTAAGAAAAGCACGAGGTAGCTGGTCGTAACCACCTGTTACTTCAAAGTATTTAAGAGGAGGTTTTTTGAAAATGATTAAAATGTCACGAAGCATCTCTAAAAGAGAGAGTTCAGGTAGACCTTCTAATGATAGAAGAACTTTAATTTTATCTATGGCACCAGCAGATAAAGATCTTCCGAAAGGATTGTTGCGCAAATAATTATCGAGTGAGTATGATTGAAAATTTTGAATGATGATCGGCCAGTTTTTATCAGGATCACTATCAATAAAATCTGCTATAGGCTGTAAAGCGTAAGCGACCAGCTCTTCAGCTGTTCTTCCTTTTTCATTTTCTAAGACAGGAAAACCTAAGATATCGGGATTTTTCTCATAAGCATCATAAGTGGTTCGAATGCCATTGACTAAAAGAAGGTCATGAGGATTGCTGTTAACAAATTCATTAATGGCAAGGTTGTATTTCTTGATGTATGCCAAAACAAGCTTATGCATCTCAGGGATACGCATAGCACCTGCTTCAAAATAGTTACCGTGGGTAAAAGGTGACCTGACTGTGTAAATACGCCCGCCAACTCTGTGGGTAGACTCTAGAAGGATGATCTCATGTCCAGCGTTCTTTAAAAGCGTGGCTGCAACAAGTCCAGCCATACCTGCACCGACGATAATCATCCTCTTTGGAGAGCTTGTCATGGGTAAACCGTTCTGTATAATATCCAGCATTTCTTCAACTGTTAAACGGCTCAAATTCATCACAAGTCCCCCTAAATGAACGTTCATTCCTTTTAACAATGTATTAAAAATTATTAAAGAATATTATTTTGTAATTAAAACTAAAAACGACAGCCGATGATGGCTGCCATTTCTCTAAATTTATACTAGTTCTTCTGTCTGAACTAAAACATCTTCTTTATTCGGATAAGTCTTCTCAATATGCTGCTCACCCCATGCGCAGAGTGAATCTAATATTCCTTTTAACGACCAACCGTAATCAGTAAGAGAATATTCAACTCGTGGAGGAACCTGATTGTATACTTCTCGGAGAATAACCCCATCATCTTCGAGTTCTCTAAGTTGCTGTGTGAGCATCTTTTGTGTAATTCCTGGCATTAACCGCTTCAACTCGCCGGTTCTTCTTTTATCTTTTATAAGATGGCAGAGGATGACGACTTTCCACTTTCCACCGATCACTTCTAGTGCAGCTTCAACAGGTATATTGTATTTTTTCATCCCAAAATCACCTCTATATCATAATTGTTACTTAAAAGTACCTACATTACTTTAAAGTGCGTACTTACTTTTAGTTTGCGTATATTTCATAATAACATCAAGTCAACCGAATGACTAGTTCATTCACCAACTAAAATCAATGGAGGGATTTATAGATGAATTCAACAGCATTTCAAACGGAAACCGCGTCGAAGTCAAAAGGTGGTTTTCCGGCATTATTAGCATTAGCCATTTCGGCATTTGGTATTGGTACAACTGAGTTTGTACCTGTAGGACTTTTATCTTCATTAGCATCAGATCTTAACATTTCGATCACATTAGCAGGCTTACTCATTTCTGGATATGCGATGGGTGTCGCATTCGGTGCGCCGGTTCTTACAGCGTTAACGAATAAAATGAACAGAAAGACATTGTTGCTACTGTTAATGGTCGTTTTTATCCTAGGCAACATGGTTGCAGCAGTTTCAACAAGTTTTACGCTGCTTCTGATCGCGCGATTCATCACAGCATTTTCTCACGGTGTATTCTTTTCTATAGGTGCAACGATCGCAGCGGATCTCGTACCTGAACATAAACGTGCAAGTGCGATCGCATTCATGTTTACAGGACTTACTGTTGCAACCGTAACAGGTGTTCCGCTTGGGACATTTATCGGTCAAACCTTTGGATGGAGAGCTACGTTTTGGGCAGTTGCACTACTAGGCGTTGTTGCCATCATCGCTAGTGCCATCTTAGTTCCGAAGAATTTGAAAGAAGCACCACCATCAAGTATAAAAGATCAACTCAAGATTATTAAAAACGGTCGATTATTATTAGCTTTTGCGATCACAGCTCTTGGTTACGGTGGAACGTTTGTGGCATTCACGTATTTAGCACCGATCTTAGAAGATGTAACAGGCTACGCTCCTAAAGCAGTCACATGGATTTTGTTAGGCTACGGTATTGCTGTTGCGATTGGGAATACGGTAGGAGGCAAAGCGGCAGATAAAAATCCGATCAAAGCTTTGTTTTGGATGTTCGTTATTCAAGCTGTTATTTTAGTGATCTTAACATTTACAGCACCTTTCAAGATTGCTGGAACGATTACTATCTTCTTATTAGGACTTTTAGCGTTTATGAACGTTCCGGGTCTACAGGTTTATGTTGTGAAACTTGCTGAAAGATATGTACCTTCTGCAGTAAATGTTGCGTCAGCTATCAATATCGCCGCATTTAACCTAGGTATTGCGATTGGGGCGTTTGTTGGAGGTCTCATTGTCGACTCCATCGGTATCATTCACACACCGTGGATCGGCGGAGTAATGGTGTTTGGTGCAGTTCTTTTAACTGCATGGAGTACAGCACTTGAAAAAAGAACAATTTAGAAGTGAAAAAGAAGGCAGCCACTCTGGTTTGCCTTCTTTTTTTAAGCTGTTTTTTTACTCTTTACCTTAGCTATTATGACTACAAGTAAAAGGGGCAAGAACCCAAAGAAAAATGTCACAGAGGTCTGCAAGAAGGATCCTGATTCACCTAGTTCAATTTCATTTTTGTACATCGTAAGAGAGAGTAAGAGTACAACGGCTGAGATAATATAGATAAAATGCGAAGCTTTTACTTTAAACAGCGTGGAGAGAGCTTGATCAAGTATAAACAGCAATAAAGAGATCTTCATGTATGTTCCTAGAATTAGTGCGATGCCAAAGATCGCTTCTATACGTTCAATAATCTCTCCAATGCTGATCAGTTGAGCCAGAACATGAAGCGGGAATTTCTTTAGAAATACTAAAGGTCCAAGCCCCATTAATGAACAGAGAATGGTTAAAGTGAGCACGATCCCATTGATGAGCAAACCTAAATAAAGCCATTTATTTATGGACTGCCCGGGCTTTTGCTTTACCAAGTATATAATCATGGCAAAGAATAGTATATCCATGTAAGGAAATCCAAAACCGACATAAACACCATGTAAGATCGGCTTAAAGCCTTGGGGAGCTAAAGGAAGCAGATTGGTAATCTCATACGTGTTGTAGGGCAGGATTAACATGATGATAAAGATGAATAACAGAATGTACATCAATAGGTGAAACATGCGACCCATTACTTCTATTCCAGCTTTTGCGGTTAGACTGGAAGTGATTAAGATGAGCAGATGAAAGATGAAGAGCGGCGTTTCTCTCATCATCGAGGTCGTAAAATATTGTCCCATTCCATATACAATGTTTGCTGTGATATACAACATGACTAAGAACAGCGGGATGATAATTAGATAGGTCATCACGTTTCCGAGTGTTAGGCGAACTTGGTTCACATAACATTGATCAGGATATTCGTTGTGAAGAGTTAATACGAGATATAAGATGACAAAACCAACTAAGTTAGCCAGGAGCATGGCTATCCAGGCACTGTTTTGAGCAGCAGCCAACATAGGGCCTTGGATATTAATAAGTGCTGAACCCGTCATATACACTTGAAATAACACTGCCATCTGCCAATAACTAATTTTTCCTGTGTGCATAAAGGTACTCCTTATTATTTTAATTGCAGCCATGAGGTGATTGCTTCAGCAATAGGACCGACGATTATCTGAAATCCTTCATCTAAGTTAGGAAGGTTCCGCCCGGACAGATAAGCGTAGAGCATATATCCTGCGGGAATAGAAATCATTAAATAGATTTTTTTTGACTTATTATCTTGTTTTAACGTTTGGTAGTCGAAGTACAATAATACGACTAAGCTTCCTATAATGAGTTTTTCAATCATAGTGATTCCTCATCATCCTATTATTTTTTGTGAAAAGGTTTGCTTATATCAGTGCCTGTGTTTAGGATGTTAACTTCCGATTTAACATGAAAGACGGCATCTTTGTAATAAGGTATCTTTTCATTTTTTATTTTCTGCCATTCTTTCGGATTACTGCGATAGATATGGTTTCCTAATCCGATAATATCAAGATTCTTTTTTTGAGATTCTTTTAATAATGCCATCAGGTTACTGTTCACTTGTTTTTCTAACTTTGTATGAAGAACTTCTAGTTGTTGTTTTGTTTCGATGTTTGAACATTCCAATTCCCCTATGCTAGCTTGAAGCTTTGGTTTAAGGGAGTAATGTATGACATCTTCTTTGATCTCAAAAGATGTATTTGTATGAGATTCTGTGATCTCAAATGATTCTTGCAGTTTAATTCCTTTACAAGGAATACCAATGATTCCATATTGAAAATCATTAAGTGCAAGCATGAGTGACTTTGTTTCTTTATTTGTAATAATCGTCTTCAGCTTTCCACCTTGAAAGATAGAAAGTCCATCTACAAAGATACTGTTCTCTTTTTCTTTTTCCTTTCTAAGATATGGAGCATACACCGTATCCACCTCGCTATGAAGCTGTTTTCCAATTGTAAATAAATTAGCCGGATAGGTTTTTGCACTAAACTTACTACCGGTTTTAGTGACTTCGTTTAATTGTTCACTCACCGTATTTTCAACATGAGGTTTTTCTTTTAAATAGTCAGCCGCAACTCCTTCAGTTACTGCAACACCTGTTAAGAGTCTCGGTTCATGATCACGGTAAAAGAAATCTAAAACAGAACCGAGGTAATATTTTTTGGCGACTTTCTCACTAATCACAATAAAACGAACATGTCCCCAGTTTGCTTTTCTTCCCAAATGGATGGTCACATCTCTTATAGCCTCGAAAACTGACTTTGCATCTGTTTCAAGATTAAAGTATGATTCACCGCCACCTCCAACTGAAGCAATCTTAGGAGCTGGCTTATAAAATTGAGTGGTCAGTTTAATTCTGCCATCCTTTTTTTGGTCAATGGCAAGTGATTGCACGAAAACATATTCAGTAAGCTCGGAATGATCCCAGCATCCTGATAAAAAAAGGAGGGAGGAGGCAACGATGTATTTAATTAACTTTTGCATATAAATCCCATCCTTCTATAAGATAATCGCTCTAAACACCTTTTCCCGAACTTCGGTGCTTTAATAATTTTTTCAATGACAAACGAAAGAATCCGTCTTTAAGTAGTGACGTGCTGTTAAGAGTGAACGTACCAAGATAAGGTTCCTTCAGAACGTGTAATTTAGATAGATGCAGGAAGATAAGAATAAATCCAAGGAACAGACCGAAGCCTCCCATAATAGCCGCTAGAAACATTAATGGTATTCGCAACAAACGTGCAGCAAAGCCAAAATCATAATAAGGGATAGAAAAGGACGCGATTCCCGTCAATCCAATAACAACGATCATGATCGGAGAGGCGAGTCCAGCGTTAATGGAAGCTTCTCCGATAATTAAAGCGCCAACGATACTTACGGTTGATCCAATAGGTTTAGGTAGCCGGACTCCTGCTTCTTGTAAGAGTTCGAAAAAAAACAGCATGATTAAAGCTTCTATGATTGCAGGAAAGGGTATCCCTTCTCGTGTATCTAAAAGAGCAATCAACAGAACGGTCGGTATGAGTTCAGAATGAAAAGTAGTCAACGCGATATAAATGCTAGGTAGAGCCAAGCTCAAAATAAAGCCAACAAATCGTACCATCCTGATGATGGACGAAAAAACAGATCGTTGATAATAATCTGAAGCGGATTGAAAAAATTCATTAAACAATCCAGGACAGATAACGATAGTTCCTGTTCCTTCCATTAAGATGATGATCTTGCCTTCTAACAAAGAAGCTGAGGCAACATCTGGTCTTTCGGTAAATCGATATTGAGGGAAGGGTGTAACGGACGATTCCTCAATTAATTCAGCGATATAGGTTGTTTCTAGAATTTCTTCGTTTTTAATTTTGTTGATTCTTGATTCAAACTCTTCAAGCATTTCCTTTTTCACAGTTCCATCTAAATAGCCATAAACAAATTTAGTGTTAGACTTGCTATCTGTTTGTTTAAAAATAAATTTAAGATCGGGTGTTTTTAACCTTGAACGAATCAAGCCAAGGTTCTTTTGCAGATTTTCGATCGTACCTTCTCGAGGGCCAACAACGACTACCTCGTTTTGTGGTTCTGCCACACTTCTCTTCTCTACAGAAGAAGCATCAAAGCTCAGAGCTAAATCCCATTTGTCAAAAAGCAAAACAATATGACCATTTACGATGTTGGCATTTAATTCATTGTAGTTTTTTAGTAGCATAACGGGCCTTGATGAGACGCCCTTGTTCTCAAAAAAGACCTTTATCTGTTGAACCGAAACAGCAAGTGAGAGGGCTGCCTCAAAATCGGGCATATCCTTAAGTACCTGGTGAAGCAGGTTGGACTTTTCTTCTTGGACGAGAGAATCACAATGAACAACAAGAGCTTCTTGTTTATAATCTGACCCAAATTGAAAGTGCCTGATCTTGATGTCATCACAGTTTTTATAGAGATTACGCATATATTCATCATTTGCTTGAAGATCTTGGTTAATAGGAACTTCAACTTTTGTTGTATCCATGATTGTTAACACCTGCCTTATCCTATAATGTTTGATGAAGGATAAGAATCTATACATTATTTACCATGAAAGTCATGAAGGGTGGATGGAAGCTGTAGATTTCCGTTTCAGGTGCTTCGCTTTCCGCGGGGCGTTCGGTGAGCCCCTTGCCGTTCTGCGCCATAAGGGGTCTCACCTGACCACTCGTCCCGCAGGAGTCTCACACCTTCCACTCCAATCTACTTGGCAATGAAGTCAAAAAAGAAAATAAAAATAAGGAAACATTTTAGGGGTTCCATCTTAAGGTGAGATAGATTATAAAAACAAAGCAAAAAAAGCTACCGCATAATAAGGTAGCTTTCACAAATTGAATGAGAGAATTACGATTAAATTTTTTCCTGTGTTCCCACTTTAGCATCGGGATCAATCTCTAAACTTGTTTTATATTCAATCCTTTTTATATCACAGCCGGGTCCTATTTCTATCGTGTTTCCTCGAACTACTTCGGCATGCGTGTGTTCAAGGTATAAGTTGTCTCCTTCGATCACCTCTGCCGTTAGTTGGTCATTGTGGTTGCTCATAAAAAACTTGATTAGTTTCTTAAAACCAGATGCATCGCGAGTCTTTTTAACCGTGATGTTCTCGCCACCTATTTCTTTTGCTTCACAATGACGAAGAAGTTCCACGTCGATCGTGCCTGCATTTAGGAGACCATCAATTTTAAAATTGCCGCGAGCTTCAAAAGATTCAGTCTCACAATCTCCTTTTATTTTCACTTGCCCTTTTACATCTATTTCGTCACTACAAACATTTCCATCTATAGAGGCAGATCCACGTACGATAAGCTCTTTACCTTTAACATTTCCTTTAATCGTAGAAGAGCCTTGAACCTTTAATTCATCACATAGAAGATTACCGTCGATATCGGTACTGCCGTTAATCGTCATTTCCTTCACTTCTACATCGCCCTCGAAATGTGTGGATCCATTGATCTTGGCGGTATCTGTTGTTATGTTTCCTTCGAGATGGGCGCTTCCGTTGCATTTGAACTGTTCACAAATAAGATCACCGTGTATATGTGCAGATCCGTTAACCTTTACTTGATCATACTCGCCACCAGATGAAGTCCCTGATCCAGAAATGCTAATGCTTTTTAACTGAGTTCGTTCCATTGCTATTCCTCCTTCAAGTATTAAGAAAGTTTTAGTTTTAGTTCTTCAATGCACTGACTTAATTTGTAGTGAGCGATTTTTTTAGCTTGAGACTCTAAGAAAAGATTGGCTGGTTCAGGTGTAAGAATAAAAAAGGAGACGCCCATCTTTCTTATAAAGATCAATTCACTATCAGTACTCTTAACGGTCTGTTCCTGATCGTGAAAGAGCTTTAGCAAGTCTATGCCTTCTGCTAGATTTACATCGCCCGTTTGCAGCAATGAATTTAATACATATAGCGTTAACAACTGATTAAAAGAGAATGATTGGCTTGGGCCATGAAAATTGTTGAACATGTCTACTGTTGTTTGTGAAACGATGTTACGTTTTGTGAGTTCTTCAGCCGATAATGAAGTAAGTGTTGGGGAAGGGGAGAACATATCAGCTAGTTCATCGAGTGATAAATCATCTTTTAAGGTTTTTATCTTTTGGATGCGCAGCAAAATATCATCTTTAGGAAAGAACGTTTCTTGTCCAGTAAAGGTAGATTTTCGAATGAACCAGTTTTCTGGAATCAAATTCTTTCTTTTCCATCTGTAAAGTTGGCCGTATGAGATATTCGCTTCTTCTAATAGATCTTTTTTTGAGATTAGTTTTTCCATGATTAACCTCCTTGTTTTTTAATGTAACATAACACTGTTACACTAGGCAATAATTTTTAAAATGATACAAAGGAAAGTGCAAGAAGACTTTTGAATAATAATAGGTAGAAGGTGGAGGGGTTAATGGAGAATTGGTTTAGTGCAGGAACTTCTGGTTTTAGGATGTTTCAGTGGGAGCATGTTTCATTATTAGTTTTTATTTTCTTTGTGAGTATAGGCATGTATGGTTACCGTATTCGGATTAGGAAGATGCACGTATGGAAGAAGATCTTGATCACAGGACTTATCGTCTCTGAGAGTACGTATCATATATGGGCCGTTTATAATGATTTATGGGATGTTCATTTTTTCTTGCCTCTGCAGTTATGCAGTTTCAATATTCTGCTATGCATATTGTTGATCATTACAGATAATCGGAGACTGTTTGCTTTTGTTTATCTTTTTGGATTAACAGGTGCTGTACAAGGAATATTGACACCAGAGCTGTTTCAGGAACCTTGGCATTTTCGTTTCATTCAATACTTTCTGGCGCATGCATTTATTGTTTGGACAGCTCTTTACTATGCGATTATAAAGTCTTATATCATTAGCTGGCAGCTTCTTTTTCAATCCTTTTTATGGCTGAACGTGTATGCGGTACTTGTATACGTTGTAGATGTAGCGATTGGTGCGAATTATATGTTTTTGCTAGAGAAACCATCCAGTGCTTCGCTTATGGATTTCTTAGGACCTTATCCGTGGTATATCCTATCATTAGAACTAGTCGCTTTCTGTTTATGTCTGCTTGTTTTTATTCCGGTCAAAGAAAAACGAATCCACTCCAAAAAGGGCTATCCGCCGTTTAAGGCATAGGTCCTTTTTTTGTACCTTTTGTGACAAAGCCATGCAAAAGAAGAATATAATGGAATTTATTGTATAATGGAAATGAGGAGGGATTTTATGATTGAAACCATGAATAGGCCGATCAGGTGGATACCTTATCTATTTCTTAGTTTATTGGTCATTGGAAGCAATGTCATTCTTTATCAGACAACTTATTTTCAACCCGTACCTACTTCTGTGCTCATTGGCTCCATGTTTGATTTTCTTCTTGTAATTCCTCTACTTACCTATTACTTTATTATTCGTAAAAGATACTCATGGAAGCTGACACTGCTTGTCGCATTAGTGAGTTATGCTATCGCTTCATTTATCATTCCAGATGATCTGCTGAAATCTGTATCAATTATCCCGAAAGCTCTTCTTCTTTTAGAAGCGGGTTTTATCTCCATTGAGCTTTATCTATTGTTTATCGTGTGCAGAAAGTTTCCTAAAGTAAAGAAAACGTACAGTGAATTAGCTGTTGAACAACCTTTTTTATTGAAAATCAAACAAGCTGTTAACGTTCATTTTGCACAAAGTCGTTTAATCGATTCTCTTGTCAGTGAAGTAACGATGTTCTATTATGCTTTCTTTTCCTGGCGAAAAGCACCTATGATGACTGAACAAACATTTACTTACCATAAGAATACGAGTTATGTAGCTCTCCAACTCATGCTGATTCACGCGCTGATCATCGAATCAGTCGGCCTTCATTATTTCTTCAGCCAGTGGAACCATACAGTCTCTCTGATTTTACTATTTTTAAACATCTATTCTATTCTTTTTCTCTTCGGCCAGATGCAAGCCGTTAAAAAAGTCCCTTTGATTGTTACGGAGCAATCGTTGCTATTGAATATAGGATTTATTAAAAGCCTTGATCTGCCGTTTAAATACATCCAAGAATGGAGAACGTATGAAGGACCAGATGAGTTGAGTTCAGCTGAAATGAAGTATACGTTTGAAGCGCGAGTGAGTGATTTTATTCCGGAAAAGCCGAATATTGAGTTGTTGCTGAAAAAACCTGTAAGGTCAGATATCATATATGGATTTAAAAAGAGCGTGACAAGGGTAGTTATTAAAGTAGATAATCCAGCTGAATTAATGAGGCATATTGAGAAAAGAATGGCTGATCAAGAATGTAACTTAGAAGATTAACAGTCTTTTTTTATCAAATGTTCAATTTCACCTTGTTAAATGGAAATGCTATTGTTAAGATTTCAGAAGGTTACAGAAAAATCCTTTCGACAGGTGAAAATATATGTTTAAAAATACAGCAACTTCACAACACAAAAAAACATTCCTAACCTCTGTTCAACTTATTGTGATCTTCTATTTATTGTCCGTACTAGTAGCGACTATTCTGTTAAGCTTACCAGTCGGGCATAACGAGGGAGTAGAGTTGAAATTTATCGATGCTCTGTTTACAGCGGTGAGTGCAGTTAGTGTAACAGGTCTAACTTCTGTTAATATTTCAGAAACGTTTAATCACGTTGGCGTCGTCCTTCTTGCCATCATCGTGCAGATTGGTGGAATCGGCGTTATGACGCTCGGTACAGCTATTTGGCTTTTAATCGGTAAGCGTATTGGGATGAGAGAACGCCAATTGATTATGACAGATCAAAATCAATCTACACTTGCTGGACTGGTCCAGCTGATGAAACAGATTTTAACGTTAATTATTGGAATCGAAGTAGTGGGAACCATTTTGTTCTTTTTCTTATTTCAGTCTTATTACGATACACAGATGGAAGTATTGTACCATGCTTTTTTCGCGGCAGTTACAGCCACGACAAATGCTGGCTTTGATATTACGGGAAGCTCCTTAATCCCTTTTCGTCATGATTATCTCGTTCAAATTGTCACGATGTTATTAATTACATCAGGAGCGATTGGGTTTCCTGTTTTAGTTGAGATTAATAACTTTATTAAAGAGCGCAAATATCTAGAGCGCTATACGTTCACTCTTTTTACAAAGGTTACAACAACTACATTTGCTATTTTAGTTATAACAGGTGCGATTGGTTTTTATCTACTTGAGATGAACGCTTTCTTTGAAGGAAAGAACTGGCATGAGACGTTTTTCTATTCGATGTTTCAGTCCGTAACCACTCGAAGTGGCGGTTTATCAACAATGGATATCTCACAACTAACAGTACCGACCATGCTTTTCTTATCGATCATGATGTTTATTGGTGCTTCACCTAGCTCTGTCGGTGGAGGGATAAGAACAACAACGTTTGCCGTAGCTCTATTAGCGATTCTCTTTTATGCAAAAGGAAGAAACACGATTAAGATCTTCAAGCGAGAGATCTATCCAGAAGACATTCAAAAATCATTTATCGTTATTATTGTAGCGATGGCGCTCTGTACATCATCCACAATCATCCTAGCGATTACCGACCCTATGCCGATTGAATACTTATTCTTCGAAGTTTGTTCAGCGTTCGGAACAACAGGGCTTTCGACGGGCATAACGAGTGAGTTGAGTTCCATAGGGAAATTGATACTAATGCTTTTGATGTTCATCGGTAGGATTGGTGTCTTATCCTTCTTATTCATCATTCGAGGGAAAGTAGTAACAGAGCATATTCATTATCCGAAAGAAAAATTAATAATTGGTCAATAAAAGTGATCACGTTTGAATTCAGTTCGATGTTTACTTATAATGAACATAAGTAAATAAGTCCTTCGGGGTCGGGTGAAATTCCCAACCGGCGGTGATGAGGCCGAGAGCCTCTTAGTCCGTGACCCGGTTTTGCTTTTAGCAGAAACGGTGGATTCGGTGCAATTCCGAAGCCGACAGTATAGTCTGGATGGGAGAAGGAACGTGAACACTTTTAGAATACCTGTGTTTAAAATAGGTATAACTAAAGGTTTATTTCGTTATATTCTTAACATTTAAAACCCCGGAAGCTTTGTTTCCGGGGTTATTTGTATTAAGAAAAAAGGACTCCTGCTTATGTATATTTACGATGATACGAACGTCATACGAGAGGAGGGAAAGCTTCTTGTTTACAGGCATTATCGAAGAAAAAGGTACAATAAAATCCATTTCCAAAGGGAATGAAACGATCGTACTTACCGTTACAGCAAAAGAAGTACTGAAAGATGTAAACCTTGGAGATAGTATAGCGGTAAACGGTGTTTGTTTAACGGTAACTTCTTTCAGTAATAGGGAGTTCACCGTAGATGTTATGCCTGAAACGTTTCGGTCTTCCACATTGAGACTGTTAAATAACCGTGATTTCGTTAATCTTGAACGAGCGATGGCTGCCGGTGGCCGGTTCGGTGGACATTTTGTTTCCGGGCATGTGGATGGGACAGGAACAATTATTGAAAAGCGTCCAGAAAGAAATGCCATCTATTATACGATAGCGTTGCCAGACCATCTCATGCGCTATTTTATGTTGAAAGGCTCTGTGTGTGTAGATGGGACAAGTCTCACTATATTTGAAGTAACCGAAAGTACGATTACCGTTTCACTAATTCCTCATACAGCAGAACATACGATTTTAGGATCGAAAGGAACGGGTGACATCGTGAACATCGAATGCGACATGCTCGCCAAATATGTACACAATATGTTGTCGCCGAAAGAAGAAACTACACAAAAGTCGAAGTTGTCTCTTGATTTCTTACAAGAGCACGGATTTTAGGAGGAGAGTTCATGTTTCACTCCATAGAAGAAGCAGTTGCAGATCTTAAAGAAGGAAAGATTGTGATCGTAGTCGATGATGAAGATCGTGAAAACGAGGGTGATTTTGTAGCACTCGCAGAAGGGATCACTCCTGAAACGATCAACTTTATGGTGACACATGGCAGAGGGTTAGTCTGTACACCGATCTCTGAAGAAATTGCAAGAAAGCTTGACCTTTCACCGATGGTAACTACCAACACGGATTCACATGGGACAGCTTTTACGATAAGTGTTGATCATATTTCCACAACAACAGGGATTTCGGCTCAAGAAAGAGCGGCAACAGTACGTGAGCTAGTAAATATAGAATCCTTGCCTACAGATTTTAAGCGCCCTGGTCATATTTTTCCGTTGATCGGAAAAAACGGAGGTGTGTTGCGAAGAGCAGGACATACAGAAGCTGCCATCGATCTTGCCCAAATGGCAGGAAGCAAATCTGCAGGGGTTATCTGTGAAATCATGAAAGAAGATGGAACGATGGCTCGTGTTCCTGAACTTGTTGAGCTTGCGAAACAGCACAATATGAAGCTGATCACGATCAAAGACCTCATTACGTACCGAAACAAAACAGAGCAAATGGTTAAGCGTGAAGTAGAGATTAATCTGCCTACAGAGTTCGGTGATTTTAAAGCGATCGGTTTTTCAAATGTATTGGATGAGAAAGAACACGTGGCACTTGTAAAAGGTGATATTGCAAGCGGGGAGCCTGTTTTAGTCCGTGTTCATTCCGAATGTTTAACAGGCGATGTGTTCGGCTCTGCTCGCTGCGATTGTGGCTTACAGCTTCACGCGGCACTTTCCCAGATTGAAAAAGAAGGTCGTGGCGTTCTGCTGTACATGAGACAAGAAGGGCGAGGAATCGGACTCATCAATAAGATGAAAGCTTACAAACTTCAAGAAGAAGGTCTAGATACGGTTGAGGCCAATGAGCAGCTTGGGTTCGCACCCGATCTGCGTGACTATGGCATCGGTGCTCAGATTTTAAAGGACCTTGGCATCAGTAAGATGAAACTGTTGACGAACAATCCAAGAAAGATTGCTGGATTAAAAGGTTATGACTTAGAAGTGACAGACCGTCTGGCGCTTCAGATGCCTCATAACAAGAACAACGAAGATTATTTGAAAACAAAAAAGAGCAAATTGGGGCATATGCTTCATTTCTAAAATCAGGAGGAATAGTCATGGCAAAATTATTTGAAGGACATTTAGTTGGTACAGGATTAAAAGTAGGTATCGTAGCAGGACGTTTTAATGATTTTATTTCTGATAAATTGGTGTCTGGTGCACAGGACGCTTTCAAGAGACACGGTATTTCTGAAGACGACGTAGACATCGCTTGGGTTCCTGGAGCGTTTGAAATTCCGTTGATCGCGAAAAAGATGGCAGATAGCGGTAATTATGATGCAGTAATAACGCTAGGAGCTGTAATTCGCGGATCAACGCCTCACTTTGATTACGTATGTAATGAAGCAGCAAAAGGAGTCGCTCAAGCATCTATGACGAGCGGTGTTCCTGTAATCTTTGGCGTGTTAACCGTTGATTCGATCGAACAAGCGATCGAACGCGCTGGAACGAAAGCAGGCAACAAGGGCTGGGAAGCAGCTGTGTCTGCGATTGAAATGGCCAACTTAACGCGTCAATTAGGATAAGTTGTATGTGTGTGAAAGCCCGTCACTTTTAGTGGCGGGTTTTTTTGGAGTTTGTCGAAGGGTGTCGATTCGAGGGTAACTTATGGATTGAGAGTAAAATCTCGTGGATTGAGTGCGCAAATTTGTGGATTGAAGGTAAAAACTCGTGGATTAAATGCTACAACTTCTGGAATGAGGGCTAAAACATCAAGTCTAACACCCTTCTAAAGCACAAATTAACAGCAATTTAAATAATTTTAAGCATATCTAAAAGCAATTGACATAGTTATTAGAATAGTGATAATATTATCAAAGTTACAAACTACAAAATTATGGAAAGGATGGTTGTGTCATGGTGAAAGAAATGATTGTTACTCAAATTGCGGTCACAGTTGTAATCAACGAAGACTCTACAATTTCATACCATGGCCTGCCGGAAGAGATGTATTAGAATTATTATTCTACATACCTGCCTTTTCTATATACAAGTTTGTACGCAGGTCACCCCAGTCGTGACGTGTGTTTTTTTATGATTTCAAAGCATACCGAGTTCGAATGGTATGCTTTTTTATTTTTGTTTGCATAGAAGAGAACCCTCTTCTTGATGCAATAGATCCACTAATTATGAGGAGGAAAACAAATGAAGAGTAAATTGTTGAATGTGTGGCTAGAACGCAAGGATCATACACTTTTTGGGTAGCTTCGTTAAACAACTGTTTAAAAGAATGGTAGATCGAGAGGAGAGACATTATGTTTTCAGTTTTAGGAAAATTAGCTTGGTTCTTTAAGAAACATTGGATACGATACACAATTGCAGTAGTGTTGCTGACTGGCGTTGGGATCATCGAGATCATCCCACCGAAACTCATCGGTAACATTATTGACTCCATTCATATGGGCACGATCACAAAAGAAGACATGATGCGGACTCTTGGAATCTTTGTAGCTGTTCTCGTTTCTATGTACATTACGATGTACATCTGGATGTATCAGCTTTTTGGAGGCGCTTTTATCATCGAACGCTCGATGCGTTCAAGTTTTATGCGTCACCTATTAAAGATGACGCCTACGTTTTTTGAGAAAAATAGAACAGGAGATCTGATGGCACGTGCGACAAATGACTTAAAAGCCATCTCGATGACTGCAGGATTTGGAATCTTAACTCTTGTAGATTCTAGTTTGTTCATGCTGACGATCCTGTTCGTGATGGGATTCATGATTAGTTGGAAATTAACGTTTGCAGCACTCATTCCACTACCGATTATCGCTTTTATTATTAAAAAATACGGGAAAAAAGTACATCAGCGTTTTACCGTTGCACAAGACGCTTTTGGAGAAATGAACGATTCTGTTCTAGAAAGCATTCAAGGAGTACGTGTTATTCGTGCTTATGTTCAAGAAGAAGAGGATGTAGAGCGCTTCAATAAAGTTACGGAGGATGTATTCGAAAAGAACTTAGCTGTATCAAGAATCGATGCCTTATTCGAACCGACGATCAAGGTTTTAGTGGGAATCAGTTATTTGATCGGTTTAGGTTACGGAGCATACATGGTCTTTCATAAGACGATCACACTTGGAGAGCTTGTTACGTTCAACGTTTACTTAGGTATGCTGATCTGGCCGATGATCGCGATCGGTGAGCTTATTAATATTATGGAACGTGGAAGTGCATCACTTGATCGTGTGAATGAGACGCTTAGCTACGAGCCGGATGTTAAGGATAGAGAAGACCTTATTTCATTAGAAGATCCAGGGACGATTGCATTTGAAGATGTGACATTCCGTTATCCTTCTTCTGAGACAGATAACTTAAAGAACATCAACGTTAAAGTGGAAAAAGGTGCGACCCTTGGTATTGTTGGCCGAACAGGCAGCGGGAAAACAACACTTCTTAAACAGCTTTTAAGAGAATATCCAGCTGGAAAAGGGAATATTTCGTTCTCAGGTGTGGGTATTGAGGATATCGCTCTTGAAGATCTGCAAGGATGGATTGGATACGTACCGCAGGATGCTATTCTTTTCTCCAAAACAGTAGAGGAAAATATCCTGTTCGGAAATAGCACAGCGGGTGTAGATAAATTGAATCATGTTATGGAGATGGCATCATTCAGAAAAGATGTTCAGTTCCTTCCTGAAGGATTGAATACGCTTGTTGGTGAAAAAGGTGTCGCGTTATCAGGAGGACAGAAACAGCGTGTGTCTATTGCACGAGCATTGTGTGTAGATCCGGAGATTTTAATTCTAGACGATGCTCTTTCAGCTGTTGATGCGAAGACGGAGACAGCGATCATCGGTAATATCCGAAAAGAACGCGCTGGAAAAACAACTTTTATTACAACTCACCGACTGTCGGCAGTTGAACATGCAGATTGGATTATCGTAATTGATGACGGGGCCATCGTGGATGAGGGCAGACATGAGGATTTAATAGCAAGAGACGGATGGTATAAAGAACAGCACGAACGTCAACAGATCGAACAAAACTTAAACGATAATAAGGCGGTGTAGCCATGAACGTTGGAAAACGCCTGTTTCAATACGCACTTCACTATAAAAAGAATTTTATTCTCGGGCTTCTGATGCTTACTGTTGCCATTGGAGCGGAGCTAACTGGACCGTTCATCGCAAAGACGATGATCGATGATCATATTCTTGGTATCGAGCGGCCATGGCATCAAGTGGATAGTAAAGAAAAAGAAGCAGTGAAATACGATGGAAACTGGTATAAGCGAAGCGATCATTTTGATCCTGGAGAAGATAAAGGAAAAGAGATACGAGTCATCCAAGTGAAACGAGACTATTTCGTTGTACCAAACAAAATATCTTTTGATGGGGGACGAAAAGCGAGTAACGGAGAGGTGACGATTTCTTTTAAAGGAAAATCAGAAACCTATTCAGCAGATAAACTAAGTACGAGTGAAACATTTGCTTTTTATAAGCCAGAGATCAGAGGAATCATGAAACTGACCATGATTTACTTGGGCCTTCTCGTTTTTGCATCATTCTTTCAATATGGTCAGCGCTATATGCTGCAGCGCTCTTCTAATTTGGTTATCAAGAAGATTCGTCAAGATGTATTCGCCCACGTTCAGCGTGTAGCGATTACGTATTTTGATAATCAGCCTGCTGGAAAAATCGTTTCTCGTATTACGAATGATACGGAAGCGATCAAAGAATTATTTATTAACGTATTAGCAAACTTCTTTACAGGGATCATCTATCTGACAGGGATATTCATCGCGTTGTTCTTGCTTGATTCTAAGCTTGCAACCATCTGTTTGATCCTGGTACCTATCCTTGTGGTTTGGATCATTGTTTACCGAAAGTTTGCGTCAAAATACAATCATAAGATTCGTTCTACGCTTAGCGACATTAACGGAATGATAAACGAATCAATCAACGGTATGACAATCATTCAAGCATTTAAGCGGCAAAATAAGACTTCTGAAGAATTTGAAACGATGAATAAAGAATACTTCACCTTTCAAAATAAACTCTTAAGTCTTAACGCGATGACCGGACATAACCTTGTATTGTTATTAAAGAACCTTGCATTTATGGCATTCATCTGGCACTTTGGAGGGCAGGCGCTTGGGGTAGGATCTGTCATTTCAATCGGTGTTCTGTATGCGTTTGTAGATTATTTAAACCGAATGTTCCACCCTGTAACAGGTATGGTCAACCAGCTTGCACAGCTTGAGCAGGCACTTGTATCTGCAGAGCGAGTATTCGTGCTGATGGATGAGCCAGGACAGAAAGTGACGGAGACAGAGATCGAACGTTACAATGGAAATGTTGAGTTTCAAGATGTTACGTTCAGTTATGTAGAAGGTGAACCTGTTCTTAAGAATATCGCTTTCGAAGCAAATCAAGGTGAGACAGTGGCGCTTGTCGGTCATACGGGTTCTGGGAAAAGTTCAATCATGAATCTGCTGTTCCGTTTCTATGACATTAAACAAGGAAAAATCATGATTGATGGTCAAGACATCATGAAGCTTTCTAAGCAGGAGCTTCGACAGCATATGGGGATCGTGTTGCAAGATCCATTCTTGTTTACCGGAACGATTGCATCCAACGTGAGCTTAGATAATCCAGAGATCACACGCGAACAAGTTGAAAAAGCGCTGACGGATGTAGGGGCAATGCCGTTTATCAACAACTTGCCTAAAGGATTGGATGAACCGGTTATTGAAAAAGGAAGCACCCTATCATCCGGTCAGAGACAATTAATTTCATTTGCTAGAGCGTTAGCGTACAATCCAGCTATTTTAATTCTTGATGAAGCAACGGCAAGTATTGATACTGAAACAGAAGCTGTGATTCAAGAAGCATTAGACGTGTTAAAAAGAGGAAGAACGACTTTCATTATTGCCCACAGACTTTCTACGATTAAGAGTGCCGATCAGATCCTAGTTCTCGATCGTGGTGTTATCGTAGAACGAGGCAGTCATGAAGAACTGATGAAAGAAAAGGGACGTTACTTCCAGATGTATCAGCTTCAACAAGGAAAAACAGAAACACGCGCCGTAAGTTAAACGAAAAAAGGAGCCTCGCTTAGGGGCTCCTTTTTTTCGTTATTTTTAGAAGGTTCATTATTAACCTTCTTCTTTATTTTTTTCATCCATCTCATCATTTTGTTCTCCATCGTCTACACCGTTGTCTTGATCAACGCCGTCTCCACAAGCAGTTAATCCACCTAATGTTAACATTGCTGCCAATGTTCCAGCGGCCCATCTCTTTTTCCACATGTGAATCACTCCTCTTTTCATTTTTTAAAAATATTTTTGTTTAGTAAAAGATTCCCCTAAAGAAGTCGATAAAACATATGAATCTATAAAATGAGCGTATAGTCGCATGTAATTGCATCATATTGGATGAAATGTTAGTGATTATAAAGGAAGAAGGAAATCAAATTGGCATCTATTTTAAGCATACTAACAAAAAAGAAGAGTACGACAGCATTACTTGATCCTACTAAAAACGTAAAAGAAGATGTGAAGATCTTAGTATCTCCAAACAGTGAATGGCAGAAGCAATTGAACATGATTTCATTAACAGTGGATGATTTAGCGATCATTCGCTCGATCAAACCGTTGATCTCTGAGAATATAGAAGAGATCGTGAACCAATTTTATAAAAATATTGAACATGTGCCTGGCTTGATGGAAATTATTCGAAAACACAGCTCTATAAATAAACTTCAAGTAACCCTTATTAAGCACATACAAGAAATGTTTGACGGTGTTATTGATACAGCGTATATCGAACAAAGAAAAGTCATCGCCCACATCCACTTTAAGATCGGACTGCAGCCGAAATGGTACATCTGTTCTTTTCAGGATATGCTGCTGTCTTTTTTATCTATTTTGGACAAACATATTGAGGATAAAAATGAGTATCTGCTTGCTGTTAAAGCAGTGACGAAGATTTTGAATTTTGAGCAACAGATTGTTTTAGAAGCTTTTGAATTAGAGCAAATCAAACAAAGAGAACAACATGAAGAGCAAAAAAGACAGATCGCATTATCAGTCGGGGATTCTGTGGAAGAACTAGCGAGTATCTCAGAAGAGACGAGTGCAGCCCTAGAAGAGTTAACATCAAAGGCTGATGAAGTGGTTGTTTTTGCAAAGAGCACAGCAGAATCTGCTATACAAGTATCTAATAATTCGTTAGCAGGTAAGAACAAACTAGATGATCATCAGCAAATGATCTTAAAAGTAAAAGACCAATCAGAACAGATTACAACTGAACTAATCAGCTTGGAACAAGCAACTGTTAAGATAAACGATGTTGTTGATATTGTTACAGCGATCGCGGAACAGACGAACCTACTATCCCTGAACGCAGCGATAGAAGCTGCTCGAGCTGGAGAGGCTGGAAAAGGATTCTCTGTTGTCGCTCATGAAGTTCGAAAATTAGCTGATCAAACAAAGACGTCTGTTTCAGGTGTTTCTGAACTTGTGAAAAATACACACAAAAGAATAGAAGCTGTCACTCAATCTGTCGAAAGTATTCATCATTATATAAACGATAGTGTCAGTGAAGCTACGGAAATATCAGATTTCTTTGTAGCTATTCTTTCTAAGATGGATGAGAGTACGGATCGAAGCGGAAAGCTTGAAAAAGAAGTAGAAGTGATGGCTGAAGTAATAGAAGAACTGAGTCATGCTGTAGGTCAGATCGCGGTATCAGCCGATTCGTTAACAGATGTTACGAAAGGCATGCAACAAGAATAAAGAAGAGATCCCGCGGGATCTCTTCTTTATTTATTGATTACATATTGTGCTCTATTGGTTTCGAATGAAACGATGTTATCGTCTGTTCGTATATCATTGATTCCATCGATCGGTATCTCGTACGTAATGGTTGGTAGCTCTACTTGTGAACCTTCTTCTGCTGCATATGCTGTACCGTGTAAAAACAATATGTGATCACCTAAATAGTCATCATGTACGTCTCTTTGTTCAAAGGTTGCTTTATCCAATGAGATTCTGATTTGATCTAGATCTCCTGCTTCTTCTTTACGAATAGAAATCTGGTTACCAGCCCACCCATTTAGTACATCTTTTAGTTCGATAATTTTAGTATCTGACATTGTTTTCACCTCATTATCAATTTTCCCGTAATCCTTAAACTTAAACCGGAGAATAATGAGTAATTTGATATAAAAAAATGGATGTAAGAGTTTTTTTAGCTGACGAAAGCTTTAGTTGAAATGCTGTAGTGCGTGTCTACAGGACATTTTCGAATGATATGTCCATAAGAGGAGGACAGAGGCGCACATTACGAGGTAATCTCATTTTATTACGAGGTAAACGGATTTTTATACGAGGTAATCCTCTATAATTCCGCAGATAAAACTATTTATCCGATTTTCGACAAACACCTTCCAGCAATAAACGTAAAAAAACTCATAAAGGGCATTTTCAGCTCTTTATGAGTCTTTCAGCATTTAAGGGTTCAGCTCTACTATCTTATGAGCTCCCCAAGGTGCAACACTGATGATCACATCCATGTCTTTCGCTTGCTGTTCAAGTTCTTTTCCTGTGTTCTCCTGAACATAATATCTCTCAAATCCATACGTAAGCTGAATTTGATCGAACGAGTTTTGACCCCAGACTTTTTCAGCTTTAGCAGTTAACACGACCTGGTTCTTCGTTACATCTGGTTTTTCTGAATAAACATTCTTAACCACATAGTACCCTTCTTTGTTAGGCTGCAGAACAACATAGGTCTTATGATTACCGCGATCTAGTTCAGCTGCATCACCCTTATAGCTTTTGAGAGGAGCTGTACTGATATCATAACGAAGTGTTACATAATCACCATACAAAAGATCTCTTGGATCGACGGGAACGGTCTTAATCTTGATCTCTTTTCCGAAATAATCGATGCTGTAATAACTTCCTGCAATAAAGATCAAAAATAATACTTGCAGAAGGGCAGCGATCATCCAACCTCTTTTTTTAATCATGATGCGGACCTCCGTTCTTTAAGATCTGCTTTTTCTTACGTTGGAGAAACACATTAAGTATGAATAAAAGAACTCCACCTAATAAGAAGAAAATGGACTTTGGCATAAAGGACCATGCCAGATTAAAGTAACCCATTAAGCAAACGAGCAGAAAGAGTACAATTCCAAAATTGATCTGCGACCGACTTTCGTTACGATAGCCTTCCGCAAGTTTGAAGCCAGAATAAACGAACATGATGATTAAATAAACAATGCCTACTATTAACGGCTCAGTCACTTTGACAAGGTAAAAGAACGGCATGAAAATCAAGAGTTCCCATGCATGCATGTATAAATTCTCCTGACGCTTTCGGACGACTGATAGAGCGAATAGAACGACCAGTACGGGGATGAACAGATAAGGGTTCGGCAGCTCAAAATCAGAAGAAAATTCATTTGTAAGCAAGAAATATAATCCGTAAGCAAAACCAAATCCAATGAGTGTTCCTAGGCGATTAAACGGTTGTTTAAATACTCTCTTTTCAACCCATAAACTGCTTGTAAATAAAGCGAATCCAAATAAGAAGAACCAAAGTAAATTTATATCTTTAACCGTAATAAACATGAGAACTTGTGTACTGAGTCCAATCGTGAAAATCCAAGATTTTAGAGTGGATGGATACAAGAAAACAAAGCCTCCTACAGCTATGATAAAAAGTATACATAAAAGGTAACTAAAGCTTTGAAATTCACTTATGCTGTAAAGTTGCCCTCCGACTGTTAAAAGCCCAATAAGGAAAAAATATAGCTTGTGACGATCTCTGAATAAATAAAAGATGGCAGGAAGGCTCCAGAAAACGAATAAACGGGCATCGACGGCATTAAGGTTGAAAGTTTGACCTAAAAGAATGATACTTGCTCCAAATGTAATGATTCCAAGAAGATTAAGAGAAGTACCTAATGAACGCTGGCCGGCTTTCAAATACCGTTCACCAGAATAGTAAAAACCGAGCATAAACACGATAAGTAAGGAAAGTCTAGCGATTGGTGAGATTTCTCCCCAATTTGATGCTATGAAAGATAGAATTCCGATGCCGATTAAAACACTAGCTAGAATGGGTAATACACCAGTAACTTTGCCCTTGTCTTCAGAATCAGGGTATCTTGCAAGAATTAAATCTAACTGATCTTCGGAAATGATGTTGTCAGCGATCCACTTTTGACCTTCTTTTCTCATCCATTTTTTGTTCATGTTTTACCACCTCAATTCATGTATATGTATATTTAGATAAAAACAGGACGAAACACAAATACTCTCTTTTAGTGTAATATTACACAAAGAAAATCGTGTTATCAAGCAATAAATTGAAAAGAACATTCGAAGTCTTATGTTAGATAAGGTTCATAAAAAAAAGAACAGCCATTTAATGCTGTTCTCAGAATTATTACATTTATTTTTTGTCTTGTACATAATGCACGATTTTTAAAATCGTTTTTCGAGGTAAGAATCGTACGATGTTAGCTAATGCCTTGTTTTTAAATCCTGGAATCGACAATGAATTTTTAGACATCAGGGCGTTGTAGCCTGACCGCGCAACGTCGCTCGCATTCATGGCACCAGATTGAAACAAGCGAGATGATTCAAGGTTTGCACGCTTTTCGAAGTTTGTAGCTGTAGCACCAGGACAAAGAGCAGTAACACTTACATCGGTATGGCGTAATTCATAGTTGATGGCTTCTGAGAAGGAAAGTACATATGCTTTTGTTGCGTAATAGACAGCCATTAATGGTCCAGGTTGGAAAGCTGCAGTTGAGGCCACGTTTAAGATTTTCCCTCTATTACGCTTAATCATTCCGGGAAGAAGCTGTTTTGTCAGTGTTGTAAGAGCCGTTATGTTTACTTGTATCATATCTTTTTCATCTTTCCATGATGTCTCATTAAAAGGTCCGTAAGCCGCAAATCCTGCATTGTTGATCAGAACGTCAATCTCAATACCTTTTGCGATGATCTCTGCTGTCAGTTCTTCTGCAGCGTCGGTTCGGCTTAAGTCTTTTGCAATTACCGTAACTGAAATACCGTATTTTTTAGACATCTGTTCAGCAATCTCATTTAGCTTTGACTCATTTCTAGCTGTAAGCACTAAATGATAGCCGTCTTTCGCAAAGAGATTGGCAAATTCAAGTCCAATTCCGCTTGATGCTCCTGTAATGAGTGCAATTTTATTATTTATCATAAAAAACATCCTTTCTACCATTATGTTTATATGTTTAAGAACATCAACATGATACCATATCCATAAAAATAAATAAACATTAACTCATTATAAAAGGTATGATGGAAGAAATATGAAAATTTTGACAAAGGAGGTACGCTTGAATGAAAAACGTAATGATTGCAAAACATCCTGCAACAGGTGAAACCATCGACCAGTGGCTAGAAACGGGAGAAAATCACGTTCCTGAAATGTATGAAAAGGCTTCTGCAGCTTTTCAATATTGGTCCACACGTACATTAGAAACTCGATTAACGTTTATCAAAAAGATAAAGCAGCACCTATTAGATAACATGGATGAGATCGTAGATGAAATTTGTGCTGCGACTGGAAAAGTGAAGACAGAAGCTCTAACAGCAGATCTCATGCCTGTAATTGATATCATCGCGCATTTTGAAAAGCGCGCACCAAAAATTTTAAAGCGGAAAAAAGTGTCCACACCGATTCTTTTTATAGGTAAATCTTCATATGTAGATTATTTTCCTCTAGGAACCGTAGTAGTCATCTCACCATGGAACTATCCTTTTCAGCTATCGATGACACCGGTAATATCGGCGTTGATCGCGGGGAATTCTGTTATTTTAAAACCATCTGAAGTCACCCCTACGATCGGTCTGTTGATTGAAAAAATTGCAAGGGAAGTGAATCTCCCGAAAAATGTTCTTCAAGTTGCGCATGGTGGAAAAGAGCTGGGACAAGCTTTGGTTTCTGGAACGCCAGATGGCATTTTCTTCACTGGATCTGTTGAGACAGGACGTAAGATAGGAGTTGAAGCAAGCAAGCGATTTATTCCTTATACCCTGGAGCTTGGTGGAAAAGATCCAATGATTGTATTTGAAGATGCTCACATGATAAGAGCAGTGAATGGTGCAGTTTGGGGGGCATTCACGAATGCAGGACAAGTTTGTATGTCGATTGAAAGGGTGTATGTGCAGCATGCCATTCATGGAGAATTCATCGACAGGCTTGTAGAAGAAACGAAGAAACTGAAATTAGGAGAAGATATAGGTTCCTTAACTTTTCCTCACCAAAAAGAGATTATCAGAAATCAAGTGGTGGATGCATTAGAGAAAGGAGCTCTTCTGCTTACTGGCAAAGAGCCAGATCAGTGGGGAGAAAGCATGTATTTGGAACCAATGATCTTAACGAATGTTACTGAAGATATGAAAATCGTTAAAGAAGAAACGTTTGGACCAGTACTTCCTGTGATATCCTTCTCAACAGAGGAAGAAGCGATCGGAAAAGCGAACAGCACTGAGTTTGGCTTGAACGCAAGTGTGTGGACAAGGGATGCTAAAAAAGCGAATCGTGTGACATCAAAGCTTGTAACAGGTAGTGCGGTGATTAATGATGTACTCGTTTCAGTAGCAAATCCTCATCTTCCATTTGGCGGAGTAAAAAGCAGCGGTGTAGGCAGGTATCATGGAGACGAAGGCTTGTTCACTTTTACCCGTCAGATGTCGGTAATGAAGGATGCGGGAATCAAACAACGAGAAATAAATTGGTACCCGTACGAAAATAAGTACTCAAAAATAAGAACATTGATCAGAGCCTATTTCTCAAACAGCAAACAAAGAGCGGAATTAATTCGTTCAGGGATTAAACAACTTAGGAAAAAATAGAACTGTTTTCGTTTTGCAGAGTTGTTTTTTGAAGTAGTTGATTTACGTTACAGTTGCTCGCTTTCCACGGGGCGAACGGTGAGCCTCCTGGCGCTTTGCGCCCTTAGGAGTCTCCACCAGTCTAGTTGCAGTGGCTAGCCCCTCGAGGTCAAAAGTTGAACGGTCAATAAGGCAAAGTGCGCCTTCATAGCCCATTCATCTTTTGCTGGTCGGGGCTGAACGAGCCACTTCCACTTTTCAGGCTGACCGCTCGTCCCGCAGGAGTCTCGCAACTTCCACTTCAATCAACTTGTCAATGAAGTCATAACAAAAAGAAAAGTTAGCCAAAATAAAAAGCGATTCAGCCAACCATGGCTGAATCGTTTTTTTCAGAAGTCTTTTTTAATAGAAATTCACAGTTAAGTTCTTAAAAATTTGTTGCTATTAGTTTTCAAAAAGGCATCTTTGAAAGGTTGATTGTAGTGTGAGGTGGGAGACTCCTGGGGGATCAGTGTGACAGGTGAGACATCTTATGGCGCAAAGCGGCAAGGTGGCTCACCGCACACCCCCCGGAAAGCGAGCAACCTGGAACGGAAAACAACTATTTACAAGAGCAACATTGCATGCGAATACTAAAAAATCACAGAATACATTCCTCTTCAATAATGTGAATGAGCTGTTTAAGCTGAACTACGGTTTGGTCAAGCGTTAAGAAATAAAAAATCTCTTTCCCTTTTTTCTCAGTACCCACAATACCAGCTTCTCGTAAAATTTTTAAGTGATGGGAGACTGTTGGCCGTGACATTGGAGATTGACTGGCAATATCCGTTACATTCATTTTATCTGTCTCCGCTAAAAGCAGAACGAGGTCTTGTCTGACTGGATCACCTAATGCTTGAAACAGAGGTATGGTTTTTCTGAACATCTCTACTGCATATTCATTTGACATTTTCTTTCACCAACTTTTTCATAATCATCACATGATTTTTTTCTTACTATAATTCAGTATAAACCAACTAGACAACTTTTTTGAATACATCATCCGATTTGTAGTGGGAAGAACGCTATATATTGCCAGTGTTAGGAGCGAATAGAGAAACTGGTGAGATACACAATAAGGACAAGGGGGTGAAACACATGGCAAGAAGAAACAAATTGGTTGTCCCAGGAGCACAGCAAGCAATTGATCAAATGAAATATGAGATCGCATCTGAGTTCGGTGTTACACTTGGCCCAGATACAACTGCTCGTGCGAATGGCTCGGTTGGTGGGGAAATGACAAAACGTTTAGTCGCAATGGGTCAGCAACAGTTAAGTGGCGGTAATCGCTAACTTAGCTCGTAACTGATACAAAACGGGGGTGGAGGAATCCACTCCCTTTTTAAATCATAGGAGTTGATAATGATGGCGATGTGTCCGATCTGTAATAACTTTCAAACGATAAACGTTCGCTGTCCAGAATGCGGAAGAGCGGTTCAAGATCAAGGAAGAGTAAGTGATTTTTTCGATGATTACAGTCCCTACATGGAAGTGGATGAACTGAAGCTAGAGGATGGCTATCCGAGTAATTTTGCAGAAAGCCAATGCCCACATGTATTTTATTGTGATGCTTGTCATCAAGAAGTGCTTTTTTTTATAGGTGAGTGGGAATAGAAAAAACCTTCATATCTAAAAGAGACATGAAGGGATTATTGGCTGATTCTGATTCTTCTTTCAAGCAGTACTCGAAGACCGTCCAATAGAGAAGTTAAAATCCAATAAAGGACTGCAGCTTCTAATAGAACAGGTAATACGATCAGTTGTGATGCGCTGATCTGATCTGCCATCAAAGTAAGCTCTGGTACTGTAATTACTGATGCTAGTGAAGAAGCTTTAACGATATCGATCAATGAATTCCAAACGGATGGAATCGAAATTCTCCATGCTTGCGGGAGAATTACTTCTTTATACGTAAGATATCTGTTCATCCCAAGTGAAAAAGCGGCTTCCCATTGTCCTTTTTCGATCGACTGAATAGCTCCCCGATAGGATTCGGCAATGTAGGCACTAAAATGAAGTATGAGTCCAGCGAGCGCAGCCTGCCATCCTTCTGGTACATAAATAAACGTGAAACCGTTATAGAGAATCAATAATTGAATTAATAATGGCGTCCCTCTAAAGAAAGAAATATACCCCTTGGCGATCCCTGACAAGAATTTATTCGATGACATCCTGCATAAAGCAACAACCAACCCGAAAATAAGCGCTCCGAAAATCGATACAAGGCTTATAACGATAGTAAAAACAGCTCCCTCCAATAAATAGGGGAGGGAGTTGATCAGAATTTCTGATAAATTATTCACTTACATTTTCTCCAAAATATTTTTCGGAGAGCTTTTTCAGTGTACCGTCATTCTTCATTTCTTCAAGCGCTTTGTTTACGTCTTTGATTAAATCTTTGTCATCTTTTCGGAATGCGAATGCCATTTCGTTTTCGTTAAAAGTCTCACCAACAGCTTTAACGTTATAATCTGTTTTCTTTAATTCTGTCAGGATAAAAAGCTGATCATTCATCGCTGCATCTACGCGATTAACATCAAGATCTGTTAATACTTGAGCAGCACCTTTATAGAACTTTGTTTTTGCGCCAGCTTTTTCAGCTTCAGCAGCGTAATTACTTCCTTGTGTCGTACCTACGACTTTGCCTTTTAGATCTTCAATCCCTTTAATATCTTTGTTGTCTTTGTTGACGATAACTTGTCCGCCAGAAACGGTATAAGGAGTAGAGAAATCATATTTAGCTTTTCTTTCATCTGTAATCGTTACTTGATTCGCTACAAGATCAAATCGTTTGGAGTCTAGAGAAGTAAACATGTTCTTCCATTCTGTTGCAACAAATTTCGGCTCCATCTCAAGGCGTTTAGCTACTTCCTTAGCTACTTCTACATCATAGCCTGTGATTTCATTTGTCTTTTTATCACGGTATGAGAAAGGTGGATATGTAGCTTCAGTACCAATTGTAAGTACTTTTTTATCAGTGTTAGAACCTGATTTTGACTCGTCAGAATTTCCGCATGCTGACAACAGAATGACAGAAAGAGCGAGAGCTGACAGGAATTTAAGTGTGTTTTTCAAATGAAGTCCTCCTCGTCAGGATAATCCCGACAATTTTTATAGAATTTATTGTATAAACGAATGACGAATTCGTCAATCATTTAACATTTTCCCCGATAAAGAAAAAAATAACAGCGGATTTTTTTGTGGGTACACAGTATCACATAAAAAGGAGGCATGATCACATAATTTTAGAGTCTTATCATATAAAAATTAAGAGTTATCATATAAAAATATTAATGTATCACATAATAATACAAATTTTGGTACTTAATGGTCGTATAATGGACAACAAAAAGCTCTGCTTAATCAAGCAGAGCTTTTGTAAACATATGAATTAACGAATACGCAGTTCCGTTTCTTTATCAAAGAAATGTGCTTTGTTCATGTCAAACGCTAAGGAGATGTCCTGACCGTTGCGAATGTCTGTACGAGAATCTACGCGTGCGATAAAATCTTGTCCGCTAACTGTAGAGTATAAGAACGTTTCAGCACCCATCAGTTCAGCAACGTCGATCTTCGCTTCAATCTTCGTGTTTGAAGAAGACTCTAAGAATACAGGCTCGTCATGAATATCTTCAGGACGGATACCTAGAACAACATCTTTGTTGTTGTAGCCTTTTTCTTGAAGAATCTTCATCTTTCCACCAGGAACGGCAATCTTCGTGTCACCGACTTTGAAGAATCCGTCTTCAAGCGTACCGTTCAAGAAGTTCATTGCTGGGCTTCCGATAAACCCACCAACGAAGATGTTCTCAGGCGTATCGTATACTTCTTTCGGAGAACCAACTTGCTGGATGCGTCCGTCTTTCATAACAACGATACGAGTTGCCATCGTCATCGCTTCTGTTTGGTCATGCGTTACGTAGATTGTAGTCGTTTGCAGACGTTGGTGAAGCTTTGTGATCTCAGCACGCATCTGAACACGAAGTTTTGCATCAAGGTTGGATAAAGGCTCATCCATCAAGAATACTTTTGCATCACGAACGATCGCACGTCCTAGTGCAACACGCTGACGCTGACCACCTGAAAGTGCTTTTGGTTTACGATCCAAGTATTGCTCAAGCCCAAGAATACGTGCTGCTTCTTTAACACGCTTTTCAATTTCTTCTTTGCTGAACTTTCTTAGTTTAAGACCGAATGCCATGTTGTCATAAACGTTCATGTGAGGATACAGGGCATAGTTTTGGAAAACCATCGCGATGTCACGATCTTTTGGAGCTACATCGTTTACAACGCGCTCATCGATGATTAGATCACCTTCAGAAATTTCTTCTAGACCAGCGATCATACGAAGAGTTGTTGATTTACCACACCCGGACGGACCTACGAATACGATGAATTCCTTATCAGAGATATCAAGGTTGAAGTCATGTACCGCTGTTACTTTGTTATCATATCGTTTAACGATGTTATTTAACTTAATTTCTGCCATTTTAATAATCCCCTTCCGATGTAAACGTTTTCTTAATGTTTTAAGTTTACGCTTTCATATCCTATATCGTAAATGGACGACATGCCTAAAATAAAAAAGCCTCTTTATGCAATGTGCACAAAGAGGATGGTTGAAGTTAACGAGGAAGTTTTTGTTCAATAAGAAGAATGGCCAAGTACACGGTGAGTGCATTCTTCAATTGCTTAACATCAATGCCGGTTTTATCATAAAACTTTTCCACACGATATTGAAGGCTGTTTCGGTGAATATATAATTGCTTCGCTGCTAACGAAACGTTAAGGTTGCATTCAACAAATACTTTGATGCTTTTTAGCGTTTCCTCGTCTTCTTCTCGCCATTCTTCTACTAGTGATGTTAATGTTTGATCGGCCATTGGACTGGCGGACTGAAGAAGGATATAAGGAACGATATCAGCTACTGTATAAACAGATTTAGGCATAAGTCGATTTCGAACCTCTAAAAATTGTTGCTGTTCTCTTGTATACGTTTCTTTTGCGCGACGAAGCTGATTGTTATAGCACCCGATATAGATAGAAATATCTAAATAAAAATCTGTAGAGAGCATGTCTTTTAACGATTCATAAGGTGTCTCGCTAAATTCCTGTTTTGATGTTTCAATAATCACGCCACTCTTAAGATCTTTGTTAAGAAGGAGAACTGCATCCTCAGGAAAAAGTCCATTTACTGCTTCTGAAAATGAAGCATGATCCGTGATCGGCTGCTTGCTAAAAAAGTGTACAAATCGATAGAAGCCTTCTTCTGTTGTAGCTTTTTCGTCAAAAAGAAGTGCTCTCCATTTTAACTGCTGTGCTGAAAAAACATTTGATGAATTATCATTTTCATATGTGTTAAACATGGATCGAAGTAATGTTAGTTCTGATTCTGAAATAGCAGGTTTTGAGATACCGAACGGTTCGCTGTCATCTGAAAGGAACCAGTAATAGCCAGACTGCTGTGAGAGGTCTGTTGTCATAGAATTCTTATAGTGCTTCTTTAGCTTATCGAGCATCCTTTTTCATATCCTTTCAAGAAAAAGCTTGCTATTATTATAGCAATGTTAAGTGGTTAACTAAACTAACAGATTCCCAAGAAGGAGGAGACACCATGAAAACGTGTCCTTGAGTAACTTCTGCAACGGTCGTGTACGACTGGGAAAATAAAGAGATTTGGACGAATAAAAAAAATTGGGACAAGCAGGGTTCATCTAAAGAATTAAAATCATTGATTCTTACATTTGATGATGGGCCATCTTCTGTTTTGGTTGAACTGCTAGATATCCTAAAGAAACATGGAGTAAAAGCACTGTTCTTTTGGCAGTCAAAGTTGTTGCATGTAAAACGTCCTTGGAAACGTGTGATTGAAGAAGGACATATAATCGGTGGGCATTCATTGCGCCATCGTGTTTTAACGAGACTATCTTATCATGACCAGCTTCATGATATTTCTACGAATTTGAAACAGCTAGAATCTCTCACAGGTCAAGAAGTGAAATATTTTCGTCCGCCTTATGGACAATTTAATGAAGATACGTTGGATGTTCTAAAGAAGCTCAATGTGATTCCTTTATTATGGGAAGTGGCGGGTCTGGATTGGGAACACAAAAAAAATCCCTTACACATTGTTCATAACATCTTGAATCATGCTGAGGATGGCTCTGTGATTCTTCTTCATGAATTAAAGCAAACCGTAGAAATTTTAGATGAACTGATTTCTGAATTAAAACTAGAAGGCTATGAATTTGTATTGCCTCCTAAATCGTTATATAGGGAGGGTCCTAGATGAAGAAGAAAATTGTCGTTTCATTTAGCGGAGGGAAAGATTCTATATTAGCTCTGTATCGACTGCAGAAGTCGGCAGAATGGGAGATCGATTCCTTATTAACAACGTTAACAGAAGACTACAATCGGACAACCATGCATGGCGTTCGAAATGAACTTTTAGAAATGCAGGCAAAATCACTTGGCTTACCTCTACGAGCGGTTTGGATCCCTAAAGATTGTTCGAACGATATGTACCAACAAAGAATGGAACAAGCTGTTGACGGCATTAAAGCTGATGGTATACAGCACATCATGTTTGGGGATATTTTTTTAGAAGATGTAAAAAAATATCGCGAAAACATGTTAGAAGGTACAGGAATCACACCAATTTTTCCAATATGGGGTGAGAGTTCTGAGCAAATTATTGAGGAGTTTTTGAGTGAAGGGTTTAAGACTGTTGTGTGCTGCTCAGATACATTAAAAATCGATTCCTCTTTTACTGGCCGTGTTATAGACGAGCAATTTATAGCAGACTATCCGAAGAAACATGATATATGTGGTGAGAACGGAGAATTTCATACGTTTGTTTTTGATGGACCGAACTTTTCCTTTCCTGTTACGTATACGTTAGGTGAGACGCGAATGGTAAAAGATATGTTTAGTAATGAAGATCGTTTTTATTATGTGGATATCCTTCCAAAAGGGAAGCCCAAATAGCTAGCAATTCACATTTACTAGGAAAAGAGAATCTAGAGTAATGGAGACAAAAATATGGATATATGGATTTCAATTTCTATCATGGCGATCGTCGGTGCGTTTATTGGTGGTCTAACAAACTCCATTGCAATCCGAATGTTATTTAGACCGTTTACTACATTATACATTGGTAAATATCGAGTTCCATTTACACCGGGACTCATACCGAAGCGTAGAAAACAACTTGCCGTGCAGCTGGGTGAGACCGTAACCAAGCATCTTCTGACCGCAGAAGGTGTACAAGCGAAAATTAACGATAACGGATTTCGCAAAGAGATGACTGAACTCGTTCAAGTAGAAGTGAAACGATTCTTAAAGAGTGAAATGACAATCAGTGACCTGCTTAAACAAGATTTCGGTGTGGATGATGTTCAGAACCGAATCCAAACAACAACCGAAGCATGGCTGAGTTCTCGAATGAATAGAATGCTTCAGGAATCAAATGGTAAGGAAATGAAAGATGTTCTGCCAGAAAAATTTGTTGCTGCAGGGGAAGAAAAGTTACCAGAAGTCGTAGATTGGCTCTTGAACAAAGGGGTTACTTATTTAGAAAGTGAAGAAGGCCGGCAATCACTTGCGAGTGGCATTGATGCTTTTCTAATGGATAAAGGGATGCTCGTTAATATGGTATCTATGTTTTTTGGTAATGTTAGTATCGCAGACAAAGTACAACCAGAACTGATCAAATTCATGAAACATGAAAATACACGTGATACCTTACTGAATCTTCTTCAGCAAGAATACCGAAGCTTTATGGAAAAAAGAATGGAAGAGGCACTAGGGCTGCTGAAACTGCCTGAGTTTACGACAGGTTTAGCAAAAGAAATTACAGCTAGACTTCCTATCGAAGAGTATTTAAACACACCTGTTTCTTCATTAGCGAGTTCGGTTGAGAGCTGGATAATGGATGACCTTACACCAAAAGCAGTATCTGCAGGTCTAGATCTATTTGTTGATCGATTAGAAATGCTGCTTGAAAAGATGCATCTTGCGAAAATTGTGGAAGAACAGGTTGAGGCCTTTTCTCTAGAGCTTCTAGAGGAAATCATCATATCAATCGCAAAAAGCGAACTTAAGATGATAACATGGCTTGGAGCCTTGTTAGGTGGAATTATCGGGGTATTTCAAGGTATTCTTGTACTATTTTTGTAGAGTCTGTTATAGTGGGTACCGTAGTTAATCAATAGGAGGTATTTTACCAATGTCAAACGTATACGATGTTGCTTACGACTTAGAAAAAGCATTGCGCAATAGTGAGGACTTTACAGCTTTAAAACAAAGCTATGATGAAGTAAATAACAATCCGGAAACGAAAGAACTTTTCGGTAAATTCCGTGATATTCAAGTAAATCTTCAACAAAAACAAATGAACGGCCAAGAAGTGACTCCTGAAGAGATTGAAGAAGCTCAAAAGCTTTTTGCTGATGTACAGCAGAACGAAACGATTTCAAAGCTTATGGCAGCGGAGCAACGCATGAGCATGATCATCAATGATCTAAATAAAGTGATCACAAAGCCACTGGAAGAGCTTTACGGACCAATGGTTGAAGAAGACGGACAACAGCAATAATAATGTGCTGATCTAACCCCCTGTTACTTTTGTAGCAGGGGGTTTTTCTTTTGCCTCATATTTCTTAGGTCTGTCCGCGTTCTAAAGCATGTTTCAAGGTCATAAACTTAACACGAGTTCTTATACTATATTTTCGCGAAATGGGGGAGCGCATCATGGTATACCGTTTACTAGCGATTGACATCGACGGAACCCTACTGCGAAGCAATTTCCGTATCGATAAAGAAACGAAAGAAGCCATTGATTATGTGCAGAAAAAAGGGGTCTATGTCACACTCGCTTCGGGCAGGAGTTTTCCATCTACACAAAAGATCGCAAAAGCGTTAAAGATCGACAGTTATTTGATCAGTCATAATGGTGGATTTATTGCTTCATCTCTTGATGAACCTCTTCAAGAGAAAAGGTTATCGGTAGAAGATACTTATAGATTGGTAGAAGTGCTTGGAAATTACGAATGCCACATGCGCGTCGTCCATGAGCGCTTCTCCGTAGGAAATCAACTCAAGCAAAAAAGTCAGCTCGTTGCGAAATTAACATTAAGCACAGGTGATCCGCTGTTCTACCCTGTATCTTTTACAGAAAATCTAGGAGACTACGTTCTCTCACAAGAAGTGGCACCACCAAAGATGGATGTACAGTTCTTTGATGAGAAAGAATGCGACTCTGCAATGAAGTACCTAAAAGAACATATGCCAGACTTTGAGTATTCTTCATCGGCCAAATGTCAGTTGGAGATCACAGCTAAAAAAGTAACAAAAGGAAATGCCTTAAGGTACCTTGGTGAGAAACTAGGGATCGCTCCAAATGAGATGGTAGCAATCGGGGATTCGTATAACGATTTGGATATGATTGAATTTGCAGGTCTAGGTGTAGCAATGGCAAACGCACCTGAAGAAGTGAAGAGAAAAGCAAAGTGGATCACGCGTACAAACGACCAGCTGGGCGTTCCGTACATGATAAAAGAAGTGTTCCGCAAGCAGATGCGCTTCCAGACATTGAAAAGATAGATAAGTAGATGATGAAGTAGGATTCTTTTTGGACATTTATGTCTAGAAAGAGTCTTTTTTTTGTTGTGTAGGGTGCAGAATGAAGGTGTAGAGATTGGCATGCGGAGATTAATGCTCGTTGGTGGGGATTTATGCTCGTTGGCAGGAATTTATGCTCGTTCGCGGGGATTTATGCTCGTTCTCGGAGATTTATACTTGCTCACAGGAATCTTCGCCTCACTTCGACAACTCCCGTCGAATTTCGTAAAAAACGTTTCAGTTTTATTACAAATGTAGAAAATGAAAGGGTTTACATGAATCGTGACGAATAATATTTATGTAAGAACCACAATGCAAAGGGAGGATTCAAATGGAAAAAACTTTAGACCTTCAATTAAAACCAAAGGTGGCCGAGTTTCTTAACGGAACGAAAAAACATTTTATCAATGGGGAATGGGTCAGCTCAGCTAGCGGAAAAACATTTGAAACGTTAAACCCTTCAACTGGAGAAGTATTAGCAGTTGTATCTGAAGGTGGAACTGAAGATATCGACAAGGCGGTAAAGGCGGCAAGAGCTGCTTTTGAAACAGGTTATTGGTCAAAGATGCCAGCTTCAAAGCGAAGTTACTTGATCTACAAATTAGCAGAATTAATGGAAGAGAATAAAGAAGAATTAGCACAGCTTGATACATTGGATAACGGGAAACCGATCCGCGAAACGATGAATGCAGATGTTCCGCTCGCGATCGAACATTTCCGCTATTATGCTGGTTGGTCAACGAAAATTGTGGGACAGACGATTCCTGTAGCAGGAAGCTTCTTCAACTATACACGTCATGAAGCGCTTGGGGTAGTTGGACAGATCATTCCTTGGAACTTCCCATTATTGATGGCTGCTTGGAAGCTTGGTGCAGCACTTGCGACGGGATGTACGGTCGTACTGAAGCCGGCTGAGCAAACACCTCTTTCAGCACTCTACTTGGCAAAATTAGCACATGAAGCTGGGTTCCCAGAAGGTGTGTTAAACGTTGTAACGGGTGCTGGTGAAACAGGTGCAGCGCTAGTTGATCATCCAAACGTGGACAAGATCGCATTTACAGGTTCCACTGAAGTTGGAAAGCTGATCATGCGTAATGCGTCTAACTCTTTGAAGCGTGTAACGCTTGAGCTTGGTGGTAAATCACCAAATATCATCCTGCCTGATGCTGACATGAGCCGTGCAGTTCCTGGTGCCTTAAGCGGAATCATGTTCAACCAAGGACAAGTTTGCTGTGCGGGATCACGTTTATATATTCAAAAGAAATCATTTGATAATGTCGTAGCAGACCTTGTGTCTCATGCGAAGAAGATCAAGCAAGGTCCTGGGTTAGATCCAGATACAACGATGGGGCCGCTCGTATCTCAAGAACAGCATAACCGCGTTCTTGGATATATTCAAAAAGGACAAGATGAAGGTGCAGAATTGTTAACAGGAGGAACAACGCCATTTGACAAAGGATACTTTGTTGAGCCGACAATCTTCGCTGATGTAGATGATAAGATGACGATCGCGAAAGAAGAGATCTTCGGACCAGTTGTGGCTGCAATGCCGTTTGATGACTTAGATGATGTAATCGCTCGTGCAAATGACTCTGAGTATGGTCTTGCTGCAGGACTATGGACAGAGAATCTAAAAACCGCTCATTATGTATCGAACAAGCTTCGTGCTGGTACAGTATGGGTGAACTGCTATAATGCGTTTGATGCTGCTTCACCATTCGGCGGATACAAGCAATCGGGTATCGGACGTGAAATGGGTTCTTATGCATTAAACAACTACACAGAAGTAAAGAGTGTGTGGGTGAACCTTAAATAGACAACAAGACATAACGGGGTCAAAAAATTGAACGGATAAATAAGAAAAACCGGGTGCTAGATCCAGCATCCGGTTTTTTCATTGTTCATTGATAAGCGGCGAATCTCTTCGTCAGTTTTGTTTTTTCGGTGCTCATGTAGGAGGACTACACTCCGCTCCTCAAAACTTCACTTCCTCGACCTTCTTGCTTCTGAATGAACAATTTGTTCATTGATAAGCTTCGAAACTCTTCGTCAGTTTTGTTTTCTCGGTGCTCATGCAGGAAGACTATACTCCGCTCCTCAAAAACTTCACTTCCTCGATCTTCTTGCTTCTGATTGAACAACTTATACATGGTTAAGCAGCTGATTATTAAAGCATTACCTTTATGAATCGCAACCCTGTATCATCATAATCTAGACTACGATAGAACTCATGCGTATCTGTTCTTTGTTTTCCACTATTAAGCAAGATCGCCGTACAGCCTTGTTCTTTTGCCCATTCTTCCCCATAACGAACAAGCTCCTTGCCGATGCCGTTTCCTCTGAATTCTTCACTTACCACTAAAGCAGTAATACGTGCATAGCAGCCGTTTTTCTCAAAATATATACCTTTTGCAAGGCCGATCATCCCAATCACTTGATCGTTTACACAAGCCACAAAACAAGCATAAGCAGAATTAGGAAGCAGTGTCTCTAATCGCTCTGTCATCTCTTCGGGCTTGGTTGGATAACCGAGCTCTCCCATTAAATAAGAAAGTTCGTAACTGTCATCGTATCGAGCTTCTCGTAGAATCACTTCACTCACTGTTTTCTCCCTCGTTTCCATGAGTTTCATTAGCGATGGAAAAGAAGCAACTGTCCCTTTGGTGATGTCAGACGATGCGTTTTTTCTTGCATGTTCAGTTCAGCCAAACGGGCTTCTCCTTGCTCTTTTGCTTCAGAGTCGCTCTGTGCAGAAATTGTTTCATCCAATATTTTTTCACCATTACTTTCGTATGCAGTTAGTGCGTATGTATTCATGATGATCGAACTCCTTTCGTATCTAAATTGGATTTCAACATTCGACGAATTTTTCCTGCCACAAACTTAAGAATTTATATGAAACTTAAGCGATTGCCCCCGCGTACTAGGAATATATGGTATATTTTACAGCGGGAGGGATAAAGTCATGTTGACCATTAATGAAGTAAGGAAACAGTTTGGTAGTTTTACAGCCGTTGACGGAATTAACTTACAGATTCCTAGAGGTGAGATCTTTGGGTTGCTGGGTGCGAATGGTGCGGGGAAAACGACGACATTTCGAATGATCTTAGGATTATTAACACCATCACAAGGAAGAATTACATGGAACGATAAAGAAATCTCTTATGAGACGAGTGATCTTATAGGGTATCTACCCGAAGAAAGAGGATTATATCCAAAACTGACTGTAAGAGAGCAGTTGATCTATCTCGGGCAGTTGCGCGGTATGACGCGATCACAAATACAAGAACAGACGGATAAGTGGTTGAAGCGTTTTGGTGCTGAAGAGTATTTGAATAAGAAGGTAGAAGCGTTGTCAAAAGGAAATCAGCAAAAAATCCAGTTCATTGCGGCTGTTCTTCATCGT
This sequence comes from Fictibacillus norfolkensis, assembly GCF_014836645.1. Classification (GTDB taxonomy): domain Bacteria; phylum Bacillota; class Bacilli; order Bacillales; family Fictibacillaceae; genus Fictibacillus; species Fictibacillus norfolkensis. The sequence continues at coordinate 118,456 of NZ_JACSQM010000007.1, forward strand.
CCGGAACTTTTGATCTTAGATGAACCGTTTAGCGGACTAGACCCTGTGAACGTTGAGCTTCTAAAGAGTGCTGTACATGAGCTGAAAAAAGAAGGAACGACGATCGTCTTCTCCTCTCATCGAATGGAGCATGTAGAAGAGCTATGTCAGCATCTCTGTATCATGCATAGAGGAAAGTCAGTTGTTCAAGGAAATCTAAAAGAAATCAAACGATCTTTTGGGAAAAAGAACGTATCTGTTAAAGCGGATTTTGATCTAACTTATCTGAAAGATACGGCTGGAGTTATTAAGCATCGCACAACAGGAGACGGAATCATTCTTCAAGTTGAACGAGAAGAAGTGGCAAAGGATTTATTCCAAGCTATCCAATCAAAAGGGTTTGTAAGAAAGTTTGAACTTGAGGAACCTTCCTTAAATGATATCTTCATCGAGAAAGTAGGTGTTGTTCATGAGTAAATTTATGACCGTAATGATGCATACATACCGATCTAAAATAAAATCAAAACCATTTCTGATCACAACACTCATTACAATCGGTTTGTTATTCGTAATAACGAATATGAACGAGATCACAAAAATGTTCGGTGAAGATGAGGCTTCTAAAATTGGCGTTATCGACCGAACAGGAGACACGCTTCCGGCACTTCAAACACAGCTTAAGCAAACGAGTGATGATCTGAAAGCCGAAGCGTTCACAAAATCAGAGAGTGAAGCAGAAAAAGCCGTCCTTGATGGTAAGATCGAAGGGATTTTAATTCTCGATAGGGATGATTCAGGTATCATCTCAGGAACATATAAAGCAGAAGATGTAACACAACAGAGCTTGATCGCAGATGTAGAGCTAGCGCTGCAGCAGATTAAGAACAAATCAGCCGCTGAGTCCATCGGATTAAATCAAGAACAGCTCGCTGCGATTTATTCGCCGGTTTCTTTTGCTAAAGAGTCATTGTCTGATTCAGCAAAAAGTGAGGAAGAAGCAGCACAAGTATATATCTTAGTCTACGTGGTTCTATTTTTCATGTACATGGCCGTCATGATGTATGGAAGTATGATCGCTGTAGAGGTGGCAACAGAAAAATCTTCACGTGTTATGGAAATCCTGATTTCTTCTGTATCGCCTGTGACACAAATGTTTGGTAAGATCTTTGGTATCGTACTCTTAGCATTAACTCAGCTAGCGTTGTTTGTTGCTGGAGGGTTTCTGGCAGTGAAATTGAACGGACAGCTTAGCGGAAGTGAGAGTATCATAAATGAATTAAAGCTGAATGAGATTCCAACCTCATTAATCATTTATGCTCTTGTGTTTTTCATTTTAGGATTCTTCCTCTACTCAACTCTATTTGCGATGCTTGGTTCATTGATCAGCAGAGTTGAAGAAGTAAATAATTTAATGACACCTGTAGTGATTGTCATCGTAGCGGCATTCATGATCGCCATGTTCGGCAGAGAAAACCCAGAGTCTGGTTTCGTTGCAGCGGCATCCTACTTCCCGCTGTTTACACCGATGCTCATGCTGCTTCGTGTAGGGATGCTTTCATTACCGGTTTGGGAAGTAGCACTGGGAATCAGCGTCCTAGTCGGAGCCATCTTCTTGTTTGCCATAATTGGTGCTCGTGTGTATCGCGGTGGTGTATTAATGTACGGAAACGCACCGTCCCTGAAGTTGTTCAAGCAAGCTCTTCTTTTATCGAAGCAAGAGAAGAAAAACACAACCGACATCTAATCTGAAAAAGAGAGCCTCGTGCTCTCTTTTTTTTACACGTTCACAAGCGAACGTGCTTTCGTATATATGTTAAAATGAAGGGAAGAATGGTAGAAAAAGAGGATGAGTGAAATGATAAAGTTTTTACATTGTGCAGATCTTCATCTAGATAGTCCGTTCAAAGGACTTTCCTCGTTGCCTGAGGGGCTTTTTCAGCGGCTTTTTGATAGCACGTTCGTATCCTTTAAACGGCTTATCGATCTGGCAATTTCAGAAGAAGTAGATTTTGTAGTAATTGCAGGTGACCTTTTTGACAGTGGGAACCGAAGTTTAAAAGCTCAGTCTTTTTTGAAAAATTGTTTTAAGCAATTGAACAGTCACAACATAAACGTATATGTTGTTCATGGCAATCATGATCCGTTAGATGGACAATGGGTAGATCTTGAATGGCCAAGCAATGTGCACTTTTTTGATGGCAGCCACATTCAGACTCTCCACTTTGAAAAACAAGGAAGAATAGTAGCAGCTCTGCACGGATTTAGTTATGAAACCGCAGCAGTCACAGATGATCGAACATTACACTATCCCGAAAAAAGAGATGATCTGTATCATATCGGTATTTTGCATGGACAGGCAGATGGTTATAGCGGACATAGCAGATATGCACCATTTTTACTAACAGAGCTTCTAAAAAAGGGCTACGATTATTGGGCGCTCGGCCACATTCATAAACGGATCGATCTAAATCTAGAACCACCTGTTCGTTATTCAGGGAATATACAAGGCAGACATAGTGGAGAACTAGGTGAAAAAGGTGGTTACATCGTTACATTAAACCATAATGAAGTAAAAAGTCAGTTTTACTCCACGTCTGAAATCGATTGGCAGGAATGCCGAGTTGATTTAACAGAGGTTGATAGTCTGCAAGAAGTGATCCATTTGTGTGAAAAAAAGATCAGCACGTATCTGCAACAAAATAAAGGTGTACTCCTCGTCTTAAAGTTGACGGGTCAAACACAGCTTTATCATGAGTTTTTGGATGGAACATTCATAGAAGATCTAGAAGAAATCTTGCGTGAAGAAGATTATGACTCTTCTTTTGTGCATGTGGTTGCGATCAAGAATATAACAAGTCCATCTCTTCAAGAGGAACAATCCATGAGACAGTCCGCCTTTTTTCAAGATCTACAGAATATTTTAGAGAATGACACAGAATTGCAATTAGCGATCTCAGAGTTATCGACACACAGAACAGCTAGAAAATACATAGAGTTGAACGAACAAGATTGGGAAGATATCAAACAACAAGCAGAACAATTGTTATTATCTGAACTTCATAAAAACAGGTAGGTGAAAAAATGAAACTTGTTACCCTACATATCTATCATTTCGGTGGATTAAAGGATTGTAAAATTTCCTTCGAAGAAAAAGGGCTGCAGATTCTTTACGGAGAAAACGAAGCCGGAAAAACTACTCTGATGGACTTTATTAAATGCATGTTCTACGGTTTTCCGACAAAAAGTCAAAATCAACGCCGCTATGAACCGAAAGACGGAAACAGAATGGGTGGTAAGATTACCATTCATCATCAGGTACACGGAACATGGACGATTGAGAGAGTTGCACATTCAACTGTAACCGGTGATCTCAGGCTTTATGATGAAAGCGGTCAGCAGAAAGAAGAGGCATTTTTGCTGCAGTTGTTGGACGGAATGGAACAATCTTTGTATACGGGTGCTTTCTGCTTTGGACTAGATGGATTACAGAAATTAGACAAGTTATCATCGGAAGAACTTGGAAACTTTTTATTAAGCACCGCGATCTCAGGTGACCGTGATCTGCTTGACATTGAACAGACCTTTGAAAAGAAACAAGCCCTTTTATTTAAAAAGGCAGGTAAAAAACCAATCATTAATGAAAGATTAGAACAGCTATCATCTTCAGCAAAATCCCTGCAACTCTTAAAAGAAAAAAATGAGAATTATCAAGCGTTAACGAACGAGAAAGATGGCCATGAAAAGGAACTAGAAGTAATTAAACAAAAACTAACAGAGATTCAAACCGAACTTCTCTCAAACAAGAGGCTGCTCGAATTAAAGCCAGTATTACAAAGGTACAAGCAGCTTGATGTCGAGATTCGCTCTTTTGATTCTGAATCATATTCTTTTCCAGAGAACGGTCTTCAACAATATGAGGAGTTACGAAAAGAATTGTCACGCTTGAAAAGTGACTTAACTTACGATGATAGCCGTCTTCAAGATGCTGAAGCTGAGCTCGGATCCATCATAAGTAATGAAAATATCATACGGTATGAAACAGAGATTAAACGTTTGTTTAACTTACTTCCTGAATATGAACATCTTTTCAACCAGCTTCAAGAGCTACAACGCCACATTCAGTCGTTAAGAAAAGAAGAAAGCCAGCTTTTTGATGAAATCGGTGAAGCGTGGTCTGAAAAAGAACTTAAGGGACTTTCACTATCTTTATCATCGCTTCATTTTCTAGAAGATTTGATCAGGCAGAATGAGCAGATTCAAGATAAAAAAAGTAGGTTAGAAGACGAGCTCGAGGATTCTAGAGTGAAGTTGGAGCGATTTGAAACAGAAGAAGCAAAACAGAAAAAGAAGCTTCTTTCTGAAGAAGAATATGCAAAGTATGAGCATTCTAATCATAAAGAAACTCGAAAGGTCTCTTTTTACACAACACTATTACCCATTCTTTCTTCCCTCTTACTTCTATGGTCGGGCTGGGTTTCAAACCATCCTCCTGTCATGCTTGGAGGAGTGCTGCTACTGATTACATCGCTAGTACTAAGTTTTCTGTATCTAAAGAGGAATCCGTCTGGTGAAGAGATGCCAAAACACGTACATCAGCGATTGTTAGAAGATGAGGTTCATAGGAAACAATGGCTTGAGCTCTCATTACAGCTTTCTAATGAAAACAACATTTATGTACAGCTTGCTAAACGTCTGGATTATTTAGAGGTGGAAGAAGCATCTGTCTGGGACCATGCGAAACGATGGGCGCATGATCAAGGATACAGAGGAAAGTTAGATCGTCTTTTTGTATCAGGGTATATGAAACGAGTGCTTCAGCTTAAAGAGTTGTTAAGACAGCGAAATGAAACAGAGAATAAAGTGCAGGATATAGAATTTAAACAAAGCAGTTATGAGAAGAAGGCTTCTTCACTTTCGCATGCATTCGGTAAAGAACTCCAGGAGGATACGAAAAGCTGGATCAACTCTTGTTATGCTGAATTAGAGAAGCAACTTAAAAATCAGTCGCGATCAGAGCACATTCAGCAAAGCAAAAAAGAACTTCTCGAGCGGAAGAATGAGCTCCAGAAAAAGATTTCTTTTATAGATATTCAGATCCGCAGTCTATGGGATGCAGCTAAAGTTAGCAACGAAGCGGACTTTTATGTAAAAGGTAAGAACAAGGAACGGTTTGGCAAGCTAACAGAAGAACGTGAAACGCTTTTTAATCAATTTATATCGTTAGGATTTTCAAATGATGAAATCGCAGTAATGGCAGAAAAAGTAACGGTGAATTATGAGACAACCCTTCATCATATTTCGATATTGGAAGAACAGGTGCAAGAAAAGCAAAAAGGGTACGACGAGAAGATAGAAGCAAAAGGGAAACTCGATTGGGAAATAGCGAAACTGCTTGAAGATGGCAGTTACTCAGAGAACCTGCATCGATATGAGATGCTTAAAGAAGAATGGAACACGCTAGTGAAGAAGTGGGCAAGCTTGCGACTTGCACAGCATGCACTTTCAAAAGTGAAGGAAGATTATCAAAAAACAAAGCTGCCAGCGGTTTTAGAGACTTCCAGTGTTTATTTTAGTAAAATAACAGAAAGTGAATATCAATCTATTACATTCACAGATAATAATGAATTAATGGTTTTAAATGGTGATGGTTTAGGTTTTTATCCGCATGAGTTAAGTCGAGGTACTGCCGAACAGGTGTATTTGGCTATCCGATTAGCAGTAGCTTTTCATGCAGGACCAAGAGACTTTCCGATTTTAATGGACGATATCGCAGTTAACTTTGATGGATTAAGGACAAAACGAACCTTACAACTGATACAAGAAACGGCGTTTAATCGGCAGGTGTTATTCTTTACCTGTCATAAACATATCACATCTACGGTTCCCGCGGTCCCTGTCATACATTGGCCACATCAATCTGTTATCGCTGAAATGTAACCAAAGGAGGGGAATGGCTCATGTCAAATGAGTATTCCATTTACTTAGTCGAGGATGAACAAGATCTTGCTCAAGTGCTGAAAGCCTATATGGAAAAAGAAGGCTGGACCGTTTCCGTTTTTCATAATGGAGAAGATGCTTTGAAAAGTGCGGAAGAAAACAAACCGCACCTTTGGATATTAGATATTATGCTGCCAGGTATGGATGGCTATGAAATTATTAAAGAGATCAAAAAAGCTTCAGACATTCCAGTTATTTTTGTTTCTGCGCGAGACCAAGATTTAGATCGAATCGTTGGACTTGAGCTCGGCAGTGATGATTATTTAGCCAAGCCTTTCATGCCAAGAGAGCTCGTTATTCGCGTAAGAAAACTGTTAACAAGAATCTATGAAACCGGTAACCGCTTGCCACAAACGATTGAGATTACAGGATATATGATCGATCCGATCTCAAGAAAGATCACACGTGATGGAGAGATGATTAATCTTACAGGAAAAGAGATCGATGTTCTTCTTTATTTGATTGAGAATAAAGGGAAGTCTCGTAAGCGAGAAGAGATTCTAGAATATGTGTGGGGAGACGATTATTTCGGATCTGAACGTGCCGTGGATGATGTCATCAGACGCGTTCGTAAGAAGATGCCTCGATTGAACTTAGAGACCGTTTACGGAGCTGGTTATAGGATCATACCGTCATGATACGCTTAAATCTAACTCAGCGGATATGGCTTTCATTCGGTCTGCTGATATTTACGATTGGTCTCTTAACCGCGATCATCTATCCGCTTTCCATTAAAGACACGCTGACTGAAGAAACGTATCGAATCATTGAGAACGAACAGCAGAATGTCTGGGATCCCAATAATCAGCTTCCTAGAGAAGGGGAGTCTCCAACTGATTTTATTGAGAGAAGGAATGCAGCTCGTGATGTTGGACATGTTGTGATTGTTGACAAGTACGCCAACTCACAAGGTGACCCTGTACCTGAGGAAGTTCTATATGAGATGGCTGAAAAAGCATACAACCAAAAGAAGAATAAAGGTCGTTACGAGTTAACGTACGAAGATGCCACCTTATTTTATGCAATCACAACAAAAACGAACGTAAAAGGCGAAAAGGTGTACTTAATCTCCTATATGTGGGATACGTATCGCGATCAAATGGTCAACAGATTATGGCTAAGACTCGTACTGATTTTATTGTTCACAGGTATATTCTCTATCATCCCTGCGATTTGGTTAGCACGGTATTTACGATCGCCACTCACCATCTTAGGAAAGCGGTTCGAACAGATCGCTAAACGCAACTGGCAAGAGCCGTTTCATTGGAAAGGTGATGATGAATTTTATATTCTTTCCAAGCAGTTTGAAGAGATGCGTCAAAACTTGTTAAGACATGACCATGCACAAAAAACGTTTATTCAGCATGCATCTCATGAATTAAAGACACCTATTATGACGATTAAGAGTTACGCTCAATCTGTAAAAGATGGCATCATGCCGAAAGATACAACGGAAGATATGATGGACGTGATCTTAAAAGAAACCGAGAGAATGGAAAAGCGTGTTCAAAACATGCTGTACTATACAAAGCTTGATGCTTTGAAACTAGATGTATTAACAAAAGAGAACTTTAACTTTGGTGATCTTGCAGAAGATATTGTTGAACGCTTCAGATATCAGCGTGAAGACATAGATTTTGAGATTACAGGTAACCATTACAATCTGAATGGTGATAAAGAGCAATGGGGTATTCTGCTGGATAACTTAGTTCAGAACGCATTACGTTATGCACACGAGACGATTCGACTCTCAGCTTTTAATAATGGATCTGAATTTGTTATTGAAGTGTTTAATGATGGAGAACGTCTTACTGGTGTAACTGGAGAAGAAATCTTCCAGCCGTTCCGTAAAGGAAATAAAGGTCAGTTTGGGCTGGGTCTTGCTATCGTAAAACGAATTGCGGAATTGCATGGAGGAAGAGTAATCGCGGAAAATAGAGCAGAAGGTGTAGCTTTTCAGATTAAAATTTCGATTACTAACCTTAAAAGAAAAAGATAGAAGAGAATCATTCACTAGTTGTAATTTTTACAGCAAGAGTGTTACGACAAGTAGTTAAATAGACGGATATGCTATACTAAAGCAAAGAAAGGCGGGGTGAAAGATGAAAAAAGGACTTGCGTTTTATAAGGTAGGAGAGATCGTAGATGGTTTCTTTCTTATCAAATCATCTGTAAAAGGGACGGCAAGTAATGGTAAACCATTCTTGACGCTGATCCTTCAAGATCAAACAGGTGATGTGGAGGCAAAACTATGGGATAGTTCACCAGAAGACGAAGAGCTCTACGCCGCTCAAGCTATCGTAAAACTAGCTGGTGAGATGGGGAACTACAGAGGGAAAATGCAGTTGAAGCTTAAAGCCATTCGCCCTGCAACGGAACTAGATGGTGTTAAGGTTAGTGATTTCCTAGAAACAGCTCCATTATCTCAAGACGCGATGGTAGAGACGATCACCAAATACATATTTGAGATGAAGAATCCAAATATCCAACGCATCACAAGACACTTATTAAAGAAACATCAAGCTGAATTTCTAGAATACCCTGCTGCGGTTAAGAACCACCATGAGTTTGTATCAGGTCTTGCGTTTCATGTTGTATCCATGTTGGATATGGCAAAAGCATTCAGCAAACTCTATCCATCTTTAGATACAGACCTTCTTTATTCTGGAATCATCCTGCATGACCTTGGAAAAGTCATCGAGTTGTCAGGACCAGTTGCTGCGTCTTATACACTCGAAGGAAAGCTGCTCGGTCACATTACAATCATGGTGAACGAGATCGGAAAGGCGGCAGATGAGTTAGAGATCGAAGGAGAAGAAGTAACCGTCCTTCAGCATCTTGTTTTAAGTCACCACAGTAAACCTGAGTGGGGAAGCCCTAAAGCGCCGTTGATTCGTGAAGCAGAGATCCTTCATATGATCGATAATTTTGACGCTAGAATGAATATGATGGACCGCGCACTCGAAAAAGTACAGCCTGGAGAATTTACAGATAAGCAGTTCGCTCTAGAAAATAGATCGTTATATAAACCCCTATTCCAAGGGGAGTTTGCGAAAAATTAAGGCCCGTTTCTAAAGGTTTTAGATAGTGTGTTTTGTCTTGTCTTGTCTTGTCTTCATTGACAGTTGATTGAAGTGAAAGGTGCGAGACTCCTGGGGGATTAGCGTGACAGGTGAGACACTGTAGGTGCAAAGCACGAGGTGGCTCACCGCACGCCCCCCGGAAAGCGAGCAGCCTGAAGCGGAAATCAACAACCCACAAGAGCAACAAAGCAACTCAATTATTGATAAAAACCCATTGTGTAAAAATGGGAGATATGGTAAATTTGGAATTGGAAGTTAAGAAACGAAATTTTAGGAGGCAATGACTCATGGTTAGCATTGTTCAAGGTAAGGAAAGAAAGCTGGCTAAATAACGTCTAATCCCATTTGGGAAGGCTTATTTTGCTATGCGATCTACCTGCTTTTGAGCAATCTCTCCATGTGTCATCCCGAGCCTTTTTTACGAAAAGCTTATGGTATGCACATGTAACGGTGTATACTCATAGGCTTTTTTCTATGCTCTCATTGAAAAAATAGCTGTATTCACGGCTTGCTTATGAAGGTGACTGCTCAAAAGTTGGATCAGATAAATCAACAGTGTCGGAAATAACAAAAAGGAAGAAGTGGACAGCATGAGATGGAAAGATTGGGATGCTAATCTAAAGGTTCGTTTAATTGGAGAGTTTTTTGTAAATCTATTGTTTTGGATGTTCTTCCCGTTTATGGCGATTTACTTTTCAGATGAAATGGGAAAAACAACAGCTGGTATTTTATTAGTCCTGTCACAAGTTGTCGGTGTCATCACAAACCTTGTAGGTGGCTATTGTGCGGATAAATATGGACGAAAGAAGATGATGGTAATCTCGGCTTGGGGGCAGGCAGCAACGTTTATATTTTTCTGTCTTGCTAACTCACCGTGGATGGATTCGCCGATTTTAACGTTTATTGCGTTTTCAGCGTTAGGATTGTTTGGTTCTCTGTATTGGCCAGCTAGTCATGCGATGATCGCAGACGTTGTAGAAGAAAAGCATAGGAGTGAAGTGTTTGCCGTGTTTTACACATCGATCAATATATCGGTGGTCTTTGGTCCTGTATTAGGAAGTATCTTCTTTTTCTCTTACCGTTTTGAATTATTGCTAGCATGTTTACTAGTGAGCGTTGTGTTAGCCGTAGTGTTAGCGAAATACATTCGTGAAACGGTTCCGGTAAAGAAAGAAGTATTAGAACAAGTAGGGACTGATAAGAATTGGTTCCAGGCGATCGGCGAACAGTTGAAAGACTATCGAGTGATCGCGAGTGATAAGTTATTCTTGCTCTTTATTTTAGCGGGTATTCTTGTAGCTCAGACCTTCATGCAAATGGATTTACTCCTAGCAGTTTATACAACGGAAAAAGTGCCAGAGCAATCGCTCTTTGCCATTGGGAACTGGGACATTTCGCTAACGGGTGAAAAGGTTTTTGGTTATCTGATCTCGCTTAACGGATTGATGGTCGCATTATGTACGGTTTGGATGGCTAAATGGATGAACCGATTCAAAGAAGGCAGGGTATTTATTCTTTCTGCACTTCTATATGGTGTGTCGATGCTTGTGTTTGGAAGTACGACGATGATGTGGATCCTTTTTGGTGCGATGGTCATCTTTACAACGGCTGAGCTGATGGTAGTTGGTATCCAAGAGAGCTTTATTTCTAAGCTTGCTCCGGAAAACATGAGAGGGCAGTACTTTGCTGCAGCGGGTCTGCGATTTACAATCGGACGTACGATCGCACCGATCTCTATTCCATTAACAATGTGGATTGGTTTTGAAAATACGTTCTATCTTCTATTTGTATTAGCGGTGATGAGTGCCGGACTCTATTACGTGATGTTCCGTGCCTTTGACAAGAAAGTTCAGTCAAATAAATCAGAAAAAGAATCTAAAGCTGAACCTGCACTTTCATGACATAACTTTTTATAATCCCTCATAGACTGGATGTAAAGCTTGTCTAATAAGGGGGAGTTAAATGATGAAAGGATACGCTGCTTTATTTTTCGGTGCCATACTCATAGCTGCCTTTGTGTTGAAAGAATACTCAGCTGGAGTGGGCAACTTCTTTACTATGACTCCATGGTGGATGTATTTTGTGCTTTGTGGCATTATCTATAGCGGTTATCGGATCGTTACATTGTTCCAAGAAGATAAAGAAATTGAGCAAAGAGTGATTGAAGAAGAAGGCAGAGTATACATGGAGCGTATCGAGAGAGCAAAGGCTCAGGAATCAGCTCAGTCTTCCGCTGAAGATGATGATGCAGAGGATTTAGTTGCAGCAGCAGGGGATGAAGATCATTATCATGATGACACAAATCGTCTGTAGAATGAAGGAAAAGACCTGCTAAGAACATGTCTTTTGATTGTTCTGTCTTTTTAGGGTAGACATGTACTGCTGATGTTATCATTTTTATATGATAATCCGACTTTTTTATGTGATGACGTGTATTTTTTATGTGATCTGTGAATTTCTCTGTCGTTTTAAGAAGGATATTGCAGCCAACTGTGGTGCAATATCCTTCTGTATAAGTACAAAACAAAAACCAGACCCCATCAAGGGTCTGGTTTTCATATATCATGCCATTATTGTTGAGGCATTTGTGGCGTTTGAGGTTGTTCAGCTTTCTTTTCCATCTTTTCTTTTAATTCTTTATCTTTTACTTTAACATCCGCTTTTTTCTTCAGGCTTTCTAAGATCTCAGTGATAGGCTTCGCTTTTTGCTGCTTAAGCTCTTGTTCGATCTGTTCTTTCTTGTCTTCGAACTTGTTTTCACGCTTGTCCGTTACTTTAATGATGTGGTAACCATATTCAGACTTAACCAGTTCGCTTGTTTTTCCTTTTTCAAGAGTAAAAGCAACTTTATCGAATTCAGGAACCATTGCGCCTTTACCGAAGAAGCCAAGGTCTCCACCTTTTGATTTTGAACCAGGGTCTTTAGAGTATTCTTCTGCTAATTTAGCAAAGTCTCCGCCTTCGTTCAATTTCTTTTGAACTTCTTTAGCCGTCTTCTCATCATCTACAAGAATGTGGCTCGCTTTAACTTCCGTTTTGTATTTTTCTTCAAATGTTTTCTTCATTTCAGCTTCAGAAACCTTAACACCTTCTGTTGCTGCTTTTTCATTTAAAAGCATAGACTTGATGCGTTCTTTTAGCTGTTTTTCGTCAGATAAGCCGTTTTGCTCAAGTGCTTGTTTGAATGCATCCTCGCCACCTAGCTCTTCTTTGATCTTATCTGTTTCTTTTTCAATCTCTTTGTCTGTTACTTTATATTTATCTTCAAGCACCATTTCGTCGATCATTTGACTAAGTACTTGGTCACCGTATTGTTCCTTCATCTTATCGTAGAATTGCTCTTTCGTAATATCTCCTGCTTTAGATTCTACGATGGCTTCTGAATCAGCACCACCAGCATTATTACAAGCGGATAATGAAATTAGTCCCGCTGTGAGTCCAATTGATAACATCCATTTTTTCATTTTCAAACACTCCTACTGTGAAGTAATAATTTAACAACTCTTACTATAGCATAAACGTTATAGGTATTCCTATTCAATAAATGAAATATGAGAAAATTTACACATTATAAATCCAGTATTTTCGGGTATTCTACACGATTTTAATAAAAAAATTTTTAAAACCGGGTCATTCGTCTAATCACAATAGGGCGTATCACTATATGATATGGAGAAAGAAAAGGGAGGTATGATGATGGGTTATGGTTACGGTCATGGGGGAGGATTAGCACTAATCTTAGTTCTTTTTATCCTTCTCATCATTATTGGAGCTTGTTACTGCTATTGATGGTGAATAGAAATTTAAATTAATTTATAGGGCGAATGCCTATGCGTGAATAACGGGTCATGCATAGGATAGTGTACAGAATATCAAAGGAGGTGGCTTTCATGGGTTACGGTGGATACGGGCATGGAAAAGGCTTCGCATTGATTGTTGTGTTGTTTATTCTTTTGATTATCGTAGGTGCTGCATGTTTCTGCTAAAATAAATGACGGCTAAGCAGGACCTTTTCTTAAGAAGGGGGACTGATCAGGCTTGACGTTTATAAGCAGTTTCGTTAATGTGTGTTTTACTACTCTTGATCAAAAGGTGCAGCATGTGTATGGTACGGTTACTCAAGGGGGAATGCAATTTAGGTTCCCCCTTTTTATATTTTCTATAGAACGTTTGAAACATAGGATGAAATGAGCAGAATGGTAATAGAAACGTTGATCGTACGATAAACAGAGTCTTGCTGTTTTGAGGACAAGTTCTTTTTGTCACATAACTTGTGAGTGAGTGAGTTAAATACGAATAAAAAGATTGGTGCCAAAAAAACGAAGATATAGCCTGCCATATGAAAACCTCCAACATGAACTACTTGTTTAACTTTACCAAAATATGTGGAATATGAATAGGAAAATAACTTCTAAGAGATGAGAGAGGGAGAGAAATTTATGAATAAATGGAAAACGGCATTTTTTACACTGTTGCTTCTATTTTTAATCGTACCGATCGCCATAGCCGCTATGCTTTTTAGTGATCCTGCTGGTGGCCGTTTAGATCGTAGTTCACTAGATACAGATATTCGAGACAATCAAAAGCTCTTAAGCATACATACAGAAAAAGAACAGGTGGAAGATCTGTTAAATAAAGAGCTCCGCAAAAAAGCGCCAGATGTGAACGTATACGTAAATTTAAGAAATGATGAAGCCGTGCTTAACGGATCATTCATCGCGTTTGATCAAGAGCTTCCATATCAGGTTACCTTTGAGCCTGAGGTTCTTGAAAACGGTGATCTGTTATTGAAGGAAAAGGATATGCAAGTAGGACGTTTCCCACTACCCGGTGACGAGGTGTTCACACTGATCAAAAAGACCGTTCAGTTTCCTGAATGGGTAGACGTCTATCCGAAAGATGAGAGCATTTTGATGAGAGTGACCGAAATGCCAACAAAGAAAGGCTATGCGGTGAAAGCGGAAGAATTCGATCTAAAGAAGAACTCTATTAAATTGGGAGTCTATACGAAAAACTAGAAAAAGCGCTTCTCCCGAGCACGTTAGGGAAGGAGCGCTTTAATTATTCTTCCTCAATTATTCATACCCAAATGGAGAAAGTTGGATTATAATTATTATAGACAGACAATGACTAGAAAGCAGGGTTTTGTATGGAGACGGTGGAAGAACGACTTGAACGACTAGAATTTTATAATCAGCTAACGATTGAGAGTGTCGATCTTACAGCGTATCCATTTTTTAGACTGGTCATGGAAAAAAAGCTCACCGAGCAGGAAGTGAATAAGGTCTTCCTTCTTTGCGATGAGCTTCAACGAAAATATGAAATGCAGAGTGAAGAAGGCTTTGTGCATTACACACCGCTGTTGTTGCATTTTGCAGGCATGTTAACGCCAAAGCTTTCCCCAAGAGAAACGATTACTGCTTTGCTTCAACAAGAAAAGTATATTTCTTTGATGGAGAAGCTTTATGAGTTATCTGTACGTTACGAATGAGAAGAGGCAATTTCTTCAGCTGCTATCACAGGTGATGCAGGCTGATCATCTAATGATGCTTCGATCTTTTCTTCGAGTTTGTTGAAAATCGACATGAAGTCATCGCCATATAAATTGCGGATGATCGACATCAATTCAGGAAACTCTGGGAACCTTCCAAATAACTCTTTAATCGGCATAGATGCACTGAAAACACCAAACTTTGAAGGATCGTACGTGTTCAATGTTTGAAGTAAAAGCTCTTCACCTTTAGGTGTTAGACAAATATATGTATTTCGCTTATCATCTTCTTTTTTAGAAAATGTTAGATAGCCTTGTTCTTCAAGCTTTTTTGAAAAGTTAAAAGCAGTGGATACGTGCATAACGCCAAACTTTGCAATATCAGAGATTGATGCACCCTCAAGATGATGAGCAATCCATAGAATATGGTGTTCATTAATGTTTAAACCATAGTCCTTAATCCAATTTTGCCAGTCTTTTTCTACACTTTTCCATAAAGCTTTACTAATCTGTGAAAGTTTGTGACTATAGATCATGGCTTCTTGAAAACTATATAATTGATCTTTGTTCATTTTTAAAATGCCCCTCCATCTTATAAAACACATCCTATTCCTCATTATGCCAGTATTTCCTATAATAAGAAAGTAAAATTTTTCAATTTTTCCTTATTTTTTAGTAAAATAGTTATATAACTTTTAGCTGATATGGTGTTGATGTAAGTGTTCTTACTTGTTCGGAAGTATAGATAAAAAAAATTCTCCAAAAAGGGAGAATTTTTTTGGGATTATTTAATTTCTTGATCCATTTCTTCAGGAGTTTCTTCAATTGTAGAGGCAGCTGTTTCTTGTAGAGCCTCTTCTTTTTCTTTATTAGCAAATCTGATCTTTGCTCTAAGCTGAATGCCATCACGCTTGATGCTGGAGAACGTCGATTTCATTTTATCCATATTCACTTTAAGATCTTCTCTGACTTCTTTACCTGCTTTTGGTGTAGAAAGCAGAGTAGCTGCTGCAGTAACCACCGTTCCTAATGCGAAACCTACTACCATGGATTTTTGTTTAGACATCTTATAATTCCTCCTCATTCTTTTATTATCTTATGAATTCGCGAATTTCTCTTATATTCCTATGAAAAATAATGACGAATATAAAAATATTTCCCGATAGATTTCGTCATGTTTGGACATGCAAGATCAAGCTTTTATAGAACGGTCAAAATTTGAAAACCGTTGATACAATAGGAAAATCAGAAGAAAATAGTGACGCTGTACGTTGTTTCAAAAAATGTCATACTTGTCTAAAACAGAAGATATTTGACTGACTTTGGAGAAAGATAATATAAAATAAATGAAAGGGAAAAAAATTTCATAATTGACGAAGAGGTTTAAAAGAGGGTATACATAATAAAAAGAATGGAGGGATATGGGTTGAAACAAAACACAATCGGCAACTACTTTAATAAAATGAAGGAAAAAGCGAATGCTGTGCTTGAAAGTTCTACTCAAACGGGTGAGCTTGTTACAGAAGCTGAGAAAAAAAGTTCGCAACCTGATAAACAAGGTTTAAGTAACCTAGGCTCTCAAGTAAAAGCGTTAGTTCGAATGGTAAAGTCATATAAAAGAGGCGACTATCGTGATGTCTCCAAAAAATCTTTACTATTAGTGGTCGCAGGACTTCTGTATTTTGTTAGTCCAATTGATGCAGTACCTGATTTTCTGATCGGAGCAGGTCTATTGGATGATGCAACTGTCCTAGCTTTTATTTTTTCAACGTTATCAACTGAGATAGCAGCTTTTCAGACGTGGGAAGAAGAAAAAGAAGAAGAGGATAAATACATAAAGCCAACTCCATAGGAGCTGGCTTTTTATTTTGACATTATCATTATTAATTTGCAGTTAAGTTTGAACGTTTAGATAGTCGTTCTGCGATCGGGTAGATAAAAAACATGATCAAGCCGCTAACGACGCTTGTTGGAACAACGATCATTCCAATGAAGCTAAGTAATGTACCAGGTAATCCCGCTACGAGCATGGCGACCATGAGAAATAATGTACCGCTGATAATCGTTCCGACTACTGTTAAAAGAACAGCGCTTATCGCATTTACTTTTACTTTTTTAGCAAGTAAGAACAACGCCAAAAAGATAAAAGCTGTTATAGGTTTTTCAACGATATTGGCGATCTGTCCGCCGGCCATACCAGTTGTTAGTGCTGAGATGACTCCAGCTGCCATACTTGCAATAATCACGTTTTGTTTAGTAGGTGATAGCATGATGGCTAAAAACATCATCACGAGTAATAAGTCAGGTTTCATTCCAAAAAATAATGGGGGTACAACAGTGTGAAACACATACCCTAATGCAATAAGTACAGATGTTAAAGCTAATGATTTAGTATTCGTATTCATTTCTCATCTCTCCTCAGCTACTCTTAGCCTAATTTCTTTCCAATAGTGCCCTCTTGGCCTAATGCGAAAGTACCTTTATGTTAACAGATGTACGTACAACTGAAAAGGTTTGTGAACTACTTTCCGTATTTTTCCTGAAAATGTTTCATGAACTGTGCAAGGCTATCACACGACTCTTGTGGTACAGCATTATAGATAGAAGCTCTGAATCCCCCGACCGATCGGTGTCCTTTTAGCCCATATATTCCGTTTGCTTCACTCTCTTTAATAAACTGCTTTTCCAGTTCATCATTCAAAAGAGTGAAAGTAACATTCATGTTCGAACGGGATTCAGGTGTAGCATACCCGTTATAGAACCCATTACTTCTATCGATCGTGTCGTAGATGACTCCAGCTTTATTATGATTTCTCTTTTCCATTTCATTGACACCACCACACTTTTCTACCCAGCCTAGTACAAGGTTTAGCAAGTAGATGGAGTAAACAGGAGGCGTGTTATAAAGAGAATTATTCTTTGCATGAACTGAATACGACATGATGGATGGGACAGATTTATTTTCCTGTAGCAGATCTTTACGTATGATAACGGCGGTTACTCCCGAAGGTCCAAGGTTTTTTTGAGCACCCGCATAGATTAATCCATAATCTTCAACAGATAAGGGTCTGCTCATAATATCGCTCGACATGTCCGCTACAAGATTTGGATGTGTGAAGGCATGTAGGTCTGCCCATTGTGTGCCATAGATCGTGTTATTAGAAGTAATATGAAGATAGGCGTCATTTTCGCTAGGAACATAATTCATCTCTGGAAGGGTGCGATAGTCAGAGTCCTTACCTGTAATGACTGCCTCACACGATCCGATTTTCTGAGCTTCTTTATAAGCTTTTTCAGACCATGCCCCAGTGAGTACGTATTTTGCCGTCTTTCCACCTTGAATAAAATTCATCGGAATCATAGCAAACTGTAGACTTGCTCCGCCTTGTAAGAACAATACTTCATGTGTATCTGGTATATTGAGCAAACGTTTCATGCGTGTTTTCGCTTGATTGTGGATGCCTTCATATTCTGAACCCCTGTGGCTATGCTCCATAATATTTAACCCAGTACCTAAGAAGTCATCCCACTCTTCCTTTGCTTGCTGCATGACCTCTTTTGGCAATGTTGTGGGTCCGGCTTGAAAATAGATGCGTGTCATCGTTCTCCTCCTTATAAAATTACGTTGTTTTAGTAAACTCTTAGAGCAATTGAAAGTTGTTGATTTCCGTTACAGGTGCTTCGCTTTCCGCGGGGCGACCGGTGAGCCCCTTGCCGCTTTGCGCCTTTAAGGGTCTCACCTGACCGCTCGTCCCGCAGGAGTCTCACACCTTACACTCCAATCAACTTTTCAGTGACGTCTTACAAGCAAAGAATTGTTAGAATAAAGCAAAAACTAAAAAAGAATATGAAAAAACTGCCCAGTTTAAAAAAGGCAGTTTTACTATGTAACGTTAGTTTTTAACGTTCTCTTTAATATGTTGAGCGATCTCAGTCATTTCGTCTGCAGGGGTATCCTGTGTTTTCCAGACTGCTCCAAATCCGTCACCTTGTCCGTAACGTGGAATGAAGTGCATATGGTAATGAAAAACAGATTGTCCAGCTGCTTCACCATTGTTGTTTAAGATGTTCAGACCGATCGGGTTAAACGTTTGTTTAATTCCAGAGGCAATTTTAGGCACGACAGAATAAAGCTTCGCTGCTGTTTCTGCAGGAAGTTCAAAAATATCTGTGGAATGCTCTTTAGGAATGATCAGCGTATGTCCTTTGGTTACCTGACTGATGTCTAAGAAGGCTAGGACGTTTTCGTCTTCGTACACTTTGTAGGATGGAATTTCTCCCGCAACAATTTTACAAAAAATGCAGTTTAAATCGTGGGACAAGTGGCTCACCTCATTTTTTTTACTTATCATATCACACATAATCAACCTAAAAAATAAGGTATTCTCTTTATCTTATCAAAAGGCTCTTTTCTACAGGATAGTTGCTTTTGAATGTTTTATTATTTTCTTCATTGACAGGTTGATTGGAGCGCACGGTGCGAGACTCCTAATGGCGCGTAGTGGCAGGAGGCTCACCGCACACCCAGTGGAAAGCGAGCAATTGGGAGCGGAAATCAACCTCTTCTAATAGCAACAACTTAAAAAAAGAAGAAGGGTCCTATTCAAAAATAGGACCCTTCATCTTATAGAGGTTAGAGAAGAAAGGAGAACACGAAAACAAAACAATACGATTTTTTAGCCATGCACCTCAATGTTAAGAATTTGTAATTGCTCAAGCACTAAATAGTCCAAGAGAACCATCTCCTTAAAATTTAGCATTTCAGAAAAAATCTAATACCTTGTATCTTTCTCCTTGAAGAAGGGGGGATACCTTCTTCTCTTATATCTTGTCCAGGAAGTCTTACAAGTTATACATATAAAATTGGTAAAGGAAACGGGAATTGAGCTATTATAAGGAAAGAATGACAAAAAGGAGGACTCTCCGTGAAAAAAAGACAACTTATTTTCACAATGACACTCGGTGTTAGTTTCCTCATCTCAGGGTGCGGGAATAAATCAGAGGATGAGCATAAAAATCATCAAGAGGAGTCAAGCGCCAAACAAGAAACGTCTCATGAAGGACATGAGAATCATTTGCCGAACGGTGATATTCAAGAACTTACTGCATCAATGGAAGAACTGCCAGGTTTCTTGGATAAACAACCTGATGAGATTGCGGCCATTTATGCGGAAGTTCCTAAATATAAGGATCTGCTTGAATCAATGCCTTGTTTTTGTGGCTGTGGTGAATCGGCAGGTCATAAAGACAATTATGATTGTTTCGTCTCAGAAAACAAAGAAGATGGCAAAATGGTATGGGATGATCATGGCACAAAATGCGGGACGTGTTTAGAGATCGCTGCGATCAGCATGAGTGCTTCTGCTGATGGAAAGACGCCTGTTGAAATCAGAAAGATGATCGATGAGAAATATAAAGAAGGATTTGCAGAGCCAACTCCGACACCGATGCCTGCCTCATAAGGTGTAAAACGAGAAAAATGGCAAACAATAATGAAAATGCTGGATTGCAGAAGGAGGTACGATATGAAACCAATCCTTGAAGTTACAGATCTAACAGGAGGGTATCTTCCTAATCAGCCTGTTATTCATCACTTAGATTTCACGGTGAAAGAAAATGAGATAGTAGGTTTGATCGGCTTGAATGGAGCCGGTAAAAGTACAACCATCAAGCATGTGTTAGGTCTCATGGAACCTATGTCAGGCACTTCTAAAATCGATGGACAGACGTTTAGGGAAGAACCAGAAAATTATCGAAGTCAATTTACTTACATACCTGAGATGCCGATTCTCTATGAAGAATTAACGTTATGGGAACACCTAGAGCTAACAGCAATGGCATATGGACTAGAAGAACAAACCTTTTTAACTCGTGTACGCCCTTTACTAGAAGAGTTTCGAATGGATAATAAGATTAAGTGGTTTCCGAGTCAGTTCTCAAAAGGGATGAAGCAAAAAGTAATGATCCTTTGTGCACTATTGGTTGAACCTAAGCTATATATCGTGGATGAACCGTTCGTGGGTCTTGATCCATTAGGTATTCAATCGTTTCTTGAATATATGGTTAAATTTAGAAATAACGGCGCTGGCGTGTTGATGTCTACTCACATTTTGTCTACAGCAGAAAGATATTGCGATCGCTTTTTAATCATGCATGAAGGAAGGCTGGTACTAAGCGGAACTTTAGAGGAACTACGTGTAAGAAGCGGGCTGGAGAATGCAACGTTAGATGAGATCTATCTCTATGTAGCAAGAGGTAAAGTAACATGATCGATGTAAAAAAATTATGGACAAAACGACGCAATGCACACGTTACCCAAACGCTTAAATATTTTAGTTTAATGGCAAACAGCGGACTTATTGTTTCCTTAATTTTGCTCATCGTAATCGGAAGTGTATATTATGCGAAGCTTCTGCAAGCACTTCCTGAGAATTTTCCGGCCGTTTTTATTTTAACGATCGTCTTTTCTGTTTGGTTGACTAAAAGTCCGATCCGTACATTGTTAAAAGAAGGAGATCTCGTATTTTTACTTCCTGTAGAATCAGGCATGAAACAATATTTCTCAAAAGCAATCTCATCTGCAACTGCTACGGGAGCTTTTTTAACCCTATTTATCTTTACGCTGTTATGGCCGATCGTTCAATTCTTTATCCATGATGGATGGAAGATGTATGTCACATTTGGATTCTTTTTGATCGCAGCCAAAGTATTTAATATTTATGTATCATGGGAAGAAAGAAGATTACCCTATAAGAGTCATCAAACGAACTATAAGATCATGAGGTTCATTGTAAACTTTGTATATGCCTATTTGCTCTTTAATGAAGCATACATCTTCTTAATCGCGATTTTTGCGATTATGTATGTTTTAAAGAATTTTGTTTTCGGTGTCTTTAAGAAACAGCATGGCTATCAGTGGGAAATGTTATTAGCCGAAGAACAGTCTTTAAAGATGAAAGGGTACCGATTCGTCAATTACTTTACAGATGTCCCAGCTTTAAAGCAGACTGTTCATAAGCGACCATGGTTAAACAGCTTAGCAAGTTTCTCGTTTAAAAAGAAGAATGCACTTCCTGCTCTATACATGAAGACATTTGTCCGTTCAGGCGATTACCTGGGCTTATATGTAAGACTGATCTTAATCGGCTTTTTGTTTATTTATTTAATTCCTGCAGGATGGTGGCAGTTGATTGTCGTGTTCTTGTTCTTTCAAATGTTTGCGTTGCAATTATTCACACTTTACACCCAGTATAGATGGAATGTTGTATTCATGATCTATCCGATCAAACAAGATACAAGAGTAAAAGCATTTCAAAATTGGCTGAGACACTTGCTGATCATACAAGGTGTATTCTATGGCCTCTTCTATGGACTACTGTCAGGAGACTGGATGATCGCGATCCTAATGCCTGTTGGAGCAATTCTATACAGTATATTACGACTGCCTACTATGACGAAAAAACACATTACGTTGACTTCCTAGCTCTTTATGGCTGGGAAGTTTTTTTAAAAGCGCTCTTTTCTAAAAGCTTGTCTCCTTTGACAGTTGATTGGAGTGGAAGGTGAGAGACTCCTGTGGGACAGGCGTGCAGTCTGAAAAGTGGAGGTGGCTCGTTCAGCCCCGACCAGCAAAAGTAAATGGGCTTTGAAGGCGCACTATGCCTTCTGGACGATTTAACTTTTGACCTCGAGGGGCTAGCCACTGCAACTAGACAGGTGAGACACTTAAAAAGTGAAACGTACGAATGTGGCTCACCGCTTGCCCCGCGGAAAGCGAGCATCCTGGAATGGAAATCAACTACTTCCAAGTTTGTAAACAAATTTTGGGCATCTTTCATAGCTTATGCCTATAAGTTTTATGGAAGGGAGCTGGGTCTCATGAATACTTATGGACTAACAGGGAGGATTGTAACACCAGGAAGTCCTGATTATGATCTAGCAAGAGAAGAGTTCAATACTCGTTTTAACTTGTTTCCTTTGATTATCAATTTTTGTGAAACTGCTAAGGATGTTTCAAACGCAATACGTTGGGCAAGAAAGAAGAAGGTTAAGTTTCGGATTCGAACAGGAAGACATAGTTATGAAGCTTATTCATCATTAGATGGAGGTTTAGTGATAGACATAAGCGAGTTGAATGAAGTAAGAGTGGACCGGAAATCAAAAACGGCCGTACTTGGTGCCGGGGCATTTCTTTTTCCACTATATGAAAAATTGTATGAAGAAGGTTTCACGATTCCAGGAGGTACATGTCCATCAGTAGGCCTTTCCGGTCTGACACTTGGTGGTGGATGGGGGATGTTAACCCGGCCTTATGGAATGCTGATCGACCAGCTTCTGGAGCTGGAGATGGTCGATGCAAATGGAAATATCATCATAGCAAATGAGCATGAGAACGCGGACTTGTTCTGGGCATCAAGGGGCGGTGGTGGCGGGAACTTTGGTGTGGTCACATCATTTCGTTTTCAAGTTGTTCCCGTAGATGATGTTGCCATCTTTAAAATTACATGGGACTTTAAAGGGTTTGAAAAAGTGGTGGATGCGTGGCAAAAATGGGCTCCTTATACAGACGTCAGATTGACAGCCATTATTGATCTCTTAACGAAAGACATTGGTGAGTTGCGTGCATTAGGAGAATTTCTTGGCAGTACGGATGAACTGCAAAAGTTGCTGGAGCCTCTTTTGATCGCCTTTCCACCAAAAGAAGTTGAAGTTAAGAAAGTACCTTATATTGATGCGGTCAAGATATTTGGAGGAATGATGCCAGGTATGATGGAGTATGCTGTAAACCATGGTGATCCTGATGCGCATCCATTTAAGAATACAGGTGCGTTTGCGAAAAGGCAGTTACCGATGAGTGCGATAAAAAAACTGAAAGACTTTCTATCAAACTCACCTAGTATTGAGAACAAAGTGCAGCTGCAAGCTCTAGCCGGAAATGCTTCTTGTATAAGTCCGACGGAAACGGCTTATGTTCATAGAGAAGCATTGTTCAGCTTGCTTTATATTACGAAATGGCAGAATGAGAGTGAGGCAGACATAAATACACGCTGGGTAGAAAGTCTAAGAAATTCTCTACTTCCTTTTGCGGATGGAGCTTATGTGAATTTTCATGATAATTGTATTAAGAACTGGTTAGAACAATGTTACTTTGTGAACCTGCCTCGCTTAATTGAAGTGAAAACAAAATACGATCCAAAAAATGTGTTTACGTTCCCGCTAGGAATTCCGACTGCAAATATGATTGTGTAGATCTCATAATGTGAGGGCGAAAATATTGAAACGAAAGCCTAACAAAAATCGTATAGAAGGAGGGAGGTAGATGATGGACACTTATGAAGAAAAAGTAATAGAAGAGCTTAAAAAATGGGAAACAGAAATGTGTAAACGGCCCTCACTATGGAATAAGACAACAAAATCTCTTCAAATAAAAATCAATGAGAAAATTCCGCAAAAAGTGCATGATGTTATGACATCAAGTATGAAACATATGATTAAAGCGACTCTGATCGGTTCTGAATATACGACTAAAAAAACGATTAAGTTTACTGCAGATCTACGAGAGCGTGATTTTAAATTTGAAGATCGGCTATCCTTCTACAGAAAAACAGCAGCAATTGAAGGAGCAGGAACAGGTGCTGGAGGCATTTTGCTAGGTATTGCAGATCTTCCATTATTGTTAGGAATAAAAATGAAATTTTTGTTCGAAGCAGCTAGTATTTATGGATTGGATGTTAGGGACTACAAAGAGAGAATCTTTATTCTGCATGTATTTCGCCTAGCTTTTTCTGATCCGCACAAGCGAGAAGATGCATATCAAAGGGTAATTTCATGGAAAGAGACCATTCAAGAATTTCCGGAGTCTCCTGAATCGATCAACCAAATGAATTGGCAAGAACTGCAGCAAGATTATCGGGATCATATCGATCTCATAAAGATGCTTCAGATGATACCAGGATTGGGAGCGATTGTTGGGGCATATGCGAATTATCATTTTCTTGATGATTTAGGTCATGTGGCAAAGAATTGTTTCAGATGGCGTTTGTTAACAGATGAAAAAAAGAAGAGGATCATAAACAACAAGCACCCGCAATAAATTGCGGGTGCTTGTAATAATATGAGGGTTTAGAAGCGGCTATCGCTTAATAGGCGGTCCATTTCTTCTTTGTGCTTCGTTTCATCAGCAATCATATCTTCTAACTGAACGACAAGCTCAGTCAATTTTAAGTTAGATGCTTGCTCTTTACGTTCTTCATAACGTCTGATCGTATCTTCCTCAGCGTTACGAGCTTCTTCCAACATCTCACGAACACTCTCAACTTGTTTAACTGGTTTTGGTTGAGTAGTAGGTGTACCACCAAGTGTTTTAATCTTCTCTGCTAAATATAGAGCATGTCCTTGCTCATCAGTAATTTCACTTTGGAAGAAAGGTTTTAGAATTTGACGGTACAAACCAGAAACCGTAGCTGCATTATGGTTGTACATAATGATTGCTGAGTACTCGTTTGCAAGATCCTCATTTAGTCCATCGATTAGTGCTTGTAAGTCTTTTTCCATTTGTATAACCTCCTGAATCTTGTTCTACAGAGATATCCTTCCCCTTTTCTCGTTACCATAAACAATATTTGTAGGATAGACGACCTAAAAAATAAAGGAACTGCATTATAAGGTTTAAGGATTGTTAAAATCGGTAAAAGACTACTATGCATGAAACAAATATTGAACAAAAGTGATACAAAATTTAAGGAGGTAACAAAAATGGATAGCAGACACATGGTTGATGAAGATCGTAATGTAGACACAAGTAAGGTTGAAGAAACAGCAAGCCGTATGAGCGAGAGCAAGAAAGAAGAGATCTTATCAAACTTTGAAGAGTTTAAGAGCTACCTGCACGGTAAAGTGCAGATCGGTGAAAAAATGGGCATGAGCGAAGAAACACTTGCAAAAACTGCAGAGAAAGTAGCAGATTACTTAGCTAACCATGAGGAACCTCGTAACTCAGAAGAGAACCTCTTAAAAGAACTATGGAAAGTTGGAGAGCAAGAAGAGCGTCATAAGCTGGCTCATATGTTAGTTAAGCTTGTTAAATAGCATACATGTAAAAGCTGCTCATCTTTGAGCGGCTTTTTTTTTTACACCATTATTTAGAAGTAGCCAACACATTTGTTTGCCGTGTGAAATTTCGTAATGTAATGAAGCAATCCCTATAAATAGTAAAAAGCTTGTGAAACCTATAAAGTTTGCTAAAACGTCAATAAATTCACCTCAATGACCGTTTACAAAGACCTTTAAAAAAACGACAATGTTTTAAAGTGGTTTAATCAACGATAAAAGAGTGAAAACTTAGCTTTAATAAGAGTTTATAAAAGAGAAAAAATGATGTTGAGGAGAATCTTAATGTTACGAGAACTGGCCAATAAACTACCCTTTCCGATCCTTCCTCTTATATATATCATAAGCGGATTAGGTCTTTCTTTCTTATCATTAAACGTGTTTTTTGAGTTGTCAGAAGACTTAATGGAGAATGAGGTATTTGATTTTGATCAAGTGATCATTCAATATGTAACGGATATCAGAACAGACACGTTAACGGAAGTAATGAAAGTGATTACCTTTTTAGGGTCAAAAAATATTCTAACACTCTTGTTAGTAGGAAGTCTGATCTGGCTAATCGCAAAACGAAAGAACTATTGGGGTGCTATTTTCTATTTGATTGCTGTTGCGGGCGGAGGTCTTTTAAACCTAGGGTTGAAACATTGGTTTGGAAGAATACGACCAGAAGATAGCTTAATCGTCGAACAAGGTTTCAGTTATCCGAGTGGACATGCCATGGGCAGTCTCATTTATTATGGTTTTCTTGGCTACTTGGTCGTAAGAAGCAGAAGAGGAAAGCCGCTTAAGATCATTCTCACGATTGCATTTGTATCTACGATTCTCCTTATTGGTTTTAGCCGTGTTTATTTAGGCGTTCATTATCCATCTGATATAGTAGCAGGATTTAGTGCTGGAACGGTTTGGCTACTGCTATGTATAGCTGGACGTGAATCGATAAGAGCTTATCAAAAAAGGACGCTTCCTTTTTTTAAAAGGAAACATCCCCAGTAAGTGTGAGTAGTTGATTTTGTAAACATTTAATAACTGAAGGTGTACGATGTTGTCGCTCTCCATCACAGTCAATAAGCTGTTGGGGAGCTGTTTTTATGCTTATCTCTGAGCTTTGAAAATAATGATACCCTTGTCCTTCTTTTGAAGTATCAGATAAACGATTCAGAAGGACGTCCCAAATAAACGAAGTGGAAGGCTCTTCGATCAGCAAACAATCGAGCTTTCCGTCTTGTATATCAGTATCCGGAAAGAAGGGACGGATACCACCGGTAAAGGGCCCGTTCACAGCAAGAAACATTGCAGCTTGTCCATCAAATTGGAACTCCTTAGATGAGATGGAGATGTCAAATGGCTCCCATGTTTGAAAGGATTTTGCCGCAGATAAATAATAAGAAAGACGTCCAAATTTTTCTTTTGTATCTGGGTCGATGGATTCGGAGACATGTGTGATCAACCCAACTCCCCAGAAATTTGTAAAGAAATGTCCGTTAAACTCTCCAACGTCAATGTTGCGAAACTTTTTTTCACTAAGCTGTTCCGCTGCTTTTACAGGATTTTGATTCATGCCTAGCGCTCTAGAAAAATCATTGCACGTTCCACCTGGTAAGATTCCGAAAGCTGGTTGATTTTCTTTGATCGACAATACCGCTTCTGCAATTTCATGTACCGTGCCGTCACCGCCAGCAGCTATGATCAAATCTGTCTTACCTTCCAGCTCTTTAACGAAGGAAGCACCTTCCCCTGGAGCGGTCGTCTTATAAACTTGAACGTCCTCAAAACCAACTTTTAGCTGCTCTAGCACGGCATCCCATTGATTCAGCAATCTGCCTTGACCGGCAGAAGGATTTAATATGACAGATGCTCTTTTTATTGTTGATGGATTTCTAGTCATTTGGCTACCATGTATTCTTTAACAAATGATTTTCCAGTAAAGAGTGTTTCTGGCAAGCCTTTTGAAGTGCCTCTATTTTTGTGTGCTTCCTCGTAGGCATTGGATTGTTGCCAATTTATAAAATCAGCATGTGATTTCCAAAGTGTCATAACGATATAAGGATCTTGGTGAAGAGGTCGAAGAATACGTATGCCACTAAAGCCTGGTTCACTATCAACAAGCCCTGCACGGTTTTGGAATCTTTCTTCAAAAAGAGATCTTCCTTCTTCTGTAACCGGGATGTGGTTCATTACAACAAAGCCAGCACCGTTTAAGGAACCTCTTTGGTTTATTACTTCATACTCATGTTTTTCTGTAAATGGGTTTTCACCATCTGTTTCGATCACGAGAGCAGAATTAGAGTCACCTTCTAGCAGAAGAGCTCCATCGTATTTTTCTTGATATGTTGCTAAATAGTCTAAAGTCCCATAAGTAATATATATGTACATAGGAATCCCTGCCCCTTTTTTTATTGATTTACCTTTGTTTTACCCAACCGTTCAGCACATTAAACAGTGTAAGAAGTTGGTTACTTGTAATATACTTTCCAACTAAGGGAAAATTATATAAAATGTACTTTTCGACCTAGAATGAAATGAGGGTTGGTTATGGTAAAGAGAAGTCTTGTCGTACTCGGTATTTTAACGGGTTCACTTATAATAGGTTTTTTCGCCTATCTCTTCATTATCTTAGCGGGAGATTATGTGATCGATGAAAAAGATCTTGTAATGGATTCAGCTACTGTCCTTGTGGCAGAGAATGGAGATAAAATAACAAAGATCTATGATGAAAATAGAGAGATCGTCGACATTGAGGATATTCCGAAACATGTTCAAGAAGCTTTTGTAGCGGTAGAAGACAGCCGTTTTTACAAACATAATGGAATAGATGTTAAAGCGATCTCGCGTGCTATCTATAAAGATATTTTAGCTGGTGGAAAAGTCGAAGGCGGCAGTACGATTACTCAGCAGCTAGCAAAGAATGTTTTTTTATCTCATGAGAAGTCTTGGCTAAGAAAAACAAAAGAAGCTGTCATTGCTATCAATCTAGAAAGAAGATACCCGAAAGATAAAATCTTGGAGATGTATTTGAACCAAATCTATTTTGGGCATGGCGCATACGGCATTCAGCTTGCTGCAAAAACGTATTTCAATAAGGATGCCAGAGATTTAACTGTAGCAGAGGGTGCGATGCTTGCAGGACTTCCTAAAGCACCAAACTATTATTCGCCATTAAAGAATCCTAAGGAAGCGAAAGAGCGCCGTGATCTCGTTCTTGCCCTCATGGAGAAACAAGATTATCTGACACCTTCTGAAACCGTTAGAGCGCAAGGTAAAACGATTGCTTTAGATTTTCAGCAAGAAAAAAGAAACCCTGCTTATACAACGTATATTGATATGGTTATAAAAGAAGCAAAAGAAAAGTATCAACTTTCAAGAGAAGAGCTGCGACAAGGTGGTTATAAAATCGTTGTACCTATGAATTTTGCAGCACAAGATTCTGTATATAAAAGCTTTCAAGACGGTCGTTATTTTGTAGGAACGGGTCAGGAAAAACCTGAAGGCGCCATGGTGCTGATGAATGGAAAAACGGGTGGTTTGCTCGCTGTTCAAGGCGGACGAAATTATGTGACAGAGGGACTTAATCGAGTACAGGTGAATCGGCAGCCAGGTTCGACGTTCAAGCCTTTATCCGTATATGGTCCCGCCCTTGAATCTGAAAAATACAAACCCTATTCTATGCTGCGTGACGAAGAATTAAGCTACGACGGTTATGAACCTAAGAATTATAACGGCAGATACGATGGTGAAGTTTCCATGGCGGATGCCATTTCTAACTCTGTAAATTCATCGGCAGTATGGCTGTTGAACAAGAACGGAATAGCTGACTCTAAAAGTTATCTTGAACAGCTTGGCATGCCGATTGAGGATAAAGGACTCGGAATTGCACTCGGCGGCATCGATCAAGGTGTAACCCCGTTGCAAATGGTAAAAGGATACCGCAGTTTTCTTCATGAAGGTAAGACGATCGAGCCTTTCGTGATCAGCAAGATCTATAACAATGAAGGGGAACTGATCGGTAAAGCCAAACAGGAAGAAAAGAAAGTTTGGAAAAAGCAGAATGCATGGTACATGACGCGTATGCTTCAGCAAGTCGTGAAGAACGGAACTGGATCTGATGGAAAAGAGAACATGGAGATCGCAGGAAAGACGGGTACAACAAACTACCCAAACGTAGATAAAGGAAACAAAGATACTTGGTTTGTCGGATATACACCTGAAATAGTCGGTGCTGTATGGATTGGCTATGATCGAACGACCAAAGAATCTTATCTAAATAGCGGCAGCTCTCTACCCACGCTTCTATTTAAACAAGTGATTAACGAAATGCCGTCTCAACAAGGACTATCGTTCAAAAAACCTGATGGGGTAAAAGACTTGCCACCGCCAATCGAGCTTATAGAGTTAAACGATCTGCGTGCTTCATTTGGTATGGGGGACTATGGAATTCCTTCGGTTAAACTGAACTGGACTCCTTCAAAAGACGAGCGTCTGCAATACAAGGTTTACGCGGTAAATGAAGGAGAAACGACTCTATTAGATACGATAAAAGGCAAAGGGGAGTATAGTGCTTCTGGCAAGAATCTTTTCACGCTGCCAGACTTTTATGTTGTTCCCTATAATCCTCTTACAAAACAAGAAGGAGAAGCATCAAATGTAGTGTCCATCTCTCTTTTCCCTAGTTTTGGTGATGATAAAAGAGAGGCAAAACAAAAAGAAAAAGCTGTTAAAGGAAAAAAGAAGAAAGAGAAAAAGAAACGAGATTAGAAATAAGATGGATGAGCTAAAGATGGTTAAACAACCATCTTTTTATTTTTTTAAAACATGCTGTTTAATTCATATAGTCCTTTTCACATCTTTGTACGAATTGAATAAGATACAAGCAATGGACGAAAGAATTAAAGGAGAGGAAAAGATGTCAAGTTTTCATAGGGACGGCTCAATATACAAGCATTGTCAGCGTTGCAAGTCATATAAATGCTGTTGTCAAAACAAAACGCTTTTCGGATGTTGCAAGTCATGTGGTCTCGAATTTTGCAAATGTAAATGTAAGGAGAGATGTGAACTTACTAAAATAGATGCTTCTGAAGAGATAACAATAGCTCAAGGAGACTTGACTGTTGATGTTGAGCAGGGGGATGTAGATGTTAACCAAGGGCAAGGTCAAACTTTAGGTTCCCAAACCCAAAATCCAATAGAAAATCAAACGCAATCAATGGGAAGTCAAACTGGGAATCAAGCACAAACGAACACGCAAGGTCAGACGGGATCAAGTTTAGGGCCACAATCTCAAACGAATACTCAAGGCCTTTCTGGTTCAACTCTTGGTCCGCAAACTCAGAATACTACTCAAGGTCAATCAGGATCAACCATGGGAGACCAGACTCAAAATCCTTCCCAAGGTCAATCAGGATCAACTTTAACACAAACGCAGAATCCCTCACAAACTGGCTCCACTGTAACCCAAAATTCAACACCTACACTAGGCGGGAACAATTCACAAACTCAAACGCATACTAATGGTAATCAAACAACGGGAGCTCAGACTCTTCAAGCTAACCCAACGAATAACAGCAGCGCAGATGTTTCTGTTAATGGAGTAACAGTAAGTGTACCTGTAAACGTGAACGTACACTGTGGCTGCAAAGAGAAGAAGAAAAAGGAGAAAAGACGTCCGCAAAAAGGTAATCGTTGTGACTGCTGTGCTAAAGCACTCGGAAATCTTTTGAATCAAGTGAGACAAAATCAATTATCGTCCCTTGAAACCGTGAATCTCTATCTAACTGATTCTCCGGCTTTAGATAACCCTTTAGAGAATCAAACCATTACGAATGTAAATGGATGTTCTACAGTATCTGTAGCTACAGGTTCGATCCCTATAGTTACACCGATTACGACGCTGCAACTATGTAAAGTAGCTGGTCTACAAGCAACTACTCCAAGTCTAGTGCAAACGATACTTGCGTTTGCAAACAATTGTACGAATAATCCTTGCTTTAGAAGAGAGTGTGATTGTGGAGGAGACGATGATTGCAACACATGTAACAATGAATTCTGCAGCTGTAATTGTTGTGCAAATGGAATTGGAGAACAGCTCCCAATTGGTGGGCAAGTAAATCTTATTGTAGAAGATTTGGAGGATCCGATAGGACCAGTATTCGTAAGAAATGTTTGTGATTGCTTAGGATTCTTCGTCGATGATCTTATTACGCCTACAATCGTCTATGTGTTTACCCTATGTGCAATCAACGGATTTACTCCAGTATTAACGCCTATCGTACCACCACCAGCTCCACCAGCTCCACCAGCTCCACCACAAACACCTATAATCACTTTATTTAATTGTTGTATGGATGATGAAGATTAAGAATAAGGGTGCGAAGAAGCACCCTTATTCTTTTTCATTCTTGTTCTCTTTTTCTTTCTTTTTGTGAATATTCGCCTTGGCCAGTTGTTCCCAAACATTGTTTATAATTTGTTCGCTTAGTAGCTTCCCGTCGATAGCAGGATTATCAGAGGAGTTTTCTCCTTTTATGACTTCTCCGTTAACAATCACTTGACTTTGTGTTTTTGGGGGATTGTATTGAACAGATTGGGTTCTAACCGTATTTACAAAACCTTCTTTTCTTGCAGATAAATAGGTGTCGATTTCTTCTTTAAACTTTTTCTTCATTTCTTCTAATTCAGTTTCTAAATTAAGAAGAACCTCTTTTTGTAATTGAGAAAACAATTCTTGTAGATCCTCAGAATTCATCAACTTTCACCTCATTATTAATTAAAATTTTACCAATCCATAGAAACATAGTATGAAAATTAGGCTATAGTGTGTTCAAAAAAAATTAATTGAACAATAAAACATAAACGACTCGTTTGTAAAATTTCTTTAGAATAATGTTTATAATTCATATTGATGACAGATTTTCTACCCATTTTGCCAAAATCATGACATTTGAGCTTATTGCCTATACTTTTATTATGAATTCCCTTACAATGTGTATGGATATTGACGTTAAAGGTTTTAAGTTTCAGCAGCTAGGAGATAACAATAGTGCTGCAGCTTTTGGTCTTGTATAGAAAGGTGTGTACGTTTTGACTATGAATGAAGAGTTTTTGAAAGCGTGTCGTAAGGAGAAAAATTCACATATTCCTGTATGGTACATGAGACAGGCGGGCCGTTCCCAGCCAGAGTACCGTAAACTGAAAGAGAAGTATTCACTATTTGAAATCACACATAGACCAGAGATGTGCGCTGGCGTTACGAAGCTTCCTGTAGATCAACATGGAGTGGATGCTGCGATTCTTTATAAAGACATTATGTCTCCAGTTCCAGCGATTGGAGTAGACGTAGAGATTAAATCGGGAATTGGACCAGTGATCGATAAGCCTGTACGAACGCGCGAAGATGTAGAGCGCTTAGGGACGATCAACCCTGAGAAAGACGTACCGTATGTTTTGGATACGATAAAAATTTTAAGACAGCAGTTAGAAGTGCCGCTTATCACGTTTGCAGGTGCTCCATTCACCCTTGCGAGCTATATGGTTGAAGGTGGGCCATCCCGTGATTATCATAAAACGAAGCAGCTGATGTACTCTGATCCTGAAAGCTGGTTCATGCTGATGGACAAGCTAGGCGATATGACGATCGCTTATGCAAAAGCGCAGATCGCTGCTGGCGCACAAGCGTTTCAGATTTTTGATTCATGGGTCGGCGCGTTAAATGCAGCTGATTACAGAAAATACATTCAGCCTGTGATGTATAAGATCTTCTCATCACTAAGAGAAGAAAATATTCCTTTGATTCTTTACGGAACAGGTGCAAGACACTTAATCATGGAGTGGAACGAGCTTCCGATCGATGTGATCGGACTTGATTGGAGATTATCCCCAAGAGAAGCTCGTCAGATGGGTGTTACGAAGGCTCTTCAAGGAAACTTAGATCCTTCCATTCTATTGGCGCCATGGGAAGTAATCGAAGCACGTACGAAAGAAATTTTGGATGAAGGTATGGAAGAACCAGGCTTTATCTTCAATGTCGGAAAAGGTATTTTCCCTGAAGTAAACATTGCAACATTAAAGCAGTTGACCACCTTTGTTCATGAATATACGTCTAAAAAACTAGGGTGATAAAAAGTGAGTAACAAGAAAACAGGTCTATTAATCATGGCGTACGGAACGCCAAGAAGTCTTGATGAAGTAGAAAGCTATTACACACATATAAGACGAGGACGGAAGCCGTCTCCTGAACAGCTGCAAGAACTTACAGAACGCTACGAACAGATTGGTGGAATCTCGCCACTTGCTAAGATTACAGAAGAGCAAGCGCAAAAAATTGAAGCAGAGATGAATGAGCGTTATCCCGATCGTGAGTTTAAAAGCTATCTTGGTCTAAAGCATATCGATCCTTTCATTGAAGATGCTGTGCAGCAGATGAAGGAAGATGGAATTGAAGAAGCAGTAACGCTTGTTCTTGCTCCTCACTATTCAACGTTCAGCGTTAAATCATACAACGGACGTGCTGTGGAAGAGTCTGCAAAAATTGGCGGGCCATCCTTTACGACGATCGACAGCTGGTATGATGAGCCAAAGTATGTGCAATTTTGGGCGGACGGCATTAAACAAACGTTTAACTCTATTCCAGAGAACGAACACGACAAAACCGTTGTGATCTTCTCTGCACACAGTCTGCCAGAAAAGATCCTTCAAATGGGAGATCCTTATCCAACGCAGCTTCAGGAAACAGCTGATCTGATCGCAAAAGAGGCAAATGTCCCTCATCACACGATTGGGTGGCAGAGTGCCGGTAATACACCTGAACCGTGGATCGGACCAGACGTTCAAGATTTAACTAGAGATCTTTATAACGAGCATGGCTATACGCATTTTATCTATTGTCCTGTAGGGTTTGTGGCGGATCATCTAGAAGTTCTCTATGACAACGATTATGAGTGTAAAGTGGTCACAGATGAGTTAGGCGTGAACTATTATCGTCCTGAGATGCCTAACGCAAGGCCGGAATTTATAGACTGTTTGGCAACGGTCATTGAAAACGCACTAGCAAAAGAAAGAATGTGAAAGAAATGAGCGAGCGAAAGCACGTTATTATATTGGGCGGCGGCATAACAGGTTTAGCCGCTGCCTTTTATGTTCAGAAATATGGTAAGGAAACGGGCAAGCCGATAACCTTCACAGTGATCGAAGCAAGCAACCGTCTTGGCGGTAAGATCGATACGATTAAAGAAGATGGTTTTGTTCTAGAGCGGGGTCCTGATTCTTATCTTGCTAGAAAAACAGTAATGACAGAACTTGTTAAAGATGTTGGTCTAGGCGACGATTTAGTTTCTAATGAAACGGGTCAGGCTTATATTTTGCATAATATGAGGCTTCACCCAATTCCTGAAGGAGCTGTGATGGGAATTCCTACAAAAGTGATGCCGTTTGCCACAACACCTCTTTTCTCTGTAACAGGAAAGGCAAGAGCAGGGTTAGACCTTATTCTTCCTAAACGAAAAGA
Organism: Fictibacillus norfolkensis; assembly: GCF_014836645.1. Classification (GTDB taxonomy): domain Bacteria; phylum Bacillota; class Bacilli; order Bacillales; family Fictibacillaceae; genus Fictibacillus; species Fictibacillus norfolkensis. Next base: position 153,611 of record NZ_JACSQM010000007.1, read on the forward strand.
TGCGCAACAAGATATTTCTGTCGGTCACTTTTTTAGAAGACGTCTTGGTGATGAAGTAGTTGATCGGCTGATCGAACCTTTGTTATCGGGCATATATGCCGGAAGGATCGATCGGCTTAGTCTGCAATCTACGTTTCCGCAATTTGTAGAAACGGAAAAGAAATATCGAAGTCTAATCTTAGGCATGAAAAAAACGCAGCCTAAACAAGAGAAGTCACCGATCACGAAAAAGAAAAAAGGTGCTTTTTTAACACTCCAAGGCGGGCTGTCCTCTTTCATTGAAGCTCTTTCGAAAGCAGTGCCAGGAGAGAGTATAAAGACAGGGGTTTCCGTTAAAGCTGTCGAGCGGTCTGAAGACGGGACATATTCTGTGATGATGGAAGATGGTTCGGTAATGAAAGGTGATCATGTAATTGTCACAACTCCTTATCATGTTACGAAAAAACTTCTTGGTGAATCTCTGTTTCCTGTGGGTTTTCACGACACGAAGCCAACCTCAGTAGCAACTGTTGCGATGAGCTTTAATGAAGAAGACGTGAACTTTAATCTTGATGGAACAGGTTTTGTCATTGCTAAAAGTGAAAAAACATCCATCACTGCGTGTACATGGACGAGCAGAAAATGGCCGCATACGACTCCGAAAGGTAAAGTGGTTCTTCGTTGTTATGTAGGACGAGCAGAAGATCAAGACATCGTTCAACAATCAGATGAAGTTATTTTGGAAAAAGTATTAGATGATTTGAAGAAGATTATGGGTGTTGATTCTCGTCCTGAATTCTACCATGTTTCTCGTATGATTGATTCGATGCCGCAATATGAAGTCGGACATAAAGAGTATGTCAAAAAGCTCAGAACTGTGTTTCAACAGGAGCTGCCTGGCATAAGACTAGCAGGAGCTCCATATGATGGTGTGGGACTGCCAGATTGTGTGAATTCAGCAAAAATGGCTGTGGATTCTTTGTTCCGTTCTTAAAGAATGAGACATGAAATCACTCAAACTTTTTTAAAAAAGGCTGTTTTCGTAAACTTTGTTGCTTTGGAAGTGTTGATTTCCGTTCCAGGCTGGCTCGCTTTCCACGGGGCACGCGGTGAGCCACATTCGTACGTTTCACTCTTAAGTGTCTCACCTGCCCACCTGTCCCGTAGGAGTCTCGCACCTTCCACTCCAATCAATTATCAACGGTGACAAGGAGTTAAAAGCAACACTCATTTAGAAAAGAGCGCTAAAAATAATAAATATGTTAAGAATTAAACGGCAAATGGATATGTTTGTCGTTTTTTATATTTTCTTGTAGAATGTTTCTGCTATACTGTAGGGAGAAAAAAGGAAGGGGGAAGCCGCTGTGCAAGCATTTATCGAGCCGTTATTTGTAAATATTGCAATCATATTTTCTTTTACTCATCTATTGAATATGTTCTTCCCTCTTCATCCTGGTGTCATTCCGAGTTATAAGAATCAAGTTGTCTTTGGTCTGATCAGTGGTGCGGGTGCACTAGTCTGTATGCTGTTTCCAATCGAGACGCTGAAGGATTCTTTTTTTGATCTTCGAAATGTTCCAATCATGATTGTCACACTTTATGTAGGCTGGCTACCGGGAGCAATCTGTTCGATAATAGTTGCGATCGCAAGGTTAGCAGTAGGTGGAGAACTAGCATGGCTAGGCATCGTTTTAATCTCACTAGCATATGTTGTGTGTCTTATCTATCATGGATTCTTTGATGAAGATAAGCGCAGATGGGTTTCTGCTATCTATATTGCTTTAGTCTATACACTTTTTTATATGTTGTTCATTCATACATATCTTGATTTTCTGACAATCGATTTTTATCTCGTCTATTTTTCCAGTTTTTTGATCGCGTTCTTTTCTTGTATCTTTTTAATAGAGAGACTTGTTAAGATCAACATGCAGTTAAAGGAAACCGTTTACTTAGATAAGCTGGCAGTTGCGGGACAGATGGCAGCAGCAATCGCGCATGAAGTTAGAAACCCGATGACGACCATTCGTGGAATGATTCAGTTCCTTGGCAGCACGACAACAGATGCTAAGCTAAGGGAACACTCGCCGCTCTTAATCGAAGAGCTAGATCGAACGAATAAGATTATCACAGACTATTTGTCCATGGTTAAGCCTGATGTTCCTAAGCTTGAGACCGTTTCACTCGAAAAAGTGTTAAGAGATGTTATTGCGCTTACTGCCCCATATGGAGCGATAAATAATGTGGAAGTTACCGCTAGTCCATTAGGGTCTTACAATGTGTGCATTGATGAACCAAAACTTAAGCAAGGTTTAATAAATATTATCAAAAACGGGATAGAAGCGATAGAAGAAGGGGGCACGATCCATCTGTATCGCTATAAAGTTACTAAAAGTAGAATTACGATAGCGATCGAAGATAATGGTAAGGGTATGACAGAAGAGGAACTCGAACAGATCGGGCTACCTTTTTATACAACGAAAGCAAAAGGTACGGGTTTGGGTATGATGGTAACCTATAAACTAATTCAAGATATGGACGGGAAACTCCGGTATGAGAGCGTACTTAATGAAGGCACGAGAGTCCTTTTAACCTTGCAGTTATGTACGAAACGAAATATTGTTAATGGTGAGGAGGTGGGATGATGGACCGCAGAAAAAGTATTCTAGATGCAGCAGAGCGCTGTTTTTCTATGTTTGGTTATAAGGCGAGTACAGTGGATCAAATCGCTAAGATCGCAAACGTTGGAAAAGGAACGATCTATACTTTTTTCGCAAACAAAGAAGAATTATTTTCGGAAATTATCACTAACTTAGTAACTGAGACAAAACTTGCGGCATCTTCTGCAATAAAAGAGGATCGACCTTTTTACGAGAACTTGCATAATGCTTTGTATGAAGTCGTTGAACTTCGTAAAACGCACAAGTTAGCCGTTAAACTTTCTCAAGAAGTGAAAGAGTTAAACACTTCACCTGTAACTGAGGCTTTGCAGAGAATCGAAAAAGCGGTATTGAATTTTGTTCAAAAAGAGCTGGATAAAGCGGTCGAAAAAGGCGAGATCAAAGAATGTCATACAGATATTGTGGCGTTTATGATGGTAAAGGTATATATCGCTCTTATTTTTGATTGGGAACGTGATCACGAAGCTCTTCAGAAAGAAAAGATGCTTGAAGTTCTAGAGATGTTTGTAATGGATGGTTTAAGGAAACCATAGTATTGCAGAAGCAAGGAAAACGTGTTACATTAAGTTTTGACCGAATTTCTATTTCGGTCATTTTGAAAAAGCGGACTGTAAGAGTCTCTTTTTTTACCATTAAATGACCAAATGACTATAACGGTCATTCAGTTTTAGAAGGAGTGAACAACTGTGCTAAAAAGTATCGGAGCTCAATTTAAAGCAGTTTTTTCTAACAGAAAAATTGCAGTACCGGTCTTAGCAGTTCTATTTATACCTGTGTTATACAGCGGAATGTTTCTATGGGCGTTCTGGGATCCGTATGACAAGATGGAAGATCTGCCAGTGGCCGTAGTCAATCAAGATGAAGGTTATGAATATAACGGTGAGAACTTAACAGTTGGAGATGAGTTCGTAAAAAAACTCAAAGAGAATCCACAGTTTGAGTGGAAGTTCGTTAGTGAAGAAAAAGCAAAGCAAGGTTTGGAACATAACGATTACTATATGATGATCGAGATTCCTGAGAACTTTTCTGAAGAGGCAACGGCTCTATCAGGAAACTCGAACAAAAAGCCTGAGATCATCTATACACCGAATGCTGGCTTTAACTTTCTTGCAGCACAAATTGGCGGAACAGCCGTCGATAAAATGAAAGAAAGTTTGTCTAATGAATTAACAAAAACATACGCTGAAGTGATGTTCGATCAAGTCGAACAGTTGGCTGGCGGGTTGGAGAAAGCAGCAGATGGGTCAAATCAAGTAACAGATGGATTAAAAAAAGCATCTTCTGGCAGTGGTGAGCTAGCTTCTGGAATGGAAGCAAAAACACCTCAAATCAATGAGTTAAAAGAAGGAGCTGTGCTTTTTAATTCAAAAATGACCGAGTTCGATAGTGGCATGGATAAATTGCTTGCTGCTCATAAACAACTAGCAGACGGACAAGGTCAACTAAGTAATGGAGCACAAGCTCTAAAAGGTGGACTTAGCCAAGCGACAGCAGGTTCTGAAAAAATTAAGAACGGAAGCTTAGCCTTACAAGGCGGTGCAACTAAATTGTCGACTGGTGCAAGTACGCTCGCAGGTTCTGTAAATGAGTGGAACGCTGGTGCACAAAAAGCAACAGCAGGTTCGAAACAGCTAAAACAACAAATTAATGCACTCATTCAAAACCAAGGAAACATGTCAGAAGAGCAGATGGCCGCATCTTTAAAACAGCTTGCAGCAGCAAGTAATGGCATAAATAACGGCTTAGATAGCTTAACTGCAGCAACAGGAAAGATCGCTGGCGGAGCGAATGAACTTTCTGCAGGAGCTAAAAAGCTAAGTGATTCACAAACGGCAGTAGCAAAAGGAGCAGAAGACCTTCATAACGGTCAGCAAAAACTTGTTGGCGGAGTCGATCAGCTCGCAAGTGGTCAAGCAAAAGTAAACGAAGGTACGCAAACGTTCCAATCTAAATTGGGCGAAGCGGCTAACGGCAGTCAGCAGCTGTTAGGTGCGAGTGGCAAGTTAGCAGATGGAACTTCCACTGTAGCAACAGTCTGGCAGGAAGTTACGGGTCATGTGAAGGAAATTCATAATGGTGAACAAAAGCTGCTTGATGGAAGCGGAAAACTATCTTCTTCATTAAGTGATGCAGCGGACAAAACAGGTGAGCTTGATCCAGACAGTGACATGTTCGAACGAATCGCGAACCCTGTTTCTGTTAAAACAAAAACCTTTTCTGATGTTCCAAACTATGGAACAGGCTTTGCTCCTTACTTCTTATCATTAGGTCTTTTCGTAGGAGCATTGTTAATGTCAATCGTATTCCCATTACGTGATAAAGCAGGACATCCGCGATCAGGTTTCAGCTGGTTTGCTGGTAAGTTCACATTCTTAGCAGTTGTCGGTGTTGTTCAAGCACTTATTGCGGATGCAGTATTGATCTATGGTCTAGGGATTGAAGTGAGTAACTTTGGAGCGTTCCTTGGACTAAGTATCGTCACGAGTCTTACATTCTTAGCTCTCGTCCAGTTACTTGTTACAGTGCTTGGAGATCCAGGACGATTTGTCGCGATTATTATCTTAATCCTACAGCTTACAACGAGTGCGGGAACATTCCCGTTAGAACTTATTCCGAACGGACTGCAAGGATTCAATGCATGGCTTCCTATGACATATTCCGTTTCAGGCTTTAAAGCGGTAATCTCAAGTGGAGACATGGAAAGCTTCAGCTTAAATCTATGGATTCTAGTAGGTTTCATGGCGATCAGTATGATCGGTACATGGGCATACTTTGCAAGTCAGTTTAGAAAAAAGAATAGTGAAGACGAAGGTTCAGTAGCATAATAAGAAAGCACCTGAGGGGACAATATCCTTTCAGGTGTTTTTTTATCGTTTTGTAAATGCGGAATCCGGTCTTTTTGCAGCAATAGCAACAATGTTAACAAAAAACTTTTAGAAAATAAGTTTTCAAGCAAGCAAGCAAGGGAAACATAAGTTATGGACATTCTAATGGATGCAGCTTATTTATGTAGATGTAAAGGAGAGAACCGAACTTGATAACTTTCAAAAACGTAGGGAAAACGTACCCTGACGGTTTTGTGGCCTTGAAGAATATTGACTTTCAAATTAATGAAGGGGAGTTAGTAGCTTTAATCGGGCCTAGTGGTTGTGGTAAGACAACAACCATGAGAATGATAAACCGTTTGATCGAGCCATCAAAAGGAACGATTCTCATTGATGGAGAAGATATTGCAAACCGAAACCCCGTTGAGCTGAGAAGGAATATTGGATATGTTATTCAGCAAATTGGTCTATTGCCTCATATGACGATAGAAGACAACATTTCACTCGTACCACGTTTAAAAGGGTGGGAAAAAGAAAAATATGATGGCAAAGTTGATGAATTGCTAGATCTAGTTGGATTAGATCCTAAAACATTCAGAACGCGATATCCTTCTGAGCTAAGCGGTGGTCAACAGCAGCGTATTGGTGTTATTCGTGCCCTTGCTGCAGAACCTCCTATTATCTTAATGGACGAACCATTCTCTGCACTTGATCCGATCAGCCGTGAACAGCTGCAAGATGAACTCGTTAAATTGCAAGATACGATCAAGAAAACAATCGTATTCGTTACGCATGATATGGATGAAGCCATTAAGATTGCTGATAAGATCGCGATTTTAAATAAAGGAGAGATCATTCAGTTTGATACACCAGAACGAATTTTGCGTCATCCGGCGAACGATTTTGTTAAAGGGTTTATCGGAGAGAACCGATTGTCTGCTGATGAATCGTCCATGCCAGAAGCAGTAGATCTTATGAGACCGAATCCGGTTACGGCTAAAGTAACGAGAGGACTTGCGGAATCATTAAAAATGATGAAGAGATATGGAGTAGACAGTCTCTTGATCACAGATCAGCAAAACAAACTTCTAGGAATCACTACACTTGATAAAATCGAACAGCATTATCCTGAAGAAGACAAGACCATCGGTGATCTGATGGAAAAAGAGATCATTACGGTCGATGTGTCCTCAACGTACACGGAGGTTGCAGAAATTTTCGCAACCCATGGTGTTCATATGATTCCTGTACTCGATAACGGAAAATTAGTTGGATTAATCACACGTGCATCCATGATGCGCGGTTTAGCTGGGTTAAATATTTCCGCACAAAAACCTGTTGAAGGAGGTGCGGGCATTGAATAACTTTTTGATCACGATTAAAGATACGTTTGTGAACAGATGGCCAGAAATTCTTACAGGACTTCAGCAGCATTTATTTTTATCTCTTGTATCAATCTTGATCGCTGCTGTGATCGCTGTTCCTCTAGGAATCTTTATTTCAAGAAGAAAAACGGTTGCCGAACCTGTTATTGGGATTACAGCCATTTTTCAAACGATACCGAGTTTGGCCTTATTCGGTTTCTTACTCCCTGTTTTCGGAATCGGAAGTACAACAGCTATCATCGCACTTACCGTATACGCACTCTTGCCTATCCTGCGCAACACATACACAGGAATTACAGGGGTAGATAAATCGGCTGTTGAAGCAGGTAAAGGTATGGGTATGACAAATACTCAAATCTTACGAATGATCGAACTGCCGTTAGCTCTGCCGATCATCATGGCTGGTCTCCGTACAGCTACTGTATTAACGATTGGTGTAGCTACACTTGCGGCATTTATTGGAGCAGGTGGTCTAGGTGATCTGATCTATCGCGGATTATCCACAACACGAAATGAGCTCGTCCTAGCAGGTGCGATTCCAGCTGCATTGCTTGCCATCGTATTTGATTTTATTCTGCGACGCATTGAGTTAGCTACTGAGCCTAAAGCTTCGAAAAAACGTGGTTCATGGAAACTGCCAGTCCTTATTGGGGTACCGATCGCTGCGCTAGTTCTTTTCTTTGCACTGCGCGGTGGCGGTGAAGAAGATGCGATCGTGATCACAGGTAAGAAGTGGACAGAGCAATATATCCTGCCTTATGTGATTTCTGAGTATGTCAAAGACAAAACAGATTATCCAGTAATCGTTAAAGAAGCGATTGGTGAGACGCCTATTCTTACGGAAGCGATTAAAAAGGGTGATATCGATCTTTATGTAGAATACACAGGAACAGGCTATTTAACGATTTTAAAAGAAAAATATGATCCGAGTATGAAGCCTGAAGAAATTTATGATGCAGTAAAAGAAGGCTATGCGAAAGAGTATAACCTGAAGTGGACAAAGCCACTCGGTTTTGAAAACACATATGCGCTAGCGTTAAATCCTGATACGGCGAAACAAGTGAATGTGAAGTCGATTTCAGAACTAGCACCGAGGTCGAACCAGCTTACTTTCGGTGGTCCAACAGAGTTCTTTGAACGTGAGGACGGCTATACGCCATTTGTGGATACGTACAATCTAAACTTTAAGGATAAGAAGAGTCTGGATGCGAACTTGATGTACTCTGCTGTAAAAGAAGGTAAGGTGGACGCGATTCCAGCTTATACAACAGATGGAAGAATCGTTCGTTTCAATTTGAAGACGCTAGAAGATGATAAGAAATTCTTCCCACCTTATTATGCAGTACCAGTTGTTAGAGAAGATACGTTGAAGAAGTATCCAAAGCTTGAAGGTGTTTTAAATGAGCTTGAAGGGAAGATCTCTGAAGAAGATATGGCAGAAATGAACGCGAAAGTGGACCTAGATAAAGAAGATCCGCGTGAAGTAGCGCAAGAATTTCTGAAAAACAAAGGATTGATTAAGTAAAGTAGGAAACTGGACTCTTTAGGGGTCCAGTTTTTTGTTTGTGGGTGGTTTGAAAGAGGGGCAGCAGGGTCAATTAAGTCTTAAGGCCAATGAATTAAGTCGAAAGTGAATCACATTAAGTCAAAACAGCAGTGAATTAAGTCTAAACCCAGACCAATTAATTCTAAAATCAAAAATAAAGGCCATTCGACATTCACCACATCCAATAGAAAGCAAAATAAAAAGCCGGCCCCTCACAATTAGGAACCGGCATCACCTTATAAAACTTTACTCAAAAACGACTTCGTACGTTCGTGCTGCGTGTTTCCAAACAATTCAGACGGAATGTTCTCTTCAACAATGTAGCCGCCATCCATAAAGAGCACGCGGTCACCAACTTCTCGCGCAAAGCCCATCTCATGCGTTACGACGACCATCGTCATCCCTTCACGCGCAAGATCTTTCATTACTTCTAAAACCTCACCGACCATCTCTGGATCGAGTGCTGAGGTAGGTTCATCAAAGAGCATGATCTTAGGGTCCATCGCGAGTGCACGTGCGATAGCAACACGCTGCTTCTGACCACCGCTAAGCTGAGAAGGATAGGCGTTTGATTTATCTTGCAAGCCTACTTTTGCGAGTAATTTTAATGCTTTGTCACGAGCTTCCTCTTTATTGGTGCTTTTCACTTTAAGAGGAGCAAGTGTTACGTTTTCTAAGACGGTTTTATGAGGGAAAAGGTTAAACTGTTGAAATACCATTCCAACATCTTCCCGAATTTTATTGATATTCGTTTTTGGATCTGTGATATCCGTTCCGTTCACGATGACTTGTCCACCAGTTATATCTTCAAGTTTATTGATACAGCGGAGAAATGTACTTTTTCCTGAGCCAGAAGGGCCGATCACACAAACAACTTCTTGTGCTTTTATTTCTGCATTGATATCCTTCAATACCTCAAGATCACCAAAGGACTTTTTTAAATTTTTTACTGTAATCATGGTCCGGCTCCTTTCACGTTAAAAACAAAATGGTGTATGTATTTTATCATAAGTTCGTTTGAATCGTTGTATTTCCTGCTTCCGATGAAATCTTTAATTACAAAACTTTCTGAAAAAAAGGATTGACCTGTGAATATTTCGTGAACTATACTCTGATTATGAAAACGATTTCATGAATTCGATTCCACAATTGTTTTAAGAGGAGAATCTGATGGCAACCATTCAAGATGTGGCGAAGAAAGCAGGATTATCCCGCACAACTGTCTCTAGGGTGATCAATGAACATCCGTATGTGACAGAAGAGAAGAAACGTCTCGTAACACAGGCGATGCAAGAACTGAATTATGTGCCCAATTCATCAGCAAGAAGATTGAGGCGGCAGCAGACAGAAACGATCGCTGTCTATGTGCCTCGGATCACGAATCCATTTTTTAGTCATCTAGTTGAAGTGATGGAGAAGGAAGCCGCGAAAAAAGGCTATCAGCTGATTTTGTGCCAGACCCGTTATAAGAAAGAGCAAGAGCGGAATTTTTTAGAGCTTTTAAAAACAAAGCAAGTAGATGGTCTGATCTTAACATCCATAGAAAACGATTGGAGTGAGTTTGAACCATACTTATCGTTCGGCCCCATCGTTGTTTGCAACGAATACTCAGACTCTGCTCAAGTACCTTCCGTCTACTTAAACCAGATAGAAGGTAGCTATCTAGGAACGAAGCACTTGATCGACCAAGGCTATACAAAGATCGGGTATTGCACGGGCAACCACAAAAGCTCCAGAGTTTCTAAAGACAGAAAGATCGGCTTCTTACAAGCGCTAGATGATGCGGGAATCATGATGAAGGAAGAGTGGTTCTTTTACAACGCCTATAGTGTGCAAGACGGCTTTGCTGCATTTAAAAAATTGAGTGAGCTGGATGATAAGCCACAAGCGGTTTTTACCGGTAGTGATGAAGTGGCAGCAGGTATCGCAAAAGCTGCGTTTGACGCTGGCTGGAGAGTACCAGATGACCTCGCTATCATAGGCTTTGATAACCAGCCTCTGGCAGCATTAATGGATCTGACGACGGTCGAACAGCCCATCGACACCATTGCTAAGCAGGCTATGAATCTGATGGTAGAAGCGATTCAGGCAAAGAAACCTTTAAGTCGAAAAGAAGTAATCCTGCCATTTCAGTTAATCCAACGATCCTCAACGTAACTTTTTGTGGTGGAATGTAATCGTTTACAAAACAGGAGATTAGGGGGAAACACAATGAAGAAGCTAAAGAAAATCTCAAAAGTGATTTCTACTTCACTAGCGTTGTCACTTGTACTTGCAGCTTGTTCGGACAAAGAAGAAGGAAGCAGCAACAGTAACAATTCCGGCGGTGATAAAGACGAAAAAGTAACGATCGTCTATGCACGTGGTAAGGATGATACACAAGGTACAACAGCAATGGTGGAAGCTTTTGAAAAGAAATACCCTAACATTAATGTTGATTTTAAAGAGATGCCTGCTGATACGGGCAAGCAGCATGACGCATATGTAACAGCGTTCAACGCCAACTCAGATGAGATCGACGTTATCGATCTAGACGTAATCTGGCCGGCTGAATTTGCACAAGCAGGATTTCTGATGCCGTTAGACCGCTTTATGGAAAAAGACGGTATCAACGCAGATGATTATAACCAAGGTGCGATCACAGCATCTAAATTTAAAGGAAAGCAATGGGCTCTTCCTAAGTTTATCGATGCAGGAATGCTTTTCTATCGCACAGACTTAGTCGATGAAGGTTCTGTTCCCAAGACGTGGGACGAGCTTCTAGCGAAAGCGAAGGAAACGAAGGGCCAAGGTGGAACACAGTTTGGTTACTTGATGCAAGCGAAGCAATACGAAGGTCTTGTATGTAACGCGGTTGAATTTATCGCATCATACGGTGGACAGATCATCGACGAAAATGGTGATGTTAAAGTTGACTCTCCAGAAGCGATCAAAGGAATCGCTAAGCTTGTAGAAGTTGCAAACTCTGATGTTGTTCCGCAAAACGTTACAACGTTTGCTGAGCCAGAGTCACATACAGCATTCATCAACGGACAAGCAGGTCTGATCCGTAACTGGCCATATCAATTCGCACTAGCAAATGATGAGAAGCAATCTAAGATCGCAGGTAAAGTTGGAGTAGCTCCACTTCCAGCAGGTGATGCAGGATCTGCTGCAGCACTTGGCGGCTGGATGGCTGGTATCAACAAAAACACGAAGCATCCTGAAGAAGCTTGGAAGTTCTTAAGCTTTATGGCTGGTAAAGAAGGACAGAAGATCGACGCGATCAAAGGTGGACACGCGCCAACGATTCTATCCCTTTATGAAGATCAAGAAATTTTAGATGCGAACCCATACTTTAAAGAAGAAGGCTTTGTAAACGCACTTGAAGCAGCAGTATCTCGTCCAGTAGCACCAAACTACCCTGAGATCTCTGACATCATTCAAGTACAAGTTTCTCAAGCTGTAGCGAAAAAAATTACACCAGAACAAGCGGCTAAAAACATGCAAAAAGAAATCTCTGAAAAACTAGTAAAGTAAGAAACGTAAATGGATAAGGGGTATGCCTTTCTCTCTGAAAGGCTCCCCTTACTTTTATAATTGGTATCGATTCCACAAAGAGTGAAATGGATGGACGTAACAGCGCCCGTCCGTCGATTGCATTCGAATAGTAAGGAGCTGACACGTTTGAAACCTGATCTAATGCCTAACAACCAAAAGCCCATAGCAGCAAAAACGAAACAAAAGGCGAAGAAAAAGAGTTCTGACCGTTCTCTAGGCTACATGCTGATCGCCCCGTCGATGATCTTGATCTTAATCATTGCCATATGGCCCGTATTTCAATCTTTTTATTACAGCATGTTTGATCTGAGACTCAACAATCCAGCAAAATCGGAAGCGTATGTATCGTATAAAGTGAATCTGCAAACCTATCTAGATAACTATCCATTCTTGATCAGTTCACTAGAAGATGAAGTAGATGAAGCAACAGGCAAAACAAAAACAGAGCTTGAAGCGATTAAAACAAATCTTGAAAAAGTAGATGCAGAATTAAAGTCTGATGGAGAATTGAGTAGCAAGTATGACGAAATAGATGAAAAGCTGACCGTGATGGAGCCGATCAGTGAAGAGCTTGCTGTATCTGATTTGGACAAAGAGGTAGCGCTCGATCTGGAGAAAGCTGTAACAGATTCTTCTGAACGTCTTAGAGAACTGAAGGGTGAACTGCAAAACCCAGAAGACGTGATCGGACTTTCAGCATCATTAAAGGATTCAGTCATCACGCCTAACTTTATCGGGTTGAAGCATTATAAAGAAAATCTAACAGATAGCCGCATGTGGAAAGCGATTCAAAATACAACTGTCTTTACGATAATCTCTGTTTTTGCAGAGCTCGTTATCGGACTCGCGATCGCACTGCTCATTAATAAAGCATTCTTTGGTAGAGGACTCGTCAGAGCAACCATCCTCATTCCATGGGCGATCCCAACTGCTGTTTCGGCGTTCATGTGGAAGTATCTATATGATGGCCAAAATGGAATCGTAGCCAAGGCTTTTGCAGAGATCGGATTGTTTGACCAAATGACGGATATGCTGACAACAAGCACGGGCGCTATGTTTGCCGTCATTTTCGCAGACGTATGGAAAACGACGCCATATATGGCACTGTTATTATTAGCGGGGCTTCAAACGATTCCAAGTTCATTGTATGAAGCAGCTGCGATTGACGGAGCGAGCAAGTGGAAACAGTTCTTAAAGATCACACTGCCTTTATTAAAGTCTAGCATCCTTGTTGCCTTGTTGTTCCGTACACTAGATGCGTTCCGTGTGTTCGACTTAATCTATGTACTCACTGGTGGAGGTCCAGCAAACTCTACGGAAACGATATCGATCCTGGCTTACAAAGTCATGTTTGCACAGACCAATTTTGGTGAAGGTTCGGCGCTGTCGGTTATCGTCTTTGTCTGTGTAGCGATCATTTCTATGATCTACATCAAGTTTCTTGGACGAGACCTTTTGAATGATAGATAAAAACGGAACAGATAAAGGAGTGAATAGGAAATGAACAAAAAAGCAGGCCCAATGTTTTACGTATTCTTAACATTGTTTGTCTTCCTTGTCATGTTTCCGTTTTTATGGGTACTGGCAAGCTCAATTAAACCGGTTGCGGAATTGTTTGGCGACCGTGCGTTCATACCGTTTACAAACAACATGACAGGTGAGAACTATGAATCTGTATTTGTTAACTATCCATTTTTAAAATATCTATGGAACAGCTTAGTCGTGTCAACGATTACTACCGTCTATGCAGTCCTTGTAGCGAGTTTTGCAGCTTATGCGATCGCACGATTAAACTTTAAAGGAAAAACAGTCATCCTTGGATTAGTGTTATCGGTTTCCATGTTTCCACAGATCGCAACGATCTCACCGATCTATATCGTTTTGAAAAATCTTGGATTAACGAACAGCTATCTAGGTTTGATCATTCCGTACACAACCTTTACGTTGCCATTATCCATCTGGCTTCTTGTAACGTTCTTCCGAAAGATCCCGTTCGATCTTGAAGAAGCAGCAAAAATGGACGGGGCATCACCAATGCAGACGTATTGGCGTGTGATTCTGCCGCTAGCGATACCAGGAATCTTCACAACAGCGATTCTTGTATTCATATCAGCATGGAACGAGTTTCTGTTCGCATTAACGATCAATACCGATGATGAGTTCAAAACCGTTCCGGTCGGAATTGCAATGTTCGAAGGCCAGTTCACGATTCCTTGGGGAGAAGTTACAGCAGCGACCGTTATCGTAACGGTGCCGCTTGTAATCATGGTTCTACTTTTCCAACGCCGAATCGTATCAGGACTAACTTCAGGTGCGGTAAAAGAATAGATTTGATCGGTAGCCCTCGCTAAAAAAGCGGGGGTTTATTGTGTCTCTACTATTGCTTTGTCTCTTAAAAAAGTCCGATGACTAGTGTAAAGAGTGAGGCATTGTGTAAACTAGTAAATAAAAAGGCGGAGGGCTAGAGTTATGAAACTAACGGTCATCGGATATTGGGGTGGTTATCCAGGAGCGGGAGAAGCCACATCGGGATATCTTCTTCAGAGCGGAGGATTCAATCTGCTCATCGATTGTGGAAGCGGCGTGCTCTCACAACTGCAAAAGTATATACAGCCAGAAAAATTAGATGCAGTCGTATTATCGCATTATCATGCGGATCATGAGGCTGATGTAGGTGTTCTTCAATACAGTCGTCTCATTCAGTCGTTTTTACAAAAAGGAATACAGACACTTCCAATCTATGGCCACGATAAGGATCAAGATGGTTTTCGCTCGCTCACGCACGGGACTACCACAAAGGGGATTCCCTATCATCCAGATGAAGTGTTGAAGGTCGGGCCTTTTACGATCACGTTTCAACTGACAAAGCATGCTGCGGTTTGCTATGCGATGCGTATAACGGATGGAAAGCATACGATCGTATATACGGCAGATACTGCGCTCATTCCTGAACTCGTTCCGTTCAGCCGATATGCGGACTTGTTAATCGCAGAATGCAACTTTTACAAAGGGATGGATGGAAGCGGCCCAGGTCACATGACATCAGAAGATTGCGGCAAGCTAGCGCAGGAGTCTGAAGCTCGTGAACTGCTCCTCACACATCTTCCTCATTTTGGTCAGTTATCACAGCTTGTCACAGAGGCAAAAGAGGTGTATAACAATAAAGTGGAGCTTGCCTCTTCCGGCTGGACGTGGGGAGCTTAAAGATAGGGACTGAAAGAGGAGAGAAATATGCTTTTTATTGATAATGAAAATATTACAGACCCAAGAGTGAATCTAGCTATAGAAGAGTTCGCTTTAAAACATTTAGACATCAATGAAACGTATTTGCTTTTTTATATAAATGAACCATCGATTATCATCGGTAAGAACCAGAATACCGTTGAAGAGATCAACGCGGACTATGTTCGTGATGAAGGCATTCATGTGGTTCGTCGTTTATCAGGTGGCGGTGCCGTGTATCATGACCTCGGAAACTTAAACTTCAGCTTTATTACAAAAGATGACGGGAATTCGTTTCATGATTTCAAGAAGTTTACCGACCCTGTTGTAAAAGCACTTAATAAACTTGGTGTGAACGCTGAATTAAGCGGACGAAACGACATTTTGGCAGACGGAAAGAAGATTTCCGGCAACGCTCAGTTTTCTACGAAAGGCCGTATGTTTAGCCACGGCACTTTGCTTTTTGATTCTGAGATCGAAAATGTAGTCTCTGCTCTAAATGTACGTATGGACAAGATCGAGTCAAAAGGAATCAAGTCCATCCGCAGCCGAGTAACAAATATCCGTGAGCACTTGGATGAAGATATGACGATGGAAGAGTTCAAACAGACGCTATTAACATATCTGTTTGAAGAATTCGATTCTATTCCAAAGTATGAACTGACGGAAAGCGATTGGGAAGAAATCCGCAAGATCTCAAGAGAACGGTATGCCAACTGGGATTGGAACTACGGCAAGTCACCGAAGTTCAATGTAGAACTTTCGAACCGATTTGCTGCAGGCTCCGTAGATATCCGTCTTCATATCGTAAAAGGAATTATTCAAGAAAGTAAGATCTTTGGGGATTTCTTTGGTGTAGGTGACGTATCAGATATTGAAAACAAGCTGAACGGTGTTCGTTATGACCGTGAGGCGATCGAGGAAGTGCTTGGAGACCTTGATTTGAGCCATTACTTCGGGAATGTAACGCGTCAGGAGTTCTTGGATCTTCTTTATTAATTAAAAGAGTGTGTAGAAGCTGATTAAGTAAAGGGCTTGAGTTTGTCCTTTGTATGATCAGCTTCTTTTTTGTTGTTTCTTAAACTAAAACCTTGTGAGTGGCGTTGTAGCTGGCGAGTGTGTGGGGCTTGTTGTTGGAGGTTGAGGGTATATGGTGGGGTGGAGCTTGTCGATTTTTGTAGACTCGCCGATATATGAGGAAAATTCGCCGGATTATAGCCAAAACTCGCCGGAATAAGTCCAAAATTTCTTGAATTACTTTTGAAATTTCTCGAATCCACCTTCGATATACCCGGGTTGGTATAAAGGGGAACTCGTCTAAGAGCTGATTTTCTAATGAGATACATAGTGTTAGGTGAAAAAAATTGTTTCTTGATCAAACAGTGCTTTGTTACAACAAATAAGAGTACTTAGTACAACAGAAGTTCAAACAAAACCATCTTATTCTTACTTGGATACAAAAAACGTATCCCATTCAGGAAATGATGTGCTGGCACCACAGGCACAAGTGCAACATCCGTTTGTAAACTACACAAACGGTGTTTTCTATGTCAGGGCTTAACGGTCATTTCAGCTTTGTATTTTATCCGGCTTCAACAGCCAGACACTCGAGGTCACTTTACACTTTTCTTGTGACACAAAGAGCGTGTCTTCAGAAAAGAGTAAAGTGCTGTTCGTGTCTAAACGGCTGTTTCAGCACTCAAAATCAGTCCAGCTTCAATGACCAGCCCCTCGAGGTCACATTCTTTCCTGACTAGGATACAAAAAACGTATCCCATTCAGGAAATGATGTGCTGTTCGGGGCTTAACGGTCATTTCAGCTTTGTATTTTCATTTGACAGAAAATTATTATAAATGATAAGCTGAAACCAAATACATCACACAATAATTAGATAACGGTACAAAAACGTCATATTTTTTTAATCTCAATTGTAATCGCTTACATATTATAAAGGGAGATGAAAGAATGATCCTCCATCCACAAGTGGAATGTATGAGTCGTGATGAAAAAGAAGAGCTGCAGCTTCATCGGTTAAAGCAGACGGTAAACAACGTATATGAGAATGTCTCTTTTTACAAAAATGCATTTGACGAAAAAGGAATTAATCCCTCTTCAATTGATACATTAGACGATCTTCAAAAACTTCCTTTTACCGTAAAAAAAGACCTTCGCGATCATTATCCATTTGGACTTTTCGCAGTTCCAAACGATCACCTTGTCCGACTGCATGCCTCTTCTGGAACGAGCGGAAAACCGACAGTAGTTGGCTATACAGAAGGTGATATTGACAGGTGGAGCAACATGGTTGCGCGTTCTATCGCCATTGCAGGTGGAGAACCAGGTCATGTCCTTCATAATGCATATGGCTATGGCCTTTTTACAGGGGGGCTCGGACTTCATAACGGATCAGAGCGACTTGGCATGATTACGGTTCCTGTATCGGGCGGTAATACAGAACGCCAGATCCTTTTAATCGAAGACTTTAAACCACAGGTGATATGCGGAACTCCTTCTTATATCCTAACCATTGCTGAAAAGATGGAGGAGCTAGGAAAAGATCCGAAAGCGACTTCAATAGAATACGGAATATTTGGAGCAGAGCCGTGGTCTGAAGAGATGCGATCAACGCTCGAAGAAAAATTAAATATCAAAGCGATGGATATTTATGGATTGAGTGAAGTGATGGGGCCCGGGGTTGCGATGGAATGCCATGAAGCCCAGGATGGCCTTCATATTATGGATGACCATTTTTTAGCTGAAATTATTAATCCTGATACGCTCGAACCAATGCCAGATGGTCAGTATGGAGAGCTTGTGTTTACGAGTTTAACAAAGGAAGCTTTTCCGATCATCCGATATCGGACAGGAGATATTGCTTCCATTAATCGAGTACCTTGCAGTTGTGGAAGGACTTCCATACGAATGAGCCGTGTTAAGGGACGGATCGATGACATGATTATCGTCCGTGGAGTTAACGTGTTTCCGTCTGAGATTGAGAATTGTCTTCTTTCGATAGAGGATATCGTTCCTCACTATCAAGTTCATATTTTAACAGAAGGCTTAAAAGAACATATCGAACTTCATGTTGAGATGACGGAACAACTTTATGCTGTAACAAACGGAGACGAAAATCATGAGGCGACGCACCTATTAAAGAAGACGATCACAAAGAAAGTTAAAGACACATGCCTTGTATCCATGAATATTAAAGTGTATCCACCAAAAGGGATTCCGCGTTCTGAAGGGAAGGCAATCCGTGTGGTCAGACGGGTACAGAAAAAAATGGGCGTATAATTACTTTTCAATTGTATGACGTTAATTTATAATTACGGTAAATAAACGTAATATAACAGGAGGGAAACAACATGACAGTTGGTATGAGTTTTAATCAGCTTAGTGAAGAAGAGAAGATGACTCATTTTCTTGATCGGATCAACGCTGGTGAAAAGATTGAACCGGATGACTGGATGCCGGAAGATTATCGCCTGCAGCTGATTCGTTTGATTTCTATGCATGGCATTTCGGAAATTATGGGAGCGCTTCCAGAAAAAGAGTGGGTACCTAAAGCGCCTTCTCTTCACCGCAAACTTGCGATCATGGCTAAAGTTCAGGATGAGATGGGACATGGACAGCTTTTGCTTCGTGTGGCAGAAGATTTGATGGCACCTCTTGGCAAGAACCGCCACGACATCATGGAAGATCTTTTTTCAGGCAAATTAAAATTTCATAACGTGTTTCATATGGATGCTCCAACATGGGGCGATGCGGGAATCATCGCGTGGCTTGTGGATGGAGCGGCAATCATCTCTCAGAGCATGATGCTTGATTCTTCTTATGGTCCATACGCTAGAGCCTTAAAGCGTATCTGTGCAGAGGAAGTCTTCCACGCACAGCATGGCGAGAGCATCATTTTAGCGATGGCAGAAGGAACGCCGGAACAGCGTGAAATGCTTCAGGATTCATTAAACCGCTGGTGGGAATCACTGATCATGTTCTTCGGACCAAAGTCAGCAAAAGAAACCGGAAATTCAAACGCTGATAAGAACATCATGTACAAAATCCGTACAAAAACAAACGAGGACCTTAGACAAGAGTTCTTCACTAAATATATTCCGCGTATTTGGTCGCTTGGATTAACGATTCCAGACGATACGATCCGATTTGATGAAGACAGCCAGATGTGGATCTATAAGGACGCTGACTGGAGCAAGTTCAAACAAATCGTTTCAGGTAACGGACCACAATCACAGAATCGTTTAGATTTGCGTCGCCGCTCATACAAAAATAACGAGTGGGTACGAACGGCGCTCGCTGCTAAAAAGGCGATCTAACAGCGGAAAGGAGAGAAACAAAGGTGAACGAATCAACAAACGAATTTTATAATGTATATGAAGTATTCAGCAAAAAAACAGACAAATCTCCGTTTCAGCATAGCTTCAGCCTTTTAGCACCAAACGCGGATATGGCGCTCATCATGGCAAAAGAGAACTTTTTCAGAAGAGAAACGGTCGCTGACATCTGGGTTGTTAAGAGAGAGAACATCAGAGGGCTTAACCAAGACGAAAGAGAGATGCTAAAACGTCTTGATAAACAATATAGAGAAACAAAAGGATACGGATATCTAAAGAAGAAGTGGCGCGACTATAATCAGGAGCAGTTTACCGAACAGCACATCCTTGGCGGAAGGGGAGACAATTCATGACACAAGAAACGTTAAAACCACAAGAAAAGAAAGCATTGATCGAGCTTCTCTATCAGCTTGCAGACGATGATTTTCTTCTTGCCTTTCGCGGATCGGAGTGGCTTGGTCTAGCACCGCATATTGAAGAGGATGTTGCATTCTCATCCATCTCACAAGACATGATGGGGCACGCAAACCTGTATTATAACTTGCTAGAGAACATTGGAGAAGGCGAAGCTGACAGAATCGCTCACTTACGATCGCCTAATCAGTTTCGAAATGCGATCATCCTAGAAGAAGTGAACGGACCTGGAACATACTTAAAAGAACCAGATTATGACTGGGCATTCACTGTTGTACGGAACTACTTTTACGCTGTACACAAACATATACGTCTAGATTCACTACGCCACTCATCCTATGAACCTTTGGCAGAAGCAGCACGCAAAATCATGACAGAGCAGTATTACCACCTGATGCACTGGGAGATTTGGTTCAAGCAGCTCATGACCAGTACAGATGAAGCGATCCTGCGAATGACAGCAGCTATCCAAAAGGTTTGGAAAGACTTTGGCGGAGTTCTTACGCTCGGACCGTACTATGAAGATATCGTAAAGGCGAACTTGATCGATGATGAGAACGTTATGAAGAAGAGATGGAACAACAAGATTGAAGCTGTCTTAAAAGAAGTAGGTGCTTCTTATCCCGGTGAACCTCGCATGGAAAGAGGCAACGGCCGAAACGGCGTGCACACGGAAGACTTGAAGCAAGCAACTGCAACACTGTCTGAAGTTTATGCAACAAATCCTGCAACTGGCTGGTAAGACGATTTAGAAAGGAGATGAACCACGTGTCCGAATTAAAGAGCAGCATGATTGATAGTGTGATGGACGCGCTTGGGGATGTAAAAGATCCTGAAATCGCCTCTGTCAGCATATTGGATCTCGGGATGGTGCATGAAGTGGACGTGACAGATGATAAGGTAAGAATTTCTGTTCTACCTACGTTCTCTGGCTGCCCAGCTCTGCACATCATCGAACGAGATATAAAAAAAGCGATTGAAAATGTAGAAGGAATTACTTCAGCAGAAGTGAAATTTGTATTTACACCATCGTGGACAACAGACCGCATTACACCAGAGGGGCGAGAGAGTTTAAAAGAGTTCGGCATCTCGCCTCCACCAGCGAACCATGTCATGGGTGAGCCTTGGGAGATCGATTGTCCGTATTGTGGATCAACATACGTAACGATGGAAAACATCTTTGGACCTACAGCCTGCAGAAGTATCCTATATTGCAAGTCGTGCAAGAACCCGTTTGAAGCGATGAAACCTGTTGCTGACATGGGGTAAGACAAATAATGAGTTTGAAAATAGGGAGGCAACACACATGGTAAAACTAATCGCACTTTACAAAACACCGGAAAACTTGGAGCAGTTCGATGACCACTATTTTGGACAACATACTGAGATCACGAAAAAAATTCCTGGACTTCGCAAAATGGAAGTAACGAAAATCGTAGGTTCGCCGATGGGGAAAAGCGATTATCACATTCTTTGTGAAATGTACTATGACGATCACGATGCGTTGAAAGCGGCGATGAAGTCTGATGAAGGTAAAGCTTCTGGAAAAGACTTGATGAGCTTTGCTGCTGAACTTGTAACGCTCATGATCGGTGAGGAAATCAATGAGTAATTACGAAACAATTCTAACCTCTGTTGAAGATGGGATAGCCTCTATTCAATTAAACAGGCCGCGCGTGTTAAACGCGATCAACAGGCCGATGGTTACGGAACTATTAGAAGCTTTTGAAAGCTTCGACCGTAATGATGAGGTAAAAGCAATTGTTTTAACAGGCAGTGAGCGTGCATTTGCCGCCGGTGCCGACATTGATGAGATGAAAGAAGATACAGCGGTCTCGCTTGAACTATTAAACCAGTTTAAAGAATGGGATCGTCTCGCAACGATCAAAAAGCCGATCATCGGTGCCGTCAACGGTTACTGTTTCGGAGGAGGTTTTGAACTAGCGTTATGCGCAGACATCCTCTTCGCGGCAGAAAACGCACAGTTCGGATTTCCTGAGATCAAACTTGGTGTGATGCCAGGTGCTGGTGGGACGGTAAAACTAACAAAACTGATGGGTCAGAAAAAAGCGCTTGAGTGGCTATGGCTCGGTGATCCGATGACAGCAAATGAAGCTCTTCAATACGGAGTGATCAACCGTGTCATCGCACCTGAACTTGTCGTGGACGAGGCGAAAAAGTATGCGAAAATTGTCGCATCCAGAGCGCCATTATCTACTCGTTTAATAAAAGAGACCGTTTATAAGTCTATTGATTATTCCACACACGAAGGCATGCAGTTCGAACGTAAAAACTTTTATCTATTATTCTCGTCTCAGGATCAAAAAGAAGGCATGAAGGCTTTCGTTGAAAAGCGTCCAGCCGAATTTAAAGGGAAGTAGAGGGGGTATGAACATGTTTGAAACGATCAGCTACGAAACAAGAGGGAAAACGGCTTGGATTACTTTAAATCGTCCGGATAAACTCAATGCATTCACTTCACTCATGCATAAGGAAATGGTTTCAGCGATAAAAGAAGCTAACAAAGATAGCAATGTGAGAGCCGTTGTTATAACGGGCGCTGGGCGTGCATTCTGTTCAGGTCAAGACTTAACAGGTTCACCAGAGGGCACTGATTATGGCGATGTTCTGCGAAAAGGATACAATCCGATGGTGCAAGCACTAGTTGCCATGGAGAAGCCTGTAATCGCAGCCGTGAACGGTGTTGCAGCTGGTGCAGGAATGAGTCTCGCTCTAGCTTGTGACTTCCGTATCGCAAGTGAGAAAGCGAGTTTCATAGAAGCGTTCATTCATGTGGGTCTCGTACCTGACTCGGGCAATCTGTACTTCTTGCCGCGTTTAGTAGGACACGCAAAAGCGATGGAGCTAGCTGTGTTAGGCGAGAAGATTACCGCTCAACAAGCGAAAGAGTTTGGTCTCGTTACTAAAACGGTAAGTGAAGAAGAGTTCATGCTTGAAGTGGAAACGTTCGCTGAGAAACTAGCAAACATGCCAACAAAAGCAATCGGCCTCATCAAACGCTATATGAATAAAAGCTGGGAAAGCGATTTGAACGAAGTGTTGGAATATGAAGCACAAGCGCAAAAAATTGCTGGAGAGTCAGCGGATCATCAAGAAGGTTTGCATGCATTTATAGAAAAGAGAAAACCAGCATTCACAGGAAAATAGACATCTAGACCAAAAGGAGTGGAGAACATGAGTACAAAGACAGAAGTAAAAGCGGTAAAACGTGATGTATACGAAATGGTTATTGGCGGACAAAGTGTTAGTGGATCTGAGGGAGAATACTTTATTACATATAACCCAGCAACAGGTGAAGCGTTAGCGAAAGTAGCAAAAGCAACAAAAGCGGATGTTGATCGTGCTGTTGAGGCGGCAAGAACAGCTTTTGAAACAGGAAAATGGAAGCGTTCTCCTGTAAACAAGCGTTCTCGCACGATGAACAAGATCGCTAGTATCATGCGTTCTCGTTATAACGAACTTGTTGAGCTTGAAATTTTAAACAGCGGAAAATCATTAAGCGCTGCACAAGGTCAAGTCATGCAAGCGATCGAAGATTTTGAGTTCTACGCAGGTGCGATTGTCAGCCACCGCGGTGCTGTGAACCCTTTGCCAGGACCATTCATGAACTACACGTTAAAAGAACCTCTAGGAGTATGCGCACAGATTATTCCTTGGAACTATCCGATGATGATGGCAGCGTGGAAGATCGCACCTGCAATCGCAACAGGTTGCTCAGTTATCTTAAAGCCTGCTAGCTTAACGCCACTCACAGCGATCGTAATGACGGAGATCTGCCACGAAGGGGGTGTTCCAGAAGGTGTTGTAAACATCATTACAGGTGACGGAGCTACAGTAGGTTCATACCTTGCTGAACATGAAGGTGTTGATAAAGTAGCGTTCACTGGTGAAACAGGAACAGGAAAAGACATCATGGCAAAAGCATCTCAAACGTTAAAACGTGTGACACTTGAACTTGGCGGGAAATCTCCTAACTTAGTTTTTGCGGATACAGATATTGATGCGGCAGTCGACGGCTCATTATTTGGTATTTTCTACAATACAGGTCAATCCTGTGAAGCACGTTCTCGTCTTTATATCGAGGAAAGTGTATATGATGCGTTCATGGAGAAGTTCGTTGAAAAAGCGAAAAAACTTGTACTTGGTAATCCGCTCGATCAAGGTACCCATGTTGGGGCGATTATTTCAGAGCGTCAGTTGGAAGTGATCGATGGCTACGTCAAATCTGCTGAAGAAGAAGGAGCAACCATCCTTTTAGGCGGTGGACGTGCGAAAGTGGATGGCTTTGAAAACGGTCACTGGTATCTTCCAACGATCATCACAGATGTAAATGAAGAAATGAAAGTAGTCAAAGAAGAAATCTTCGGACCGGTTGTCGTTGTATCAACGTTTAAGGACGAAAAAGAGGCTGTGAAACTAGCAAACAACACAGACTTTGGTTTAGCTGCAGCGATCTGGACGAAAGATCACGCAAAAGCAACGCGAGTAGCAGGCATGATTCAAGCTGGAACGATCATGATCAACTCACCGTTCTCAGCATTCCCAGGAACACCGTTCGGCGGCTACAAGCAATCAGGTTTCGGCCGAGAGCTATGCATTGAGACACTTGATCTTTACTCAGAAACAAAGAGCGTCGTGTCCTACACAGGATCACGTCCGTTGAATCCTTTTAATCTGTAAAAACAAAATAACTGTTTATTTAAGCTTTGTTGCTTGTGGGAGAGTTGATTTCCGTTTCAGATGCTCGCTTTCCGCGGGGCAGGCGGTGAGCCACATTTGAAGCGTTTCACTCTTAAGTGTCTCACCTGCCGGCCTGTCCCGCAGGAGTCTCGCATCTTCCACTACAATCACCTTTAACAGAAGGTTTTAAAGCTTTTCTGTCAGTGATTTATTTAGTAAAGAACAAAACAAAAGCGGGCCTTAGTGCTCGCTTTTTATACAAGAATTTGCTGCAAAGAGATTTAAATTACTACTTCATTGAATAGTTAATTGGAGCGGAAAGGCGAGACTCCTGCAGGATGAGTGGGACAGGTGAGACCGTTCAATGACGCAAAGCGGCGAATGGGCTCACCGCACACCCTGCGGAAAGCAAGCCTTGCAGCGGAAATTAACCTCCTTCAAAAGCAGTATTGCATACAAAACGTTAAACATTTGTTTAAAAGAAAGGCAGGAGAGACTATTGTTACAAAATGCTATAGTCATCGGATCTGGTGTGATGGGAAGAGGAATCGCCTATGTGAGCGCAGTTGGCGGTTTTGATGTTCAACTCGTTGATGTAAAAGAAGAACAACTTGAAAATGCAAAAAAAGAGATCGATTCTATTTTTTCAAAAGCAGTATCTCGCGGAAAGTTATCACAAAGTGCGGCTGAAGAAGCACAAGCAAGACTTTCGTATGCTACGAATCTCTCAGCGGCCGTTAGCGGTGCAGATTTAGTGATTGAAGCTGTTCCAGAAAACATAGAGATCAAGCGTGCTGTTTTTGAAGAACTAGACCGTTCAGCACCTGAACATTGTGTGCTTGCGACAAACACTTCTACGATGAGTCCGACAGAAATAGGTTCATTTACGAAACGTCCTGAAAAAGTAATCGCGATGCATTTCTTTAACCCAGTTCATAGAATGCCACTTGTCGAGATCGTACGCGGGCATGAAACAAACGATGAGACGGTTGAACTTGCCAAGGAAGCTGCTGTGAAGATGGGGAAAGAAACCGTAACCGTTAATGAGTTCCCAGGATTCGTTACAAGCCGGATTTCAGCTATGATTGGGAATGAAGCGTTCTATATGCTGCAAGAAGGCGTAGGAACGCCAGAAGACATCGATAAAGCGATTAAACTGGGCTTGAATTTTCCGATGGGACCTTTTGAACTTGGCGATTTAGTAGGTCTTGATACACGGTTGAATAATTTGAACTACCTTCATAAAACGTTAGGTGAAAAATATCGTCCGGCACCCCTTTTAGTGAAGTATGTAAAAGCGGGAAGACTTGGCCGAAAGTCAGGTAAAGGGGTATACGACTACACCACAGAAGATAGCGGGGTGAAAAAGTGATGAGAGAGGTCGTCATCGTTGATGCTGTTCGTACGCCTATAGGACGATACAAAGGTGGACTGAAAACGGTTCGCCCCGATGATCTAGGTGCAGTAGTAATCAAAGCGCTTGTGGAAAGAAACCCTGAACTTCCTGTCCACGAGATCGAAGAAGTGATATTCGGAAACGCAAACGGAGCAGGAGAAGATAATCGTAACGTGGCAAGAATGTCTGCTTTACTTGCTGGACTTCCTGTTGAAGTAGGTGGAACGACGATCAACCGTTTATGCGGATCTGGTATGGATGCGGTCATTTACGGTGCCAGAGCCATCTTGGCTGGTGAAGGAGATATCTTCATAGCGGGTGGAACGGAGAGTATGACACGTGCACCACTCGTAATAGGGAAACCTGAAGTCGACTATCCTCGTGGTGATATGAAAATGTTTGATACGACGATCGGATGGCGTTTTGTGAATCCGCTTCTGCATGAGAAATTCGGTACAGATTCTATGCCTGAAACAGCAGAGAACGTAGCGAAGAAATATGGAATTACAAGAGAAGAACAAGATAAATTCGCTTATGATTCACAGCAGAAAGCAAAAGAAGCTATCGGACAGAACCGTTTTAAAGAAGAAATCGTTCCTGTAAGAGTAGTAGACCGAAAAGGAAACGAAACGTGGGTTACAGAAGATGAACACCCGCGTCCTGAAACGTCACTCGAAAAGCTTGGTACGCTTAAACCGTTGTTTAAAAACGGAAGCGTAACCGCAGGAAACGCGTCTGGGGTCAACGATGGAGCTTCTGCCTTACTTTTGATGAGCCGTGAAAAAGCGGATCAGTTAGGATTAAAACCTCTGGCCCGTTATGTATCATCCGGTGTTGCAGGTCTTGAGCCCGCTATAATGGGTGTAGGCCCGATCGAAGCTTCCAAAAAAGCACTGAAGCGCGCAGGTCTCTCTATTGCTGACCTGGATTTGGTGGAGTTGAATGAAGCTTTTGCGTCACAATCGCTTGCCTGTATGAGAGAGCTTGGATTAGATTCTGGTAAAGTTAACGTAAACGGCGGTGCGATTGCGTTCGGCCATCCGCTAGGAGCAAGTGGTGCGCGTATTTTAACAACGCTTATTCATGAAATGAAAAAGCAGGGATCGCGCTACGGTCTAGCAACAATGTGTATCGGTGTGGGCCAAGGTATTGCTTCCGTAGTTGAAGCGATCAATGAATAGGAGGGTCATCTAACATGAGTGCTATTTTATACGAAGTAAAAGATTATGTTGCATATGTAACCTTAAACCGTCCAGAAGTTTTAAACTGCTTTAACTTTTCAACGTTAAAAGAGCTTGAAGAAGTCGTAGAAGACATTCATCACAACAATGATGTTCGCGTTGTGATCTTTACAGGTGCAGGGGAAAAAGCATTCAGTGCAGGAGCTGATCTAAAAGAACGCCGTACACTGAGTGAATCAGAAGTAAGAAGAAATGTACGTAAGATTCGCGATGTGTTCTCTGCTGTTGAAGCGTTGCCGCAGCCTACGATCTGTGCGATCAATGGCCATGCATTTGGAGGAGGCTTCGAATTAGCTCTTGCCTGTGATCTGCGGGTTTCTGTAAGAGAAGCGTCGATGGGTCTGACAGAACTTAGTTGGGCGATCATTCCTGGTGCGGGAGGAACTCAGCGTCTTCCGAGACTGATCGGTCAAGCGAAAGCGATGGAACTGATCTTAACAGCGAAAAAGATGATGGCCGAAGAAGCATTTTCATACGGCATCTTAAACCAAGTGACGTCAAGAGAAGAATTGATGGCGGTTTGTGAAAACTATGCTGGTCTTATCATGAAGAATGGACCAGTAGCCGTTCAGCAAGCAAAGTATGCAATCAAGCATGGAACGGAAGTGGATCTTCAGACAGGACTTGCGATTGAGGCGAAAGCGTACGAAGTGACGATTCCTACAAAAGATCGAATGGAAGCACTTGTTGCATTCGGAGAAAAAAGACCCCCAGTATTTAAGGGAGAGTAACTTGTTTCTGTCTCAATAATTCCACTATCATAGAGTGTAACTTTTTTGTACAATGATTTTCGACCAGGTTACAGATTTAATTCGATAATATAAGTGCAACGAAGTTCTGACGTGAAAGACTTGATGTCGGCTAAGTTTTCTTTATGGTAGGATTGTACAGACAATAACAGGTACAAATGAGGGTATGAACATGCAGAATAGTTTAAACACACGCTCCATGATATTCACTTTATACGGAGACTATATCCGGCATTATGGCAGTGAGATATGGATCGGCAGCTTGATTCGATTGTTAGAAGAGTTTGGTCACAACGAACAGGCCGTAAGAGCAGCGATTTCCAGAATGAATAAGCAAGGCTGGATCGCAGCTAGAAAACAAGGCAATAAAAGTTATTATTTTTTAACGGAGCGTGGAAAAAAGCGGATGGACGAAGCAGCCAAGAGAATTTTTAACGCGCAACAGGAACCGTGGAACGGCGAATGGATGATGTTCACCTATACGATTCCTGAAGAGAAAAGAAGCATTCGTGATGAGCTTCGAAAAGAACTGGTCTGGAGCGGATTTGGTCTACTCGCTAACAGCTTCTGGATCTCACCGCACGCATACTCTGAGCAGATTCAATCCATGATCGATAAATATGAGATCAAAGACTATGTTCATTCTTTTACAGCGGTCTACAATGGTCCGAATGAGAATGAAAAGCTAGTTTCTGAGTGTTGGGATCTGAATGACATTAACGAGAAATACAACGAGTTCATCGTAACGTATTCTCAAAAATATGTGATCCATAAGAATAAGATTGAAAAAGGTGAGATGACAGACGGAGAGTGCTTTGTAGAGCGTACAAAGCTTGTTCACGAATATCGTAAGTTCCTGTTTATCGATCCAGGTCTTCCGAAGGAGCTACTTCATGCAGAATGGCTAGGGGATCACGCAGCTTCGCTCTTTAGTGATTATTACCGAGCATTAGCAGGACCTGCAAGTCGTTTCTTTGAAAGCATCTATTCGGATGGAAACGATCTAAAGAAAGATTCAGAGTTTGATGCTCTTAATCATCCTCTTATTCAGGAGAACCGGTCATAAAACTATCTAGCTAGATTGGACAATTTTAAAAGCACTTTCGCAAGTTATCGTACGAAAGTGCTTTTCTACTATTCTTTTAATTCGTCACGGAACTGTTTCCCTTTTTCATAATACGTGTCGATCGTAAGCTGAATGAGCTTTAGATCATCGTCGTTCAGTTCGCGTATGATTTTACCCGGTGACCCCATGACCATGACACGCGGCGGTATTTTCTTGCCGGGAGGGATCAGTGTATTCGCACCGATGAAGGCTTGTTCACCAATTTCTACACCATCAAGAATGGTAGAACCCATACCAACGAGTGCGCCTTTTTTAATCGTACATCCGTGCAGGATGACGTTGTGACCGATCGACACCTCATCTTCTAGAATGAGGGGATATCCTTCATAGAGGTGTAGCGTGCAATTGTCTTGAACGTTAGTCTTTTTGCCGATGAAGATCGGTCCTTCATCACCTCGAAGAACGGAGTTAAACCAGACGCTAGCTCCTTCTTCTACAGTGACGTCGCCAATTAGGTGAACCCCAGGCGCGATAAAAGCGCTTTCATGAACATCTGGTGTTTTGCCATTAAACGTGTATTTCATTATGAGCCTCCCTCGTAACAGGTTATAGGTTCAGTATAACAAAGGTTAGAATGGGAAGTGGAGAAATTGAATCGCATCTGTGAATTGTTAAACATTCAGTATCCAATCCTTCAAGGCGGAATGGGAAATGTTAGTAATGCAGAACTAGCTTCTGCTATATCAAATGCAGGTGGGTTAGGCACAATCGGTGCTGGTACGATGTCACCTGAAGAGATAGAAAATTTGATAATTGCAACAAAGGGGATGACAGACAGTCCATTTGCTGTTAATGTACCTTTAACCGTTGCATCAAATGTAAAAGAAATTCTTAGACTTCTGATCAAACATAAAGTGGAAGTTGTTTCCTTATCTGCAGGCAATCCAGCTCCTTACATACCGAAACTAAAGGAACACGGCTTAAAGGTTATTTGTGTTGTGGCTTCTGTCTATCATGCTAAAAAAGCCGAAGCAGCAGGGGCAGATCTGCTAGTGGCTGAAGGCTATGAAGCAGCGGGACTTAACTCACCGTATGAGACAACGACAATGGTTCTGTTGCCGCAGGTATCCAAAAGCGTACAGATTCCTGTCATCGCTGCTGGAGGTATTGCTGATGGGAGCAGTATGGCAGCTGCATTTGCTCTTGGTGCCCAAGGTGTTCAGATGGGAACTCGATTCATTGCAACAAAGGAAGCGCCTTTTCATGAAAGATACAAAACTTCCTTAGTAGAGGCAGATGATACCAACACGTTAATCGTTGGCCGCTCAACAGGAAAGATCAGAAGAATTTATGATACACCTTATGCTCAAAAGTTAATTCAACTTGAAAAAAATGGCGTCTCACCTGAAGAGTTTATTACACACACCTCAGAAGATCATCATATTTTAGGAGCTGTAAAAGGGGACTTGGAGAACGGTTTTATTAATAGCGGTCAGATCGCGGGTGCGATTTCAGATGTGCCGAGCGTAAAAGATCTGCTAGAGACCATGATGAAAGAAGCAAGAGAAGCAGTAAGTATGTTAAACAATCGTTTCATCTAATTCAGTAGTTATAGTAACAGGAGGGTGTATGTAATTATGAATCAGCAAGACCAGTGGACGTCAAAGTTAGCCTTTATTCTAGCTGCAGCAGGATCAGCAATCGGACTCGGTGCGATTTGGAAATTCCCTTATGTCGCCGGTACTAGCGGCGGGGGAGCTTTTTTTATCCTCTTTTTGTTGTTTACGTTTCTAATCGGTTTTCCACTATTGATGGCTGAGTTTGTTATCGGCCGAGGAGCGCAAAAAGAGGCTGTTTCTGCTTATCGAAAGATCGCGCCAGGTTCTGCATGGCCTTGGTTAGGCAGAATGGGTGTAGCGACAGCATTTATCTTATTATCATTTTACAGTGTAATCGGTGGATGGATCGTACTCTACCTGGGTAAAAGTTTTTCCGGGGACTTCTTTAATCATGACTTTGGTCAAATGTTTGGCCAATCGATCTCTAGTACATGGCCGGTTTTGATCTCTCAGTTCATCTTTATGATGATCACGATTTTCGTTGTAAGTCGCGGGATTAAGAACGGTATCGAAAAAGCAAACCAAATTATGATGCCAGCTCTTTTTGTTTTGTTTGCTGTTTTGATTATTCGTTCATTAACGCTTGATAATGCGATGGAAGGCGTAAAGTTCTTCTTGTTTCCTGACTTTTCTAAGATCGGTGGAGACGATATCCTATTTGCATTAGGTCAGTCTTTCTTCTCATTAAGTGTAGGTATCTCTGTAATGGTAACGTACAGCTCTTATTTGAGTAAAAAAGAAAGTCTTACAAAATCAGCGACAACGATCGTATTACTGAACGTATTGATTTCCTTATTAGCAGGTTTAGCGATCTTCCCAGGTGTATTTTCATTAGGTCTAGAACCAACAGAAGGACCTGGATTGCTTTTCGTTGTACTTCCTGCCGTTTTTGATCAGATCGTTTTTGGACAGTTATTCTTTATCGTGTTCTTGGCATTGTTCTTGTTTGCGACCCTTACATCCGCTTTCTCGATGTTAGAGATCATCGTTGCATCAATCACAAAGGGTGAACTTAAGAACCGTGCAAAATGGTCATGGATCATTGGTATCCTTATCTTTGCATTCGGAGTACCATCTACTTTGTCTTATGGCGTATGGTCAGATTTCACGCTGTTTGATAAGATTATCTTTGATCAACTCGACTATTTAGTTAGTAACATCCTGCTTCCTTTAGGTGCGTTATTCATCGCGCTGTTTGTAGGCTATCGTTATCCTAGAGAGATGCTTCTTCAAGAGTTTAGAGCAGGTTCCTCTGTTTCGGTAAAAGGCTTTGCGCTATGGCTTATGCTGATCCGTTATGTTGTTCCTGTTGTAATCATCATCGTATTCGTTAACATGCTTGGACTTTTTTAAAAATATTCTTTTTTGCTAACGATAAAAAAGCTTCTTGTCTCAGAGATTTGTGCCTTTTGGGTATTTTCAAAGGCATCATTGACAAGTTGATTGGAGTGTAAGATGCGAGACTCCTGGGGGATCAGCGGGACAGGTGAGACACCTATGGGCGCAAAGTGCCGAGGTGGCTCACCGCACGCCCCCCGGAAAGCGAGCGTCTGAAACGGAGATCAACTACTTTCATATAAAGCAAAATACATGCTATAACAGACTTGAAGAAAAGCTAATAAAATGGGAAAGGCGCGGACCATAATTGGTTTTAGCGCCTTTTTTGTGTTAATAATAGAATTTGTGAAATACAGAAGTGAAGGGAAGAATGAATGATGTTGAAAGACAAGATTGCAGTAGTAACGGGAGCAACTCGCGGGTGTGGGAAAGCTATAGCAGAAAAGCTAGGAACATTAGGAGCAAAATTAGCGATCGTTGGTTCTTCTGATGGTATCTTCAAAACCGGAGAAGAGTTAAAAGCTAAAGGTTTCGATGTTCTTGCCATAAAAGCCGATGTGACAAATGAAGCGGACGTAGCAGAATTATTTAAACAAACGTTTGAAGCGTTTGGAAACATTGATATTCTAGTAAACAATGCTGGTATAGGACAGTTTAAATTAGCAGAAGAACATTCATTAGTAGACTTTCAAAAAATGTTTGAAGTCAACGTTCAAGGTGTATTCTTATGTAGTACAGCGGTTGTTCCACATATGAAAGAGAGAAAAGAGGGAACGATTATCACGATCTCATCAGATGTTGGTCGCAGAACGATTGCGAACGGCTCTGTCTATACAGCTACAAAGTACGCGGTTCAAGGATTTTCGGGGTCTCTAGCACAAGAACTTAGAGAATTTGGAGTACGAGTAGGTACTGTGAACCCAGGAGCGATCGATACGTACTTTGCTGATTCTGAACAAGGTCTTGATTTTAAAGAAGACTGGTTAAAAGTTGATGATATCGCAGAAGCTGTTGCTTACATGGCGAGCGCACCAAAGCATATGGTCGTTGATGAGATCATGCTTCACCCTCTTTCTCAGGAATATCCGAACGTATAATACGAGGAGGCGATCTGGATTGAAACTAGATCAGGAAGTGTTATCCATTGAAGGTTCAAAATCTGTTACATTTCATGAATTGTTTGGTGAAGATAAAACATTTGTGGTGTTAGTCAGACACCTTGGCTGACCATACTATCAAGAGTTCCTTGCGCAGTTGCGTGAGTCATTTGAGAAGTTTGAACGTTCAGATGTTAAGGTTGTAGCCGTGTCACCAGCTAATCGTGATCAAATCGAAGAGTTTTTGAATGTACATGGCCCATTTCCGTTTAAAATCTATGGTGATCCGGAGCTTGAGTTATACGAGGAGATGGGGAACCACCACATGACGACCGTGAAAAGCATGTTGTCTGTAGGGGCCGATCTCTTAAAAGGTGAAGTTAAGATAAGCGACATTGTGCCTAAAGATAAGAAGGAAAGAAAGCATTTTTTAAGCGCAGTGAAAAATCAAGATGTGAACATTCAAGGAAGTTCGTGGCTGTTTGATCGGAATGGAGATGTTATGTGGAAGCACGTGGATGACACTCCTGAAGATCATGCGAAAGTCGACGAAGTATTGGAGCAGTTGCGGAAATGATAAGAATAAAGCTGATATAGCAAATGCTATATCAGCTTTTTCATGGGGTAGGAAGCGTCCGCTAAGCTTAATCACATAAAAAACAGCATCGATCACATAAAAATGGTGATCAATCATATAAAAAAGATGACGAATCAAATAGAAATGATCATCAATCACATAAAAAGTGGAATAGCAGATTTTTATAATGCCTTATTTACACTGCCAGGCCTGCGGTTATCCTCCGACTTTATCCACGAACGTATTCCTCTGCCGGCAAACGGCTCGTCCTCAAATCGAGGGATGATATGAAAGTGAGCGTGAGGAATACTCTGTCCTCCTACTGTATTTACGTTCCAGCCCGTGCTGTAGCCATCAGGTGAAAATTCTGAGTCTAGCAATCTTTTTGCTTGCTGCATCAATTCATATGTATCTCTCCACTCTTTTTCACTTAAATCAAATACAGTCTGTTTATGAGCTTTTGGAATAATTAATCCCGCACCTTGTAAAATGTCCTGAGCTCTCGGACTCTGCAAAAAGTAGCAGCTCTCATTCTCAAACACTATTTTTTGTTCTGGAAAACTCATGGGATCACAAAATATACAATCATCCATTTAATTAAAACACCTCCAGAACCATTTTTGCACATTTTTCATATTTCTTACAAATCAAACAATTCTGGGGATTCATTGACCGGATATCACACAAAATGTTATGATTACGTTAAGAAAACGTTATATAAATTA
This sequence comes from Fictibacillus norfolkensis, assembly GCF_014836645.1. GTDB lineage: Bacteria > Bacillota > Bacilli > Bacillales > Fictibacillaceae > Fictibacillus > Fictibacillus norfolkensis. Next base: position 188,059 of record NZ_JACSQM010000007.1, read on the forward strand.
GATGAAAGATATGAGGTGTGTGCATGAAATCAGGCATGAATGTTGGCCAAAGTGCGACCATCAAAGCTACCGTTACACCCGATATGTTTGCTCAATTTGAAGGAAAGCTTGTCCATCCAGCCTATTCAACGGTTAGCATGGTCTATCATATGGAATGGGCAGCGAGACAGGTTATATTGCCATATCTTGAAGAGCATGAAGAAGGAATCGGCGGAGGAGTTGCAGCCAAGCATATGGCTCCGACACCAGAAGGCGCTGAGCTTACTGTAACGGCAACGTTAAGAGAAGTAAAAGGTAAAGCTGTCATATGTGATGTGACCGTCTATAACGGTAAAGCAATAGCAGGTGAAGGAGAAGTAACACAATATATTCTGCCACGAGAAGCAATCTCACAAAAAATAAAAGAAATGAAGATTTAAATTTTTTTGTTCAATTATGAAAGCGCTTACACTTTAAAGCAGCAAAGCGAAAAAGAAATAGAGTAACGAGAGACACACTAGGGGGATTTACACATGTTTGAAAAAATATCACAGCATGAGCAAGTTGTTTTTTGTAACGATCCATCAACAGGTCTCAAAGCAATTATCGCTATACATAACACTACACTCGGCCCAGCACTCGGCGGATGCAGAATGAGACCGTACGGATCGGTGGATGAGGCACTTGAGGACGTTCTGAGACTGTCAAAAGGTATGACATACAAATGTGCAGGTGCAGATGTTGACTTCGGTGGGGGTAAATCGGTCATTATCGGAGACCCCACGACAGATCGTACACCAGAGTTGTTTCGTGCATTCGGACAGTTTGTAGATTCTTTAAACGGTCGCTTTTATACAGGAACGGATATGGGTACGACGCCTGATGATTTTGTTCACGCGTTAAAAGAAACGAATTGTATCGTCGGGGTACCCGAGGAATATGGCGGCAGCGGCGACTCTTCTGTTCCAACAGCACAAGGAGTTATCTATGGCCTTCAAGCTACGATTCAGACTCTCGAAGGTACAGATGAACTCGCAGGTAAGTCCTACTCGATACAAGGATTAGGAAAAGTAGGGTTTAAGGTCGCAGAGCAACTGCTCGCTGCCGGTGCGCAGATTTATGTAACGGATATTAACGAAAAAGCGTTAAAGATGATTCAAGAACGAGCAGAACTGCTGCCTGGAAATGTGGAGGTAGTCGAGGGAAGCGACATCTACGGGGTGGACGCTGACATCTTCATACCTTGCGCGTTAGGAGGAATCATTCACGACGAGACGATCGAACAGTTGAAAGTTAAAGCGATAGTTGGTAGTGCCAACAATCAGCTTTTAGAAGATAAACATGGGCTTTACCTGCAACAAAAAGGAATCCTATATGGTCCGGATTATATTGTGAACGCAGGAGGGCTCATTCAGGTAGCTGATGAGCTTTATGGACCGAATAAAGCTCGTGTATTAACAAAAACAAGAGCAATCTATGACAGTCTGATCCAGATCTATAGTGAGAGCACGAAAAAACAGATATCTACAATGGAAGCAGCAAATCTTTTCTGTGAGGAAAAACTTGCAGCTCGTTCGAAACGAAACAGCTTTTTCGCTCACAACCGAAGACCAAAATGGCAAGTTCGAAACTAAGGAGGGATTCTATCCATGGAAAAGTTATTTCCAAAGATGCAGATCATTAACGAGAACGGTGAGTGGAATGATGAAACATACCGCGGTGAGATCACAGAGGAATTAACGAAAGAGCTTTACACGAAGATGCTTCGTTCTAGACTTTTTGATCGTAAAGGGGTAAACCTGCAGCGTCAAGGACGAATTGGTACGTACGTTCCTTTTGAAGGGCAAGAAGCATCCCAGATTGGAAGCGCGATGGTGATGGGTGAGGGCGATTGGATGTTCCCGACTTATCGAGATCATGCGGCAACGATGACATTTGGTCATTCGCTAAAAACGCTTTTTCTTTATTGGAAAGGCCGTCAGGAAGGGTGTATCCCTCCAGAAGGGAAGAACATTTTTCCTCCAGCGGTTCCGATCGCATCACAGCTTCTTCATGCGACTGGGGCAGCTTGGGCTGAAAAGTTAAAAGGTACAGATCGTGCTTCAATCGTTTACTTTGGAGATGGAGCTACATCAGAAGGTGATTTTCATGAAGGGTTAAACTTTGCTAGCGTGTTTAACGCTCCAGTTGTTTTCTTTAATCAGAATAATGGGTTTGCCATTTCTGTGCCGATCGAAAAACAGATGAAAAGTAAAACGATCGCTCAAAAAGCAGTAGCGTATGAGATGGAAGGCGTTCGATTAGATGGTAATGATGTATTCGCCGTCTATTTCCACACACGTACAGCGGTCGAACGTGCTAGAAAAGGGGAAGGACCAACGTTGATTGAAGCTGTAACGTGGCGTTATGGAGCTCATACAACAGCAGATGATCCTTCGAAATATAGAAACCAAGAAGAATCTGTGAATCGTCGTGAAACGACAGATCCGATTCTTAGACTTGAGCGATTTATGAAGAACGAAAACATGTGGGATGAGAAATGGGCTCTAGACCTTCAAGAATCACTAACGCTTGAGATCGAGGCAGCAGTTAAAGAGATGGAAGAAGCACAAGCACCGCATTATAACGATGTGTTTGATCATGTGTTCGCAGAAAATCCGTGGCCGATCGAAAGCCAAAAAGAAGCATACGCTCATTCAAGGGGTGATCGCTAATGACAACGCTAGTTGATACGAAAAAATTAACGATGGTTCAAGCTGTAACAGACGGCATGAGAGTGATGATGAAAGAGCACGAGAACGTTATCGTGCTTGGTGAAGATGTTGGACAGAACGGCGGGGTGTTCCGTGCAACAGATGGTCTTGTTGCTGAATTTGGAGAGAAGCGAGTTATTGATACACCGCTTGCTGAATCTGGCATTATCGGTACATCGATCGGACTTGCGATGAACGGTTTTAAGCCGATCGCTGAGATGCAGTTTCTTGGTTTCATCTATCCTGCGTTCAATCAGATCATGACTCATGCGTCTCGAATCCGTGCGAGAACACTTGGACATTTTACAGTGCCAATGGTCATTCGGGCACCATTTGGAGCAGGCGTGCGTGCACCTGAAATCCATTCTGATTCTGTTGAAGCTTTATTTACGGGGATGCCAGGAATGAAGGTTGTTGTTCCATCTAATCCGTATGACGCAAAAGGAATGCTTGTTTCAGCGATTGAAGATCCTGACCCAGTCCTATTTCTAGAACCGATGCGCTGTTACAGAAGTACAAAGATGGATGTACCTGAAGGAAAGTACAATGTTCCACTCGGGAAAGCTGCTCGTCTACAAGAGGGAAGCGATGTAACAATTTTTGCTTATGGTGCGATGATCGAAGTTGTAATGAAAGCTGCAAAGACTGCAGAAGAAAAAGGGATCAAGTGTGACGTGATTGACCTTCGTTCACTCTATCCGTTAGATAGAGAAATGATCGCTGAAAGTGTACAAAAAACGGGTCGTGCCGTCATTGTTCACGAAGCACCGGGAACAGGTGGGCTGGGAGAAACGATCATGTCATTGATCAATGATACATCTTTCCTTTATATGAAAGCGCCGATCGAACGAGTAACAGGTTTTGATACTCCGGTGCCAATGTTTGCACTAGAAGATCATTATTTGCCAAGTGCAGATCGTGTTGTTCAAGCGATTGAAAAAGTAACGCAATTTTAGGAGGTGAGTGTGAGTGGTAGAAGTTAAATTGCATGATATCGGTGAAGGTATGCATGAAGGAGAAGTTATACACTTTTTCGTAAAAGCCGGAGACTCCGTTAAAGTTGATCAGCCTTTAGTAGAGGTTCAAACGGATAAAGTAACGGCCGAACTTCCTTCACCAGCAGCCGGAACGATTAAAGACATCAAGGTAAAAGAGGGGGATGTAGTGACTGTCGGATCTGTCATCTTAACGATTGATGCTGCATCTGCGCCATCTTCTCAAAAAGGAGAAGAAGCTCTAGAAAGTAAAGATCAGCCGGTCGTTGAAAAAATCGTTAAAGCACCAAGTCACACTGCCTTTTCGGGCGGAATCGCAACACTGAACAAACGTGTTCTAGCTGCTCCATATACGAGAAAAATTGCGCGTGAGAACGGTGTGGATATCGAACAGATAGTGGGTACAGGATCTGGTGGACGAGTGACAGATCAAGACGTTTATAACTTTATGGATCAGCCTGCTAAAGCAGCAGAAACAGAGGAAACACCAGTTGGTTCTTTGCAAGCAAAAGCGACTGCTTCAACTCAAGTGTTTTCAACAAGTGACCCGGAAGAAATTCCTTTTAAAGGACGCAGGAAGCAGATCGCGAAGAAAATGGTTCAATCTCTTGCGACGATTCCGCATGTTACTCATTTTGAAGAGATCGATGTTACAGCTGTCATGGATCTGAAGAAACAGCTTAAAGCGATGGACCCAGATAACAAGCGTGGCATGAACGTGTCTGTTGCAGCGTTGTTCGTAAAAGCGATTCAGATCGCATTAAAAGATTTCCCGATTTTTAACGCAAAGCTGGATGAAGAAAAGGAAGTTATTCGTCTTGAGAAAAACGTAAATATCGGCATCGCCACAGACTCTGATGAAGGCTTGATCGTACCGGTGATTCAAAAAGTGGAACAGAGAAATATACGAGACATCGCGGTTGACATGAAAGACAAGATCACACGTGCAAAGACGAACAAGCTGAAAAGTTCTGACTTAACAGGAAGCACGTTTACGATCTCAAACGTTGGTCCGCTCGGCTCGATCGCAGCAACACCGATCATCAACCATCCTGAAGTTGCGCTTATGGCTTTTCATAAAACAAAGAAGACGCCTGTTGTGATCGGAGATGAGATCGTGATCCGTTCTATGATGAACGTATCTATGTCGTTTGACCATCGAGTGGCAGACGGTGCAACGGCTGTCATGTTCACGAACCGCGTAAAAGAACTCATCGAGAATCCTTACTTCATGACACTGGAGCTGATATAGATGGTTGTAGGTGATTTTGCAACAAAACGACAACTGGTTATTATCGGAGGCGGACCTGGCGGATACCATGCCGCAATCCGTGCGGCACAGCTTGGAATGGAAGTTACGCTGATCGAAAAAGCAAAGTTGGGCGGCGTTTGCCTTCATAAAGGATGTATTCCTTCAAAGAGCCTTACACAGTCTGCTTCTAACTTTTCAAACCTTTCTCAGTTTAAAAATATGGGGATTTCAGTTTCAGAAGCAAGTTTTGAATATGATACATTCTCAAACTACTATTCTTCGGTCGTAGATGGACTTCAAAAGGGAGTAGAAGCCCTGATAAAAGCAAACAAAGTCGAGCATTTAACAGGTACAGCATCTTTTATGTCCGGTGAGAGAATAGGTATCGATTCTGGTCATCATTTTGAGATGTATGAATTTGAGCATGCGCTCATCGCGACAGGAAGTTCACCATTATTGCCAGAACAGGCAAAGCTATCACATAGAATCATGACACCCCATACGTTATGGGAGTTGAGTGAGCTTCCTGAAAGTCTATTCATCTATGGTGATGATTATTTCGCGCTAGAAGCAGCCATGGCTTATAGACAGCTTGGGAGTGATGTTACGTTAGCCATACCCCGTAATGGTTTTGGTCTTGATGCTAGCATTGAAAAAGAACTGCAGCGTGTACTAAAGAAAAATAAGATAAAAGTGTTTAAGAATCATCTCTGGGAAAGTGCTGAAGAGATGGCTGATTCAGTAACCGTATCGTTGAAAAAAGACGGTGATGAAAAAGTTTCTGTCGAGACGTCTCATGTGTTGTTTGCCGCTGGCTATTCGCCAAATGTGGAGGGGCTTGGACTTGAAGCGATCTCGATCGAACGTGACCAGAGCGGTTTTATTATCGTAAACGAGCATAGCCAAAGTTCTGTTTCTAACATTTACGCTGCTGGTGACTGCACGATTGGGATGAAGTTAGCGTCAAAAGCGATCAAACAAGGAAAGACGGCAGCTGAACATATGGCGGGAATGCAGTCTGCGTTCAATTTAAGCCTGGTTCCTTATGTCGTTCATACGAATCCGCCGATCGCTTCAGTTGGTCTGACAGAAGAGCAAGCTTTAGCTGAGGGCTATGTAGTGAAGACGGGGCAATTTTCAATGAGCGGCAATGGGTTTGCTTCCATCCTAGGTCAAAAAGAAGGATTGTCCAAGATGGTGATGGATGCGAAGAGTGATGTTGTTCTTGGCATTCATATGATGGGAGCTGGCGCTATCGAAATGATTCAAGCCGGAACATTTGCACTTGAGATGGTTGCGCGTGAAGAAGATTTGGCTTACCCGGTTTATGCGCATCCAGCTTTGAACGAAGCATGGCTTGAAGCGATCGAAAGCGCGAGCGGTAAAGCGATTCATGTACCGCCAGCTCGCAAAAAAGAGAAAAGCTCTGTATGATTGTTATGATGATGTGAAAAAAACGGTCTTGTGGGCCGTTTTTTTGTTGGGTTTGAGGGTATATGGCTGTCTGCAGTTTGTCGAGTTATGTCATCTCGCTGATAAATGATCAAAACTCGCCGGATTATCGCCCAAACTCGCTGGAATTAGTCCGGAATTTCTAGGATTAATTCCTGAATTTCTAGAATTAGCTATGCTTATACCCCTGCTGGTATCAGTAGGAAATTCTTTCGATCACTGAAATGACGTTTATTTAGCTATTAGAGGAATCACCTCAAGCAAAAACGTTCAAAATGTGATATTCAATCAGAATAAACAAACAATTATCACTCACATGCCATTTTCTTTTTTGGGCTACATATATTAAAATGGCGATAAGATAACATCCGCTATAGAAAAGCACGGCGGATATAAAAGAAGTGAGGAATGCTGTTTGAAGAAGTTAGTTTTAACTGGCGGTGGTTCAGCTGGACACGTAACACCGCATCTTGCCTTAATACCTAAATTGGAGAAGATGGGATGGGACTTGAATTACATCGGTTCTGTTGATGGTATCGAAAAAAGTTTGATTCAAGATGGTACGAACGTGCCCTATCATGGTATATCTAGCGGGAAATTGCGTCGTTATTTTGACTTGAAAAATATAAAAGATCCTTTTAAAGTGGCAGCAGGTATTGCACAGGCTTATTTGAAGCTCGGAAAATTAAAGCCAGATGCTGTTTTCTCAAAAGGAGGCTTCGTGGCTGTACCTGTGGTTATCGCAGCATGGATGCGAAAGATTCCTGTTTATATCCATGAATCAGATATTACGCCAGGTCTGGCTAACAAAATCTCAGCTAAGTTTGCTTCTAAGATTTTTGTAACGTTCGATGAAGCAAAGAAACATTTTGCAGCAGGGCAAGCGATTGTGACCGGTTCACCAATTCGCGATGAACTGCTTCAAGGTTCAAGAGAGAAAGGTTTGTCTTTCTTAGGCTTCCGAAGCCATCTCCCTGTACTCACAATAATGGGTGGGAGCTTAGGTGCACGTAAGATCAATGAAGCTCTTCGAGAAGCACTGCCTGAATTGTTACGTTCTTATCAGATCGTACACATCTGTGGAAAGGGCAACGTAGACGAGAGTTTGAAAAATACAGAAGGCTACAGACAGTTTGAGTATATTCAAAGTGAACTTCCGGATGTGGTTGCAGCAACAGACTTCGTGATTTCTCGTGCTGGATCGAACAGTATCTTTGAGTGGCTGACGCTTAAGATACCGATGTTGCTTATCCCGCTTTCAAGAGCGGCGAGCAGAGGAGATCAGATCCTTAATGCGCAATCCTTTGAAAAACAGGGATTTTGCCACGTTCTTTATGAAGAAGAACTTACAAAAGTAACATTGATCACTTCTTTAAAAGATCTGAAAGATGATCAAGAGCAGATGAAGAAAAACATGGACACATTTAAAGCTTCTGATAGTGTAGACCTTATTCTACGCACGATCACAGGACAGAAATAATGATAAGGGGTCTGTCCCGGGGACAGACCCCTTACAATTTAATAGATTCCACATCATATAAAACGGAGATGAAAAAAGATGATGCCAAGCCCTGCCGTACATAGAGAAGAAACACCTGCATACTGGAAGAAAGGTGTTCAAGCTGGTTTGCCGATCGCGATTGGCTATATGCCAGTTGCTTTTACATTTGGTCTGCTCGCTAAAGCTGCAGAGTTAAGTCTTTTTGAAACGATAGGCATGAGTGTTATCGTGTTTGCTGGTGCTTCGCAATACATCGCCTTATCGATGATTGTGGCAATGAGTGGTGCTGCAGAACTAATCCTGACCACTTTCATTATGAACATTAGGCATCTTCTGATGAGTGCGTCTCTAAAGGAGCGTGCTGAGGATGACCCTAAATGGCTGCGTGCGATCTACGCTTTTTTCATTACGGATGAGACTTTTTCTGTTGCTGCGACCTCACCCGAAAAAAAAATCACAGGAAGCTATTTGCTTGGATTGGGAATCGTTGCATATAGCTGTTGGGTAATCTTTTCAGGGGTAGGTTATGTGATGGGATCGGGACTTCCACAATCGCTGCAGGACAGTATGGGTATCGCGCTTTATGCGATGTTTATCGCACTACTCGTACCTGCTGCCAAAAAGAGCAAGAAAGTCATTGCTCTTGCCTCAAGTGCAGCGGTATTAAATTCAATCTTCTCTTTCGTTCCCACTTTAAAAGGTGGATGGGGAATTATTCTATCTACTTTAATCGCTGCCGTTTCAATCGAGTTTTTTATGAAGGGGGATGAGAGGGATGAGTGAACAATTAATGTGGGTAATTGTCGGGATGGGAATTGTAACCTATATTCCTAGGATGTTGCCGCTCGTTCTCTTTCATACGAACCATCTCCATCCAAAGATACAGGGGATATTGAAGAACGTTCCTTTTGCTATATTAGGTGCTCTCATTTTTCCAGGTGTGTTAACCATTAATCCAGAAAATTATCTATATGGAGGAATAGGCGCTGCAGCAGCATTTATCGCCGCTTGGTTGAACTTAAATGTAATCGTGGTCGTGCTATCTTCAATCTTCGTTTTGTACGGTTATACGTTCTTGTAGGATATTGTCATAATTTACTTTGTGAATATTACACCTTATGAATTGATTTGTTGAAAAGGTGGGCGTATAATCACAAATAAAAGGAGGAGATACAAGATGCCTCATTTCGTTCGTTTTGTACTAATCGGTTTATTTTCCGTTTCAGCTTTATCTGTACTCTCTTTTCAAGCAGTTGAGATTTTCCATGCTGTAACGGACGTTGTACAATCTTTTATCTATAAAGATTAATAATTTGTAAAATCAGAGAGCTATCTATAGCTCTTTTTTTTGTTACCTGATAAGCTTCAAATAATGATTAACAAGCTTTCAATTATGGGTACACTTACTAATGGACTAAGCAATAAAGGATGATTTAGATGAAATTAATCGCAATTGATATGGATGGAACTCTAGTTAATAGACAGTTAAAAGTCACAAAAGAGAACAGCGAAACCATTAAAAAAGCTGTAAACGATGGCCATCATGTTGTAATCGCTACAGGTCGCTCTTATGATGAAGCCAAACACACGCTAGAAGATGCAGATCTTCATCTGCCGCTTATTTGTGTGAATGGTGCAGAGATTCGATCAGAAGGGTGGGAGATTCTCTCTTCCATTCCTTTAACGTTTGAGCAGTACGAGGATATCAAAAAAATTCTGGACGAAGAAGATATTTATTATGAACTCTACACAAGCAAAGGAACATTTACAGATAATCGTGAAAAAGCTTACGAAGTGATGAAAGATATCGTATTAACTTCCAATCCAGAAGCTACAGATGACGACGTTCAAAAAGCGGCTCTTCGTCGTTTCCGATTAGGATTAGTGAGTGTTGTTGGAGATTTTGATAAACTTTTAAGTGAGAATGGTATTGAGGTTTATAAATTCCTTGCCTTTTCAAGTGATACAGCAAAACTTCAACGTGCTTTTCAGCATTTAAAAGGTGTTGATTCTCTCGCAGTCAGTGCTTCTGCTGATAACAACTTAGAGATTACCAACAGTGAAGCACAAAAAGGTGTGGCGGTTCAACGGTATGCTGAGCTTAAAGGAATCTCTTTAAAAGACACGATGGCAATTGGTGATAACTATAATGATGTTTCCATGTTAGAAGTGGCAGGTTTTCCTGTAGCGATGGGAAATGCTGTTGATGAGGTAAAAGAGATGGCCTCATTTGTTACGAAAGAAAATGACGAGAGTGGTGTCTCGTTTGCAATCAAGAAATTCTTAGAACAAAAATAATAACACTTACAAAAGCTGGTTCGAACATTTCGGACAAGCTTTTTTAGTATACAAAAACTTCACATGTGATTTACAGAAATGCCAAAGCAGGTTCACATTCCCTTGTTACAGTGACAAAGTAGTTCACTTACAACAAAGGGAGAGTGCAACATGATGAAGAAAGTATTAAAAACGGGTATAGGAGCTTTAGCACTAAGTCTTACATTGATGGGGGCTGATAGTTCAATGGTTGATGCAAAAGAAAAGCATAAAGACATCTTAAATGTTGCACATCGCGGAGCTTCTGGTTATGCACCAGAACACACGATCACTTCTTATAAGATGGGTGAAAGAATGCATGGAGACTACATTGAAGTTGATCTTCAAATGACAAAAGATGGCGCGTTGATCGCTATGCATGACGAGACGTTAGATCGTACAACGAACGGAACTGGTCTAGTTAAAGATCATACTCTGGAAGAGATCAAAGAGCTTGATGCAGGTAGCTGGTTCAATGAGCAATACCCGGAGCATGCAAAAGCAAAATACGAAGGACTTCAAGTACCAACATTGAAAGAAGTATTTGAGGCGTTTGGGAAGAATGCAAACTATTATATTGAAACAAAATCACCTGAAGTTTATCCGGGTATGGAACAAAAGCTTCTTGATGAAGTAAATGAGTACGGAATTAATAAAGATAAGCTGTTGGTTCAATCATTCAGCTCTGAAAGTCTATTAAAGATGAACAAGCTCGATCCGACTGTGAACCTTGTTCAGCTTTTAGAATATACAACTCCTGCTAAGTTAAGTGATGCAGAAGTGCAATCCATCAAACAATATGCGATGGGAATCGGGCCAAACAGCGATATGATCGACCGCGAGTATGTACAAAAAGTGGTTCAGAACGGTCTCGAGATCCATCCGTATACTGTAAATGAAAAAGAAGAAATGCAGAAACTGATCGACTGGGGTGTAACAGGTATTTTCACAAACTTCCCTGATCTTCTGCATGAAGTGAAAAAAGGTAAATAACGAAGAAAAGCAGCTGACATTGTGATATGCTCCCCTTTAGGTAGACAGATGAAATAAAAAATCTGTTTATCTTAAGGGGAGTTTTTTTATGGGGTAT
>NZ_JACSQM010000008.1 GCF_014836645.1 Fictibacillus norfolkensis
GAATACCCCATAAAAAAACTCCCCTTAAGATAAACAGATTTTTTATTTCATCTGTCTACCTAAAGGGGAGCATATCAAAACACAGGGGCGCTTTATTTAGTTTAGGAACTATACATTACGAATTGAATCTATAGTAAGAGAGGATTTGTTTAATTGAAATTTCTATAGGATAGCTTTTTTGCCAATAAAGTTCTCGTATAAGCTTTGAATTCATGAGATGAGGTCTCTTGTCTGGAGCTGTGTTGGTCTCTATAAAAGTAAGTTTTTCTTTCGTATGTGTTTGAAAGATATCCGCAACCTCTTGCAATGTAGTCATATTTTCTGAACCAATTTCGTAGGTCATATTTATTGATCCCAACTTCATTAAGATTTCATAAGCAGATATTGCATCTCTTACATCTAGGAACTCTCGCTCGTTTTCAAGGTGACTGATGCTAATAGCACTTTTATCCTCAAACTTCTCCATCTGAATAATACGGTTTGCTAAAAAAGAAACGAAACCAGGTGATCTGCCTGGTCCGATCAAATTACATGGTTTTGCTACCATAAGCTGAAGATCAAATAGATGCGCCCAGTCCCTTACAAGGTCTTCTTGATATTTTTTACTCACTCCATAAGGATGATCTGTTCCTGAGAGGGCTGAGCTGACAATAACTGTGCGGCACGATGGAACCGCTTTACGTATAGCCTCCAGCAAATAAAGGGTACCTAGTACGTTAGCTTCAATCGTTGATGCAGGATGATCCCATGACCGAGGTACAGAATTCTCACCGGCCAAATGCAGACAGAAGTCAGGTTTATAGGTTTTAAAGATCTCGTTCACTTTTTCTTTGTCTAAAAGATCACATGTTACTGAACGCACCTTTATGTTAGACAGATAACTCCTTGAGATCCCTATCACTTCATACCCTTTATTTGCAAAGTGCTGACATGCATGAATTCCCGTAAATCCTGCTGCACCCGTAATTACGATTCTTTTTTTCATTTCAACCAATCTTTTAAATCTTGCACCTGTTTTTCGTAAGTTGCCACTTTAAATACAGAATCTAACCTCGTGTTATAGAGTGTTCGATCTAATCGTGGCTCGGTATGCGGAATAATATCAACGTCATCCTTTTGAAAGATATCCTTGATAATCTTTAAAAGTTTATATTTTGAAAGAACTTCTGGAGCTGTTAGGTGGTAAAGACCTGTTATCGGATTATCGATGGTATGATCAATAAATTTAGCTAGTTCTAACGTTGTAACACCGTTCCATTTCACATGCGTAAAACCTTTGATGGTTCCTTTTTGTTGTATAAACCAATGAAATAGACCGATACCATTCTTTAACTCAGGACCAATAATGGAAGTTCGAATCGTTAGATGTGGTTGTGTTCTTATTTCTCCAAGCTGTTTTGTTTTAGCATACATCGTGAGTCCATCTGGTACAGATTCCTCGTTGTAGTTGCCTTGGTGTCCACTGAACACACAATCTGTACTTATGTGAATCAGTTTTCCTCCGTACACATTTAGCTGTTTAACTAACTCATGTGGAAGTAAGCTATTAACCAGGATTGCTTCTCTTTGATGGATGGCAGCATACTCATTTAAAAGACCGATGCAGTTAATGATTAGATCTGGCTTGTGATGCTGCACAACTTCAGCAATTTGAGTTAGATTCGTAGCATCAAGCTGAATATGGCCCTCTGTCCCATCTCTAGAAGTCAGAAGGAGCTCATGTGTTGTCTTTGTTTTGAAATAGGAGGCGATCATATGACCAGCCATCCCATTCGCTCCTAAAATCATGATCTTCAAGACAGAAATCCACCTTCAACAAGCATCTTATGAATCTCTTCTTTCGTCATTAGATCAGTCTCAGAACTATAGCTTTCAAGCTCTACTTTTTTGTAAGAAGCATAGTGCTGATTCAATCCTTCAATATCAATAGTCGGAAGAATAACGAAATATTCGTTATCAAAGAGAACGGTTGTTGCACTTTCGTATTCGGATAAAAGGATCTCATGAAGCTTCTCTCCTGGACGTTTTCCAAGTTCGATCATCTTTACCCCTTTTTCCCCTGAAGCATCAATAAGAACTTGTGCTAGATCTGTAATCTTGCATGTAGGCATCTTCATAACAAAGATCTCACCGCCTACACTTTCATAAGTGGCTTTAAATAATAGACTGATCGCTTCTTCTAATGTTAAGAAGAAACGTGTCATTTCAAAGTCAGTAATGCCCACTTGACCTTTGTTCTTAATCTGACTTTTAAAAACATGAATAACGCTACCATTCGTGCCTAAAACATTACCGCCTCTTACGCAGACAAAGCGTGTATGCTTACTTAAAAGGTTTGCATGAATGATTAATTTTTCACCGATTGCTTTGGTCATTCCGTAAAGATTAGAAGGATTCGCTGCTTTGTCAGTTGATATATAAATTACTTTTGTTACCTTATGATGAATAGCGGTTTCGATTACGTTTTGTGTTCCTTGAATATTGCTCTTTAATGCTTCATAAGGCTGGAGCTCACAGATTGGTACATGCTTTAATGCTGCAAGATGATAGATATAGTCAATACCTTCACTCGCTCTCATCAAAGAATCTTTGTCTCTAATATCCCCAATCATAAATGTGAGCTTGGGATTATAATCAAACTGTCTTTGCATCGCTACTTGACTTGCTTCATTACGTGAGAGGACGATGATTTCTTTTGGTTCTTTTGGCAAAAGCTGTTTAACTAGCTCATGACCCCAAGATCCCGTGCCCCCCGTAATTAGAATTCTTTTATTAAACAATACTATTTCCTCCTAAAATAAACTTTACAACTCGATCTGAAACATCTAGATCTCCATAGCCTTCTGGAATGGACCATGGTTTCTTCTGCTTTGTCATTACTTTTACCGAAGCTAAAATTTGTTTTGCTGAAACACCAGATACACAATTGCTGCCGCACTCGACGGTTTCTGGCCGTTCGGTACTATTTCTCATCGTTACGGTTGGCACTTGGAACAAACAGCATTCCTCCTGAACGGTCCCGCTATCTGTTAGAGCACAAAATGCGTGCTTTTCTAACTTCACAAAGTCAAAAAATCCAAAGGGTTCATGAAATTGTACGAACGGATGCATCTGTAACGTACTGCTCTCTAGGATCCTTGATTTCGTGCGTGGGTGAATAGAACAGATGATTGGCATTTTAAAATGTTCAGCAACTAAATTTAGACCTGTTAATATTTCATTTAAATGAACCTGATTGTCCACGTTCTCAGCACGATGGGCTGTGACCAACATATACTTTCCTTTTGAAACATTTAACTTTTCTAGAATTCTGCTATTATCAATCTGTTCTTTAAATTGAGTTAACACTTCATAGATCGGGTTACCTGAAACCATGATTCTGTTCACAGGAACACCTTCTCTTATTAAGTTCTCTCGGCTGTATTTGGTATACGGCAGATTAAAGGTAGAGATGGCGTCGATTACTTTTCTGTTTTTCTCTTCTGGTACATTGAGGTCAAAACATCTGTTACCCGCTTCCATGTGAACGACCGGTATGTTCAATCTTTCTGTAACGATAGAAGAAAGAGCACTGTTCGTGTCACCTAGAACCAAAACTTTATCAGGCTTCTCGTGTAACAATATTCTTTCTAACTCTGAAAACAGATGTGCAATTTGATTTCCGAAAGAAAATTGTTGTTTCATTAAAATATAGTCTGGCTTTCTGAGTTGAAACTCTTGGAAAAACACATCGTTTAATGATGGTGTGAAATTCTGTCCTGTGTGAATTAATACATGTTTATCCGCTAATTGATCTAGTTTTTTGATGATCAAACTTAGCCGTATGATCTCTGGACGTGTTCCAAGAATAGTTACTATTTTCAACGAAACTCTCCTTCCATATTAAAATTAATTCTTTATATTAAACTATGATTGTGTTCCCGATGTGGACTAGACCTCTACCCGTTTCATAAAAAAAAGGCGGCTATTTAACCTACCTTATTTAACAACTTTCAAGGATGTTCATATGATGGCTTATAAGGTAAAAAGGAGCTATCAAATGACAAAATCAAAAATTCTCTTTGTCTTTTATTTACCGAGCGGCGGAATGGAAACCCTAAACCGTCAACGCTGTAAAGCACTACAAAAATATGATATTGAATGTCACTTACTTTATTTACAAAATGGAACCGGCATGCAGAATATATCTTCAATACCTACGTATGTCACGAATGCCGATGCTGAGATTAAGAAAATTCTATCCAAAAACTTTGATGCCATCTTTGTTAGCTCTGACATGTATATGCTAAAAAGAATTCGTGATCTTGGTTACAAAGGAAAATTAATCTATGAAATTCAAGGATTAGGTAGTGTGAAAACTGCGGAAAAAATTTTAACACAAGCGGTACCGTTTGTGGTAAATTATTCAAATGGCATCCTATATCCAAAAACATCACACTTAATGAGATTAATGGATACTCTTTATCCCTCCACTCCAAAATATTGTTTTCACAACTGTTTTGATAGTAAAGAATTTGGATATCGTTCAATTACTCGTACGCCTTACCCAATCATTGGCTGGATTGGAAGATTAGAGCTAAATAAAAACTGGGATGAATATCTTATGTTTGCTATGCGTTTCATAAAGCAGAAACCTAACGCAAAATTTTGGATGTTTATTGATGATACCCTTGGAAATCACCATGAGAAAGCACGATTTAATAAATTGTTAAACAGATATAAACTAACAAACTCTGTAGTCGTTCATGCCAATATTCCTCATAAACAAATGGCGGACTATCTTTCAATCATTGGAGATAGTGGGGGATTTTTATTATCTACATCTAAAGTAGAAGGTTTTGGTTATGCTGTTGTAGAGGCGATGAGCTGTAAATGTCCGGTTCTCACTTCAGATTCAGATGGCGTAAAGGCGTTTATCACCCATAATACGACTGGGAAATTCTACATGAATGAAAACATTGGGTCAGCCGTTATACAGGGAATTGAATTAATAGATAATCTTGAGCTTAGAAATAACATTGTTAAACATGCACTAAATCATTTGTCTTTATTTGATTTAGATACGTATGCAAATGAATTTATGAAAATATTAAATTAAAAATGCCGCAAAAATAGCGGCCTTTTTAATTTACTTTTATTCTTTTAAAGAACAGACTTTACTAAAGCATTTATTTTTGTTAAATGCCGTTGAATTGTTGTTTGAAGTTCTTTACGAATCTCTGTCTTATGTCTTTTTGTACCCATATTCTCATGCACTCTATAATGAACAAGTGCATCTGGAAAATAATAAAAATGAAAATGTGGCAAGATCCGCAGCCAAAAATCATAATCCTGTGTGTAAAGTAAACTTTCGTCGAATAGACCAAACTGTTTGAACACATTCATATTTAACATAACCGTACATCCGTTTATCACACACCCTCTTCGCATTCGTTTTAAAAATTGAACTTGATTTGAAAAACCTATACCTTGAGGATGAGAAACAATGGATCCCTGATTATTAATTAAATAAAAGTTTGAATAGCTGGCCATTGCATTGTTTTGCAACATAAAGTGAAGCTGTTTTTCAATCTTAGTTGGCTGAAAGAGATCATCCGAACTAAGCCAAGCAAAATAATCACCAGAAGCATTTTTTATACCTGTATTTAATGCTGATGCTGTACCACCATTTCCTTTTTCAAGATAAGTAATTCTACTTAAATAGGGGATTATTTTATCATTGTGCATGGTAGAACCATCATTTACTACAATCACCTCGATATTCTGATACGTTTGATTTAATGCGCTTTCTATGGATTGTGCAATAAAAGGACAATTAAAAAAGGGGATAATTATACTTACTTTGATGTTCAATGAATGAACTCCCTTCTTTACTATCTATTATTTTGTAAAAATTGTTGAATCGTTTGAACCATTTCTTTAGCTCTAATTTCAGTGGTATGTTTTTGACGTATTAGTTGTAAGCCGTTCTGAATAATTTGTTCACGATGAAAGGTGTTATTTAAGAAGTAGTCTAACTTTTCTTTAAAATTCGTTTCATTGATTTCCACGAAAGTTTGACCATCGATAAAGCCTAAGTCTATTAGTTCATCTGAAGCTGGAGCAGCAAGAAGTGTTCCACAAGCTAGTACTTCAAAATACTTTAGTAGAGGGAAATGATGAATAGAATCACAAGTTAGAAAAATTTTAGCTCTACTTATGGTTGTAGCGTACCTTACACCAGCTATACTCTTTCCTGCGATTCCGTAGCCTGGGTGAGAATAATACACAAACCTAGGATCACTTTTTAATTGTTGAAGTAGAAAATGCCGGAAAGGATAGATATGTGGAAATGTAGCTCCCATTAGTAAAAGCGGAGTCTCTTTAGGTATTGAATACGGTTGGAATATCTGTTCAGGCACATGATGTGGAAACCAAACAAACCGATTGATATGGTCTGGCAGCCACCTATTAAAAGCCTCACGGTAATGGCAAAAAATGAGGGCAGGTTTTTCTTGGTGAATCAAAACATTTCTTTTTGATAATTTATAATGAAGATCATGCATCAATGTGCCATGGGGTATCGACAAATTTTTTAATCCTCTTATAAATGGCCGATACTCAGGTTTATAATCATTTAAAAGAATGAAATCAGGTTTAATAGAAAGTTGATCTAGTATAAATTTAATGTCGCCATCATGTTGCCATGTTATGAGATTAGTAAGTTTAGCGAGTTCTTGTTCTAAATAAAAACTGCTTCGTTCGAGCTGCTGTGAACGGTCTTTAGTAATAAATAGAAGGTTAATCTTCCTCATTTCTATCTCCTTTTCAAATTAAATAACTCCACGCTTAAGCGTGGAGTTACATTTTAATCTACAGCTCAACCAATAGAATTTTGTCTAATGAAACGTAAGAACGAGTAGCACCTGCTGAACCTGCTTGTGTAAATACTACGAAGTCTCCCCCAACTTCTAGCACTCTTACACCTGTTAAGTCAGGTGTACCTGCTGGCTGGTTTGAGTCAACAAGAAATACTTCTGAGATCAATTGTTGAGTAGCTAAAAGCTGAACAAAAAGGTAACGGTAAGGACCAAAATAATTTGACATTGTTATTAAACACTCCTTTAACACTTTGGGCACCTTGATAAGCCCTACTTTACTATATTCTTTTTATTCATATTGGTTTGGACAAACGTCTTTCTTTTCAAAAATGGACTACTCTAGCAAATGCCCATTTAAAGTAAAAATGGTTTAATATCCCATTCCATTTCGTACAAACATCCATATAGTATAGTAACCTGATAACTGAGAGAAATCAGGTACATGTATCTATTTCAAAGGAGGAAATACATTGAGTTTATTTAATAATGGCTCATGTTGTGGCAATGGCAATACAGCTGGCACAACGAAATCTAAGTGCGGTGGCTGTGTGTGTGAACTTTTAAACCAGATTGCTAACGCTAGAATGAACGGTAACTTCTGTTCTATGGGACAACAGCAAGTAGTTCAGCTTGTACTAAAGGGTGCTCAAGAACCGCTTAGCGTATCACCTGGACCTACTACTGAATTTACTGTTGTAAGTTTCGACCCTGAAACTTGCTGTGCAGTCTTTTCATACCGTCAAACTGGTAACGAAACACGCACAATCGTACTAGATTGTCGTTGCATCTGTGGAATCATTTGCGTTCCACAATACAACGGCGGCGGCGCGCCATCAGCACTGTAATCCACTACACTCTCCACTAGGCTGAAGAGTATAGGATACAGCCACAACAAAAAAATAGGACTGATGAGAATAGGATACAGTCCAAGACACGAAAAAACCCCGAATCCCATTGAGAGCATTCGGGGTTTTGTCTATTTACTTTTATTAACGCGCGATCGTATTATAACCACTGTCTACGTGAAGAATCTCACCTGTAATTCCACGAGCCAAGTCACTCATTAAGAACAGTGCTGCATCTCCGACTTCTTCCTGCGTATTTGCTTTGCGAAGTGGTGATTTTTCTTCAATCTCTTTCAATACAGAGTTAAAGTCACCGATTCCTTTAGCAGCAAGAGTACGTATAGGTCCAGCTGAAATGGCGTTAACACGAATACCGTCTTTACCTACGTCACTTGCAAGATATTTCACACTTGCGTCTAGTGAAGCTTTAGCTACACCCATAACGTTGTAGTTCGAAACCACTCTTTCTCCACCAAGATATGTTAGCGTCACGATGCTGCCACCCTCTGTCATGAGTGGACGAGCTTCTTTTACTACTGCAGTGAGTGAATATGAAGAAATATTATGAGCAAGAAGGAAGCCTTCACGCGTTGTGTTTAAATACTCACCTTTTAATTCTTCAGTATTAGCAAAAGCGATACAATGAGCAAGTCCGTGGATCACGCCAACTTCTTCTTTTAACGTAGCGAAAGTCTTTTTAATTTCTTCATCATTCGTAATATCACATGGAAGGACGATTGAATCATTTCTTCCTAATGATTCTGCAAGATCTCGTACGTTCTTCTCTAATCTTTCCCCTGCATATGTAAATACTAGGCGTGCACCTGCGTTTGAAAGAGATTGTGCAATTCCCCAAGCAATACTTCTCTTATTCGCAACACCCATTACAACAAACGTTTTGTTTTCTAATGAAAGTTTATACATATCAAAAATCCTCCCCATCTATCTGTTCATTTTATTTATTAGTAATTGTTATTAGTACCAAGTACTAATTAGTATAACAGAAGTAGAGAGGATTTTCACTATTAACCTTTACTAGTTTGAATATCTTTCACTTCAAAACCGCATGAATCACAGCGATAGATTACATTTTGATTCGACTGAGCGATTAAGACGTCTTGGTTTAGATCATGATCTTTTCCGCATTTCGGACAATGAACAACTGGCATCATATCATTTCAACTCCCTATTTTTTTATCGTTACGTTACGCTTAGCATGCTCATCTTTTTAGTAATTTAGGACTTATCTTTTAACGGCAAATAAAAAAACACTGACTTTAAAAGCCAGTGCTTTTTGAAATTAACCAAGTATTTGTCTCATCTGCAACACTTGTTGCTTACTGCCCGTCACAACCATCTTGTCTCCTAACAAAATCTCCGTGTCACCATGCGGAACGATCGACTCTTTTCCTCGGTAGATTCGAACAATAATGCTATCGCCAAGAAAAGGAAAGTTTCTTAAAGCTGTTCTGTGGTAGGCACTATTTTCAACGAGAATTTCATTCAGACTATTATCAGAGGTTGTAAGTATATCCACTACTGATGGGTTCTCGATTAAAGCTTTTAACAATACTTGAGAAGAAAAGTATACAGAATATACTTCAATCCCTTTGTCCTTGAGCGCATCTCTCTTTAAAGGATTCTCTATACGAGCGACCACTCGTTCCACACCTTCGTCTTTTGCGATCAAAGCAAGGCTTTCATTCGTCTCATCGCTTCCAGTTGCCAATACAATTATATCTGTATCAAAAACATTTGCCTGGATCAACGTTGATGTTTCGTAATCATCCAGTTCTTGAATTTTAAAGCTATCCAATTGTTTTTGATCTTTTTCTTCTTGCTTCGTATGATACAGACGATATTCAAACCGTGATTGATCGAGTTCTGTCGTTAATGGAAGTGTAAATTGATTCGCTCCAACAAAAACAAGCTGTTCTTTCCCGACTTCTTCTTCCTCTTTTCTAGGAAACAGTTTCTTAAAGAAGATAGGTGTAATGATGGCGCTAATAACAGCAGTTAAGATCAATGCAGATGATGTTCGAGCATCAATAACATTGATTCGTTCCCCGATCTTTGCGGCAGCGATTACCAACGAAAGTGTCGATGTTAATAAGAATCCTGCAGCCGTTACCGTTTTCCAGTCATACCATTTTCGAAGGTACAAAATAGGTAAAAATTTTGAAATAAGCAATGCGATCAATAATAACGGGATGAGCGCTAATGCTTTAGGATCCGCAAATATGGAGCGAATGTCGAGCTCTACCCCTACCATTACGAAAAAGATGGGAATTAAAAAGCCATATCCAAAAGAATCAAGTTTATGAACAAGTTGTTTATTCGGTGAAAGAAGTGAAACAAGAACACCTGCTAAGAAAGCTCCTAGTATGTTCTCAGCCCCGACGGATTCAGACAGTCCGACCAACACGATAATCAATGTGAAAACAGCTCTGGTATCTAACTGTATCGTTCCTTTTGACATCGTATCTAAAAACGAACGATTCCTCATCTGCTTTCCGATGAAATACAAAAGAATACCCGCTGCAAACAGAATAAGTAAAAGCCACATTCTGCTCGGATCTCCTGATTCCATGGAAACAAATAGAGCGAGTAGGATCATCGTTACTAAATCTGCAATAACCGCGACTAGTAAGATGATCTGACCAATCGTTGTCTTAGAAAGCTTCTCTTCTTTTAATGTCGGTACGACTACTCCAAGGGAGATCGTTGATATTACAAGTGTCATAAAGAAGGCACTCTCTGTAAATCCACCCCAAACAAATAGAAGAGATAATCCATACGACAGAATGAGTATGAAGAGAAAGATAATACTCGAAACAACAAGTCGATTCGGTTCTTTCTTTTCTTTCTTTTTCTTAGAATTAGATTCACTTGCAAAGATACTAAAATCAATCTCAAGACCACTTAAGAACATTAAAAAAATAAAGCCAAGTACAGATAAGATCTCAAGCCATGCTTCAGAATGAACGACATCAAAACCGCTCTTCCCTAAAATAATTCCTACAATAATTTCAGCTACGACTACAGGTATTATACGCAACCGAAATTTGTTTAGCAGAATAGGAACAAAAAATGCTGTAAGAATGACTAATACTAATGAAGTAAAGGATGCATGTTCTTCCATAAAACCTCCGTCGTTTCTTTAGATTATTGGTTTACTATAGTAAAGCAGAAAAAGAAATGTCAAACGATTATGCTCAAAATGATTTGCAAACCCACCGATTTTAGGTAAGATAATACATGTTATTGTTTTACTTTAAGGAGTCGATCCATATGCAAAATAACCACAAGTCACCATGGCAGCAACTCGATTACAATCTTTTGTTTCTATTGTTCTTAATGGTCATCACGAGCTGTGTTGCCATCTATAGCGCGCAGATGATGGATCAATACGGCAGCAACTTCGTCATAAAGCAACTCGTTTGGTACTTTATCGGCGGAATCGCTGTAGTAGGCGTTATGGTATTAGATTTCGATCAGTTTAGAAAATTATCTTGGTACGTATATGGATTCGGTATCCTATTACTGCTTGGTATTCTAGTCGCTCCTGAGAGCATCGTTCCAAATATCAATGGTGCGCAGAGCTGGTACAGATTCGGTCCTTTCGCATTGCAGCCTTCAGAGCTTGTAAAAGTGGCACTCGTTATTGCGATCGCCAACACAATTGCTACTCATAATGAAAAGTATATTGTGCGCTCTTTGCATGAAGACCTTTTATTGCTAGGAAAAATTGCTCTAATCGCTGGTTTTCCTACACTTTTAGTTCTTATGCAGCCTGACTTAGGTACGAGTCTCGTATTTATGGCGATCACCGGAAGTCTTTTACTTGTATCAGGAATCAGATGGAGAATAATTGTTATCCTTATTCTTTCCTTTATCTTGTTCATATCAATCCTAGTTTGGATATATTTTACCTTTCCACAATTTTTCGTGGATCACATTCTTGATCAATATCAGCTAAATCGTTTCTACGCTTGGTTGGAACCTTATGAACACAAAGATGCAGGATATCATACAAGAAACGCACTACTTGCAATCGGCAGTGGAATGCTTTTCGGTAAAGGCTTTACAGAAGGTTCAGTTTATCTGCCAGAAGCACAAACTGATTTTATCTTCTCCATCATTGGTGAAGAGTTTGGGTTCTTCGGAACAAGTATCGTTATCTCTCTATTCTTCTTGATGGTTTACAGAATGATCAATACGGCTCTTGAGAGTAATGAAGCTTTTGGAAGTTATTTATGTGCAGGAGTAATTGGCATGCTAACTTTCCAGGTGTTCCAGAATATCGGTATGAACATTCAAGTAATGCCGATTACAGGTATTCCCTTACCGTTTATCAGTTACGGAGGAAGTTCGATTCTCGCTTACATGATAGCCTTTGGTCTCGTTCTAAACGTTCGGTCGAGGACCACTAAATATATGTTTGAATAGCACCTGATATTTATCAGGTGTTTTTCTTTTGTCTTTGAAGTATCCTAATGATTGTGAGGTGATAGATATGAAATTTGATATTATCGGTGACATTCATGGATGTTTTAGAGAATACAAAGACCTTTTAACGAGGCTAGAATATGAATGGACTAACAACCTTCCTGTACATAGAGACAACCGAAAACTCGTATTTTTAGGTGACTTGATGGATCGTGGACCAGAATCAATAAAAGTAATGGAACATGTCTATGAACTTGTACAAAATAATCTAGCCTTATACTCACCAGGTAATCATTGCAACAAGCTGTATCGATATTTTTTAGGACGCAACGTTCAGATTCAACATGGACTTGAGACAACGGTTGCAGAACTTAACGCGCTCTCACCTGATGAAAGACAAGAAGTTAGGAAGCATTTTTGTACCCTTTATGAAAATGCTCCACTTTATCTGCATCTCGATCACGGTAAGTTAGTTGTTGCTCACGCTGGCATTCGAGAAGATTATGTTGGGCAATTTCATAACAAAGTGAAAACTTTCGTCTTATATGGAGACATTACAGGGCAGTCAAATCCTGACGGAACACCTGTACGAAGAGATTGGGCAAAAAAACACTCAGGAAAAATCACCATCGTTTATGGACATACCCCAGTCGAAGAAGTGCATCATGTTCAAAACACTTGGAACATTGATACAGGATGTGTTTTCGGTGGTAAGTTAAGCGCGCTTCGATATCCTGAAATGGAGACGGTAAGTGTCCCGTCAACCATGCCCCATGTTCCTGAAAAATTTCGGTCTTTCCACGATTAAAAAAAGGAGTGCTCAGCCTTTAGGCAGCACTCCTCTTTTTTGTGTGAACGTTACCGATGTTTCCAAAGACTTTTCATATCTAGAGGCAAATCATCAACTAACATGATGTGTTTCTCTGTAAAAGGATGGATGAACGAAGTTTTCTCACTATGCAAAGCCTGACGCTCAATCCGTTCTAATGTACCTCCATACATGTCATCCCCAAGTAAAGGGTGGCCGATTGAAGACATATGTACTCTAATCTGATGAGTTCTCCCTGTTTCTAAACGTAAGGAGATAACCGTGAAGTTTGTTTCTTCCACATAATCTATTCTTTTATAATGAGTGATCGAGCGCTGGCCATCTTCACTTACCATTCTTTCGATGATACTCTCTGGGTTCCTTGCGATTGGACGATCAATAGTTCCATTTTCATCCTTCAATTCACCATGAACAAAAGCAATATATTCTCTCTTTATGACTTTATCTTTTTGTTGTCTCGACATGAGCGAATGTGCGAATCGATGTTTCGCTATCAAAACAATCCCTGAAGTATCCTTATCCAATCGGTTTACCGCATGAAATGTACCCGGAATATCATGTTGATGATAATAAAATAAAACGGCCGAAGCAAGAGAACCTTTCGGCTGATAGAGAGATGGAATGGTTGGCATACCAGCAGGTTTATGAACCGCAATAAAATGTTGATCTTCATAAATAATATCTAAAGGAATATCCTCCGCTTCCATTGAGGAGCTCTTTTTTTCTGAAGGAAACCATACTGTGACCTCGTCACCACCATGAAGTTGTGTCCTTACAGTCACTTCTTTTTTGTTCACAAAAAGAGCGCCGCCGTGAAACTTAATATCGGTCAGCGCTGCTTTAGAAATCTGTTTCTTTTTTAAATACTCCCGTAAAAGAACGGGAGCTTCTTCATTTTGTACATACCATGTAATAGTAAATGTATTCATATTAATCTCCGACGAATGATTCTTTAACTCTTTTCCAGAATGGAAAAGGACGAAATCGAGCAAAACGAATCTTTTCTTCAGCTACTCGATATTGAATAGACTTTACTTTTTTCTGAACTAAGAATCGATGGTCGATCGTAATATGGAAATCTACATCGTTTACGGGTTTTAGTATACACGTATGATGCTGTGGCAGAACGAGCGGTGAACCTATCGTTCGGAAAACTCGATTGTTTATAGAAGCCATTTCTGATAATTGTATAGATGCAAGGGACGGGTGGATGATCGCTCCACCGAGTGCTTTATTATACGCAGTACTCCCTGAAGGGGTTGAAATACAAAGTCCGTCACCTCTGAACGTTTCAAATTTTTCTCCCTTGATCTCAACATCCATGACGAGAGAACCTTCTACACTTTTTACCGTACATTCATTAACGGCGAGATATCTTTTCTCATCTAACCCATCAATATAACGGACAGTAACTTCGAGTAAAGGATATTCAACAATCTGAAAAGGTGTTTTTGCGATATGTATAACAAGCTTTTCCACCTCTTCAGGCAACCAGTCTGCAAAGAAACCAAGGTGACCGGTATGGACACCAACAAAAGCGGTTTTGTCGATGCGATGTACATAATGATGGAACGCGTGAAGCAATGTTCCATCACCACCAACTGTTATCACAATCTCAGGCTCTTTTTCTTCATAAACCAGTTCAAATTCTTCAAGATATGCCCGAATTTTTTCTGTTAAAATATTGGATTTATTATCTCCTTTTGATACGATGGCAAATTTCATTGTCTCTCCATCCTTTATGATCCTAAATTAGTTTCATTGGATTTATCATTGCGTTCCAAAAACACAAGCTGAGCTTCTTGAATTTCCCCTTTGATCTGAGACATCTCTTCGTCTAATCTGTTTGCAGCTTCTGCCGCTCTTTGTAACCTTTGACGAATATCTTCAGGAATTTGTCCTTGATACTTATAGTTCATAGAGTGTTCGATCGTAGCCCAAAAATTCATAGCTAGTGTTCGGACTTGAACTTCCACAAGAATCTTCTTTTCTCCATCTAATACTTGAACGGGATACTCGATAACAATATGGTACGAACGATAACCACTTGGTTTTTTATGTGTGATATAGTCGCGTTCTTCTACAATCGTAAAATCATTGCGCTGCCTGAGAAGATTGATCACTGTCTTAATATCATCAGTAAACTGACACATGATTCGAAGTCCCGCTAAGTCTTGAATTTCCGTTTCTAAATGTTGATCGGGAATGTTCTTTTGATAAGCCTTGTTCACGATTGACTTGATGGGTTTCACTCTTCCAGTAACAAACTCAATCGGACAATGCCTATTTGATTTTTCAAATTGCTCACGCATTCCTCTGAATTTAATCTTAAGCTCATCAACAGCTTGCTTGTACGGAATTAATAGCGCTTCCCAGTCCATGCTCATTGGGCTTTTTCCTCTGTTCCAAATATCTTGATCACTTCATCTTCCATCTGTTGCCCATAGTTAGCATTTCCTTGTATGTTGTCTGTTAAGAAGTCCATTTCTCTAGAGAAAGCAGTAAGTTCAAGCTCTTCTCTTTTGTCATTTTGAACAGCGAAAACGGCATCTTTTTGAAGAGCACTTTTCACTTCGTTCCAATGATTATGATCAATTGAGATATAAATGAATCCATCTTCATCCTCAAGAACATAGATGAATGCTAACCCATCAGAATCGACCAGCATTCTTTCGCTGTCTTTCCAGTCAGAAATTCCTGTGTTTTCTTCATTCTCAATAAGCAAAATGAGCTTATTGTCTTTCCATGCAGTTGACTGCACATTCAATCGTCGTGGCATCATGTTAACAACCTCCTGTTTCTTCTTTTTTAGTGTAACACAAAATAGGAGTTTAATAAGAAATTGAGATGCTGGAATCGCTATGAGATAATAAGTTTACTTAAGTATAGCTACAGGGGGGATAAACCAAGTGTCTCAAGAAATTGAAATTGAGTTTAAGAATTTGTTATCACACATTGAATTTTTAAAACTTATCGACGAGTTTGATGTGAAGCAAGAAGCTTTTCACAAACAGACCAACTATTATTTTGATACCCAACAATTTGACCTGAAACACCACAGAAGTGCTTTGCGTGTTCGAACAAAAAATAACGAATATACACTCACGCTAAAACAGAAATTAGATAAACATATTCTTGAAACCCATCAAACTGTTTCCAAAGATATTTTTGAAGGTTTATTAAATGGGAAAACATTGCCTTCTGGAGAGGTTTCTGATCACATAAAAAAAATGAATATTGATGTGAAGAAAATTACATATTTAGGTGAACTCACAACATTTCGTGCTGAGTTTCCTTACAAAGATGGCCTTCTTGTTTTAGATGAAAATCATTATTTAGGTAAAATCGACTATGAAATTGAATATGAATCTGCCGATTATACAAGTGGACTAAATAAATTTAATGATCTGCTAACGATTAAACAGATCCCTGTTAGAGATACAGACAGCAAAATTGCCCGTTTCTTTAATGAAAGCCTTAGAAATAAGTAAACTGATCATTTTAATACGTTAATCGATTTAGGAGGATATCTCTTGAATATTCAATCGTATAAAGCACTAATGGAAATCCAGGCACTGCAGCAGTTGAATCTAAATACGTCTTCTTCTGTTTCAAGTATGCAAAATACCGTATCAAGTCCTTTTGCAGCTTTGTTGCAAGAGGCCTATTCTAGCGCTGGTAGTACAGCCGGGACGGCGGATGCAGCAACTTTTAACCTTAAGGCTACACAAATGCTCCAACCTCTCACTGCAAATACTAGTGCTCAATATTCATTACCAGCAACACCATCGGTTCCGATCACAACTGAAAAGTTAAACATTCCATCAAAAAATTTAGATGGGTTGATCGAAAACACTGCTAGAAAATTTGGTGTAGATCCTAACCTTATCCGTTCCGTCATCAAACACGAATCTAATTTTAAAACGACTGCCGAAAGTCATGCAGGTGCTCAAGGACTTATGCAACTGATGCCTGCAACAGCCAGATCGTTAGGAGTTACAAACCCTTTTGATCCGATACAGAACGTGGAAGCGGGAACAAAATATTTAAAGATGATGCTTGATAAATATGATGGAAATCAAAAGCTTGCTCTTGCTGCATATAATGCGGGTCCTGGAAACGTCGCAAAATATAATGGTATCCCTCCTTTTAAGGAAACCATTTCTTACGTAAATAAGATAATGAATACGTACCAATCACTCGTATAACCCTCACATGCTGAGGGTTATTTTTATGGACTCTACACGCTAATTTACGCCATTTTTTAAGAGACTTTGGAAAATACAAATATCCTTGTCTGTTCATATTGTTTGCTTACCATTCATGAACCTTGCTACAATAAAATTACAAATTGACGCAAGGAGCTTTTGGACCATGTTTGAAGAATCAAAAACACCATATGATCTATTAGGAAAAAAAGAGGGCATTGAAAAACTGGTTACGACTTTTTACAGCTTCGTTAGTAAAGACTCATTGCTATCTCCACTTTTTCCTGATGACTTAACTGAGACTGCCTATAAACAAACTCAATTTTTAAGTCAGTTTTTTGGCGGACCTCCATTATATACTGAGGAACATGGACATCCTATGCTCAGAGCGCGTCACATGCCTTTTCCAATAACAAATTCTCATGCAAAAGCTTGGATAGCTTGCATGGAAAAGGCGATGACGATTCAAAAAATAGATCCTGATTTACAAAACATACTGTTAAGCCGATTAAAAATGACTGCTTTTCATATGGTTAATACAGAGGATTCAGAAAGGGGCGAGAATGCTGACACTGTATAATTCCAATTCCTTTTATGACGAACAAGAGAACAATAAAAACTATGCCTGTCAAAAGCCATTGGAAATCTATTCTGTCATCGATCCGCTATGCCCAGAGTGCTGGTCATTAGAGCCTGTTCTAAAAAAATTGCAAGTTCAATACGGCCATTATTTTACATTACGCCATTTTGTAAGTGGCAGCCTTGAATCACTCAATACGTACGTTCCTCGAAAAAAGGGGATAAATACTGCTGAACAGATTGCTGAGAAGTGGGAAAAAACAGCTTCCATTTCTGGTATGAGCTGTGATGGAGATGTGTGGTTGGAAAACCCTATTTCTGCTCCTCATAAAGCAACACTTGCCATAAAAGCTGCTGAGCTTCAAGGCAAGCAACAAGGCATGAAGTTTCTAAGAAAACTTAGAGAGAACTTGTTTTTGAATAAACAAAACATCGGAAACGATGAGGTCTTATTAGATATCGCCCGCTCGGTAAACTTGGATGAAGATGAATTTTTAAGTGATCTTTCATCTGAAGCAACAATTAAAGCTCTTCGTTGTGATTTGAAATTCACCCAAGAAATGGATGTTACTCAAATACCAACGCTTATTGTTTTCAATGACAAAACAGATGACGATGGGATTAAGATATCCGGCTGTTATTCTTATGAAGTTTATGTAGAGATCCTAAAAGAAATGTCTGAGGTTCCTTTAGAGCCCTCTCCGCTTCCTGAATTAGAAGACTTTCTTTCTACTTACTCATTTGTAGCAACAAAAGAGGTCTCAGTAGTATATCAAATCAGTTGTGAAGAAGCTGAAAAAAGATTAAAACGCCTCGTTCTGCAACAAAAAGTTGAACGTGTACCGGTAAAGTACGGAACATTTTGGAGATACCTACCAAACCGCTGATTTTTTTCAGCGGTTTTTTTATTATTTAACAAGAGCCTTTATTATTCGGACACGCTTTGCATATCCTGTCCCTACATGAATAAACATGTATAAAGGGAGGGAGATTGTTTATGTATTTGATCATGTTTTTGCTTAGCTTACTTTCACTTGCAGGGAGTTTTTATTTCTTTGTGCTCTCTCTGCTAAACATGGCACCAAAAATTTTAGCAATACCTGGACTCTTTATCGCCGTACTACTCACAACACTCTGCTATAACTATCGATCAAAACTAAGAAGAATAGGCTAGAACAAACATAACAAAATCCTGCCCAGAAAATTGGACAGGATTTTTTTGTTTATTTCTCAAAAAGCAGTTCTTCCATCTCATCAAGAATCGATTCAAAAACTTTAAGAGCATTTTCAATTGGTTCTGGTGTAGTCATATCAACACCAGCTTTTTTCAATACTTCGATCGGATAATCAGAGCTTCCTGCTTTTAAGAAATCTAGGTAACGGTCAACAGCTGGTTTTCCTTCATCTAAGATCTGTTTCGATAAGGAAGCTGCCGCGCTAAATCCTGTTGCGTATTGAAAAACATAGAAATTGTAATAGAAATGAGGAATTCTAGCCCACTCTAGACCAATTTCCTTATCAATTACGAGATCTTCACCAAAATATTTAACGTTTAAATCGTAATAGATTTTTGTTAACAGTTCTGGAGTTAGCGGCTCACCATTCGCAGCACGAACATGAATTTCTTGTTCGAACTCTGCGAACATCGTCTGACGGAAAACAGTGCCTCTAAATCCTTCTAAATGGTGGTTTAACAAGTACAATTTTTCCTTCTTATCAGAAGTTTTCTCTAACATATAATGATTCAATAGAGCTTCATTACAAGTCGATGCGACTTCTGCAACAAAGATCGAATAATCCGCATAAGGATAAGGCTGATTCTCACGTGTATAGTAACTATGAACAGAATGCCCGATCTCATGAGTGAGTGTGAACAAATTGTTTACGTTATCTTGCCAGTTCATAAGGATATACGGCATTGTTCCATAAGCCCCTGATGAGTAAGCACCACTTCGCTTACCTGCATTCTCATGTACATCGATCCAGCGCTTCTCATAACCTTCTTTTACGATCTGTTTATACTCGTCACCCATTGGATCCAAACTGTCTAGGACAAGCTGCTGAGCTTCCTTAAAACTCACTTCCATCTTCGCATCTTTTACAAGAGGCGTATAAAGATCATACATATGGAGTTCATCTAATCCTAGTGCTTTTTTACGAAGGCGAACATAACGATGCAACAAACCAAGGTTATCGTTTACTGTTTTAACTAAATTATCATAAACTGCTTCAGGAATGTTATTGTTGTTTAGTGCTGCTTCACGAGCTGAACTAAACTTTCTTGTTTTCGCAAAAAAATTATCTCGTTTTACTGTTCCAGCAAGTGTGCTCGCAAATGTATTTTTGTAAGAATCATATGTGCCATATACAGCTTTAAAAGCATCTTCTCTCACTCTGCGATCTGAGCTTTCTAAAAAGCGGATATATCGTCCATGAGTAACTTCGATCTCTTCCCCGTTCTCATCTTTAACAACTGGAAATTTAAGATCAGCATTATTCAGCATACCAAATGTGTTGCTTGACGTATTTGCTACTTCTCTAACATCCGCTAAGAGTGCTTCTTCTTCTTTAGAGAGTACGTGAGGACGCTGACGGTTAATCTCATCTAAAGCCTGTTTATACAACTTCAAAGGTTCGTGACTTTGTAAAAATTGAACCAATGACTCTTCAGATAAAGAAAGAATTTCTGGCACTGCAAACGACACTGTACTGCTAACTTGTGTCGCCAAGTTCGAAGCACGGTCATTCAACCCTTGGTAAAAGGAGTTCGTTGTATCTTGGTCGTATCTCATGTGAGCGTATGTATAAAGTTTACCAAGCTTTTTAGTTACTTCATCTTGCTTTTGGAAATACGAATAAAGGATTTCCGCAGATTCTCCAAGTTTACCTTGAAAAGATTTTAATTCAGGCAGCAAGTTTTTCGTTTCATCAAATTCTTTTTCCCATACATCGTCTGTCGCATATATTGCTTCTAAATCCCATGTATCTGAAACAGGGACTTCATTACGTTTAGGCAATGATTTTGTTTTTGTTTGAGACATACATACACCTCCAGGTAGATTAAAGAGAATAGTAGGATTACTTTCTCCTTATATATATCTACATATTACCAGAAAATGCTTATGCAAAGTCAAAAATTACGACTTTTCACTGAAAATTTCGTCTAGTTTAAACGCCTCATCCAATGTTTTTGGATAATGAACATACTGAATCCTTCTATATGTTTTCTCGGACACTTTTTCAAGCAAATGATGATTTACTAAGAAAGAAAGATAGTTCTCGACGGCATCTCTCCACGATTCTTTAAGATAAGGAAAATCTCGTATCTGAAGAACACGTTTTTGAATCAATCGTTGAAATTCCTGTTCGATAAAATTAGTGGAAAATAATGAGGTCGGCAACTTTTCAATTAAGAACAACATGTAAGTCTGCCATAAATAAGGTGATGTTTCGATGTGATAAAAGTCATCAGTGGAAATACCTGCAACAGAGGGAAACAACGTTAGGGAATGATGATTGAAATACAAAACTTTCTTCATATACATAACAGCTGGAGATGTATTCTTAAAAGCTGTTGTTCTCCACGTGTATTTTTGCTTCTTCCAAAGAACGTTATGATTTACGTTATGAGTTTTTAGATTCAAAAACGTTCGTGACAACCATAGGACATCACAACACTTCTTTTTTGAAAAAGCATAACCATGGGCAGCAACTTTCTTTTGGGATAGAGGAATAATATTTCTAAGTCGAAAAAACTGTTCTTTAAGAGGACAATAATAATTGAGATATAGCTGGCCATTGCTATCTTTTTTAGCTGCCGATAGATCGGAGCTTTGGATATAATAAAGATCTGGTCCTTTTTGTTTGATCCGTTTCATACCAAAGATCCAGTCGGAAGCTATGTTAAGAGACTGATAACCTGAAATTCTTTTTCTCAGATCTTCAGGTGTGACCGTTGCACACTGAAACTCGATGACATGCTGATTTTCTTGAAGAAACAAATCAGGACGCTGCTTAATATCTCGGATATAATACTCCAGAAGCGTTTTTTCATTTACATGTGTAAGCCATTTATACAAGCCTTTTTTCCCAAGAAGATGATAATCCGTTTCTCCTTCATGAAAACCTTCACATTCTTCAAAGGAATGATGAGCAAAGTGCCATGTCTTTTTTGTTCCACATTTCGGTATTACTTTATTTTGGCAAACGGGGCATCGTAATTTTCCTGACTTATTTTTCAGATACCATTCTTCCTTTGTTATTTCTCCAACCATATCAACGTACTGATCATTAAAAAGAGCGACTAACAATTTGTTTCACCTCCACACTCATCATAATGAACGATGATTGCAGAAACTTCACTTCTTCATTTTCTCTAAATCGTTATTGAAATGATTGATTTCTGATAAAAACACTCAGTAAAAAAAAACAAAAACCGATTTCAAGGTAGCTGAAATCGGTAATATCTTATAATTTAAAATATTGTTGTACGTGCTCTAATGCTGCCTCAGAAACAATTGTTTTTCCATACTCTTGTATACGGTAAACAGATAGATCAGAGTCATTTCCGTATTCCAATAGTTGGGCTAAAAGATCGTCTTGTTCGCGATCTGAAGTTTCCACATTAAATGTCACATACAAATAATATTTACCCTCGAAATGAAACAGCGAATTCTCAAAAGACGAAGAATCAATCGTATGACTTAAAGAGATAACATCTTCAAAGTCACCAAAAGAAATGAGGAAGGATAAATAGTCTTCTTCTGTTTCTTCTAATTCATCAAAATCTTCTTCTACTTGAAACTGTTGATCTAATATTTGTTCAATATTCTGATCAACGGGTAAATCCAATTTATCATCGCCTATAGGAAGCTCAATCTTTTTACCATCTTTGGACATTTGAGCACGAGTTACAATTATTTCAAGACCTTTATCCAGAGCCTGAACTTGAATCCACAGTGGACCTTCTAATGGAAACTGCTCTTGCTGATGTGCTTCGTCCATCATTTCCCAAAAGAGTTCTTCTCCTCTTTCGCGATCAGACCATATTTCTTCACGATCGAAACCGCGATCTTCAATATCTCTGTACGTAATGAAAAATTTAATGGTGAACTCATTCACTCTTTCAATTTCCATTTCTGCTTCTCTCCCTTCTCTCCGGTTTGTTCGTGAAGGGATAAATACCCCTAGAAAAAAGCAATTCTTATTTCCAATCGTTCTCCGTCGAAAATTACATCAATCACATTTAAACCTCTTGTACCTTATTCTATGACAAAACGGAAAATATGGAAATAAAAAAGGCCTGTATAAACTGCCCTTTTTTGCACCTGTACACACGTTGAATCTTAAGCTCTCAACTTGACGGAGCAGGTCAAGCTGGACTATAATTCAAAGGTCTTTAAGGTTAACATATTGTACCATAATACAAGTGAAATTTCATTATTTACGGGGGGTTTACGTTTGGAAACAGAATTTCTGATATCATTGTTGCAGATCATTGCAATTGATATCCTTCTTGGCGGAGACAACGCTATTGTAATTGCCCTTGCCAGTAGAAACTTACCAGAAGCCCAAAGAAATAAAGCTATTTTCTTAGGAACTGGACTAGCTATTGTTGTTCGTGTAGTACTAACCATTGTAGCTGTTTATTTATTAAATATTCCATTCTTATATCTTGCAGGAGGAATTTTACTTCTAATTATTGCTTATAAGCTAATTTTAGAAGAAGATGACGAACTTGATGTTAAAGCGGGTAAGAACCTATCTGATGCTGTAAAAACAATCGTTTTTGCAGATATTGCAATGGGACTTGATAATGTACTAGCAGTTGCCGGTGCTGCACATGGAAATATCGTGTTAGTGGTGATTGGACTTTTAGTTTCAGTTCCTATCATTATATGGGGAAGTAAGATAATATTGCACTTTATGGAAAGATTCCCTGTTTTAATTTATATTGGTGCTGGAGTACTTGCTTTCACATCAGCAGGAATGATCGTTGAAGAACGAATGGTTCATTCTGTATTTGAAGGTAACGATGTTCTGAAATACGGTTTATATGTCTTTTTAGTTGTAGGCGTGATTCTTGCAGGTATCTTAACGAATACTTTCAAAAAGAAACGAGCCAATTAGCATAAAAAGAGTCCATGCGTTAAAAATGCATGGACTTCTTTTTATAAAAGTACAATAAAAAACTTCCGCTATCGGATAGCGGAAGTTTTTCTTTATTCATTGACAAGACGCTGTGCTTCCATAAGCTGAAATGTACGTACACGTCTTGGTAAGAAACGACGAATTTCGTCTTCATTATAACCAACTTGCAAGCGTTTTTCATCCAAGATAATAGGTCTGCGCAATAATCCAGGATGGTCTGCAATCAATTGGTATAAGTCTTGCAATGGCATGGATTCGAGATTGATGTTAAGTTCCTGGAACGTTTTTGAACGAGTAGAAATAATCTCGTCTGTACCGTCCTCTGTCATTCTCAAGATTTGCTTAACTTCTTCTATTGATAAAGGTTCCGAAAAAATATTTCTTTCTTGATAAGGAATGTCATTCTCTTTTAACCATGCTTTTGCTTTACGGCATGATGTACAGCTCGGCGAAGTAAATAGTGTGACCATAGTGGAACTCTCCTTCCCCTCTCTCTGATTTAGGCACTTTAAAAAAGTTATTAAATCATTCATAGTATACTACACATTTTACATTTTCGGTAGAGGTTATACAGACTTTTGTACATTTTTACGAATTTGTCATACAAATGTAATACATCTACAAAATATTCTACACAACTTTTCCGTATCTACATATATATAGACGTATTACCCAAGAATAAGTTTCATAAAACATAAAAAAAGAATATGTTAATTAATCGTTTGTTTCATAGCGTATTTAATCATGATTAAGGTAAATCAAAAAAAGGGGCTGTCAGAAGGAGCAAACCCTCCTTTCAACAGCCCTATATTATGCGATTGTTTTCTTTACTTGTGAAGCAGGGCCTTTTCTAGAAATGCTTGGGTTAAATTTCTTAAGATTCTTCTTAAGCATTTCTTTCCATAGTTCTCGTTTTGTTTTTTTCTTCTTGTCTTTTTGTTTCATGACATTTCATCCTCCTTTAAAAAGGAAAATCGTATTACTCTGAAGCAGGTTTTCCCGAAGCATCTGTTGACTCATCATCAACGACCTCAGGCTTAGGTACTGCATTCTCTGTATCTAAAGTTAACACTTCACTTGCAGGCTGATAAGACTTGCCGTACAATTCACTATCTTTGTACGTGTGTATCTCATTATACGTCTTTTTCATGTTTTCATAAATAGTTTCTTCGGATTCTTTAGTTGGTGACCAAAAAAGAATCTCCATCTCATTTACTTCATCCGTAGCGAGTGAGCGTCTTCTGTACCCTATACTAGATGCATGTTCAAATCCTTCACGAGTGTAGAACCGTAACCTTTTTTCTGTATCTGTATCTTCATAATCGACCGGCTCAACTTCTAAGATGATCGGTTTCCCTTTTGCTTTTAACTTTTCGATAAGTTTATGGCCGAGACCTTGACCTCTAGCATCTTTTGACACAAATAAGTAATCAATAAAAACAAAATCAGTGAGTTCTACATACATCAAAACGTGATATTCGCCTTCATCTTTGTGATAGATGTCACTCTTCTCGTCTAATAATAACTCCATGTGTTCTTTAGATTTCATCTCTTCAATCGGAAAATATTGATTTAATTTCTCATACCAGTTCATTTTTTCCCCATCAGCTCCTTAGATTTTGGTGATAATATATAGTTTTCCCTCTTTCTTCCTTTGTTATCATGAGATACAATAAAGAAAGAAGTACGTGGTGAACTCGTTGTAAAAAGGAGGAGTCCTCATTTGATTTCATTCTTTACCGATTTAACCTTGTTAGCACTATGTGTTGTTGGAATCACAGCCCTGATGGGAAGCATCTCCCAATTCATTGCTGTAAAATTGTTCGGCGGTAAAAAAGTTTTTCACTTTGTGGATAAATCGAAGTCTTTTCAAGAGAACTGGAGTCCTGTTAAAAGAAGATAAAATGCGAACAACCCGTGAATTTTGGGTTGTTTTTTACATTTCAAGTCCGAACTACTTTATAATATAAGGGTAGCATACATAATAGAGGTGTACAAATGCATAGAAACCTTAGAACATTCATCAACCAATTAAGATCTGAAAAAGAAATTGTAGAGATTCATACAGAAGTTGATCCTTATTTAGAAATTCCTGAAATCCATAGACGTGTGATCTCAGAAGAAGGACCAGCTCTTCTGTTTACAAATGTTAAAGGAAAGAATATTCCAGTTGTAACAAATCTATTTGGAACGATTAAGCGAGTAGACATGGCCTTCGGTCCAAAGCCAGAGCAGCTAGTAAAAGAACTAGTTGGATCGATCGATGAATTAATGCCTCCATCTCCTTCTGTATTATGGAAGAAAAAAGGCATGATCAAGGATGTATTATCACTCGGCACGAAAACAGTAAACAAAAACAAAGCACCAGTATTAGAAACTTTTACGACGAATGTGAACATGCAGGACCTGCCGGCATTAACGGGATGGCATTTAGACAGCAATCCATTCGTAACACTGCCACTCGTATATACAGAACATCCAGATAAACATGAACATAATCTTGGTATGTACAGAATTGAGATCAAAGAAAAAAATAAGACGGGAATTCACTGGCAGATTCACAAAGGTGGAGGCTTCCATCATTATGCCGCTGAACAAAAGAATGATGCTTTGCCTGTGACGCTGTTTCTAGGTGGACCTCCTTCCCTGATGATCTCAGCGATCGCTCCTCTTCCTGAAGCAGTTCCTGAGCTTATGTTTTCATCTATGTTAATGGGAGAAAAACTAAGTCTTGCACAAGTTGATGGGCACCCTCATCCATTAATCGCAGAAGCTGAATTCGCGTTTGGAGGAATCGTTCCTCCGCATGTCCGAGAACCTGAAGGACCTTTTGGCGATCATTATGGTTATTATTCATGGGCACATGACTTCCCAGTATTCAACGTTGAAAAAATGTGGAAACGCAAAGATGCCATCTATCCTGCAACAGTGGTCGGAAAACCAAAACAAGAAGATTATTTTATCGGTGAATACCTGCAAAGATTGATGAGTCCACTTTTCCCCGTTGTAATGAACGGTGTACGAGATCTTTGGACGTATGCAGAAACGGGCTTTCATGCACTAGCAGGGGCTGTTGTTCGTGAATCATACTATAAAGAAGGTTTAGCACACGCTTTCCGTATTATGGGTGAAGGGCAGCTGACGCTTACTAAATTTCTGATGGTAACGAATAAGCCTGTAAACCTTCAAAATTTCGCTGAACTTGCTGAAGGTGTACTTGAAAGGTTCCTACCTGAACGAGACCTTTTAATTATCCATGATACTTCTATGGATACTCTTGATTATACCGGCCGAAAGTTCAATACAGGTTCAAAAGCTATTATGACAGGACTTGGAGAACCTGTCCGCGAACTTAAACGCACTTATGATGGTGGTACCATTTCAGGCATCCATGACGTTGGCGTATTTTGTGGTGGCTGTTTAACAGTAAGTGGACCATCATTTGAAGAAGCACCTGACTTTGCAGAAAAACTGCTTGAGAATGGTCACGACTCTTTCAAAGATTGGCCGTTAGTTTTCCTTGTTGATGATGCATCCATTGCAGCAACACAGGCAGAATTTTTGTGGACAACTTTTACACGATTCGATCCAGCATATGATGTATACGCGAAGAGTACGATAGACAGAAATCGTATTAAATATGAAGGAACAATCATTATTGATGCCAGAATGAAGCCATTCTATCCAGATGTGGTTGAAACTCGTGAAGATATAGATAAATTAGTGACTGATCGTTGGGAAGAGTACTTTAAAAAGTAATCCTCATTATACCTCAGCAGCAAAATAAGAAGCGATTCCGCTTCTTATTTTGTTTATTTTAGTTGATAAATTGTCCAAATGATGTTATTGTATATAACAATATACATTTTTAGAGAAAGGAGAAATCATATGCGAAATATT
The DNA here is from genome assembly GCF_014836645.1 of Fictibacillus norfolkensis. Lineage (GTDB taxonomy): Bacteria > Bacillota > Bacilli > Bacillales > Fictibacillaceae > Fictibacillus > Fictibacillus norfolkensis. Next base: position 27,821 of record NZ_JACSQM010000008.1, read on the forward strand.
AGCTTACTTGATTTATATAACCATCCTCATGTACAAAAATATGTTAAGCGATCTGGAATGGTTCATGCCATCTCAACAGCCTATCATGCATACCGTATGTCTCAAAAATATGGAGTGGATCCTGATTTAGCGACAAAGGCTGCTTTTCTTCATGATATTGGTCACTATACATGGTATAAAAACGGTCATTGGGACTATGATATGTACAAAGAGAATGATATTCATGCGATTAAAGGGGCAGAACGCGCACATCGAATATTAGTGTCTTTAGGTGAAGATCGTAAAAATGCAAAAGAGATTGCTCTTGCTATTTTATTGCACACTGATTCCTATCTGCCTGCTGGCTCACTTAACCTCAATCCGTTGCAAAAAGTTGTTGCTTTAGCTGACGAAGCAGATGAAGAACCAGGCGGAAGCCACCACTATCGTACGATTAGTGATATGAAAGCTATAACCATGATCAAAAAATTAGATGAAATGGTAGATGAATATCATGAAGAAGAAAAAGTAAAACACTCTGTTTCCTAAGGAAGGAAAAGAGTGTTTTAAATATTTCTTACATATTTTTTTTAATAAGCTACAAATCCAATAGCTTTTTCACTCGAATACGTTCCGATCGTGCTTCCAAAACGAGTATAGATCACTTTTGGAAAACTAGATAATGAGAATAATTCTTCAAATTCTTTTATCACTTCATCCGTAGAAGGAAAACTATGGATAAGGTAAAGTGTCTTTTCAGGGTTTTCTTCTCTCCATTCAGAGATATATTCTTTCATTTTCGAAAGACCCTTCTTACTTCCTCTAAACTTACCAATCGTTTCAACCACGCCATCAATAATCGAAATCATCGGTTTAATATTTAACATTCCAGCGATTGCCCCTTGAACAGCAGATATTCTTCCACCTTTTTTCAAGTTTTCTAACGTTTCAAGCAGTACATACGCTCTAATGCCTGATTTCGTCTTCTCTAAGTTACTCACGATTTCACTTAATGATTTATCTTCACGTGCTAATTCAATCGCTTCATTTAATAAGATTTGTACACCACCTGAAGCGATCCCTGAATCAAGAATGATCACTTTTTCTTGTTCTTCTTCAGATAACATACTCTTTCCGATCGTTGCACTTTGAACCGTTCCACTTAAGTTAGATGAGATGCCGATGTATAGGACATCATGCCCTTTATCTACTTCCTTTTGAAAGGCTTCATAAAAAGATTGTGGAGATGGCTGACTAGTTTTAGGCAGTTCTGGTTCCAGACTCATGCGTTTATAAAATTCATCTTCAGTAATATTCACGCCATCTAAATAATGGTCTTCTCCAAATTGTACATTCAAAGGTACAACGGTTAACGAATAATCCAGTTTCTCAAGATCTATTTTAAGGTCACTTGCGCTATCCACTATAAAACTAAGGTTCATATTGTTCTACCCCATTTCTGCTTCTCAATCAATTATTAGGGATGTATAAAGAATTGTATACGCTTTACACACTTCTATTAGTTTAACATAAAAACGACCTCCTGTATTATAGGAGATCGTTTTAAATGTGTTAATTCTGTTGCTTTACAGCTTCTTCATCATAAAGGTGACATGCTACCCAATGACCTTCTCTAGCTTCTTGCCATTTAGGCTTAACAGCTGCACACACATCCATTGCGTGTGGGCAACGTGTACGGAAACGGCAGCCACTTGGAGGGTTGATCGGACTTGGAACATCTCCCTCTAAGATGATACGTTCACGGCTTCTTTCAAGCTCAGGATCCGGGACTGGAATCGCTGATAAAAGAGCTTGTGTATATGGGTGAAGCGGCTCTTCGTAAAGTTCATCGCTTGTTGTAAGCTCTACGATATTACCTAAATACATTACACCTACACGATCAGAAATATGTTTAACCATAGATAGATCATGGGCAATAAATAGATAAGTAAGTCCACGCTCTTTTTGCAGTTCCATCATCAAGTTAACAACTTGCGCTTGAATGGATACGTCTAGAGCGGAAATCGGCTCATCGGCAATAATAAAGTCTGGATCTACTGCTAGTGCACGAGCAATTCCGATACGTTGACGCTGTCCGCCTGAAAATTCATGAGGGTAACGGTTTGCGTGTTCTCGGTTTAAACCTACTGTTTCGAGAAGTTCATAAACACGATTTTCACGATCTTTCTTTGTTTTTGCTAAATCATGAATATCGATTCCTTCAGCAATAATATCCTTAACCGTCATACGCGGATTTAGAGAAGCGTACGGATCTTGGAAGATCATTTGCATTTTTCGGTTAAACTTCTTTAATTCAGAACGAGATTTTTTATCATGTACATCTACACCTTCATATACTACTTCACCTTCAGTAGCATCATAAAGACGGATGATCGTTCGACCTGTTGTAGACTTACCACAGCCAGACTCACCTACAAGTCCTAATGTTTCACCTTTATAGATATCAAAGGAAACATCGTCTACAGCTTTTAAAACACCTTTTTTCCCAGCCGGAAAGTACTTTTTAAGGTTTTTAACTTCGAGTAATTTTTCTCTCTCTACTACTGACATTAACGAGCACCCCCAACTAATGCCTCTTCAGGCGGTTCAACTTTTGGAGCTCGCTCATCAAGTAACCAGCAAGCTGCTTTGTGTGATGAAGTAACATTAGTTGCTTCAGGCATATGATCCACACATACTTCCATTGCATATGGACAACGCGCTGCAAACGGACATCCTTTCGGAGGATTCATTAGATCAGGCGGTGTACCAGGAATAGCTAATAATTCTTTAGATTCTGAATTGATTTTAGGCATTGATGCAAGCAATCCCCATGTATATGGATGCTTCGGCTTATAGAAAATCTCATCAACCGTACCTGTCTCTACTACCATGCCTCCGTACATTACGGCAACACGTTGAGCCAAGTTTGCTACTACACCTAAATCATGTGTAATTAAGATGATTGCTGTACCCGTTTTATCTTGCAGATCGCGCATCAAATCTAGAATCTGCGCTTGAATTGTAACATCTAGAGCTGTTGTCGGTTCATCAGCAATCAATACTTTAGGATTACAAGCTAGTGCTATGGCAATAACTACACGTTGACGCATTCCACCTGAAAATTGGTGAGGATATTCATCCACACGAAGTTCTGGATTAGGAATTCCTACAAGTTTTAATAGGTTGATCGAACGCTCTTTTGCTTCACTCTTGCTCATGTTTTGGTGCTTACGAAGCCCTTCCATGATTTGTTTGCCGATCGTCATCGTTGGGTTTAAAGATGTCATCGGATCTTGGAAGATCATAGATATTTCTGCGCCACGAATTTTTTCCATTTCGCGCTCAGTAGCTTTCGCTAGATCTTTCCCTTGAAAGCGAATAGCACCTTCTTTAATAGAACCAATTTTGTTAGGTAATAATCTCATTACGGCTTTGGAAGTAACAGATTTACCAGAACCTGATTCTCCAACGATTGCAAGTGATTCACCTTTATCTAATGTAAAGCTAACTCCGCGAACGGCTTTAACTTCTCCCCCATACGTATGGAAGGAGACATGCAAATTATCTAACTCTAATAATTTTTCCATTTAAAAAATCTCCTTCCTATCTTCTCATCTTAGGATCTAGTGCATCACGCAAGCCATCACCTAGTAAGTTAAAGCTGATCATTAAAATACACATAATAGAAGCCGGATAGATTGCTAAGTGTGGATAAATTCTCAACGATCTAAATCCATCTGCAATCAATGCACCTAATGAAGCAGTTGGCGGCTGAATCCCTAGACCGATGAAGCTTAGGAAAGCTTCGAAGAATATCGCGCCAGGAATCGTAAAAGTACTCGTTACGATAATGGCACCTAGCGTATTAGGTAACAAGTGTTTTGTAATCAACCTGCCACTAGTTGATCCTAGTGTTTGTGATGCAAGAACGAATTCACGATCTTTTAATGCTAATATCTGAGCACGAACGATACGTGACATTCCAATCCAACCCGTAATAACGAGGGCTAGCGTGATCGATAATATTCCCGGATCGAGTATGATAATGAACAAGATAATTACCACAAGATTCGGAATACCATATAGAACTTCAACGACACGTTGCATTGCATTATCTACTCTGCCGCCATAAAATGCTGAAATTCCTCCGTAAGCTACACCCACGATTAAATCAATAGTTGCTGCTAAAAATGCGATATAAAGTGAGATTTGAGTACCTTTCCAAACACGTACCCATTGGTCACGTCCAAGTGGATCTGTACCAAACCAGAAATTTTGATCTTTCGCTACATTTTTCATTTCATACTGATCTACACCGCGAATATCGACTCCATCTACTCCAAGGAATCCAATTTTCTCTAGTCCAGGAATCTTTGGAGGAAGATTGGCTCTCATCAGCTCTTGATCGTCCATACCATACTTACTTAATGATGGGGCTATAAGAGAGAACACGATGACGAATACAATTGCGAAAAGTCCGATCATCGCTCCTCTGTTTTTTCTTAAACGTCTGAAAGCATCTTGCCAAAAACTTAAGCTCGGCTTGGAAATCTCTTCACTCTTGTTAGCATCTAAATTTGCACGACGAAATAAATCTGGTGTAAGTTTTCTTTCTGACATGCTCATTCTTATTTACCTCCTGCTACACGAATACGAGGATCGATGATTCCATAAAGAATATCCACGATCAAAATGATGACTACGATTAAGAAACTATAGAAAATTGTAGTACCCATGATAACTGGATAGTCATTTAAGTTAATACTTTTTACGAACTGTTCACCGATTCCTGGAATCGCAAAGATGTTCTCGATAACTAGTGAACCAGTAATTAGTCCTATAGCCATAGGTCCTAAAATCGTGATGATTGGGATCATACTATTACGTACACAGTGCTTAATGATGACTTCTTTTTTGCTAATTCCTTTAGATCGAGCCATTAATATATAGTCCGTACCTAAAATTTCAAGCATTTCAGTTCGCATAAAACGAGCAACAGTTGCGATTACTCCAACGGATAAAGAGAATGCAGGCAAGATGTGATATTCTGGACCATCCCAAAATGCTACAGGCAGCCATCCTAATTTTACACCTACGTAATATTGTAAAAGACCTGCAAAAACAAAGGATGGAATTGCAATACCGAAAACAGCTACGATCATGGCACCATAATCTACAAATGAATTGTGTCTAAGGGCGGCTATAATACCTAGAAACAACCCTATAAATGTACCAAAGATTAAAGCCTCGAAACCTATCGTTGCTGATGGTCCCATACCATTTGCAATCATAGAGTTAACGGTACGTCCGTCAAACTGAAACGTATATCCTAAATCACCCTGTGCCAATTTACCTAAATAATTAATATATTGAACAGGCACCGGGTCATTTAACCCGTATTTTTCGTTTAGAGCATAACGCTGGGTCTCAGTTAACTTTTCTTGATTGTTAAATGGAGAACCCGGTAGTAACTTCATTAAAAAGAATGTAATTGTTGCAATGATCAGCAGTGTAATAAACATGGAAAACACACGCTTAGTTATATAACGCAACATTACACGCACCTCCCCCAAATGTTTCAAACTTAATATTTTGAAATCTTTCTGTAATATCTATCTTAAGGGACAAAATATTTTATATCAATAGAAAATATTTTTTTTTCGACATTTTCTGATTTCTTTTGATATTTCCATATATCTGCCAAATATTGTTTTCAAGGCAAAAAGGAGAGTACATGTCAGGAATACATGTACTCTCCTGAGAAACACTATTTACTATTTTTTACTAACTGCTTATTGCTTTCCTTCAATATAAGCCCACTTGTAAGAAGTATCTGCTCCGAATAAGTGATGAGCAAGTCCTTTTACGTATGGCTTTTGAAGTCCAGTTACACCACGTTGATAAAGTGGAGAGATCGCTTGATCTTCGAAAAGAACTTTCTCTGCATCAAGCATCATTTGCCAACGCTTCTTCTCGTCTGTTTCTTTCTTAGCGCCTTCGATTAACTTGTCATACTCAGGGTTTGAATATGCCATTTGGTTATGAGCTCCATCTGTTACGAACATGTCAAGGAACGTCATTGGATCTTGGTAGTCAGGACCCCAACCAGCATATGAGAAGTCATACTCCCCTTTTGTTTCAAGGTCAAGCTTTTGTTTGAACGGTTGTGCTTTAATGCTAACTTTGATTCCAGGAAGGTTCTTTTCAAGTTGGTTCTTGAAGAACTCACCCATTTTCTTAGCGCCATCTGAATCGTAGTTTAATAGTTCAAGCTCTACAGAATCTTTTCCAACTTCTTTTAGACCAGTAGCCCAAAGTTCTTTTGCTTTTTCAAGGTTGTACTCACCAAAGTTACCGTTCGTTTTACGGTAGTCTTCACCATCTGGACCAGGAGTGAACTCACCAGGAACTAGATAGTAAGCTGGAGTAGAACCGTTGTTAAGAAGTACATCTACCATTGATTGCTTATCATAAGCCATGTCGATCGCTTTACGAATGTTTGCATTCTTAAGTACTTCTGATTTTTGGTTTAAACGTAGGAAGAATACTGTTGCTTCACCACGCGTGTATAGGTCATCGTTATCTTTATATTGATCAACATATTCCATGCTTAGACCAGCGATATCTGTTTGACCAGTTTCATAAAGGTTTACACCTGTAGCAACGTCTTTAACGATCTTAACGTTGATCTCATCTAGCATTACGTTGTCTTTATCCCAATAGTTATCGTTCTTTTTATACTGCCATCCTTCGTTGTGTTTCCACTCGTTAAGTACGAAAGGACCATTGTATAATAATGTATTAGATTCTAATGCATACTTATCAGCTTGCTTTTTAACAAACTCTTCTTTTTGCGGGTAGAACGTTGCAAACCCAGTTAGTCCTAGGAAATAAGGAGCTGGAGCTTCAAGAGTTACTTCTAGAGTTGTATCGTCAACTGCTTTAACACCTAATTGATCCACTTTACCGTATAATGGGTCACCATCAGTTTGGATCGCGTTAGCGTTCTTAACAGGTCCCATGATGTAAGCATACTCAGAAAGTGTATCTGGAGTTAATGCTTTTTGCCAAGCGTATACGAAGTCTTTCGCTACTACTTGTGATCCATCGCTCCATTTAGCGTTTGGATTTAACTTAAATGTGTAAACTGTTCCATCTTCGTTTACTTCATGTTTTTCAGCAACACCTGGAGTTGGTTTGTTGTCTTTATCAAGACGGTATAAACCTTCCATTACGTTATTCATTACTTCAAAAGATACTGAATCAGTTGCTTGTGAAGAATCCATTGAAGGAATTTCCTCTCCATCAAGCAAGTTAAGTACTTGTGGCTCACTTGGCTTTTCAGTTGCTTTCTCGTCTTCGCCGCCTTTAGAATCGCTTGCCTTGTCTTTGTCTCCACCACTACAAGCAGCTAAGAACATGCTTAGTACAAGTACTAGCGTAAGAAGCAATGACCATTTTGACTTCTTCATGAGTCGACCTCCCCTTTTTATCCTGTTAAATTGTTAGCAGATAAAAGCATCAAGAATTATCAGACATTTTCATCTACAACTTCGATTATACAAGTTTTCAAACAATTGTGCATTTATTTTTTTTTAAGAGTTTTACAAAAAGCCTATTATATTTACTTTTCCTTAACAAAAAATAGGTATATAGACCTATTACTAAACAGGGGTTATTTTCTGATAATTCTACAAATTTTACCAAAATTATGTGTAAACTAGCATGAATATTACATTCTCGATTTTTTGTGAGGATAGAACATGCTTCACTTTGTAAGATAATTCGTCATTTTTATATTTCATTTGTTACAATGGGGATAAAGTCTGACGGTATATATCAAAAAATATGGTACATTTTATGATGTTTATGGAGTAATTCTTACTAGATGGAGGCATTTTTAATGAATTTACTTTTAAAGAGGATCTTGTTTATATCAGCATTTCCAATCTTTTTAGCACTAGGAGTTAGTTTGTTTACTTCCAGACCTTTTACCCTTGAAAAATACGTAAATACTTTATTTTATTTTTCATTGTCGATCGCTCTTTTCGGTCTTGCCCTTTATGTAGTTAAAGGTGGTTTCTTTGATTTTTTTTCCTACAGTTTCAAAAGAGTAGCTAAGGCTTTATCAAGAGCTCCAGAAATTGACGATGAGATTTCATTTAAAACAAACTTTCAATTATCAGAGCGAGTAAATGTTTCTTATATGAAATCATTTCTTTATAGTGGCTTACTTTTATCATTCATTACGATTGCCGTTGCATATCTTTTGTAATTTGTGTATACTACAAAAAATAAATGTTATATGCGATGAGAAAGAAGAGTACATGATGTGAAGCTCTCAGAGAGCCTGTGGTTGGTGAGAACAGGCAGTGAATCATGATGGAATGGGCTTTTGAGCATTCTGACCGAACCTTTATAGTAGGCTCAGGCGTGTAGATGTCCGCACGATATAATGGACAGCGTATCGGTTCTTCACCTGTACGTGTTAAAGTGATTTTCGGTATGTATGAAAATTATAAGGGTGGCACCGCGGTCCATTCGTCCCTTGCATGAGGCGACGAGTGGGCCTTTTTATATTGATTTTTAAAAACAAAGGAGAGATGAATCATGTCTGTAATCTTCTCAGGCATTCAGCCGAGCGGAAATTTAACGATCGGCAACTACATTGGAGCGATGAGGCATTTTGTTGAACTTCAAAATGAACACGAATGTTATTTCTGCGTGGTTAATCAGCACGCTATTACAGTGGCACAAGATCCGGTTGAATTAAAAAGAAACAGCCGAAATTTAGCTGCTCTTTATTTAGCTGCAGGAATCGATCCCGAGAAATCGACAATTTTCATTCAATCTGAAGTTCCTGCTCATACGAAGATGGGATGGATGATGCAATGTGTTACGTATATTGGCGAACTAGAGCGCATGACACAGTTCAAAGATAAATCAAATGGAAAAGAAGCTGTATCTGCAGGATTATTAACCTATCCCCCTCTTATGGCAGCAGATATCCTTCTCTATAACACAAGTATCGTTCCAGTAGGAGATGATCAAAAACAGCATCTTGAGTTAACTCGAGATATCGCTGAACGCTTTAATAAGAAGTATCGTGATATCTTTGTGATTCCAGAGCCTCGTATCGCTTCGGAAGGTGCAAGAATTATGTCACTTGTGGATCCTGAGAAAAAGATGAGTAAATCAGATCCAAATCAAAATTCATTCATCTCTATGCTTGATGATGAATCTGTTATCTTAAAGAAAATTAAGCGTGCTACTACTGATTCAGAAGGTGTAGTTGCTTATGACAAAGAAAATAAGCCAGGCATTTCAAACCTTTTAACGATCTATTCACAGTTATCAGGAGAAAGCATCAAATCTCTTGTTGAGAAATATGAAGGAAAAGGATATGGCGACTTTAAACAAGGTGTTGCAGAAGCTGTCATTAATGCTCTTAAACCTATCCAGGAAAAATATAAAGAATATTTAGCATCAACTGAGTTAGATGACATTCTTGATCGTGGTGCGGAAAAAGCCAACTTTGTAGCGAATAAAACGTTAAATAAAGCAGAGCGTGCAATGGGATTAGCTCGTAAGAGAAATTAATAACGGATTCTGAGGCGTTTTCACAAAATTATATAGACGAAGCAGTCAATAACAATAAGCCAGTGGAGAAAATCGTTGCACTTCTTCACTGGTTTATTTATTTTAGACTGTTTATTGCAGAGGGTACTCATATTTTTTGAATGAAATTCGTTTCGTATGGAATCCCTCATAAACCTCGAGAATAGCTCGTTTCCAGCGAGCTTATATTCCACTCATGAGGATATTGCTTACTCTCCATCTGCAGACCCTCATCCTTAACCGTAAAAAGCTGGCTCCTCGTTTTGGAGAGCCAGCTTATTTAAGTCCTTTTAGTTCACTTGAGTACCGTTCTCAAGCTCCCAAATCTTTTCAAAATACGGTTGTCCTTTTACTAACCGTTCACACATATCCATATGCTGTTTGGACCAACCGCTTTTCAACTCACAGTATAACGCATCCCAAGCTTCGTCAAAATCCATCCTTTGAATTCTTCCGTATTGCTCTGGCATCCACTCTGTACACCAATACCTCATCTCAGCAACATTTTTTGTTGAGTGAAGCTGATCTAAAGCCATGAATAAAAGTTGCTTCAGCTGTCTCTCTTTGCGAGTTAACCCTCGCATGCTGTCTGGATTTGGAGAAAGAATGTGATATTCCTTACTTAATTGCTTCTCACTGAACGTATAGACTTTTGTCTCGGTCTGCTCTGCCATCTCAAATACTAGCTGTTCTTGTCTTGGTATGAGTCTGCTCTTGCGGATTGGTATTCTATAACCCATCGTATCTATGATGAGAGATTTTTTTTCATCCGTAATGATAAAGCAATGTTCAAGTTGCACCCGTTGGTTGTTCTTCCTAACGTAAGCTTTTTGGTGCACCTCTTCAAGAAGGGAATCCGGCAGATCATTTAAATCGTTCTCGATATAATGAAAGAGTGTGGATTCTACTTTAATAATTGGTACTTGATCCAATAGTTCAATATAATCGTCTTTTCTCCATTCATGAAACTCACAAACGTTATAGCCGTTCTCTTCTCCTTCAAACCAGTTGACCCAAACATCACGTAAATATAACATCTGTACCCCTCACTTCTTTGCCGATTTGTATTTAAAATCAGTATAGTCAGAGGTTGTCCTTTTTATTCTAAATAAAGGTAATTAACTCGAAGTATGCAAAACCCCGCTTTCATAAGAAAACGGGGTTTGATCATATACTATTCTTCGATTTTTTTGAACACTAATGATGCATTATGTCCACCGAAACCTAGTGAGTTACTAAGAACAGCTTTCACTTCTGCCTGTCTTGCTGTATTCGGAACATAGTCCAGATCGCACTCTTCATCCGGTGTTTCATAGTTAATCGTAGGAGGAAGAATACTCTCTTGAATCGCTTTTACGGAAAAGATTGCTTCGATCCCACCAGCAGCACCTAATAAGTGTCCTGTCATTGATTTTGTAGAGCTGACCGGAATCTTATAAGCATGCTCGTTAAACACAGCTTTAATTGCAGCTGTTTCAAACTTATCGTTGTAATCCGTACTAGTTCCATGCGCGTTAATGTAAGAGATTTCTTCTGGAGCAAGACCGCTATCTTCAACTGCTTGTCTCATCGCACGTGCTCCGCCTTCTCCGCCTGGAGCAGGCTGAGTAATATGATAAGCATCTCCTGTTGCTCCATACCCTACGATCTCTGCGTAAATTTTAGCTCCGCGTTTTTTCGCAAATTCGTATTCTTCTAGAACTAGAATTCCAGCTCCTTCACCGATGATAAAGCCTGTTCTGTCCTTATCGAACGGACGGCTAGCTGTTTTTGGATCTGGATTCGTTGAAAGTGCTCCTGCTTGGCAGAATCCTGCTAATGCCATGTCTGTGATTGGTGCTTCTGTTCCACCTGTAACCATTACATCTGCATCTCCACGTTGAATCACTTTGAATGCATCTCCAATTGAGTTTGCACCAGATGCACAAGCCGTTACGGTACATGAGTTCATACCTTTTGCACCGATTGTAATTGAAACTTGACCAGATGCCATATCTGGAATCATCATCGGAACGAAGAATGGGCTAACACGTCTAACACCTTTTGCTTCAAAAATACGGAATTGTTCTTCATGAGTATCCATACCACCAATTCCAGAACCGATCCATACCCCTACGCGAGGTGCAATTTCTTCTGTAATATCTAAGTTTGCATCTTTAACAGCCATAATGGATGCTGCAACCGCAAACTGCGTGAAACGATCCATACGGCGTGCTTCTCTTTTATCCATAAAATCTTCCGGATTAAATTCTGTTGCTTCTGCAGCAACTTTAACAGGAAATTTCTCTTTATCTCTTCTTGTAAGTGGACCAACACCACTTTGACCTTCAACAATCTTTTTCCATGTTTCTTCTACACTGTTTCCAAGAGGAGTTACGGCTCCTAGACCAGTTACGACTACTCTCTTTTTCATTGTAAAACCAACTCTCCTTTGTACACATTTGCGGTCATTAATGATTATCTTCCCCAACGAAGTGCAACAGCACCCCAGGTTAAACCTCCACCAAAGCCAACAAGTACGATTGTATGATCTTCTTTTATTCTACCATCTTTTAGTGCTTCTTTTAATGCCATCGGTATGGAAGCTGATGACGTATTACCAAATTTGTCTATTGTCATGACCATTTTTTCTTTCGGAAGTTCTAAACGCTCTCGTGAAGCTTCCATGATTCTTATATTCGCTTGATGCGGAATTAAGAAATCAACGTCTTCTTTACTCAGACCTGCTTTATGAACGACATTTAATGAAGTCTCACCCATCTGACGAACAGCAAACTTAAAAACTTCTCTGCCGTTCATGTGGATAAATTCATTTTGATACAGATGTTTTGCTCCTGTTCCGTCTGAACCAAGCTCAAACGAAAGGATGCCTCTACCTTCACTAACATTAGAAAGGATAGCCGCTCCAGCTCCGTCTCCGAAAAGCACAGCTGTATTACGATCTTTCCAATCTGTTATCTTAGATAGCTTTTCAGCACCAATGACTAGAACATTTTTATATGTTCCCGTTTCAATAAATTGCTTTCCTACGACCAAACCATAAATAAATCCTGCACACGCAGCACTTACATCCATACCTACGGCGTTCTTCGCACCTAATGATTCTTGCAATTGACATGCTACTGACGGAAATGGATTGTCTGGTGTAACCGTCGCTACCACGATAAGATCAATATCTTCTGCAGAGATGCCAGCATCTTTTATCGCTTCTTCCGCTGCAAATCTAGCCATATGAGACGTTTTCATCGATTCGTCTGCAATTCTGCGTTCTACGATCCCTGTTCGAGTTCGAATCCACTCGTCACTTGTATCAACCATCTTTTCCAGGTCGGAGTTCGCTAGAATTTTTTCAGGGATATAGCTTCCCATCCCTATGATTCCTGCATTCATAACATTACCCCTTTGGCTTCGTTTATTTTTAAAATAAAGGTTTTTTGCTCGTTCCCACTGGAATGAGTAACTTGAAATAACGATTTACGTAATAAATGAAAAATTGATTTATAATCAAATATTATGACCTGGTACTAATTTTATGATATCTCTTATATTTTGTCTAGTTAAAGTTCTTTTCTTTCACCAATATAAACTTTAGGGCATATCCTGTATGGAAGAAAAGTGTAAGTTTAGTGAAATTGATATTAGGAGTGGTTCAATATGCATAATCCCCAAGCTAGACAGCAACCGATGTATCCTCCGCAGTTTCCTGGACGTTTTCCAATGGGCCAAAACCAGCAGCATATGCAGCAAGGTTTTCCACCACCACAACATTTCGGTGGCCCTGGTTTCAGAGGTATGCCGGCACCGTTTCACCAACCGATGCCTCGACCATTTCTACATTCTTTTCGAACGCAGGAAGGCTCTTTAGATTATAATAAGATTTTTTCCGTTATCGACCAATCCGTAAAAGTCGCACAACAGATCTCACCTATCTTTTCTGCGTTTAAGAAGAAGTAAAAAAAGCCAACCCGAGCTGGTTGGCTTTTCTTTGTTTATTTCTTATTTTTCTTCTTTTCCAAGTTCGTAAGCATCATTCATCACGTTCATTAAGAGCTGAAGCATCGGCTGCACATCTTCCATGCCGATCTCAATTCCTTTTTTCTCTAAAAAGGCTTGTGCTTCTGGCATATGCGACATAGCGATCTGCATAAATTTCATGTTGCGTTCTGTATCCATTTTCAAGTTCCTCCTTCACTTTATGTACACGGTTTTTAACCCATTATCTATTATAAAGAAAAATGAACGGTGGATAAACGTTTTGTGATTATTTTACGACCCAGTTTGGAGCTTTTCCCCGATCTCGGTGATTTTTTTTCCATAATAGTCATCTACTCCTGCGCTAATCCCGAGGATTCATTATACCGGCTGGGGTATCTATACAATTAATTCAAGAAATTTAAGAAATAATTCTAGAAATATTGATTATAATCCGGCGAGTTTTTGCATTAATTCAGCGAGTTTTCCTCATTTATCGGCGAGTCGACACATAACGACAAAGATTAGACTTCTATATACCCTCTCTCCAACAAACATCATTCACTAAATTAAATACTAAAAGGTGATCCTTAAAAATCATCAGGATCACCTTCATTTGTCAAATCTCTTTAGAATTGGGCTTTGATTTTTTATTTCTATTTCTAAAATGCATAATCTGTTTCATGATACCTTCTTTTATTTTTGTTTTAGCACGAAACCCGAGTTCATTTTCCGCTTTCTCACCTTTTATCCGCATCTTTCTTTTTTCTTTGAATGTTATTTGGTCGGCTTTTAATTCGGTTAACCCTTCAAGCCATTGGTTCTGGTTGCCACTTGCTATGTTGTAGATTTCATTTTTTGCAGCTGATTTACCTGCCAAGAATAATGCTTCAGCGGCGTCATCCACAAAGAGTACATCTTCTGTAACTGAATCTTTTGATATCGAATCGTTCCTTTCCTGATCTTGATCTTCTGTGGATATTACCTGTTGGTACGTATGATGTTCAGGCTGACCGGGTCCATATACAGTTGGCAATCTCATGATAACGAATGGAAAATCATGCTGTTCAGCAAGTTGTTTCACGATATTTTCTTCTGTTAGCTTAATTAGACCAAAAAGTGACTCGGGATTTTTTGGTGAAGTTTCCAAAACATCTCCTTGACGTTTTCCGTATACATCATAGGATGATACATAGATCAACTTCGTTTCACTGTTGGCTAACGTTGCGACTTTTTTAAGAACAGAGACGTTCCGCTGTACTTCATCTTCTATATTAGCCCATGGTGCTGTTGGCTTGACTGAACAAGCGAGATGGAAAATCACATCACAGTCATTTGTATGTGGTTCAAGATCCGTTTCGTTTATATCATAAGGAAGGTACTTAAATCCGGCATGACGAGCAATGAAATCAATCCGGTCTGGAGATTCTGCCATATCTATGCCGACGACGTCCACTTCTTCATCCAACAAACGGCTGCATAAATGGTAACCGATAAACCCTGCCGCTCCTGTTACAAATGCCTTTTTCATGTAAGAGCCTCCAGTCCATTTTTCTCCTCTTACTATCCTATGGTCTTACCCAAAAGAATACGATACTTTTTTTACACACAAAAACCCCATTACAGCATTCACATAATGAGGTTTCTACAACACTTTTTCATGGTTTTTAAAAAATTCTTGAAAGGCCCTTGCCGGATTAAACGTAGCTTCAGGAACATGTATAGAAAGTGAAATAGGTGCTGCTAATTCTTGTCTTCTCTTCTCATAAGGTCTGCTGTGGTCTTTAAAATTAAATGCAACACCACGTGCCGCATGCCATATTTGAACTGGTGTAGTCGCTGTAAAGTGATTGGTTTGAGGTAGATTATGAATGAGTAATTCTATATCTTCTTCTGTATCGTAAGCTGTTATGATTTCTCGAATCAGTCGTTTGAAAAATAATCGGTTCTGTCTTTCATGTTTGAAATGGTGCTGCAAATCGATACATGGATTGATAAATAAGGATGAGCGTATATTTTTTTCCATATCCTCCATGAGCTGCAGTGCAACAAGTGATCCCATACCCTCTGCGATCAAATGAATATTCGGGTTTAAAGTTTCATGCTTCATCACATAGTGGTAAAGTCGTTTTGCCAGAATGACTGCTTTCGGACTACCCCAATGTCTTCCGTATAGATTAGAATAAAAAATGGTATATCCTTGATTTTTGAGGGATTGAATGAGGTTTGCACGTTCAGTGTTTTGTTTCCAAAGACTTGTATGCTCATCAACATAATGACTGCAATCACCGATGATCATCACGGCAAAACCGTTCGGCTGCTTTGGTAGGTGTATGATATTCCATTGATTGTCTATTTGGAAAGTGCGTTTGTCGATACTCACATTTCTCCCCTCGAATTCGCTTTTCTTAACTAATGTATGCAGGGGAAAAAATTTAGCTAAAGTTATCTGCCTAAGTATTTAGTTCTTTTTTCAGTTTTTCTAACGTTTGTTTTCCTTCAACCGTTAAATTCTTCTCTTCCTGTTCTTCCAACGCTTTCAACTCTTTCAACTTTTCTTCCATACTAAAAGATCCCTCCATGAAACCTGAATTAAGTGTGTACCTTCTTCTTCGCAACCGTCCCTTATCCTGTTAAGCTTGAACAATTTATGAAAATTTTTAACATTTAAGGCTTATTGGACGATTATTTACATAAAGAATCTTTCCCTTTATCTCAACTTTTGTTACTATACAGAAGGGTAAAGAATTCGTTTACATAAAGAGGTGAATGTGGCATGCGTTATATTTGGACGTTAATCTGGTCTTTATTATTAAGTAATATGATTTTTTATGTGCTCGTTTCAATGCAAGGCGGAACATTCGAT
The DNA here is from genome assembly GCF_014836645.1 of Fictibacillus norfolkensis. Lineage (GTDB taxonomy): Bacteria > Bacillota > Bacilli > Bacillales > Fictibacillaceae > Fictibacillus > Fictibacillus norfolkensis. The sequence goes on from NZ_JACSQM010000008.1 coordinate 44,259, forward strand.
TTCGTTAAAGCTTGTATTTTCGGAGTAGTGTTTACAGTCATAATTTCTATTCTTGGTGAGTTATTGCCGGCAAAAAGCGAAGAGATATAAAATAAAAACCCGGTTTATATGCCGGGTTTTTATTTTTGCTATGGCTTTCGTTTATATGTCCAAACTCTGTTATGATTCGTTGTTTCTGGAAATCGATCTCCGGCTGATAAATGAATCTGTTGCGGATCATTTACCAAACTCCCCGTCTCACCGATCTCTACATACATCCCGTTATTGGGTGCTTTCTGACCATGTTTAAAATGTTTATGCTGCCCCATATGTTGATGTACCTCCTTTCTTTTATAGGTTACCCGCGCTCTCATTGATAACTCTTGCTAAAAAAAGAAGGATTCCATCAAAATTTCCCTTAAAATGCCCCGTTTACCCCTGCCACAGCATGAAGCGGAAACATACATCGATAGATCTGATATCCCCTTACATCATACTGCGCTTCTGGGTTTCGATTTTCTTGCGTTTCTTCTACATACGGTATGGCAAAATAGACGTTCTGCTGGTCGACATATTCAATAAAACCTGTATATGCTGCACCATCCATCAACATTAATTGCACATGCTGATTTTTGTTTTTTAAGCATGTTTTATACATTTTTTTAAATGGTGACCGACCCATTCCCGCCGATTGTCCACCAAAATTTTGTGAAGCTCCATATGGATATGGTTGTGGATACATATTACCCCCTCCTTCTACCACATCCTATTCAGAGTAAAAGAAGATGGTACATTTATCTATAGACAGATATTCATCAACTTGAAGGGATTGAGTAAAGCGTGGAGAAAGGTACATGTGAACTTTGTAGAAGAGAACCAGTAGAATTAACCGTTCATCACTTGATTCCAAAAGAAGAAGGCGGCAGATTTTCAGAAACAGCAAATCTTTGTGCTCCCTGTCATAAACAGATTCATTTTTTGTATACAAATTCTGAACTAGCATCACTATACAGCACGATTGAAAAACTAAGGGATACTCCTGAACTTAAAAAATTCTTAAAGTGGCTTCGTAAACAGCCGGCATCAGCGCTTCCTCGTATGAAAAAGTCAAACCGTTTAAAGCGAAGGAGATGAAGGTATGAAGGAACTAGTTGGAACATGTTCAATTTGTGGTGTGCAGTTATTTTGTGTAGATGGTTTTTTTCAAGGTCATATCGTTAATAATCAGAATTTCTGTCTTTCTTGTCGGCCAAATAACGAGCGTGGAAATTCGCGAACGATCAAAAAAGCTGAGGAACGAGCATAAAAGCTGAGGAGTATATAAAACTTTGAGCAAATTAAAAAGAAACCTGCAGACTAACAAGTGGCAGGTTCCTTAAACTTCCCATTTGCTTTTGGCTCATCAACCCCCACTAACAGGAGGTATGAAAGCTACAGTGTCACCATCATTCACTTGATCTGTTAACTCTACATATTCCTCATTTACAGCAAGTAATGCATTTTCAATACCAGAAAGTTTACCGACTTCATTTTGCAACAAGGTTCTTACTTCTTCTACGTTAAGAGGAAAATGAACTTCAATCGAAATTCTTTCTGTTTCGGCTTGCTGAGCTAAATCTGCAAACAATAAGATGTTGATCATCATTTTACAACCCCCTCTGGATGTCCAGCAGGATAAGTTTTTGTACCTTTTTGATTACCTATCCACTCTTCCCCGTCCGTATAATGCTCCTTTTTCCAGATGGGCACTATCTCCTTGATGCGCTCAATCGCATAACGACTTGCTTCAAAAGCATCTTGTCGATGAGGAGTAGATACTGCGATCGTTACTGCGATATCGGATATTTGCAGCGTTCCAATTCGATGTGTAATCGCCGTGATCGCACTAGGCCATTTTTCTTGAATTTCGGTTCCAATTCTTTCAAGTTGTTTTTCGGCCATAGGTACATAAGCTTCATAATGAAGGAATTTGGTTTGTTTTTGTCCTGTCATTTCTCTAACCGTACCGATGAATACAGAAATAGCTCCTGCATTATGGTGAACGACAGAATCAATAACGTCTTGATTATTTATTGGTTCAGATGTTATCTTAAACATTTTCATGATCCACTCTCCTTCGATGTTCCTGAGTGATGTAGGTGATTAAACAGTTCAGCCATCCTTCTTCATCGTCCCGTATGAATTGGGGGCTATTTAATTCCTGCAAAATAGCACCCTTAGGTTTATTGGAATGTATGGCTGCAATCACTTCATGAGAATTCAGCACAAGATCCATATCTTCTATCTCGTTTCGCAAAAGAATGACTCGAGGAAACGGAGTATGTTTATATCCTTCTATTAGAATACAATCCATTTCAATTGTTTCGTTTAGGGCGATTGCTTTATTCAATGGTAATTCTGAATTTATGGTTAATATAGAGTTATTAGAAGAAGTAACACATGTTATATAGGCACCAGCATCTCTATGTTGCTCTGTATCTTTTCCAACATCATTAAAATCTACACGATCTCCGTGACCATGGTGTTTAATGACTCCAACCTGCAGGTGGCATTTCCCTAACTCCTTAAGTAGCTTACTGATTAAAGTTGTTTTTCCACTGTTTTGATAGCCGACGACTTGGAGAATAACGGGTGATCCCACGGCCATTCGCTCCCTTCGCCATGCCAAGTGATTACACCAACTTCGCTTCCCTTTTCCCACCCCCGCGTACCTCCAGGCAAAGCGATCAGACAATTCGCTTCAACTAAAGAGGAGACAGAACTGGACTTATCTAGACCAGCTGGTTTTACAACGTTTCCATCGATCTCCTCAGATAAAGTAGCCCTAACAAATCGCGTAAACGGATTTGGTTTTGGAAAATCCCTTGAAAGTGTAGCCTTTGTAACTCTGCAGTGTGGCTTTAGCATATTCATTCCTTTTAAGATCACAGGCCTCACAAAAAGTTCAGCGCCAACAAAACAAGCTGAAGGGTTTCCAGAAAGTCCAAAAAGCCATTTTTCTTCGAAGACCGCAACGGTCGTTACACTGCCTGGTCGCATGGCAACCTTATTAAATAGAACTTCTGCACCGAGCTTTTTGTATACTTCCGGAAGAAAATCATAATCTCCAACAGATACTCCTCCTGTTGTGATCAAAACATCGGTCTCTTGCAGTGATTCCTTGATGCTTTTATACAAAGAGTCAAAATTGTCTTCACGATGTTGATAGATTCTAACTTCTGCACCCATCGCTCTAACTTGAGCTGCACACATGTATGCATTGCTGTTTCTTATTTTTCCTGGTTGCAGATCTTCATTTACGTCAAGTAGTTCTGTTCCTGTTGAAAGAATGCCAACAACTGGCCTTTTGTAAACTGAAACAGTGTGGTATCCGAACGTGGCAAGAATTGCAACAATTCCTGGCGTGATCTTAGTTCCTGCTTTCACTAAAACAGTGCCCTCTTGTGTGTCTTCACCTTGAAAAGAAATGTTCTCATCCTTTTTAACAGATCTTTTAATTTGGATATGGGTTTCGCCATCAATAATAAGCTCTTTTACTAGTTCTAACATGATAACTGCATCAGCACCATCGGGAATTTTGGCTCCTGTCATAATCCGAACTGCCATTCCGCTTTCTATTTCATGTTCTGCAACTTGTCCTGCTCCAATTGTTTCTACAACCTTCAATGTGATGGGATGATTCATTGATGCATGTTTCGAATCACTTGAACGAATAGCGAATCCATCATAAGGAGAACGATTAAAAGGAGGAACATCATGGGTAGCTGTAAGATTCTCTGCCAATATACGATGATCACACTCGGTGATCGAAACATCTTCAATTCCCCAAAATCGGGTGTGATTCATGATTTTATTTACAGCCTCTGCAACTGGTAGTGGTGTTCGTTTAGTAACCGGCAAAATTTCACCTCTTTTAATTTTCAGAATATAAACACTTTTCAGTTTACTTTTTCACCTATCTTTGTTATTATTTTTTTAAATTATGGAAAGGATGTTGATCGAATGAAGGTTTCTTATGAATATTACCACCGTTCCGGCTATAAAGTAACCATTACCGACATCCCAGAAGAATTTAACGAACAGGGAGTTTTTTCCCTGCGTATCATGCATTCTCTGCAAAAGCAAATTGACGAAATCGATCATATGTATCAGCCTAAACGAACATATCGGCTAAAGCTAGAAGAAACGGGGTAGTACTTACACCGTTTCTTTTTTTGCTTTTAATTGTTGTGCGATCCACTCTACTGCGTTTAAATAGGCAGCACGTGAAACTTTATGACCAGAAGTTTTGTCGTTCATGTACACAGATGCACTATTCTTCTCGGTTAAGGTTTGTACGTATGGCTTTGCGAACTCATATGGAATTACAGCATCAACTTCACTATGCCAAATAAATAACGGACGATTGTTTAGCCTGTCAAGGTTACGTGTCAGGTCGTAATCCTTTAAGGAAGTAATAGAATTCTCAAGCTCTTCAACTGTGAGAGGAATATCGTAACCTGCATTTTGAATTCTTTCGACCTGCCATCTTGCAAATTTCTCATGAGCTGGCGTTCCCATAAGTGCACATCCAGCACTGATCTTCGGATTGTTAACGAGTGATCCGTAAGTGATGATAGCCCCCATTGAAGTTCCACCGACAGCTACTTGATCTTCTAGAACAAACTCGTTTTCTGTTGCCCAATCCATAATAGTATTTACATCTTGAATGCCTTGTTGAACGATGTTCCAAAAGTCATATTCCATCGACTTGGGTGGATTCGCCACGATTCGCTCTCCATGATGTAGGGCATCTGGTAAGATTACTCGAAAATCTTTTTCAGCTAGTGAATAAGCAAAATGTAAATTATGTTCTTTTGCACTCGTATATCCGTGTATGAAAATGAAAAGCGGCAACGGTTTACCTGCATTCTCTGGTTTTTCCGCAAGTAAAAAAGGAATATCGCCGACCGTTCCTTTTTGTATTGACACCATGTGTATATCTCTCCTCTTTCTCTTTTTTTCCATCTTATCATGAGACATGTTTCTTTTTCATGAAAGACGCCCTGTATGAATAGACTTTTTGTATGTAAAATAATACACTTTATATAAGCATCCTAAAAAAGGCAGGTACTTTCGTGACTCAACCTTACTTAATTGCATTAGATCTTGATGGAACCTTATTAAATGATGAGAAAAAAATTCCAAGAAAAACAAAAGAACTACTTTTTCAACTGATCGATCATGGTCATCATGTTTGCATTTCCACTGGTCGCCCATTTCGTTCATCTAACATGTATTATGAGGAGTTAGAACTCAACACTCCGATTGTGAATTTTAATGGCGCTTTTGTTCATCATCCGCATGACGCAGGGTTCGGTATTCACCACTCTCCGCTCGAACTAGACGTTGCAAAACGTATTATTTCAGCATGTGAGACGTTTAAAGTGAAGAACATCATGGTCGAGGTTCTTGATGATGTCTATTTAAAGAAACCCGATGAAGTGATTGTGAATACATTCATCATGAATGAAAATCCTCTCCAGATTGGCGATCTTCATAAAACCTTGCAAGATGATCCGACGGCTATTCTAGTTCATCCAGAAGATCATCACATTCCAGAGTTAAGAGCGATGCTCCAAAAAGAACATGCTGAAGTTGTTGATCAAAGAGTATGGGCTGCACCATGGAACATCATTGAAGTCATTCGTTCTGGTATCAGCAAAGCCACTGGTCTTAAAAAGATTGCTGAATATTACAATGTCCCACAAGATCGGATTGTAGCTTTTGGTGATGAAGACAACGACTTTGAGATGATTGAATATGCAGGTCATGGTGTTGCGATGGGAAATGCCATTGATGAACTTAAAGCACGTGCTAATTATGTAACACTTACAAATGAAGAAGAAGGCATTGCTCATTATTTAAAAAACATCTTAAAACTTGTTTAAAATGATAAAGATCTTCAAGCTGAACCTCAGCTGAAGATCTTTTTTCCATTTCTTTTTTAAGCATTTGATCCTTCTGATTACATATTGTACTTCTTACAGTAAAAACTAAACGTACGGGAGAAAAGGAGGAATTCCAATGAGTAAAAAGAGTCGATCCAAACGTGCTACTAAGCAAGGTGCCGATATGGTGAGTCAGGAAACAACAATGGCTTTTAGTAAAGATGAGCAACAAGGTCGCAAACGCGAAAAAGAAGAAAGAAATTCATTAGGAGGCATATAACGATGGCAAACAGACTATTTCAAATCGCGAGAAATGCCGTTCAACAAGCTGTAGGAAAGGTTCAACATTCAACTCATGAATTAAATAACCAGATTTCTAACAGCGGAAATGCCGATCATGCTGAACTTTCTGGTCATGACAAAGAAGTAGCACAGAATGCTCTTTCTTCTGCAATGGCTAATTCTTCTGATGCAGAGCGTGCTCAATTGGCTGAATTTCAAAAAGAATTGGATAGACACTCTGGTGTTTCGTCTCATGTGAATTCTGGTTCACAACATGCAGAAAACCAGCAGCACTCGGAAACAAGTCAGCCTCAGTCATTTACTCAAGCAACTGGCTTAAGTTTAGAAGACGCAGAGAGCTTGTTGGAAGAAAACCCTGATCGCCTAAACTAAATAGTTAAAAGGAACAGCTTTCTCTATTTCAAGGAGAAAGCTGTTTTTTTGGAAATGTGATGGCAGTCAAAGTTTTAATTTTTCTTAACACAAGTTCACTAAGCTGTTCATATCCAAATTTATTAAAATGAAGACCATCATCAATTACATATTTTTGAATGTTCTTATCAACTAGTGTTTCAAACAATGGTATATAAGATGTCCCCTCAAGTTTCGCTACTTTTTTAACGGTTTGTGCATATTTTTTCATCCTATCATTCGTCCGAGCTTTCTGTTGGTCTTCAAACACGGGAGCTGGACTGATCAAGATGACTTTATCCGCTCCGATTTTATTTACCATATAGGTTAGGTTCTTTTCGTATTCTTTTAATGGAATAAGTCTATGATCGCTCGAATCGTTGGCACCAAAAAGAATGGTGACAAAATCAGGATGATGCCGAAGAACGTCATCTTGCAGTCTCACAAGGGCAGCTCTAGTCGTCTCTGCAGGTATCCCAGCATTCATTACAACCCACTCGGTTAATTCTTGTCTCAAACGGGAAGTTAATCTAAGTGAGCCATCTTTACTCTTTTCTTTTGAAGTGATGCTGTCTCCAAAACAAACAAGAGTCTTCATTTCTTACTCATCTCCTCTATTGAATATCTCTAATTAAACTATTCGAAAGAAATTACCATTTATCAAACGTCAAACCTCCATTATTTTTGTTATAATGTGTTATGTGAAGAAGATATCTTATGTTTTTAGAGTAATTTTGGGGGCATTGTATGAAAATATATCGCGTAACGAATGAAGCTGAATCTCATATCATTGAAGAAATTGCGCATTTATTCTTACAGCAGCGTACGATGGATGGTGAGCCAGAAGAAAAAACCAGAACGTTTGCTGGTATTAAAATGGCGCTTGAAAACCCAGAGAAAAGCGGAATCATCATTGCAGAAGAAGAAAATTCTGTTATCGGACTTGCCTTCTTTAACTTAGGAGTAAGTCTTCGTATCGGTGGACCTTATCTTTGGTTGAATGAGCTTTATGTACATGAAAAGCATCGCAACAGAGGAATCGCACGTAAACTTTTGTTACACTTGATCTATTGGGCTGAGAGAGATGGTATCAAATCCATTGAACTTGAAACAGGGATCAACAACTCTGTTACGAAGCATCTGTACAATTCATTGGATTTCCATGATATCATCTCTAAGAGATATGCATTTCATTTTTAATACTATTATTTGAAGGAGTGTTCGTAATGGCAGTAGAATTTTCGATCCAACCAACACCGAACCCTAACGCAATCAAATTTGATGGTTCAGAGAAATTTTTAGAAGGAAGACTTTCTGCACGTGTAGGTGATGATTCAGACTCCCCACTTGCTAAAGCACTGTTATCCATTGATGGAGTAGAATCGATTTTTGGTTTTGAAAACTTTATTACAGTAAATAAAACAAACGACAGTGACTGGAACGAATTGATGCCAGAAATTCAAAAAGCATTAGAAGAAAATGCTTAAGTTGTTTACACCAGCCTTTACGACCGGGCTGGTTTTTTGTTGGTGATTTTTTGTGGAAATTTTTTTTATTTAAAAGACTGAAGCGGCACCGCTAGTGTATCTGCTCTTTCCCCGTTCTTAGGACTATAGTAAAACAGTTCGAGCATGAGCGTACCGTTTATAGGCAGATCATCCTCTGGAATTTTAACTTCAAACGAAAATGGAGCCCAATCTGGTCCGCCTTTCTCAATTCTTTCACTCTTTTCAATAAAAACGTTATGACCATCAGAAACAGAATAGGCAAATGAGCCTTCAAACACTCTTGCTTCTCCTGATACTTTGTAAGTACCGTCTTTCCCTGAAAAGTGTATTTTTCGAAATGTATTATTCATCTTTTCTTCAGATCCGCCTTGAAGAGTAAGCGTTTCTTCAACTGTTAGACTCTTCGTTCTCAATGATCCTGGTGCTATTTTATTAGGTAGAAAATTAGCTTTAACCGTATATATACCTGCTTTATTATTCTCTGCAGAAATCTTCCACTTTGTTTTCCAAATATGACTTGCCCCAGCTTTTATATGTACGTCCTCTCGTTTCTTCTCGTAGTTCTTTCCTTTAGAATGTCTGAAGACTTCTTTTTTCGAAGAATCCAAGATCGCCACATCAAACATCTTTGAACGATTAAAAGATAAAGTTACCGTATGATTGCTATGATTCTCAAGAACGGCGAGCACATCAATCCCATCGTTTCTTTGCTGGATGGATAGAACGGGACTGAGTTGAGAAGTTACTTCACCGGGTTTACCTTTAGGCTTATCCTCTTCTTTGTTACAAGCTGACAGTAAGAAGATAATGGTACATACAATTAGTAAAGCGATAACGGATGTTTTAAATGACTTCATGTTTTCAATCACCTCACTTTCATTTTTACCTTTATATGGTGTTTTTATTGAAAATATTCGCAAAAAAACACACTGTATGGACCTTGTCCATACCGTGTGTACAAAAATGAATGGTTTGTAATTGTATGGGGTCAGACCCCTTAGTCATTTCTGAAGAAGCCGTAGATGCCTGTTGTGTGAACGATATTTGTGAAGGCATTCGGATCTACCTCTTTAAGCACTTGCTCTAGATCATATAATTCATAGCGTGTGATTACGATGATGAGCATCTCTTTATCTTGCTTAGAGAATGCGCCTTTTGCGGGTACTATTGTAATGCCACGAACCATTTTTCCGTGAATGGCTTCTTGGATCTCATTACCCTTCTTCGTAACGATCATCGCTGTTAGTTTTTCATGACGCGTATGTACAGCGTCAATAACGCGGGATGAAACATAGAGAGCTACAAGCGTATATAACGCCTTCTCCCAACCGAATAGGAAACCTGCAGCAAGTATAATCAAACCATTAAGGATAAAGAAATAACCACCGATTGGCTTGTTCTTCATTCTTGATAAGATCATCGCGATAATATCAAGTCCTCCTGTTGATGCTCCATACTTCAATGTTACACCAACACCTAAGGCAGCGATAACTCCGCCGAAAACCGCATTCAAGAGTATATCTGATGAAACGACTGTAATAGGTATGATCTCTAGAAACGCGGTGATCATGATGACACTCAAGAAACTATATACCGTAAATGACTTTCCTACTTTCAGCCAGCCTAAAATCGTCACAGGAATATTAAATAATAAATACAAAATACCAGTGCTGATCGGAAAAGCCGTATTAACGAGCAGTGATGAAATCAGCTGAGAAACACCTGTAAATCCACTCGCATAAACCTTTGCCGGTATTAAGAACATGTTAAGCGAGACGGCATTAAGCAGGGCTCCTACGATTATAAAAAAGATCTTTTTAAGTTCAGTTATCCCTAGATCTTTTAAGCGAAAACGTTCTGTCATGAGTGAGAGTCCCTCCTTTTTTCATTAATCCAAGATTCATTTTTAACAGATAAAGATACCCCGCGTCAATAGTCATAAGAGCTATTTTTCAAACATGATCATTGCCTTTTCATTCCATCACAAGTTAAACTATAGAAAAAGCCAAGCAGGTGAACAATAATGACTACCATAATAACCGATACAGGATCTGATCTACCTAAACAATTATTGGACGAATACGAGATTATCATGCTGCCTCTAATCGTACAGGTCAATGATGAAGAGTATCTAGATCGATCTAACATCGAACCAAAACAGTTATATACATATATGAAGGAAGGCGCCGTCCCAAAAACAGCTCAAGTTCCTCCCTCAATCATTAAAGAAACATTAACTTCATGTGCGAGAAATGGACAACCTGCCATCTATATCACTTTATCTTCAGGAATCAGTGGGACCTATCAAACAGCTGTACTTATGAAAAATGAAGTGCTTGAAGAATATCCAAATGCTCAAATAGAAGTCTTTGATAGCCAAGCCGCATCATTAGGATATGGTTTGATGGTCTATGAAGCAGCTAAAGAAGCCAAGGAAGGAAAGTCCTTTGATGAGATTCTTCACACGCTTCAACACTATCAGAACCACCTTGAACATATTTTTACCGTTGATGACCTTGAATATTTATTACGCGGCGGCAGAGTAAGTAAAACAGCAGCTCTCATGGGGACACTTTTAAAAATTAAGCCTGTTCTTCATATGGAAGACGGAAAGCTGTTTCCACTTGAAAAACTGCGTGGAAAGAAAAAAGTTCTAGGACGCATGGTAGAACTTATGAAAGAAAGAGCTTCATCTCTTGATGACATTACGATCGGAATCAGTCATGCGGATGATACGGAAACGGCAAAAGCTTTAAAAGATTTGATCATTGAAGAAACAGGAAACAAGAACATTTTAGTTACGATGATCGGTTGTGCGATCGGCGCTCACGCAGGACCTGGAACAATTGCTCTATTCTTCTTAAATACACCTAAAAAAGCATCTTAAAACATGATGAATAATGAGACCCCTTCTGACAGATGTTAGAGTCAGGAGGGATTTTTATGACGCACCATAATACAAAAGACAACAATAAACGCCCAGAAGATAATCAGGCAATGAATCAATTGAAGAATGAAGCAGAACTTGAGAGTAAACAAAAAGGAAAACAGCCATACTCAAAAAAACCTGATCATCTTTAAAGATCGAAAAAAGCCCCCTTATAAAAGGGAGCTTTTTTTGTTCTATTTAGTCTGTCAGAATCAGCTGATCGGAAATTTAATCGTAAAACAAGTGTCATCTCTTGTAGAACTTACTTCAATCGTCCCGTTATGTTTTTCAACGATCTGTTTACAAACAGAAAGCCCAAGTCCTGTTCCGAGTGACTTTGTCGTAACAAATGGTTCAAAAACGTTCTCAAGTAAATAATCAGGAATCGGGTTACCATTATTACAGATTGATAATTCTGCCATATCGTCCTCGTTTTTCATTAAAGAAACCTTAATCTTTCTCTCACCACTCCAGCCACTTAATTCTTCGACGGCATTCACTAAGATGTTTAATAACACCTGTTTGATCTGTGAACTGTCGCCCTCTGTAAACACGTCTTTTTCAACCTGAGAAATGGTTACAATATTCGTCTCAGTAAAACGCGGATACATAAAGTTAAGCATTTCCTTCAAAAGTGATGATAACGAGACTTTCTCGAGCTTATCTTGCAAGCCTCTCATTTTTGATAAATACAGAAACTGTGTAATCTTTTCTTCAAGGCTCTGCATCTCGTTTTGTATGATCTCAAAATAATACTCGGATTGGTCCGTCTTATCTAATTCTTTTTGTAAAAGATAGATGAAGCCCTTAACGGAAGTAAGTGGATTTCGAAATTCATGGGCAAAACTGGCTGCAATCTGTCCAAGCATGGTTAACCGATCGTGGTGCATCTCTTGGATAAACTGGTTTTTGCGGTCAATGATCGAATCCTTAAGCGCTGTATATTCTTGAACACTCAAGAAGACAAGTTGATCAAAATACCTCTGCATTTTTAGAACGCCATCGCCTTTCAATTGGTCATTTAAGAGTGAACACATTAAAAGTTCATAGACGATGCTCCGGCCTATATTAATGTTATGAACAAAATCTCCGACGTTCGCTTTTGCTTCAATTCGTTCCTTGGCGATCTTACTCGTTAGAGCTTGCAGTCTATCCAGTGAACCTGTTTCCAAAAAGTTGATCAGCTCTACAATCGTTTGATGACCGTTCTTTTTTACTTCTTCATAAAAAGGGTCATTTTGAGGCAACAGTACGTTTTCCAGCCATTTTTCTACAATGCTTGTTCTTTGGTTGTTTAAGAATTGAGCAAGTTCTGTATTTGATTGTGTGTTTGTACTGCTATCCAATGTTATCACCCTTTTATTGAAAGGCTGTTTTCGTATACATTGTTGCTTGCTCGCTTTCCATGGGGCATGTGTTGAGCCTCCTGCCCCTTTGCGCTGTTTAGAGGTCTCACACCTTACACTACAATCAACTAGTGCGTTTTATTAAAAGTAAGACAATGCAACAATCATAGTAAAAAGCCTATTGAAAAAACTCTATTCTTATTATGAATGAAATTGCATGTTTCTACAATGCATTGTCGAAATCTGTATAAACTATGGAAAAATATACATGATGTCGATTCGTATGGAGAAACTATCTGTAAATGAGTTTTGAAAGGATGGTTTTCATGCACACGATGTGGAAAGGTGCAATCAGCTTTGGTCTTGTTAATATTCCTATCAAGCTGTTTGCAGCAACTGAAAATAAAGATATTAAAATGAGATATTTACATGAGAAATGCCATAGTCCCGTTCAATATGAAAAGATTTGCCCTGTATGTGAAGAGACTGTGGACTCAAAAGAAATTGTAAAAGGATATGAGTATGAACCCGGTAAGTTCGTAGTGGTGGAAAAGGAAGAACTTGATGAACTAGCAGGTGTTTCTGATAAATCAATCGAGATCATCGATTTTATTAAGTTAGAGGAAATTGATCCTATCTTTTATAACCGTTCCTATTTCGTTGGACCTGGCGAGAACGGTACAAAATCTTTTGCCCTCTTAAAAAAAGCAATGGAAGACACCGGGAAGATCGGGCTTGCCAAGTTCACACTTCGATCAAAAGAACACCTTGCAGCTGTTCGTGTATATAAAAACGGTCTAGTCTTGGAAACCATCTTTTATCCCGATGAAGTAAGGAATGTTGATCATGTTCCTGGTTTAACAGATGAAGTATCACTCAATGAAAAAGAAGTTGAGATGGCCAAACAGCTTATCGAACAATTAACAGCCCCGTTCGAGCCTGAAAAGTATGAAGACGAATACCGTGAAGCGGTTCTCGAATTAATCAACTCAAAAATTTCTGGTGATGAAGTGAAAGTTGCGAAAGAAAAACCGAAAACAAATGTTGTAGATCTTATGGAAGCACTTCAAGCTTCTATCAATGAGAGTAAAGGAAAAGAAACTGCTGATAAAGGTAAGAAAACAAAAGAAACAAGTTCTAAGAAAAGCAATGATTCCACAGAAACAAAGCCTAAAAAGAAAAAGTCAACATCAAAGAAGAAAGCTAGTTCATGATTCAACCCTTTTTAAAACCGATGCTCCCTTCTCTTTCAAATGAATTGCCTGTAGGGGATCAGTGGGTATATGAAGTGAAATATGATGGCTTTAGATGTTTACTTTACTGGGATCATTCGAATGTGATCATGACATCTAGAAATGGTCATCCTCTGCATGGTATTTTCCCTGAAGTTGCAGATCACCTTAAAAACATTGAGCATCATGTTAAACACATGTTCCCCCTTCTTTTAGATGGAGAACTATGCATTCTAGAAAACGAGAATAAAGCCAACTTTGAACACATTCAAAAAAGAGGCAGATTAAAACAACCCGATAAAATCATACAAGCTTCTAAAACAAATCCTTCTTCTTATTGTGCATTCGATCTGCTAGCTAGTAAAGATGATTACATTTATCGGCAGAGTTTTTTTGAACGAAAAGAAAACTTGCAGAGTCTTCTTAAGCTTGCAGGTGTTCAAAGCAGTAAAATTTCAACCGAAAGTCTTCTTAATTTTATTCCGTTTACTTCAGCAAGATCAGAAATAATGAAAAGAGTTCAAGTAAACAATAGTGAAGGAATCGTGGCAAAGAGTCTTTCTAATAAATGGACTCCAGGACTTCGAACAAACGAATGGATCAAAGTAAAAAATCTTAAATTTCATCCCTTTATCGTATTGGGTTATGATACGGAAAACGGTTTTTTCCATGTTGGTGTAATGAATGAAGGAACCGTTCAGTTTGTGGGATTATTCTCTCACGGCATCTCTCCTCAAGAGAAGGAAGCGTTGATTCAAATCATAAAAAAAAATATGAGGAGCAGGAACGGTACGCTTATTATGATAGAGCCTTCAATCTGCGTAGAACTTTCGTATTTAGAACTATACAAAAATCAATTGAGACAGCCAAGGTTTGTTTCATTTCGTTTTGATACAAACTGGGAGGAATGTACATGGGAAAGTCTTCAAAAAAACAAGTAGATCTTCATGTTAACGGCGAGATCGTAACGTTAACAAGTCCTAACAAACCATTATGGCCGGATCACGATATTGTTAAAGTTGAATATATCAATTATTTAACTCAAATAGCGCCATATATGCTGCCTTTTTTGAAGAATCGGTCCTTAACGGTCATTAGATATCCTCATGGTGTGAGTGAGGAAAAGTTCTATCAAAAGAATTGTCCAGATTACGCTCCACAATATGTACATACGAATATGGAAGAAGATATTAATTATATCGTCTGTAATAACTTATCTACATTGCTCTGGTTAGGAAACCAGCTCGCATTTGAGTTTCACATTCCTTATCGAACAGTTGAAAATGTTCACCCCTCAGAGATCGTGATGGATTTAGATCCTCCGTCTCGTAAGGAATTTCATCTTTCGGTAGAAGCCGCGCTTATGATAAAAGAAGTTTGTGATAAGTTACATCTCACCTCGTTCATCAAAACAAGTGGTAATAAAGGAATGCAGATCTATATTCCATTACCTGAACAAGCCGTCACATTTGAAGATTCACGTCTATTCACAGAATTTCTAGCACAATATTTAATCGAACGTGAGCCGAAATGGTTTACGATTGAACGATTAAAAAAGAACCGTGGCCACCGGTGCTATATTGATTACATTCAGCACGCAGAAGGCAAAACGATTATTGCTCCTTATTCTGTAAGAGGAAACGACGATGCTTTAGTGGCTACTCCCCTATATTGGAGTGAAGTAAATACTTCATTAAAGCCTGAACAGTTTCCTATTACATCAATCATGGATCGGATAAAAGATGTGGATGACCCGTTTAAAGATTTTTTTTCTTGTAAAAGCAAACAGCCGATCTTACCCGTAATTAAAGCTCTTAAGGAAAAAAGCCTCTGAGAAGATTTGAAGTTATCTTCCAAGAGGCTTTTTTGGTTTACTTTGTTGCTATTGAAAGTTGTTGATTTCCACTCCAGGTTGCTCGCTTTCAATGGGGCGTGCGGTTTACGAAGAAGTATGTGTGCTCCTGTGTCTACAAGTAAATACTACCGAAGCGTTCTTCCTCGTCGCATGCCTTACGAGAAGAAATTGCAAGGTGGCTGGCACGCTACGTGCCTTTAGGAGTCTCCACCTGACAGCTTGTCCCATAGGAGTCGGCAAACTTCCGCTCCAATCAACTTGCATATGAAGTGAAAAAGAGGCTTGAAAATCTACATTCTTCTAGAAATGATTACCCATGGTCATTAAAACCCCGTTAAATCCATCAAACTGATCATTACTTCTCGCTAACTTTACTGCACGTTTGTCTTTCAATCAACTGAAAAGGTACGACTACTCGTTTTGCTTCTTTTTCGGGACATTGAATGCATTCTAAGAGTCCCTTAGCCGCTTCATAACCGAGTTTAAAGATATTGATGTCTACAGATGATAATGAAGGTGATGAGAGTTCAGATAGCATAACGTTGTTGAAACTTAGTAACGAGATGTCATCGGGTACGGTCACACCAAGCTCGTTTAAAGTGCTCAAGACACCGAAGGACATAACGTCATCTATAACAAGAAGTGCTGACGGTGGCTCTTTTAATGCGAGAAGCTCTTTTACTGCTTCTTGCCCTCCTTCTTTTAAGAACTCTTCATGAACGATGTACTCATCTTTATAAGGCAGTCCCGCATTTCGTATCGCTTTTTCATAGCCTAATAACCGGTCGATGGTTACGACTAGATTCAAATTTCCTCCTACAAAACCGATTCGTTCGTGACCTAATGATATAAGATATTCTGTCATTTCTTGAGCAGCTTTGAAGTTATCATTATCTATATGTGTGATACTTTCAGCGTTTTTAAACGGCTTACCGATTACTGTGAACGGGAATTTTTGTTCTTGCAGGTAGCACATGATCCGATCATCTACACGTGAATACAACATAACGATGCCATCCACTCGACGACCTTGTACCATTCGCACAACGCCTTCGAAGATTTCATCTTCTGTATTACCTGTCGACATGTATAGGGCGTATTCTTGTTCATGTGCAATCGTACTGATTCCTCTGATTACTTCTGGAAAAAACGGATTTTGAAAAGCTTTGTCTGCAGAACTAGGCATGACAAGACCGATCGCCTGAGTGCTTCGGTTTGCCAAACTTCTTGCATTAAAGTTTGGATGATAGCCAAGATAGTCCATCGCTTCTTTAACTTTTCGTTTTGTCTTTTCAGAAATTCGAGGATTATTTGCAATTACTCTTGAAACGGTTGAAGGTGCAACATCTGCTAATTTTGCTACATCTTTTATCGTTACTGACATGATATAGTCCTCCTTTCAGACTATTTGGCATAGTGTATACGCTTACTTTATTCCATCAATTATTGTATAGCGTTCGTAGGAAAAAAGAAATATTAATTCCTTTCCACTTTTAATGTTTTAGACTTTTTTTGTAAATTGAATAGTTATAAGACTTTTCAACTTGATAAAGTTCGTTTTTTTCTTTTTTTATTAATATAGAAAGAACTTAACAATAGTACGATTATTGCTGCTATTAAGTAGAGCTTCCAATCGGAATCTGCTTCTTGTACAGAATAAATATCAGCTGATTCCAAATCCATATTCATTTCAACAGAAGTATCGTTCACCTTTATCTCTTCGTCTGATAACAGACTCACAAGTTTTTTATTATGAAGGCTTTTATCCGAAAAAGAAATAGCAGATTTCTTCTTATCATTGTTAAAAGCGATATAAAGTGTTTCATCCTGATATTTTCGTTTAAAGACGGCTTTCCCATCTTTATCAACAATCATCGAATAATCGCCACGTCTAAGTGCAGGATGTTTCTGTCTGAGCTTTCCTAATTTTGAAGTGAATCTTTCAAAATCCTTATTTTGAGTAAAGTCCATCATTCGACGGTTGTCCGGATCTTTGGCTCCATCCATCATATGCTCTGTTCCTTGATAGAGGATAGGAATACCAGGTGCCGAGTAAAGGTAAGTAAGAGCTAACTTTAGCCTCTTTTCAGGATCTTCTTGCTTCAGCAGTGCTTCACGCACGAAGCGAATGTTATCATGATTATCTATAAAATTTCCTAACGTATGCGGATCTTTATAATAGAACTTGTTTCGCTCCCATACAGCGTTCAGCTCTGAAAGCGATTGCCCGCTTTGTCTAAAGATACGAACCATCTCATTGAACAAAGGATAATCTACAAACGATTGAATTCCGGCTTTATTATACTCAGCAATATATCTTGGATCATTGTGCCAAACTTCACCGATCAAATAAAATCCATGCTTAGCTCTATTCACTCGTTCTGAAAATTCTTGCCAAAAATCTTTTGGCACATGTTTCACTGTATCTAACCGGTAGCCATCTATGTCTGTTTCTTTGATCCAATATTCTGCCATGTCGAGTAAATACTTACGCGTTTCATTGTTTTCGGTGTTCAGATCGGGCAATCCAGCGAGCCAGCCGTTCTCAACTTCTTTTTGGTTATCCCAGTTGCCGATCTCCCTCTCTGGGTGGAACCAATCTTGTTTTGACTCTTCTAACCAAGGATGTTTATAGCCTGTATGATTTACGACAAGATCTAATATAACTTTTATATCACGATCATGTGCTTTTTTAACAAGCTGCTTTAACTCATCCTTTGAACCAAAATGTTCTTCCGTATCATAGAAATTCTCCGTCCAATAACCGTGATAGCCTCCTGGTTCGTTCTTTACGACAGGCGTTAGCCAAATTGCCGTAACTCCAAGGTCATCAAGATAATCAAGTTTATCCATGACTCCTTTAAAGTCTCCCCCATGGTAAGCTGAAGGGTCATTAAGATCTACATCAAAATCGTTATTTTTGTCTCCATTGTTGAACCTGTCCACCATGATAAAATAGATTGTTTCATCTTTCCATGACCGTTCTTCCTTTTTTTCTGCAAACGCTTTATTTTGAACAGATAAAAAAAGAAGAAACGACATAGCTAAGAATACAATTCTTTTGCCCATCGCCGTTCCTCCTATAATGAGGTGCTGTGATTAACCTTTTGTACCACCAGCAGTTAAGCCGGAGATAAAGTAACGCTGCAGTGATAAGAATAATAGACCAATTGGAATCGCTACTAATACAGAACCTGCTGCAAACAATGTGAAACTGTTCCCGAACTCATTCTTAATCATATTAAACAGACCAACGGCAAGTGTCATCTTTTCATCTGAACTGATCAGAATGGACGCTAAGATAAAATCAGCGAACGGTGAGATGAAACTGAAAAGTGCGATTACCGCTAAGATTGGCTTTGAAAGCGGCAGGATAATCTGCCAAAAGATACGAAAGTGACCAGCGCCATCAATTCGCGCAGATTCGTCTAGTTCTTTTGGAATGGTATCGTAATAGTTCTTTGCCAAGTATGTGTTCATAGGAATCAATCCACCCACATAAACAAGGATTAAGGCAAAATGTGTATCAAGCAATCCAACTTGGTAAGCTAGGATGTAGATTGCAAGGATCGCTACGAATTGTGGTATCATCTGCAAGATTAAGAAAAGAAGCAATCCGTTTTTACGTCCTATGAACTTGTATCTTGAGAATGCATAAGCCGTTAGGCCGATAAAGATAACAGAGAGAACCATCGTAATAAAACAAATCTTCAATGTGTTCCAATACCAGATCAGATAATCCGTCTCAGCAAATAGCTCTTTATAATGAGCAAGAGTCGCATTTTGTGGAATGATCGTAGAACTGGATAGAGTGTTCCCTGGGTTAAAGGAAGAACCGATTACCCAAAGGATCGGATAGACCACGATTGCGATCGCTGACAATAAAACTAGATAGGACAGAGTTAACCGTATTCTTCTTGCTGTTTTTATACTCATATTAAATCATTCCTTCGTCCTTAAATGATTTCGTTTTTCTAAACTGCCACAATGCAAGTGACACGATGATCAACGATAATAATACAGTTACAGCTGCAGCCTTGCTGTATTGAGCTGAAGTCATCGTTAAGTTATAGATCCAAGAGATCAAGATGTCTGTCCCACCTGCATTTTGATCAGCTACTGCAGGTCCACCGTTATTAAATAGATAGATAACGTTGAAGTTATTAAAGTTGAACGTGTATTGCGTTATTAAAATTGGTGCTGTTGTAAATAAGACCATTGGAAGTGTGATTTTACGAAATTTATCCCAGTTCGATGCCCCATCCACAGTTGCAGCTTCATAAAGTTCCCCAGGAATCGACTGAAGTACACCCGTTGTCATCGCCATGATGAACGGGAAACCAAGCCATGATTGGATAAAGATTAAAGCCACTTTTGTATAGAAAGGATCAGTCATCCAAGGTATGGAATCGATTCCAAGAGGTGCTAAAATAGATTGATTGATCGCTCCGAATGTATCATTGAACAATCCTGAGAAAATTAAGATAGATACGAAAGCCGGTACAGCCCAAGGCAAAATCAATAGTGTACGAATAATCCCTTTAAACTTAATTTCTTTCTGGTTCAATACAACTGCTAAGAAAATACCGACAGAAACTTGAAGTGTAGTCGCTGTAAATGTCCAGATAATCGTCCATGCAAATACCGAGATAAACGTCTCACGCCAAATTTCTAGTGAGAAAATTTCAATAAAGTTTTTAAAACCAACCCAATCAACAAGTTTTGCTGGTGGTGAGTTGTATAAATTGTAGTTCGTAAATGCTAACAACAACATAAAGATGATTGGAAAAATAACAACGAAGATCAACAATAAAAATCCAGGTCCAACCATTAAATATGGAAACCCTTTGTCTACTACATTGTGATATTGCTCTTTTAGTGTGTTAAGTTTAACACCGTGATCCCGTTTTTTTCCGTTTTGGAAAGCATCGTAAATATTAAAGTAGTAAAATCCTAATCCAATGCCTACTACAAGTATAGAGATAACGCCGTTAACAAGTAAGAAGATGGAGTGATCTCTAGGCACTTCTGTTCCAAGTGTTACAATTCCCCAAAGTCCAATGTTTAGAAAATCAAGAAATGCTATAAAGTAACAAATTGCTAAAAACAAGAATGCGAAACCTTTAACAAATTGCTTGTTATAGAATTGTCCCATTCCTGGAATGATTGACAGCAAAGCTGCGGTCTTACGGTGTGTCATTACAGGTTTCCCCTTTCTATTCCCCACTTTTGTGTATTGTTCGAAAGATTTTAGGACCCATTTATAAGTGAAATCTTTCCAACACACACAATAGTTAGAGAAAGCAGTACCCGCGACGTCTGGGTACCGCTTTCCAGTTACTGCTTATTATTTTTTACCGTGGTTCGCTTCAATGTTTTGTCCGATCGTCTTAACTGCACTCTCTAGAGCCGCTTTTGGCTCAGACTTGCCAGTTGCAGATAATTGAAGTGCGTTTGCAGCTGGAGCCCAAACTTCTGCCATTTCAGGAATGTTAGGCATTGGAACTCCACGTTCTGATTGAACGGCTACAGCTTTAGCTGCTTCGTTGTCTGCGATGATTGGGTCCTCCATTAAAGATACGATTGGAGGGATCTCTGCTGTTTTCTCAAAACGAGTCTTAGCGTTTTCTTCGTTTGTGATGAACTCAACAAGCTTTGCAGCCCACTCTTGGTTAGGAGAGAATTGGCTTACGTTGTAACCTTTAACACCGATGAACGTTTTTACATCTTCACCGTTTGGAAGTTTAGGCATTGGTGAAACACCAATATCGATTCCAGCATCTTTATAGCCTTGGAAAGACCATGGTCCGTTCATTACAGAAGCAACTTTACCTTCTTGGAAAAGACCGTCGATCGTAGGGCCAGCTTTTTCACCGATGATTCCTTTAGGGAATAAGCCGTCTTTGTACCAGCTAGTGATATAATCTAATCCTTCAACAGCACCTTTATTTGAAAGACCAAGGTCTTTTGCATCTAAAGTTCCGTTGTCGTCTTTGAATACATAGCTTCCATATCCAGAAAGCACACCATTTGCAAAGTAGAAGTCAGTCCAGTTAGCTAAGAAGCCATACTGTGCTCCACCTTTGTCACCTTTAGAGAATGCAAGTACATCATCAAATGATTCAGGTGCTTCAGGCATTAATTTTTTGTTGTAGATGAAAACAGGTGTTTCAGTTGATTTTGGAAGTCCGTAAAGCTTTCCATCATATGTTAATGCGTTAATTGAAGATTCAGTGTAAAGCTTTGTTACATCATCAGATACTTTAATTGGTGCGATAAGACCTTCGATCGCTAATGGTCCAATACGGTCATGCGGAGTTGTAATAACATCCGGTCCTTTTTTAGCTGGTCCATCAAGACGAAGCTTCTCTTGTTGATCTAACATTGGGATTTCTTTCAGATCAACTTTGATGCCGTATTTCTCTTCGAACTTTTTGATTGCGTCTTCAGTTCCAGCACCTTTTTCTTGGTCTTCCCACATTACTAATTTTTCAGGCTTGTCTGCAGCCGAGTCTTTCTTACCACCTGTAGAAGAACTGTCTTCTTGCGGTCCGCAAGCAGCTAACGCACTTGCAGCTAGAGCAAAAGTTAAAGGCAAAGCTAATAACTTTTTCATCAATTGTACCCCCCATTATTGTTAAAAGATCAAAGCATACAAACGTTTGCACAGATTAGCAAAAAAAATGTTTTTCTATCTTCTTATAAAGTTTTTTGCTGTTTATGAAAACGATTGCATTACCTGCTCAATTTCATTATACCTATGCTTTGAATTTTTACAATACTTTTTTAATTATTTTTGGTTTCGCTTTCATTTCTCTTGATTTTGTTAGTGAAAGCGGTTTATACTTTCACCATTACAAGTTGAAGGCAATGTACGTTCCTTAGGGGTACAACCTAGTTTCTATAGGTTGTGCCCCTTTTTTATTGCCAAGACTGAGAGGAGATTAAAATATGTTAAAAGAAGCAATCTACCACAGAGCAGGCAACAACTTTGCTTATGCATATGACGAGACTACCCTTCACATCCGTCTTCGTACTAAAAAAGGTGATGTTGATTCTGTAACGTTAATTCACGGTGATCCTTATGACTGGACGAAGGATGGCTGGCAGACGTCTCGATCGCTCATGACACTTTCGGGTACAGACGAATATTTTGATTACTATTTCATTGCGATTCAACCCCCTTTTAGACGTTTGCGATATGGATTCGAACTAAAAAGCGGTGATGAAACGTTAGTGTTTACCGAAAAGGGCTTCTATAATGAAGCTCCATTCGATGACACGGCTTATTACTTCTGTTTTCCATTCTTAAATGGCATTGATGTATTTCGTGCTCCTTCTTGGGTGAAGGATACGGTTTGGTATCAAATCTTCCCTGAACGTTTTGCAAACGGAGATACGAGCAACGATCCTGAAGGTTCTCTTCCGTGGGCAAGCGACGAACCGAAATTCAACAATTTCTTTGGCGGAGATTTTCAAGGTGTGATCGATCATATCGATCACCTCATTAAACTTGGTGTGACAGGGATCTATTTCACACCCATCTTTAAAGCGAAATCTAATCATAAATACGATACGATCGATTATTTAGAGATCGATCCACAATTCGGTGATAAAGAAACGTTTAAGCAACTAGTGAAAGTATGTCATGAAAACGGTATTAAAGTTATGCTTGATGCCGTGTTTAATCATAGTGGATATTATTTTGAACCGTTTCAGGATGTGTTAAGTAATCAAGAGAATTCTTCTTATAAGAGCTGGTTTCATTTAAAAGAATTTCCAATTCAGACTGAACCACGCCCAAATTATGATACGTTTGCTTTTGAAAAATCAATGCCGAAACTAAACACTGAAAACCCTGAGGTTCGCGAATACTTACTCAAGGTTGCTCGTTATTGGGTGGAAGAATTTGATATTGATGGCTGGAGATTAGATGTTGCAAATGAAGTGGATCATTCATTTTGGAGAGAGTTCAGAACCGCTGTTAAGTCTGTCAAACCAGATGCATATATCTTAGGTGAGATCTGGCATGATTCAATGAACTGGCTCCAAGGAGACCAGTTCGACGCCGTTATGAACTATCCGTTCACAAATGCTGCTCTTGATTTTGTAGCAAAAGAAACGATCGATGCAAAAGTGTTTGCTGAAAAAATGACGGCTGTTCTTCATATGTACCCTGAAAACGTAAACGAAGCTGCGTTTAATCTTTTAGGCTCGCACGATACAAAACGTGTTCTAACGTTCTGTGATGAAAATAAGGATAAGATGAAGTTATTGTTCTTATTGATGTTAACCTTTAAAGGAACACCGTGTATCTATTATGGCGACGAGATCGGTATGACGGGTGGTAATGATCCGGGTTGCAGAAAATGTATGGAATGGGATGAAAGCAAACAAGATCTAGAACTGTTCAATCACATTCAAGCATTGCTTAGCCTTCGTCAAAATCACAAAGTATTAGCAAATGATGGAGAAATAAAGTTTATTAAGGCTGATGAGCAAACTTTAGTTTATGAGCGTTCATCAGAAGAAGAAAATGTTTGGATTCTTTTGAATGCTAGTGAACATAGCGCGGAAATTTCCATTGAGATCCCTGAAGACTACTCCCACATTTTAGGGTCATCCTTCTCAGGTTCTCTGCCTGGATATGGCTTTAGTATATATAGAAGAAAATAAACATGTTCCCCTTACTGTAAAAAGTGAGGGGATTTTATTTCAGTAAGTACTCATACCTGTTACAATAGGTAAATGTTAAAACCATACAATATAAACACGATGGAGAGGGATTCACATGAAAGGCAACAAAGCTGCTAAGCTTTCCCTTTTTGCCATAACGTGGCCAATTTTTATAGAGATAATGCTTCATATGTTGATGGGAAACGCGGATACTCTTATGCTCAGTCAATATTCCGATCATTCTGTAGCCGCTGTTGGTCTTACTAATCAACTTTTATCAATCGTAATCGTTATGTTTGGATTTGTTGCTACCGGGGCCAGTGTCGTTATTGCTCAGGCAATTGGTGCTAAGCTTGAACGAACGGCTGCTGAGGTAGCTGTCGTTGCAATCTTAGGGAACTTGCTTTTTGGGTTGCTATTAAGTGCTGCATTATTAATCTGGGGCGATGTGTTCTTAAAATGGATGAATACGCCACCAGAGTTGATGGCGGAAGCATCTAGCTATCTTATGATCGTAGGAGGATTTTCATTTATCCAATCGGTCATCATGACGATCGGAGCTGCTATTAGAAGCTACGGTTTTACGAAAGATGCTATGTACGTGACAATTGGAATGAACATCTTAAACGTATTTGGAAACTATTTATTCATCTTCGGAGCTTTCGGCTTTCCTGTACTAGGTGTTGAAGGAGTAGCGATATCAACGTCTGTTAGCCGTTTTTTAGGCTTAGTTGTGATTCTTTATATCTTGTTCAAGCGCTCTTCTATACCACTGCCGTTTGCGAGCTCGTTCAAACTATTTCCTCTTCATATTAAGAGTGTATTAAAAAACGGATTGCCATCAGCCGGAGAGCACCTTTCATATAGCGGATCTCAGATGCTGATCACGTTCTTCATTACGCTGCTTGGTACAACTGCACTAACGACTAAAGTGTATACCTTTAATATCATGATGTTTATATTTCTTTTCGCCGTAGCGATCGGTCAAGGTACACAGATATTAATCGGTCATTTAATAGGTGCAAAATCATACGACTCTGCTTATAAGATGTGTCTCAAAAGTCAGACGTATGCCATGATCATAAGTTTTCTAATGGCAGGTATAGCTTCATTATTCGCAAAGCCACTTCTGTCTATTTTTACAGATAATCCTGAGATTATTAAGGAGGGTACTATTCTTTTATACTTAACGCTCCTGCTCGAACCTGGCCGTTCTTTTAATCTTGTTATCATTTCTAGTTTGAGAGCTGCAGGTGATGTGAAATTCCCGGTCATTATGGGTGTCATCTCTATGTGGGGAGTAAGTGTCCCTCTTGCCTACTTGTTGGGAATTACCTTTGATCTAGGGTTAATAGGAATCTGGCTAGCTTTCACTGCAGATGAATGGCTCCGGGGGTTATTCATGCTATCGAGATGGCGTAATAGAAAGTGGCAAAAACAATTAGTCGTGGAACAAGAAGCAACTGCATAAACACAAAAAACCGGAGAACAGTACGTACTCCGGTTTTTTGTGTATTTAATCGATGATATTAATATTATAGTCTGTCAACCAGCTGTCGATCTGTGCAAGATGAGCCATTAATTGTGGTCCAGTCATAAGCTGACCGAACCACGGTTCTTTAAACGTTTCTCCATTCGTTTGAATGATGTCCTGAACGCGTTCTCGATTTAATACTTCAAACAATGGTGAATTCTTTTTTGTGACAATGCTTGTTAGCCAATCTTTTACGCCGTTTGTATAATCCGGATGGAACGTTTTCGGGTAAGGACTCTTTTTCCGATATAGAACATCATTCGGAAGAACACCAGTAAGTGCTTTTCTAAGTATTCCCTTCTCTCTTCCATCTAACATTTTCATGTCCCAAGGAATGTTCCATGCGTATTCTACAATTCTATGATCTGCAAAAGGCACCCTCACTTCTAATGAAGCTCCCATGCTCATACGGTCTTTGCGATCCAATAGAGTCGTCATAAACCAAATCATATTCAAATAGAAGATTTCTCGTCTTCTCGCTTCAATTTTAGATTCTCCCTCTAAGACAGGCGTTTCATTCACCGTCTCTTCGTAACGTTGCTGCACATACGAAGCTAAATTTAGTTTACTAGCCCACGAGTCTTGCAAAAGATTCTGACGAGCTTCTGTTGAACGCATCCATGGAAACATCGGACGGTTTAATAACTCTTCTTTATGAAACCAAGGATACCCTCCAAAGATTTCGTCTGCGCATTCACCTGATAGTGCAACGGTTGACTGCGGTTTGATCTGACGACAGAACCATAACAGAGAAGAATCAACATCAGCCATTCCTGGCAGGTCCCGAACAGTAACAGCTTCACGCAAATGATTGATTAATAGTTCATTATCGATCACGCAGCTATGATGAACAGATCCTGTAGCCTCAACCATCTGATTGATCCAATACGCATCAGAATTTGGCTGATAATCACTTGCTTTAAAATACTTGTCATTATCAACATAATCAATGCTGAACGTATGAAGGTCACCCTTGTTTTCTTCTTTAAAATATTTTGCTGCGATTGCTGTTATGGCACTTGAATCGAGGCCGCCAGAAAGAAACGTACATACGGGGACATCTGCAACCAGCTGTCGTGTTACTGCATCAGTCACAAGTTTCTTCACATTTTCAATCGTGTCTTCTAAAGAGTCTTGATGTGGTTTACTTTCTACGTTCCAATACCGCCAAATTTTCAGCCCATTTTTTGTATACGTCGCAGCATGAGCCGGACGAAGTTCTTTTATACCTTTATATACACCATTACCTGGGGTACGCGATGGTCCTAGACCAAACACTTCTTGCAATCCTTCACGATCTATTTCAGCCTTCACATCTGGATGAGCTAAAATGGATTTTATTTCAGAACCAAATAACAGCATACCGCCTTTTTCCGTATAAAAAAATGGCTTTACCCCTAGTCGATCTCGAGCTACAAACAAACTTTGCTTTTCTTCATCCCAAATGCCAAATGCAAATATTCCATTAAAACGATCAATACAACTTTCTCCCCATTCTATATAAGAAGTAAGCAACACTTCTGTATCAGAATGTCCCTCAAACGAATACCCTCTTTGTAAAAGTTCCTTACGTAAATCTTCTGTGTTGTACAGCTCTCCGTTATAGCAAAGTGTATACTGTAATTTGTTCTTTGTTCTTGTCATCGGCTGAACGCCGCCTTCAATATCTACAACCGCTAACCTTGCGTGACCAAAACCTGCATGCGTGGTACTCCATACATTGAGTGCGTCAGGTCCTCTTTTTGATAAAGGTGTGGCCATCTTAATCAATATATTTTTTTCATGTGTGAGGTTACGATTCCAATCTGCCCAACCCGTTATTCCGCACATTGGTTTCATCCTTTCTGTACAAACTCCATTTCTAGTACGTATGCCCATTACTCAGCATATGCTTTTATCCTTGTACGGGTGTTTTTTTAAAAATTTGTGTATGTTCTCATAAGTTGTATATAATGAATACATATTTCAGAAGATAAAGGTGATAATTACATGCCACAGTCGAAATTTTTTCGTATCGGTTACGGATTTCTCCTCATTTTTTTAATCATTTTAGTAGGAACAAAGATTGATTTTATTTTCAGGCCGATCGTCGTTCTTGTTCAAACGTTATTTTTCCCGTTTTTACTTGGCGGTGTTCTCTATTATCTGTTCCGGCCCGTCGTTCAGTTCTTGCATAAGCGAAATGTGCCGAAGGTTTTATCTATCCTTCTCATCTATCTGCTTGCGATCGGACTTTTCGTATTGCTGTTCTATTCTATTGGTCCGATACTACAAAGACAGGTAAGTAATTTGATCGAGAATACACCTGCTTTAATCGATGCTATTCGTTCAAAACTAAATGATTTACAGCAGAATGAATGGGTAAGCCGTTTCCAAGAAAGTGACCAGTTTGACGTGAAAGAAATCTCTGATAAAGTTTCTGCTTATTTGTCTACTAGTGTTCAAACAATTGGTACTAACATCGCAAACTTTATTGGAATCATCACAAACATTATTATGATTTTTGTTACCGTTCCTTTCATTCTTTATTACATGTTAAAAGAGGGTGAAAAAGCTCCACAGATGGTGCTTCAAACGCTTCCAGAAAGACAGCGTAATAATGGTACAAAAATTCTAAAAGACATGGACATCGCACTTAGTTCTTACATCCAAGGACAGATTCTTGTCAGTGTCTGTGTCGGTACAATGCTGTATATCGGTTATCTCGTAATCGGAATCGAGTACTCGCTGATCTTAGCTATCATCGCGATGTTCACAAATGTTATTCCGTTCCTCGGACCGATTATCGGAGTCGTTCCTGCACTGATCGTAGCAGTCGTTGACTCGCCGGCGATGGTCATCAAAGTACTAGTCGTTATGGTTATTGCTCAGCAGATCGAGGGTAATGTAATCTCTCCTCAAGTTATGGGCAAGAAGCTGGATATCCATCCGCTTACCATTATCTCAATCTTGCTTGTTGCAGGAAGCCTAGGTGGACTACTTGGATTGATTCTAGCCGTCCCAGTATATGCGGTGCTTAAGGTAATTGCCCTGCACACGTATCGCCTGATCAATCTAAGAAAATCAAAAGAGCTTTAAAATAATGAGGAATTGGAAAAAGCATCGGATATTAGAGTCCGATGCTTTTTTTGTATCGTATTTTCTGTATGGCGCTCGTATTTTCTGTATGGCGCTCGTATTTTCTGTATGGCGCTCGTATTTTCTGTATGGCGCTCGTCCATCGTGCTTGTCAGCCGCTGGACGAGCGCCTAAACCACCATTTACTCTTTCATTACAAAAGAAAACACACCATTTCATTTCAATGGTGTGCAAAAATTTTTATTATTGTGCTTCTTGCGGTTGTTTATCGTAGATCGGTACCCAGCCTTCTTTTGATTTGAATATGCGGACCGCTACTACTTTACGATCTTCTTGCAGCGTGAAATAGTGACGGAAATTTTCAGGAACGGAGATAAGGTCTCCTGGCTCAAGTTCAACATCGAAGAATCTTCCGTTGGGCCCTTCGATGGCAAAGATTCCATGTCCAGAAACGATAAAGCGTACTTCATCATCCGTGTGATGATGTTCCGCTAAGAAGTTTTTCAATAGCTCATCTAAGTTTGGTGTCGCATCAGAAAGGGAGATAACATCTTCTGTTACATACCCTCTGCGCTCAGAAATATCATCAATCTCACTGCGGAAGGTTTGAATCACTTCTGCTTTGTCCTCATCACTTAACGAAAAATTTTCACGAAGGTGGGATGGAAGTTTTTCAATGTCCCACTTTTCGTAAATAACTTCCTGTGAGTTTAAGTACGATTCTACCTCGCTTTGTTTTTCAATTCTTTCGTTGTTATCATGAAATCGTAGTTGTGCCATTTATAACGCCTCCAAATGATTGATTTTTATTTAAAACGTTTAAAGTTCGTAATTTGATGTGGTAAGAGAATAGAAACTCGAAAGCTTCTAGGTGTTTCTTTGCTTCAAAAGCATTTCTGCCCCATACGGTAATACCATGATTACGAATCAAAACAGCTTTTGTATCAGGTTTTATAACCGCACCCACTGCTTCTGACAGCTTGGAGAGATCACCATAATTTTCAACGATAGGAACCGTTATACTTCCTTCTTCTTCCCATATTCCAAAAGCCTTTATCAGTTCCTGACCTTGGAATGTAATCTCTCCAACATCACCGTACAACTCAGAGATTAAGTTGTTATCCACGGTGTGAACGTGTAAACAACAGCCGGCATCCGTTAATCGGTAGACTTCACAATGAATACCTGTTTCTGCTGAAGCTTTTAAGTGTGTTTCTTCTATCGGTTTTCCATATTGATCCACTAAAAGAAAATCTTCTGAAGTACGTTTTGTTTTATCTTTTCCACTTGCAGAAACATAAAAGGCGAGCGGGGAATCACTTACTTTAATAGATACGTTACCACTTGTACCAGGAAACCAATCCCGTGAAGCCAGCTCATCCTTTACATCAGCAAGCTCATTCCAACGCTGTTGTTTACTCAACTTTTTACAACTCTTTTCTCTAAAACATGAATGATGTCATGAAACGTCTCAAATGGTGTGTATGGTATTTGGTTTTCTTCACATTTTTTAATAAGGTAATCTCTTGCGAATACAACATCCGCCATTTTAGAAGCTTGTAGATCTGTAATTGAATCGCCGATTACAATCTTTTCTGCTCCCTGATATTTCTCTTCTAGGCGTCTGATAACAGAAGGTTTACAGCAACCACAATCATTGTCACACTGATTATCACACGCATTCGGCCAAGTGATCTTTATCGTATCACCGGTAAAGTCACTGGCGTTACAAAAAACGTTGGCTGCCTCTAGCTTGTTCTCTAAAACAGGGTGAACAAAAAAATCAATGCCTCCACTAACGATGTATAATGGAATTCTCTCACTTTGAGTAAATTGAATAAATTCCTGAAAGCCTTCTCTGATCTTAGAACGTGTTAGGACAAATTCAATGATCTCTTCCTTTTTATCCGAAGAAATTCTAGAAAACATCTTTCCTACACCTTCACGAATCGAGATCGTTTCATTCAAGATTTCATTAACGATCGGCTGCCAGCCCTCAGGTGAAAATTCTTCCATGATCGCGACGATGTTATCTTTTTCGGTAACAGTCCCATCAAAATCACAAAAGATTACCGATTGGTGTTGAGTTGTCATTTTACAGGAACACCGCCCCAAAGCTCTAATGCTTTTTGTAGTTCTGCATGTTTTTCAGCAAAGCTCTCAAAGTCTTCTCCTTTAACAACTGCGTCAATAGCTTGACGGAAAGCGCGCGCTCCACCAGCAGCTCCATCTGGATGACCATGTATGCCACCACCTGCGTTTATAACACTGTCTAATCCGAAGTCATTGTATAAAACCGGTGTTAAACCTGGATGGATACCAGCTGATGGGACAGGAAACGACTTGTTTAATGAGATACTATCAGTTGTTAAAGCATCCGCAATGCTTAACGTTTCTTTACGATCAAGTGCCACACTTCCATATGGTGATGGGAACAACACAAGATCGGCTCCTGCATAACGAAGCAGTTTGCCTAGTAACACGGAATAACCAATTCCGTAGAGAGACGATGATCCGATAGCTCCGGATAATGCAGGATGTGCCATGATTGGAAGCGGAACCTCTTTATCTTCTGCTAATTCTTGCAATACATCTGGTCCGTAGGATAAAACGTTGAACAATAATGCGTTAGCTCCTAATTCTGCTGCTCGCCTCGCTTTGTCTCGAAGTTCACTCGTTCTGCCTGTCAAGTTAACTGCGTAGAGCGTCTTTTCACCTGTTCGC
The DNA here is from genome assembly GCF_014836645.1 of Fictibacillus norfolkensis. Lineage (GTDB taxonomy): Bacteria > Bacillota > Bacilli > Bacillales > Fictibacillaceae > Fictibacillus > Fictibacillus norfolkensis. The sequence goes on from NZ_JACSQM010000008.1 coordinate 75,743, forward strand.
TCGTGAACAGACTTTAATACTTCTTTAGCGATTTTCACTCTTTCTTCAAAAGGAGTAAGTGGATTCTCAAAAAGAATCTCATCATCTTTCACAAGATCTACCCCACCTAAAGCCTGCTCATATAATTGCTGCTTGAAAAATGACAGATCTTTTCCGAGTACCCCTTTAAAAATACTCATAACAAGTGGACGATTATGTACGTCTAAGATATCTCGGATTCCTGTTATCCCAAACTTCGGACCTGGAAATTGGTTTTCTAGCTCTCTATCAAACTCTAAATCTACGAGCTTGATCTCACCATCTAACGAAAGCTTACCGAATACCGTCGTTAGAATTGCTGGAATATCATTTGAAAAGTTTGCTGATGGATAGGAAATCTTAAGCAAGCCTCGTGTTCTTTTACTTCCTAAAAATTGATCAGCACGCGGATCTTCAGGAAGTTCAGTTACCTCTTCAACAATACCTTTATGTTTTTTTAGCTGTTCTTGCTCAAGCTGGGGAAGATCTGTCCAAGAACCTACTGTAAGTCCTAGTGCGATGCCTTCTGCTTTTTTGTGTAGATTCTCTTTTTTATCATGTACTAAGTACGTAGCTGTAATTTTACTCATGTTCGTCGTTCTCCTTTCAAAAACGCAAAAAACCCCTTCACGAGGAAGGGGTGTCTACATATTGACAGTTCCGCTTCCTCTTATCTCTCAGCCAAACGTTCGACTGCAAGAATTAGCACCGTTTTCAGTTAAGCTAAATTAACTGAATGGTTGCCGGGTTTCATCGGGCTAGTCCCTCCACCTGCTCTTAATAAGAGTGCAAATTGTTAGAATATAATTTTAATTGTGATTATGACAGGGTATGAAGGATCTGTCAACCCTATCTTCTTCCTTCAATGTATTGAAAGTGATTTGATTTCCGTTCCAGATGCTCGCTTTCCGGGGGGGCGTGCGGTGAGCCCCTTGCCGCTTGCGCCTTTAAGGGTCTCACCTGCCACACTCGTCCCCCAGGAGTCTCCCATCTTGCACTACAATCAAATGTCAGTGGAGGTAAACACCAGTTACCAATTAATTCTCAAAGGAGTGGTTTAAATTAATTTAGCAATTCGATCTGCAGCCTCAATCAAACGGTCTTCAGACGTTAAAAGACCGGCACGTACATATCGATCGCCTTCGCTTCCGAATCCGATTCCTGGTGCGACTACTACGTGTGCTTTCTCAAGCAAATAATCTGAGAACGTTTCGGAAGTATACCCTTCAGGTACAGGCAGCCAGCAGAAGAATGAACCTTTTGGCGATTCCACGTTCCATCCGTTTTCATTCAAACGTCCGATGAATGCATTTCGGCGTCGTTCATATGTATCTACCAGTTCATCCACACATCGTTGTGACCCGTTCAAAGCCTCAGCTGCTGCATGCTGGACCGCTCCAAACAAGCTTACATAAAAATGATCTTGAAGTAGATTGATGGATTCGATGACAGATTCGTTTCCAATAGCAAAACCAACGCGCCAGCCTGCCATGTTATAGGTTTTGGAAAGTGTATAGATCTCTATCCCTACTTCTTTTGCTCCTTCGATCTGTAGAAAACTAACCGGTTTTTGCCCATCGAATCCGACAGCTCCATATGCAAAATCATGACACACGAGTATATCATGTTTGTTAGCGAGTTCCACTGTCTCTTTAAAAAAAGATTCAGTGGCAACACCTGCAGTCGGGTTGTTCGGATAGTTTAAGAACATAAGCTTTGCTTTGTTCAATACTGTCTCAGGTAATTCATCATACTTCGGGAGAAAGTCATTTTCTTTTCTTAAAGGCATGGTCTCCATTGTAGCTCCAGCCATTGCTACACCTGACCAATAGTCGGGGTATCCTGGATCTGGAACGAGTGCGACATCTCCTGGGTTTAAATAACACTGTGATAACTCTACTAAACCTACTTTCCCACCAAAAAGTACGGCTACTTCTTTCTCAGGATCAAGTGTGACCCCATATTCTCGTTTATAAAAATCGGCAGCTGCCTGCTTTAAAAATCCATGACCGCGAAACGGTGAATACTTATGAAATTCAGGTCGATCTGCTCCCTCTTTTAATGCATCTACAATATGCTGTGGAGTGGGCTGATCAGGATTTCCTTGTCCTAGATTTATAACGTCATAGCCTTTTTCCACGTAGTAAGATACTTTTTTTACAAGTTTGGCGAAAAATTGCTCCGGCAGCTTCCCCATCACTTCTGCCTGCTCAAATCGTTTCACGACGATCACTTCCAGTCTAATTTGAATGTTCTTGAAATTCTAATCAGTTATGTTATACGCTTAAGGAAATTCTGTAAAGACTTTTTTTACAATCTGGAGGGTACAATCATGAAAATTGCCTGTATTCAAGTTGATATACATTATGGCGATCCTAAGAAAAATTATGAACACATAGAAAATAATATCCGAGAAGCGGTTCAACAGCACAAACCTGATACAATCGTTCTGCCAGAACTGTGGGATACAGGATATGATCTTTCTCGATTAGATGAGATTAGTGATCATGATGGTAAAAAAGCAAAGGAATGGTTAAGTCGATTATCTAAAGAGCTGGATATTAATATTGTCGGCGGATCTATCGCGTATCGTGAAAGTAACAATGTTTACAATACATCACTCACTTACAACCGAAATGGTGAACATGTTGGCACCTATTCAAAGGCTCACCTGATTACACTTATGGAAGAAGAAAAATATATCTCACCAGGAAGTAACAGTAATCTGTTTACAATCGACGGCAACCTCTCCACTCTTGCTATCTGTTACGACATCCGTTTTCCTGAATGGATTCGCGCACCTTTCTTAAACGGGGCTAAGATTTTATTCGTTCCTGCCGAATGGCCGATTCAAAGACAAGCCCATTGGAGGGCATTGCTTACTGCACGTGCTATAGAGAATCAGTGCTACGTTATTGCCTGTAACCGAGTAGGCAGCGACCCTAAAAATACCTTCGCAGGTCAATCTTTAATCATTGATCCGTGGGGAGATATTATCGCCGAAGGATCGGTGCACGATGAAGAGATCCTTACAGCAGAGATCTCTCCTGAATTGGTAGACGAAGTACGCATAAAGGTTCCTGTGTTTAACGATCGTCGAACAGACCTGTATTAATCTTAATTTTAAAATTTAGTGTTGACAGATCTTCATACAACGTTGTAGTATAACGATTATGAATTGCGTGAATATTGTTGCGCATTAAAAAACGAATAATTTTGGTCTCTTATCAAGAGCAGGTGGAGGGATATGGCCCGATGAAACCCAGCAACCGACCGTAATACCATTGTAAGATGGGGCGCCCGCATTCTATGGGGAGCCGCTGATTAAGTCAGCGTATGGCACGGTGCTAATTCCGGCAAAACATTTTGTTTTGCTAAGATAAGAGGCACGGGAAATCATCATTCCGAGCCTCTTTTCTTATACGAAAAGAGGCTCTTTTTATTTGTAAAAAACTTTCCGGGGGGAACAAAAATGAGCGTACAAGTAAGACCTACATATGAACCGTTAAATGAATTGACTGTCCTTGATGTGGTAAAACCTTTAGCATTTTTCGATGCATCCGAACAAAACCAGCTGCATGTTAGAGAGATTGGAGATGGCAACTTAAACCTTGTTTTTCATATAGAAAGCGCACTCTCCAAAAAAGCACTGATCGTCAAACAAGCACTTCCATACGCAAAAGTAGTTGGAGAAAGCTGGCCGCTCACACTAGATCGCGCACGAATTGAGAGCGATGCCTTACTAAAAGAAGCTGAGTCCGTTCCTCACTTGGTTCCGAGGGTTTTATTTTCAGATTCAACACTTGCTGTCACAGTTATGGAAGATTTGTCTGATCATGTCATCCTTCGAAAAGGACTTATTGATGGTCAAATTTATACACAGCTTGCTGATGACATTGGAACGTTTGCAGCTAAGACCGCTTTTTATTCTAGTGACTTTTACCTTCATCCGTTTGAGAAAAAAGACCAAGTTAAACGATTTTCAAACCCAGAGCTTTGCAAGATCACGGAAGACTTAGTATTCACAGATCCTTTTTTCAACAACGAAACGAACGACTTCCCTGATGAACTTCAAAGTGAAGTTGATGTAATTTGGAATGACAAAGAGCTTTTACAAGAGGTAGCTCAACTGCGACTATCATTCTTAACAAGAGCAGAAGTTCTTCTTCATGGAGATCTACATTCTGGAAGTATTTTTGTAAAGAGCGATTCTACTAAAGTGATCGATCCTGAGTTTGCATTCTATGGTCCAGCAGGATTTGATATCGCTCACTTCATAGCTAACCTTGCGCTTAATCACCTTTCTCAGAATGCACATACAAAAGAGCCATTTCATCGTGAAACATTACAAACCTACCTGTTACAAACGATTGAAAAGACTTGGGAGACATACACAGATACGTTCACACAGCTTTGGAACGAGAAAGCGACTGATCCTTTTGCCAAGATCGAAGGTGTTCTTGAAAATTTCTTAGAAAAAACGTTTCAAGAAGCGATTGGATTTGCGGGATGTGAAATCATTCGAAGAACGATCGGACTTGCACATGTAGCTGATCTAGACTCTATACCTCAAAAAGAAGTCGAGTTCTTTTATAAAAAAACAGCTCTAGAGCTAGGTGCAAAACTTATTAAGAATCAGAGAAAAATTACAAACATCACAGAACTTACTGACTGGATTAGAGGTGCTTAAATTATGACTGTGGCTGAAAAGTGGGTTCCTTCTGTTCGATACAGAGGTAACCATCTTCTTATATTAGATCAACAACAACTTCCCCATCACACGGTTTACTTAAACGTAACCACGATTGAACACGTATGGGACGCAATTTCCAAACTTAAAGTTCGAGGCGCTCCCGCGATTGGAATTGCTGCAGCATTCGGACTCGCACTATGGAGTAATTCTGAAAAAGAGCTTGATCATTCCTCGTTTTTAACGGGATTGCAAAAACAGAGAGATTACTTAGCCTCTTCCCGCCCTACCGCTGTAAATTTATTTTGGGCATTAGATCGTGTTGTTGCTTCTGCCGAACGATCAACTTCAGTAGAAGAGGCGAAAAATAGAATTGAAGCTGAAGCACTTCTGATTCAGGAAGAAGACGAGAATACATGCAGAAAGATCGGTGAGTACGCCTTATCACTACTTCAAGACGGAGATGCTGTTATGACGATCTGTAATGCTGGTGCCATCGCAACAAGCAAATATGGAACAGCTTTAGCTCCTTTTCATCTTGCAAAAGAGCAAGGCTGGAATCTTTCTGTATACGCGAACGAAACGCGTCCTGTATTACAAGGATCTCGTTTAACCGCATGGGAGCTGCAAGCAAACGATATTGATGTGACCTTGATCACAGATAATATGGCAGCCCACACGCTTAAAACAAAAAATATTAAAGCCGTTATCGTTGGATGTGACCGAGTGGCAGCGAATGGAGATACAGCAAACAAGATCGGAACTTTTGGGCTTGCGCTTCAAGCAAAAGCACTTAGTATTCCCTTTTATGTAGCATGTCCTCTATCTACATTGGATTTAAAAACAACAAGCGGTGAGGATATTCCGATCGAAGAACGTCCAGAAGAAGAAGTCACTCATCTAAACGGTGTTCGCATTGCACCGGCAGGAATAAAAGTATTCAACCCAGCTTTCGATGTCACTCCTGCTGAATACATTTCAGCGATCATTACAGAAAAAGGGATCGTGAGCGGCAATTATCGAGAAGCGCTAGCCACACTTAAGGAGGATGAAAATATTGAAACCTTATAAAGTCTTGGCAACCGCTTGCCTAACTACGGCCTTGTTCTTAACAGGATGCACCAATGAACAAGATGCTCTTTCCAAAAAGACAGAAGCCAAACCAGCTGCCGCAAATGAGTCACAATCAAAACAAAAAAATACCGCTTCAACATCCAGCAAAGTTCCAGAACAGCTTCAGAAGCCTTTAAAAATCGCTTCGATCAACCAGTTCTCTATTGGTACTTTTTCTTCTCAATATATTAGTGGTGTAAAGAAGCAAGTTGAAGAGTTCGGTGGTGAGGTACAGATTTATAACGCTGATAACGACCTTTCAAAAATGGCAGCATATGTAGAAACAGCCGTTAACCAGCAAGTTGATGGAATCTTAATCGATCATGGTCGTGCTGATGCAATTGCACCAAGTGTAAAAAAAGCAGTTGCAGCAGGAATTCCTGTTGTCGCATTTGATAGTGACATCAACATACCAGGTGTAACCGTTATCGACCAGGACGACTATAGCCTTTCTTGGAACGCTTTACGAAGCATGGCGCAAGACTTAAATGGAAAAGGTGAGATCGTATACGTTTGGGTAGGCGGTTTCACACCGATGGAACGAAGAAACGTTATGTATGAAGCTTTCAAGAAGCGTTATCCTTCGATAAAAGAGATCGCTCGTTTTGGAACTGCAACACAGAATACAGCGCTTGATACACAATCGCAAATGGAAGCACTGCTCCAAAAATATCCGAAAAAAGGTGACATTGATGCCGTATTCGCACCTTGGGACGAATTTGCTAAAGGCGTAACGCGTGCGATTCAACAAGCAGGACGTGATGAGATTAAAGTATATGGAATCGACTTGAGTGACGAAGATCTGCAACTGATGCAAGAAAGTGATAGTCCATGGGTCTCAACGGCTGCTACAGATCCTGCTGATGTAGGAAAATTACAAGTGCGCTTTCTCTACCAAAAAGTAGCCGGTGAAGAAACACCACAAATCTATAGTGTTCAACCTCACCTTGTAGAAAAAGAGGATCTGCCTAAGTCCAATGTATCTATGGATGAGATCGGGAAGTACGTAGAAGGCTGGGGCAAATCAGATGCCGGAACATCTCCTTGGATGGAAAACTTACGTAAGGATAACCAACAATGACGATACTCTCATTAACTTCTATACAAAAATCGTTTGGTGAACAGATTGTATTAAAAGGAGTGGACTTTACCGTAAATAGCGGTGAGGTCCATGCTCTTTTAGGAGCGAATGGCGCAGGTAAAAGTACACTCATGAAAATACTCTCAGGCGATTATGAGCGCGATGGCGGTATTATCACCCTGAATGAAAAAGAACTGACTATCAAAACACCGGCACATGCAAAAGCAGCTGGCATAGAAATGGTCGTTCAAGAAGTAGATACTGCCCTCGTCTCTTCTTTAAGTATTGCAGAGAACGTAACGATGAATACTTTTATCACGGGTCCTGCCTTCTTCTCCTGGAAAAAAAGATATAAAGTCGCTCAAGAGTTATTAAACAGAGTTGGCCTAACACTGGATCCTGCCATGCCCCTCTCTCAATGTTCTTTAGCTGAGAAACAGTTAGTACTCATCGCAAAAGCAATTTCTCGGAATATATCTTTTATTATTCTTGATGAACCTACAGCTGCACTTAGTACGAAAGAAGCTCAGCATCTGTTTTCTGTACTTCGTGAACTTCAGAAGCAAAATGTTGGCATTATCTATATTTCTCACCGGTTACCTGAGATCATGGAACTTTCGACAAAAGTAACCGTCTTAAAAGATGGGTATGTGACGCTTCAAAAAGAAACGTCTGCCTGCACTTCTGAAGAAATTGTTCGCTCGATGCTAGGCAATGAATTGGTTGAACTCTTAAACGATGAAGAAGATAGAATACTAGGCGATAACCTTTTAGAAGTCAAACAGTTCAGTGTTCCAGGTACAGGTGAAACTGTATCCCTATCTGTTCGAGAAGGAGAAATTGTAGGAGTTGCTGGATTAGTAGGTGCAGGAAAAACGGAAACGGCAAGAGCATTGTTTGGTGCAGATCCATCAAAAGACTCTATTTACATGAAAGGTAGAAAAATAAGAATATCGAACCCTCAAAAAGCCATTTCGGCTGGTATCGGCTTTGTTCCAGAAGAGAGACGCAAAGAAGGAATACTTGTCGATTACAATGTGGTTGAGAATTTAACCCTCCCTGTCTTAAAGCAGTTTACCAAGTTCGGGTTTATCCAAAGAAAACGCGAAAAAACGGAAGCTGAAAAATGGATCAAACAACTCGGTATCAAGACACAAAAATCTTCACTCTTGCTGAACCATTTAAGCGGGGGTAATCAGCAAAAAGCTTCGATCGGTAAATGGCTTCTTACGGACGGAGATGTATATATTTTCGATGAACCGACTAAAGGTATTGATGTTGGCGCTAAGCAAGATGTGTTTCAATGCATCAAGAACTTAGCTGACAACAAAAAAGGAGTTCTCTATTTTACGAGTGAGATACAAGAACTGCTCGCATTTTGTGACCGAATCCTCGTTATGTACGATGGAAAGATTGCAGGAGAATTAACTAAAAATGAAGCAACCACTGAAAAAATTATGCACTATGCAACTGGAGGTCATTATGGCACAGTACGTTCATAAAGAACACGTTGAGAACGACATAAACACTACTAAACTCTCACTTCAAGAAAAGATCTTTCCTTTTCTTTACCGATACGGCACCCTTCTTGTCATATTATTAACCGTTATCGGATTTAGTCTAGCAAACGATAAGTTCTTAAGTTATCAAAACTTTACAGATATCTTACGTTCCGTTTCTATTATTACATTGCTCGCAATCGGTGTAACCATATCTTTAATCGTTGGAGGCTTTGACCTTTCTGTTGGATCGACGGCGAGCCTTGCGACAGTTACCAGCGCTGCAGCACTCGTTCTGTATCGTCAAGAAACGATCATCGCCATTCTTATTCCAATAGCAATCGGTCTATTAGTAGGGCTGTTAAACTCGTTCTTCGTTGTAAAAGTGAGGCTTCCAGATCTACTCGCAACATTAGCCGTTATGTATATTATTAATGGATTACATCTTACGTTTACAAAAGGATTTTCAATCTACAACAACATGCCTTTATCAGAAGGTGGAACAGCTCCTGGTGTTTTCCTTCCCTCTTTCTTATTTATTGGTCAAGGTGAGATATGGTCTGTTCCGGTTCCTGTCATCATCATGCTGATCGCAGTTATTGTTGTCCATGTCATTCTACAGCAGACTCGTTTCGGCAGATTATTGTATATTACAGGTGGAAATGAAGAAGCTGCTCGTCTATCTGGTGTCCCTGTTCAGCGTTACAAGATGTATGCTTATCTTTTATCTGCATTCTTTGCCACTCTTGCTGGTATATTATTAGCGGCACGAATCGGAACCGGCCAAGTTTCCGCGGGTGCTCCTCTATTAATGGACGGTGTTGCAGCAGCTTTTATTGGCTTTTCAGTGTTTGGCGCAGGTAAACCAAATGTGATCGGTACATTTGTTGGTGCCGTTTTGATCGGTATACTTCTCAATGGGTTAACGATGCTAAACGTTCCATACTACGCACAAGATATCGTAAAAGGTTCGATTCTGATCGGTGCCCTTGCGTTTATGTATTATGAAAAGAAAAAATAGAACGAACAAAACAGCACACTCTTTACAGAGTTGTGCTGTTTTTTGGTAATAGGAAAGTCCTTAAGAACTCACTCGCTTCACAAGCCGGCATAGGCTTACTGATTATGTATCCTTGAGCTGTGTGACAGCCATACTCTTGAAGTAATTTCATCTGTTCATGTGTTTCTACACCTTCTGCCACTGTTGACAGAGAAAGTCCTTCACACATCATGATGATCGCTTTAATGATCGCCGCATCACTCGTATTAAAAAAGTCATCGCTAAGATGTCGGATAAAGCTTTGATCGATCTTTAAATAATCGACCGGAAAATCTTTTAAATAACTCAGAGAACTGTAACCCGTACCAAAATCGTCGATCGATAGACGTACACCTAGCTCTCTTAATTCTTCCATGATGCTGATGCTGTATTGAACATTTTGTATCATCGTACTCTCTGTTAATTCTAGGTGCAGATATTCAGCGGATATTCCTGCCGTTTCTATCGCTTCTTTTACTTCATATACAAATGACAACCTTTGAAACTGTCTGCCTGAAACATTTACAGAGATAGAAAGATGAGGTGCACCATCATCATGCCATCTTTTTAGCTGCTTACAGGACTCGAATAGAACAAACCGACCGATCTCATCAATAAGGCCGATCTCTTCAGCTAAAGGTATGAACTGCATCGGAGATACTAGGCCCAAGTCAGGATGGTTCCATCTTACAAGCGCCTCAAATCCAAGAATTCTTTCCGTTTTCAAACAAAACTGAGGTTGAAAATAAGGTTCTAATTCACCTTTTTGAACAGCTTTACGTAGAAAGCCTTCTAGCTTTAGCCTTTCAAGTGTGAATGCGTTCATATCACCCGTAAAGAATTCACGTTTTCCTCTGCCCTTTTCTTTGGCTTTATGCAGAGCTGTGTCCGCATTCTTGATGAGAACATCGGCACTCGTGCTATCATTTGGATAGATGCTGACCCCAATCGACGTACTAACCGTATACTCTTGTCCATCTAGATAGATCGGCAATTGAAGTGCTTCTTCTATCCGATCTGCTGTATCGATCACGTCAGACGGCTTTTCAATCGTTAAGATTAACGTAAATAAGTCCCCAGCGAACCGGCAGAGCAAATCTTGACTATGGATTACTTGTCTAAGCTGATTGCTTACATGCCTTAACACTACGTCTCCGATATGGTGACCTAAACTCTCATTTATGATCTTAAAATGATCGATATCCACAAACATTACAGCTAATAAGTGGTTCGCAGGATCACTTTCAGAAACGAGTTCTCTTAATCTTTTTTCAAATAAACTTCGATTTGGCAAACCTGTTAGCGAATCGTGAAATGCAAGTTGTTCGATCTCTTCTTCTGCTTTTTGCTGCCAAGTAATGTTCTTTCCGATCCCATATACACCAACTACTTGATCGTTTACGACGATGGGAATGTTCGTGATGCTGCTTAAAATGTACCCGCCATCTTTTTTCTTAATATTTGCAACAAAATTTTGCGGTTTATCATGTACGGCGAGCCTGAAGTGTTCAACGACCCTTTTGTGATCTTCATCGCACACAAATTGCAGTGCGTGGGTTGAGAGCAATTCTTCTTCTGAATACTCTAAAGACTGAACGAGTGCATGGTTCACACTCGTTATATAACCTTGTAGATCCATAGAATAGATCATATCTGGATTATGATCGAACAACGACTTATAGCGCTGTTCAGATTCAATTAAGTTATCATTAAGCTCTTCCATCTCTTTCGTATTCATCTTGATTAAATGAGATAGCGCTAAATATTCATCCATCTCTTTCATTCTTACACCTCATCTGTCCAATGAACCTCATTTATATAGTGATACGTTTCTATCATTTATATCGGTGTACAGAGGGCATTGTTAACAAAACAATAGATGGATATTTTATCCAAATAAAAAAAGCCGCCCTGTAAAGAGCGACTTTTAAAAGTATTAACCAAGAACAGAATAACCGTAGAATAACACAAGTAATAAAGTGATCCAGAAAAACACCCAATTAAGCAGGCGGCTCTCACCACGTTTTCTTTGTACAAGAATGATTTCCATCAATCCGATGAGGACAACTCCTAAAGTTCCCTTGATGATAATCGGTCCTTGATTAACGATACCAGGGTCGGTTAAATAACCAGCAAGCATGTGGCCACCTGTTGCAAGGATCGCTAAGTACAGAACGCGCAGAATCATATGCAAAATTTTTGATTTTTTTCCGGCATTTTTTTTGTATAGCATATACGTTACAAAAAACAAAATTAACGCTAGAAACCATGATGTTACGTGAGCATGAATCATAAATATATCCTCCTATGTATAATTCTCCATATAACTATACCATGAACTGCTATAAACTAGGCAATCAAATGAGTTCCCTCTGTAAAGTAAGCACTTTCATTGCTATAATAGCAATGTGAGAAATCTTGCAGAATAGAGGTGTTTCCTTTGAAACAGACAGAAACGAAAAATACGGAAACTGTAATTTCAAAAACGGAACAATATGGTGCACAAAACTATCATCCGCTTCCTATCGTTATCTCGGTAGCCGAAGGTGTATGGGTAACAGATCCAGAAGGTAACCGCTACATGGACATGCTAAGTGCATACTCTGCGGTAAATCAAGGGCACCGCCACCCTAAAATCATTCAAGCACTAAAAGATCAAGCAGACAAAGTAACACTAACATCGCGTGCATTTCATAACGATCAACTTGGAGACTTTTATGAAAAAGTATCAAGTCTAACGAAGAAAGATATGGTATTACCGATGAACACTGGTGCTGAAGCTGTTGAGACAGCTATTAAAGCGGTTCGCCGCTGGGCATATGATGTAAAAGGTGTTGCGGATAACCAAGCTGAGATCATCGTTTGTGAAGGAAACTTCCACGGCCGTACGATGACTGCCGTATCCATGTCATCTGATCCTGATTACCAACGTGGATTCGGTCCTATGCTTCCAGGGATCAAAGTGATTCCTTACGGTGACTTAGACGCACTAAAAGCAGCCATTACACCTAATACCGCTGCATTCATTTTAGAGCCGATCCAAGGTGAAGCTGGAATCGTTATTCCTCGAGAAGGTTTCTTGAAAGAAGCTCTTGATGTTTGTAAGTCTGAAAACGTACTCTTTGTAGCTGATGAAATTCAATCAGGACTTGGACGTTCGGGGAAAATGTTTGCTTGTGACTGGGAAGAGATCGAGCCAGACATGTACATCTTAGGAAAAGCACTTGGCGGCGGCGTAATGCCGATCTCTTGTGTAGCAGCAAACCGTGAAGTACTAGGCGTGTTCAATCCTGGATCTCATGGATCAACATTCGGAGGAAACCCGCTTTCTTGTGCGGTATCAGTGGCTTCTGTAGACGTGCTTGTGGAAGAAAACTTAGTTGAACGTTCACTTAAACTTGGTGAATATTTCTTAGATGAATTAAAGAAGATCGATAATCCAGTAATCAAAGAAGTTCGTGGTAAAGGTCTGTTCATTGGTGTTGAATTGAACGAACCAGCTCGTCCATATTGTGAGCGTTTAAAAGAGCAAGGCTTGTTATGTAAAGAAACACACGAAAACGTGATTCGTTTCGCACCGCCATTAATTATTTCTGATGAGGATTTAGATTGGGCGATCGAACGCATCAAAAAAGTACTATCTGTTTAAATCATAGACTGAGGCTGACTCTTTTTGGAGTCAGCTTTTTTTTGGGCTCAATTGAGCCCAGTTTCATATACGCACTAGGGTATTAATCCGCAGTTTGATAGATGAATCTACAACTTTTATGGATCAATCCAAAAGTTTTAGCTCTTTATCCAGAAGTTTTAGCTCTCAATCCAAAAGTTTTCACTGTTTATCCACGAGTCTACAAATATTGACATCTGCACTGGAACTTATACCCCTCACATAACTCAAAAAGAAGCAGCCAGAGCTGCTTCTTCCCTTTATAGTGCTTTCACCATACCGCCATCGATCAGCAGTGACTGGCCTGTTATATAGGTGTTTGCGTCAGAGCAAAGGAACACGACCATCTTAGCAAACTCTGCAGGTTCACCGTATCGGCCAAGTGGAATTCCGCTTTCCATGGAAGTTTTGACGTCCTCAGCGGAAACTCCTTTTTTATCAGCCATCATTTGATCTAATTCACCTACTCGATCAGTTCCGATTCGTCCGGGTCCGATGGTATTGATCAAAATGCCATCTTTCCCTAGCTCTTGTGAAAGACTCTTTGATAATCCATTAATAGCTGTTCGGAAAGTGTTTGATAAGATGAGTCCGTCGATCGGCTGTTTAAAGGACGAAGAAGCGATATTCACGATGCGACCTCCCCCGTTTTTAATCATATTTGGCGTAACTGCGCGAACGGAACGTACAAGACTGAGTAATGTTAACTCAAAAGCACCCTGCCAATGCTCATCTTCAAAATCATTAAACGTACCAGCAGGAGGACCTCCTGCATTGTTCACGAGCACGTCCACACTGCCAAACTTCTCTACGGCAGCTGCAACAAGTTCATCGATCTCATTACGCTGTGTGATGTCACATTTTTTATAGAAAACATCCGTACCTGTTTCCCTCTTTATCTCTTCCGATGTCAAAGAAAGCTGTTCTTCATCACGGCTTGTTAGCATCACGTTTGCACCTTCTCGTGCAAATTCCAATGCACAAGCTTTTCCAAGCCCTTTACTTGAAGCAAGAACGAGTACATTTTTCCCTTTTAGACCTAGATCCATCTCACAATCACCTGGTTTCTTAGAAAGATTTTATAATACGAAACTTACGTATTTCGTTTCGAGATAAGCTTCCATACCTTCTACGCCACCTTCACGGCCAAGACCGCTCTCTTTCATACCTCCGAACGGTGCTTGTGCAGCAGAAGGAACACCATCGTTCCAGCCTATGATTCCGTAATCTAAACCTTCAACAACTTGAGTTCCTTTGGACATACTCTCTGTATAAACATATGCCGCTAAACCGAATGGACTTGTGTTTGCAAGGCGGATCCCTTCTTCAACACTACTGATCTTATGAATCGGAATGACTGGACCGAACGTTTCTTCATTCATGATCAGCATATCTTGTGAAACATTCTTTAAGACCGTAGGCTCGTAATAATACCCACCGTTATCTGCTCTTCCTTTTCCGCCTGTTACACACTCTGCACCATTTGAAACAGCATTTTCCACGTGCTCGGAGATCTTTTCATATCCGTCTTTGTTAATGATCGGACCGATATCTGTTCCTTCTTCCAATCCGTTTCCTACTTTTAGTTTTCTAGCTTCAGCAGCCACGCGTTCTATAAACTCTTCATACACATCTTCATGTACGTATACTCGGTTTATACAAATACACGTTTGGCCTGCGTTACGAAACTTAGAAGCTACAATTCCAGCGACTGCTTTTTTTAAGTCTGCATCATCAAGAACGACGGCTGGAGCATGCCCGCCTAGTTCCATAGAAACATTTTTCACAGTCACAGCACTTTGTTCGATCAATTTTTTCCCAATCTCTGTAGATCCTGTAAAGGTAACTTTTCTAACTTTCTCGGAATCCATAATGGCTTTGCCGATTAAAGATGAAGATCCTGTTACGAGATTGATAACACCTTTCGGAAATCCTGCTTGATCGGCTAACTCTACCAATTTAATTGCTGTTAGTGGTGTTTCTTTTGGTGGTTTCACAATAAACGTACAGCCTGCTGCGAGCGCTGGACCGAGCTTTCTTGTAATCATTGCTGCTGGGAAGTTCCATGGCGTGATGGCTGCCACTACTCCTACGGGCTGGCGTAAAACTTGCATTCTCTTATTTTCTGCACTTGAAGGAATCGTACGGCCGTATATACGCTTACCTTCTTCTGCATACCACTTAATAAAAGAAGCAGCATACATCACTTCACCGACAGATTCTTTTAACGGTTTTCCCATCTCAAGTGTCATTAATTCTGCTAGTTCTTCTTTTTGTTCGATCATTAAGTCATGCAGTTTCATAAGATAATCAGCGCGCTCGTAAGCCGTTAACTTTGACCAGCTCGGAAACGCTTCGTGCGCAGCATCTATCGCAGCATCTGTTTCTTCTTTTCCACAAGATGCTACAGTCCCTACCACTTCACCGTTAGCAGGATTGAACACCTCTATTTTTTCAAGAGAATTTCCTGTCCATGAACCGTTAATATAAAGCAGCTTTTCCATGTGAATTCCTCCTCTATGTAACTAGTTAATTCGACTTCATTCTACTATTTCATTACGGAGTGTCCCGATTCCTTCAATTGTAATCTCGATAACATCTCGGGGCTTCAAAAATACAGGCGGCTTCATTCCTTTACCTACTCCAGCAGGTGTACCTGTCGCGATAATATCTCCAGCTTCAAGCGTCATGCCCTTTGAAAGCTCTGTGATCATCGTCGGTATGTCAAAGATAAAATCAGATGTGTTTCCGTTCTGCCTTACTTCTCCGTTTACTTTTGTCACGATCGATAGGTTTTCCGGGTTTGGTACCTCAGAGTGATGAACGATCCATGGACCCATCGGGCAAGTTCCATTCAGACTTTTTCCGAGTAAAAATTGCTTATGCTTCTGCTGAAGATCACGTGCTGTAATATCGTTGATGATGGTATAGCCGAAAACGTGATCCATTGCTTCTTCTTTCTTTATACCTGTACCCGTTTTGCCGATAATTATGGCAAGTTCGCCTTCATAATCAAGTTGACTAGTTACGGAAGAGTGATTTGGAATACCATCACCATGACCGACCACAGACGTGGGAGCTTTTGAAAATACCATGATATCTTCAGGAATGTCTGCTTCGCTTCCCATCTCTATCGCATGATCGCGATAATTTTTCCCGATACAGAATACATTTTTCCCAGGACGCGGGATAGGTGCTTTTAATTGGATCTCATTTAACTCATATGTATGGTTCTCTGCCGAATCAGAATGAATCAAAGTCTCGACTTGCCCAAAAACTGATTCTCCAAGTGAAATAGCTTCAATTAGAGTTGATGGAAACTTCACATCCCTGCTCTCAGCAAGTGCTGTTAAATTGATAACCTTTTCTTCTTTTACGATGCCTATAAACGTCTTATTATTCCTAACAGCTGTAACCCATTTCACAATACCGAATTCCTCCTTTTTAACAAACGCTTACAAAGTAATTATTACTACTATATAGGTTCTGACTTTGTACCGTAAAGAAATTTGCTGTATGAAAATGCAATACTCATTTTTGATTCTTTTTAAAATATGGTAAAATAGTTTGTCATCTAAAACGCCCAATTGATGGGTAACAGTAATGAGGTTATCAAATTATGAAAACTGTACTAAGTACGTTAAATGCTAAATATATACACACATGCCTTGCGCTGCGCTATTTGAAGGCGTATAGCGAACCTGATTTTCCTGTAACGATTCGAGAGTTCACGATCAAGGATCCTTCTCTTAATATTGTGACTGATCTTTACAGCCAAGAGCCTGACGTTCTCGGATTCAGCTGCTACATCTGGAATATTGAAGAGACGATTAAGGTTATCCAAATGTTTAAAAAGATTAAGCCTGATACTAAAATCGTCTTAGGTGGTCCTGAAGTTTCTTACGATGTGGCGCATTGGCTCGAGAGCATTCCAGAAGTGGATTTTATCGTTGTTAATGAAGGGGAGGAAACATTTAAGCATTTGTTGACTCAAATTCAGGACGGTGCTGGCTTTGATTCCGTAGCTGGCCTTGCTTATCGAAAAGATGGAAAATCTAAAATTAACGGTCCACGAGAAAAACTTGACTTAAAGACAGTCCCATCGCCTTTCCGATTCCAAGAAGATATACAGTCATTATCAAAACGAATCACGTATTTTGAGACAAGCCGTGGCTGTCCATATTCATGTGCGTTCTGCTTATCATCGATTGAAGTTGGGGTTCGTTATTTTGAT
Source organism: Fictibacillus norfolkensis (assembly GCF_014836645.1). GTDB lineage: Bacteria > Bacillota > Bacilli > Bacillales > Fictibacillaceae > Fictibacillus > Fictibacillus norfolkensis. The sequence continues at coordinate 93,084 of NZ_JACSQM010000008.1, forward strand.
CCAAAACTCGTTAAAGATGATCTGATCTTCTTAATGGATAATGGAGCAAAGATCATTAAGTTTGTAGACAGAACGTTTAACATTCGGAGAGATTATGCACTCGATATGTTCTCGTTCTTGATTGAAAACAGAAGACCAGGGGTTGTTTTTCAGTTTGAGATCACAGCTGACATCATGAGACCTGAAGTCATCGATTACTTGAACGAACATGCACCAAAAGGTTTGTTCCGTTTTGAGATCGGTGTTCAATCTACAAACGATGCTGTCAATGAATTGGTACAACGCCGACAGAATTTTGAAAAGCTGACTCGAACGGTAACAACTGTGCGCGATGGCGGGAAGATCGTTCAGCATCTAGACTTAATCGCTGGTTTGCCTGAGGAAGATTACAACTCGTTCAGAAAGACATTTAATGATGTATTCGCTTTTGGCATCGAAGAAGTTCAGTTAGGTTTCTTAAAGATGTTAAGAGGTACAGGGCTAAGATTAACAGCTGAAAAACATGACTACGTGTATATGGATCACTCTCCATATGAGATCTTAGGAAACAACGTTTTAACGTTTGATGAGATTATCCGTATTAAACAAGTTGAGGATGTATTAGAAAAATATTGGAACGACCATCGAATGGATTATACCGTTAAGTATTTGATACACCATGTATTCTCATCACCTTTTGACTTCTTTCAAGAATTCGGGACCTATTGGGAAACACGTGGATGGTCAAGAATCGGCCATCAGTTAGAAGACTTATATACGCGCTTGATCGCCTTCTTAACGGAAGCAGCACCACACTCACTTCCTGTTGCAGAAAGCCTGATGAAACTTGATTATTTAGAAAGACAACAGTTCAAACCGCGTAAACCATGGTGGGAAAACACACAGAACAAAGAAGAAACGTCAAAAGTACTCTCACTGCTCGCTCAATATCCTGAAATGATCGAAGGGTTTCCAGCTCTTTCTGAAAAAGATATGCACAAGCACGCGTTTGTAACAGAAACAGCGATTGATCCATTATCAGATCAACTAGTGCCACAAGGGGAGAAAAATTTCTTACTTATTGCGTTGTTTGATCCTAAGCAACAATCAACAAAAGTGTTCACAACATCTATAAAGTCATTGTTAACAAAAAATTCGTAAATTGTGAAAGCGGGGATCTCCGTTCCAGGGTACATGCTTTCCGCGGGGCGGGCGGTGAGCCCCCTGCCGCTACACTCCTTTAGTGGTCTCACCTGTCCCACTTGTCCCGCAGGAGTCAGTACCCTTCCACTCCAATCCCTAAAAGTTAGCACGAAAAAGATTAAAGACACTAACTAAAAAACGCTAAGTAAAAAAACAAGGGTTTCGCAAGTAATATACTTGCGAAACCCTTTTTCTTCTTAAAAAACGTAACACTAGTGTAATCCCACTTGTTTTTTATTGGTAAAAATTTAAGATCTAAATAGCAATTACTTCTTTAAGACCGGCTGCCCTGAAACATGCACAGGGGAAGGATTCAGTACGACAACCTGACCATTTTTAAGCCCTTTTGTAATCTGAACATTACCCTTTTGCTCAAGACCCTCTGAAACCTTCAGCTTATACAATTTGTTTTTCACAATCGTTAACACATACGTTTTCCCATCATCTTTTAAGATTGCTTGTTTAGGCACGCTAATTGCTTTTTCTGCAAGCTTTTCTGTTACGATGATCTGAGCTGTCTGTCCTTCAACCCAAGCCGCTTCATCCTCAACGAGAACGGTTAACTTAAAGTCATTCTGATCAGCTGGTAATACAGTTTGAACAGTACCCTTCAACATCTTTTCACCGTTGGACTTGATTAGAACTGAGTCTCCTGTCTTCACGAGAGACGCCATCTTCTGATCGATGTCAGCAACAAGTTCAAAGTTCCCTTGCCCTACAATGGTTAGAAGCGGTTCATCGTCACCAACCCCACTTAATTCTGAAACTACACCGTCAGCTGGACTTTTCACATTAAGATCATCAAGCTGTTTTTCGAGATCAGATATTTCATCTGATAAGACGGAGCTTTCGTTTTCAGCTAAGTCATTTTGCAGCTCAGCTTCTGCTAATTTTTCTTGAAGAAGCACTTTAGCATCTTTGCTGTCTTTTTCTTCATCAAAATCTGAGAGTTCACTTTTCCATTCGCTTATTTGCCCAGAATAATGGCTGCTTCGAACATCAGCTGATTCCTTGTCTCGTTTCAAGCTGCGAAGTTCTTTTTCAATCTCTGCATTTTCATATGTAATTAAAGTTTGACCCGATGTAACGGTCTCCCCCTTCGATACCATTATTTCTTTTATCGAACCGAGAGATGCATTCTCGTATATCTCAAATGTGTTCTTGGACTGAGCAACACCCGTTGTTTCGTGTGTCTTACTAAAATCTTTTTGAGAAGACAGACCGGTCTTAACTCTTGGAGCTTCAACTGCGGCTGATTCTTTTTTATCAAAAATCACGATGTTCATAACGACTAGGAGGATAACCATAATAGCTGCAGCAACCCATTTCAGTTTATTCATAAGTTTGTCTCCCCCTTAAACCAACTGTCCACTAGCTAATGCAGCATATAGTGAAGATAATAATATGAAAACAACAACAGTTCCGATCGTAACAACTAGACAGTATTTCTTTTCTTTAAACGACAACTGACGAAGTGCAAAATACATAACAACCGAACCCCAGATGGTAAAAATATTGATGGAGTTCAAGAGTTCTTGCCAAAAACCATGCTTAAAGAATAGAACACCAGCAAAACCGAAACCTAATGGCTGCACAACTTCTTCAGCACCCGTTACGAACTGAACCGGAAGTTCAAAGAGTAATCCGAGAATAAATAGAAGATATACCGTTGTCATTACATAAAAGAGTGCTTTATATCCAATGTCTCGGAAGAAAATATATAAAAAAAGTGCTCCTGAATTTATCACTAAGAATGGGACAATCATACCCCAAGCACCGCCTACTAAAGCGATGAGATATCGTAACAACTCAAGTTCCATACCACTTAATTTCGCTGCCTCTACAAAAGAAATCGTCTTGAACGAAGGAAACGCTGCAAAAAAAGATAGTGCATGCAGCAATCCGCTAGTGACTAAAATGGCAAAAAAACGGATCCAAAAACCCTCTTTATCTTTCCACTCATTATAAAATGCAAAATATGTATTCGGCTTAGTTAAAGCAGGAATAAATTGTGCCCTTCCTGTCATGGTGCCGCCCCCTTCTCTCTTTATCTCTGTCTATGTTATCACAATTTTTTACTCATAATGACAATTTCTGACTCATTTTTGAAAAATAGTACCTTATCCGCATAATTACGTTGAGGTAGCAAAAACTAAACCAAATTATTGCGAATCGGGATGATGTTCATCATGACTTTCTTTAAAAAACCAAAAAAATTGCTCGAACAAAAACAGACTGTAATAGAAAAAGAAAAAGAGTCTAGTTCATCCTCTCAACAAACTTCTGTGAAAAAATCTCAATCTGAGCAGGATGCAAATGTAAATCAGCATCAATCGATAAATGATCTGTTAAATGACATTGAAAAGAGTTTTTCATCTTCGGAAGATTTGATGACTCATTGGGTTGAGATGCCTGCTGACAAGAGCAAAGTGGCATTAATTTTCTTGGACTCAATTATTGATAAACAGAAACTTCAAGATTTGATATTGAATCCTTTATTTGAATTGGACAAAGATATTGATCTTCACACCTTCGAAAAAGTAATCAATATAGACTTTAAGAAACAAACAGACTTCACGAAGATTCAAGAGTTACTCTTGCAGTCGTATACATTGATATTTACTAAAGACAGCACTTGCTTTTTTTCTGTATTTACTCCGATCAAAACAGAACGTGACATATCTGAACCAGATAACGAGGCCGTTATCCGTGGTTCTCATGAAGGTTTTATTGAGAGTATGTCGACGAATATAGCTCTAATTCGTAAGCGCCTTAAAAGTCAAAAGCTTGTAGTAAAGTATTTAAAAGTGGGAAAAGAGACTCACACGAATATTGCAATGCTTTATATGTCTGATATCGCAAATCCAGAGATTCTTCATGAGGTTGAAAGAAGAATAACTTCGATAGAAGCGGATTCTGTTATGACTCCGGGGAATATCGAAGAAAGTATTGAAGATAGAACATTTAGTTTGTTTCCCCAAACGTTGAGTACAGAACGACCTGACCGTGTAGCTGCAAACCTGATGGAAGGAAGAGTAGCTCTTTTATATGATAGTTCACCTACCGTAAACCTTGCTCCCGTGAACTTTTTTGTATTCTTTCAAACACCAGATGATTATAACAAACGTTGGATGTTAGGAAGCTTCTATAGGATGATCCGTTTATTCAGCTTTTTCATTGCGATCGGTCTTCCAGCCTTTTATATTGCGATTGTTTCTTTTCATTACGAGGTCATCCCATCAGCACTCATACTATTGATGAAAAGTTCACTTGAAAATATCCCGTACCCACCACTTTTTGAAGCGTTAGTGATGGAGCTCACGATTGAATTAATCCGCGAAGCCGCTATTCGGCTCCCAACAAGGATTGGTTCCACGATCGCTATCGTTGGCGGCTTAGTTATCGGTGATGCGGTTGTTAAAGCAGGACTCATCTCAAACCTAATGATCATCGTTGTTGCGACGACAGCGATTGCTGCATATACAGTACCTTCCAATGAGATGAGTTTAGCTGTTCGCTTATTGCGCTTTCCATTTATGGTAGCTGCCGCGACTTTTGGTTTCTTAGGCATCGTATTCGGATTGATCATCATGTTTTTTCATCTATGTCGTTTATATTCATTTGGTACGCCATACTTTGCACCGCTCGCACCTTTTAAAATAGGAGATCTAAAAGATACAATCATTCGTTTACCTTTTTTCAAGATGAACTCTCGTCCTAGTGACATCAAGCCACTAAAAAAAGATGAAGATAATCATACGAGAAAGTGGGAGAAGTCATGAATAGCAGCCATACAATTACACATAGACAGCTGTTCTTTGTTATCATTCAATCCCAAATTGGTGTTGGTGTACTGTCACTTCCTTATACGTTGTTCGCTAAAGCGAAAACAGACGGCTGGATCTCTTTACTCTTAGCAGGACTCTTTATTCAAATCTCCATACTTGCTATTTGGAAATTATGCGAGATGTATCCTAAGCAGACGATCTTTGACTTTATACCTAAAATCGTCGGGACAAAATTAGGAGTTGTTCTGAATATTTTATTCGTTGTTCACTTGTTCTCTGTTTGTGTAATCATTCTAATCCTATACAACAGCATCGTATCAAAATGGATCTTCTTTCAGACTCCACGGTTAGTTGTTATATTAATTTTAGCTCTTACGTGTGTCTACTGTATTACATGTACGGCAAGAGAGATCGCCAGGTTTTTGATGTTAGTCTCGCCATTGCTGCTTGTGCTATTTTTCTTTGTTGCATATGCCTATAGTGATGTTCACCTTCTTTATGCTTTTCCGGTAGGTGCAGCGGGAATTAAAACAATACTATCAGGGTCTTCTGATGCGTTAATCTCTTTACTTGGCTTTGATACAGCGCTCGTATTCTTAGCTTATACGCAAGGAAGATCGAACAGTAAATTAAAAGTAATATCTTATGCTTCTTTATGCGTCACTCTTTTCTACTGCTTTGTGACTTTTACAACATATATTTTTTTCAATCCAGTTGAAATTGTGATTGTTCCAGAGCCAGTGCTGTATATGTTAAAAGCTTTTTCATTCAAGATTTTGGAGAGGACAGACCTTATCTTCCTGTCCATATGGATTGTATTTGTTACAACTTCCCTTATCAGTTATCTTTTCTTTACAGCAAAAGGTGTGCAGACACTGTTTAAACTGAAGCATCATAAATCTGCCGCACCTTATGTGGGAATTATCTGTGCTTTAATCGCTTCAATTCCAGGGAGTAAACTAGATGTTCAGCTGTGGTCAAAGTTAATTGGTATGTCTGCATTATGCTGTTCTTCGCTCTTTCCAATCTTCTTATTGCTGATTGCTATATTTAGAAAAAGAAAAGAAAAAGGAGCAGTTTCGACATGAGGAGTGTTAAGTTAATTTCTCTTTTTTCTAGCCTATTATTATTAACTGGATGTTGGGATCAAACTCAACTAAACGAGACCAAATTGGTCAGAGCGGCAGGATTTGACTATTTAAAGAACGGAAAAATAAGAAACTCCGCCTCTATTCCACAATCCATCAATACGGATACAGGAACAGGACAAGTAAATAATCAAATTTTTCATGCTGTAGGGAATACGGCTCGACAAAGTAGAATTAAGTTAGATCGAAAAGTTTCCGAGAAAGTTGATGCTTCTAAAAATCTGATTGTGATCTTAGGAGAAGAAGCTGCAAGAAAAGATATCTATCACATTTTAGATGTCTTTTACCGAGATCCCAAGTCCGCTCTAAATGCTCGCATTGCCGTAGCAAAAGGCAAAGCTTCTGATGTACTAAGTGCAAGGTTTGAAGAGACAGAAACTTCGATTGGCGTTGGAACATACTTGAATGAATCCATTCGATCAGCAGAAGATGCAGCAATTGTTCCAGTAGAAAATATACAGACCGTATGCCCTATTATGTTTGATCCTGGTCAAGATTTTGCGTTACCTTATCTCGTAGCTGAGAAGAATGCTGTATCCGTTAATGGCATTGCTGTTTTTCATGGTAATAAGATGGTAGGAACGATACATGGTGCTCAAGGAGTATTATTCACGTTGCTCACCGGGAAACAAAAAAACCGCTCCATGTCTTTAACAAGGAAAATATCTAACAAACATAAAGATAGAATTTTAAATTACGTTTCAATAAAAGTTAAAAGAAATAAAAGAACGTTCAACGTAAATGTTTCTCCTGATGATAAAATTTCCGCTCACATTACACTTAATATGAGCGTCGTTATTACAGAGTACCCTGGGGATAATCTCACTTCTAAAAAGAAGATCAATAAAATCGAACACGCCCTAACAAAGTCATTAACAAAAGAAGCAAATAATGTCCTAAAAAAGCTTCAAGACATGAACAGTGATGCTTTTGGGGTTGGCAGGAAACTAATCGCATTCCATAATCCAACATGGAAGAAGTTAAATTGGAACGAAGAGTATCCGAATATAGATTATACCGCTTCAGTGAATGTTAAAGTCATCGGTCATGGAATTATCGAATAACAAAAGGATGCAGAGCGTATACGCCCTGCATCCTTTTTATAACTGATCTAATTTAACCCGAGTTCCTCTGCCAGAATGTTCAGCAGGTTCGACGATAAGTCGTTTCGTTAGTCTTGCTTTTAACTCAGGAACGTGAGATATAACCCCGATCGAAAAGTTTTCCATCCTTACTTTTTCTAACGCGGTTACAACTGTATCTAACAGCTCTTGATCAAGTGTGCCGAATCCTTCATCTAAGAAGAAAAACTGAAGAGGAAACTTCCCTCTTAGCTGAATTTGAGCAGATAGTGATAGCGCGAGTGCAAGGGATGTTAAAAATGTCTCTCCCCCAGATAAAGAGGTAACAGGGCGTTTGATTCCTCCGTTGGCATCATCACGAATAACAAAACCACCCGCTGAATCGACTTCGATCGCATAACGTCCACGAGTAAGTTTAGCGAGCCTGCCAGACGCATCACGTGTTACAAGATGCAATTGCTCTTCAGCCATGAATTCAACAAAAGTATTTCCACGGAACACACTTTGAAGTTTACCTAATTGCTCTAGTAAATGAGAGACCTTTTTCTTTTCCGTTTCCAGTTCATTGTAACGTGCATGATTTTTCTCGATCATCATATACCTTTGTCGCGCTTCTCCAACAGCTTCATGCGTATGGTTCATTTCTACTTTGAGACTCTGCAGCTGGCTTTTTGCCGATTCAACATGTTGAACGGATAGAATCTCCTTAGGGAGTTTTTCTTTTATCGCATCTAATGCCATAGCATTTGACTTACAGCGATCTTGATAATCTGCTAACTGATTTTCCCATTCCATCTGAACGTGCTCATCTTTTAAACAGTTTTCAAAGTCTTCATATGATTGGAAATCAGACTTACTTAACTGTTTGTTCCATTCTTGTGTTGCTTTTTCTACTCTAGATTCAGCATCATTCTTCCTTTGAACAGCAGAATGATATACTTTATCACTCTCTACGTACTGCTTTTTAGCATTTTCATATTCTCGTTCGGAATGAATGAATGATGTCTTGAGACTCTGCAACGCATCTTGAACATCTTCAAGAACTCTTTGAGCTTTTTGATCGCCTACTCTGTTATATAGCTTTTCTTTACTATCTTGAATTTCTTTTTGCAGCATTTCGTATTGTTTAGAAGAGACCGATAAACTCGTCTTCAACTCAGATTTTTGCTCTTTGGCGGATTCCATTTTTTTCGTTTGTGTTTCTAAAAATTCTTCTGCAATATTTAAACTTTTTACGATTTCCGTTTGGCGACTTTCTTTTTGTTGAAATCGTTCTAGCTGCTCTTTAAGCTCCTCTGATGAAAAGGGGATCTCTGCTTGCTCCCATTCCAATTGAATATGGTCTATTTTTTTCGATATCAAAAGAAGCTGTTGTTTTAACTTGTTAGTTGTTTCATCATTATTTTCAAACGAAATAGAAATTCGTTCATATTGTTTTTGATCATCTTCTAATTTGGATAATAACTTCTGCATGCGTTCTTCAATCAAGAGCTTATCTTGCTTAATCCCTTTTACTCTCGCTACATGATCCTTGAACTGATCCAAAGAAAACGCTTTGAGTTCTTCTTTCTCAACTGTGATCGTGCTTTGATCTGATGCTGCAGTTTCAGCTTCAGCAAGATTAAGTTTTTTCCATAGCGTTTGGGAATCCTTTTCAAGTCCTTCACTTAGGTGTTTCAGCTCATGATAATTTTCCTTCAAACGTTCGATTGCTTCTTCTAATTCGTGAATACGCTCGTTATCATGTTCAACATTTGCATGCATTTGGTTCGGTGATGGATGAATTGTTGAACCGCATACTGAGCACGGTTCGTTTTCTTTTAATTCTGCAGAAAGCTGTGCAGCCAAATGGCTGATCCTTATTTTTTCTTGTTCGTCCTTCCATTCACGCAGTTTATCCATCGAAGCTTTTGAGATCTTTTCATTTGTACGCAGAACTTCAGACACTTCTTCAAACATTTGCTGAATATCTTTCAGCACTTTCTTTCCTGCATCGTAACTGTTAACTATTGTTGAACTGATCTGTTTCTTTGCTTTTTCTGCAGAAGTCATTTCAACTTCTGAAACGGAGATTTCTTTTTGTGTCTTTTTCTCTTCATCACGAACATCTTCTAATCGTTGATTAAGCAGAATAGCATGTTGATATAAACGGCGATCATTTTGGGTGATTTCAATTTGAGATAATTCTTTCTTTAAAGCGAATTGTTTATCTTTCCCACGTTTAAGAACTTGCGTGGCATCATATTCAGCTCTTTCGCATTCTTCATACAAAGTCACCAATTGTTTATGCCTTTCCGTTTCATTCTGCAAAATCTGATTTTTTCTTTCAAGATCCTTTTCCCAGTCAACTGCTTCTCTTAAGCCACTTCTTTTTTCGATAAGAACAGGCTCTTCCTCGTTGATCGCCTTTTTGGCTGCTTCATATTTCTCTTCAAGCTCTTCAAGAATGGTCTGAAGTTTTTCAGTCCGCTTCTTCAGTTGCTCTTGCTCTTCGCGTAACTTTTTCTCATCTGAGAGTGATTGCTTCAACTCGTTCGCATAGGGAGCAATTTTGTCTGCATAAACAGCTTTCTTTAAATCTCCTTGAACACGTTTCATATGGATTTCCTGTTTGTTCAGTTCATTTCTCTCTTCAATCAGCTTTTCATTCTGAACTTGAGCATCCCAATACACCTCAAGCGTTTTGAGGTTCTCTTCTTCATCTTTGTATTGTTTTGTTACTTTTTCTAACTTTTTTTCATTTTCTTTTAGGTGAACCAATGCCTGTTCTAACGATTCAAATGAAGCTTCGCCGAGACCTGTTTGTTCAGCTGTAATCTCATTCAGACGATTTTTTTGTTCATCCGACCGTTTCTTTAGCTTTTGATTTAATTGATCTCCGTACTTTTCAAGCTGGAACAAACGTTGCAGCATCTGTCTTCGATCAGCACCTTTAAGAGATAAGAATTCAGCGAATTTACCTTGAGGCAGAACGACCGCTCGCGTAAAATCATCGATTGTCAGTCCGATCAGCTCTTGAACAAGACGCGTTACATCTCGTTCTTTGTCGGCATGAACGATTGATTCACTATTTACCACCTCAATTAATCGACAAGTACTAGTTCGAATGGAATGTTCGCCACTTCGTTTAAAGATGCGCTCCACACTGTATTCTTTTTGCTGAGCACCTTCACCGATCTGAAACGTAAACGAAACAGACAGTTTATCTTCAGCCTGATTCATGATTCCATGTGTTCCACCAGCCGCTCGTTCTACCTTTCCATATAGTGCTAGTGTAACAGCGTCTAGAATCGTGGACTTCCCGCTTCCAGTCGGTCCAAATATACCGAAGACTCCGCCAGAACAGAGTTCATGAAAAGGAACGGATTGTGCTTCTCGAAAACTTTGCAAGCCTGAAACGGTTAATGCTATAGGTCTCATTCTCGTTCCTCTCCTTCTGTTCCCTCTTCTCCAACAAGATCAAGAAATAAGGAGGTCAACTCCTCATCTGGCAACGCTCCCCCTGTCTGTCGTTTATAAAACGTTGTAAACAGTTCATCAACAGGCAGTTTTTGAGCAGATACAGAGATTTGTTCTCCAGACTTTTCTCGATACACAGGTTTGATATGAACAATGCCATCATGTGATTTTCTAAGTCGTTGAATTTCTTCCATCGAAAGTGCATCATCTACATGTATGGATAGATCAATCCAGCAATTCTGATGCAAACCATCTTGAATTCCTGAAATGACCTCCTGGACCCCATTCTTTGCTTCCCATGCTACTAGCGGTTTTCCCGAAGTTAGATGAAGCTCTTCAACTTCTGCAATACCGTTTGGTTCTATGTTAATAATGGACACAGATTTTGCTTGTCCACTTTCAGAGAAACTATAAGATAGTGGAGAACCTGAATACCTTGCATCTGTTTTTGCTCGTTTGATTTTTTGTGGACGATGCAGATGGCCTAATGCAACGTATTGAGCTGCACTCGGAAGACTTTCTGCAGCTACCGTATACGCACCACCTATGTGAACAGGTCGCTCAGAATCGGTTTCCTTGCTTCCTGCAACATAAAGATGACTCATCGCAACATGCACGTTTCCTGGCGTAAAGTGAGAGGTGATCTGTTTAAAATACGAGTCCACCCAATCATCATATTGAGTTCTTACATCTAATTCTTCAGCAGATTCACTCAGTAGTACTTTTAGTCTTGATTCGGAAGGATACGGCAGAGCAGCGATTTCTAAGATCTCTCCCGTTCTCTTGATCGGAACACGCTGAAGTTCTAGCGTTGGCAGTCCTACAAGTGTGATGCCCAGTTCTCTTAATAGGGGAAAAGAGGCTGCTAGTCTTTCAGGATGATCATGATTTCCAGCAATCGCAATGAACGGACATTCTCCGTTTCTATTAATCCGTGACAGTGCATCATAAAACATTTGCTCTGCCGCAGCTGGAGGGTTTACCGTATCAAATACATCTCCTGCCATCAGAACAGCATCTATTTTTTCTCGTCGTACGATCTCGACAAGTTCGTCTAGAAAATCTTGCTGCTCCTGAAGTCTGCTGCGTCCTTCCAATGATCGACCAAGATGCCAGTCAGCTGTATGAAGTAATCGCATCATATCCCTCCTTATTTTACTTGAAGAATGTGTCCACCATCAAAAAAGTAAAGATAACTTTCTTTAACAGGTTTCTTTAATATTCTTTCAATGGCTTTTGCGTACAAATTCAGTTGCAACTCGTAACGTTTGTACAGGATATCCTTTGCTCCTGTAAACCCGTTTGTAAACCGGTTCGTAATTCTGTCTGTTTTGTAGTCAATCAATATATATCCGTCTTCCTCTTCGATCAGACAGTCAATAACACCTTGAACGAGAACATGTTCTTCTTCACCAATCCACTCTCTTTGAATCTCTGATATCGGAAGCGCCATACTAAACGGAATTTCTCTTTTCAAATTCTCGTCGTTCTCTTTGATTCTCTCGCCAAGTTGCCCTTCCATAAACTTCTGGATCTGTGGAAGCTGGATATATTGAGCTTGTTCTCTTGTAAGCAACTCTTTCATTTCCATTTCTGCAAGCTGATTTTCGAGAGATTCTAGTGTACCAGGCTTTCTAAAGTCAATATGCTGCATCACCATATGCATCGCTGTACCTACTTCAGCTGCATTCAACTGCTCTTCTTGCATAAATTTTGGCCGCTCATGTATAACTTGTTGGGCGGCTTTTACTAATTCTGTAGAACTGTATTCATCTGCTTGATATTGTTTTTTTATCTCTGTAACAGACTGTTTGGAACGGGTGTATGTCGAATTTTTATTCGTATATCGCCATTGGAGTCGACGTTGGACTTCATTAAAGTCATCTGAAGCAAGATTCACTCTTTCATAGTTCTCTAACTGCTTCAGCAACTCTTCTTGTTTTTCTTTCTCTTCAACTTTCAACTCTTCATATTGACTCGCTTGCAGAACGGTAATCTTCCAATCTGTTTCATCCAGATAAACTTCACCTCTACCTCTTTCACCTGTTCCAAGAAGCGATAGGAGAGGATCTGCATTCTTATGGCGGATGACCGCTCTCCCGATCCAATCGAGATAGCTCTTTACACCAGCTCTTTCAAAGTCTGGTAGAATCCAGTTTTCTTCATAAAGAGAATCCCTCCATGCATCCACAGATTTTTCAATGTCATTTACTGTGCCGACTACGTACAATTTTTCTTTTGCACGTGTGAGAGCAACATATAGAACTCGCATCTCTTCTGCGATCAATTCCATTTTCTTTCTTCCGGCGATCGCAAGCTTCGGCAGTGTCGGATAGGCAATTCGGTACTCTGGATTTATATATTGAGTTCCTAGTCCGAGTTCTTTATGAAGAAGAACTTTTTCGTTCAGATCTCTTGTATTGAACTGTTTGTTGATACCTCCAACGAATACAATAGGAAACTCTAAGCCTTTACTTTTATGAATCGTCATTACACGAACAACATCTTCTTGCTCACCTAGCGCTCTTGCCGCTCCTAGATCTTTTCCACGCTCCTGCATTCTTTCAATAAAACGTAGAAAGCGGAAAAGCCCTCTGAAAGATGTACTTTCATACATTTTCGCTCGATCATTTAAAGCTCTTAAGTTCGCTTGTCGTTGTTTTCCACCAGTTAATCCGCCTACATAATCAAAATATCCGGTTTCTCGGTAGATCTCCCAAATCAGGTCAGAAAGAGATCCTTGACGCGCTTGATGACGCCACTTTTCCAGCTGATCTAAAAACGTAGAGACCTTCTCTTGAATCTGAGCGTTCTCTCCTTCAGCACGATACAGTTCTACGGCTCCCAAATAATTATCTTGTTTTTGTTTCAATCTGATCACTGCAAGTTCTTCACCAGTCATTCCGACAAGGGGGGAACGAAGAACAGCTGCAAGCGGTATGTCTTGCAGAGGGTTATCGATCACCTTCAAGAGTGACATCATGACATGAATCTCCGTCGCATCAAAATAGCCCGTTGAAAGTTCAGCATAAGCAGGTATCCCTTGCTGCTTAAACTCTTCTAGTATGACTGGTGCCCAAACGGAGGTTGCCCGAAACAACATAACGATGTCTTTGTATTTTGCCGGCCTCAATTTTTTCGTATGTTTATCAAGTACGAGCTGAGGAGAGTTCCCCGTCGTTCCAACGATCTGTTTTATTTTTTCAGCTATAACTCTTGCTTCTAACTGAACGGTTTCAAGCTCCGATTTTTCTACTTCTCCATTCTCAAGACCTTCTTCATCTGTTACAGGCTGACTTTTATTGATAAGAAGAAGTTCTGGTTCATTTCCCTCTTGCTCAGGATAATAAGTGGCACCTAGCTTTAATTCAGCATCATCGTTGTAATCAATTTCCCCTACTGTTTCGTTCATGATCTGTCTGAACAAATAGTTTGTAGCTTGCAAGATTCCATTTCGGCTTCTAAAGTTTTTTGCAAGGTCAATTCGTAAACCGTTGCCGCCCTCTTTCGTGAACTGTTTGTACTTAGTTAGAAAAAGAAGTGGTTCTGCTAGTCTGAATCGGTAAATGGATTGCTTCACATCACCTACCATGAACATGTTTCCTGCTTCTCCGTCTTTTGATACTAAGCGAACTATGGATTCTTGGACAAAATTCGTGTCTTGATACTCATCGACTAGTACCTCTACAAATCTTTCGCGGTACTCTAATGCAGCATTAGATGGAACCGGCACATCCATCGTTGACCCTTCACCTTTCAATATCCCTAGGCAAAAATGTTCAAGATCACCAAAATCAACAAGAGACTTTTCTTGCTTCGCTTCAAGATAGCGTTCTCCAAACTTTTTCACTAAGGAAGACAGTTCTTTAACAACAGGAGCCATCTCTTCAATATGAACGATATACGAATCAGGATGCCTTTCAAAATATTCTTCTTTTAATGCACCCGTCCGTTTTTTAATGTTGTCTCTCATAGCTTTTACTTTATTCTTCAGTTCTTCATCTACATCTTTCCCACGAATGGCTTTTAATTTCGGAGGCTCATATGATTGAAATTCCTCATAAAGTTCACTCCAGCTATTCTTTGCAAGAAGTAATCGTTCGATAAAGACGAGATCTTCTTGAAGTGTTTCTGCGTATGCAAGAGGTCCTCCTGAGTGCTCGCTCAGCTCTATCGCTCTTAATGCCAAAGAACGAAGCCCTTCTATCTGTATCGATATATCGATCAGAAGCTCTTTCGTCCAAGGAAGATCGTCAATGGCCGCCGCTTGCACCTGATACGTTTCTGCCATCTGGTCTAGCCAGCCGTTCGGATCAGGGTGACTTCGAGCAAAATCATAGAGCGATAAGATCAGTTTTTGAAGTTCCATATCATTTCGGTCAGAACTATAAGCATCGACCACTTGGTAAAAAATATGGTCTTCTCCTTTGCTATACTCTTCTTCAAATAAATCCTCTATCACTTCTTGACGAATAAGTTCTGCTTCTGTTTCTTCTGCTACACGAAAGCCTGGATCGAGATCTGTTTCATAATAGTGTTTACGAAGCACCTCAATACAAAAAGAATGAAGAGTAGAGATCGATGCTTTGTTTAATAAGTTAAGCTGCCTTCTTAAGTGGAGAGAAGAAGGATTTAAAGACAATTCTTTATCAATTGCTTCTCCTATTCTTTTTCTCATTTCAGCAGCGGCAGCATTGGTGAATGTAACGATAAGCAAACGGTCTACATCCGCTACCTTTTCACGTATCATCGTAATGATTCGTTCTACAAGGACAGCTGTTTTACCCGATCCAGCTGCTGCAGCAACGAGAACATTTTCTCCTCTTGCCTGAATAGCTTGCCACTGTTCGTCCGTCCATGTTGCACCTTCTGGTTTTGGGATCAAAGTCTTCAATTCACATTTCCTCCTTCCTCATGCATTTTTTCTAGAATAACATCATCTTTTTCTGAACGAAGTTGACGGTATTGATTCTCTTCAAGAGTTTGATCAAACTGACAGACAGGCTTATATGAACAGAACGTACATGGTATTTTTTTCTTCATCTCATATGGAGAGATATCGATCACTCCGTTTGTAATCCCTTCACCGCTCGTTACAGCCATCTTTCGTGCATGATTACGCATCGTGTTAAACTGCTCTCTTGAGGCGATAGCGGAATGTGATTTATGAAATCCTTTTTGAGTTAAAGCGACAGGAATGATAGAAGAACGTTTTTCCATTGTACTGTCCATAAGTTGAACGGCTTCTTCCTCAGCAAGGACCAAACCTTTCATCTTAAACTTCTTTAACACTTCTTTTTCGATTTCTTCTACACTAAGCAGTTTCTTTTGATTTAAAAGCGGGTTGTGAACATGGAAATAAAGAACGCCTGCTGGAACGGACTCTTCACCTAGCCAGCTTTCTGAATGTGTGACTGCAACATCTAGATAAGTCAGCATCTGCAGAGCAATGCCATGATATAACTCTGCTAAGTTAAGTCCTGTCGAGCTGGATTTATAATCAATCACGCGCATCAGAAGTCCTTTAGAACTTTTGGCTGTATCAACACGATCGATACGTCCGATCACTTCCATCGTCGTGCCATTCGGCAAATTATAGGTTAATGGCGGCAATGTTGCACCAGAAGCGAATGCTAGTTCAAGGCCAGCAGGTGTGAAACCACTCGCCTTTGCATGCTGACTTAATATGTGCGAAGCTTTTCCGACTACTTCTTTTAACTTCTTCTTAATATAAAGATGTCTGTTGGAACTTAACAGAATCTCATGTTGAAGCTGTGGTGCCAAAAGTTCAACAATGTCTCCTGCTAAACGATAACAATCACCCTTTGAAAGATCACTCCAAGCTACGCTTCTTTGTTGAAGTGAATCATTCATCTGTTTTAACGCAGCATGAAAAAGCTGTCCGATATCAGGGGCTTCAAGCTTATACAATTGGCGTTCTTTAAGCTTCAGTCCGTACGACATGAACTGAGAGAATGGACATGACTGAAAAAGCTCCATCCTTGAGATGCTCGTTAAGATTTTATCGCCATAAAGGTCTCTTGATACAGATGAACTGAGAGGTGCTTCTCGATTAAAATAGAACAGAGAAGACAGAGCACGCTTTGCATAGAAATCATACTCGTTGTCTTCGATCACCCAATTGTATACATCCCACCAAACAGAAGAGATCGGATAGCCTTTTTTCCATTCTCTAAGCTGTGCACTTAAAAAGGAGACACTTTTTATCGGATGCTGCACAAAATCCATATCATTTTGTAAAGCAGGTTCGTTTTGATATAGCTCTTCCTTTAAATCTGGGAAAAGGTCGTGCAACCGCTGTATGACCATAGAAGGCTGCATCGTTTTCCCTTCCTCGTCTGCTAACGCATACGAAACATACAAATGGTCACTTCCATTCGTTAACGCCAGATAGATCATAAACTGCTCATCTAGCAGCTTTCTGCGAGCAGTCGGTGCAAGCACAACACCGTTTCTATCAAGGGCTTCTCTTTCGTCCTCTGAAAGTAATCCATCGTCTTTTGGTTTTAGCGGAATGATTCCATCGTTTACGCCAAGAACAAAATTTACTTTTACATCCGTGAAACGAGACCTTTCCATCGTTCCTACTAATACTTGATCTAGTGAAGGAGGAACAAGAGCGAACTTAAGGCTTTCAAGTCCTGTTTCAAGCATTTGCATCCACGTCTCTTTTGTAAGTTCTTCCTCGCCAGTCAACTCTACCATCTCATCGAGAAGACCTAACACCGCATTCCAAACTTGACCATGTTCAGATGCTGCTCGTAGTTTCCCTGCTGATTCTGCATGAATTCTCAAGCGTTCCAGTTTCATCGGTACATTGAGATCTTCAAGATACTGATAAAGACTTTTACAATATTGGATGATACTTTTACTGTTTGATAGATTTTTAGATAGACGACTCAATGGGGATACAATCATATCCCGCATGTCATTGATCAGTTGTTCCTTTTCATCGTCACGTGTTGTCTTTCCAAAGTCTTCTGATTCGAACCCTCTAAATCTTTTATATTTCCAAGGTTTTGGATCTGTCCACCTTTTGCCTTGGATACCAAGTGCTAACACATAGTTTTCAAGTTCATCCATACAACGTCTCATCTCAGATGTCGTTTTTCTTATCTCATCAAGCGGATAGAGCATGTCTGTTTTAACGGCTCGAAACACAGATTCATAGCGCCAATTTTTTAGTACAATATCTAACGATGAACGGATCAGCTCAATCAGGGGATGGTGAAGCATAGATTTTTTTTGATCGAGAAAAACAGGTATCTCATAATCTGTGAATACCGTTTCGATCAGTGTTTGATAACTACCCGAATTTCGGACTGTTACAGCGATATCGCGATATCGATAACCTTTGTCACGAACGAGTTCAATGATTTTTTTTGCTGCTCCCTCAACTTCTGATCGAACATTTACTGCCGCCGCTACTCCAACACCTTCATGTTTGGCTGACGTAATGGCCGGTCTTCGATCATACTGATCCTCGATGTGAGCGATGGCAGTTGAATTAAATTTTGGCTTCTCATGAAGATAGATCGGTTCCTCCACGAAAACACCCAGTTCTTTTGCTTGTGCTGTTAGTGACTGTACAGTCTTTTTAGTCATATAGAACAAATCTAGCTCATGAGGCTCAGATTGCGAAGTTAAGAATTCATCGGTTGTAAGTGCAATGGTCACTTTCTTGGCATGAGCCAGTAATCCTGCCGTAACTTCTAATTCTTGGGGGGTAAAAGAATGAAATCCATCTATGTAAATTTCACTTTCCTTAATGCTCTCAGAAAAAGGAATCTTGTCTTGGAGGAGACGCAAGTAATCTTCTGAATCTACATACTTCCCAATTAGCGCTTCATCCAAGGAACTCGAAATGACACTTAGATCTGATAATTTATCTTGAAGCACTTTTTTATTATTTTCTTTTTGTCCGATAGAAAGCAGTGTATCAGCATTCCACGAAAGATCTTCTGCAGAAACACAATATCGCTTAAGTTCTGTAGTCATCAACTCAAGCAATTCGTAAAAACCACTTTGCTCAGAAGCCTTTCGAAAGATTTTAAGGTCTTCTTTTTTGTGCTCGACGATTTTTCGAAGCATCATTCTTATTCCGGTAGATGTGATGTGCATTCTTGTTAAACCACCGGTCTCGCCAAGAATACGCCAAGCAAGCCTTGAAAAACTAAATACTTGTGCACGCATCATTCCCGATAATCCTGGCGCTCCGGCTAGCTTATACTCCGATTGAAATGTCATCTGATCTGGTACAAGATAGATGATTGGATTGCCTGAAGGACGGTCTGTAAGTTCTTTTTGAATCTCTTTAAATACAGAGTGGGACTTTCCGCTGCCGGATCGTCCCAAAATAAATTGCAAACTCATTTTGTTCAGCCCCTGTTCCGCACTTGAATTCTAACTCTATTATCTCATAATCTATTAGGACATCAAAGGCTCGTACCCTGAAAAACAACCACTTCCTCCTGGTAGTTATAGGATAGTTCTTGATAAGAA
The DNA here is from genome assembly GCF_014836645.1 of Fictibacillus norfolkensis. Taxonomy (GTDB): domain Bacteria; phylum Bacillota; class Bacilli; order Bacillales; family Fictibacillaceae; genus Fictibacillus; species Fictibacillus norfolkensis. The sequence goes on from NZ_JACSQM010000008.1 coordinate 112,266, forward strand.
CCCATGACACGTTAGTAACCATAGAGAAAGAAAAAAGGAAAACCGCTACATTGTTAGCTGATTTCCCTTCACTCTGACCGTATCTAGTTTACATGTATTTCTTCCCGCTGCCTTTGCTTCATATAAGAGCACATCTGCTCTTTGGATGATCTGTGAAGGTTTTTCGCCTTCTACATAACTTGCAATTCCATAGCTAAGTGTTACCGGTAAACCTCCATCACCTGACATATAAGGAAATGTTTCTAAATGCTTATTAATTGTTTCAATCGTATTTTTCACTTCTGTTCTAGATGTTGTATGGAGAATCCAGGCAAACTCTTCTCCACCGTAACGATACGCTTCTCCTTCTTTTACAGGTATGAAGCGTTTAAACGTTGAACCAACAAGCTTTAGCACTTCATCACCAATCAAGTGACCGTGCTGATCGTTGAACCATTTAAAACGATCAATATCACATAAAACAAGTGTGAAGGGCTTATTTTGTTTTGTGATTTCCAAAACGTCTTCTTGAAATTTCCGGTGATTCAATAGACCCGTTAAATAGTCTTGTTCAGATTGAAGCTGATACATATTCTTCTCAAGATAATGTTGTCTTTCTTTAGAGGCAATCACACCTCCGTAAAAAGCGATCAACCATAAAAAGATGCTTTTCATTAAAAATTCAAAGGAAGAAAGCGTGTTCATATACCCGCTATCTCTTATGAAGAAATAAGATAGGATGATAAAACTCGCTGTTCCTACTATAAGAGCTCCTCTTAACCTCCAATACAGGGCGGCATGGATAACGATTAAATAACCTACAGAAACAAACGGGCTGTCAGCTCCGCCAGTTAGCTGCATCAGCCAAGCATAAGCGATGCAATCAAAAACTATTCCACCTCTAGTAAAAACACGGTAGTACAGAGACGTCTCGGGCAATTGGTGTAATACAAATTGTGTGGATGTCATATATAGGATTCCAATTATGAAGAGAATTGGAAAGGTATCTGTTTCATATTTCAGCACACTTGAAATAGGCTGATAATAAAAAACAGGTACACAAAGTATTAAGAAGAACCACCGTAGTAAAGAAGATATTGTTTCAGAACGGTGTTCAGTAATCGTAAATGAATCTTTCATGCAGTCATCTTCCTTTGCATTTTACGATCTGCTAAATCATATAGCAGAAAGGCCCTTTATTCATTTTGTTCAAATGAATGATTTATTCTCACTTCTTGCTCTTTTATTGGTATACATCCGCTCATCTGCAAGCTGAAGATAATAATCGATGTTCTCACATGCATCTGCAAGTAGTTCTATGGCACCATATGCTAATGAAATCGATTCATTCCATACGATAAGCTGGCTCTCTAACTTTTCGATTAAGATGTAAGCTTCATCCTCTGTGATCCCTGGCAATAGATAAACAAATTCATCTCCGCCAAATCTAAATCCAGAGAACAATTTTAATCGTTTAGAAAGTTCAGCGATCTGCTGAAGAATTTCATCACCTGCGTGATGTCCTAGCTCATCATTGATACATTTAAAATTATTGATATCAAACATGACAAGTGTAAGAGGAAGTTTAAGTCTGCGTGCTTTTGTAAGCTCTTCTTCTAAACAGTCATAAAAGTATCGGCGGTTGTATAGATTTGTTAGCGGATCGCGAATGCTAATCTCCTTAAGGTCTTTGAATTGCTGAGAGGAGAAACCGCTTAGAAAGCCTGTTACAGCTCGATGAGAAATCCGATTCCAACGATCTAACATAAATAGCTGTATCACTAATGGCTCGTTTATCGTTGCTTTTTTTACTTCAAATAAAACAGATTCACTGATACTCGTTGTAAAACATGCTAATGCTTGATGAGGAATTCGCTGATGTCTTAAAAAATGAATACCTGATGAAAATGCTTTTTGTTCTCCTTGTTTTAAAAAGGACTCAAATCGATCTTCTTCTAAAAATACAGCATGCACGATTCCACGTAAAAATTTCTCTAATACCTTTTCATATTGCTCAACAAAACCGTTTAGAAACGTATGAAAGTCTTCATTTTTTCTTAGATGCTCTTTGTGTGTATGTATCATAGCGGGAATAGACTTCATAAATTCTGGCAACAAGTTTTTTTTGAGTGCGCGTAAGTCTAGTTGGAAATTTTCCATTCTACAACCCCTCAAATTCCTCAAAAATTACATACAAAAAGCCATCACCTAATAAAGGGAATGGCTTCCATTTATGTTCAGATACGTTTAACCTCTATGAGTGCTTCATCTCTAAAGTATGAAAAACTTCACTCTTCGGAAATAAGTCTTCATAGAAATACCTGTGTCTAAACTAAGTCCGTTTCCCTTTGGCAACCGGCTGCCATTGCATGTTAACCATACTTTAGGCCCATAGCTTTGCGTCCCAGCTTTTCAACTGGTTTGCCCTTAATAACAAAGGTTTCTATTGATTTATAGTTATTATATCCTACTAAGGCAATTTGCGCCAATGATTTTAATGATTCATTAGACCTATTATTTTAGACCTTTCTTTTTGGATATTTTTAACTTCCTGTAGTACCTATACCCCATCCTTACTCCATTCAAAACAAAATAAGGAATCTTTATAGGGAAGTCATACAGAGATTTCTTATAAATAGTGAAATAAGCTTTTCGCAGATCTTTCCATTTCCTGCACGTTTCGTATTGACTAAAATCAGAAACGTCTACAATAATTCCTCTGTTATTGGATATCATCACATTTTTTCCATGCACATCATTAGGAAACAACCCTTTGTCTCTCGCATGCCTCACTGCTTCATCAATGTCGTAAATAACATTCTCATGGATCTTTATCCCTTTATGCACGCAGTCATATAGAGTCATTCCTTCAATGCGTTTTAAAACTAAAAAACGCTGTTCAGAATGATAGCAAACAGAAAATCCAGGGTGTTTTCCTAGTCGATCATATACTTTCTTTTCTTCTAATAATCCGTGCTCATCCCTGCCATAGATCTTAACTACATAAGCTGGATGATCAGGATGTGAAAAAACCGCTGCATAGTTCCCACAGCCTAGCATCTGCCAAGGGTGTGGAGTATTCACCGGACATACCGGATCAAAAGGGCTGCGGCTTTCAATCATTATCTCGCTGTTCAATTGTCTGGCTAACTGGATAAAGTGTTCCATAACGTTCCTCAATTCAAATTCTAATCCTATTATCATCATCTTATGTCTTTGCAATACGTTCATTGTATACAGATGTTATAGAAAATGAAAATTGCACGCTTTATCCTTTATTCACTAACCACTTGTAGATAAGAAAGCATTAGTGTTTCAGCTTTATTTTTTAGATGAATGTTCGGAAATCTCATAATTTCACGATAACCCCTAATAAAGATCTCATATTCTGTAATATCATCCTCGCGTTGTGCATCCATTACTTTGATTCTTCGTTTTCTCAGTTCAATTCTTACATCATATAGATCTTTGCTGATTTGATTCATAATTTGCTCCACTAGTGCAACGTATGGCTGTCTCAGTCTAAAAGGAGAGCCGTTAATAATCTGTAGATCCCGATTAAACACGGTAAGTAAAATCGGATACATCACAAATTTTTCAATAAGCGAACGCTCTTCTTCGCTTCCATATTGCACGACGATCCCTCCAATCTTAAGAAGACAAAAAACGTGAATGTACAGATAATATGTTTCTTATGTGAAAACTTCTAATCTGTTTTTTTGCTGAACAATAACCTTTGATGATATGACCGTCAAAAGAGTATGGAATTATAAATCGGTGCGAGATGTCACCTTTTTGTGAGAGGTAGATCATTTCGATTCCAACTCGTTCTTGTATGCATCTCATTAATAAGTTAGTCATGAAGCAACCTCCTTTTTTTATATTATATGCGAACAAACGTTCTTTTTATACTAGAAAAAAATACCTGCCTTTTTAAGCAGGCAAGTATTTGTGGTTTATTTATTTTTTTGAGGTCGAATCCCCATTGCTTCAAGCTCCTGATACAAGTTTCCAGCAATAGAAAATCCTTCGAAACTGATTCCTAGCGAAACGACAGTCTGAGCAAGCTCAGGACGCATCCCGCTTAACGTTACATTTACACCTAAAAGCTTAAGAGAATTTATTACCTTAAATAAATTATGAGCGACCATCGTATCAATCACAGCTACACCAGACAAATCGATAAATAGATGTTCAATCTGTAATTCCATGCATTTTTGAAGAGAAGTTTCCATAATTAACTTAGAGCGATGCGTATCGATCGTTCCTACAAGCGGAAGAACCGCAACCGCTCTTGTCAGCCTTACAACAGGAACAGACAGCTCTTCAATTGCCTCTCTAGCCAATCCAAGTACACGATTATTATTTTCAACATAAGCTACACTAAAAGCATGAACCGTTTCATCCAGTAATGGGTCGATGATAGAGGCGGCTTTCAAAACGGTTTCGATGCTGAATTTTTCATTGCTAATTTCGTTACGTATGAAATCCCAAAGCACCATTCTATAGTATTTGGTACTGCTTAATGCTTTGTCTAATGGAACTTCATGTTGAACAGCAAGCTCACCATTTTTTCTTCCCCAACTAATAAATTGCTCTTCAGATGTTCTGATGTCTTCATAAAGAGCTTGCCCAAAGTATGAAAATAGTTCTCCCCGTAGGTTTAACACAAATTCCGTCAGCTCTGTCGGCTGCTCACCAAGTGATACGCGCACCTCATCAATTTTCTTTGATAGATCATATTTATGCTCAATGATCTTTTTACCTAATTCCCTCAATTGTTGCTCCATGTTCTACTGCTTCCCCCTATGTACACAAAGAATGGCATACCTCCAACTTATTTACCATTAATTTGTGTACTTAAAACATATTCTCACAAAAAAAAATGGGGCTACTAACCGCCTGCCCCTTGGAAAACAAGCGACCGAGAATTAAAATTCAACATCTCTCAAGGCTGTTTTACCATCTATTGTTTTTAAGAGTAATCGATATGAACAGCAAATCCTGCAGATTTAGCTTTTCGAGAAAGGTTCTCTGCATTTTCTCTAGATGTGAATGCTCCAATCTGCACTTTATAAAGTTTTCCTTCTTCAGTAACAAGCTCTTTAAACTCATTCTGATGAACAACAAACTTTTTCAGCTCATACTTTACATCTTCAATAAAGAATGGAAATGTCTTACCGTATTGGTGAAAACAATTTAAAGGATCTGTCCTTCTTTTTGGGTCCAGTTGAAAGTGACCTTTTATGTTCCGGGCAGGATCCCATTGGTACATGTCACATAAATAGGCAAAAAACCATACATAACGGCTGTAAGCTTTGTTAAAATCTATGGAAGGCCCATAGCATAACTCCACCCCAATTCCCCATTCGTTCGCGTCTGATACGTTAGAGCGAACGTGCCAAGCTTTTTCATGCAATGGAATAATCAGCAATATCTGTTTATCATCTATGAATACGTGCGCAGAAGCCTCTAGTTGTCTGCTGTTGAAATATTCATAGTTCTGTTGCGCCGTTGAGTCGGGATTCCCAGTGTCGTGCGCAACCGCAAAGCGCGGTACACGATTACCTCCTGGACGCTGCTTCCATCCTTTCTTTAAAAGTTGATTTGTAATCTGAAATTTTTCTTTCATACATACACCTCCCATTTATTCAAAATAGAAGTGTATAATTTCGCAAAAAAAGAGCCATTACGGCTCATTTTTTTAAAAGATTGTTGCTTTTAAGTCTTATTTCCTTCATTGAATTTTTGATTGTAGTGGAAGGTGCGTGCCTGCCACATGAGATACCTCTTGCAAGGCATGCGACGAGGAAGTTTACTACGGATATTAACTTGTAGACGCAGGAGCAAGGAACTTCTAAAGGCGGACAGGCGAGACACTTATAAGGAAACGTACGAATGTGGGTCACCGCCTGCCCCAAGGAAAGCGAGCATCTGCAACGGAAATCAACTACTTTCAAAAGCAACAATGAATACGAAACAGCCTTTTTTTTACAATCCACCTGGTTGCGATTGTGTTGTGATTGCCCAAACCCAGTAAGCTGCTCCAATCAAAAAGCCAAAACCTAGAAGCACAAAAAATAACGTTGAATTTTTCATAATCCGTTTCTCCCTAAACCTTTTACTTTCTTTCTCATTAAATATAAATTATCATATACTAGTAGAAGAAGATACAAAAAGCAAGGGTGTTAAAATGGAAAATAGAGAACAAACCCCATTAAGAAATGAGTTAGAGCGTGAATTGGAAATGAGCTTACGCAGACTTTTTCGCACGTTAAGAAAAGGTTTAAACGAAGTGTACTCAGATTATATTCCAAGCAATGAGTTTGCTGTTCTTCAGACTTTATTTATTCAAAGTCCTTTAATGGCTTCCGAAATCGCTAATGAATTAAAAGTTTCATCTAGTCATATTACCGCAGTTACGGATCGGCTTGTTGGTAAGAACTACATTCAGCGTGTACGATCAGATTCAGACCGTCGGATTGTCTATTTGGAAATTACTGAAGATGGTAGAGAAATCGCACGAAAAATGGATAACATTAAGAATAACTACCTGGAAAAAAAGTTTGCTGCATTAACAGATGAAGACATAAAGCGAATGATAGATTCTTCAATAAAACTGCTTGATTAGTGGAGCAGTTTTCCTTTTCGAAAATAATTCACATTGTGAAATATTTACAACATGAATTGGAGGGTGATGCATGGAACATCTAGAAATGCGGCGGAAAGTAATTATAATGCTTTCCATCATGTCTGCTATGCTTTTTGCAGCGTTAAACCAAACCATTGTTGGTACGTCTTTACCAAAAATCATTGCTGATCTTGGAGGAATAGAATACTACAGCTGGGTTTTCACGATTTTCATGCTCACTTCAAGTATCACAGCGATATTAGTTGGAAAACTATCAGACATTTACGGAAGAAAACCCTTTATCCTGTTAGGGATCGGTGTGTTTACTGCAGGGTCACTTTTATGCGGCATTTCCGGAAGTATCTTAGAACTCATCTTATATAGAGGTGTTCAAGGTTTTGGTGGAGGTATGATCATGTCGACGGCTTTCACAGCAGTTGGTGATCTATTCCCGCCTCGCGAACGCGGTAAATGGCAAGGGATTATGAGCAGTGTTTTCGGTTTAGCAAGCGTGTTTGGTCCTACATTAGGAGGATACATCGTCGATCACTTTCATTGGCATTGGGTATTCTGGATCTTTCTACCCTTTGGTCTTGTCGCTTTTGCCGCTATATACTTTTTATTTCCTTCTGTTCAAAGAAAAGAGAAGGAATCCATCGATTACACGGGTTCATTGTTACTAACGTTAACAATGGTTCCTCTTCTCCTTTCATTCACCTGGGCAGGAAATCAATATGATTGGGTATCTCCAGAGATCATCGGACTGTTTGCTGTAACAATCGTAGCTTTCTTTTTGTTTGTGCTAACAGAAAAGCGTGTATCAAGTCCTGTGCTACCACTTGATATGTTCAAAAATCAAGTGTTCACCGTGTCTAACATCATCGGCTTTTTTTTAGGAGCAGGTATGTTTGGATCGATCATGTATATGCCTTTCTTCATACAAGGAGTAATGGGAACATCGGCTACTAAATCCGGCTTTGTCATGATGCCATTAACACTAGCTATGGTTGCAGGAAGCACGATAAGCGGACAGATCATTACAAAAACAGGAAAATACAAGAAATTAGCTATGCTTGGATTGTTCATTATGGTAAGTGGAATGACGAGCATGCATTTTATGGATACGCAAACGACTAATACGACAGCAATCTTTAATATGATTCTCGTTGGGTCAGGACTTGGAATCGCGTTTCCGATCTTCACCTTAACTGTGCAGAACGCGATTGAGCATAAGTATTTAGGTGTTGCGACCTCTTCTGTTCAACTGTTCAGACAGCTTGGTGGTACGATTGGTGTTTCAATTATGGGGAGTGTAATGAATAACTCTCTAGCAGATCACTTTAATAAAGAGTCTCAAAAGCTAGTCGCGTCTTCTCCTAGTGTTACACCTGAGATGGGTGAGCAGATTAAAGAGCTCGCGAACCCTCAAGTGTTGCTGAACCAAGAAGCTGTTATAGAAAAATTCAGTGCTTTGCCACCTGAATCTTTAAACGTTATTAAACAAGTACTTGGTATACTGCGTGAGTCTTTGAGTTATGCATTAAACGGCGTTTTCTTAACTGGTGCAATCGTTATTGGCACAGCATTCATACTCACCTTCTTCTTCTTAAAAGAAATTCCACTAAGAACTTCTAATGAAGAAAAGAATACTTCACATGAACAAGCTGCAGAACGGAAGCTTGGTTAGTTAACACAAGAAAAAGACGGCGAAATCGCTAGAGTTCGATTCCGCCGTCTTTTATTATTTTCTTAAGCTATTTTCGTAAACTTTGTTGCTTTTGGTAGTGTTGATTTCCGTTCCAGGCTGCTCGCTTTCCACTCCAATCAACTGTCAAAGGAGAGAAGGATTCAAAAGCAACAACCTTTTAGAAAAGAGCGTTTCCTTATCAGTTTTCACTAGTGTTCGTGCTTATAACACTTTTTCTTGCTGCTTTTGTGATTCAGCTGTTAGGAGTGGGTAGTTCATACACCAAAACCCAATATCTTTAAAGCCTAAACGCTTATATATCGACCCTGCTTTAGGGTTATCATAGAAAAGACATAGCGTTTTCCCTTCAGCCAAAATATCGTAGCATAGCGCTTCCATACAAAGGGAAGCATACCCTTTGTTTCTTTTTTCAGGGTGTGAACAAACGCCGACAATCATCGCTGACAGTGAGTTTTCTGCCGTAGAGGATGCACAAGAAACAATGGTATCCTCTTCTCTTATAAAATAAGTGCGTCCTGTTTTGGTGGATAATGCTTGCTCCAAGCTTTCTTTAGCTGTTTTTCCAATAGAGAATTCTTTGATCAAGTATTTTAATTCCATAAGGCTTTCTACATCTTTAATATCTGCTTGTATTATATTTTGTCTAGAGCTGTTTTTGTTTAATGCTTTGGCATCCTTTAATTCAGCAAAATACAATTCTTTTGTTCGCTCAAAATTTAAAAAAGGAGTAAACTGCTCGGTAATTTCTTTTTTCCCAGAAAGCATTTCGTAACTTTTATCTTTATTGATAATTTCTGAAAATGCTTTTGCGTTAATTTCCCCTTTTGCATACGGAAGGTAGTTCCCTTTATAACGGAGAAGAATACCTGTGATAGATCCGTTATCATCAACATCTGCCCAGATGTCCTGAGAATCTGTTTCATAACCAAAATTCTCAATATCAGCAATAATAAATAAGTTTAGTGCAGGTTCTTCACTTAAATAGTCCATAACTTGTTCATGCCACGTTTGATCCAACTTAACTATCATCTGTACACTCCTCCTTAAGATGTTTTAATTTTATCTGCAAACTGGAAAAATGCAACATTTTTTTAAATAAAAAAACCAGTCAAAAGACTGATTTTTATTAACACCATATTGTTTTCAATGTAAGAGATAGCAGCACGATATCTTTTATTTATAGTAAATATGATAAGAACATTGTTGCTGTACCAAAGTATACTAAGAGTGAAAAAATATCATTCAATGTTGTGATAAGAGGTCCCGATGCTACCGCTGGGTCAATCTTAAATCTGTATAGTAATAACGGAATAAGTGTTCCGGCAAGCGTACCAATTATCAATGTAAAGAATAAAGAACTACCTACAACAAACCCCAAAATTAGATTGCCTTTCCATAAGAAAGCCACGATTGAGATTAAAATTCCGCATGTAATGCCTATAATAAACCCAACACCAAATTCTCGGAGTATTAATTTCACAATGGTCGGCCGATCGATGTCATGCGATACAAGTCCACGAACAACTACTGCAAGAGATTGTGTGCCCGTATTCCCTGTCATACCTGCAATCATTGGCATAAAGTACGTAAGTGCAACCGCGCGTTCAATCGTTCCTTCAAACGTACTAATAATACTCCCAGATAGAATCCCAATAAACAAAAGTAAAATAAGCCAAGGCAGTCTTCTATAGGAAGCTACGAGTGCACTTGTCTGAAAATCAATGGATTTACCCGTTGCGGATAACTTCTCAATGTCTTCATTAGCTTCTTCAATTAATACATCGAGCACATCATCGACTGTAACAATTCCGATCAAACGATCATGTTCATCCGTTACAGGGACAGCTATAAAGTCGTAGCGCTCAATTGTACGTGCTACTTCTTCTTGGTCTGTCTCTGCGGGTACGGAGATAACCCTGCTGTACATGATTTCCTCAATCTTCTCATCCATCTCTGCTAATAACAGATCACGATACGAGACTACACCAACAAGCTTTCTTTCATCATCAATTACATATAAGTAATAAATATTCTCTGCAAAACCGGCGAATGTTTTTAGCTTTTCAACCGCATCTCTAACCGTATAAACTTGAGGAATCCATACAAACCGGTTGGTCATGATTCCACCAGCGGTATCTGAATCAAACTGCATAAGACTTTGAACCGTTTTCGATTCGTCTGCTTTCATGGAAGACAAGAAATCTTGGATCTCATTAACATCCAAATTACCGAGAAGATCGGCCAAATCGTCATTCTCCATTAAGTTCATGATGTGAGATGATCGCTCAATGCCAAGTTTATTCAGAATTTCCATCTGAAGATCACTTTCCAGCTCTTGAATCAAGGAAGCAATCTGTCTTGTGGTTAAAAACGTAACAAACTTATGTCTGTGCTTCTCCGGCAAATTTTTATAAACATTTGCGATATCATACGGGTGAAGTTCATCGATTAAAAGCTGAAATTCTTTTTTTCGTAACTCTTTTAAGTTTTTTATGACATATAATAATATCTGGTTCTCTGACATCTCTTTAAACAAGGAACGTCACCTCCTTATAAAAGTACTTCACCATTATAAGTGATTTTTCTAACTGTGACTATGGTATCGTATTGAATCTTTTCTTCTGAGCTTAATTACTTAGGCAAAAGAAAAAACCACTCAGCATAAAGTGGTTCCGTCATTTTTGTTCTGTATCCAGTTCTATTTTAACCAAAGGTGATCTAAAGAATAATCTCCTGCTCCTGTTAAGGCGACTGCTATCACTACTGCGATTAAGACTAAATTAAACTCATAGCCGTTCGCCGTTACCCAGAACCCGTTCTGCAAGTGAACTTTAACTGCAGCTACAAGCATCGTTCCAGCGATCAGCACAGCACCAATTTCGGTGAACAAACCTGCGGCAAACAAAAGTCCCCCGCCAAATTCAGCCAGACCTGCTAATAGAGCCATCGTATAACCTGGTTTAATACCGATAGATTCCATCCAGCCTCCGGTTCCTTTTAATCCATAACCGCCAAACCACCCAAACAACTTTTGAGCTCCATGCGCTGCTAATGCTAGCCCCACTACTAATCGAATAATCAGTAATCCTAATGATAACATCCCTATCCCTCTTTCTTTACGTGAATTTAACTTACTTTATGTTAGTATATTACAATGAGTAACTTGTCTATGTCAAGTTACTTTAAAAAAATAACCTTAAGAGCAAAAAAAATTACCGCTCTTCTTTAAAGAATATGCGGTAATGTTTATTTTAAGCTTGTTCCGTTAAAATAATTGGCCCCTCTTTTGTAATGGCAACAGTATGTTCATATTGTGCTGATAGACTTCCGTCATAGATGACGGCCGTCCAGCCATCCTGCTTCAAACTTACATGCGGCCGACCCTGATTAAGTATGGGTTCGATGGTTAAAACCATACCCTCTTTTAAAGTGATTCCCGTGTTACGCTCTCCAACATGGTGAACTTGAGGCTCTTCGTGTATGGAACGCCCTATACCATGCCCAATAAACTCTCGAACAATCGAATAGCCTTTATTCTCCGCATAAGATTGAATCGCATGACCAATATCACCTATACGATTACCAACCCGTGCTTGTTCTATCCCCTTATATAGAGCGTGTTTGGTTGTTTCCAACAAAGCACGCGACTTTTTAGAAACCCTTCCTACTTCATATGACCATGCGGAATCAGCCAGCCAACCATTTAAATTTACAACAAAATCAATCGTGACGATATCTCCGTCCCTTAACGCATTTTTATTGGGTAGCCCGTGACATACTTCATCATTTACAGAAGCACAAGTCGCAAAAGGATACCCCATATATCCTTTTTGAGCAGCTTTTGCTCCGTGAGCTGTTAAATAATTTTCAACAAACTGATCAATTTTATATGTTGTTGTTCCAGGGATAACAAGCTTGCTTAATTCTCTGTGACATGAAGCGAGCAGCCTTCCTGCTTCATGCATCTTTTCGATCTGCTTTTGTGACTTGATCTTAATCAATACAAAGTCTCCCTTCCTCTTTTCTAACTATATTCAAGGAAAAAGATCTTCGTGAAAGTAAATAAGCACCTGGCGTTTTATCACGCCCGGTGCTCTGATTCTTTAAGTCTAGATTCAACTATTTTTCCACCTAGCCACAAGACAAATATGCCAAAAGCGATCATCCCAAGTTTCAAAGGGCTCTTCAACACATCAATAAAGTCATATCCGATAAATGAAACGATCGCGATCATCACCAATTTACCGAGAGTTAAGGCTAGCAGAAAGGTTTTAATATTAATCCGTGATAATCCGCCTACTATGTTAACTAGAGCGGATGGAGTAAACGGAAAACAATAGATGAGAAAAAGCATACCAAAACCATGCCTCTCTACCCAGCCTAGCATTCGTGTAGTGTTTGTATGTCTGTTTAAAAAATTCAAAAATCGCTTTTGTCCATATCGCCGAACTAATAAGAACACAATGATAGAACCTACGCAAACCCCAATCCATGAATAAAGAAATCCTAACCAAAATCCGTATGCCGCTGCATTTCCCGCTACAAAAATAAAAAGCGGAAGGATCGGCAGAAATGATTCCAGCATAGGTAGCAATATCCCTGGCAAGAAACCTAGATCTTTGTATTGATCAAGCAGTTCTAATATGTTTTTTTCAGTAAAATAGCGTTCCCAGTTTCGCCAGTCCATGCATCGTTCACCCTTTTCTTCCTCATACCCTCATCGTTGCCACAGTTAACTTGTTTAAAACCGACTTTAGGAAAAACAAGGAGTTAATCATCTAATTTTATCATAAAGTAAAAAAAGTTCACTATTTGCTGATCGTTTTTGAATGTGTTTTATACCTTTTTTGTCCTAGAATAAACCCACAGCAACATACTGAAATGAAAGACATTAAAGGGAATAAGAAACTGATAAACAGCATTCCCTTTATCTCAGCATCGAACGGAAACAAAAGACTATACATAACTACCGTTCCATGTAGTAATGCCCCCACTGCAGCCAATAGTTTGTGTATCCACACAACAGCAAAACGGTTTAACGCACATAGGAATGCGGCAATACCCCATAAAAGAAGAGGATATCCCAAAACATTCAGACCATCGGCTTTCGTTTCCACAAGACTCGTGATCTGCACGATTCCAACCAAGATAGAAAGAAGCCCCGATAAGAGAAACGATCGGTATATGATAGTCATTTGATTTCCCCCTTTTCAACTATCACCATGTTTAAGCACACATCTAAAAATAAACAAAAAACCGCCACAACATAATGTTTTGACGGTTTGCACGTTTCTTCTAGTTGTAAAAAAGTCAGCTTTATTTCATAAGAGCGTCATACACTTGGACATCTAACTCTTTTGCTTTCTTTTCATTATACGTCTTTTCATATACAGGTTCTTGGACGATCTTTGCACCCCAGAACATACTCTCAAACACATGGTCAATATCCACTTCGATCTTTGCAAGCTTTAAGGGTACGCCTTCCATGGTTTCTTGAAGTATATTCGCTTTTCCATTAATAGAATATACCGTTTCAAGACCTACTACCGTAAGGACCACATTTGGATTATCTTTAATGTTTGTTACGATGCGAGAATTGTTCGTAACCGTAAATCGAATCTTTTCTTTTGACAAGCTCTTTACCCATGAGATCGCGTTAACAGATGGAGCTTTCGTTTCTACGTCAACGGTTCCTAAGAGGACAAGCTGTTCGCCTTGCAGGTGTTCAAACAATTCTGGACTTAACGCTGTCGGAATTTCTTGTTTTGCCACATGATCGCCACCTTTTAAGAAAAATTATGTATGTTCTCTATTTTACCATATATTTCATAAGTTAAAAATGAAAAAGGAAGCGTTACGATCGCTTCCTTTATTCTTCAAACGTTCCCCTGATTACGGCCTCTCCGTCTTGAACCATCACTTGTCCTAACGCAATAACTGAATCGATGCTAAGATCTTCATTAAGCAGAACAAGATCAGCATCAAGCCCTTCTTGCAGCCTTCCTTTTTGTTTAAGCTTTAAAACGCGAGCGGGATTAGAAGTGATTGTTTGCAATGCTTCAGGAAGTGAAACCCCTTCTAATTGAACAGCATCCCGCACTTCGCCGAACAGCGAGTTCACTTTGCCGATACGCAAGCCCGTAAATTCTCCAAATTCATTAAATGCAGGCAAACTTCCTTGTGCGTCTGATGTGAACGTTATTTGCTCAATTGCCACTCCTGCATCTAACATTCTTTTAAGCCCAATTGAGCATTTAACTTCGCCTTCTTCTAAAAATTGCTTTGTCGTACTGGTTGTAAAATCTACGGTACCGCCTTTTTTCGCATATTCGATCCCTGCTTCAAATAGGTAAGAATTCCGGTTAATATGCGTCGGATAAAATTGAGAAAGAGGCAGATCTGTCGTATCCACTACTTCTTCAATTAAAGATAACATGCGTTTGCTGTCGCCAAGGTGAATGTTCACAACACCCGCTTTTCCTGAAAGCATACCTGCAACTCTTGCTTGTGACGCTAGCCTTGCCAGTTCGGGTGCTATCGGCTGGCTGGATCGATGATCAGCAATAGCAATTTCACCTACACCGATGATCTCATCAACCATCATGATGTCTGTTTCAATATTCCCTGTTAGCGTTTTAACTGGAACTTGATAGGAACCCGTGTGCACAAAGCACGAGATTCCTTCTTCTTTTAGCGCTTTTGCTTTTGCGATCAAAGAAGTCATCGTCCGGGCTATCCCGTCCGTACCAATCACTCCAACAATCGTTGTCACACCTGCTTTCGTAACATCTGACAGATAGATCTCAGGAGTTCTTGTTTTATATCCGCCTTCTCCTCCACCACCAGTAATATGAACATGTCCATCAATAAAACCTGGTGCCACTATTTTCCCTGTTGCATCAATGACGTGGATATCAAGAGCAGGTGCCGGCCATTCAATATTTTCTGAGATGCTGGCTATCTTTCCGGCAGCTAATAGGATATCTTTTTTTCCGAGATAATGAGGCGCATATACCTCACCGCCTTTTATGAGTGTAAACATGTGAATCATTCCTTTATTTTTTCAAAAGTATATTATTTAAAACCGATTAACACAGCGATGACTATAACAATTGAAGCAAAAGTAAACAGCAACGCTTGAAACTTAATTTGGAACTTGAACCATTTTCCCCAATCTAGACGTGCAACTCCTAGTGTTCCCATCAAAGCCGCAGAAGTTGGTACGATCATGTTCGTAAAACCATCACCCAGCTGAAAAGCAAGAACCGCTACTTGTCTAGTCACCCCAGCAAGATCCGCAAGCGGTGACATTAAAGGCATTGTAAGCGCAGCTTGACCTGAACCTGATACAACGAAGAAGTTAAACACAGATTGAAATACATACATAATCCATGCAGAAAGTGCTGCAGGAACATCATCAACAATTCCGCCAGCGGCATGAAGAATCGTGTTCAAAACAGATGCTTCAGCAGGATTATCCCCACCTAGGATGATAACGATTCCTTTAGCCATACCGACGATAAGTGCTGCTGGAAGAAGATCCTTTGCACCTTCTTTAAAACCATCAGCAATTCCGTTCACTGTCATATTGTTCATCTTGAAGATAATACCAATTATACCCGCAACTAAACCAATCGTAAAAAATTGAGTAGCAATTTCGGGAATGTAATATGCTCTTTCTACAACTCCCCAAACGATCCATGCAACTCCTGCTAAAATGGTAAGAAGAATTAAGATATGACCTGTTCCAAAGTTTGATTTAATATCTGTATGTTTAAAATCGTCACGGAAGTATGCATCTGAATCGTACGATAAGGAACGTTGTGGATTTTTTCTAATTCTTGATGCGTATACCCAAGTATATACGATTCCTACTAATGTAAAGAAAGCCCACATTCCAATTCGAAATGGTGCACCGGATAGTACTGGAATTCCAGCAACACCTTGTGCAATAGCGACACCGAACGGATTCATCCAGGATGTTGCAAAACCTATCTGTGTTGCAACATAAGTAATCATAATCGCTGTAATAGCATCATAACCGAGAGCTATCACAACGGGGACAAGAATCATTGCAAAGGCGATCGCTTCTTCACCCATCCCAAAAACAGCACCGCCTAGAGAGAATAATAAGAACATGAGCGGGATAATGAGTGCTTCTCTACCTTTAGTATGGTCGATCATTTTTAATATACTGTCTTCGATCGCACGCGTTTTCATAATAATACCGAACGCACCACCGATGATTAAAATAAAGGCTACAACCCCAACTGCCGACCCCCATTTATCTCCTGAAACAAGTCCTTCAAAAATGTAGTTTAAAAAACCGGCACCGCCGCCTTCTTCGAACAGACTGACCCCTTGAGTAGCTGGCTCACCGTCTTCCCCTTTTACGTACGAAAAGCTATCAGGAACAAGTACTGTTTTAGTCTGCTCTTCGCCGCCCTGCATAAAGGTTGTTTCTTTTGTCTCAAATTGCCCTGCCGGTATGATATACGTTAACAAAGCCATTAGTGCTACAACAAAAAACACGATAACAAACGTATCGGGCATCGTAATTCCTTTTTTCTTATCCACGTTACTTCCCCCTTTTCTATAATTCACCATTCATTATTTGCAAGAATTGTGCCAACATTCCATCTCCCTTTATTAAAGGTTTTTAAATATTTTGTTTTATTTAATGGCTGGTTATAAGATAATAGTTTCATAACCAAAAAACGACCTAAAAATGACCATTAAAAGAAGGTGTATATGATGGAAACCAAAAACCAGATTGTTCTTTTAGCAGGTACAAAGGAAACTCGTATTGCATTATCCCGACAACTTCAATCCATTTTAGGCGACTATTTTCATATTAGAAGTTATTCTTCTGAAGAAATGCTTCCTACGCGACTGGAGAATGAAATCGTAATTCTATCTTCTTATCTTATTAAACGTGAGGTAGCTCATTGTTTGAATGAATCTTGTAGAGTGATTACGGCAAGACGCACCGTCAACTATGAATTTATGGATCAGCTTTTACAACTGCCAGAGGGTTCAGATGTAATGTATGTGAACGATTTTCCACAAACGGTAGAACAGTCCGTACAAACTCTCATACATCTAGGAATCAATCACTTGAATTACCTTCCCTACTATCCTGGCATTCCTCACTACCAACATGCAGATATCGCTGTGACACCCGGCGAGATGCATCTAGTGCCAAAAAAGGTTAAGAGAATTATTAATATCGGCGTACGTCTGATCGACATTACTACCATAACAGAAATTTTGAATGAACTTGGTGTCTTAGATGACCGGGCAACAGGCATTTCTGAACGATTTACAGAAAAAATTATTCAGTTGTCTAAGAAACTTGCACTTGCTAATCAAAAGGCACTTCAACTTAACGAACACCTGGACAAAGTATTAAATGGAGTGAATGATGGTATTTTATCATTTGATCATACGGGTAAGATTACCGTATTTAACGAAGAACTGAAGAGTATATTTTCAACCGATTCAAAACAAGCTGTCGGAAAACATATTAAACAAATTATTAAAGATAATGAGCTGCTGAACTTTCTAACAGATACAACAAGTGAACAATCAGATCAATTTTTTACGATCAATGATACAAATGTTATGGTTCACCGGTTCACATTACCGGCTGAAAACACGATGATTGCAACATTCAAAAACACGAATACTACAATCTCGATGGAGAAAGCGGCACGACATGAACTAAAGCGAAAAGGTTATATCGGAAAGTATTTTTTCAGTGATATCATCGGCGACTCCGAGGAAATTGTTCGAACAAAAAATATTGCGAAGAAACTGGCTGCAACAGATCTCTCCCTCCTCATACAAGGGGAGAGCGGCACGGGTAAAGAACTCTTCGCAAGTTCCATTCATAACGAATCAGGCAGAAGAAACGGTCCCTTTCTAGCAGTAAACTGTTCTGCCCTTTCTGAGGATTTATTAGAAAGTGAACTATTCGGATATGAAGAAGGTGCATTTACAGGTGCAAAAAAAGGCGGAAAACAAGGTCTCTTTGAACAAGCAGAAGGTGGTACCATTTTTCTCGATGAAATTGGTGATATTAGCGTCAAACTTCAAACACGGCTCTTACGTGTTCTGCAAGAAAAAGAATTAAGGCGAGTCGGAGGAACTCGTGTACTCCCTATTGACGTAAGAGTTATCTCTGCAACGAACAAGGACCTGGCATCTGACATAAAGCAAGGATTGTTCCGGGAAGATCTGTATCATCGTTTAAATGTTCTTTATTTAAAACTCCCGGCACTTCGTGAGAGAAAAGGTGATATACCACTTTTACTAAATCATTTTTTAACGATGCGTACTACTAAAAAAATGAAAGTGGAGAATGAAGTCGTTGGCCATCTTATAAACCGCTCCTGGACGGGTAATATAAGAGAATTAAAGAACGCCATTGATTATATGCTTGCTGTTTGCAATGGAGAAAAGATTAAGGTTAACGATCTCCCTCAGGAAGTGATGAGGATAAGAGGTGATGAGAGGACTTTTGCAGCTGAGGCGTTCAGTGAGGTTTCTGCCACCTCAGAGGAATTGCCCCCACTAATCGCACCAGAAGAAGAAGCTGCTATTATGAGCTGCATCTATCGCAACCACCTTTCTGGTAAAGCATCCAGCAGGAAGGGCTTACTGAAGGATTTGGAATTAGAAGGCGTTACGCTTACTGAAGCTCAAATCAGATTACGTTTAGATCTCGTGGAGCAAAAAGGGTTTATCGTGAAAGCAAAAGGTCGAAAAGGAACACGGCTGACCGAAAGCGGACTACTTTATATTAAGAATGAATTGGATAAATCTTAAAAATTCAGAATCGCTCATAAATCTTGAGAATCGCTCATAAATCTTGAGAATCGCTCATAAATCTTGAGAATCGCTCATCCAGCGTGCATTTCATGCCGCTGGACGAGCGCGAATGCTCCTACAAACATCAAAAAAGCCGGCTCCTGCAAATTCAAAGCAGAGCCGGCTTAATAATTTCACTTATCTATACAAACCCCAAAATCAAGTCACAAAATCAGGCTTACGCTGCGCTAGAGTTGGACTTTTCAGCTCTACTGGCTCACCTTTTTCCAAACTCAAAAAAGAGGTTGCTTCGTTAAACCAGCTGTCAGGAGCTTTATGTCCCCAAAACGTCTGACGTCTTGGATCGTTAATGTCCCACTTGATCGGTTTAAAGTCAGGATCACTCGTCAAATAGTCCCCATTATATAACTCAATGCGATTTCCATCAGGGTCACGCACGTATAAAAAGAATGCGTTCGATAAGCCGTGACGTCCAGGTCCGCGCTCGATGTTATCTGCATAACCCATGCTCGCCATCACGTCACAACAATGGATCAAACTCATCGGATCAGATAACCAAAAACCAACGTGATGAAGACGAGGACCTTCTCCGTTCATAAATGCAACATCATGGACCGTTGGTTTCCGGTGAAGCCACGCCGCCCATGTTCGATCGTCTTCGGTTGCTGTATATTCTGAAATTCTAAATCCGAGTTCATTTGTATAAAACTTTACAGCTGCTTCCACATCTGGAACCATGCAGTTGATGTGATCGATACGCTGAACACGTGCACCACGGTACAGATCATACTTTTGGATGCAGCGCTCAACACTTTCCATCTCCACAAAAAACTCTAGCGGTATCCCAGAAGGGTCCTCTACACATAATGTTTTACCGATTCCAACGGCAGGATCTGCATCTTTCCATAACACTTTAGCGCCCTTTCCTTTAAAAAAGGTTTGTAGTTCGTTTAAGTGACTGTCTTCCCACACTTTGTAGCTTACGACATGAACGCCAGGCTTATCTGCTTTTTTCAACAAAAGGCTGTGGTGGGAGTGTTCTTCTAGTCCACGTAATGCCATCCATTCTGAAGTAGCAGCCGTTTCGATAAAACCAAGAGCGTTCACATAAAAGTCACGGGAAGCATGGAGATCGGTGACGTTCATGACAACACGCGCGATTCGTATAATGTTAAAATCCATGACGGCTCCTCCTATACACTTGTGTAGTTATGGCTTTTGGAATTCACACGCTGCAGAAAATCTTTTACCATTGCTTTATAAGGCTCTTTGTTAAATTGATCATAATAAATGTTCGACATACGCGCCGGATCTCCAAAGAAGTAATATTCATAAAGAGCTTGGCGGCCGCCGAACGTACTGATGGAAATGTCCCATGCTAAGCGGAACAATTGAGTGCGCTCATAGCCATCAATGTTGGCCCCTTGTGTATAGCGATGTACGAGTTCGCCAATATCATCTGCGTTAAAATCCGCTTCTGTCGGAATCCCCATCAAACCTGAAGCCCCAAGAATTTTCACGATTTCAACAATGCGCTGATACATTTTCGGGTACCAGTTACGCGCAGCATTGAGCGGTGCAAAGTCCGGTGTCATATTTCCGTATTTATCAATAGAAGCGTTATGCTCTGCACGGTAAAGGTGAGAACGCATCGTTTCGAGAATAAGCATGACTTCAGATGCTTTTTCTTTAACATGTGGAAACACATCAATGCCGATTGATTCCATCATATTTAAGATAACGCCGAGTACAAATTCAGTTTTTACCGTATTCTTCGCGATTACTTGATGTGCCATATGAACGATCGCATTAGTCTCGACGTACGTTCGGTTACAAATATCAGAGCTGCCGCTTACGAAAACGCGCTCCCACGGTACGAGTACATTATCAAAAACAACGATCGCATCACTCTCTTCGAACCGAGAGCTAAGTGGATGGTCCCACTGGCTTCGTCCCGTATCAAACGATTCACGACATAAGAACTTCAAACCTTCTGTATTGTTCGGAATGGCAAAAGCCATCGCATACGGATCATCTTCGGAAGATGCTTTGTTCAATGTTGATGGGAACACAACGATCTCATCCGTTACCCCACCGAGTGTAGCTAACAACCTGGCCCCTTTTACTACGATACCGTCTTTATTCTTTTCAACGATACGTGCAGATAAATACGGATCTTTTTGCTCAGACTGCTTTTTTGATCGGTTCGTTTGCGGATGGATCAGCGTATGTGTTAGGCTGATGTCATTTTCCCGGCAATAGTCATAATACTTTCTTGCGTTTTCTGCGAACATCGGATCATTTTGGGCAAAAAAGTTACCGGACGTACCGAACGCCATAACACTCGTGTTTAAATAATCTGGCGTACGCCCCATCATTCCTCCTGTGTAGCCCGCCCATTCCGAAATCATCTCACGGCGGCGGATGAGATCGTCTACCGTTTTGGGCGCAATAAAGGAAAGACCTACTTTGTCACCCGTCAGTTCAGAGGTATAGAGCATCTTGTCTGCTTTTTCGTGCTGGAGGTCATACAGGTTAGCAATGGACCTTACAATGTTTCGAAATGCCGGATGAGAAGGAATATCATCTACTTTCTCACCATGAATCCAAACGTTATTCTTAGCCTTTGAGATACCTTGAATATATTGTTCCCCCGTGCGTGCAGGCAAAGAAATCCCTCCTAATGTTTCGCTTCGGTTTGAAGCGACTGTTTTTTCTTTCCGAACTGCTGAATGTGATGATCAGCCAGTGCAACATGCACCACTTTCATCTCAGTGTAAAACTCAAACGCATAGTGTCCGCCTTCACGGCCGATACCCGAATTTTTTGAACCACCAAACGGAATACGAAGATCACGTACGTTCTGTGAATTCACCCAGAGCATACCGGCTTCAACGGCATTTGCGACGCGAAGACCCCTTTTCATGTCGTTTGTCCACACATAGCCTGCGAGACCGTACTTAATATCATTTGCGTATTCGATCACTTCTTGTTCATCTTTAAACGTCATCACAGATAAAACAGGACCGAATATTTCTTCTTGCGCCACCGTCATATCATTTTTTACGTTTAATAAAAGTGTCGGAGCTACAAAATTCCCTTTTTTGTGAGATTCTGAGAGTGCTTGGGTGTATACTTCTGCACCTTCGTCTTCGGCAATCTGTAAATATCTTTTCACATTTTCATAGTGTTCTGTATGAATAAGAGGGCCGACTTCTGTATTAGGATCAGATGGATCGCCTACGATAATGTTATCCACCCTCTCCTTTAAACGAGCCACAAACTCATCTTTAATTGAGTCTTGAAGAAACAAACGTGAATTCGCTGTACACCTTTCTCCGTTAAAAGAGAAGATGCCCCATACACAAGCGTCTAGCGCACGCTCAAAGTCACAGTCGTCAAATACGATGATCGGTGACTTTCCGCCAAGTTCCATAGAAAAACGCTTCAATGAAGCAGCACCGTTTCTCATAATCTCGGAACCTGTCTTCGTCTCTCCAGTAAACGAGATGAGCTGCACATCATCATGTGCAACAAGCGATGCACCCGCTGTTTCACCAAAGCCATGAACGACGTTAAAGACGCCTGCTGGCAGTCCTGCTTCATCCACAAGCTCTGCTAGTTTATTAGCAGTTAATGGCGACCATTCAGCTGGTTTTAGTATGACCGTGTTTCCCGTTGCAAGTGCAGGTGCGATTTTCCATGTCTCAAGCATGAATGGCGCATTCCATGGTGTAATGAGTCCTGCAACACCTACAGGCTTTTGAATCGTATAGTTCATGAACTCATCATCCACATGATAAGCTTCACCAGACATACGGTTTCTTACCATCTCGGCATAAAATCTAAAGTTATCTGCTGCACGTCCTACCATCTTTCGTGTTTGAGCTATAGGAAGTCCCGTATCATAGGACTCTAACAACGCAATCTCTTCTACATCGCGATCAATTAACTCTGCAATCTTATAGATGTATTGAAGACGCTTTTCCTGCTTCATCTTTCCCCAAGGACCTTGTTTAAAGGCTTTCTTTGCAGCAGATGCAGCTTGATTAATATCTTCGATCGTTCCTTCACTAACCGTATTGATCTTTTCATTTGTAAATGGATTAATGTTTACAAAAAGATCTCCTTTTTGCCCTGATACAAATTGACCATCTATATAGTGGTGAACCAATTCTTTAATTTCCGGTTTCATGGTCCTTCCCTCCAGTTGAAACTTTTTCTGTACGACCATCAACAATCGTATTCTCTAAAGAACCTAAGTAATCTATTTCAAGTCTGACCACATCACCAGGATGAACATGTGAGATACCTTTTGGTGTACCGGTCCAGATCACATCATTTGGTTCAAGAGTCATGAATGAAGAAACAAACTCAATGATTTCAGGGATTGAATACATCAAATCTTTTGTGTTTCCTTGCTGTCTTAACTCACCGTTTACATATGTTCGCAGTTCAAGGTTTGTCACATCCGGAATGTCAGCAGCATCTACATAATAAGGACCCATCGGACCAAATGTATCGTGCCCTTTTGCACGAACAGGGGGACGGTACCAATTGTTAACGAAGTCACGCACTGTAACATCATTCGCGATTGTGTAACCGCTTACAAAATCCATCGCATGTTCAGCTTTAATGTTTCTTCCCTCTTTACCGATGACAACCGCAAGTTCATTTTCATAGTGCATGTATGTTGCACCGTCTGGATAGAACACTTGGCCTTTATGACCTACTAATGATGAATTAGGCTTAATAAAAAGTACCGGTTCAGCCGGTTTCTCCAGCCCTAGCTCATCTGCATGGTCAGCATAATTAAGAGCTAGCCCGATCATTTTATTTGGCGTAAAGGGAGGAAGCCACGTTTTGATCTGGCTCACATTAGCTGATTTCCCTGATGAAAAAGTGATTACATCGTCTACTACCGTTCCGTTTTGTTCTCTTCCTTCAAAAATAACGCGTGCGTGTTTCATTTATACTTCACTCCCTATTTTTTCTACTAAGCCATAATCAGCAAGAACAGCTCTGATTTCTTTTTGCAGAGAATCTGCCGGCAAGTCCATCGGCAACCTTAATGTTGGGTTGATCTTGCCCATCATACCTAACGCAGCTTTTAGTGGAGCAGGATTCGTATCTTTAAAAAGAACATCATTTAATGGCATCAAATCATAATGAAGCTTTAATGCTTCTTCAACATTTCCAGAATCCCATGCGTTGTATACTTCTGCCACTTTAGACGGCAATACGTTTGCTGTTGCAGATATGTATCCTGCCCCACCAATCGCAAGCATCGGATAGCAAAGCAGTTCTATTCCCGAATACAGCAAAAAGTCACGTCCACAGTTTAAAAGTACACGGTTTATGTGTTCAAAGTCTTTATTAGATTCCTTTACTCCGATAATGTTTGGACAGTCTTCATTAAGTCGCGCTAGCGTCTTTACTTCCAAATTAACGGCTGTTCTGCCTGGGATGTTATAAATGATTAATGGGATGTCTACTGAGTCTGCGATGAGTTTAAAATGTTTGTAAAGTGCATGTTGTGAGGGCTTATTGTAGTAAGGGACGATGACCATAGCGGCATCTGCTCCCATTTCTTGAGCTAATTTCGTTAAATGAAGAGATTCTTGGTGATTGGTCGATCCAGTTCCCGGAACGATAGGCACGCGCTTGTTTACCGCTTTGATCGCTGTTTCCATTACAAGCTCGCGTTCTTTTAATGTCAGCGATGAAGGTTCTCCTGTCGTTCCGGTAACAGAGATACCATGACTTCCAGACTGGATGTGCCAGTCTATCAAACTTTTAAGTGTATCAAGATCTAACGATTCATCTTCGTGAAAAGGGGTGATGATCGGAGCGATTGATCCTCTTAGAGATTTCTTTACTTCTTCTACTTTCATACTTTCATCTCCTCAAATAGAATTTTGTTTGGAATCCTCCAGAAAAGCTTTGAGTGTATTCAATTTATGGTTTCTTGTAAATGCCTCTATTATTGTTGGTTCCTCTCTTCTTTCCATCATCTCGATTAGTTGATAGTGTTCAGCAACTGATCGCTTCATTCGAACAGGCTTCATGGTTGTTCCCTGCTGACGAACAGTCCCCAGCCTTACCCAAGTTGTATGAATCTGTTCTAACAGAAATTGGTTGGTGCAATATTTGTAAGTGAGTTGATGAAATTCCTTGTTGTAATTGGAGAAAAGAGAATAATCAAGTTGTTCAAGTGCATCTTCCATAAGCTTTGTATACACTCTTAAACCTTCAAGTTTTTCGTGAGGAAAGTGTATTGATGATTCTGCAGTCGCAAAACCTTCTAATACGGCTAGAACGGATAAAGTTTCTAAATATGCTTGTTCATCAAAGGGGGTGACAATCGCTCCTGAGTAAGGCTTAAACGAGATGAGAGAATCCGCTTCAAGCAGCCTGATTGCTTCACGAACGGGAATTGCACTTGTTTGGAGCTCTCTAGCCAGTTGGTCAATAACAAGTTTGTGACCTGGTGGATACCTGCCATCTAAGATACGGGAACGAATGACTTGATAAGCATACTGCTGTTTGTTTGTTTTATGTGTAGTCTTCATAATCCTATGTTAATCTCAAATCATATATGATTTCAAGTTAATTTTCAGAAAAATCATATATTATTGTTAATTTAGTAAAAAAGTATCATCTTGTGTTTTAATTAAAAATAATTATAGTTAAATAGTCTTGTTACACACTGTAGAAGTTTACATATGTAGTAAGAATAAGCTATTCTATTCATATAGATTGTGTATAAAGGGGTAAAAAGCCCATGAATGTGAAAAACGCCATGGAGATTCTTGTAGAAGAAGCATTAAAAAATTATTGGGGACAACTTCAGCTGCCATGCAAATGTGATATTTGTAAAGCTGATGTCTTTGCAATTACACTTAACAATTTACCACCCCGCTATGTATCAAATGAAGATGGCTACGCTTTTGTCAAAGCTCAAAACTTTGATGATCAATCCAGAGTCAACATCTTAAACCAGATTGTAAAAGCTACAGGCATTGTAGCCACACGACCATCCCACGACTTAAAACCATCTCCTGCTAGTGAATAGAAGGCAGATGGTTTTTTTTGTACATCTGCATACCTCAAAAATGTTCATTAATCTATAACATTCAGTTGAAAATTACATATGTAAAAATATCCTGACTCTTTATTCCTATTTTTCAGAAAAGTTCCTTGCGAGAGCTTTTTTCTTGTGATATATTTGTGACAACCATTCAGTACTGGATTACATCTTAACTTAAGAGTTTGAAAGTGGTTTGGTAATTACAGAGCACAAAAGTGCAAACGTTCTAGGAGGCATTCACATGCAAACAGGTAAAGTAAAATGGTTTAACGCTGAAAAAGGTTTTGGTTTCATCGAAGTTGAAGGTGGAGACGACGTATTCGTACACTTCTCTGCAATCCAATCAGAAGGATTTAAATCCCTTGACGAAGGTCAAGAAGTAGAATTTGAAATTGTTGACGGAGCTCGCGGACCACAAGCAGCTAACGTAACTAAAAAATAAGTTCAGCCTATATATAAAGACCCGGCAGTTGCTGCCGGGTCTTTCCTATGTAAGATGAACAAATGAAGAGGCTCCCTACCCAGGCAGCCTAGTCTTTTAAACCAACTTTCATTTTATACTTTTGAATTTTACCTAATATGTCTATCTTGTCTTCCTGCGAAAAGATTCCAAGCTTGTGTAGGATTATCGTGTATTGCTGCAACTTAAACAACGAACTCTCTTTATACCACATAACGATCACCTATCTTTCCTTAAGGAAACTTTTTAAACCTTTGTAAATATTATATGCCATCTGCTACATTTATGATAATCATTTGTTCTCCTTTTCAAGTTGTATCTAAATAAAAAAGCGCACCTAAATGATATGCTCCCCTTTAGGTAGACAGATGAAATAAAAAATCTGTTTATCTTAAGGGGAGTTTTTTTATGGGGTATTC
>NZ_JACSQM010000009.1 GCF_014836645.1 Fictibacillus norfolkensis
TGGACTCGTGGTGTAGTGGTTAACATGCCTGCCTGTCACGCAGGAGATCGCCGGTTCGACCCCGGTCGGGTCCGCCACTTTTTTGGCTCGATAGCTCAGATGGTAGAGCAGAGGACTGAAAATCCTCGTGTCGGCGGTTCGATTCCGTCTCGAGCCACCATTTTACTTTAAATCCTAAAACATGTTGCATGTTCCTTGAAAAGGGAGCATGCTTTTTTTATTTGTGTTTGTGTTTTTGTGGGCAGGCTTGGGTGAGGGGTATTGAGCGGAGGCGTGAATGTCGAGTATGATCGAATGGCCTTTATGTTGTCTCTTAGACTTAATTGATATCGATTTTGACTTAATTTTTTTCGTTTAGACTTAATTACATCACGATTAGGCTTAATCTACAGTTTGAGTACCCCGCTAGGTATATGTGCTGGCCTATTCTGACCGCAAAAACAACACCGATATGCCTCCCAAAAAGCATACAAAGAGACATGCACTGCACAAATCAGCATCTACTCACTCACGTTTCATACATTTTCACACCAACCATAGACTTTTAATGCTGATAAAGAGGGATAAGTACTCAATCGTTCGAATATAGTGTATCAATTGGGATGAGGAAGGTAGTGATCATACAGATGGAATTTGAATGGGCGCTGTATTTGATCGCGAGTTACCTTGTTGGTTGCATCATGACAGGGTTTCTTGTAGCAAAGCTTATAAAAGGCGTTGACTTACGATTATTAGGCAGCGGAAATATAGGAGCGCGGAATGCTGGCAGAGTATTAGGGTCATCAGGATTCGTACTCACGTTAGCTGGCGACATTTTAAAAGCGGCTGCGGTCGTTTGGGCAGGGATACAATTTCAATATCCACCCTATATACAGCTTCTCGGTTTTTTAGCGGTGATTCTAGGGCACCTTTATCCGATCTTTCTTCGTTTTCATGGGGGAAAGGGAGTGGCTTCCTTTATCGGAGGTATGATTATTTTTCATCCGATATCTGCGGTTCTTGTAGCAGCTGCGTTTCTGCTTTTTTACGGAATAAAAAGAAGTCTAACCGTAGCGGGACTCTTTGCTTTTGCACTCACTCCTTTCTTCTACTGGCTGTTTGAAAAGCAGTGGCTAGAGACGTTGCTTCTGATTCCGATCAGCTTCCTCGTTGTGTATGTTCAAAAAGAAGATATAAAAGAACGCATCAAAATAACGGAATAAGTGTAAAAAAGGGGTATAAATCGGTGAATTTATGCTCTTTTTTATGTCGTTTATTTACAATTGCATTACAAAATCCCTGAAATTCTGACAAAGCGAAATTCCTTATGATAGGATACTAGAGGTGCTAAAGACATAAGAAGCAGTAGGTCTTTAGACATATTTTAGAGATAGCAGAGAGAATCTTTAGGGGGAAATAGAAAAAGTGAACAGTCGAAAAACCACTGAAAGATTTATTAAATATATCGCACTGCCGTTTGTTGCAGTGATTCTAATAGTGTCAGCATTCACGATGAATCCATCGAACACATCCGCGAGTAGCGACGATAACCAGTTGATCAAAACGGTGTATCACGTTTATGTAGATGGAAAGAAGGTTGGAACGGTTCGTGAAGAAAGTGTTGTCGATGAGGCAGTGGACCAAATTCTCCAACAGGCAAAAGGCAGAAAGAATAACTTTACATTTGCGGTGAGAGAGTCTATCGAGCTTAAGCCTGAAAAGATGTTCAGACCAGAGTTCGATAACGAAGAAGTAAGAGAGAACTTGAAGGACCAGCTAACGGTTGAAGTTGAGGCTTATCGTTTGGTCGTTGGCGGACAAACTGTTGCGTATGTTTCTAGCAAAAAAGAAGCGAAAGATACGTTGCTGAAGTTAAAGCTTGAGCATGTCTCAAAGGCTGAGCTAGATGACATCGAAAAAAAGAAAGCAGAGAACGAAAAGCTTGAAGTACCGGACTTAAAACCGGGAGAACGAAAAGTGGTTGATATCGACTTTTCAGCGCCAGTACTTATTCAAAGAGCGCAAACGTCCATCAGTGAGCTCGTTACGGTAGATGATGCCATTACTTCTTTAAAAGAAGGAAGTCTGCACAAAAAAGAGCATATGGTTCAAAAGGGAGAATCGGTTCAGTCCATCATAGAAAAATATCACTTAACGATGGATCAGTTCTTTACGCTAAACCCAAGGCTTATGCTAGTACCGGTTGTTCGTACGGGACAGGCAGTAACGGTTACAGAGAAAAAGCCTTTTACTGAAGTACTTCTGTACGAAGCAACACGTGTTCAGAATGAACTTCCTTTCCAGGTTGAGAAACAAGAAGACAGTACGCTGGAAAAAGGACAGATCAAAACGGTTCAAAAAGGACAAGTTGGCTTAGAAGATATTACGTATACAACAAGAAAAGCTGATAACAAAGTGCTGAAAAAAGAGATATTAGAGAAGAATCAAGTGAAGACACCGGTTACGGAAATTCAAAAGATTGGTACAAAAGTGATTCCTTCTAAAGGGACAGGCACTCTTTCATGGCCGGCTGTAGGTGGATATATTTCTAGCCATAAAGGCACGCGTTGGGGTAAAGAACACAAAGGTATGGATATTGCCCGACCTTCAGAACGCTCAATCCTGGCTGCAGATAACGGTAGAGTTGTTTCTGCAGGATGGGATGGAGATTATGGGAACAAGATCATTATCGATCACAATAACGGCATGAGAACCATTTATGCTCATTTAGATTCTATTTCTGTTTCAGCAGGTGATGTGGTGCAGAAGGGGTCTAAGATTGGTGTGATGGGTTCAACGGGTCAATCGACTGGTGTGCATTTGCATTTTGAAGTGTATGAGAATGGTGTTCTTAAAGATCCAGCTGATTTTGTAAGTGAAAATTAAAGTAATGTGAAGTAGGTTGATTTTCGTTTCAGATGCTCGCTTTCCGTGGGGCAGGCGGTGAGCCACATTTGTACGTTTCACTTTTAAGTGTCTCACCTGCCCGCCTGTCCCACAGGAGTCTCGCATCTTACACTACAATCAACCCTTCAATGATGATATATAATAAACAAACCTCTTAGGAACAATAGCTTCCTGGGAGGTTTTTCTTGCTAGAATCTAATAGAATTACTTTTCAGGATGTAATTCACGCTACACAACCGTAAAACTAGAGTGAAACCAACTTTTCTTTGTCTAAAATTAGAAGGTTTTGCTAGTAGTATGGAGAAAGTTTCAACTGTGATAAAATAGTAGAGATACCATATAATCGATACTACAAAATATTCTGCTATATATAAAATAGAGTTTCCGAAAAAGGAGCGTTCTCATGGATAAGAAAATTCTCGTTGTGGATGATGAAAAGCCCATTGCAGATATTCTGCAGTTTAATCTTGAAAAAGAAGGTTTTACCGTAAGCTGCGCGTATGATGGCATCAATGCGTTAGAAAAGGTAGAAAAAGAGAAGCCGGATATGATTTTATTAGATATTATGCTTCCACTAAAAGACGGCATGGAAGTTTGTCGTGAGATTCGTAAAAAGTACGATATGCCGATCATTATGCTAACTGCAAAAGACTCTGAAATTGATAAAGTATTAGGCTTAGAGCTTGGTGCAGACGATTACGTGACAAAACCATTCAGCACGCGGGAATTAATTGCACGTGTTAAGGCTAACCTGCGCCGTCATCAGCAGGAATCAGAGCGTGAGGTAGATGAGAACAATGAGATCACGATCGGTTCTCTTACGATTCATCCTGATGCGTATATCGTGACTAAACGTGGTGAAACGATTGAGTTAACACATCGTGAATTTGAACTGCTGCATTATTTAGCCAAACATATCGGACAAGTGATGACGCGTGAACACTTGCTTCAAACGGTATGGGGATATGACTATTTTGGGGATGTAAGAACGGTCGATGTAACGGTTCGTCGTCTGCGTGAAAAAGTAGAAGATAATCCAAGTCACCCATTATGGATCATTACAAGACGCGGAGTGGGGTATTACCTAAGAAATCCTGATCAGGAGTAGTTATGATGGATAAAGTCAATTTTTTTAAATCAATACACGTTAAGTTTGTATTGATTTATGTGTTGCTCATCTTAATAGCCATGCAAGTGATCAGCGTTTATTTTATCAACAACTTAGAAACTGATCTTCGGCAGAGTTTCTCTAAATCACTTTACGATAGAGTGAATTTATTAGAGTTTAACGTTGAGCAAAAGATGAAAGACAAAGATCGGTACAAAGAAAAGAAAGCTGAAGATGGTGAAGATCCGATAACGCTTGAAGATGATATTCAAGCGTTAATTGACGAGGAGTTCGAAGAGAAAGAGATCCAAGTACTTAATGAAGACGGTATGGTGCTTGCGAGCAATAAACCGCAGTTGGTGGGGCAGATCAGCTTCAACCCGAAGATCAAGCTTGCTCTTGAAGGAACGGTCGATGATGAGATCATGCTTCATGAAGGAGAGCGGGTCATGGTGCTCGCAAAACCGATCAAAATTGATGCTACAGGTGAGAACATTGGGGCTATCTATTTAGTAGCTTCTATTGAAGGTATCTTTAAACAAATCTCTCGTATTAATAGCATTCTAGTGACAGGAACCGTAATCGCTCTTATTATAACCGGACTGCTAGGGGTCTTTTTGGCACGTACGATTACACGGCCTATGGCAGATATGAGAAAGCAAGCTCTTGTTATGGCAAGAGGGGACTTTTCTCGAAAAGTTCAGCTGTATGGAGACGATGAGATCGGTCAGCTTGCTATGACCTTTAACAACTTAACAACTAAGCTGCAAGAAGCAACGGCCATTACAGAGAGTGAACGTAGAAAGCTGCGTTCCGTTCTAACGTACATGACAGATGGTGTGATTGCGACAGATCGTGACGGAGCGATCATCCTGATGAACGACCGATCTGAAGAGATGCTGAACATCTCTAGACAGAACGCGCTGGGAACGCCTCTTATGGAGCTATTGCGTTTAAATACGGAATACACGTGGGAAGAGCTTTATAACGAATACGAATCCATGCTGCTCGATTTTAGTACAGACGACATGCATTATGTGGTGCGAGCAAACTTCTCCACGATACAAAAAGATGACGGGCCAATCAATGGTCTTATTTGTGTTCTTCATGATGTTACTGAACAAGAACAGATCGATAATGAACGACGTGAGTTTGTATTCAACGTTTCGCACGAATTAAGAACACCGCTGACGACGATGAGAAGTTATCTGGAGGCGCTGGCTGAAGGGGCGTGGCAAGATGAGAACATCGCTCCGCGTTTCTTAGAGGTTACTCAGAACGAGACAGAACGTATGATCAGGCTCGTAACCGATCTGCTTCAATTATCAAAGATGGACAGCAAAGATTACCGATTTAACTTTTTTGAAATTGATCTTGTCGACTTCTTAAACGGCATCATCGATCGTTTTGAGATGCTTGAAAAGGAAAATATTGAACTTTCAAGGTCCCTGCCTAAGCACAAGATCAACGTTCAACTGGATACGGATAAGATGACACAAGTGCTTGATAATATCATCTCGAACGCGATGAAATATTCTCCTGAAGGTGGAACGATCACCTTTAACGCTTCCGTGATCGGCCGCAAGGTGAAGGTAAGTATTTCAGATCAAGGTGTTGGAATCCCGAAGAATAACGTTTCTAAGATCTTTGATCGATTCTTTAGGGTAGACCGTGCCCGTTCTCGAGATATTGGAGGCACAGGCCTAGGTCTCGCGATCGCAAAAGAAATCGTACTTGCGCATGGCGGAGACATCTGGGCAGAAAGTGAATGGGGCCAAGGAACGACCATCCACTTTACTCTTCCTTTAAAAAAGGTTAAGGAGGGGCTGCAGCAATGAACTGGTTAAAGTGGATTACACATGCAAAAGAAGTGATCACATTTTTTAAGAAGAATTATGAACATATCAAATCGATCGCGCTTACTTTATTAATCGGTTTGAGCCTTGTTCTCACATGGAGCTTATGGACTTTCAAGCCAAGCTATCCATCTTTAGAAGGAGCTCGTATCGTTAAGAAACAGGAAGTAGATGTTGAAGCTGGCATGAAGCAACTTGTTTACCCTACACAGGTGATCTACCATAGTGGGGATGAGTTGTACGGACTTGAAGCAAGCAACTTAATGAAAGAATTTCAAATGGGCTTGAACGAAACAAAATTTACATTTGATACTGGCTCTAAAAATAATCGAGCTTTCGATCCTAATGAAAAGTTTTTACGCGACAACAAGTATGTGGAGATTATTTTTCCAGTAGGTATGAGTCAGGATATTTATAAAGAAATCTTCTCATTTGAATCCGAGATACAAGCTACTAAACCACAAAATGTAGACCGAATCTTTTTATATCAAGATAAGATGACAGATAGTATCGAAGGCTATCTTGTTTCTTATCAACAAAATAAGATGCAAAAGATTAGGGCTACTAATAATGAGCTAAATCCGTTAATAAGAGATATGGATAAGTGGGTCGATACGGGGAACTTAATTCCTTATATCAAGTATGACATTGAGGGTGACGGGAAAGAAGGACAAGCAGAGATCCTTAGAAGGTTTTATTTACCTCAAGATTCATTAGCCTTAACTCGCTATACGTACTTTTCTAAAGCAACAGGTGAAGATACGTATGAAACGTATAAAAAAGCACTGTTTAAAGATCCGTTAGCTGTTAAAAGTGCATCTGATAAAAATCAGATCACATATGCTGATGGAACAGCAGCAATGGTTGTGAATGAGGTGCAAAATCGATTCACGTTCACAAACTTTGCCGGAAATCGGAACCCAAACACAACACCAAATATTTCACCACTCTATCAATCTTTAGACTACATCAATACGCACGCAGGATGGGGAAACCCATATATTCTTTCCGGTCTATCAACGTATTCCGCAAACTTCTGGCTGTTTGTTGAGAATTTGCCTGTGTTGGATCCGGAGATGCAGATGAGCCTAGTGTGGTATGAAAACGAGCTTAAGGAATATCAGCGCTCACTCGTTCAGTTACAACTCGACCAAAAGTCTTATCTTTCACAGAAGGTAAACA
The DNA here is from genome assembly GCF_014836645.1 of Fictibacillus norfolkensis. Taxonomy (GTDB): domain Bacteria; phylum Bacillota; class Bacilli; order Bacillales; family Fictibacillaceae; genus Fictibacillus; species Fictibacillus norfolkensis. The sequence goes on from NZ_JACSQM010000009.1 coordinate 7,033, forward strand.
TCCAATCAGGGTTAGATGTTATTAAAGAGCTTGAAGAAAAAGATTACAACCAGAACTATGTACAAGATATTCGAATTGGATTCACGATGAAAAAGCAAAAAGAACCACATGTATATAAGCTAGAGCCACAATGGTTTATTAATTATGATGCTAAAGGATGGCAGCCGTTATTTTCACAGACAGGAAAGGAAGGATTTAATTGAATTGGCAAAGAACAAAAAGTATTTTTATCCTTACCTTTCTTGTCTTAAATCTATTCTTGGGTTATCAGCTCTATCAAAAGAACGACATTAACAACATCTCGAGACTTACAGATCAGCCTTTAGAAGAGCGGTTAGCGAATAACGAAATATCACTATCGGAAAAGCTGCCGAAATATAAAGAAAAACAAACCTTAATCAGTGCCCAGCGTTACAAGTTCTCGGAGGAAGAAAAGAAATTCCCTGAAAAAAATGTATCGCTGGATAAGGAAGCGAGCACTGACATCACCCTTCAATATAATCTTAGTAAACCGATGGATCTTCCGAAGAAGGATACAAAAGATCTGATCTCAGAGCTTAATCAATTTGCAGAAGATAACATAACCCGCGGTAAAGAATACGCTTTTTATGAATGGGATAAAAAGAGCAATATCGTCTGGTTTACACAAGTCTATCAAGAGAAAAAGGTCTTCTATAATCCTACTAATTTTGGCATTGTTTCTGACGGAAAAGATTTTGATGTGCCGAACGGAATGATTAAGTTCAAGCTTGATGACAAAGGAAATCTTACTAGTTTTATGCAGACCTATCTCTTTATTACAAGACAGGGTGCTTTTCAACAGATCATCTCACCTAGCAAGGCGCTTGAGAAACTATTAGAAACGAACCTTCAAAAAGGTGATCATATACAAAAAGTAGAGCTTGGCCACTATAGCCTTGTAGGTGAAGGGGAAGTTCAGGTTTATACACCTACGTGGTTCATAGAAACCAAGGACGGACAGTATTTAGTTAATGCGACTGACAGTTCCATTCAAGTTTTGACGGAAAAGGCAGAGTAGAGAGGAACATGCGGTTATGAGTTTAAAATTTAGCGTTCTTGCAAGCGGCAGTTCGGGAAACGCTGTTTACGTTGAAACCGAACAAACACGCTTGCTCGTGGATGCGGGCTTAAGTGCCAAACAGATTCAGATTTTATTTGAAAAAGCAGCATGTGGTGAGGTGGCCGACATTGACGGCATCCTCGTCACGCATGAACATAGCGATCACATAAAAGGACTCGGTGTGCTGGCTCGAAAATTTAAGCTGCCGATCTATGCGAACAAAAACACGTGGAATGCTATGAACGGTTTGATTGGAGAAGTAGCGACCGAGCAAAAGTTTGAGTTTGAGATGGAAAGTGTTAAAACGTTCAACGATTTAGAAGTTGAATCCTTTGGCGTGTCTCATGACGCGGCGGAGCCAATGTTCTACGTGTTTCATCACAACGGCCGCAAGCTAGCACTCATGACAGATACAGGCTATGTAAGCGATCGTATGAAAGGTATCATTCGTGACAGCCACTCGCTCGTGATCGAATCGAACCATGACATCAACATGCTCATGATGGGACGTTATCCATGGAACATTAAACGAAGAATCTTAGGGGACCATGGTCATATTTCGAACGAAGATTGTGGACATGCTCTCGCTGATGTAATCGGTGACGGCACGAAACACATCTATCTTGCTCACTTGAGTAGAGACAACAACATGAAGGATATTGCTCGCTTAGCTGTTGAGCAGACGTTAAAAACGTATGATATCTCAGCAGGTGAACAAGTGATTCTGCACGATACAGATGCGAGTCAGCCAACAAAATTGGCTTTAGTCTAAATACTTACTTGTTTAAAGTAAGCCGTTTCCGGAAATAACAATAAGTGTGGGAAATTATGAAAAATAACCCAAAATGTCCATAATTTCAGGACTAATTGCTTATACTAGGTTATGAATTCATCCATTTAATTGTTGAAAGGAACGGTGAGGAGCATATGGGCTATTACGATGATGATTATGAATCACCATCTCGACAAAAAGGAAACCGTGGAGGAAAGTTTCTACCAGCTTTGCTAGGAGCTATTCTAGGCGGTTTGCTTGTCTTATTTACAGTACCTGCACTAGGAGGAGCTGGTCTTTTGCCAGACAATCTGTATCCTCCGAATGAAGAACAAAATGGTCTAGGTACTGACGAAGATGTAGAACAGCGAAAAGTGGATGTCGATCTGACGACGAATGTAACGGATGCCGTTGATAAAGCATCTGGAGCGGTAGTGGAAGTCATCAACATTCAGCAGACTGATTTTTGGAGCCAGCAGCCAGCGGGCACAGGATCAGGTGTTATTTATAAAAAAGAAGGCAATAAAGCGTATGTGGTAACAAATGACCACGTTGTGGCCGATGCGAACCAGATTGAGATCACGCTTAGCAACGGCACGAAGCTTAAAGGCACACTACGTGGAACAGATCCTCTCATGGATTTAGCTGTAGTTGAGATTGATGGCAGCAAGGTCGATAGTGTAGCGGAATTTGGGGTATCTGGTGACTTAAAACGTGGTGAACCTGCTATCGCGATCGGTAACCCGCTCGGAAACTTCCCAGGATCAGTCACACAAGGTATCGTATCAAGTGCGGACCGTTCGATTCCAGTTGATCTGGATCAAGACGGAAACCCAGATTGGCAAGCTGAAGTTATTCAAACAGACGCAGCGATCAACCCTGGTAACAGCGGTGGTGCTTTGATTAACATCGCTGGTCAGGTGATCGGGATCAACTCTTCTAAGATTGCTCAGAACGAAGTAGAAGGAATCGGATTTGCCATTCCATCTGATGTGGCAAAACCGATCATCGAAGACCTAGAGAACTATGGTGAAACACGCCGACCGTTCTTAGGGGTTAACATCATTCCGCTTTCTCAAGTGAACACGTATCAGCGTGAACAAACGTTGAAGATTCCAGACAGCGTACAAGAAGGTGTCGTTGTTATGGAGATCACGTCAGCTTCACCAGCAGCTCGTGCGGGTATTAAGGAAATGGACGTTATTGTCGAGATGGGTGGAGAGAAGATTAAAGACCCAATCGCTCTTCGTAAGTTCCTTTATACAAAAGCGAAGATTGGTGATGAGGTGGATGTGACGTATTATCGTGATGGGAAGAAGAAGACCGTGAAAGTTGAATTGAGCGGTGGTAAGCAATCTCAATAAAAGCGGGAAACAGGGGGCTTTAGGGTCTCCTGTTTTTCTTTTTGGTGAGGCTTTGGTGTCTTTGGAAGTGAGTTGATTTCCGTTCCAGGTTGCTCGCTTTCCGCGGGGCAGGCGGTGAGCCACTTGCCGCTATGCGCCATTAAGTGTCTCACCTGACCGCTTGTCCCGCAGGAGTCTCGCCACCTTACACTTCAATCAACTTGGCGGTGAAGGAAGAAAAATAAAGAGACTAAGACAAGAAAAACAAAACGTCACCCACCATTTAAGAAAAAACTATTAGTTGATTCCACATGTGGACAACTTTATTTTAGCAGATTGTTTACACACAGCTGTAATTTCGTTAGTGTAAGAAGAAGGATTGTGGATAAGTTAGGAGGGAAAAGATTTGGTTATTATTTGTTGCAAAGACCATGCTGAGCTTGCGATTGACATCATTGTGGATGAGTTTGAAACGCCACCTGTTGTTGAGTTACTAACAGAGAATGACGAGTTATCAACAGGTTGTGAATACTGCGATAACAAAGGTGCATATAAAGTATCGAACATATGAACGCCTACAAGATATAGCACTAATTGTGCATATGTGGATAAGTTCTGGGGATAACTTATTTGAAAGGAAGTTTTCAACAAGTGAATATTTCAATCATTTCCGTAGGGAAATTAAAAGAAAAATACTTAAAACTAGGTATTGATGAATACTTAAAACGACTAGGACCTTATGCAAAAGTAGAAATTATCGAGGTGCCAGATGAAAAAGCACCTGAAACACTAAGTGATCAAGAGATGATCATGGTTAAAAACGCTGAAGGTGAAAGAATTCTGGCAAAGATCGGTCAGGATGTTCATGTGATTGCAATGGCGATCGAAGGTAAGGCTGTGTCATCTGAAGATTTAGCTAAGAATTTAGATCAGCTTGCGACGTATGGCAAGAGCAAGGTTGCCTTCGTCATTGGAGGCTCTTTAGGGTTGAGTGATGCTGTCATGAAGCGCGCGAATGAGAAGATTTCGTTTGGAAAGATTACGTATCCGCATCAGTTGATGAAGCTGGTGTTGGTTGAGCAGATTTATAGAGCTTTCAGGATTAATCGAGGGGAACCTTACCATAAATAATAATCCTTTAAATAAGGAAACAGCACCTCCTTTATAAAGGTGCTGTTTCTTATTTCATTTTGTTTTTTTTTCGTATCTAACTATTTGAAACAGGATACTTCAACCCATTTTTCTTAATCTTATCTTTAATAATTGTCTCGACATCTAAATCCAATTCACTGCAGAGCATAAGTCCGTAGATGAATACATCAGCAATTTCTTCTTTAATGTTTTCAATGTTTTGTTCTACAGCCTCTTCACTGCTTTTCCACTGAAAATCTTCTAATAATTCAGCTGCTTCAATGGAAAGAGAAATGGCAAGATCTTTTGGATTGTGGTGAGGTTTCCATCCTCTTTCATCTCGAAATTCATTGATAGCGTTTATTAGCTGCTTAATTTCATTCATGTTGTTCATCCTTTTTTGTGTTTGTTTACAAACTAGCTTTAATACTTACTCCGATCTTCCGCAGCCACTTCTACCTGACGAGGTGACAAATCCTGATAAACAACTGATTTCTTCAGTCGTTCTCTAAAATACTCATTTAATTCTGGATCCGTACAGAAGATGAAACATCCTTTTTGTCCTCTAGTCATAAGAGTTCGGTATGTGTTCCTAATAATTTGGTCTGCCAGGGCATGAGCTTTTTCTGGATTTTCTTTTGCTAGCGTCTTAATACCTTTAAGGGATTGATCAGTTTTTGCGCGTTTTGTGTAGTCGGTCATTACCTGGTCATCCTGAAAGGCAAGGTCTGGCCCAATAATAACACCGACATAATCAAATTCAAGTCCTTGAGATGTGTGAATGCAACCTGCCTCAGAGACAGAATCCTGGTGTATTGCCCATATGCTGTCAGAGAGGTTCCAGCTGATATTAAAATTATGTTCTGGAATAACAATGTCTTTATGAAGAGTACTCGTCCGACCATTTTTTGGCCACTCCCAACAGTAACCGGCAAGCATACGTGATTTATTGTTTTTCCTATTTAGCTCTTCAATTTCCTGCAGCATACTATTCGGATTATCATACACTCTAAAGTCGTAATCTACGCCTCTATCATTTGTATTAGCCGTTTTTCTGATTTGAAGTACGTCATCAAGCCAGGCGATATATGCATCAGATCCATCGCACCGAAATTGTGAAGTGAGTTTCCCTTGTACTAATTCAGCATCTAACTCATTTGCATACTTTTTAATTAAATCTATACTTCCAATATCTTTTAGTGTCACTTTTTGGTTTTCATCGATAAAGAAAATAGTAAATTTAGATGAATGGATTACTTCTTTTATCTGGTTGTCTCCTAAATTGCTGAATAATCCTGACTTTTCATTCAAACGATGAGCTTCATCTATGATGAGTACATCAAACTCATTCTTTTCTGATTCATAGAAACTACCTGAACCTTTAAATAGATTATCGATTTGTGTTTTCTTGATGGTGCCTTTCAGTTTAGAAGCATAAACGTTACGTGGAGCTGAATTTTTTGAGACATATAGGGCTGTTAAGTTTTCATTGATAAGATTCACAAGAAGGTTTATAGCCATAACGGATTTCCCGGTTCCTGGTCCTCCTTCAATTACCATTACTGTCTTCTGATTGCTTTTGATACTCTCAATTGCTAAGTGAAAGGCATCTTCGTAAAACACTTTTTGTTCATCAATAAGCACAAATTCTTGATTACCTTTTAATAAGCTTGCGAGAGAATCTTGTAAGGATTTAGACGGCCGAATTTTACCTCGCTCAATCTGATAAATCAATTGGTTATGGTCACCGTAACGAACGTATTTCTTTATAAAATCTCTTAATTTCTGTATCTCACCTTTTGCAAACACAGGTGCTTTAACAAGATGATCTGAATAGTGAGGGTCCATCAATGGGTCATTTTCTAACTTTCGATAATTATGTAAATAGGCACACGGTTTCAATGCAATATGTTGATCTTGTACATTCTGATTAAAATCTTCAATTAAAGCAGCGTATGACCAAGCTTGATAAGATGGATGCGTTACCGTTCTCATTTTCCCTCCAAGATAGGTAGACACAAGCGCATCTTTAGACGTTACCTTTTCAACCTCTGACCACTGTTTTAACTCTACAATCACCACATGATCTTGAGCACCGTCATGGCCAGCTATTAGAAAGTCGACTCGTTTAGATGTATTCGGAATCTTGAATTCTATCGCGACAGATGCATCATCCGGAATCTCGTTATCCTGCATCACATTTGACATACGGTGAAGAGAGTTCTCCCATGAGTTGATTTCACTTTTAGAAGTACGGCCGATTTTCTGTTGGTATGACTCGTAAAGACGTTCGACGAGAAGCTCGTTTGTAACATCGGAAATAAATTCGGTTTTTGTCGCTTCGTAAATAATCAAGTGTGTCACCTCTTTTGGGATTCTTCTCCATATATTTTATCACTTTTAAAGGTAGCAGATTAATAATTATTAATGTAAGTAGATTAGAACCCATTATTGTACATTTGACAAAACCCCAACTCCGTAATAGTATTAAAAACTATATTCAGAACTAAAAAAATTAATAGATAGAAAGCTATGATAGCTGTAGGTCGTACTACAGCAGGAGCAGCTTCTGGAGAGACCGCTTTGTTAGCGGCGCCGAAGGGTTCACAATCTCAGGCAAACGGACAGAAGAGTATTGAATTTTGACATTGTTGTGCTGTTAGTTTTAGCGCAGTGAATGCTTTTTTCATATTCTCATGTACAAGAGAGATTGGAGATTCTTCCAGTCTCTTTTTTTCGTTTGATTTGCATCTTAGAAGGAGGATTCATACGTGTCACAGCAAGAGTTGAAGAGAGATTTAGCTAACCGCCATGTGCAGCTGATTGCCATTGGCGGAACAATTGGTACGGGGTTATTTTTGGGTTCAGGAAAAGCGATTCAGCTTGCCGGACCGTCTGTTATATTTGCTTATTTAACGTTGGTATTGCATTGTTTTTTATGATGAGAGCACTAGGGGAACTGTTGCTTTCGAAGGAAGGCTATGAGTCGTTTACCGATATCGCGGAGGATTATCTTGGTCCGCGAGCTGCGTTTATCACAGGATGGACGTATTGGTTCTGCTGGATCATGACAGCGATGGCAGATGTGATAGCGGTCGGTGTCTATGTACAATATTGGTTTAACATACCGCAGGGGGTTCCAGCAATTGTCTGTTTGCTTCTTTTACTTGGGCTAAATCTTTTAACCGTAAAGCTTTTCGGAGAATTGGAGTTTTGGTTCGCTTTGATCAAGGTGATTACGATTCTAGCGTTAATTGTGATAGGCGTTGTCCTACTCGTTATGGGTTACCAAACGGATGCGGGAACGGTTTCCTTAGACAACCTGTGGGATCATGGAGGTTTGTTTCCTAATGGTGTGACTGGTTTCCTACTCTCGTTCCAAATGGTTGTGTTCGCGTTTGTCGACGAGTCGCATTCTATTTACGTTAAGCAAGAGTGAGCAGGCTCCTCGATCTTTTAAGGAACTAACGAAAAATTCTGTGCCGGGAAACGCATTGTGGGTTTCGACTATAGTCGTTTCAGTGGGAGCGCTGCTCAGCAAGTTGATTCCAGAGCAGGCTTTTGGCATCGTAACAACCATCAGTGCTATCTGTTTCATCTGGGTGTGGAGCGTGATCTTGATCAGCCATATTAAATTCCGTAAAACACGATCTGATCTGCACAATAAGTCAGCGTTCAAAGCACCTTTTGCTCCATTCATTAATTATGTGGTGCTCGCGCTGTTTGGGTTAATTTTGATCGTGCTGCTCGTGGCAGAAGCTACACGTCCGGCGTTATTGCTGACACCCATTTGGTTTATTTTATTATTTTTCTTGTATGCTTTTAAAAAACCTATGCTGAAATAAAAGGATTGGTTATTTGGAATGCATCATTGATCTGGATCTTTAGAGACATCTTACATTTTATAAGTAGCATCTTTAAGCAGGTGATAAGCAGGAAGCGACGAATTTTCCTTTAGAGTTAATTACAAGGAGGTTTTTAGGGTGAATTTGTCAAGAAATCGGAGAACAGATACTGCTTCAAAAGTGATCCCAGTTCCACCTCAAATCGTCTATCTAGCTATTATAAATCCGAATTCACTAATTCAATGGCTTCCGCCTGAAGGGATGTCGGGTAAAATTGATACCTATGATTGCCGTGAAGGAGGAGCTTATAAAATGACGCTTACGTATGAATTGGATGAGTTGATTCTTGGCAAAACGTCGGATAACACCGATGTGGCGGAAGGAACATTTTTGGAGCTGGTCCCAAACCAGCGAATTATCCAATCTGTTAACTTCAATTCCGAAGATCCTGCTTTCTCGGGTGAGATGATACAGAAATGGATATTGGAAGATGTTTCGGGAGGCACTAATGTTACAATCGTTTGTGAAAACGTACCAGAAGGTATTCGTAAGGAAGATCACGACACTGGACTAAGGTCCACGCTAGAAAATCTTGCTGCTTTTACTGAGAAATTGTAAATAGACACATGAAATTTATCGGATTAACAATCCAGAGATTTTTTTAAATCTCTGGATTGTTTCAGTTATTGATCAGCGCGTATCTTTTAGTTATTTAGTTTAGGTGCGCGGGGACGGTTCTCGTGCTTCTTATTGTATAATTAGATGGAAAGGTGAATCCTTTAGTGTTTACAGTTGTAAGTTAGGAAGCAGCAGAACCGTCCCTTTGCTTTCCCTACCTCCTCGCACTCCATCGATTTATCAGTCCAACTAGATGACCATTTACGATAATAACCCCAAGGATAATGATTGCTCCACCTAGAATACTGGTATAAATGACCTTTTCATGTAGAAGTAGCACGGCTGCTATTAGTGTAGAGATTGGTTCGAGGTATAAGAAAACAGATACTTGAGTTGCTTCCAACACCTCCAATGCTTTTGCCCAGTACCAATAGGCAATACCGGATACAAAGACTCCAAGGAAAATAAGATGAGCCCATTCTACTCCATCTAGAAGAGCAAGCTTTTCCCAGCTTTTATTCTGATAAATGAATGGGAGAGTAAGCAAAAGTCCCAAAGCACTCATGTAAAAGGTGAGGACCAATGCAGGCAAGGGCACCTTTAGGCTTTTTAGTAAAACTGAATAAATGGCCCAATTTAAGGTACTGAGAACCATCAGTAGATACCCGATGTTGATTGAGAATCCTAAGGACCTATCTCCACCTGCTGTTGTGACCAGCAACACACCACTAATGGCCAAAATAATTCCAACTGCCTTTGGAACTGTCAACTCTTCATGCAGAAAGACCATGGAAAGAACGACAGTGAAAACCGGAGAGAACGTAATGAGCCAGCCTGCAGAGGATGCATCAATAGATAAAAGTGCGCTCGCTTGAATGACCTGATGAAGAAAAACCCCAAGAATCCCTAATACAATTAAGTGCGGGATATACTGTATCGGGAGTTTCATGGAATGTTTCTTTTTCACAAGGATAAGTATAAATAAAAACAATGCACCTATACCAAAACGGATGACCAGAAGAGTAAAAGGATCAAGCTTGTCCAGTACTGCTTTAGTCGAGACAAAAGATATTCCCCAAAAACTGATGGACATGGTGGCATATAATGAGGCTCCTAGCATTTTTCGAAACGAGATCATAGATAGGCATTCCTTTCTCAATTATTTCTTCTACCATCTTATGCTTGTCCTGAAAAAACATGAGAATGAGAAGATTATCTAGGATCAAGAAAGTTCTTGAGAAGCGGAAGCACAGAGACGGTTCTCGTGCTTCATTTACTTAACATACTTTGCAAGGGAAGTTACTTAATATGTTAATTTCTTCTTTAAATTATTTATTAGCATCCTAAATATACGAAATGTACCTTTGATTCATTCCAGTTTAATAAGGGTATTTAATATGTGAGATGTGGCCGTTTAATATTGACTATGTTAAAACTTAACGATTAGTAGATATAGCGAATCTATGGCACCCTATTCCGAACGCTCCTTGAAAAAAGAGTAATCCGGAGTTAAGACAGTATTGGTTTTAAAAGGGAGATTCATTATGAAAATCTATACGATTGGACATTATAATCATTCAAAAGAACAGTTCTTAAAGATACTCCAAGCAGCAGAAATTAGCTTTGTTGCAGATGTCCGGGCATTTCCTGCAAGTCGTAGGAATTCACATTTTAATAAAGAAAACATGGTCCAATGGTTGAAAGAAGCAGGAATTTATTATCGACATTACCCAGGTCTAGGCGGTAGAAGAAAAATAGCCGGAGTTGTAGGAGAGCAATTGAACGAAGGTTGGAATAACCGTTCATTTCACAACTATGCAGATTATACGCTCACGGATGATTTTCAGTATGCTTTGGAACAGCTCAAGGAACAAGCTAAACAAAAAAATCTGGTTTATATGTGTTCAGAACATCACCCGGCAAGATGTCACCGTCTGCTTATCAGCAACTGGCTACAGGCAAATGGATGGGATGTGCGCCATCTTATACCTAATTCCAAGGGAGATCCTAGGATAGTCTCTCATGAATTGGGACAGTGGGGAGCCGTGCCAATCATTGAAGAGGATGGGACCGTCGTGTATCCGAAACTATAAAATGAGAAAATGCAAACAAAGATGCCTGTCCCAACTACTAAAAGGGGCAGGCGCTTTTTTAAAGGAAGCATGAAGACCGTATTCGACGCTTCATTTATGGATAAAAAAGAAGTGCTTTTCTATAATTTCTATTAGCCGAGATTGCACATATGAAAGAATTTAATTTTATAATGTTGTTTTGAAAAAATGATAGAACATAATTATAAAAACCTGCACAGGGTGTACTATTTTTATGTTTTTTATTTTATGCAGTAGTTACTGTTTTATTTAACATTATTACATGTAGAAGAAATACCCTATAATCAACCCACTACCGAGGTTATTCTAACGGAGTTTTCTGTTAACAGACAAAAAGAATTTAGGTTCACGGTCACTATGGGTATGGCATAGGATAGCTGTAAATTTAGGATATGTAGGTGATTAAGTTGAAAGAGCCTTCTATTGTTTACAGTGAAATACCTTTTGTTGCGATTTACGAAAATATATTGAGTGATAGTGAATGTCAGCAATTAATAGCTTTAGCCAAAGAACGTTTAAAGCCTTCAACGGTCGTTGGAGCAGCGGACATACGAAAATCAGATCAAGCGTGGCTTCCTCATCTGTTAAATGAAACGGTTCATCAGATTGCACAGCGCATTGCCTCTATAGTAAACAAGCCGCTTACTCATGCAGAACAGTTACAAGTGGTTAGGTATCAGGTCGGCGGAAAATTTGATGCTCATTATGATACGTTTAGTCCCTCCACTCAGTTAGGGAGAACATATTTATCGAATGGAGGACAACGGATCGTAACAGCCCTTCTCTATTTAAACTCTGTGACTACTGGAGGAGGAGAAACTTTTTTTCCATCGCTAAATTTCGAAGTAGCTCCTAAAGAAGGGAGTTTACTCGTTTTTGAAAACTGTATAAAAAATACAGATCACCCACATCATCTTTCACTTCATGGTTCTCGTCCCTTAACAAAAGGTGAGAAATGGATAGCTACGCTCTGGTTCAGAGAAAAGCCACGTCACTAGTGATCATCATGTAAAAGCCAGAGATATTATCAAGTCTCTGGCTTTATTGATTTTGATAGAAGTCACGGTTTACCTGAATGATTTTGTTTTCCTTTTCCAGGGTAGAGAGATAGATAAAGGGTGAGAGGAGAACGATATGAACTGGACAGTAGTGGTTAGCACATTTTTTATCATTTTTTTAGCCACATTGGCTTTAATGAAGTTTAATAAAAAAAAGTGAACTCTATGTTACAGGTTGACATTTTCCTAAGTTCGTACTAGTATAGGGAATTATTTAGAAATATATATTAAAGATAGCAAGCTATGATTGCTGTAGGTCGTACTACAGTAGGAGCAGCTTCTGGAGAGACCGCATGTTAAGCGGCGCCGAAGGGTTCACAATCTCAGGCAAACGGACAGAAGAGTATTGAATTTTGACTTTGTTGTGCCTGTCATTTATAGCGCAGTGAATGTTTTTTTCATATTCTAATGTACACGAGATTGGAGATTCTTCCAGTCTCTTTTTTTCGTTGTATTTGCATCTTAGAAGGAGGATTCATACGTGTCACAGCAAGAGTTGAAGAGAGATTTAGCTAACCGCCATGTGCAGCTGATTGCCATTGGCGGAACAATTGGTACGGGGTTATTTTTGGGTTCAGGAAAAGCGATTCAGCTTGCCGGACCGTCTGTTATATTTGCTTATTTAACGTTGGTATTGCATTGTTTTTTATGATGAGAGCACTAGGGGAACTGTTGCTTTCGAAGGAAGGCTATGAGTCGTTTACCGATATCGCGGAGGATTATCTTGGTCCGCGAGCTGCGTTTATCACAGGATGGACGTATTGGTTCTGCTGGATCATGACAGCGATGGCAGATGTGATAGCGGTCGGTGTCTATGTACAATATTGGTTTAACATACCGCAGTGGGTTCCAGCAATTGTCTGTTTGCTTCTTTTACTTGGACTGAATCTATTAACGGTAAAGCTTTTTGGGGAATTGGAGTTTTGGTTCGCTTTAATAAAGGTGGTTACGATTCTAGCGTTAATTGTGATCGGCGTTGTTCTACTTGTTATTGGTTACCAGACGGATGCGGGAACGGTCTCTATAAACAACCTGTGGGATCATGGAGGTTTGTTTCCTAATGGCATGACGGGATTCTTACTCTCTTTTCAGATGGTTGTTTTCGCGTTTGTCGGAGTAGAATTGGTTGGTGTGGCTGCAGCAGAAACGTCTGATCCTAGAAAGAATATTCCCTCTGCGATCAATAAGATTCCACTTCGAATTCTATTCTTCTACGTTGGCGCATTGATCGTGCTGCTCTGCATCAATCCTTGGACAGAGTTAAACGCAGTGGAAAGTCCGTTTGTTAAAACGTTCAGCTTAATAGGAATTCCGCTTGCGGCTGGAATCATCAATTTTGTTGTGTTGACTTCAGCGGCATCTGCCTGCAACAGCGGATTATTTTCAACGAGTCGTATCCTATTTACTTTAAGCAAGAGTGAACAGGCTCCTCGATCTTTTAAGAAACTAACGAAAAATTCGGTGCCTGGTAACGCGCTTTGGGTTTCGACTATAGTTGTTTCAGTGGGAGCGCTCCTCAGTAAGCTGATCCCAGAACAAGCTTTTGGCATCGTAACAACCATTAGTGCGATCTGTTTCATCTGGGTGTGGAGCGTGATCTTGTTCAGCCATATTAAATACCGTAAAACACGTAAAGACCTGCACAAGAAGTCAACATTCAAAGCACCTTTTGCTCCATTCGTTAACTATGTGGTACTCGCGCTGTTCGGGGTCATTTTAATCGTGTTGCTTGTGGCAGACGCTACACGTCCGGCGTTATTGCTGACACCTATTTGGTTTATTCTGTTGTTTATTCTTTTTTCGTTTAGGAAAAGACCTTAATCTAATATTATACACACTAAAAAAGTAGAGGAACTCGTGTTGGTTTCTCTACTTTTTAAATCGCTCTTTTCTAGAAGATAGTTGCTTTTAACTCCGTCACCTTTGACAATTGATTGGAGTGGAAGGTTGCCTTATACAATTTCATTCTTTAATAAATTTTGCCGATCATATATTTTTTCAAAAAGGATTCCAGCTATATAGTAAAAACCTAGTCCAAAGAAAATATGAGTAAGTGTAAACTTTGCACCGAATGAAGTGAATTCATATACTAGTACGGGTAGTTTTACAGTGGACCAAGCTCCTAAGAAAAACACGATATAACGAACGCTAGCTCCCTTTTTTAATAATAACACTGCTATGGGAAAGGCTATATAAAGTGGACCTGCAGCAACAGTTGCTAATATTAAGGTGAACAAGATTCCATATATACCCGATTTGTCACCCATATATTTTATTAAAGATTCTTTTTTTATCCACTGATCTAATAGCCCTACTAAAATAAAAATCGGTGGAAGTAAAAACAGCATATTCCAGAGACTTTCAGCAGTTAACTGAATAGTATTCATGGCAATAGACTGATTTATATATGCAATTACTAACAGTCCCACTAGTAATACTAGAAAGAGACGATATCTTTTTAATTTTTTCACACCATCACCACCCAAACTATCCATGCAAATAGAAGAGACATAATTATGGCAGAGGCATTTCGAGCATACGCAAAACTCCTCCCAAATATTTTTTGTTCCATAGTTAAAGTAGCAAGTCCTACAGACATTAGGGTAGACATTAAAACCGCTACTTGAGGGAGGGCAGCACCATTTTGAACGAGTGTACGACCGAGAGGAAAGACAATAAAGCTTGGAACTAAAGCAACAGAGCCAAGAATTGTAGAATAAACCATACCTAATAATCCCGAATTTTCACCTATCACTGAAGATATCAAGTCAGGTGACAATAATGACAACGTTAATCCAACAAATAACATGATTGCTAATAAATCTGGGAGAACTTTTCGAAACATTTTCCATGCACTAATTAACGCTAATTTTGTTTTGAGTTTATTTTTCTTAAAAGAAATTATCAAATAAATAGTGGCTAAGCTATATAGAATGATTCCGCTAAGCATTAATTTGTGTCTTCCAATCGTTATATTTCTCTATGAAAAAGGATAAATTCTTCATTTTTTCCTCTATATCCAACTGATGTTCTTCTAATTTTTTTTTTCCAATGGCGGTTATTTTGTACATCCTCATTGGTTTGTGTTGATCAGTGGTATTCAAATAAGATTCAATTGCTTCTTCTTGCTCCAATTTTTTTAATGTACGATACAAGATCGCGCTATCGATGGGATTGACTGGAAGCTCTTCTTCACATTTTTGCAATAGTCTTCCCCCGTAATTATCTCCTTCTGTAAGAAATAACAATAGAAATGCTCCTGTATGTCTTCCTGTATGTTTCATGATGTATACACTCTCCATTTCTAATTTATTTTTTTACTGTCATTAACAGTATACTGTCGTTAACAGTGTTATGTCAAATCTTGAATAATACCACCCCAACAACTAACATTGCGTTTCTATCGTCAATTTCCTCATAACACGTTTATCTTTTTTATGAATTGTGCTCTAATAAGAAAGAGTTAAAAAAGCAGGTAGCTTACGTGCACAAAAGCTTTTGGTGTATGTATAATGAGTTTGCGAAATGAGGAAATACTTTGAAAAGATTTAAGAAGTTCTATATAGAAATTACAAGCATCTGTAATTTGGCGTGTCATTTTTGTCCTCCAACTGAACGAGCCAAGCAGTTCATTTCTGTTGATGATTTTACAAAACGATTAGACCAGATCAAGCCTTATACTGATTTCATCTATTTGCATGTAAAAGGTGAGCCACTGCTTCATCCGAAAATCGATCAGCTGTTAGACTTAGCCCATGAAAGAGGGTTTAAAGTTAATATCACTACGAATGGAACGCTCATCAAAAAGAATTGGGACAAGCTTATCAATAAGCCTGCGCTCAGACAGATGAATTTTTCTCTTCATAGTTTTGATGGCCACGTCGGTCAGAGTATGACGGATAAAGAAGAATACGTAAGAACGATTCTTTCTTTTGTACAAGAAGCAACGAGGGAATCTCCGTTATTTGTTTCTTTAAGGCTTTGGAACCTGACGCAAGACAATGCGACGAACTTGGAAAAACAGCGTAACCGTCAGCTGCTTGAGATTATTGAAAACGAATTTAATCTCGGATTTAGAATTGAAGAAAAGCTCACGCCGGGTAAAGGAATTAAACTGGCTGATCAAATTTTCATCAATCAAGATTACGAGTTTAAATGGCCGGCACTTCATGAGGAAGAGGATGACGGAAAAGGATTCTGCTACGGCCTCCGCAATCAAGCGGGTATTCTGGCGAACGGTACAGTCATTCCATGCTGCTTAGATGGAGAAGGTGTTATCAACTTAGGAAATATTAATGAAACACACTTTTCATCTATTATTGAAGGTGACCGAGCAAATAATCTTGTAGATGGTTTTTCGCGAAGAGAAGCTGTTGAGGAACTTTGCAGAAAATGTGGTTATCGTAAGCGGTTCGGTAAATAGAACGAAACACATGTTAGACATTTAAGGCGGGGAGGTACCCTGTCTTTTTTTATGAGAAAAAACGCACCTAATCTCAAGAACTCTGAAGCAGCAAATTCTGATCAGAAATCGTGATTAGGTGCGTTCATTATCTATTATTTTAATTTAAAATCAAATCGATCAGCGTCCATCACTTTTACCCATGCTGCGATAAAGTCGCGTACGAATTTTTCTTGGTTGTCGTTCTGCGCATACACTTCAGCGAGTGCGCGAAGTTCTGAGTTGGACCCGAACACAAGATCAAAGCGGGAAGCTGTTCGCTTCACTTCTCCTGATTTACGGTCGCGGCCTTCGTACTCGTTAAAGCCTTTTGATTTCCACTCCACGCCCATGTCGAGCAAGTTTACGAAAAAGTCATTCGTTAACGTGCCAACACGGTCTGTGAATACACCGTGTTTCGTATTCTTATAGTTTGTCCCAAGAACGCGAAGACCTCCGACGAGGACGGTCATTTCAGGTGCAGAGAGACCTAGTAGCTGTGCTTTGTCTACAAACATCTCTTCAGGGCTTGTGCTATATTCTTTCTTTTGATAGTTGCGGAACCCGTCTGATACCGGCTCAAGTACATCAAAAGAAACAGCGTCCGTTTGTTCAGGCGTTGCATCACCACGTCCAGGTGTAAATGGAACCGTTACATCAAAGCCCGCATCTTTTGCTGCTTTTTCAACAGCAGCACTTCCGCCAAGAACGATCAAGTCGGCTAGACTCACCTTCGTGTCGAGTTGGTTTTGTAGATCAGAATAGATTCCTAGCACTTTCTCCAGCTGTTGGGGTTCGTTAACTTCCCAACCTTTTTGAGGAGCTAAACGGATGCGTGACCCGTTCGCACCTCCGCGCATATCAGAAACACGGTACGTGCTTGCTGAAGCCCATGCCGTTTTGACGAGCTCACTCACCGATAATCCTGTATTTAGAATCTTTTCTTTTAACTGAGCGATGTCAGATGCTGATAGATCATAATCTACACTCGGAACAGGATCTTGCCAGATGAGTTCTTCGTCTGGAACCTCAGGGCCTAGATAACGAACTTTCGGCCCCATGTCACGGTGAAGCAATTTGAACCATGCACGTGCAAAGGCATCAGCGAATTCATCTGGATTCTCGTAATAACGGCGAGAAATTTTTTCATAGTCCGGATCCATACGCAATGCCATATCAGCTGTTGTCATCATCGTCTTCACACGGATTGAAGGGTCTTCTGCATCAGGAGCCATGTGTTCTTCTGTCACATCAACAGGACTCCATTGGTAAGCGCCTGCTCTACTCTTCGTTAACTCCCACTCGTAACCGAACAGAAGATCAAAGTAACCGTTATCCCATTGTGTTGGGTTCGATGTCCAAGCTCCATCAACACCACTCGAAATGGTGTCGCGTCCTTTTCCGCTTCCGTGACGGCTAAGCCAGCCTAGTCCTTGTGTTTCGATGTCTGCTGCTTCAGGATCGTCTCCTACTAGAGATGGATCGCCTGCGCCATGGGCTTTTCCGAAGGTATGCCCACCTGCGATAAGTGCAACCGTTTCTTCGTCATTCATCGCCATACGGCTAAACGTATCACGAATATCACGAGCACTTGCGAGTGGATCAGGCTTTCCGTTCGGCCCTTCAGGGTTCACGTAGATCAGACCCATCTGAACAGCAGCGAGCGGGTCTTCAAGCTCACGGTCACCCGAATAACGGTTGTCTGCTAACCATTCTTTTTCCGATCCCCAATAAACATCTTCTTCTGCATGCCAAATATCTTCACGACCGCCAGCAAAACCAAACGTTTTTAACCCCATAGATTCAATAGCTACGTTACCAGTGAAAACAAGGAGATCTGCCCATGAGATCTTGTTGCCGTATTTTTGTTTGATCGGCCATAAAAGACGGCGAGCTTTATCAAGGTTTACGTTATCTGGCCAACTGTTTAGAGGTGCGAAGCGCTGAGAACCTGATCCGCCGCCACCCCGTCCATCAGCCGTACGGTATGTACCTGCAGCATGCCAAGACATACGGATGAAGAAAGGACCATAGTGACCATAATCCGCCGGCCACCAATCCTGGCTGTCCGTCATCAATGCATGAAGATCTTTCTTCAGTGCGTCATAATCCAGTTTGGAGAACTCTTCACGATAATTATAGTCGTCTCCCATCGGATTTGATTTTTTGTCATGTTGGCGAAGAACATTTAGATTGAGCTGATTCGGCCACCAATCCTTATTTATCGTTCCATGAGGAGCTCTAGATGTCGTAATCGCACTATCCTTGTGGTGTGTGACAGGACATTGACCTGCAGATGTGTGCTCTTTTTGATCGGGCTTGTTGTTGTTTTCCATTACAATTTCCCCTTCCTTTTTTGGAACTTAAAAATTGCAAAACACGAAAAGCCATGATGTTAAATATTTGATTATTATGATAACTCAATTATAGTGGACAGGTATGTGGATTCAAAGCGTAATGCACTTTTGGTTGTCACATTATGAGTTATGTGTAAAACGCGAACTCTGGAAGAAGTCTTGAGTGAAATTCATTGTGGTAAAATGAACAATAACTATAAGAAATGAGGACTACATAGATGTCTAACCTACCAAACTGCCCAAAATGCAATTCTGCTTATGTGTATGAGGATGGAGCTTTTCTCGTATGCCCCGAGTGTGCTCATGAATGGGCTCACGAAACAGAGAGCGAATCTGACGAGAAGGTTGTAAAAGATTCGAACGGAAACATCCTTCAAGACGGTGACTCTGTATCTGTTATTAAAGATCTTAAAATCAAAGGTACATCTTCTGTTATTAAGATCGGCACGAAAGTAAAAGGAATTCGTCTCGTTGAAGGCGATCATGATATTGATTGTAAGATCGACGGATTTGGCGCGATGAAATTGAAGTCTGAGTTTGTAAAAAAGATATAGAGATTCTGATTAACCACCATTCTCCGGTGGTTATTTTTTTTTCGTAAAATAATCCTACTCCTCAAGATCCCAACTCGCTAATCCCTGTCCTTCCAGTATTTAACGCTCATTTTTTCTCAAAAAAAGATGGAGAAACATAAATAAAAAAAGGTTAACAATCGAATACTTAGGGTATTTAAAGAAAGTATGTGTGCATAAAAATTTTAAATACAAACCTTTATATTCTAATATAGTAATTATTCATAGATTGATCGCAAAAGGAGAGGCAGAATGAATATACATTTTGAACAAAAAAAGCAGCAATTAGGTATTCGGGAAATTTGGGGAAGCACACAGCAAACCATTTCTTCTGTCTGCTTTGATTCCAGAAACGTAATGAATAACTCTTCCTTTGTCTGTATAACTGGAGAACAATTTGACGGTCACACCTTTATTGATAGTGCCATCGAGAACGGTGCAGTTGTGGTGACCGGTGAAAATAAATCGATTTTAAAAGAGGCGAGCGAAACATATCGTGATGTTACATTCATACTCGTTGAAGATGCTCGTGTATTTATGGCTCAATTATCTATCCTATTTAACGAACGTATACATGAAAAATTAATAACAGTTGGTATTACAGGGACGAATGGTAAAACGACGGTCGCAGCTTATGTGAGATCGTTGATGAACCTTTGTGATGTAAAATCCGGTTCGATCGGAACTACCGGAATGATTTCCTCTACAGGAAATCTGAACATGAAACAGTCAACGCCAACTACGCCTGAAGCGCCTGATCTTCATCACATCTTCAAACAGTTTGTAGAGAATGGCGATCAACTCGCTGCGATGGAGGTCACTTCTGTTGGAATCGAACAAAAACGAACAGCAGGTATCGATTTTGATGTAGCAATTCACACAAACTTGTCGCCAGAACATTTAGAGTTTCATCATACGTTTGAAAACTACAAACAAGCAAAGTTGAAGTTATTTAAACAAGCAAAAAAAGCAGTAGTGAACATCGATGATGAGGGAATGGGTAAAGAAATCGTTGAGTTGTTTGCAGGTCCTCTGCTAACGTACAGCATGAATGAAGAGAGCGGTGCGGATGTGATTGCAACGGACCTTAAGCAGGTAGCTAACGGCACTTCATTTACCATATCCGTTCACGAAAAACGTTATTCTGTAATAACACCATTTTACGGATCTTATAATATAGCGAATCTCCTTTCTGCAATCTGTACAGGTTTGCATATTGGAATTCCATTAGAAAAAATGCTTTATGTTCTGCCTGAAATGACAGGACCTGAAGGAAGATTTGAAATCATTCATAAGCAAAAGCGTAAGATTATTTTGGACTACGCACACACTCCTGTTGCGTTACAAAACCTTGTAACAGAAGTGAAAAAGCTGCCATACAGTCGATTGATTGTGCTAGTAATGGGCATCGGAATAAGAGATAAAGAAAAGATGCCAAAAATGGCAGAAACGATTGAGAACCAAGCCGATGAAATCGTCGTATCTGTAGACCATCCCGGATATAACGATCCGAGTGAAATTGTTGGCCACGTGATGAGAGGGTTCAAAAATCCTGATGCACCTAACATTCACTCAGAACTTACTCGTCATGATGCGGTGATTAAGGCATTATCTCTTAGTGAAGAAAATGACATCGTTCTCCTCACGAGTGGCTGTATTAATGGTGCTCAGATTGTTAAAGGCGAGAAGATTCCTCACTCCGACAAAGACATCATTGCAGACTTCTTTAGAAGTAAAAAAGTGTCGAAGAGCGGAAGAATGTTTGCTTCTTCTAAAATAAGATGGGCTCCGCCTAAAAAGAGAAACGTATTGTAAAAAAGTTTAGTTAAACATGAACCCCGTTATGGATATAGCGGGGTTTTTACTCGTTGTATTTTCCATAAACGAAGCATCAAACACTCTCTTTTTACAGTTATGGGGCATAACCCCTAAACAAGCCGGGTATTGGTTAATACTTACAAAATGTCGAAGGAGCTGACAGCGTGAATACACTTTTCTTAGTATCTTTTTTAGTGAGTTCAATTGTGACAGGTGCGAACTCAAGCGAAATGGCCTTAAATCGGACGAGCAATGAAGTAACGCAGAATGAAGAGGAAACACAAAGCTTTTCTGAGCCGATCAATACGGAAGAACAGCAAGATGCTGTTTTGAAATTTATCAATGTGGACGTGGCAGCAGTATCTACCTTTGAAGTACAAGCCTTTGATTCTTTAGCTAGCGTTTCAGGCGGAAATTATACCGACGACGAGACGATGTATTTGGAGTTAGTGGAAAATACGATTCCTGCTTATGAAAAAGCAGTAACCCAAGCGAAGATCATCGATGTTCAAGGAAAAGAATTAGTAGGAATGAAGAAGCAAATCGTAAAAGCTACCGAAACATTTTACGAAGGCATAATTTTGCAAAGACAAGCGTTAGAACAACAAGATGAAAATCTGATGACACAGTCTAATCTAAAATTAGAAGAATACTTCCAATTGGTAGACGCTTATCACGCAGAGATGGAATTATTGAGCAAAAAATACGACATCGAATATAAAGACGCTCCAAGTAATTCTGAGCAACTGGAACAAACAGAAGAAGGAGATTTCTTGTAAATGCCTAGTGAAATGGCTAGTACTAAAACATAGACACCCCCAAGACATCATTGATTAGTTGATTGGAGCGTAAGGTGAGAGACTCCTGGGGAATCAGCGGGACATTTCGAAGAGTGCAAGTGGCTAGTTCAGCCCCGACAAGCAAAAGGTGAATGGGTTGGAAGGCGCACTTTGCCTTCTTAGCCATTTAACTTTTGACCTCGAGGGGCTAGCCACTGTAACAAGCCAGGTGAGACTCTTAACAGCGCAGAGCGCTAAGAGGCTCACCGCACGCCCCCCGGAAAGCGAGCATCCTGGAGCGCAAAGCAACCTCTTTCAAATCTTCTAGACATAACAAAAAAAGTAGCTACCCTGCAAAACGGATAGCTACTTTTTCTTAATGTGCCTGTGATTCACTCACTTCTTCATCGCGCATGGAAAAAACTTTCTTCGCAACCGTTAACGCGTTCAGCACACGTGGAAATCCAGTATACGGAATTAAGTGCGTAATGCTTTCCACAATCTCTTCCTTCGTTAGTCCTGCCGTCAGCCCTGTATTGATATGCAGCTCCAATTGTGGCTCCGTTCCTTGTGTCACAAGAGAAGAGATCGTTACAAGCGCTCGTTGCTTGTTCGTCAGTCCTGCTCTTGAATAGATCTCGCCG
Organism: Fictibacillus norfolkensis; assembly: GCF_014836645.1. Classification (GTDB taxonomy): domain Bacteria; phylum Bacillota; class Bacilli; order Bacillales; family Fictibacillaceae; genus Fictibacillus; species Fictibacillus norfolkensis. The sequence continues at coordinate 29,603 of NZ_JACSQM010000009.1, forward strand.
TACGCGAATTCAATAATGTATTTTCCTACATCTGGCGCGATATCTTGCAGGTCATCCGAGATTTTTAAGTGCGTTGAGATGTCTTTGTTATCCGTTAACGTATACTCCATTAACTTATCTAGTCCATTTTGATAACGATCTTTTTCCATGAGTAGTGCCTCCTATAATTTGTATAGGAATTACTTTATCTCTACTCAATCTATTCGTAAAATACATATAATTCATATAAGTCATGCATTTTAGTTATATATCATTCGCTAAATGGTGAAAGCATATTAATAAATTCTCGAGTCGCATACGTAACGTATTTATCTTTCTTTTTTATAATACCTAGCTTATAAGGCAGGGAGGGATCAACGATCGGAATGGCTTTAATCAAATTTTGATCTACCTTTTTTGCAATCGATTCTGGAAAGATGGAAACCCCCAAGTTCTCCCCGATCATACCGCTGATAAAGTCCCATTGTGAGCTTTCATAGGAAATCTTCGGATGAAAGCCAGCTGTAATACATTCTTCGATAACACGATCATGCAGGGTGAAGCCTTCTTTGAAGATAATAAAAGATTCATTCTCCAATTCTTTCATCGTTACTTTTTCTCTATCAGCGAGCGGATGAGAGTGATGAACAAACAACATGAGCTGTTCGGTTAAGAAAGAAACGATCTCAAGTTTATCTTCATTTAAGGGCATTACGACAACCCCTAGATCTAAGAGACCGTCATTCACTTCTTGCTGCACACGGTTTGCGCCATGTTCCACGAGCTGAATCTGTATTTCAGGGTATGAAGCTTTGAATTTCTTGATGATTTTAGGGAAAAATAAGAAGCCGATAAGAGGTGGGATTCCAATTTTGATTTTCCCTTTTTTTAAGTTCATTAAGTCGTAAAGGTTCGATGAAAGATTGTCCAAAGACTCTAGAATCATCTTGCTTTGTTCAAAAACGATCTCGCCGGCTTCTGTTAGTTCAATTTGTCTAGAAGAGCGATCGATCAATTCCATCTCGAGTTCGTCTTCTAAACTTTTTACCATTTTACTAAGACTAGGCTGAGATAAATGCAGTACGGTTGAAGCTTTCGTGAAGCTTTTATGTTTGGCTACAGCGTGAAAATAGGTCAATTGTCGAATATCCATATGGAGAACTCCATTCTATAACTTTTGTGCATACTATCTATAGTTATAATTCATTTTACTTAATAAATACACAGGAGTAAAATGTCCTTCGTGCAATAAAAACTTTTGAAAAGTAAGTGCTAATAGATGAAAGCGCACTCTTTCTATATAAAAAAGGAGGAAAGATTTTGATTAGTATCATAATAGGTCTGGCTCTACTCATGTTTTTTGCCTACCTGGGCTGGTCGATCATCTGGGTCGCTCCAATTGTAGCGGGTATCGTTGCTCTAATGAGTGGATTAGACTTGATGGACGCGTATACCAATACGTATATGACTGGCTTTGTAGATTTCGCAAAAGCTTGGTTTCCGATCTTCTTATTAGGAGCGGTACTCGGTAAGTTGATGGAAGACACGGGAGCTGCTAAATCGGTTGCGATTCAGTTTACAAAGTTTATAGGTGAGAAACGAGCGATTCTCGGAGTTTTGGTAGCATCAGCTGTCTTAACTTACGGTGGCGTAAGTTTGTTTGTCGTCGTGTTCGCGATCTATCCGATCGCATTGGCATTGTTTAAAAAAGCCGATATCTCTAGAAGATTGATCGCACCTACGATTGTTCTTGGGGCATTCACCTTTACGATGACTGCTGTACCAGGAACACCACAGATTCAAAACTTAATACCGATGAACACGTTTAAGACAACCCCTATGGCGGGTACCATTATCGGTATTGTAGCTACGCTGATCATGGCAGTTGGCGGCTATTTCTGGCTGAAGTTCAGAGAGAACCGTTTAACAGCAGCTGGTGAAAAGTATACCGAACCAAATAAATCAAAAGAGAATGAAGATGAAGATGAGGAGAACCTTCCAAACTGGATTCTATCATTAGTCCCTTTAATCGTTGTTGTTATTTTACTTAATTTCTTAAAAATCGCTCCAATTCCTTCGTTGTTAGCTGGAATTCTAGCTATTCTTCTTATCAATATCAAGCAATACAAAACGTTCATCCCTTCTATGAACGAAGGTGCTAAAGGTTCTGTAATGGCAATCATCAATACGAGTGCTGCAGTTGGATTCGGTGCGGTTGTAACGAGTGTACCGGACTTCGACAATATCACAGATATGCTTTTAGGAATCTCTAGCAACCCGCTCGTATCTGAATCACTAGTCGTACAGCTTTTAGCGATGATCACAGGTTCAGCATCAGGTGGTATGGGAATCGCATTACAAGCTCTTGGCGGAACGTACTATGATTTGTCTCAGTCAACAGGCATGAGTCCTGAGGCGTTCCATAGAATGGCATCCATTGCGTCTGGAGCATCGATCCTGCCTCATAATGGAGCACTGTTAACGCTTCTTGCGGTAACACAGTTATCTCATAAGGAAACGTACAAAGATGTATTTGTTGTCGCTTTAATCATCCCTACCATTGCCGTAATTGTTGGAATCATTATGGCAAGCATGGGAATTATATAAAAACTTTTTAGGAGTGAGTATAGTATGGTAGAAAATAAAGTAGTCGTTATTACAGGTTCTGCAAGTGGTATCGGATTTGAAATCGGAAAAACATTCGCTCAAAACGGAAGCAAAGTAGTCTTAACAGACCTTAATGAAGAAGGCGTTAAAAAGGCTGCAGAAGAATTAAAGAGTCTTGGACTTGAAGCGATCGGCCTGAAAGCGGACGTTACAAGTGAAGAAGACATCAAGAGCATGATCGAAACAGCACACAAAGAGTATGGCCGTGTTGACGTTTTGATCAACAACGCTGGTCTTCAGCACGTTTCACCGATCGAAGAGTTTCCAACAGCTAAGTTCGAACTTATGATCAAAATCATGCTAACAGCACCATTCATCGCAACGAAGCATGTAATGCCGATCATGAAGCAACAAGGTTTCGGCCGTATCATCAACATCTCATCCATCAATGGTTTGATCGGATTCGCTGGAAAAGCAGCCTACAATAGTGCTAAGCACGGAGTAATCGGTCTTACAAAGGTTGCTGCACTTGAATCAGCAGCAGAAGGTGTTACGGTAAACGCACTTTGCCCAGGTTACGTGGACACACCGCTTGTTCGTGGTCAGATGGAAGATTTAGCGAAAACAAGAAACGTTTCATTAGATAAAGTGCTTGAAGAAGTTATCTATCCACTAGTTCCTCAAAAACGTCTTATGGAAGTTAGTGAGATCGCAGACTATGCGATGTTCCTATCAAGCGACAAAGCGAAAAGTGTAACTGGACAAGCAATCGTAATCGATGGCGGTTATACAGCTCAATAATTTTTAGTTTTGATGAACCTCAGCCATGTATTTTGGCTGGGGTTTTCATTTTGTGTATAAAGTGGAGTGGGAGGCGGCTGTTGTTTTGCTAGGGGTGAGGGTATATGCAGAGGTGGTACTAGTCGAACGTTGTCGACTCGCCGATATATGAGGAAAACTCGCGGGATTATGGGCAAAACTCGCCGGATTAATTCAAAAATTTCAGGGATTATGGCTGGGATTTCCGGAATTATCTTGGTGAATACCCCTTGTGGTATCAACTGAAATCACCTATGAGCCACAAAAAACATCATTTTTACCTTCAAGTATTGAACTATGTGCCACAAAGATCACTCGAGATAGTAAACAAAGAAAAGACCGACTAAAATCACCATTTTTTAGTCGGTTTTTGTACTTTTTTTATTCATTTGACGTGTTGTAAGGAAAGCAAGCATCCAGAAGCGTAACCTAACTCTCCCACGAGCTTCAATATCATACTCTAAAGTGCTTCCCTAACCACTTTCTTATAATAAAGAACAGACAGCACCCCAAAGATTGAATAGAGGATCGTATACACGACCATGACGATGTTCATTGGTGTCCAGAGTTCAGCTCCGAACAGGAACCAGCCAGATTGTACGGCGAAATAGCTGTGAAGCAAGCCGACCAACAGTGGAATTCCAAAATTAAAGAGCTGCTTATACTGAATGCCCTTCAACAGATCACTCTGGGTGTAACCTAGTTTTCGCAAAATCATATAGTTCGGCTTTTCACTTTCTCCCTCGTCCATCTGTTTGAAGTAGAGGATGCACCCTGAGGTGACGAGGAAAGTTAGTCCGAGGAAACCTACGATAAACATCATGAGTCCCATGTTTTTCTTTTGATTCGTGCTGATCTCATGACGAGATTCGTTGTATAGCTTTTTATACGTTTCGGTTGATTTAAACAGTTTATCTGCCTCTTCCAGTTGTTCTTTATTTTTAATGTCGATCCCAATATAGAGGCTGGATTCTTTTTGGACCTTAGGATCGATATCTTTTTTCATCTTCTTAAAAATTGCATCATCAACGATTGCGGTTGGAACACCTCCGGCTGTGAAATACCAGGAGACGGGATAATCATCTTCTAAGCCTGCATAACGTTGAGTGAGCGTTTCTGTCTTTCCTTTGATCTTAATAGAACCAGAGCTCTTTAATGGCATAAATTTTTGAAGCAGGTCGTCATAGCCGGTAAAGACCACTTCATCCGGTGAAACGTCCATGCCGGATATTGACTTTTCGCTAACTAAAGGGAGCGCCATCGCTTTTGGATCGATTACGAGTTCTTCTAAGCTTCGATCAATAAGCTGCGATGCGTTAACTGTCACCTGGATCACTTCAATCGATTTTTCCGAATATGGAATATTGTTCTTCTCTAAAGCAGCTTGAAACGTATCTGCTGACTCTCTATCGATGATTGAAAAGTCATGTGGAACGTTATTTTCAGCTGTTTTCTCTGCAGAATAATACGAGATGTATGCAAGGCACAACAAAGCGATTGAGAGCGCTGAGACGGTTGTAATGATCATAAGCAGAAGTGCGTTCGACTTCATGCGGAACATAACGGATGCGAGTGACATCACTTCGTTAATGGAAAGATATCCACCTTTTCGCTTTCTCACTAGGTTTAGCAGAAAACTAACAGAGCCTTTGTAAAAGAAGTACGTACCTAGAATGACGGCAGCCAAAATGAAGATCATTGCTCCAAATAATTGAGGCATCGTTGTAAAATCGCCGCCGAACAGTTTGGAAGATACGATGTAACCTGTCGCGATCAGAACAAGACCCACTATTCCCATCACCATCTCGAAGCGAGATAGTTTTTTCACTGTGATTTCTGTAGAAGAAGTGACACGGAATAGGGATAGGATGGTCTGCCTTTTAATGAATGTATAGTTCATGATCATGATCAACAGATAGATGACTGTGAAAACGATAACCGTTTGTACAAGAGCTTGTGGTGAAAACCGTAGTGATGCGATCGAATCAACACCCGTCGTCTTGAACAAAACGAGAATTATTAATTTTGAGAACGAAAATCCTGCAAAGATTCCGATTAATAGGGATCCAAAGTAGAGAAATAAGTTTTCAATAGAAAGAATGCGAAAAATCTTACCCTTTGTCATCCCGATTAATTGAAACAAACCGATCTCTTTACTGCGTCGTTTGATAAAGATGTTGTTCGCGTAAAGTAAAAAGACGGATACGATCACGACCAGCAAGATAGAAGCGGCTCGAATGGCTGCTTCACCTTTTACTGAACCTTCAACAGAATCCATCGATGGGTCATATTGCAGAGTCACAAAAGCAAAATAAAGGGCAGAACTGAACACTAAAGCAAAAACATATAGATAATAACTTCTTAGGTTTTTCTTTAAATTTCGAAAGATCAATTGATTAATGTTCATGCTGAACACCACCTAAAACACCTTGCGTTTTCATAATATCCTTAAAGAAACTCTGTCGATCCTGTTCTCCTTTCATAAGCTGCGTGTAGATCTGTCCGTCTTTTATAAAAACCACACGACTGCAGTAGCTTGCTGCAACAGGATCATGCGTCACCATTAAAATTGTCGCTTGTCTGTTCTCGTTAAGACCGCTTAATTTGTTGAGAAGGTCAGACGCAGACTTGGAATCGAGAGCACCCGTCGGTTCATCCGCGAAGATGATGCTTGGCTCATGAATGAATGCGCGTGCCGCAGATGTTCGCTGCTTTTGGCCACCTGAGATCTCGTTCGGATATTTATCTTTTATCTCAGAAATACCGAGCTCTGTTGCGACTTGATTAAATTTCTTTTCAGCTTCTTTTTTCGGTGTTTTGGTGATCGAAAGCGGCAGCAGAATATTTTCTTTAACGGTTAATGTATCTAAAAGGTTGTAATCTTGGAAGATGAAGCCAAGGTTGTTCTTTCTGAATTCTGCCAGCTGTTTTTCCTTCATAGCTGTCATCTCAAATGAGTTGATTTGAATCGTTCCTTCGCTTACTTGATCGATAGAGGATAGAACGTTCAACAATGTCGTTTTACCGGATCCGGATGCTCCCATGATACTGATGAACTCACCTTTTTCAACGGAAAGATCAATGCCTTTTAGGACGTGCTGTTTATTATTTTTATTTCCATAGCTCTTATGAAGCTTAACTGCTTTCAATATACTCATAATCTAATTACCCCTCTCTGATAGTTTCATTATAGAAAGCATTTCAGTCCTTTTCCTTCTTTTCACATAACAAAACAGAAAAGCATGTGACACTTTCGTCACATGCCCATCGTTTGATCGAACTCATTTCTTTTTGGGAAAGCGAGTGTAACGGTTGTTCCTTCATTACGCTTTGACTCTACAGAGAGTTGAATATGTAGGGATTCGGCTGCTTTTTTGGCTAAATATAACCCCATGCCGGTGGAAGCTTGATCTTGATGGTCTGTTGTTGACGTGAACCCTTTATCAAAGATACGAGGCATATCCTTTGTATCAATTCCTCGACCAAAGTCTTGAATTCTTAAATAGTTTCTGTCGTTCAAGCTATAGCTGTTAATGATGATTTCTGAAGAATGGCTGTATTTCACAGCATTCGTTAATATCTGACGAACGATGAAAGCTAGCCATTTTGCATCGCTTAAGACATGATGAACTTGAAGATCGAAATTGAAGCCAATTCCTTTTTGAATGCACCAAGATTGCAGTGTTTTCAGTTCAGAAAAGAGCAGTGTCTCAAGCTCCGTCCTTTCCATATAAAGATCGTTCTTAATAAAAGGAATCCTCTTTTGATGGAGCTGCTGATCAAGCAGAAGGTGGATACGAAGCCACTCGTAGGTCAGATCTCCTTTTAGTGGCGTATCGTCCATCCGCTGAATCATCAGATGCATGGCCGTTAGAGGCGTCTTAACCTCATGGATCCAGGCTAGGAGATCGTCCTTTTCCTGTTCGATCAATAAACGGTTCTCAGAAGCGGTTTGTTTTAAATGCTTCGTTTGTTCGATGATGCTGTTTTCAACGATTTTCTCAAAAGGCGAAGAAGGTGATGACATATTAGAAAGGTCAAAATCATTTTCCCTTTCCTCGAGCTGGTTGAAGAAGGCTGTTTCTTTTTGATACCGAGAAAAAAGAAAGATAACAAAGACGATTAATGAGATGAACACGATATAGCCAACAGCAGAAAGAGGAATCGATGAATCGAGATAGGCGATCAAGAGGAAGATGATCTGCTGTAATAAAAAGAGAAAAATCCAACTGACGCGTTCGATTAAAAAGCGTTTAATCATACAGAATCCTCTTCTATTGCACGATAGCCTTGTCCTACTTTCGTCTCGATAAATTGCCCGAGTTCGATTTCCTCTAGACGTTTTCTTAAACGATTCACATTCACGGTGAGGGTATTGTCACTAATGAACTTTTTATCGTCCCATAAGCTGTTGATGAGATTGTCGCGACTAACAATTTTATTCTTTTGCTCGATCAGAAGTTTAAGAATAAACACTTCATTCTTAGTCAGTTCAACGGAACCTTTCTCGTTTGTTACGGTATTCTTTTCATAATCAATTTGAGCGCCGCACCACGTTTTAAGGCTAACAGTGTCTGTATTATAATTATAAACACGCCTGAGAATCGCATGAATCTTTGCGATCAAGACTTCAAAATGAAACGGTTTTTGGACAAAGTCGTCTGCACCAAGCTGCATGGATAAGACCATATCGCTCGGATGATCACGCGAAGATAAAAAGATGATCGGCACATTAGAATGCGATCGAATGTTACGACACCAATGAAAGCCATCGAACTTCGGCAGCTGTATATCGATGACAACAAGGTCAGGTTTAATTTCTGTAAACTCCTGCATCACCCGTCCAAAGTCAGTAATACCATATACCTCATACGACCATTGAGACAATCGTTCCTTGATCTCGCTGAATAGCGTCAAATCATCTTCAATAAGCAAAATTTTAAACATCTATTATCACCACATCATTACTTGATATGTTTTTTAGTGTATAGCAAAACTTGGATATTTTCTAGGATGTGCATTTTTTTAATTGGTTTTCATATGCTTCGGAGCTCTTGAAAGTGGTTGGTTTCCACTTCAGATCGCTCGCTTTCCGCGGGGTGTGCGTTGAGCCTCCTAGCGCTTTGCGCTGTTAGGAGTCTCAACTGTCCCACTGATCCCGCAGGAGTCTCGCATCTTACGCTCCAACCAACTTCACAATGATGAAAGGAAAAGTGATGCAAAGTTACAGCAGAAAAAAGATGCCTTCTGTATATAGGCATCTTTTCTAGAAAACTTATGATGCTACAACCTCACTCATTAAAGCGTGGGTATTTCCTTCTGAATCCTTATAAAATACCATCCATGTCTCCGTATGCTCCATCTTAGCGACGATATGAGGGGAGTCTAGGAAAAATACATCTTTATGTTTAAGTTTCTCATAAGCTTCTGTGATGTTTCCTACCTGAAAGTATATAACGGAACTAGCTCCTCTAAATTCTTCCTTTTCAGGAAGGCTGAGAAGTAATCTTAGACCGTTACAATCAAAAAAGGCCATATTCTCGGTACTAAAAAGAAGTTGTAAACCTAATACGTCCTTATAAAAGTGAATCGAGCGTTGGATATCTAGAACGGGTACTGCAATTTGTCCAACACTTTGAATGACATCAGTCTGAATGGTCATGTTAATCTCTCCCTTATCATTTTCTTCATCATAAACATTAGTAATAGCTATTTCTTATCCGATATCACCTTTTTTCGATATTGAAGGGGAGAGATCCCTATATGTTGTTTAAATAATCTGCTGAATGAAACAGGGTTATTCAATCCAATTTCATAAGTAATGTCAGTCATGGAGTATTCGGTAGTCTTGAGCATCGTTATTGCTTTTGCGATTCTTAACTCAGCAATATGCTGAAAAGGTGTTTTTTTGTAGATGGTTGAGTAATTTCTTAGCAGGTGATTAGGAGATAAGCATGAGATTGCTGCAATTTCATCAAGCGTAAGTTGTTTATCATAAAAGGCTCTTATGTATTCATTTGCGATGCTGACACGTTTATAAATTTCTTCGCGTGTAGATTTTCGGACTAAATCTAGTCGATCGATTTCTTTGAAGGTTTTCATTTGTTCTCTTAATAGAGCAGTCATAATGGAATGAAATTGTTCATCTAACAAGCTTGTGTCATTTTGGAATTGATTTGTATGGTATTTTAAAAGATTCATTTGATGAGTTAGCAGCGGGCTTTGTTCATACGTTTTTTCAAAAAAAGAAGCAGATGTATGATGACTAAAAGAATCATCTAACAGTTGGTGATTGGACGCTGATAGGTTACGGAATACATCGTTTGCAAAATCTTCTTGAAAAAAGATACAGAATGATTCTACTTCTTTTTGTTCGTCTATGGTTATGGTGTAAGGACCTTGATTGAGCAGCAAATAACTTCCTTTCTCAACAGCAAAATATCCTCGTTTCGTTTTGTAATGAGCCCTTCCGTTCGAAAAGGTTTTAATAGAGAGAAGTCCATTACCATCCCAATGAAATTGCGCACTCTTTGCATGAAGGATGTAATTGGATTTGCGTACGTTTTCTTCAGTCATATGATTGCTCCTAAAAGAGTTAGTAATAGGGAAATTATACCTTATTCAGCGAAATCTAAGAGAAACTTTTTCTTATTGTTCCACATGAAACAATGAAAAAAGAAGGTGATATTGTTCACCTTCCAACGTTACTCAACCTATCTTCGCACCCTCAAATCGAGTGGCGATTGGGTTTACTTCTATTTCAATGGTTGCGCCTGATGGACTCGAAGCGACTACTTGAACTTCATCGCCTCTTCTTAACTCGACGAGTGATGAAGTAGCTACGATCGCATTTGGCGATGTTATCGTTTCTTGATTTCCTGCGACGATCTCACCATTAACACGAATACCAACGAACGCAGAATACGGTGTTCCTGTATAAATCGGCAAAAAGATACTTGCTGTGAACGTATAGATGCCATGGCTCTTTGGAACAAACGTTGATGTATCTGGATTGTATTCATTATTGCTATCAAAGACCTCTACTGGATAAATCACTTGATTTGGGGTAGATCCTAAAATAAATTGAAACAGATCTTTAACTGCCTTAAACGCAGAAACTTTTTGGCAAGGCTGAATCTTTCTATGCTTGCACTCACAATCTCTTTTCATATGTGCGTACGGATCTTGATCATAATTGTAGTACATACAAACTTCCCTCCTATTTTCACTCTAATCTAGAAAATAAATCAGAGAATAATCTATCAGATTATTACTAGTAGATTATGCGGACAAGTTGTAAGTGGTGTGGATAAATAGAGGTAGGGGAAGTAGATTGCTAGACACAATTAAATAAGCGATTAGTAGTTTCTAATCGCCGTTAAAAGGTTTGAACGTACATCTAATCATATTTCACAACAGGCCATTTTTCTTTTCGAAGGGAATTCATGAGCTCAGGGCTAGCGTTCACATTCGTCTGCACGATTTCTTTAGGTGTTAAAGCCATCCATTGGTTTAATGAAACATCTGCAAAACGGTCACTTTTGAACATTTCTAAAAACCATAAACTCTTATTTCCGGTATTCTGCACATAATGCCCAAATGCAAACGGGACATATCCTACATCTCCGGCTCGTACGTCAAAAGTTCGTGCCGTTCCATTTCCAGCGAAAGCGGTCATCCGCCCTTGGCCAGCTAAATAATATTGCCACTCATCATTATTCGGGTGCCAATGCAACTCTCTCATTCCGCCAGGTTTTATTTCTACTAAAGCGGCAGCGATTCTCTGTGAGATCGGAAAATTAGTAGAGTCAACAATGCGTACGGTACCACCGGGTGTAACGAGCGGTTTTTGGGCCATTAAGCGGTGCGTGAAGCTTAATGGTACCGTTCCATAGGGATCAGGTACGGCTTGTGTTTCAATCGGACCGGGAACGGTAGACTGATAAATATAACGTTGTTCAGTCGGAATGTTCGCAAATGCGCTCTCCGGTATACCGAAGTTTGCTGAAAGAACTTCTTTCGGTGTATGTGCAAACCAATCTGAAATAGAGAATGTGCTCAGATCGGAGAAATTCCCATCATCGAATACGAGTAAAAACTCACAGCCTTCTTCAAGTCCTTGAATGGAATGAGGAATGCCAGGAGGGAAGTACCAAAGATCACCTTCACCCACATCGGCGATAAAATTCCTGCCGTTTTGATCAACTGAGGTAATACGAGCACGGCCTAAAATCATATAAGCCCATTCCGCTTCTTGGTGCCAATGAAGCTCCCTTACACCGCCTGGGGTCAGACGCATGTTTACACCAGCAAGCGTCTTTGCGACAGGAAGCTCACGAACCGTAATCTCTCTTGACCAGCCTCCAAAATTCAACTGCATATGTGTATCCGAATAGGAAAATCGCAAATTCGGGACTGTTCCAGCATCTGTTGCAGGTGAAACTAACATATCCGGATTTTGTATATCACGCATAATGTCGCGAGGTCCTAAGTCGGTCGCACCCGCACCATCACTGCGAATTGGTTGCGGAATCTGCATTGGTCTTCGTTGCTGTTGCTCTTTATTGTTCTTATCCATGTGATGAGCTCCTCTCTTATAGAAGGTTCAAACGTCATCTCTGTATTCATATGGAGAGGACATCTTGAACATGCAGATTTCTTGAGAAGGAGCCACACAAAAAAACACCTAAAAAGCCTAAGGCAGCTTAAAGGTGTTTCGTATGCGTGAAAATCTCATCTTGGTGGCTTTTAATGCGTTTTAATTGTGCCACAATAATAATGCTGATGATCACGAGCAAGAACCAGGAGCTGATCTTACCAATATGAACGAGTGACCAAGCTGCTTCCTGATTTGGATACTGCCAGGCCCCTAGAAATGTTGTAATGTTTTCTGCGATCCAGATAAAAAATCCAATCAACAAAAAGGAAAGAAGGATCGGCATTTTATAGACACGCTCGTTGATCGTATAATGAACAACGGTCTTATAAAAGATAGGAAATAAAAGCAGAATCAGAATCCATCTGGCATCAAACAAGTAATGATGAGTAAAAAAGTTAAAATAGATCAGGACACAAATACCGAAAGAAAAGAGAGGGTTCGGCCAACCAGTAATCTGAAGGTCTAGCCTCCGCCAGCTTTGGCAAATATAACTCGCAACACTTGCATACATAAAACCGCTGTAAAGAGGTACACCATAAATTTTCGAATAACCCTCTTCCGGATAGCTCCAGGACCCCATATGAACTTTAAATAGCTCTAGAGCAAGTCCGATCAAATGAAAGACACAGATGACTTTTAGTTCATCTATCGTTTCAAGTTTCGTTACGATCATCGCAACCTGTGTAAGGAGACAAAGAAGGAGTATGAAATCGTATCGAGGGATGAACGGAATGCTGACGAATTTTGAAAGAGCTAACGCACCAAAGATGATGACTGGAAAGATGCAAGAAAGTGCTTGTAAATAAGTGAATGTAAGAAGCGCCCTCATGAGCAAACCACCTTTTATCGATTGATATGGAAATATATTGTATCCATAATAACCTATGGTGATCTAAATCTCATCATATAAAAAAATGTTCAGTTTAACATGAATCTGTCAGTTGACTTACTTACTTAAGCGCTGCATCCGCTAACGAATAGACGATCGCATCATCTGTTGGTGGATTATGAAGACCGGCTCTCACATCGCGAAAGTGCCGCTGAAGCGGATTTTGTACAGAAAGACTTCTAGCCCCAACGATCCTCATCGCAAGATCTACGACTCTATTTGCACTGTTTGTTACAGAATGCTTAACGGCAGCGAGTTCTGTTCCTAGATTCTGACGCTGTTCAGGGTGGTTCACCCATTTTTCAGCAACGGCATGAAGAATCGTTCTTGCTTGGAATAATTCAAGTTCTATCTTTCCAATCTTTCTCCTCACTTCTGGCACGTCTGAGATCGGTCCTGATAATGTGTTAGGGCTATATTCTGACGCAAATTCAATCGCGTAATTCCGTGCTGCTCTTGCGATACCTAGGTACACAGCTGGTACTTGAAGATACCAGCCTTTCGGAACGACGTTCTTCCCATCTTCAACAACAAGAAGGTTTTCCTTGGGCACATAAACATCTTTCAAAAGGAGATCGTCACTTTTTGTGCCTCTCATAGAAACACTGTCCCAAGTTTCTTTTACAAAAATTCCTTTTTCCCGATGATCCACTAAGAAAAAACCTTTATGGTTCGTTTCAGAAATGGTGGCGGTGATGATCGAGTAATCAAGAGCCTCTGCCATAGAAGTAAAAGCCTTACTCCCATTGATCAGCCATCCGTCTGCTTTCTTGACTGCGGTTGTAGTAGGAATACCCCCGCGAGACGGACTTCCCGTCGCGCGCTCTGTTTGTGCCAAATTAATGAGTGCTTTTTGAATAACAACTTTCCGGCTAAGATCAGCGAACGCATCTCCGCTCCAATGACGGTTTTCCGCCGCCTCTAAAAGAGTACCCAGATGCCACCCAAGGGAAAGAGCAGTAGGAGCATCCCCCTCAGCTAAATGCTCTTGAATGGTTAAGAACTCAAGTAGATTCAACCCTTTACCACCATATTCTTTTGGAATGGTAAGAGAAAGAAAGTCAGCATTCTTCAAATCTTGAAAGTTCTCATAAGGAAATACGCCTTCTTGATCTACAAAATCTGCCCGTTTCTTAAATATTTCTTTTAGTCCTAGAGCGGTACTAACCGCTTCATCAAAATGATCTATCTCAGTGGTTTTTCTCAAAGGTAAGCTCATGGTTTCCTCCTGATTTTTTTATCATGTAGTGATTTTTTTTACATAGTTTTTATACTTCAGTGACTTGTTGGTTGGAGTGTAAGGTGCGAGACTCCTGCGGGACAGGTGGGGAGGTGAGACACTTAAGAGTGAAACGTACGAATGTGGCTCACCCCCTGCCCCGCGGAAAGCGAGCACCTGAAACGGAAATCAACAGCTCTCAAGTACTTACTTTTAATAACAACAAACACAAAAAAGCCCTCTTTCAAAGACGAAAGAGGACGTAGATTCCATATGCTTACACGCTCTCTCATCTATCAGACATTCATAAAAACATCTGCTGGAATTAGCACCTTTCTTTTTACAAAGCGGTTGCTGCAGGATCGTAGGACCAGTTCCTCCCCTGACTCTTGATAAGAAAAATATTTAATTAGTCATCACTATAGAGGATAAAGCAAACCACTGTCAACTAAAAACTGATTGTTAAGAAAATTATTTTATTTCTCTAAATTCCATTGACAGGTTATTTTTATTCCTGTATATTTCGTTACTAAATTGAATAGTATCGATTCCTTATCGAGAGAGGTGGAGGGACTGGCCCTTTGAAGCCTCGGCAACAACTATTTTTAGGACTGTGCCAATTCCAGCAAGCGAAAGCTTGAAAGATAAGAGGAAATCTTTATACGTATGTTTATTTCACGTATTTTTTAACCTCTTCTCATCACAGAAGAGGTTTTTTATTTTCTCTTGGAACGGGTACGAAAAAAATTGGATACGGAGGAATGTATGTTGAGTAAAGAAATTTTATTAAACGCGTTCGATATGACGAGTGCCATGCACAATTCTCATGGCCTTTGGAAACACCCGGAGAACAAGAGACAAAGAAGTTACAAGGATCTGAACTATTGGATCGAGTATGCAAAGCTTTTAGAAAGAGGGAAGTTTGACGCGGTTTTCTTTGCAGATGTATTAGGCGTTTATGACGTTTATAAACAAAGCAAGGCACCTTCTATTCAAGATGGGCTTCAAGTTCCTTTAAACGATCCAGCACTTCTTGTATCGGCGATGGCGAGCGTAACAGAGAACCTATCTTTTGCTGTTACGGTAAGCACAACGTATGAACAGCCGTTTGGCAACGCGCGCCGCTTTTCTACGCTAGATCATCTAACGAATGGGCGAATTGCTTGGAATGTAGTTACTTCTTATTTGCCAAATGCGGCGAGGAATTTTGGACTGCAGAATATGATCAAGCACGATGAACGATACAACATCGCAGATGAATACCTGGATGTTTCATATAAGCTTTGGGAAAGCAGTTGGGAAGATGGAGCCGTTGTAGAAGACGTTGAAAACAATAAACTGGTAGATCCTGAAAAAGTCCATGAGATCAATCATGAGGGGCAATACTTCAGCGTTGAAGGACCTCACTTGACCGAACCTTCTTTGCAGCGGACACCTGTGATCTACCAAGCGGGAACGTCTGAGCGTGGACGAGACTTTGCTGCCAAGCATGCTGAATGTATTTTTGTAGGTGGTCCAACGCCAGAGAGAATTCGTTTTTATGCTGACGATATTCGTAAGCTCGCTATCAAACACGGCCGAAATCCAGAAAACATTAAGATCTTTTCTTTTTTAAACGTGGTGGTAGGAAGAACGAGTGAGGAGGCAGAGGAAAAGTTCAAAGAGTACGCAAGTGTTTGGAGTGCGGATGCTGCAAAAGCTCAATATGGAGCGAGTGGATATGATATCGCGGAATATGAAGATTTAGATCCGGAACTTCCATTCTCGTACAATAAATCAACAGAAGGCGGACATTATAAAGCCGCTACGCTCACTACGGATGCTCCTAAACAGTTAACAGTGGGAGAAGTATTGAATCGATTCGAGTCACCAGACAGAGGTAGTTTTATAGTAGGCAATCCGGAAGAGGTAGCGGATGGGATACAAAAGCAGTTTGAAGAGTCTGGCGTGGATGGTTTCAACCTTAATCACCTTGTAACACCAGGAGACTTAGAAGCTTTTGTGGAGCTTGTTGTACCTGTTCTTCAAGAAAGAGGATTATATAAAAAAGAGTACAACAGTGGCACGCTTCGTGAAAAATTATTCTCACCCGGACAGCCTCTGCTGCCAAACGATCATCCTGCAGCTAGATTTAGAACGGTGCTAACGGAAAGTAAATAAAGAGTGAGTGAGGAGAGAAAACATATGAAACGATTTAACATATTTCTTACAGTAGCTTTATTAATTGGCGTTTTAGCGGGGTGTGGCGCTTCGGGTGAGAAAGAAAGTAAGAAAATCACGCTCGGCGCAACCGTCCCTTACAGCGACATGCTAGAAAAAGGCGTAAAGCCCTATCTAGAGAAAAAAGGATACAGTGTTGAAGTAAAAGAATTCAATGACTATGTACAACCGAACATCTCTTTAAAGAGCGGTTCATTAGATGCGAATTTATTTCAGCATAAAGTGTACATGGATGCTTTTTCAGAAGAAAATGATATGAAACTAGCTTCAGTTGTTACGGTACCAACTGCACCAATAGGCATCTATTCTAAAAAGTTCAAGTCATTAGATGAGATCAAGCCTGGAAGCACGGTTTCACTAGCCAATGACCCTACGAATTTAGCAAGAGGACTTACTGTTTTAAGAGACAATGGATTAATTGAGATCGATTCTTCAGCAAACCCGTTAAGAGTCTCGGAAAAAGATGTGACAAAAAATCCAAAGAACTTGAAGTTCCAGCCTGTTGAAGCTGCTCAAACTCCAAGAACGCTCGACTCGGTAGATTTAGCTGCGGTAAACGGAAACTTTGCAATATCGTCGGGTCTAGATCTAAAGGATGCGCTTGTAAAAGATAAACTTCCAGAAGAGATCATCAATCGAATCGTCGTGCTAGAGAAAGATAAGAATTCACAGCTCGCAAAAGATCTTAAAGCGGCGGTAGAGTCAGACTCGTTCAAAAAAGTCATACAAAGTGATTTTGAAGAGTTTCATAAGCCAGATTGGATGAACAAATAATTTAATGAAAAATAATTATCTTATATCTTGGAAAAGCTGTACGAAAGCCGTTACCAACTCTCTTATATGCTCATAGAATAGGTTATGTTGACTCAAGGGGGGATTAATATGAGTAACTGCCCGCACTGTGGCCTTTTCCGATATGATCTAAGTGGCTGTATCTGTTCTGATAAAGATTTTACTAGTGATTGGAATCAAAGATACATTGAAGAAATCTTCAATCCAAACAACAATCAGGTGAATGGATCGAAGAAGACAAGACGCCCGCAAAATCTCTTAGATCTGTAAGATCAATAAGACTTATTCATTCTTATTATAAACGTTAAAAAGCCGACTTTTTGATTTGTGTTTTCGAGCAAATCATGAGTTGGCTTTTTTAAATAGACCATGAAGGTAAAGAGCACCTTCCTTTTCTATTCACCTTTTGCTTGTCGGGGCTGAACAAGCCACTTCCTCCTCGCATGCCTTGCAAGTAGTATTCCATGAGGAAGGCACGCTTCTTACACTCCAATCAATGATCAAAGAAGTGTGTTTAAGGATTTTTTATTTCCTTCTTCAATGCAAGTTGATTGGAGCGGAAGGTTGCCGACTCCTAAGGGCGCAAAGCGGCAGGAGGCTCACCGTTCGCCCCATGGAAAGCGTGCAACCTGGAGCGGAAATCAACTACTTTCAAAGAGCATCTAAGAATACGAAAACAATACAAAAAGCAGACCTTACATGGAAGATCTGCTTTAAATAATTTCCATGACTTAGCGAAGCGATGGAGGAGTAGCAAGCTTTCTTACGCTTGAATTCGTACGAACACCAGTCGGTGCTGAAAAAGAATTTGTAAGCTCTTTTTGGATAACAATGCTAGAACCTAGCTGTCCGTGTACTTTAAAGCCCCAATGCTGGAAAGTCTTTAGAGCATCCGTATTCTCTTCATCAACCGTACCAAATACATTGCGAATTCCTTGTTTCATAAGGTGACTCTCAAATACGGGAAGAAATGAGGTAGCGATGCCCTTTCCTTGATGTTTTGTATCCAACACAACGTAATCCACAAAAATTGTTTGCCCGATTCTGAATCGATAACATACAAAACCAATGATCGTATCATTGCTGTCACAGACAATCATGACCTCGTTGGCCATGTTTATAATCATTTCAATCACGTTTTTACGGACTTGAAAATTACTTACTACCATATCTACTAAAAAAGGATCGTCCTTACCAGGAACCCGTTTGCGAATATACAAATATATTCCCCCTTATATTACTTTACGAAGGGAAGATATAAAGAAATAAATAGAAGATGATTCACTTATAGAAACACTTAGTTTACATTAGAACATAACTATTATTTTATTAAAAATCCCCCTTGCTTGTACTATATGTGCTTGTCCTTGAAAGGGTCTGGATACCGTCCTAGTTCTAATGAAAAAGGCGCTATGTAGGAGGATGTTCTAAAAATAGAAAAGCCGAGGAGGAATCCCCGGCTTTTTACCTGCTTATGCAGCTTGTTTCTTACCTTTTTTTCTTTTCTTAAATCCTAATAGGCTACCGATTAAGCTCACTATAGACCCCCCCTTCTATAAGCGAACTATTGAGAAAAAGAACAATCACTCTTGTTTTCTTCTCTACTCTATCTTACGCAAGCTTGTCTCAAAGGTTTGGACGATTCTAAAAAATGGATGCTAAAAAAATACATTTACAAATACATACAGAGATTCGTTTATAATTTAAGAACTAGCATGAAAAAGGAGTACAATTTATGAATGTTGAGCGTGAGCAAAGAAAACAGATCTTCAGAGTTTTGGAGTATATTGAAGAGCATGTAGAGGATTCATTGCCATTAGAGAAACTGGCTGGCATCTCTACGTATTCTCCTTTCCATTTTCAGCGAATTTTTAAAAGTATTGTGGGGGAAACACCAGCTGCTTACGTAAAAAGGTTCCGATTGGAGAACGCGGCACATCGATTGATCTATGAAACGTATATCCCTATTACTCAAGTTGCGATGCTGTGTGGGTTTTCTTCCTTATCGTATTTCACGTATTCTTTTCAATCTTATTTCAAGACGAGTCCGAAAAATTGGCGGGAAGGAGCTTATCTCCAGCAATTTCCTCGGGAATATGAAGATAGCAAGAAATCTAAACAAGTTCGCAAACCATCGAAAGAAAAAGAGGACAATGCTATTTATAATGAGTTTAAATGGCTAGATTTATCTAAAATAAAAATTGAAACTTTTCCAAACAGCACTACGATTAAAGGTCACCATTTTGGGACGTACACGAGTGGGGTTTCTGAAGCTTGGGAAGAAGTTCATAAATGGTGTGAATCAAGAAACCTGATTGATTCACATACGTTGTTTCTCGGCGTACCGCGAAACAATCCATACATCACGCCTCCTGACAAATGCCGATATGATTGTCATATTACGATCAGTAAAACAATAGCAGCTGATTCGATCGCGTCTGATGATAGATCTAAGTTTGTTGGTGGAAAGCATGTAGTATATGAATTTGATGAACCTGTCGATTATTCAGAACGCAATCTGATAATTGACTGCTACTCTGAACTGTATAGCTATTGGCTGCCAAGAAGCGGGTTTAAATATTTAAGTAATCCAGTAGAAGTCATAGAGATCCAACAGGACGGAGATACGTTAAAACGGGAAAGTAAGATTAAAGCGATTGCCCTAGCCATTGAACCAAAATAACGAGGGGGCCATTATGGAACTAAACGGAGTGCTATTAAACATGACAGCGATTATCGCTGGGGGACTTTTATATATGATCTACGGAGGCATCTACTATTCGACGATTCTCGGAAAGAAAAAGGAAAATGGTGAGACAGGACCTTTTAAATACATTTTTTCCGTAATCGTTGCCTTTGTGAGTTCATTTCTTATGTCTTATCTTATCGGAATAATTGGAGCCGAAAGTGCAGCAGAAGGACTCATGGTTGGGTTCATCATAGGGATCTTGATTACGATGGTCTATTATAAAAACACACTTTTCGGTCTACTGACAAGAAAGTCTTTTATCATTGCAATCGGAGACCACTTGGTGATCTTCACCTTACTAGGATTGTTGCATGGTTGGATGAATTAAGAATGAAGAAGCTTAGTTGATAAGCTTCTTTTTTTGTGAAAGCTTAAGTGATAAAGCATGATGTTTATGCTTACAATGGCATCTTTGACAAGTTGATTGGAGTGTAAGGTGCGTGCCGTCTACATGAGAATCTTCTCGCAAGGCATGCGACGAGGAAGTGGACTGCGTTAGCATTAACTGGTAGACGCAGGAGCAAGAATGCTTCATTGAAGTGGGACAGGTGAGACTCTTAATAGTGCAAGGCACTAAGAGGCTCACCGCACGCCCCCCGGAAAGCGAGCACCTGAAACGGAGATCAACTACTTCTAAGCAAAAAAAACCACTGACGCAATGGAGGACCATCACATCAGTGGTTTTTATTTTGATTAACGAATACCTTTCATCTTCTCTTGAATCTTAGGTGAGATGACAAATAGGATAAGTGATAACACAATCGCAGCTCCACCGATCGTACCGAAGTACATCATTTCTGTTTCTGCAGAATAGAA
Organism: Fictibacillus norfolkensis; assembly: GCF_014836645.1. Taxonomy (GTDB): domain Bacteria; phylum Bacillota; class Bacilli; order Bacillales; family Fictibacillaceae; genus Fictibacillus; species Fictibacillus norfolkensis. The sequence continues at coordinate 50,352 of NZ_JACSQM010000009.1, forward strand.
CTTAACGATTTGTGCGTTGATCGCTTGTGCAGCTGCACTTGCTAAGAACCATAAGCTCATTGTTTGTGCAGAGAATGCTGCTGGAGCAAGCTTCGTTGTTGCAGAAAGTCCTACTGGAGACAATAGAAGCTCACCGATTACAACGATAAAGTAACTAAGAACAAGCCATAGTGGATTTACTAGTGTATCTTCTCCACCAAAGTATGCAGGAAGAAGAATAACTAAGAATGATAACCCAGCGAATAACAAACTTAGTGCAAATTTCTTTGGTACTGTCGGTTGACGGTTACCAAGCTTTACCCACATCCAAGCGAATAGTGGAGCTAGTGTAATGATGAATAAAGGATTTAGAGATTGGAACCAAGCTGGTGAAATCTCAAGTCCTGCAAACGTTAAATCCGTACGCTTGTCCGCATAAGCAGCAAGAATCGTTGAACCTTGCTCTTGAATCGCCCAGAACATAACAGCAGCGATGAATAGCGGAATGTACGCAATAATTCGTGAACGCTCGTCTGATGTCGTTTTTGGACTGCGGTACATCACCACGAAATAGATAGTAGGGATCGTGATACCAAATAGACCAACTAATGTAATGAATACTTCAAGTGTGAAAAGTCCTGCTGGGATGGTTGTACCTAAGATAACAGCTAGTACAACTACAGTAATACCAACGATGATTGATACTTTCTTCTTCTCAGCTGGAGTTAATGGGTTAGGCACATACGTACCTGCAAGCCCAAGATTCTTTTTCTTTGTTACAGCAAATACAATTAGTCCTAATAACATACCAACTGCTGCGATACCGAAACCTAAATGGAAGCTCTTTTTAGCAACTTCCCCAACGATTAATGGAGACAAGAAAGCACCTAGGTTGATCCCCATGTAGAAGATACTAAATCCTGCATCACGACGATTATCGCCAGGAGCATAGATATCACCTACGACACTGGAAACGTTAGGCTTAAGTAATCCTGTACCAATAACGATAAAGACCATGGAAATAAACAGCATTGTCAGATCGCCTGGTAGTGAAAGGACGATATGACCGATCATGATTAAAATACCACCATAGAACAATGCTCTAGATGTACCAAAAACTCTGTCTGCTAACCAACCACCGATTACACCGGACATATATACGAGTGAACCATAAATGGACATGATTGCAAGTGCAGTGGACTCTTCTAAGCCTAGACCACCTTTTGAAACTTCATAGTACATGTAGTAAATAAGGATTGCACGCATTCCGTAGTAAGAAAAGCGCTCCCAAAACTCTGTGAAGAAAAGTGTGAATAATCCTTTAGGGTGTCCAAAGAAACCTTTTTGCGGGACACTATCCACAATTTTCTGTCTATTGATGTCTGACATATGACAACCTCCTCTTAGTACATTAAATATAATACTTTGAAATATTTATTATTGTCAAAAGTTTTCGGCTTATCTATTATTACAGGTTCTTATGCATACGTAAATGGAAATTACACCCTATATGGGCATAATGTCTTATATATATGCAAAAACAGGGTATAAAAAGTGTATAAAAGTAGTGTGAAAATTTACTTACGTAGTATGCTCAAAAAAATAAAAAAATTGTAAGGTGCTGGGAAAGAGGTTCAACCATTGTGAACATAGTGAAATTTTTAGTACTATAGAAGAATAAGTTTAAAGGTAGTGAAAAGAGGTCTTTTTACATGAACAAAAATTCCATTTATGGATTAACGATTGAACAACTAACAGAATGGCTCGGGCAACATGGATATAAACCGTATCGCGCTTCACAAGTTTGGAACTATCTATATAGAGAGCGAGTAACCACGTTTTCGGAAATGGTCGATATCAAAGCAGATTGTATTGAATTATTAACCGAAAACTTTACCATTCAAACGCTTCGGGAGCACGTTAAGCAGGAAGCTTCAGATGGAACGGTGAAATTTCTCTTCAAATTGAATGATGGCAACTTGATTGAAACTGTACTGATGAGACATAAATACGGTTTATCAGTATGTGTAACCACTCAAGTCGGTTGCAACATCGGCTGCAGTTTTTGCGCAAGTGGTCTGTTAACGAAAACACGAGATCTATCGAGTGGGGAAATTGTAGAGCAGATCATGAACGTGCAGCATCATTTAGACGCTGCAGGTGAGGGAGAAAAGGTAAGTCATATCGTTGTAATGGGAATCGGTGAGCCTTTCGATAACTTTGAGAACATGATTGATTTTCTTAAGATCATGATCGATCAAAAAGGTCTAGCGATCGGATCGAGACACATTACAGTCTCGACAAGCGGGATCGTAAACAAAATGTATGAGTTTGCAGATGTGAACATCCCAGTCAATCTGGCACTATCCCTTCACGCACCGAACAATGAACTGCGTACAAAAATCATGAAGATTAACCGAGCATTTCCAGTTGAAAAGCTAATGGATGCGATCAACTATTATATTGAGAAAACAAATCGCAGGATTACAATAGAATATATTTTATTAAAAGATGTAAATGATCATGTAGAAGAAGCCGTTGAACTCGCAGCTCTTTTTCAAGATAAAAAGAAAAAAACGTATATCAATCTGATCCCATATAACCCAGTTGATGAGCACAGCCAGTATCAGCGAAGTGACCAAGAATCGGTTCTAGCGTTTTACGACACGCTCAAGAAAAACGGCATCAACTGTAAGATTCGTCAAGAGCACGGTACAGATATCGATGCAGCTTGCGGTCAGTTAAGAAGTAAACAGATCAAGAAGGATAAAGATCAATCGATTACGTCGTAATGGAAGACTGTTTACTCCTAAAAGTGCGTGGCGAATGGAAGTGGACAGTAAAAATGGCCAAGTAGACAGTAAATGTGTAAAAGTGGACAGTATTTCATCGAAAGTGGACAGTAAAACTCAAAAAGTGGACAGTATTTTCTAAAAAGTCGACAGTAAGCACACTTTGAGGTGTTTGCGCTACCCACATGCCTGTCTACGCTTTAAAACTGCCCCTGTGTAGAGGTAGTTTTGTTGATGGTGACGGTAATCTGTCTGATTCGTAGATTAATCTGTCCATTTCAGCCAATAATCTGTCCAATTATATATTTCAAAAGCAGCATTGAATTCGAAAACATCCTAATGAAAAGAGACCGGTTTTTTTAACTGGTCTCTTTTTATTATGTTGACAACTGTTAAACAATTACATAAGATAATGGTAATTCAATGGAAGGGATGGTGTGTTTGTGAGCGTTGTCGTTCTTAACTAAAACAATTTGGATATCGGTATACAAAAGAAAAAATGAAACGGTGTGTCCGGTTTATTTGCTATGTCTTTTGTTTGCCACCAATAGTTAAGAACAGCGGTCAGATACAAGCCATCATACTCAATCCCTTGATGCTGCGGACTCTTCTTATGAGCCGATTTTTTTATGCATTTTTTAGGGTGAAGTCTATCTATGAGGCAGAAATGACATGTTCATTTCTGTCTTTTTTTTATTGGCACGTTCCTGGCCTCTGTTAAGAGGAGGGGATAATCAACAATTGTTTAAAGTAACTTGTTTTTGCTATTAAAAATTTTTGGAGGTAGTTCCATTGAATACACAAACCATAAACATGCTTGAATATAACAAAATTAAAGAACAACTTGCGTCTTTTGCATTAAATAAAGCTACAAAAGAACAAATTGAAAAGCTTCAACCATCTTCAAACCTGTCCGTGATTCAATCATGGATGCTTGATACGACCGAATCAAAACGCATTTTAGAGAAGAGTGCTAGTGTTCCGATCGCTAATTTAAACGGTTTGGAGCAAGTTCTAGAGATACCGAAAAAGGGATTGAATCTATCTCCCGAACAACTCACATTAATATTTGGACTTTTAGAAAATGTGAGCCGGATGCAGCGATATATGAAAGACAAAGTCTCTGTAGGACCCGTTGTATCTTCTTATACGTATTCCATGTTTGATCTAAGTGACTTGAAAGAGGAGATCTATCGTTGTATTCGTAACGGTGGAGTAGATGATCATGCTAGCAAAGCTTTGTTAAAAGTAAGAAAAAAAATTACCGTTGTCGAGGAAAGAATAAAATCAAAGCTCGATAATATGATGAAGTCTTCTGTTTACCGTGATATGCTGCAGGATCAAATCGTTTCCATGAGAGATGGTCGTTATGTTATTCCTGTTAAGAGCAAATACAAGCGTAATATTGACGGTCAAGTACTTGATAGTTCCTCTAGCGGAGCTACAGTATATATTGAACCTCATGATATTCGTAAACTTCAAACCGAAATCAGTATGCTTAGAGCAGAAGAGGAGATCGAGATCTCTATGATTCTAGGCGTGCTAACAGGAATGGTTGCGAGTTATGAGAGGGAATTGCACATTACGATCGAAGCGATGATTCATTACGACTTTATCTTTGCAAAAGCGAAATATAGCAGAGTGCTAGATGCGAAATCAGTAGCGTTAAATCAGGAGAACAGGATAAACATTATAAACGGCAAACATCCGTTGATCGGTGAAAAATGTGTTCCACTGCATTTTAATCTTGGCATAAACTATCAGTCACTCATCATCACAGGACCTAATACGGGAGGAAAAACGGTAGCTATCAAAACAGTAGGTTTATTAACTCTAATGGTTCAAACAGGGCTGCACGTACCCGTTGAGGAAGGAAGTGAATTTGCCGTATTTAGAGACGTTTTTGTCGATATCGGAGACGGTCAAAGCATCGAACAATCTTTAAGTACGTTTTCTTCCCATATGACAACAATCATCTCCATTCTAAAAGATGCGGGACCACAGGATCTAGTAATCTTAGATGAACTTGGTGCAGGAACGGATCCTTCTGAAGGGATGGGGCTTGCTGTTGCTATCCTTGAGAGATTGTACAGCAAGGGAAGTATGATTTTAGCAACCACTCATTATAGTGAAATAAAAGAATTTGCTTCTGTTACACCTGGATTTGAAAACGGATCGATGGATTTTAACCTTCAGACGCTTCAGCCTACGTATTCTTTAATTATCGGTAAAGCCGGTAAAAGCCAGGCTTTCTCGATCGCAAAGAAATTGGGGATGGACGATGAAGTTATCCACCGTGCACAACTCATTTCAGGAAAAGAAAGTTATCCACATGTGGATAAAGAGGGTGTTTCCATGTTTTCCACAGATGAATTTATACAACTTAAGAACTTACGTGATAAAGCTCAGTCAAAAGTGAAAAAACATCAGGAGAAACCACGAAAAACGGAAGAGCAGCTAGGAGAAGTTTTTCATATTGGTGATCGTGTATTCGTTTCAAGTCTAAAAGCGGCAGGAATTATTTACAAGCTAGAGAATGATCATGGAGAATTAGGTGTATTGGTCGGAGAAAATAAGCATATCATTCATAAAAAGCGCTTAAAACTTCATATTGAGAGTAAAATGCTGTATCCAGAAAATTATGATATGGACATTGTATTTGAATCAAAAGAAAATAGAAAAAAGAACAATTCCATGAAAAAGCGTCATGTTGACGGCCTTTCTATCGAGACGGAAGATCATTAAGTGAGGGAGCTAAATGAAGAACCTTGTCACGTGTAAAGTAGTAGGCGTTATTGAACTAACGGATGATTTCTTAAAGGAATTCAACCGATATCAAGAAACAAAACAAGTATGGTATGTAGAGGATAAATCCTGCAAAGTGAAGGATGATTATTTTATTGATGACTGGTCGCCTGAAAGGAAGATTAAGGTCATTGAAGAGTTAAGAAGATGTGTAAGCAGCGGAGGAGTAGTTGCTGCAGCATGGAAACAGAAGCAGTTAGTAGGGTTTGCGAATGTTGAAAGTGAACGCTTTGGTTTCGAGGCGAAATATGTAGAGCTGCCTTACCTGCATGTCACAAATGATGCGCGGGGTATGGGGATAGGGAAGAAGCTTTTTTCTCTGTGCTGCCAAGAAGCGAAGAGGATAGGTGGTAAGAAACTCTATATTGCAGCGCATCCGTCTATAGAATCACAAACGTTTTATCGCGCTGTAGGATGTTCACTAGCAGAAGAAGTGAATGAGCGTATCTTCAAAAGAGAACCATTAGACATTCAACTCGAAAAAGACCTATAACAAAGGGAGAGAGACATCTACGTAGTGTTAGATGTCTCTTTTTCAATAACGATCTCATCAGTCAGTGCTTGCTCGATGTCTGTAGCAATATCTATCGCTTTTGTAAAAAAATGATCGCAGCGAATGCTTTGCAATGTTATATCATTGGGACGATGAGGTCCCCCGTACACTTTTACCGCCGGTCCAGAGGTTGTAAAATCTTTTACGACAACATCGTTCAGAATGACGTTATGAGCGCGATATTGAATGGCAATCACCGGATTACCATCATAATTATATGTGCGATCGCCTAGAACGGTTAAACCATTGATCACAACATGATTATAACCTGATACCACGAGGCCCCGAGGTGTTGAATCTTTATAGAGCTCAGTATAAATAGGCGCGATGCTAAAGAGATTAGTCGCTGAGATATGATGAGCTGTTTTCGATTCAGGATCTATATCCTTATGATGGCCGATATGACGAAAATTGTAGGATCGGTTATCATTTACAGATAAATGTCCATAGATGTGTACGTTCGAAGCGGCAGAAGCGTTATGATGTGCTTTAATCTCAACACCACCAAAACAACGTGCTGTTGAGTTGTTCAGAAGCCAAACATTATGAGAACCGTCATCGATTTCAATGCCATTAGAGTTCGAAAATCCTTTCTTATGCGACCTTCCGCTTGGGTCACACATATGGGAATTCGATATAAAGATATATTCACTGTGGTGTGTGGTTATACCATCATCACCAAAGCCGTATCCATTGAGATTATCTAACCAGATGTATTTACTTCCTCCTCTTGAACGAGTACCGTCCCCGAGGTAAGTATATAGGGAAGAAGACACATCAAACCCGTGCAGCCCTGGATTAACAGCTTCTAAGTCAAACATCCAGCCATAAGTGACGTTAGCGAAGGTTAAACAGCTTGAGCGATTGTTACCTGCACTTGTTTTTTCTTCAGGATCTAACCGTTCTAGGTTCCAATCCAGCGTCATCCCTTTTACAGCTATATTTCGATTACCTTTAAAATGGTTCTTATTTGTGATCAGCCATTCTGCTTTAGGGCAATCATCATGCAATTTTAGGGTCGTTTCTCCTTTTCCTTCCCCTAAAAAAATCGTCCACGAAGGCAATTTGATCCCTTTTGTTATGAATTTTCCTGCTGGAATACGTACAATGACTCTTCCTTTGCCGATTGCCTTTTTAAGAGCCTCCGTATTATCGGTTCTTCCGTCCCCAACTGCTCCATAATCTAATACGTTTACTTCCTCTTTTATATAACGATAAAGCATCTCGTACTGCTCATTTAACTTCGAGATCCACCTAGGATAGATATGTTCTTGTTCATCTTTATCCCAATCAGTTGTATCGACGTCTTTGTACCGTGCCTTCTTTATTACCAAACTTTTTGTTGCATATTTGAACCATTCTAAAGAATTTGTATTACGTTTCTTATATTTTTTTAATGAGTCTTTAAATAGATTCTCTGAAGTATTTAAATCAATAGATTCTGTACGAGCATACTTTTTTCTCAATTGTGTGATCAAGTTTTTATTCGTGAGTGGATCATGACGTTTATCTAGTGAAATCATTTAAACGATCACCTCGGCCTTCAAATAATTCGATTATAGTTCATGATTTCCCTATCTAAAATATAATAATCAGCATGTTAAAGGAGTGGGGGAGAGCCGTTCTGCAAACCTCTTTTTGGATGTAAACAAAAATGTTTGCAAGTTTACAAATACGTTTGCAATTGTTTGCTTATTTGTTTGCAAGTTTACAAAACTGTTTACTTGTTGGTGTATAAGGGTTTATTCCATATTAAGTGATTTGTTTGCAACTATGTTTGCAAGTTTACAGAAAATGTTTGCGTGTTTACAAATGTATTAAAAAGAAAAATAGGCATTGTTTAATTTCACTTAACCCTCTAATCTATTTATATAGCACAAAATAAAGATTTGAAAAAAGAAAGGATGTACGCCCATGAGTAATTCTAGAATTGCTGCAGTTGATGTAGGTAACGATTCACTAAAAGGAATTTTCGGTACATTAGAACATGAATTAAACATCCCTAACGTAATTGCTAGAGATATTGAGGATCGTCCTGTAATCGGGATTGAGGAGTTAGACAGCAAGGATCCTTTAGAAGGCATACATATTAGAGTTCACTCCCCTGCCCTTAAAGAAAACAATGTGATTTATCGTGTTGGTCAGCTTGCTGCTAAGAGCGATAACTCTACTGAATTAGATCCAGGAAGCAGTAAATCAGAAGAAGATCAAACATTGATCATGCTTTTCGCTGCATTAGCTCTTGATGCTGTAAATGAAGATAATGCTAAAACATTCACTAAAAACAACAATGTAATTGATACAAGCTATATTTTAGGGACAGGTCTTCCTCTACGCGAAGTGAAGGAAGGTAAGGATGCTGGATACCGTTCAAAACTATTAGGATCTGTTCACCAAGTAGAATTCCTAGTAACGCCTAAGTATCAAGGTATTAAAGTAAACTTAAAGTTTGAAGAAGTAAAAGTGTACCCTGAAGGTTTTGCTGCATTTATTAACCTTGTAATGGATAACGATTTAAACATTACTAATAAAGATCTGATCGACAAGCCTATTCTTATTCAAGATATCGGCGGCCTGTCTACAGATATCGCGGTTATCAAGAATAGAAACGTTGATGATGATAAAGCACAAGGCTTTAACCTTGGTGTTTCTGAAGCGCTAGAACAAATTAGAGAAGAAATCCGCTCTAAGCATGGCGTGGAATTAGACAGCCGACGTGATGTAGTAGATATCATTACGAAAAAGACGAACCGCAACCACATCATGGTACGTGGTAGCCGTACGAGTGTTCATGACATCACGGACCGAATTTTAGTAGACTTGGCGAAAAAGCAATACCGTCTTCTTCGCAACGTTTGGCAAAAGAATTCGCAAACTGAAATCTGCTATTTTGTAGGTGGAGGATCTGCTGTACTTAAAGATTATATTAAGACGTTAAACAATAACCTAGATGGCTACAACATAGACTTTTTTGAAGATGAAAAAGAAAGCATCTGGATGATGGCAAACGCTTATTATAAGCTGATCTCTGATCACTTAAGAAGAACTGCACCAAAAGAGAAAAAGAGCGAGGATAAAGACAAAAAAGCCGTTAAAGCTTAAACAAGGGTGATGAAATGGACAAAAAAGCATCCAATGAGATTACAAGAGGTAAAACGATTGCTTTTCGTATCCCCTCTGACACCCCAGATCACGTCATCAAACAGCTTCAGAAGCTGAAAGAGACGGAGAGGCGCAATTTTTCGAGCAAGATCTCAGAGTATGTTCTTCAAGGCGTAGGACAAGACATACAAAGAGATCGAGAGACGATTACGATCCCGTTGCCGAAAAATCTTAGTAAGATGCAGCGTGATTGGTTGAAGCATGAACATTCAGAGGCCTTGTTAGGCAATATTTTGTATCAGCTCATATCCAATCCGGTAAGAACAGCATCGTTACTGGCGGCTTTAAACAGCAACGCAACCGATATTGATCAAGCTCTATATCTGCAGGAAGATGTAGAGCGCGATGAGGGTTCATTGGATCAGTACGAAAATCCAGTTGAAACTGAACACTCAACCGATGACTTTGACGATGATGATCTTAGTCAATTTGATTGGAACAGTGCAAAGCGAGATGAGCCTGAAGAAAAAGAAGAAACAGAAAGCCCGGAGCAGGAGATGGAAGATCTGCTTGGGGATTTCCTGGCACATATGAATAAGTAACTAGAAAGCGCAGCTGAATCCTCAGCTGCGTTTTTTTACTAAAGTAACCTTTCATGCTCCGGGATATGTGAGAGAAAGAGAGAGGCGTAATTTGTCGAGGATTGTAAACTTGTGGATAAACGACGAATACTTTTGGATTGAGCGACTAATCTTGTGGATAAATAGCAGAAATTTCTGGATGGCGTTCCTAAACTTCTGGATTGAATGAGTAGAATACCCATCTAGGTATATGAAACGATTCGTTTCGGTACACGAAACAGCAACTATTTTCACCTAGAAGGAGTAGAACTTTTATAAAAAATTCAGTTTGTTTCCAACACAGGTAGGGAAAGGTCTCTTTATGATGTGAAAATACATATTGGAGAGGATTAGTTATATGAGCGATCAGAACAAAGTGAACGGCAACAGCAAGAATGAACAGCTGGAACAGTATCGTGCAGATGACAAAGGCAAAAAGTTAACGACCAATCAAGGGTTAAAAGTTGCTGAAGACGAATTCTCGCTAAAAGCGGGAGAACGTGGTCCAACACTTATGGAAGATTTTCATTTTCGGGAAAAAATGACTCACTTTGACCATGAAAGAATTCCTGAGCGTATCGTACATGCTCGTGGATTTGCGGCTCATGGTGAGTTTGAATTATATGAGTCTTTAGGAGAATTCACAAAAGCGGATTTCTTAAATGACACCTCTAAAAAAACACCAACGTTCGTACGTTTTTCGACCGTAGCTGGTTCACGTGGCTCTGCAGAAACGGTGCGTGACGCGCGCGGTTTTGCAACAAAGTTTTATACAGAAGAAGGAAACTACGATCTTGTCGGAAACAACATACCGGTATTCTTCATTCAAGATGCGATCAAGTTCCCAGATCTTGTTCATGCATTAAAACCAGAGCCTCATAACGAGATGCCGCAAGCAGCAAGCGCACATGATACGTTTTGGGACTTTGTAGCCAACAACCAAGAGTCGGCGCATATGGTGATGTGGGCGATGTCTGACCGAGCGATTCCACGTAGCTTTCGAATGATGGAAGGGTTCGGCGTTCATACGTTCCGACTTGTGAATGACGAAGGAAAAGCGCATTTTGTGAAGTTTCACTGGAAGCCAGTCTTAGGAACACATTCTCTCGTGTGGGATGAAGCACAAAAGATCTCAGGGAAAGATCCGGATTTCCACCGAAGAGATCTTTGGGAATCGATCGAAAATGGGGATTACCCTGAATATGAGCTAGGACTTCAAATCATTGCGGAAGATGATGAATTCAACTTTGATTTCGATATTCTAGATCCGACTAAATTATGGCCAGAAGAAGATGTGCCGGTAAAACTTGTCGGAAAGATGACGTTAAATCGAAACGTGGATAACGTGTTTGCCGAAACGGAGCAGGTTGCATTCCATCCAGGACATGTTGTACCAGGAATCGATTTTTCAAACGATCCTCTACTACAAGGACGCTTATTCTCCTATACGGATACACAACTGTCTCGTCTTGGAGGACCAAACTTCCACGAGCTTCCGATCAATCGACCAGTTTGTCCGTTTCATAACAATCAGCGTGACGGAATTTCACGACATACGATCAACAGAGGGCAAGTGAGCTATCACAAGAATTCACTTGCAGCGAACACGCCGTCACCTACTCCTGAAGCAGAAGGCGGATATGTTCATTATCAGGAAAAAGTAGACGGAAGAAAAATCAGAAGCAGAAGTGAGAGCTTTAAAGACCATTTCTCTCAAGCCACTCTTTTCTGGAACAGTATGAGCGAGCCGGAAAAACAGCATCTAAAGAATGCTTTCAGCTTTGAGCTCGGTAAAGTGAAGAGTAAATCCGTTCAACAGCAAGTCGTAGATATGTTTGGCAACGTGAGCTTGGAGCTTGCGACTGCTTTTGCAGAAGCGATCGATGCGGTACCTCCTCAAGGAGAAGGTTCTACGGTTACAAAATCTTCACCAGCTTTAAGCCAGCTGAATACGGTAAAAAGCCCGAAAACAAGAAAAGTTGGAGTTATTGTTGGAACGACTGTAAGCAGTGAAGCCGCAGAAATCCTGCAGTCGTTAAAAGAGAGCGGAATTCAAGGTGAATGTATTAGTGATAAGCTAGGTAAACGCATAGCGGATGACGGATCTGAACTAGAGATCATGCATACATTCTTGACTGCAACTTCTGTTATCTTTGATGCGATCTATGTAGTAGGTGGAAGTGGTGATGCTACGTTTAAGAAGAATGCCTTGCACTTCGTTAATGAAGCTTTCGCGCATTTTAAACCGATCGGTGGTACTCATGAAGGTCTTCAGTGGCTTAAAGAAGCAGAACTAGCTGGAGAACCGGGTGTTGTAAGTGGTGAAGGAAAAGATGAGTTTGTAAAAAACTTTACTGAAGCTATTTCCGTACACCGTCATTGGAACCGTCAAGTATAAGGATCTAGAGAACAGTGGGCGATATGTTCACTGTTCTTTTTTTATGTTCTAAGAATGAAAAAATGACAACGATACAAACTACATATGAAACGAACATGAAGGAGAGTTCATATGTATAAAAAAATGCTAAGTATGATTATGGTGCTTGCTATAACGTTTCCTATTTTTACAACACCATTAACAGCAGAAGCAAAATCAAAGCAAAGAGTGCAAGGACCGTGTTATAGCCAGAACGCGATTGATTTGTATTCTTTGCAAAGAAGACTGTGGAAAGACCATGTTTATTGGACGAGAACCTACGTTGTGAGCGCTACTGAAGGATCAAAGGATCAAGACGCTGTATTAAAGCGACTGTTGCAGAATCAAACCGATATCGGTAACTCCATCAAGCCATACTACGGAGATAAAGCCGGGAACGAACTCGGGAAATTATTAACAGAGCATATTGTCATCGCGGGGCAGTTGGTAGATGCAGTGAAAAAAGGCGATACGGCGAAAGCAGCTACAATAAATAAAGATTGGTATCGTAACGCTGATGATATCGCTAAATTCATGAGTAAAGCGAATCCGAACTGGTCAGAGCAACAAGTAAAAGAAATGCTTTACACCCATTTGAAATACGTAACAGACGAAGCTGCAGCAAGGCTTAAAAAAGATTATGCTGGCGAGATCGTGATCTTTGATAAGAACAAGAATCATATGGTGATGTTTGCCGATGAAATAACAAATGGGATCATGAAGCAATTTCCAGACTCATTTAGAACGTCATAAGAAAAAGCCTCTCGAGATTGAGAGGCTTTTTCGCTATTAATCCTTCTTTTTATCCTTTTTATTGATCTCTTTTTGATCAATGGTCCCTTGATTAAACGTATCGTTGATCTGCTCGTGAACGGTTTCTAATTCCTTATCTGTTTTTGATTTGTTTTCCTTATCGAGTTCAAAGTTTTTCTCTGCGATGTCTTCTGATTGCTTTTGTTTGTCTGTTTTGTCGCTCATGAATGATTACCTCCTATTTTAGAAAAAGGGTCTACTTATCCTTTTCCCTCTCAGTTTTCCCTGAAACATGCTGAATTAAAATAAGCCTTATCCGATTATGGATAAGGCTTGTGGTTGGAAAGCTGGTTTTGGGAAAACCTTTGTAGCTTATGATGGTTGTTGATTTCCGTTTCAGGTTGCTCGCTTTCCGCGGGGCAGGCGGTGAGCCACATTTGTACGTTTCACTCTTAAGTGTCTCACCTGCCCGCCTGTCCCGCAGGAGTCTCGCACCTTCCACTCCAATCAACTTTCAAAGAAGATAAAAATTTGTAAGCCGACGATTTTTTAGGCTAGAATCCTTAATCAAAAGAAATCCAGGAACGCTGCAGGCTTGTTAGTAATAATTTCTTCAAACTGTTCAATGTCTTCTTGTTTTCCTTTAACCTTTCCGCATGTAAATAAAAACTGGGGCTTTTGTGAGCCTAAAAGTGCTGCTGCTAACGTTTGTACATCCATAGCTAATGCTTCTGCTACCGTTTCTGAATCCCTTGTAACAACATCTTCATCGATAGTGAACGTACCGTTGTTCCATTCGGCTTTTTCATCTGTAATGGATAGTGTAAGCCTGCCTTCCATGTTTTTAAACGGATATTGCTTTAGAAAGCTTTCTACATCCACAATACGTGCCATGAAGTAGGGATAGTGCTCTTGGTGGATCCGTGGATTATTCAATAAAAATGGAAGCTGATCATTAGATGGTGCGATGATTTTCACTTTGTCTACCATCGAATCGTGTTGACAGATGAAATTCCATAGCGCACGCCGAGCGTCATCGCTAACATAGACAAACTCTTGAACGTCCAGCAATTTATCTGCGACCTTGCAGCATAGGTATCCCGTTGGTACTCCGTTTTCATCTTTATATAGGATACGGTTGTAGCCTTCTGTGAACACATGATTGTTCCACCAATAGTCTGAACGAACAAGCAGATGGTTGTATGTACGGAACCAACCTTCGTAAACCGTATTTAGTAACTCATTTCCGTCCTTCTCCGTTAACCTGGAAATGGTTCCAGGGACATCCTCATATCGCACGAGATCACTTTTATTTAGTGTATATTTGTTCACTGAGGCAGTGAGTTCCCAGCCGAAACGACGATAAAACTGGATATTGAAAGGATGAAGCAAGCTGATACTCTGACCATTCTCCTTCATTCTTAAGAGTGCTTGTTGTAATAGACGGGTGACAGACCCTTTACGGCGATGCTCTGGCCATGTAGCTACGCCTGCAATTCCACCCATTGGGAAACGCTGATTTTCAATAGAGATCTCTAGAGAGTGAATGTGAAGCTTAGAAATAAGCTCTTCGTTTTCAAATTCTCCCCAAATTTCTTGTCTCTTCATCATTTCATAACGTTTTGGCAGATCCTCTTTTTTTACGATGTACTGAAAAGCATATTGGGAAAGCTGTATAGATTTTTCAAATTCAGACTCTGACAATACTCTACGTTCCATATTGATGACCTCCCTTTCCTCCTTCATAGTACAAGTTAGGTGAGAGGGTTGAAAAGGATTTCGATTAAAAATTTTTTGGAGCTTGTTTTTAACACTCAGATCATCAAAAAATCGCATTAAAATAAAAATGTTAGTATGTATAGAGAAGTGAAAAATAATGGATATTTATAAAAACTATCGAAATTATATTCATTTGGAGTTATAATTATAAATCGTTGTGCATAATCACAACGTTGAAGTGAGGACGAGCATGCGCATTCATAAATATATAAGTTTAACAGGTTTTTGTTCTAGAAGAGAGACGGATCGGCTATTGAAGAGTGGCCGGATTTCTATAAATGGTGAGATCGCGAATAAAGATAGTTTTGTAAATGAATTGGATACTGTTCTTATAGATGGTAAAACGATACCTCAAAAAGCGTCAGCGATCTACATTGCTTTTAACAAACCAGTTGGAGTCACGACCACATCAAATCCTGATATTGATGGAAACATTCTAGAGTATATCGATATGTCGGAGCGTGTTTTTGCGGTTGGTAGGTTAGATAAAGCCTCTCAAGGTTTGATTTTATTAACGAATGACGGAGAGTTAGCCAATCGGATTTCGCAGGCGGATTATGGTCATGAAAAAGAATATGAAGTAACGGTCGATCAACCTGTTACCGAATTGTTTCTTCAGAAAATGGCTCAAGGTGTTCTCATCTTAAATGCTGTAACCAAACCTGCGAAAACAGAGTTTGTAAGCAAGTATATTTTTCGAATCACGCTTACACAAGGATTGAATCGGCAGATTAGGCGTATGTGTAAAGCGCTAGGGTATGAAGTAGAGAAGTTAGAGCGTATACGTATTATGAATATACATCTTCATGCATTGGAAGCCGGAAAGTGGCGTTATTTAAGGGATGAAGAGCTTATTGACCTGAAAAAAGGTTTAAAGATTTAGTGAAAAAGGAAAGAAACACTAGTATTTTATAAAAAAACTAGAATTTCTTACAATATTGCGAAAATTGTAGAATCAACATATACTTGGTAATGGAAAGTGTATGAAAGCGCTTTACACCGTAGAAAGAGAGGCATAAGATTATGGGTTTACCGAAACAACAGATTGATGATCAAATGAAACAAACAAGTTCTAGTCGATTAATTAAATTTATAGTACCATCACTGATTGGTATATTTTTATTTATGATTCCTATCTCATATGATGGGGAAATTACCATTCCTGTAGCGATTTTAGCAGGTATGTTGCAGGATGGAATAGGTCCACATATTCCGAAGATCATGACGGTTATTATAGCGATCACGGTCATTGGATCTTTAGGAACTTACATGTTTAAACCTAAAGCCATTGTAAACCAACCATTTTTAAATACATTATTCAACGTGAATATCGTATGGCAATTGATTCGTTTAGTAGGATTGATTTTTGCTGTGATGACGCTGTTCAAGCTTGGGCCGGAAGCCGTATGGTCTGAAAATACAGGGCAGCTTCTGCTTTTTGATCTGATTCCTGTATTGTTTTCTGTGTTCTTATTTGCAGGACTGTTTTTACCGCTGTTATTCAACTTCGGGCTGTTAGAACTATGTGGGGCACTACTCGTAAAAGTGATGCGACCTGTATTTAAACTGCCTGGGCGTTCTTCTATCGATTGCTTAGCATCATGGCTTGGGGATGGAACGATCGGTGTTCTATTAACAAACAAACAGTATGAAGAGGGATATTATACGAAGCGTGAGGCAGCTGTAATCGGTACAACATTCTCAGTCGTATCTATTACATTCGCGATCGTTGTTCTTGCTCAAGTAGATTTGGCTCATATGATCGTTCCGTATTATTTAACAGTCGTTTTAGCAGGGCTAGTGTGTGCGATTATTATCCCGCGCATCCCGCCTTTGTCTAGAAAGCCTGATACGTATTATGAGGGCGCAAAAGAAAACGTGGCGGATGAAGTGATTCCTGAAGGTCAGACACCTTTTCGATTTGGTCTTAAAAAGGCGGTTGAACGCGCTGATCAAAATAAAAAAGCTGCACCGTTAGTGAAAGAAGGAATTCAAAACGTACTTGATATGTGGATGGGCGTTGTACCGATCGTAATGGCAATCGGAACATCTGCATTGATGGTCGCAGAGTTCACACCTTTCTTCACGTACCTTGGAGCACCTTTTGTACCGATCTTAGAGTTGCTGCAAGTTCCTTATGCATCAGATGCAGCACAGACGATCGTAATCGGGTTTGCAGATATGTTCCTTCCTTCAATCATTGGAGCAGGAATTGAGAGTGAGCTGACTCGTTTCGTAATCGCGGCAATGTCAGTCATCCAATTGATCTATATGTCTGAAGTTGGCGGTCTGCTATTAGCTTCTAAGATTCCTGTTAACTTTAAAGAACTAGTCATCATCTTTTTCTTACGTACTTTTATCTCACTTCCGATTGTTGTGGGAATGGCACATCTTATGTTTTAAAAGAAAAGCTGCTCAGAGGAATGTTCCTCTAAGCAGCTATTTTTGTGTGTTATAGAAGCTCTTGTATATGTTTTTCAATCGTTTCAGGCTTATCCGTTGGGGCGAAGCGCTTAACAACTTGTCCGTTTCGGTCTACTAAAAACTTAGTGAAGTTCCATTTGATCGCTTTAGATCCTAGGATTCCTGGTGCTTCGGCGGCTAAGTATTTAAATAGGGGATGCGCTTGATCACCGTTTACGTCTACTTTTGCGAACATCGGAAAGTTAACGCCATAGTTCAACTCGCAGAACTCCATGATCTCATCACTCGAACCAGGTTCTTGTGCACCAAACTGATTACATGGAAATCCGAGTACGGATAATCCTTGCTCTTTATGGCTCTCATAAATGGATTGAAGACCTTTGTACTGAGGGGTGAAACCGCATTTACTTGCCGTATTTACTATTAAGAGCACATCACCTTTGTATGAGTCTAGATCGGCTTTCTCGCCTTTGATCGTTTCAACTGAAAAATCATATACAGACATTTTCTCGAGCTCCTTATTTTTCGTATTTTTTATTTAGTTTAACGGTAAATGGAACGGCTTTCACTGAAAATGCTCGAAGTGGTAAAATAAGGAGAAAATTAAAAGGGGGAAGTTAAAATGGATGCAGTGTTTCATGTGGAACATCAAGTTTTTAATTACCGTGTAGCGGGGGTAATGATTAAAGAAGGCCGCGTACTTATGCATCGAGCAAAAACGGAGACTAACTGGTCATTGCCAGGTGGACGGGTGAAGCTTGGAGAAGATGCGCAGACAAGTTTGCAGCGTGAAATGAAAGAAGAATTGGATTTGAACAACGTGACCGTTAATGGTTTCTTATGGACAGTTGAAAACTTTTTTACATATGCAGAAAAAGAGATCCACGAGGTTGGATTATATTTTAAAATCACAGCAAAAAACCCGTTGCCGCTTAATGACGGTGAGGAATTTACTGTGTTAGAAGCAGATCGGCTTGTCTTTAAGTGGGTCCCGTTGGAAAAGTTAGACGAGTATGTGTTGTATCCTGAAGCTGTGAAGGAAAAGCTGAAGAAAGGTTCTTTTGAGCCGGATTATTTCTTAGAAGATCAATCTCCTGTAGTGGGTACACGTTCTTAACAGATACGAGAATAAAGAAACAAGGTAAGTAGCGAGGTTGATATGTATGTTAACCTTACGCTGCTTACCTTATTTTTTACTTCTGTTTTTAATCCGATTCTTCTTCACTGCTGTTGTAAGCCAATCCGCAAGAACAGCGACAATCACCAAACAGAAGATGATAAGCAGCTGGGAACTCCTGATTGACTAGCTGTACGCCGCGTGCAAACTCTTTTACGTCAGTAGGTACGCGGGAGAGTGCATCGGCTTTCTTTTGAGAATCAATATAAGCACCAGGCGGGACGAATCGATTCTTTCGAATACGCACGCCGTTCGTTACTACTGCATTGTAGGAAATAAAGCTTCCTTTCTCCACCGTAGCGTTATAAACGATCGCCTTAAAGCCTACGAATACTTTTTCACCGATAAAACACGGCCCATGAACGAGAGCACCATGTGCGACAGAGACTTCATTGTCGATATAAATGGAATACTTCCTGCCATCAACTTTGACGAACTGATTTGTTAATCCATGAAGAATGACGCCATCTTGAAGGTTCGTATCAGAGCCGATATAAAATGGCGTCCCTTCATCTGCGCGAATACTCACAAGTGGTGCGACATATACGTTCTCTTGTATCCTTACATCTCCGATTACGCTTGTAAATGGACTTAAAAATGAACTTTGATCAATGGTTGGTGCGATCTGAATTGGATTAAAAGTTGTCTTAGGATTAGGGCTAACAAAAGGTTGAAAGCCATCTCCGCAATCATTGTGTTTCAAAATTATCCACCCCTTACATTTTATCTTCTCAGCGTATGCAGAGAAGAAAGAAGTGGAAACCGCTTCTAAAAACCAATACTAGTCCATTCGGATACTGACGTTGATCGTCAGTATCTCTTTGTTTGAATGATCGTTATATGTCCACCCCACTTGTACAAAGTGGGGTTTTGTATTTGTGTGGGGTCAGACCCCACTACGCCTCGAGGCTTATGCAAAGATACAGCTACGGCCAGTTTTGAGAAAATGCTGAGGGAGGTAAGCTAAAGATACGAAAGGAGGAAGCCAAAATGAAAAAATTAGGCTTGCTTGTAGTTGGAGGAATTGCAGCAATCGTTTTGATCGCGAATCTTGGCCCGATGGTTGGTCTTGGGATCGGTCTGGCAGTCATGTATTACGCATTTAAGAAGGCGATGGCTGCAAACAGTGGAGGAAAGAAATTTTGGTGGGGAGCTCTATCGGTCGTAGGCCTTTGTGTATCCGTTAGCAATCTGCCTGCGATATTAGGTGCTGTCGCGATCTATGTTCTCTACGTGGTTTATAAGAAATGGAATCAATCAGCTTCGATAGATGAGAACGACAGTAATGACCCTTTCACCAACTTTGAAAGAGAATGGTCAAAACTTAAAAATAGCTAAAAACAAACGCTAAAAAGGAGCGAATCACTATGAATTTATTTGAACGCATCAGAAACTCAATCTCAGCAGATGTACATGAGCTTTTAGATCAAAAAGAGGATAAGAATCCGTTATCTCTTCTGAACCAATATTTAAGACAGTGTGAGTTAGAGGTCAACAAAGCTCATAAGTTAGTAGAACGTCAGCAGCTGTTAAAAGATCAGTTCGTACGTGAGATGGAAGAAGCAGAGGCAAGATCAGCTAAGCGTGCTCATCAGGCTGAAATCGCTCAACAAGCGAACGAACAAGAGCTGTATCAGTTCGCACTCCAAGAAAAAGAACAGCATGCACTACGAGCAGCGAACTTAAAAGAGTCTACGCTGCAAGCAGAAAAAGATCTTGTAGAGCTCGAGCAAAAATATGAGCAGATGAAACATAAGCTCAAAGATATGCAGATCAAACGTATGGAATTAATGGGTCGTGAAAATGTAGCACGCGCTCATCTAAAGATGGATCGTGTGATCGACCCGTCTCAATCCATAAAAAAATCGGCATTCCGTTTTGATGAACTTGAAAGCTATATGGATCGTCTTGAGCAGAAAGTAAACGCTGATTATCATGCAAGCTCAATGGAAGCGAAGCTAGCTAAACTTGAAAAAGATTGGAAAAAGGAAGAATCATCTACTACCGTTTAAGGCAGTATGTGATACGATAAAATGAGAGACAAGGCGCAAATTGCTGCGCCTTTTACCTCGTTTATGACAGAAAGTGAGTGAGTGCAGATGCTGAATCGGAAAAGAAGTGATTTCATAAGTTGGGGGCTTTTACTAGCGGTGGTCTTGGTGTTATTAGAAGCTACCTTAAACGGAGGAGGAATCTTATTTTCTCTCTTGTTTAGTGCTGCACTCCTGTTTTTTGGACGAAAACGAATGCCGAGGCGCTCCGGTAAGATCATGTTCTGGCTCGGTGTTTTCATCGCTGTCATGAACGTATTAAGCATGTTCACCTTTAAGCTCTTGTTAGTAGCATTCGTCATCTATGTCATCTATGAATTTTATCAAACGAAACAAAATCCTGTTTTCGTTACGCCTCAGTTCGAACATGTTCCGACTATGACACAAGATGATGTATACAGAAAAGAAACGCTATTAAAAAACATCCTTTTAGGCACTCAACAAACACCAGAGCATGTGTATGAATGGAACGATATTAACATTCAATGTGGTCCTGGTGATACGATCATCGATCTGAATCAGACCATCTTACCTGATGGGGAATCAGTTATACTGATCCGCGGTACGATCGGGAATATCACGATCTATGTTCCTTATGAAATGGAGGCAGCAGTCAGCCATTCTATGATCATGGGGAATTCAAGGATTTTTGACCGAAATGAATCTAAACTGTTCAACCAGACGCTCTTTTACCGAACGAAAGGATATGTAGAAGCGAATAAAAAAATAAAAATCGTGACAAGTATGTTTGCCGGAAGTCTGGAGGTGAAACGGGTATGAGTACTGTTTTACGTCATATGTTCTCCGGTATCGTAGCTGCATTTGCTGTAGCGATTCTCTTAGGTTCGATCGTTTACACAATATTTCCGATCGATAACTGGGATTTTTTATTACAGAAACACTTACTTGATATTCCCGTTGCTTTCGTCTTGCCTTTTTTAGTGTTCATCATGGGCGCGTTCTTTGGTTTGAATTCGGGCATTACGTCTCGTAAACAACTAAACTCCATCAATCGTACACTGAAGTCTATTGAAGACGGAAGGCAAGTAGATATGAAAGAAGTTCAGAGCCTTGAATTACGAACGATAGCGAAGCGGATGGAAGGCATTCAAAAGCAGTTAGGGGAAAAGATTCGTCAGTCTCAAAAGATGGCTACCGAAAAAGCGGTAGATCAAGAGAAGCGAATTCAACAGATTATTTCCCAAGAAAGAAATCGTTTGGCGAGGGAACTGCATGACTCTGTTTCGCAGCAGCTTTTTGCAGCCAGCATGATCATGTCTGCTATAAATGAAACGCGAAGAGAAGAAGACTCACGTGAAACGAAACAGTTAAAGCTTGTAGAAGAAACGATTCATCAGACACAGCTTGAGATGAGAGCACTTCTTCTGCACCTTCGTCCTGCAGCATTAAACGGAAAATCATTGCAGAAAGGAATGGAAGAGCTTTTACAGGAGCTTCTGCAAAAGGTACCGATCGAACTAAAATGGAAGATTGAAACGATTCCACTTGCAAAAGGAGTAGAAGATCACCTGTTTCGTATTCTTCAAGAATCGGTGTCTAACATCTTAAGGCACGCACAGGCCAATAAAGCTCAAATCTTGCTCGTCCAAAGAGATGATCTGATTATCCTCCGCATTGAAGATGATGGTGTAGGCTTTAAGATGGATCAAGAAAAAACAGGTTCCTATGGACTTCAGAATATGCATGAACGGGCAGCAGAAATTGGCGGTACACTTAAGATTGTGAGTTTGCCAGGTGAAGGAACGCGGCTTGAAGTGAAAGTACCTATTTTAAAAGCGGGAGATGACGGCAATGATCAAAGTATTATTAGTGGATGATCATGAGATGGTGCGTATTGGGGTTTCGGCTTACCTTTCTGCGCAGCCTGATATAGAGGTAACGGATGAGGCGGAGAATGGAAAAGTCGCGATAGAGAAGGCACTAGCATTGAAACCGGATATTATCTTAATGGATCTTGTTATGGATGAGATGGACGGGATTGAAGCAACACGAGAGATCACGGCGGCATGGCCAGAAGCGAAAATCATTGTCGTAACAAGTTTTCTTGATGACGAGAAAGTATATCCGGCACTCGAGGCAGGGGCTTCTAGCTATATGTTAAAAACGTCAAAAGCGAGTGATATCGCTCAAGCTGTTCGCGATACGTATCATGGTAAATCTGTTCTCGAACCCGAAGTAACCGGGAAGATGATGAGCAAGATGCGCAAAAAGCAAACGCGCGAGCCGCATGAAGAGCTGACTGCGCGCGAGATGGAGATCCTTTTATTGATGACGAAAGGGAAGACGAACCAGGAGATTGCTGATGATCTGTTCATCGCATTAAAAACAGTCAAAGTACATGTGAGTAATATTTTGAGCAAGCTGGATGTACAAGACCGCACGCAAGCTGTTATCTATGCCTTCAATCATTCACTCGTGTAACTTTATTCGGCCTGCACGGAGATATGCTGAAAGGTTTTGAAATCAAAGAGACCGAGATCTGTAAGCTTTATCTCTGGAATTACAGGAAGAGTTAAGAAGGATAGGGTCAGGAACGGATCAAAATCTCCGCTGAATCCAATCTCCCTTAATTTTTCTTTCAAGTGGATGATCTGTTGATTGACTTCTGTAAATGGTCTGTCTGACATCAACCCTGAGATAGGGAGTGGGACAGATGCGAGCACTGCTCCGTTTTTCACGATTACATAGCCGCCTTGCATAGAGCGGATAGCCTCTATCGCGACTTGCATATCCTTATCATTCGTTCCTGCAACGACTAAGTTGTGTGAATCATGCGCAACCGTTGAAGCAATCGCACCGTTTTGGATAAGAAGGCCATTTACCACGCCTAGACCAATGTTTTCAGTCTTATTGTGACGTTCGATCACAGCCATTTTTAATAAATCGTTCGTGATAGATGGTATGAATTCTCCGTTTTCTGCCGTTGCCGCAAGAATTTTCTTCTTGGTAACAATTTGGTTAGGGATGATTTCAATCACATGGATGGGCTTACCATCGGTTATAGGAATAGAAAGCTTTTCCGAATCTATCTTCGTCATGTTTACCGATTGTGTTAAAGCGGCTGGAGGCTGTGAACTTTGAGTCCAAGATCCAACAAACATTCCATCCTTAGCAACCAATTTCCCTTCTACAAAAACATCGGATATGGAAATGGATTGCAAATCATCAAGCAAAAGAAAGTCTGCTTTGTAACCTGGAGCGACAGCGCCTTTTTCTTTTAAACCGTAACATTCTGCTGCGTTCAAGGTTGCGAGCTGGATTGCTTGCAGAGGATCCATACCTTCTTGAATAGCGAGCCTCACGTTATGATCTACACTCCCTTCTGCTACTAAATCATCCAGGTGCTTGTCATCTGTACAGAATAAAAAGCGACGAGCGTTTTTCGGTGTTACAGCTGTTATGAGCGCTCTTAAATTTTTGGCTACTGATCCCTCACGTATCAACACGTACATCCCTCGAGAGATTCGATCTAGTGCTTCATCCTTTGTCGTACATTCATGGTCCGTCGTAATCAGTGAGGAGCGATAGACGTTGATGCCATTAGCGTCTAAACCTGCTGCGTGGCCATCGATCATTCCGTTTTGATCAGCTGTAGAAATGATTTTTTGAAGCATATCCTCATCCCCTCTAAAAACAGCAGGAAAATCCATCACTTCAGCTAAACCGAGGACACGTGGATGGGCTAAGAAAGGTTCAAGGTCAGATGCTTTTAAGACAGCACCTGCATTCTCAAAAGGAGTTGCAGGAACTGATGAAGGAAGCATCACTCTGACGTCGAGAGGAAGTCCCTCAGACTGATTCAACATAAAAGAGATCCCTTCAGTCCCTGAAACGTTACCGATTTCATGAGGATCCGTTATAACCGTTGTAACACCATGAGCGAGCAGCACTTTGCTGAATTCTGCCGGCGTTACCATAGAAGACTCGATGTGCACATGACCGTCAATGAAGGCAGGGGATATAAAATTACCTGCTGCATCAATCGTTTCATGTCCTTCGTACTCACCAATTCCTGCAAAATAGCCATCAACGATTGCAATATCTCCTTCAATGATTTCAAGATTATACACATCAATAATTTTTCCGTTTTTTATTACAACATCTGCTGGAATTCTTTTCGTACTAACTTCAATTCGTTTTTTTAGAGCATCTATGTTCATGAAGTGATCTCCTTTAAAAAATCTATCAACTAGTATACGGATATCCAATGTATTCCATGTACAGAAAAAACGGTCCCGAGGAGGTGACCGTTTTCGTTTTTATGCATTCAGAATGTCAATGACTCGTCCCACTTGACCGTCTTCAAGGCGTACCTTGATGCCGTGTGGATGAGTAGGTGAGTTCGTTAAGATATCTTTTACGATACCTTTTGTTTTCTTGCCAGAACGCTGATCTGCTTTTAAGATTACGTTCACGGGAAGACCAGGGGTGATATTTGCTCGCTTACGATGCATTAAACACCTGTTCTCCGCGCTTGGTTGTTTGCTTTTTTGGTTTGTTGGTTTTTTAGCTGGTTGGCCACTTTAACGGGCCCCTTGCTGAATGATCCGCCTGATTGCTGTGCTTTCTTTTCAGCTAAGCGCTGTTTCGCGATTTCTTGAAAGCTTAACTTCTTTTTCTCCTCAGCCATCTTAGTCACCTCTATTTTTTCTTTTTAAAATCTGCTTCTTTTAAATAACCTTCTGCTTCTGCATATGTTTCGAATGCAGCTTCTAGTGCATCATCTTCATCAAAGATGAACCACATGCCATCTTCTCCTACGAGGCGAATTTCCTCGTGGCTGAGGCTGTACCAGTGTTCTTCTTTACGCTCTTCGTCATCTGAACGATCTTTCTTCGGCTGCTGCCAGCCATGTTTTTTCGATAGAAATTCCATGGATTCTTGGATAAGAGCGATTAGTTCTTCTGCTTCGTAGTCACGGATGTTCACATAGCCTTTTTCGTTTTTTACGCTTTGTGGCAGGTGTCCGCCATAAACGAAGCCATTTCCGTTCGGATGAAGGTGGTACACGACGATTTTCTTGTCTTGTACACTTTCCTCGAAGTGGAAGTTCAAGCGGCCTAGGGATACCTCGTGCATGTCGAGCTCTGGGAAGTTTTCTTCGATTAAAGCAATTTTATCTTCAAATGAAAGCATGTTTATACTCTCCGTTTCTTTGTTGTGATTGGTTGATTATATCACATTGAGGGGTGAAAACGAAAAGGTCTCAGGGGAAACTGTAAGGGGAAAAATGGTTATATGTATAAACAGGTTGAATGAGGGGAGTTGATCTCCGTTTCAGGTGCTTCGCTTTCCGCGGGGCAGGCGGTGAGCCCCTTGCCGCTTCGCGCCCTTAAGGGTCTCACCTGACCGCTTGTCCCGCAGGAGTCTTGCACCCTACACTCCAATCAACTTGCAAGGGTGTCAAAAATTTATAGGACAATACCAAGAGGCTTTTTTCAACCACACGTACAAAATAAAAAAACTGACAAGAAGAGAGTACCTAAGTAACTTTCCTGTCAGCTTCATCTGCTTTATCGGGTTGTTGTTTCTTTTTGGATGGATTTTTCGAGTTCGAACCAATAGTCTGCTAATGTTTCCATGCCTTTATCGAAGTTTTCGAGATGGAAGTGTTCGTTTGGTGCATGGAAGTTTTCTGTTGATAGTCCGAAGCCCATTAATACGACTGGGATGTTCAGCATTTGATCGAACGTTGCTACGATTGGGATCGATCCGCCTCCACGTGTGAACGCTGTTGGTACACCGTACACTTTTTCATAAGAACGTGCAGCCGCTTGGATGGCTGGGTGATCGAACGGCGTTACGTATGGAGCTCCTTTATCAAAAAGAGTAACCTTCACATCAATGCCTGCTGGCTTATGCTTTTCAATGTGCGCTTTTACTTTTTCGATGATCTCATCTGGCTCTTGGTTTGGTACGAGTCGGCAGCTTATTTTCGCGTGTGCTTTTGCAGGGATAACGGTCTTGATGCCTTCACCTTGGAAGCCTCCCCATACGCCGTTTAGCTCTAATGTAGGGCGTGCCCATGTACGTTCGATGTGAGAGTAACCTTCTTCACCTGTGAGCTCTGTTACGCCAAGTTGATTCTTAAGTGCCTCTTCTGATAATGGAAGAGCGCGGAATGCAGCTCTTTCTTCTTCCGTTAATTCTTGTACATTATCATAAAAGCCATCTACTAGAATACGGCCGTTCTCATCACGAAACGATTGAAGAAGCTCTGTTATCGCGTGGAGTGGGTTCTGAACAGCACCGCCATAAAGACCGGAATGGAGATCACTGTTTGGTCCCGTAACATCCACTTGCATCGCACACATGCCGCGAAGGCCGTAACAGATTGCTGGTTTTCCACGATCTAGCATACCGGTATCAGAAATAACGATAACGTCTGCTGCTAGCAAATCTTTATTTTCCTCGATGAACTTCGGAAGACTTGGACTGCCGATCTCTTCTTCACCCTCGATACAGAACTTGAAGTTAAGAGGCAGTGTGCCTTCTGATTTTAGTATGGCTTGCAGTACTTTTACGTGCATGAACGTTTGGCCTTTGTCATCTGAAGCTCCGCGCGCGTATAGTTTGTTATCACGAATGGTCGCTTCATAAGGCGGGGATTCCCATAGCTCGATCGGATCAACTGGCTGAACATCGTAATGGCCATAAACGAGTACGGTCGGTTTGCCTTCTGCTTTTAACCAATCACCATAAACAACAGGATGCCCGTCTGTTTCATAGATTTTCACATTGTCCATTCCGGCATTCGTAAGGCTATCTGCAATCCATTCTGCCCCTTTTCGAACGTCTTCTTTATGTTCAGGCAGTGCACTCACACTTGGAACAGCAAGCCAGTCTGTTAATTCTTTTAGATGCGTATCACGGTTTTCTTTTAAATAGTTTACGATTTTTTCAGTCATATAAAATCCTCCTTATGTACGTTATGCTCTACTTCTTAGTTTAATGGAGTTCAGCTCGGAAATGAAATATTCTTTATCTTCTTTTTTCATTATCTGTTGACCAGCTCGCTGTGCAAGACCGTAATATTCTTCCATATTCGTTTCATCGCCTTTTACTAGATATGCACGTGCAACTGCTTCATACGCGAAAGCGAGGTCAAAATCGGCTATGCTGTTCTCTAAACAGAGTTCAAGAGATTGTCTTCCGTGGAACATTGCTGACTCGCTCATGTTAAGAATGGCATACACTCTTGATAGCTGCCATTCTCCACGAGCGAAGTGAAGAGGTTCCCCGATTTGTCCCCAATGAAAGCGCGAAGCGTGAGCGGTATGTATCATTTCTAAGTTATCATCCTTCGTACGGTCTTTCTTTTCGATCAAGTCCCACGTTTTATTGAAATTATCTACAGCCTGCTTTCGATGCCATTCTTTGAGAGTTAACTTCTCCATCCATTTCACACACCTTATGTATTTGTGGTTTACTAAAGGTAAAGCTATCGATATGAGTATTCTGTATAAGTGAACATTTCCCTTTATAAAAGATAGAAAGAAGTGCATAGAGTATGGAGAAAAAAATAGGTTTTATCGGGTTTGGAAAGATGGCGCAGGCGATGGCAGGAGGTATGATCAGTTCCGGTTTGATCAGTGCTGATCAGATTATCGCGAGCATGCGAACGGAAAAGACACGCCTGTATGTAGAAAAGCAATATGGTATCCACACATTCTCGTCAAACAGTGATGTTGCAAAAGCGGCTGACGTGCTGTTCCTTGCTGTAGCACCATATTCCTATCTTGAAGTGATTGAAGAGGTAAAGGAATTCGTAAAATCTGATGCGATCATCGTAACGATTGCAGCGGGGATTACAACGGATGACGTGGAGCACGCTTTCGGCAAGCAAGTAAAAGTGGTACGGACGATGCCGAACACGCCATCACTTGTCGGAGCGGGTATGACGGCTGTTTCTGTAAATGACGAGATAACGGATGAGGAACTGCAGACGGTGGAGAAGTTGTTAGGCAGCTTCGGAAAAGTAGAGGTGATCATAGAATCTCAGATGGATGCGATTCCTGCGATCAGCGGTTCTTCGCCGGCTTACGTGTACATGATGATTGAAGCGATGGCAGACGGAGGCGTGGTACAAGGCTTGTCACGAGATCAATCCTATCGTTTAGCGGCACAAGCAGTTTTAGGAGCAGCGCAGATGGTACTTGAAACAGGAAAACACCCAGGTGAGTTAAAAGACCAAGTAACGTCTCCTGGCGGTGCAACGATTGCGGCAGTCGCAACGCTCGAGCAAGAACGCTTCCGTGGTGCAGTGTTAGCGGCGATGGAAAGCTGCACAGAAAAAGTAAAGAAATTGGGGAAAAAGTAGATGGGCTTTAAAGAATTAGGGATTCATGATGAATTAATAGATATTTTGCTTCAAAACGGAATCGGTGAACCTACGCCGATTCAAAAGGAAACGATTCCTGTCATCTTAGAAGGTAAAGATGTCGTGGGACAAGCTCAAACCGGTACGGGAAAGACACTTGCTTTCGTGCTTCCTCTTCTGCAAAAAGTTGATGCTGAACGTGATGCAGTTCAAGGATTGATCGTCGCACCGACGCGTGAGCTTGCCATTCAGATCACTGCTGAAGTACGCAAACTTACAGAAGCTCTCGATGAGATTAACGTGCTCGCTGTTTACGGTGGACAAGACGTGATCGCCCAGATGCACAAGCTAGAAGGCAAGGTACATGTTGTTGTCGCAACACCTGGAAGACTGCTCGATCATATTCGCCGAGAGACGATCGACTTATCTCATGTTTCAACGTTCGTTCTAGACGAAGCGGATCAGATGCTTCATATCGGATTTTTAGATGATATAGAAGACATCATGTATGAGGTGCCTGAAGATCGCCAAACGTTACTTTTTTCTGCGACGATGCCTGATGAAGTGAAAAAGCTGGCTGAAACGTATACAAACGATCCTCAAGATATTCATGTGAAAACGAAACAGATAACGTTAAAAGAAATCCGCCAGCGAATCGTGGAAACAACAGATCGAGGAAAGCAGAATGACCTTGTTCAAACGATCAGACTGCTGCGTCCGTATTTAGCGATCATTTTTTGCCGAACGAAAAGAAGAGCAAGTAAATTAAACGAGGCACTGCAGAATATGGGATACAATTCTGATGAACTGCATGGCGATCTTTCTCAGGCAAAGAGGGAAGACGTGATGCAGCGGTTTCGCGAAGGAGAGATCCAATACCTTGTGGCAACGGATGTGGCGGCACGCGGACTTGATGTTGATGGAGTCACGCACGTTTTTAATTACGACATTGCGCTAGATGCTGAAAGCTACATTCATCGAATTGGAAGAACTGGGCGAGCTGGTGGAAAAGGACTGGCGGTTACCTTCGTTGCGCAAAAAGACCGTCGTTTGCTGCAGGTTATCGAACGAGAAACGAATCAAAAGTTAAATGTGTTAAAACTTGAATATATGTAAGATTATTTTATTAAAAAATGGGCTATCCTTCAGGATGGCTCCTTTTTTTGTGGGTACATAATACCAACTATTATTACCAGGTAACAAAAATAGTTGCTTCATAAAACAAACCTTGTTACGATTGTATTGTACAAGAATTCGAAAGAGTCAGATTAGAGGAGTTGAGCAAATGAAAGATTTACAATCGTTTGGCTGGTATGCAGCTAAGATTGCTCCAAAGCTGCCAAAAGAAGCCTTTAAGCCAGTACCTTCAAGATTATGGGGTGGGCTTGTCTACTTATTGATCGCAATCGCCGGTATTTTAGTTATCGGGTTATTGAATAATTTACACCCTTGGTTAGGGATTGGAATCGCCGTCATATTAGGAACGTGTTTCGCGGGCATGGGTTTTTTAGGTCATGAGATCCTGCACGGCACAGTTATCCGAAAGCCGTGGCTTCGTGACTTTTTAGGAGCAGTAGCTTTCTGGCCGTTAAGTGTTGGACCGAAGCTCTGGCGTAAGTGGCACAATACGACGCATCACGTTCACACACAACATGATGGGAAAGACCCTGATGCGTGGCCAACCCTAGAGAACTTGTCTCACAAACCATTGCTTCAAAAAGTGTACAAGCTTCCGATGTGGATGCGTTCGATCGTAAGCTTTGCTTTCTTGTCTGTTTCGTTTACGCTGCACGGACTTTTCATGTTCAAACGATTTATTAAAGAATTCAAACCGAGTAAACGTCCTTCTGTTTGGATTCAGCTGTTGTTGCCGTGGGCGATGTGGCTAGGATTGTTAGCTTGGCTTGGACCGGTTAAATGGTTCTTTGCCGTGTTGCTGCCGTTATTGATCGCAAACGCGATCGTTATGAGCTATATTTCAACCAATCACCGCTTGAATCCAATGACAGACGTGAACGATCCGTTAGCGAACAGCTTAACAGTTACTGTTCCAAAATGGATCGATGTGATTCATTTTAACTTCTCTTACCATACGGAGCATCATTTGTTCCCTGGTATGAGTCCAAAATATTACCCGCTCGTGAAGAAGCATATTAAAGAGATGTGGCCAGAGCGCTATCACGAGATGCCACACTGGAAAGCACTTGTTGCCCTATGGAAGACACCTCATGTGTACTTTAATCAGACTCAGTTTGTAGATCCAACACCGGGGAATTTGTATCCTTCACTTGGGTATGGGATGAATAAGACGGAAACTGTGGAAGAACAGAAGCAAGAACCGAAATCATCAAATCAAACACCGAAAAGCATCCATTAATTTGGGTGTTTTTTTGTTTGGCGTGGGAGGCTTGGTCGGTGCTGGAGATGCAAGTGGACAGTATTTTTCTTTAACAAGATCGTCTTCTAAACGGTTCGTTCATCAAGAGCTCCAGTTTATTCATATAGACTGGCTGCAACCTTACTTTTTTTATAATAGCATCACTCCTCACGTTAAAATTCTCCTTCCATCGTAAGAAGTCCTTTTTAAAAAAGCTATAGGATTGATTAAAGGATTGGTAGAATAGAGGGTGAGTGATTTGCTGCTGAAGGAGAAGAAAAGATGAAAAAAGAATTAAACTGTGATAGCTGTTTGATGCCGATCAAAGAGAGGGAAGAGCTGCGTACGGTATGGGCCTTTTTCAAGTTGAGACCGTATCATAGATCGTGTTATGAAAATTCCTTAAAAGGAGCGGGTCTTGTAGGGAATCAGCCGATCAACGGATTTTCTGGGAATTTTACAGCGCTTGTTGCGTTTGGCTTGGCATGGTTGCCTCTATTCACGAATATATCGCCCGCTATAACGATTGTTGGGACGTTAATTGTCCTTCTGAGACTGTATTCCTTTATTCGTTTTGAAAAAAGACTGCCACATTAAAAAAGCGTGCTCTCCCTAATCGGATAGCACGCTTTTGTTTGTTAAGCTTTCACGCGATATACACGCGCTTCATATGGATGTAATGTCACGCTTGTCACATCTTCATGAGCTGCAACTTCTTTGTTTGCTAACAACAGTTCATCAGCGTTCAGCTTCAATTCTGTTTCGAACTTCGCTTCAGTTTTAGAAAGGTTCGTGATCACAACGATTTTTTCCTCTCCAAGTGTACGTGTATACGCATAGATCTGCTCATCTTCTTCAAGGATCAGATCATATACACCGTAAGTGAAGACCTCGTTCTTTTTCTTTAATGCTATCATTTTCTTATAAAAGCTTAAGATAGAATGCTCGTCTTGTTCTTGCTTTTCCACGTTGATTTCTGTGAAATTCGGATTTACTTTCATCCAAGGATTACCCGTTGTGAATCCAGCGTTCTCATTACTGTTCCACTGCATTGGAGTACGGCTGTTGTCACGAGAAGATGCCCAGATCACAGACATGATATCTTCGTGTGAAACGCCTTCTTCGCGCTTGATGCGGTAACGGTTTTTGTCAGCGACATCATCATAGTCTTCGATCGAGTCAAACTGTACGTTCGTCATTCCAATCTCTTGTCCTTGGTAGATGAACGGCGTTCCTTGCATCAAGAAGTACATCGCACCGAAGCTCGTTGCGCTTTCATACCAAAACTCATCATCGTTGCCCC
Source organism: Fictibacillus norfolkensis (assembly GCF_014836645.1). GTDB lineage: Bacteria > Bacillota > Bacilli > Bacillales > Fictibacillaceae > Fictibacillus > Fictibacillus norfolkensis. Next base: position 82,824 of record NZ_JACSQM010000009.1, read on the forward strand.
AAGTGGAAACAACGCGAGGTTTGTCATGATTTTCGATGAACAGTGCGTTCCAGCCTTCTTTTTCAAGACCTTTTTGCCAGCGTGTTAACACTTTTTTCAGTTCAACGATATCCACTTCTGGATTGGTTTCTGCATCCCAAAGGCCAAGGTGTTCGAATTGGAAGATCATGTCCATCTTTCCGTTTTCTTTTCCTACCCAAAGGTCCGCTTCGTCAATCTTAACGCCGTTCGCTTCACCAACCGTCATTACATCATAGTTCGCATATGTGCGGTCTTTGAATTCTTGTAAAAACGTGTGAATTCCTTTTTGGTTCATATGCATGTCAAAGGAAGACACGTACTTTTCGTTCTTCGGGTTCGGCATATCAGGGAAGCCATCGCGCTTTTTAATGTGACTGATCGCATCGATACGGAAACCATCGATTCCTTTATCCAACCACCAGTTGACCGTGTCATAAAGAGCTTCACGCACTTCAGGGTTTTCCCAGTTCACATCTGGCTGTTTTGTTGAGAAAACATGGAGGTAGTATTGATCTGTTTTTTCATCATATTGCCAAGCTGATCCGGAGAAAATACTTTCCCAGTTGTTTGGCTCTTTCCCATCTTTACCGTCTCTCCAAATGTACCAATCACGCTTCGGATTTTCTTTTGATGAACGAGACTCGATGAACCATTGGTGCTCGTCACTCGTATGGTTAAGAACAAGGTCGATGATTAGCTTCATATCACGCTTATGAACTTCCTCCATAAGGAGATCAAAGTCTTCCATCGTTCCAAAGTCGTCCATGATATCTTGATAATCGGAAATGTCATATCCGTTATCATCATTTGGCGACTTGTACATCGGGCAGATCCAGATTACGTCGATGCCAAGGTCTTTAATATAATCTAAGCGTTGAATGATCCCTTTTAGATCGCCGATTCCGTCTCCATTAGAATCTTGGAAGCTGCGAGGGTAAATTTGATAGCCAACGGCTTCTTTCCACCAAACTTTTTCCATAATGTTACCTCCATGTTTTCTCTTTAACAACACGCCAGGGGATACCGCAAAAACGGCTCCCCATGGTTTGTTTGATTTAAATATTTTTCCGTACTTTTCGTTGCTATTGTGGGAGTTGATTTCCGTTTCAGGTGCTTCGCTTTCCGCGGGGCAGGCGGTGAGCCACATTCGGACGTTTCACTTATAAGTGTCTCACCTGCCCGCCTGTCCCGCAGGAGTCTCACACCTTCCACTCCAATCAACCTATTCAAGGTGCTCATTATGAAACAAATTCATAAGAAGGAAACCTTTTAAAACTTAACCGTAACTGCAACACCTGCATGATCGGAGACCACCGGTGTTTCTTTTCCGTTAAAACGCACGGATGATTGAAGGACATCAACAGGCTTGCTGCTTAAGATATAATCGATCCTGCGGCCAGCTTCGTTATCATCCCAACCTGCAATTGAACCGATGATCGTTAAACCGTCATCTTTTTCTGCAGCCAGTTCATACGTGTCGTAAAGGCCTTTTTCTTTTACATAATCAAAGCCTTCACCACGAACGTTCGCATCGTTGTTTAAGTCACCCATGAGAAAGGATAGACCCTCTTCAGGGATGTACTGCATCAAACGATCAAATTGACCTTTAAACGGTTCGATGTCATCTTCCCACCAGCCAAAGTGACCAGAGAAGAATTGAATGTCTTGATCTTCATAAGAGATCGATGCTTTTACGATTTTGCGTGTTTTCCAGTTGTGCATATCTTGTAAATCAGAAACAAAAAAGCTTTCATGAGACGTAATTGGATGGCGGCTGATGATCGCCAGTCCTTCTTCGTACGTCACATAGCCATAGTGGGCCATATCCCATACAAAGTCGTAATCTTCAACGCCAAGTTTCTTCAATAGCTCTAAAAGAACAAGGGCATAATTATCTTTTTTGATATTGTCTTTCACGAGAGGAGCGTCAATCGACTGCATGACCTCTTGTAGCGCGATAACATCATAACGCTCGCCCGCGATATCGCGAGCAAGCATCTCTAATTTTTCCATCTGGTTCTCTTCTTGCCAAGCATGAACGTTTAACGTTAATAGCTTCATGAATTACATCCCCAAACGATCTTGAATATCAGATTTTAATACGTCAGCTTTTGGTCCGTAAATCGCTTGAACCCCTTTATCTTTGATGATCAGACCAAGTGCGCCGTTCTCTTTCCATTCTTTTTCCGTACCAACACCCGTTGTATCTTTAACGGTAACGCGAAGGCGAGTCATACATGCGTCAACGTCTTCAATGTTATCAGCTCCACCTAAAAGCGTGATGATCGCTGATGCTTGAGAGTTGTCTGAACCTTTTGCTGCTTCGTTTTTAGCTGGTGCAGCATCATTTTCCGCTGTTTCGATATAGTTACCTGCACGACCTGGAGTAGGCAGGTTGAACTTTTTGATCAATACATAGAAGATCGAGAAGTTTAATCCAAAGAATACGATACAAGTTAGAGCAAAGTTGATCAAGTCACGCGTTAATCCTGCTTTTACAAGCAATGGTGTACGAGTTAGTAATTCAATAAAACCGAATGCGTGAACACGTACGTGGATAAGGTCTGCAACCGCGAACGCAAGCCCAGTCGTGATCGCATACACAACATAAAGAAGTGGAGCAGCAAACATAAACATGAATTCGATCGGCTCTGTTACACCTGTTAAGAATACAGCGAGAGCTGCAGATAAGAACATAGACTTGTACTTTTTACGCTTGTCTTTATCAACGTTCATGTACATCGCAAGTGCGATCGCTACAAGAGATGCCGTTGAAAGAACAACTTGTCCCATTTTAAAACGAGCTGGTACAACATCATTTAAAAGTGCTTGATACGCTTTTGTATCTCCAGCAGCTAAGAAGTTGTTAAGATCGTTGATCCAAGCCAACCATAGTGGATCTTGTCCAGCTACAGAAGATCCTGCTCCTGAACCAGTCATGATTTGATACGTTCCACCGAGCTCCGTATAGTTGATCGGTACCGTTAACATGTGGTGAAGACCAAATGGTAACAATAGTCGCTCAAGTGTACCGAACACGAATGGCGCGATAACTGGAGCCGTGTTACGAGATGTTGCGATCCATTTTCCAAAGTCATTGAGTAGAGATTGGATAAACGGCCAAATTAATGCTAGTAGTAAAGCTGTAACCACTGACCATAAAATAACAGCGAATGGTACAAAACGTTTTCCGTTAAAGAATGCTAATGCATTTGGAAGCTTGTTGTAATTGTAGTACTTGTTAAATAGAACAGCACCTAGGAAGCCGGAAATGATTCCGACGAATACTCCCATGTTAAGAGCAGGAGCACCTAGAATAGATGTGAAATAATCACCAACAACGAGCTCGCTGCCAAAAAGTGATTTTACTTTCGCGCCTTCTTCAAGCATCATAGCGCTGTTCACACCGAAGATTGCTCCTGTGATACGGTTGATCAAGATAAACGCGATTACGGCTGCGAATGCACCGCCCGCACGTTCCTTCGCCCAAGATCCCCCGATAGCTACCGCAAATAAGATATGCAGATTTGTAATAATCGCCCATCCGATGTCTTCCATAACATGAGCAATCGTTTGCACTAATGTCATGTCGCCACCGAACATAGCAATAACTTTACCTAGTGATATCATCAAACCGGCAGCCGGCATAACCGCTACTACTACAAGAAGCGCTTTACCTAGCTTTTGCCAGAAATCAAATGAAATGAGTTTTCCACGTTGTTTCAAAACGATTTCCTCCTTAAAGTATATATCTTTCGTTGTCTTTTTGAAATCGCATTCAATAGATTGCGAAAAAAAGTTGAATCGCTTACATATTTGTATATGCATGTTGGTGCAATCGTTTGCATTAGTGATTGTAAGATAAAACGGTTTCATTTACAAGTAATATTTCTTAGAAAAAAAGTAAAAAGTTTTTCCAAGTGGTTTTGTAAGGCTTTTTCGTAAGATAGCCTGGAGTAATTTAATCTTTATAAAAATTAAGCGAAGTGGCAGGTTAATTCAAAAATTGGAAGAATGAGGTATGTAGAAAAAACGAAGCAAGGAGAGAAGGATATGAGTAAATCATTTATTGAACAAGTACATTATTTAAGAATTCCTGTAAAAGATTTAGAACGATCAGCACTTTGGTATAGAGATGTATTAGGGCTCCAGTTAGTAAATAGTACAGAGGAACTGGCAATTATAAAAATAAATGAAGGACCTTTCTTACTTATCTTAGTTCCCACCGAAGATGAAACATTTGCCCATTTTACAATCGATAATGAATCACAGTTCAGCATTGGCTTTACGAGTCCAGAATTAGCTAAATTCCATCAACACTTGATCGATAATCAAGTTAAGGTCGAGGATATCAAAGAAGATAATGGTCATGCATTTTTTCACTTTTATGATCCAAATGGTAACAAGTTTCAAGTACACTGGTAGGATTACAATAAAAAAACGCCTGTATTGCAAGGTATTAGGCTAAATCACAGTCATTCCAAATTAGAATGGCTGTTTTTTTATACCTCATAAAAGAGTTAGTATAATACTTTATTAATTTTTAGCAACCATTGTGGTGCGCTATCTTATCTGCTCTATTTCATTTTAACTTACGTAACAAAGTTGACTCGTTATAACGAGCCAACTTTATTTAACCATCTCAAATTCTTTTTTACCGTATCTACCTTTCGCATACCGATCATCGTGGACAAAATACCAGGGGTTTTTAAAACAAACGACATCAACTCATCTATATTTCCTTGTTGATGTTTTGTAAGTCTTCCACAATCTAATGGAGCACTTGTTGTGACGTGAACGCCTAACTCTTCTGCAGCTTGAAGCAGCGTTCTCCATTTATCACCCACTTGCTGGTTCAGATCTGTTGCCGCTAAATGATTAGATTGGTTGAACGGAGTTTGAATAAAACGAAATTGATGAGAGTGACCTGCAACAGAGTTGGCAACATCCATCACCTTCTCTAAAGAAATGTAACCAAGTGTCTCTGGAGACTCTGTAAAAGCAGACCAGACAGCTAGACCGTAATATCGGATCAAGCCCTGTTCGACTTGCTGTTCATAAAAGGAGAAAAGGTTTTTTAGCTTATGGTAAAAGGCGTCTTCACCTAAAACTTTTAAAGAGACTTCTGGGTTATGAATGTAATGGACGTCTATGTAATCGACTTGCATGTGCTTTAAACTTTGTTGAATAGCGAACTCATAAAAAGAAGGTTCCAAAACGTGTTTGTGGTGGTCAATAATCTGCAGATCTGAACGTTGACTGACCCCTTTATCCACTAATATCTCTTGCAGGTAATTTTCAGGACGAAGTTGAGCGTCAATATCACCTGGTATGATGCCGGCTTTCGTAGACAAAAATAGGTCTTCTCTGTCGACTTGCTTTTCCATTTGCATGAGTTTCGATAAAACACTTCCGACATCTCGCTCAGAGCGCATGCCTCGATAATTGAGCGCTGTATCAATAAAATTGATTCCATTTAACAGCGCATATTCAATAGATTTTTGATAGAGAAGTGAATCTTCATCATTCATTTCCCCTAGATGTGTACCGATGGCTATTCTTGAAACCTCACTAATTTGCATGCCTTCTAACCTCCTCAACATCCAAATTATAACATTGTTTCATCGCTAACATTTAATGAACGCCTCTTTATAAGAATAAAGAACTATGAATAATTACTCATTTATATTTCTTTGAATTTTTTATAGAGGTATCAACTATGGTCTATTGAATATTAAGTCTGGTGAAATAATTCAATTAAAGTAATTGAATAAAAATTCATAAGTTAGTATAATTATTTTGTTTTTGGGATTGAGGAAGGGGAGAAACAACATGTTAAAAAAACATTGGGTAGCTGGTGTCATGAGTTTGAGTTTACTGACATCGATGCCTTTTGCTGTAACAGCAGAATCGCCTCAAAAAAAGTGGACGAATGTTAATAGCTTTGAAGAGGCTGATGGAAGTCCGTTCAACTCTGAGCATTATGATTTTGTAAAGTATTCAAAGATTGGTTCGGTCTTAAAGAAGATTGATAGAGAAAGCAGACGAGTAACCCTTGAACAAACAGGGGTTTCATCTAAAGGGTATCCGATGTATGTGGTCACGATCTCCAATACAGGTGATAAAGGAAAGTATGGACATTATAAGAAACTGCGAAAAGAAATGTTCAGAAATCCTCAAAAAGCACAAGATTGGATCGCCGAAAATCCTGATTTTAAAGTACCCGTGATGATCAATGGATCTATCCACGGAACAGAATACATAGGCTCTGATGCTGTCCTTCAGCTGATCGATCGTTTTGCCAAAGATAATGATGAAGAAACAAAAGAGATTTTAGACAGCAACATACTCATCTTTAATGTGGTTGCGAACCCTGATGGTCGTGTTGATGGAACTCGTTTTAACGGAAACGGTATTGATTTGAACCGTGACTTTATCACTCTTTCACAAGAGGAAACGAAACAAACCGTTGATCTTATTACAGAGTGGAATCCGATGGTCTTCTTAGATCTTCATGGCTATGTGAACAGTGACGACGGAAAGCCTGGGTTGATTGAGCCGTGTACGCCGCCTCATAATCCGAACTATGAATATGATCTGTTTTCTAAATGGGCTTTAGATCAAGCAAAAGCGATGGAAGCAGAGATCGTTGGAAATAAAGCAAACTATGAAACAGATCTCTATAAAAATATGACAGGTACATATATCCCGCAGCGTGACGATAGTTTTGGTTGGGACGATTATCCGCCGATCTTTACACCGATGTATGCGATGTATCATGGGGCATACGGTTACACGTTGGAAGCACCGACAAACAATTGGGATGGTGTGAGATGGGCGAACGATGCTGTGATGGGAGCCTTAAAATTTGCTGTACAGAACAAACAAGGAATGCTTACAGATCAAATTGAGATCTTTGAACGCGGCATCAATTTTGATCACCCTTACCATGAAGAAGGATTTTTCCCGAATGCCTATGTTTTACCTGTAAATGAAAAAGATCCGACGGTTACAGAAAAAGCGGTGAACCATCTTCTTGAAAATGATATTTCTGTAGAAAAAGCAGTCAAACCTTTTTCGGCTAACGGACAAGCTTATCCAGCGGGCACGTACATCGTTGATATGAGCCAGGCCAAAGCCGGTCTTGCAAACACGATGCTTTGGGATGGCGAGGATATTACGAACGATACGCCAGCGATGTATGACATCTCTGCCTGGAGTCTACCAGAATTATGGGGCTTTGAAGCGATTGAAGTGGATGAAAAGGTGAATGCAAAAACAAAGCCAGTGAAAGAAGCTGAATATGAAGGCTCCTTACAAGGAAGAGGGCCTTATGTGATTTCCAACAGCTCTGTCCAAGCTGTGAAGTTAGTGAACGATCTTATGAAAAAAGGTGAGCGTGTATATAAAGATGATTCAGGAAATTTCTATATTGAAAACCTCTCCTCAAGAAATAAGAAGCTCGTTAAAGAGTCAGGAATTAAGCTGCAATCAGCAAAAATGCCATCTCAAAAAGAAAAGCTTTCAACACTTAAAGTAGCTGTTTTAAAAGATGGTGGCATGAATAAAGCACAAAGTCATGCAGGTACAAAACTTGCATTAGAACGACTCGGCTTCTCGGTAAAAGAAGTGACACCAAAAGAAGTTGCAGAAAAGGGTCTATCTCAATACGATGCGTTTCTATACGCAGGCACTGACGCATTGCTGCAATACGAGAATGTGAGAGAAGCGAATAAACCGTTCGTGATCGGCAGCAAGCAGGCGTATGACAGTTTCAAAGCCAACGTACAAACATTTATCGAAAACGGCGGAAAATATATCTCAGTTGGCGCTGGTGGTGCTAAAGCTTCAAGTCAGCTCGGGTTAACAACAATAAAAGTAAACACGGGCGGCTCTAACAGCAATGGAATCGTAAAAGTAGACTATGAAAAAGATGAAGTAACAGCTGGTTATAAAAAGGATGATCTCGGGTTTGTTTATCGACCGGTCTGGTTTACGGAGTTAGGAAATTCAAAGTCGGTCGCAACTTTAGGAGACGGCGACTTTTTTGTAGCAGGTCACTGGAAGAATAATCAACAAGCGGCTGGTCAATCCGTTATTGTTGAAGAAGCTGAAAAAGACGTTACGCTGATCGGACTCGAAGCAGGATTCCGTGATCATACGGATTATCTGTTCCGTTTATTATCCAACTCACTATATCAGTAATAGAGCATTTCTCGTTGACAACCAGATAAGCACTGCATTACTTTTATAGGGAAAGTTTACCCTGTTTAATAGGACTTGAAGAGCATTGAACTTTTTTCTTTGCTCTTTGGTCTTTCTTTATATCAAAAATCCAGCTCTTAATCCTTTGATTTTCTACATCATCGTATTTGATTGGAGTGTAAGGTGCGAGACTCCTGGGGGATCAGCGGGACAGGTGAGACTCCTAAGTGCGCAAAGCGCAGAGGAGGCTCACCGCACGCCCCCCGGAAAGCGAGCAACCTGAAACGGAAATCAATCCCACGAGCTACAATGATTTTCAAACATGGTTTTGTGAGCTGAAATGTTTTAAAGCGTTCAGACAGGTGTAAATTATAGAAGTAAAGCAAATGAAAGGTGAGTGAAAAGATATGTTCAATAAACTATTTGGAAAAAAAGAAGTTAAAAAAGAAGAAACACTAATCGCTCCATTAACAGGAAAAATCGTAAACATTGAAGAGGTGCCAGATCCGACGTTTGCTCAAAAGATGATGGGCGATGGGATTGCGATAGAACCAACAGAAGGTGTAGTTGTCTCTCCGGTTGATGGAGAAATCGTTCAGTTCTTCCACACGAAGCATGCAATCGGTATCCAATCAGAAGCTGGAGCAGAAATCCTTATCCACGTTGGTCTTGAAACGGTTAGCATGAACGGTGAAGGTTTCGAGGGACATGTGAACGTAGGAGATAAAGTAAAAGCGGGAGACAAGCTTTTAAGCTTTGACCTGGAATTGATTAAGGAAAAAGCGGCTAGCACGGTAACGCCGATCGTGATCACAAACGGTGATGCGGTAGAATCTTTAGACAAGCGTGCAGCGTCTGAAGCAACAAAAGGTGAAACTTCATTATTGCAGGTTAAAATGAAATAAATCAGGAAATCAGGCTAACCATGCCTGATTTTTTTCCAATAAAAAGGGGAGGCTACGATGAAAAAAGGCGTAATTTCTTTAGGAGAAGCACTTGTTGATTTTATTCCAACGGATGAAACGAACACGACTTACCAAAAAAGTCCTGGTGGAGCACCTGCCAATGTAGCTGTTGGGGTTGCGCGATTAGGGTCAGCATCTACTTTTTTAGGAAAAGTGGGAGATGATGTTCTAGGATCGTTCATGATTGATACATTAAAGAGCTATGGCGTGAACGCGTTTTATGTGTACAAGACGGAAGAAGTGAGAACAGGAGCCGTGTTTGTGACGCTGGACCAAAACGGTGAAAGATCGTTCGACTTTTACATTAATCCGAGCGCAGACCGATTCTTAGAAGAAAAAGATGTACAACCGAGTCTCTTTAAAGAACATAAAATTCTTCATTTTGGTTCGATCTCGTTGATTGGTGAGCCTTCAAAGAGTGCTACTGAAAAAGCGGTAAGACTCGCAAAAGAAAACGGCATGTGGATTTCGTACGATCCGAACTTACGATTATCGCTCTGGAAGACACCTGCACAGGCTCGTGAGACGATTCTTTCAATGCTGCAGCACGCTGACATCGTCAAGATTTCTGAAGAAGAGCTCGAATTCATTACAGGCTTAAAAAAGGTCGAAGAAGGCATTAAAGTGCTTCAAGAATATGATATTCCCTTACTCTTCATCACACTAGGAGATGACGGAAGCTATGTGGTGACGAAAGAGGGCGGCGAGTACATTCCGGCCAAACGTGTATCTTCGGTAGATACGACGGGAGCAGGCGACGCTTATGTTGCGGGAGTTCTTCATCAACTAAATGAATATGACGGTTCACTCCAAGAACTGACGCTTGATGAAGCGAGTGACATGGCACTGTTTGGAAGCGTTTCTGGAGCACTTGCAGTTTCTGTTAAAGGAGCGATGACCGCACTGCCTACTTTAGAGCAAATTGAGGACGAACTGGCACAAAATAAACAATAACTGCATATAATAGGAAAATATTTTGACTAATGTTTTTGTTTTTTGGTAATATTATTTTATTATAAAAGATGATATGCAGCTGTGAAGGATGAATAGTAGCTAAAGGTACACTCTTTTTAGCGAGCTGGGGATGGTGCAAGCCCGGTAAGAGACATTAGTGAAACGGCAATCCGGAGTTGCTTTTTGAAAAGAGGATTCGTTTTTACATACGGATCAACTAGGGTGGAACCGCGGGAGATACAACTCTCGTCCCTGGGCATAGCGCCTTGGGACGGGAGTTTTTTATTTTTAAAAACGGCCGACCCATAAGGCATAATCCGAATGGGAGGAATAAAAATGACAAAAAACATGGAAACCATCACAAATCATGCGAAACACCGCGGTTTTGTATTTCCGGGATCTGAAATTTATGGAGGTCTTGCGAACACGTGGGATTATGGTCCACTTGGTGTTGAGCTTAAAAACAACGTAAAAAAAGCATGGTGGAAAAAATTCGTTCAAGAATCACCTTACAACGTAGGTCTTGATGCAGCGATCCTGATGAATCCTCGTACGTGGGAAGCATCTGGGCACATCGGTAACTTCAACGATCCGATGATGGACTGTAAGAACTGTAAAGCGCGTCACCGTGCAGATAAACTGATTGAAGATGCTGCTGATCAAGCGGGAAAAGAAATTATCGTAGACGGCCTTCCGTTTGAAAAGATGGAAGAGTTAGTGAAAGAATACAATATCGCTTGTCCGGAGTGTGGAAGCCATGACTTCACAAGCATCCGCCAGTTCAACCTAATGTTCAAAACACACCAAGGTGTAACAGAATCAAGTTCAAACGAAATCTACATGCGTCCGGAAACAGCTCAAGGGATCTTCGTTAACTTTAAGAATGTTCAGCGTACGATGCGTAAAAAATTGCCGTTCGGTATCGCACAGATCGGTAAGAGTTTCCGTAACGAGATCACGCCTGGTAACTTCACGTTCCGTACACGTGAGTTCGAACAGATGGAGCTTGAGTTCTTCTGTAAGCCAGGAAGTGAGATCGAGTGGTTCAACTATTGGAAAGACACAGCTGAAAACTGGCTAAAATCATTGGGTATGACTTCTGAAAACCTTCGTCTTCGCGACCATAACGAAGATGAGCTTTCTCACTACTCAAATGCAACAACTGACTTTGAATACAAGTTCCCGTTCGGCTGGGGCGAGCTTTGGGGTGTTGCGTCCCGTACGGACTTCGATTTGAAGCGGCACATGGAATTCTCAGGCGAAGACTTCAACTATATCGATCAAGAAACAAACGAGCGTTATGTCCCTTATTGCATCGAGCCTTCTCTAGGTGCTGACCGTGTAACGTTGGCGTTCTTGATTGATGCGTATGAAGATGAGCAGCTTGAAGATGGTACATCAAGAACTGTTATGCACTTGCACCCTGCACTAGCTCCTTATAAAGCAGCGATCCTGCCATTATCTAAGAAGCTATCTGAAGAAGCAACAGAAGTGTTCAGCTCACTTGCAAAAGACTTCAATGTGGACTATGACGAAACAGGATCGATCGGTAAACGTTACCGTCGTCAAGATGAAGTAGGGACACCTTTCTGTATCACGTATGACTTTGATTCCAAAGAAGACGGCATGGTAACCGTACGTGATCGTGACACGATGGAACAAACGCGTGTGAAGATTGCAGATCTTAAGAGCTTTATTGAGTCTAAGGTTCAGTTTTAATTAAAAGCTTGTGATTCATAGTTGCTTTTGTGAGTAGTTGATTTACGTTCCAGGTGCTCGCTTTCCGCGGGGCAGACGGTGAGCCACATTCGTACGTTTCACGTATAAGTGTCTCACCTGACCGCCTGTCCCACAGGAGTCTCGCACCTTACACTCCAATCAACTTTTCAATGAAGATTCAAGATTATAAAGCTTAATAAAAAGCACACATTTGCGTCTTGCAGTGTGTGCTTCTGTTTTTTCTCATGCGTTTATTCTACAATAGAGTATGAGTGATTAATTTATAGCCCTCGGGCTTTTTTTGGAGGTATATACATGAACGAAGGACGTATTCAAAAGGTACAGAACTGGTTAAAACAAGAAGGGCATACTTTCGCGTTCATTCACACGACAGCAAACGTGTTCTATCTATCAGGATTGTATTCGGATCCGCATGAACGTGTGTTAGGTGTGGCTGTACTTGCAGAAGGAGAGCCGTTCATGATCTGTCCAGGCATGGAGCGTTCGCAAGCTAAAGACGCAGGCTGGACGTATGAGATTGTTGGCTACAGTGATTCTGAGGATCCTTGGGCGAAGGTACAAGAAGCTTTGGCTAGCCGTGGAGTGACTGCAGCATCATCGATTGCAGTTGAAAAAGAAACACTTCCATACGCACGTGGCGAAAAGCTACTTGGTATGTTTGATGGTGCGAGCTTGGTCGGAGCTGAAGAGTTGATGAACGAGCTTCGTCTCATAAAAGAAGAAAGCGAGTTAAAGACGTTGCGTGAAGCAGCTAGACTTGCTGACTATGGGGTTGAGGTAGGAGTTTCAGCACTTCGTGAGGGTGTAACAGAGATGGAAGTACTCGCGAAGATCGAATACGAACTGAAGCAAAAAGGCATCAGCGCGATGTCGTTTTCTACAATGGTGTTATTCGGTGAAAAAGCTGGACAGCCTCACGGTAAACCAGGATTAAGAAAGCTTCAGCACGGCGATTTTGTATTATTCGATCTAGGTGTAGTCCTTGATGGATATTGTTCTGACATCACGCGTACTGTAGCGTTTGGTGATCTGGATGAAAAGCGCCGCGAAATCTATGATACCGTGCTGCAGGCACAATTAAAGGCGTTAGAAGCTTCTAAGCCAGGAACGCGTATCGGTGACCTAGACGTGATCGCGCGCAACCACATCACGGAAGCGGGATACGGCGACAACTTCCCGCATCGCATCGGACACGGCCTTGGGATCGATGTTCATGAATTCCCGTCCGTGAGTGACAACAACGATGGTGTGCTTCGTGAAGGAATGACGTATACGATCGAACCAGGCATCTATATTGATGATGTCGGCGGCGTACGTATTGAGGACGACGTCTATGTAACGGCAGATGGACACGAAACATTGACGAAATATCCAAAAGAGCTGCAGATTATTAAGTAATAGTAGTTAAAAATTGAGGGATGGCTCTTGTGGGAGCCATCCTTTCGTATTTTACGGGCGAAGAGAGCAGCGAGAGAGTCACTTTGGAGGTGCTCAGAGGTGCAATCCAAAAGTTTTGCCCTTGAATCCACGAAATAGGACGTTCAATCCACGAGTTTTGTTCTTCAATCCACATATTTGAGGCTTATATCCACGAGTCTACAAACTTAGACAATTATCGACAAACGGTTATCGCTGGGGAAGCCACGGCTATCTGGCCGCTTAATTAATAAAACATGATCTCCATTTTGAACCATGTACATCGTATATAGTCGGTGTTCAATCGATATAGTCACTCTTAGTCCTCCAAAAAACATTTTACTTATTTTAACATATAATCTATAATAATGATTGATTAACCAATCATCCATAAAAAGGAGATTACTCAATTGCCTTTATCACATAAACAAATGATAGCGATGGAACAAAAGCGTGAAAAGATTCTAGAGCAGGCGATCCTGTTGTTTGCAGAGCAAGGGTATGAAAGCACGACCATTGCAAAGGTAGCAAAAGCCGCAGGTGTTAGTTTTGGAAGTGTATTTACGTACTTTGAAAATAAGGATCAGCTTTTTTATCATGCTGTTACAGAGCCTTTAGAAAAACAATATAGAGAAGCGATGTTAGATTTTAATCCGGTTGCTGAAGATCTTTTGGCTGAGATTAAGAGCATGATAGACAAACATATTACGATTTTTATCGAGATGCGTACATATTTGCAGCTGGTCGTTCAAGTGATCGGACAGCATACGAAATTTCCTGAACCGTTTAAAGTTCTGGATGAATTTAGTCTCCAGTTTATTTTAAAACTTCAAGAGATCATACGAAATGGTCAAAAAAGTGGAGTTCTAGAAGAATCTGATGAAGATTTAACAGCAACAGCGTATCTCGGTTTTCTATTAGGAATTCGATTAACGTTTACAGACTATGCGGTATCACGGGTTAGAGAAAAGTTTAAGATTCCAGCATTTCAACTGTTATATCCGAAACGCTAAAATGTGTTTCGGTTACTTTTTATCTTAATAATGATTGATTAATCAATCGTAAAAGGAGAGATAAACATGAATTTCTTTTCGTTTCATCGCAACATCCAGCTAAGGCTAGTGCTGCAATTTATTACGACTTTTGCTTCTTCAGCTGTAATTCCGTTTTTAGCTATCTTTTTTTCTAATCAGGTAGGGGCGTTTTCAACGGGTTTGATGTATATCGGAGTTATTCTATCCGGCATAATGGGTGCACTGTTTGGCGGGAGGCGTTCCGATCAATTTGGAAGAAAGCGAATTATTTTACTCAGTGAGAGCATGATTGGTCTTGGCTACTTGATTGCTGGAGCTCTCAATCTGTTCTTTCCTCTTTCTCCATATGTGAACTTTGCGCTGTTCATCGTTATTCTCTTTTTCACAGGAATGGCTGGACCTGCGTATGGCGCGATCATTATTGATTCAAGTACGAAGGAAAACAGAAAAGCCATTTATACGATTTCCTATTGGCTTGGGAATTTGGCAGTAGCTGCAGGGGGAATAACAGGGGCTATACTTTTTAAAACCTATCCATATGAACTGTTCTTAGGAATCGCGTTGGTTACCTTTTTCACGTGGGTGGTGACATGGTTATGGCTTGAAGATGTACGGTTGCCGAGTGCTATGAATCAGGAAGCCAACGAAACAAAAAGCTTGCAGGGAAGCTATAAAGAAATTTTTTTGAACCGAAAATTCATTCTTTTTACGGTAGCAGGGTTGTTTCTTATCTCGTTGGAAGAGAGCTTGACCACATATATCGGTATAAAACTTGTAAGCGATATGAAGGATCCAGTTGCGTTACTGCCTTTCACATCATTATTTGAAGTAGATGGATTTCAGTTGATCGGTCTACTAAAAGCAGAGAACACCATCTTAGTTGTTGTCTTGAGTCTAGTTATAGCTAATATGGTAAAGCGTTTTAAAGACCGTCACTTAATGCTCGGAGGAGGGTTTGCTTACGCTTTAGGTTTTGTTGTGATCAGCTCTAGCACGAGTCCCGTTGTTTTAATCACAGCGATGTTTATTGCGTCTGTTGGGGAACTGATTCATATTCCCGCTAAACAAGCTTATGTCGCATCAATCATACCGGATGATGCTCGAGGCTCATACATGGCGATCTACGGCTTATCGTTTCATCTGTCTGGAATGATTGCCGCATTATTTGTCATGATGAGTGGAATTCTTTCCGCAAACACGATTACCTTGCTGTTTAGTTTATTGGGTCTTATAAGTTTATGGATCTATCATGTTTTGTTTCGATCCGAAGCGCCAGAAGAAACGAAGGTTGTTAAAACCACAGCATAAAAAAGAAGCAGAAAATTTCCTGCTTCTTTTCAAGAGATTATTTTAGTTAGGCAATACATAAAACATCATGAGAAAATGCATCACACTGCCGGCTAGAACAAATAAGTGCCATACGGCGTGGTGGAACGGAAAGCTACGCCATACGTAAAAGATACTGCCTAGCGTATAGATGATTCCACCTGCAACTAAGAGCTGTATGCCTGCTGGTGGCATGTTTGCTGAAATATCTTGAAAGGCAAATGTGATCAGCCATCCCATCGCTACATAACCTAATGTTGATAACACTACGAATTTTTTCGTAAAAAAGACTTTAAACACGACACCAAAGATCGCGAGTCCCCAAACAACTCCAAATAATGTCCAGCCTAGTGCACCGCCTACAACAATCAGTACGATTGGGGTGTACGTTCCTGCAATAAAGAGATAGATGGCCGCGTGGTCCATGATCTCAAATAAATCCTTAACCCGTCCTTTAGGAAAAGCGTGTACGAGGGTTGAAGCTGTATAAAGCGTCAGCATCGTTCCTCCGAATACGGCGAAGCTAACAATATGAACCGCTGTTCCTTTCCATACGGCAAACACGAGCAGAATGGAAGTAACCGCTACACTTAGAAGGACACCGAGTCCGTGTGTGATGGCATTTGCTATCTCTTCGCGTTTTGAAAATACATGTGTACTCATTTCGTTCACCTTCCTTTACGTTATGGTCAGTATATCAGAAAATGGCATCCTTTAACCAATTAAAGAACATAAATAAATGTAAATTACATTGTTGTCTTTGAAGGTGGTTGATCTCCGCTCCAGGTTGCACGCTTTCCATGGGGCGACCGGTGAGCCTCCTGCCGCTACGCGCCATTAGGAATCTCCACCAGTCCGCTCGTCCCATAGGAGTCGGCAACCTTCCTCTCCATTCAACTTGCATAGGATGAGACAATGAAAGATCTCCAATGTTGTTTAGGCTGAAAGCAAGTACTCTGGAAATGGACATCAATTTCTTTTAAGAAGGCTTTTTTAAAAGATTATTGCTATTGAGTATTTCTTATTTCCTTCTTCGACTATTGATTGTAGTGGAAGATGCGAGACTCCTGCGGGACAGGCGGGCAATCGGAAGAGTGGAAATGGCTCGTTCAGCCCCGACAAGCAAAAGTTGAATGGACTAGGAAGGCGCACTATGCCTTCTTGTCCGTTTAACTTTTGACCTCGAGGGGCTAGCCATTGCAACTAGACAAGTGAGACACTTATACGTGAAACGTACGAATGTGGCTCACCGCCTGCCCCGCGGAAAGCGAGCATCTGCAACGGAAATCAACTCATTCAAAAGCACCCTTTAAGAATAACTTTCTAAAAAGAAGGAATCTTTCTCGGAGGAGAGGAAATAGATAGGATTACAGACTTAATAGATAAAGAGAGGGTCACGATCATGGAGGTAACTCGTTATTCATCTATACCGGAGTTTTATAGGGAAGTAGAAGAATTCCTGTTGTGTCAGGAAGATCGCGCAGGAATCATGCTTGGTAACTGTCTGCGTTTTCAAGACAAAGTATGGGAGGGCGAGCAGCCTTTTCTCGCTACCGTTAAACAGAATGGTAAGATCATGCTTTCCGCTATGCTAATCCCGCCTTATGCTTTATTACTTTTAGAAAAAGAGGAAACAGAGGGTGTAGCGGCAGTGCCATTTTTAGTTCGTTACTTGATCGAAGAAGATTATTATGTACAAAAAGTAATGTCGCCGAAAGTTATTGGAAAGGCGTTTGCACAAGAGTGGACGACAGCTCAGCATTTAGAAGAAAAACTGCTGATGGATCTGCGTCTTTACACGCTTCCTTCTGTTATCCATCCTGCAGCTCGACCTGGCCGTTTAAGGCAGGCTACAAAAGCCGACTTATCCTTCTTACCGCGCTGGATCGTAGAGATGACAGAAGAGACGAAACAGATTATGACGATGGCGGAAGCTGAAGAATATGCGAAAATGCGCGTGAAGAGCAAGTTTCTTTTTATATGGGAAGAGGATGGCAAGCCAGTATCGATGGCAGCTAAGACCCGACCGAATATAAAAGGTGTCTCGATTAATTTGGTTTATACACCTAAGAATCTTAGAGGTAAAGGATATGCGAGTGCTTGCGTTGCTGCACTAAGCGATTATCTGTTGAGTGAAGGATTTACGTTCTGCACCCTTTATACAGATCTCTCAAACCCTACTTCTAATAAAATCTATCAAAATATCGGTTATGAGCCGGTATGTGATTATATTGAACTGAAATTTAACGAAAAAAGAACAGAGCGACCGGCTTGATTACCGGTAAGCTTTGTTCTGATTCTTCATCTCTATATAGTTCGTTATGTATTTTCGTGCACCGCCTAAAGTTTCTTTAGGAAGCTGGTCATGTTTAAAATATTGAAAATCATGTGATTCATCGTGATCAATCGTTAGTTCGCCACTTACAGAATGAGCCGTATACACAGCGGTGACGGCATACAGTTCATCACCGTTTGCATTTTTTACATAATGATCTTGACCAGAATAGACGTGAAGCTGGGTCAAGCCTTCAACATCGAGTCCTGTTTCTTCTTTTACTTCACGAATCGCCGTTTCTTCAAAACTTTCACCAAGTTCCATCAGACCACCGGGCAGCCCCCAACCGCCATCTGTACGGTGCTGTAATAATATTTCATCCTTTTCGTTCACAATAATAACAACAGAGCCAGGTAAGATGAGTGGTGCGGTTCCTACATATTTCCGAAGATCTTCATAGTAAGCCATTAAATCGCTCCTTCCTAACCAACATTTTACAGAAAACATGTTAATAATTCATCTAAAAGTGGAACACTGAATAAAAAGATCGAGGGGAGTTTTGGAATGGAAGCCTTCGCTAGACCCCGGGTGGTTGTAAGTAAGTGTCTTGAATTCGAAGCATGCCGTTACAATGGTGATGTGATATATAACGATGTGATTAAAAAACTGATGGATTATGTAGATTTTGTTCCCGTTTGTCCAGAAGTAGAAATCGGACTTGGTACGCCACGAGAAACGATTCGTATTGTGAAAAAGGGTGAAGATTATTTTCTTCTTCAGCCATCAACGCAGCGTGATGTAACAACGGAGATGCGTACTTTTTCAGATGGTTATCTGGCTGGAATCATTGATACAGACGGGTTTATTCTGAAGACGCGTTCTCCTTCTTGTGGTTTAAAAGAAGTGAAGGTGTATGCCTCTACTGAAAAAGGTCCTGCGATCGGGCATTCAAGCGGGTTATTTGGTGGAAGGGTCGCAGAGCTTTACTCACACTTAGCCATTGAAGAAGAAGGAAGGTTAAATAATTTTACGATCCGTGACCGTTTTTATACGAAGCTTTTTACGCTCGCTGCTTTTCGAAACATCCTCCCTCAAGGACTTCAAGCGATTAAAAGCTTTCATCAGAAAAATCAATTTCTGTTTATGGCCTATAGCAACCCAACGCTTAAAGTGATGAACCGTATCTTGAAAAAAGAGCAGGAAAATGGCGAAGAACGAACGATACAACTGTATGCTAAAGCCATGAACAAGCTGTTTAATCGTACGGCAAGAAGCGATTCAAACAGGAAAGTGGCCTACGAGATCTTCAAACGGTTTCAGCCGCATCTATCTCCAAAAGAAATCGCCTTTTTTGAAGAGCTTCTTCAGAAGTATGCGAACAAAAAAGAACCGTTTTCGAGTGTGGCTACGATTTTAAAGTCGCATGCCATACGATTTGAAGACAGTGAGATTCTGGGTCAGACGTTCTTTGCACCATACCCTGAAATTCTGCTTGAGATCTCAGACTCAGGCAAGGGACGAGATTATTAAAACGAGACCATATAAAAATGGAATGGTAAGACAGGAAAGAACCGTACTTAACATAACACCTGCTGCGGCAAAAGATGCATCCTCTCCATAACGTTCTGCATACATGGAGATGGTTGGAGCGGAGGGCATCCCGGCAGTTAGAACGGCAACTGCTATTAATGGAAGAGGCAACGATAAGAAAACAAAAGGAAGTAATAGAAACGGAAAAAGCAGAAGCTTGTAAAAACTCGCTATCCATAAGTGTGAACTTTTTATAAAGCTCATTAAATGCTTTAACGGTAAAGCTCCCAAAAGAACGCCGATCAACAACATCGAAAGTGGAACAGTTGGTTTTCCTAGCAATTCTAAAGTGTTGGATAAAGCACTAGGAAGGGTTCCTGGGAGGAGCATGAAGATTAAGCCAACAAGTGTGGAAATCACACCCGGATTTAAAAAGACGCTTCGCCAAGGCAGAGTCTCGGAATGACGAGCAAATAAATAGATGCCGTATGTCCAAATCCACAAAAGATAGACAAAGTTAAAGAATGTGGCAAAAAGCACTCCTGTCTCTCCGAACAATAAAAAACAGACGGCAATGCCTAGAAAGCCTTGATTTCCAAAAATCATGATCCCTTCTAAGGCATTTTTTTGTGTCTTTATTATCTTCAATTTCTTAATCGTCCACCAAGAAAAGAGCGAGGAAATCAGTAATACGAATATAGACATTACGGAAAGCCAACCGAACTGTATAAGATTTTCAATGGAAAAGGAAACATCCATTCCGAAGATGATCAATGCAGGTAACGTTACATTCAATAAAAGTGCTGAAAGAGTACGTTCACTGCCAGGTGGTAAGATCTCTTTCTTTCGAAGGATATAACCGATAAGAGCAATGCTGTACAATAGGGTTAATTCTTGCATAAAAGGTGCAAGTTTCATTCGATCTTCACCCTCCTTACCTAAAAGCATATGGAGGATGTGTAGAATAGGTGATACATACGATATACGTTCGCAGGAGGAAGATTCATGCTGATGGCAAAAGGCGAGATTTTATTCAGGCAAGGAGAAGAAGGTCCGTTATTTCGGTTAGAAAGCGGCTTATTAAAGATTGTTCGAGTTCATGAAGATGGAAGCCAAGTTTTGTTGAATTTAATTATCCCAGGCGAAGTAATTCCACACCATTCATTAACGAGTCAAAACGAATATAACGGAACCGCTATAGCGCTGTTACCGTGCGAGATAACGCGGATCGAACCCCAGCAATGGTATCGATCACTTGAAGAGGACCCATACAGATACAAAGAAGTGGCACTAATGCTAGAAACGAAACTAAGGATGATGCAGCAGCGTATCAATCAGATGTCTACTTTGACACCAGAAGGAAAGATCAGGAAGCTTCAAAACTGGTTCACGAATTATTTTCCTGACATCCAGATTGAAAAAGTGCTAACTCAAGAAGAAATCGGGCAGTTTGTTGGCTTAAGACGAGAAACAGTTAACCGGGCACTCAAGAAGATTTAATGAAATGTCAAAGATTTTACATACATATGAACGTAAGATTTTCGCTTCTTTAACAAATGATACCTGTATAAAAGTTAAAGGAGTGATGTGTGATGAAAAAGTTTATCCCTCTTGCACTTGCGTTTTCCGTACTAACGAGTGGTGCCATTACGGTGTCTGCTGCAAATCAAGAAAAGATCCAAGTGGAGTCTCATAAAAGAGGTCAACACTTTAAGCGAATGAAAAATTTTCAGGAGCAGGTTCATAAAGCGAACGCTCTTAAGATCGAACGATTAGAGATTCAAAAAGAGATCGTTAAAAAGAAAGACCAGCTTTTCGACATGCATGTAAAAGCTGGGGAGCAGAAAGTAAAAGAAAAACGAAGCGCGAACAAAGCCAGCTGGCAGGAGATGAAACAGATTCATCAGGATTTAAGGACTCTGCAAAGCCAAGCACATGAAACGAAAAAAGCGATGCATGAGGCATTAAGAGCAAATAACGAGAAACTCGCGCTAGAGAAGATGAATCAGTGGCTGAGTCTCAATGAGAAAATCAATAACAAGCTTAGCGAAAAATCCGCAAAGCTGGATGAGGTCTTAGCTAAACATAAGTAAAAAGCAATAACAAAAAGTGTTGAAGCAAATGCTGCCTCAACACTTTTTATAATTACTTATTTTGATTTATGCTTAGGTGTATAGTCTGGATAATCGGTAATGATTCCATCAACACCTGCGTCTAAGAGCGGCTTTACTTCTTGCTTGTTTCGAACCGTCCAAGCCATGATGCCCATGTGACGCTCATGCACCTCATCAACGATTGAAGAATTAACAAGTGTTCTGCTAGGGTTTACAAATTCAGCATATGTAGCAAACTCATCGAGCTTTGCTTCACTTAAGTCGGTTGCCTTGGAAGTAAGTACGCCAACAGGCACTCTAGGAAGCAACTTGTCTATCTGTTGCATAGAACCAAACTCAAATGATTGAATGATAATCTTATCATGAGCTGGTAAGTGCATGTTTCGTTCCTTTATCGCTGCAGCTACTTTTTCTTCAATCTCGGGATAGTAATAGGTTGCTTTTAATTCAATTAGAATGCCAGTCTTTCCGCGGAATTCATCAAGTACTTCTTCAAAAGTAGGAACTTTTTCTCCTATAAATTTCTCACCAAAGTAGCTTCCGGCATCAAGTTGACGAATCTCTTCTAACGTATGATCTTTTACATATCCCGTTCCGTTCGTTGTTCGATCGAGTGTAACATCATGAATGACAACGAGCTCACCGTCTTTTGTTTCTTGTACATCAATTTCTATATAATCGGATTTCATATCTACACCTTTATGGAACGCGGCCATCGTATTCTCTGGCGCATAGCCTGAAGCTCCGCGGTGTGCGACGGTTTGAACGCGATCAGACGGGTCGTAAGCAAGTGTGGAAGTACTGTAGATCGAACCGATAATCCCCATTGATAGTAGTGATGCAACTGCTGTCTTCTTCATGCTCATGTTATTCATCCCCTTATCATTGTATGGTCCGTGATCCTGCTCGCCTCATGCAACAAGCAGGATTACATTCATTATGCTAACAAAGGAAAAAGGGGAAAGAATGGTCAAAACCTCCTTAGTATTTTAAAGAAAAAAAGGTCTATATGAGGGGGTATCTTAACAAATGTCTGTTCTGTAAAGATGGGGTGAAGGAGATGTCACTACTGTAAAGGAAAAGAAAAAAACCAGGCATTTTAAACACCTGGTTTCTGAAGGTCTTCCGGATGGTTGAAGCTTCTTGCAATATAGATAAACGGTGTGGATGCAGCAGAAACCACAAACTTGATCACATATGTCGTAAAGAAGATCTGAATCCAAACATCCCATGAGAACACACCAACAAACGCAATCGTACAAAAGATAAGCGTGTCGATTAGCTGGCTTACCATCGTACTTCCGTTATTACGAATCCAAAGCTGATCAGGGCGTGAAAACTTTTTCTTCAGTTTCGCAAAAAGTTTAACGTCTAGATACTGACTGATTAAGTAAGCAGCGAGACTGCCGATCACCAGACGAGGCATAAATCCAAAGATTGCTTCAAGATGCGGCTGGAAGATGTCACTTTCGTGCGGTTGAAACACGAGCACCATCTGCATGATGATCGTTGTCATGATAAGAGTAAAGAAACCGAACCAAACTGCTTTCTTCGCTTCTTTTTCTCCGTACTTCTCGTTGATTAAATCTGTTGCTAAATAGATGGTTCCATAGATCACATTACCGAGAGTCATAACAAGTCCAAACATCTCGATCGTTTTTACAACTTGCAGATTAGCAAGAATTGTAGCTGCTGCGATCCATGCATACAGTCCCGTACGACCGAACCACTTATAGCACGTTAAAAATAATATAAAATTAACCAGTGCAAATGCTGCACCAAAATAAAAATTAAACATAAAAATTCCTCCTAGTTTTGATAACGCGGGAGTTTGCGAACCGCGAAACACTTTTAACACAACAGTTCCCCATTATAAGTCAGTTTTTGTAATTAATCAATAATCCATATAAATAAGTAGCGCACGAGTAGTTTATAATCTCTTTCTTTGTGCAATACATAGTGTAGATTGATTATTGATTACAGAAAAAACGGAAATACTTCTTGTAATAGATAAAGCACACTAAGGAGCAGGTGTATGATAACTTTTGATAATGTTTCTAAGGAATACCAAGATGGAACGGCTGCGGTTCGTGATTTGAATTTAACGATACAGCCAGGAGAATTTTTCGTCGTGATCGGTCCGAGTGGTTGTGGGAAAACGACGATGCTTAAGATGATCAACCGACTGATCAGTCTTACAAAAGGCACGATTTCCATCGATAACAAGAGAATCAGTGATTACAATATTGATGAACTACGTTGGAATATCGGGTATGTGCTTCAGCAGATCGCCTTATTTCCTCATATGACGATTCTAGAGAATATTAGTATTGTTCCTGAGCTAAAAGGATGGGACAAAGAAAAAATTCGTAAAAGAGTGGACGAACTTCTTGATATGGTTGGCTTAGACCCTGAAACGTATCGAGATCGCAAGCCTAAAGAACTCTCTGGCGGGCAACAACAGCGGGTGGGTGTTGTGCGAGCGTTAGCTGCAGATCCTAACATTATTTTAATGGATGAACCATTTAGTGCTCTAGATCCGATCAGCAGAGAAAAGCTGCAGGAAGATCTTTTTAATCTTCAAAGAAATATTAAGAAGACCATTGTTTTCGTCACGCATGACATGAAGGAAGCGATCAAACTTGGAGACAGGATCTGTGTGATGAATGAAGGATCTATCGTGCAAGTTGGAACGCCAAAAGAGCTGCTCGAAAACCCTGCCGATGATTTTGTAAGAAATTTCGTAGGAACAGAGAGTATGAGTTCTGTTGAAAATATGGATCTTCGAAAGCTTGTTATTCCATTGAAAGCAGATGAAATTGGAATGGATTATCAATTGCCATCCCTTTCAGTGAATACGAGTATTAAAGAGGCACTCAATATCTTAACCCGTGAAAATGAAGTGACGGTTGAAGATCATGGTGCGATTATCGGAACACTGAACAGACAAGCTATTATTCAATATCTTGCAGATCACTTGCAGGAAAGAGGTAGCAGAGATGAATAGTTTCTTGCAAGTATTTCAAGATCGAAAAGGTGAACTCGCAAGTGCGCTGATCGAGCATATTCAGATTTCGTTTATCGCACTTCTCTTTGCTGTGGTCATTTCAATCCCTCTTGGCATCTATTTAACGAAAAAACAAAGAGTGGCTGAACCTATTATCGGTGTAACTGCTGTGCTGCAGACGATTCCGTCACTTGCTTTACTTGGTCTGTTGATTCCGCTGTTTGGGATCGGCAAGGTGCCAGCCATTATTGCACTTGTTGTTTACGCACTGCTCCCGATTTTAAGAAACACGTATACAGGAATTAAAGAAGTTGATTCCTCATTAATTGAAGCAGCGAGAGCGATGGGGATGAACACGAGGAAGAGATTGATGAAGGTTGAACTTCCTTTAGCGATGCCTGTTATTATGGCCGGAATCCGTACGTCCATGGTCTTAATCATTGGAACAGCTACGCTCGCAGCTTTGATCGGAGCGGGTGGACTTGGTGATATTATCTTGCTCGGTATTGACCGCAATAACACGATGCTGATTGTGCTTGGAGCCGTTCCAGCCGCACTGCTCGCGATTTTATTTGATTTTCTTCTCAGAAGATTGGAGCTTCTTTCTTTTAAACGAGCACTAACAACGGTCAGCGCATTTTTGATAGCTGCTCTTTTAGTTATAATTGTTCCTTTTGCGATGAAAGGCGGACAAGAAGATATCGTTATCGGTGGAAAGCTAGGCTCTGAACCGGAAACCTTGATCAACATGTACAAACTTTTAATTGAAGAAGAAACCGATTTAAATGTGGAGCTTAAGCCCGGACTTGGTAAAACTTCCTTTGTGTTCAATGCGTTGAAATCTGGGAGTATTGATATCTATCCAGAATTTACAGGCACGGCAATCGCTGAGTTTTTAAAAGAAAACGCATCAAGTACTGATAGCAAAAAAGTATATGAACAAGCTCGAAGCGGGATGGAAAGTAAGTTTGATATGCAATTGTTAAGCCCGATGGAATATAACAATACGTATGCGCTTGCTGTTCCTGAACAATTGGCGAAAGAGTACAACTTAAAGACGATTTCGGATTTGAAGAGTGTAAGCCAAAGTCTGAACGCAGGATTTACGCTAGAATTTTCGGATCGTGAAGATGGCTATAAAGGCATCCAAAAGCTATACGATATTCAGTTTGCAAATGTGAGAACGATGGAGCCGAAGCTAAGGTATAACGCGGTGAAAAAAGGTGAAATTGATGTGGTCGATGCCTATTCTACAGACAGCGAACTGCGCCAATATAAGCTTACCGTGTTAGAAGATGACAAAAAGCTGTTTCCTCCTTATCAAGGTGCACCTATGCTTCGTAAAGAAACGGTAGAGAAGCACCCGGAGTTAAAGAAAGCCTTAGATAAACTTGCAGGAAAAATTACAGATGATGAAATGCGTGAGATGAACTATAGAGTGAATGTTGGGGGAGAGTCACCTAAGAAAGTGGCGGAGGATTTCTTGAAGGAGGAAGGTCTTCTCTAAGCTTCTACCACCATTCATTAAGATTCGACAAAAATTTCCCGGAAAATAAAGTATCCATGCAGTGCTTAGACTGTATGGATATTTTTTATGGAATAGTCGGTGTTACTGTTTGTCGAAAATCGGATAAAAAAATTTATGTACGGATATACATCTAATTAGTACGGAATTATTGCCGTTTACCTCGTATTAAAATTGAATTACCTCGTAAAAAAAATTCGCGTCTGCCTAAAACGGACAGATGCTAAATACGTCCACTAGGAAAACACAAAAAAGAAGCTAGCACTCAAAATTATGAGCCTAGCTACTTTCAAAAAATCTATTATACAGTTTGAACTGCTTTTTCTAATGCTGCTTCAACTGAAACGTAGTCATAGCCAAGGTCAGTTGCAACTGCTTCGTATGTTACGAAACCACCAGCTGTGTTTAGACCCGCTTTTAGAGATGGGTTTTGAGCGATTGCAGCTTGTGCACCTTTGTTAGCGATTTGTAATGCATATGGAACCGTTACGTTCGTAAGTGCGATCGTAGACGTACGAGGCACAGCACCAGGCATGTTTGCTACTGCATAGTGAACAACTCCGTGCTTGTCGTATGTTGGGTTGTCATGTGTCGTGATGCGGTCAACCGTTTCAAAGATACCGCCTTGGTCGATCGCAACGTCAACAACTACAGATCCTGGAGTCATAGACTTGATCATTTCTTCTGTTACCAATTTAGGTGCTTTTGCTCCTGGAATGAGTACAGCTCCGATTACTAGATCAGATTCAGCTACAGCTTGTGCAATATTTAATGGGTTAGACATTAATGTTTGGATGCTGTTACCGAAGATGTCATCAAGTTGACGAAGACGATCTGGGCTAAGGTCGATGATCGTAACGTCAGCGCCAAGTCCGATTGCAACTTTTGCTGCGTTCGTACCTACAACACCGCCACCGATGATTGTTACTTTACCGCGACGTACTCCTGGAACACCTGCAAGAAGGATACCTTTTCCGCCTTTAGGCTTCTCAAGGAACTGAGCACCGATCTGTGCAGACATACGTCCTGCCACTTCACTCATTGGTGTTAATAGTGGAAGGGTACGGTTGAATTCTACTGTTTCGTAAGCGATCGCTGTAACGCCGCTATCTGTTAGTGCTTTTGCCAATGCTGGCTCTGCAGCTAAATGTAAGTATGTGAAAAGAATAAGGTCTGAACGGAAATATTTGTACTCAGATGCTAAAGGTTCTTTAACCTTCATAACCATTTCAGCTGACCATGCGTCTTGTGCTTCAGCTACGATTTCAGCTCCTGCTGCTGAATAATCTTCGTTCGTAAATCCGCTGCCAACACCTGCGTTGTTTTCTACAAGTACTTTGTGGCCTGCTGCTGTTAGTGTGATAACACCTGATGGCGTAATCGCTACGCGGTTTTCATTGTTTTTAATCTCTGCTGGAACTCCAATAATCATTTGTGAATCCTCCTATATAAGTAAACTCTTTGAGTGCGTTTTCATTTGTGATTTCAGTATAGTTCGAGGGATTGAGCTTTTCATTGTGGGGAATCTAGAAAATGAAAAAAAGCATTTGTGATAATTCACAAACGCTCCTGTTTAAATAGCCGATTCATCTTGAAATCAAGATAGATCATGATCTTCTGATGAGGGCTTTTCATATCAATATTTGTAAGCTCGCTGATCCTTTTTAAGCGATACAATAAAGTGTTCATGTGGATATGAAGCACTTCTGATGCTTTGTTGAGGTTTTCATCTAACGTCAGGTACGTTTCTAATGTGTGATAAAGCTCTGTCTTATGCTGGCGATCATATTCTCGTAGAGTCTTAATCATTTCATTGTGATAGCTCTGTCTTTGTTGTTTTTCATAAATAGCATCTAAAAATTGGTAGATACCAAGTTCATGATAGCCGTTTAGCGTTAACGTTTCTCCGCCAAGCTTTTCCTGAACAGCTAGTACACTTGAAGCTTCTTTATAACTTTTTTCCACGTTCGAAAAAGAGGATACGAGACTACCATATGCCGCTTTAATATCTGATACAGAAAACCGTTCTTTCATAAGTGTGAAAAAGGACTCTACAAAGGACTTCGCGAGCTCCAAAGGCGGTTCTTTTCCAACAGGTGAGGCGAGGAGGAGCATTTGATTCGCGTCCGCCGCCGATAAGAGAACGTTAATCTTCTGGTTCACC
The DNA here is from genome assembly GCF_014836645.1 of Fictibacillus norfolkensis. Classification (GTDB taxonomy): domain Bacteria; phylum Bacillota; class Bacilli; order Bacillales; family Fictibacillaceae; genus Fictibacillus; species Fictibacillus norfolkensis. The sequence continues at coordinate 111,100 of NZ_JACSQM010000009.1, forward strand.
GCAGCAAGATATAAAATATCTTTTTCGATAGCTGGTGTGATCTCCTCTTCTAGCTGCAGAATAAAAACAGCTGCTGGAAGTACCGGCAAAATGTTGAGTTCGTGCAGCTTCTCTAAAATATGCTCTTCTTGAGGAAGGTTGCCCGTGAGCATCTTCCAAAAAAGCTCTTGCCGGTTTTCTTCTTTCTTTTTTGTACCGATCTGCATCTGAAGAAGTTGGCTTTTTGCTGAAGCAGCAGCGAGCTTTAATAATTGCATATCATCTGATGTTAATTGTTTTTGCACTTCAAGAACCCAAATATATCCGAGAACTTCGTTGTTTTTTCGGATTGATACCGCAACTCGATCACCAAGCCCGACGTTTTGTATCGTGCCGACACGAACAGGATCATCGCTCTCTTGCAATCTAGGAATCACGCCGTCTTTCCATAGACTGTTCACTACTTTTTCTGGCACGCGCCGTCCGATGATGGTCGCGATACGCGCAGGATCTGTTCCGTCTTCATGTGTACTGTAAGCAAGGAGTCGGTGATTCTGATCTTCTATCGTTACAGGGCACGACAAAACGTCGCTGATCTTGTCTGCTAGATTTTCAAGACTGCCGAAAGTTCCTTTAAAAGGATCAGATTGAAAGCTCTTCATAACATTTGTCTCCCGCCATTAGTTTCTCTGCTTACATTCTACCGAAAAAGGGAACGGGATTACAGGAGAAAAGCAATGGATTGTAGAATTGGTAATACAGGAATGGATTGTAAATGAATGGGAGGCCTTTCTAATGAAGTTTAGTGAATTTACATATGAACGTCCTGATGTTGCAACTCTGAAAACGGAATTTGAAGAAGCCGTACAGATTTTTAAAGACGCTGAATCGGCAGATAAGCAGAACGAGACGATGAAAAAGGTCGTAGCTCTGCGTAATAGTTTTGAATCAAAAGCAAGGCTCGCGAAGATTCGCCACACGATTAATACGGAAGATGTTTTTTATAAGGAAGAGCAAGCGTTCATGGATGAAAATCTGCCAGTCTATCAAGGGATGGTCACAGCGTTTCATGAAGCGCTTGTTCAATCACCTTTTAAAGATGAGCTCGAAAGTAAATGGGGCAGTCAGCTGTTCCGCTTGGCTGAACTAAAAGTGAAGACGTACTCTGAAGATGTACTAGAGGACCTTAAGCAAGAAAACAAATTGAGTTCAGAATATGTGAAAGTAATGGCATCAGCTAAGATCGAGTTTGATGGAAAAGAGTTGAATCTTGCGCAACTTTCTCCATACGTTCAATCGGCAGATCGTGATACGAGAAAAGCTGCTAGTAAGGCAGCGAACGCTTTCTTGAGCTCCAATCAAGAAAAGTTTGACTCGATCTATGATGAGCTCGTGAAGCTGCGAACTGGAATCGCTAAAAAGTTAGGGTACTCTACGTTTACAGAATTAGCGTATGACCGTATGGGCAGAACGGATTACAACGCGGCAGACGTAAAGGTATTTCGTGAGCAAGTAAAAGAAATCATTGTGCCGCTTTGTACAAAGTTAAAGAAGCGTCAGCAAAAGCGCATCGGTCTCCATGAGTTTAAGTTTTACGACGAACACTTCAGCTTTACAACAGGCAATCCTAAACCCCAAGGGGATGCAGAATGGATTGTGAATCAATCGAAGCAGGTTTTTAGTGGTCTATCGCAAGAAACTGGAGCGTTCTTCAACTATATGGCAGAAGATGAGCTCATGGATCTTGAAAGTAAAAGCGGTAAAGCGCCTGGTGGGTATTGCACGTATCTACAGGACTATACGGCGCCGTTCATTTTTACAAATTTCAACGGTTCAGACAATGATGTTCGCGTCCTGCTCCATGAGATCGGTCATGCGTTCCAGATGTACACGAGCAGAGTGTTCGAAGTGCCAGAATATCAGTTCCCGACACTTGAAGCTTGTGAGATCCACTCGATGAGTATGGAGTTCTTAACGTATCCGTGGATGGAAAAGCTGTTCGGCGAGGACACAGAAAAATATTTATACTCCCACTTAACAGGAGCGGTAGAGTTTATCCCGTACGGAGTTGCAGTTGATGAGTTTCAGCACTTCGTATACGACAACCCGGATGCGACGCCGTCAGAACGCCGTTCAAAGTGGAGAGAGCTTGAGAAAACATATCTACCACATCGTGATTATGATGGGCTTGAGTACTTAGAAAACGGTGGTTTTTGGCATAGACAAGGCCACATTTTCCGCTCGCCTTTCTATTATATTGATTACACGCTCGCGCAAATCTGTGCACTTCAGTTTTGGAAGCGTGCTGGCGAGAATTCTGAGCGTGCATGGGAAGATTATTTCGCACTTTGTCAAAAGGGAGGAAGTCTACCTTTTACAAAGCTAGTTGAAGAAGCTGGTTTGATCTCTCCTTTTGAAAAAGGATGTGTAGCGTCTGTTGTTGGTGAAGTAGAGAAGTTTATTGCTACAGTGGATGAGGAACAATTTGCGAGAGCTTAATTCATATAGGTGGTAGGATGAGGAGAACCGGCCGTGTGCCGGTTTTTCTTTTGTGTGGGCGATGGGGCTTGGGTAGGGGGTATACCTGTTGCAGTAAATGTCGACAAATGACATCTCGTGGATAAAACGTCAAAATTTTGGATTCAGACATGAAACTCGTGGATTCAACGCAAAAACTTGTGGATTGATGCGGCAAACTTCTGGATTGAACTTCATCCGCAACTGAAAATACCCCTAGGTGTATTCCCTCTAAGTTTCTCATTTTTTGAAGAATTATTGACACTTGGTTGGGGAATGCTGTTTTCAGCTGCCTATATGTTTGTGAATAGGGTCTTGAGTGGTAAAATGATTATGAATCTTAGAAGTTTTAAAGACTTTTAGTGGAAAAGGAGTAATACAAAATGGCTGAAACAAAACAGCGTAACTATACACCGCTAATTATCGGGCTATCTATTGCGATCAACGTACTTGTGGCCGTGTTGTTCTTCCTGCCAGAGTATGAGGGAGAAATTGCTTTTGATGTAACGTTGCTGCCGCGATTGAACGCGATCTTTAACAGCTTTACATTCGTATTTTTGCTCGCTGCTCTTTATTTTGTTAAACAAAAAAACATCACGCTGCATAAGCGCTTTATCTTGGCGGCATTTACGAGTACAACATTCTTTTTGCTGTCGTATGTAACGTATCACTATTTAACAGAATCTACTTCTTATGGCGGAGAAGGTCCGCTTAAGTACGTTTATTTCTTTATCTTGATCACACATATCTTGCTTGCGATCGTTATCGTACCTCTAGCGTTAATCACTGTTACGAGAGGCTTTAACATGCAAGTAAAGAAACACCGTAAGATTGCACGTTGGACGATGCCACTATGGCTGTATGTAAGTTTGACAGGTGTTATTGTGTATTTGATGATCGCGCCTTATTATTCATAAAAAAACAGAGGACTTTTGCTGAAGACGTGGAACGAACAGCAAAAGTCTTTTCTGTAGCGAGAGGAAATGAGAGATGAGCTGGTTTTGGGTCATACCTGTCGTTCTCTGCGGATTCGGAATCGCTGTTATCGTTTATGGAATCCGTTATCAAAAAGAAGAAATGGAACATAAAAAGCAGTATGACGCGAATTACAAAGGTGGCCGTGTCTCGGAAACGTTTTTTGGAGCTATTGTAGAATTTATTTTTGTAACGTGTACGAATAAGCTTGTTGGTTTATTTCCGAAATGGTTCATCAAGTTCTTCATCTTCGTTATCGGAGCAGGTTTCTTAAGTCTTGGTGTCTATTTTTTTCAAGACATGCCTCGAAGGTTTTAATATGCGATTCCCACACGTGACTGTAAAAAGTCATTCTTTTTTAAAAGAGAGAACGCAAAATGAGCGGTGTCGCCTGTACTGATCCGAGAGCCGTCGATAGGTAGAACGTCTTTCTCCGTTCGGTACATGCCGGTAGGTTCCCCGTCTGGCAGATAAGTGGGACAAACGATCGTCCAATTCAGCCCGCTTTCTTGCAGTTGAGTATACGCCTTATGATGATCTTCAGCTGCTCTTGTTAATTTGCGCTTTGATTCAGAGGATTGGTAACGAAGCAGATGAGGTTCTGCCCGGCTTTGTAAGATGCCTGCTGTACCGATTGTGATGATACGCGAGATGCCTTCCTTTTTCATCGCTTCAATAATAGTAGGCATACCCTCGGAAAGGACATTAGCTCCGTCTGTTGAAAGAGCGCTGAAAACGACATCGCAGCCGTCCATAGCTTCAGTTACGGATTCCTTACTCAGAACGTCTCCTTTTGTAAAAGAGATCTGGCTCAAAATAGAGTGCGTAAACTTTTCGGGGTTACGTAAAAGTGCAGAAACACTGATATCATTCTGGAGCGCCATTTTAGTAAAATATTGTCCGACTCTCCCTGTCGAACCTAGTACGCATAGTTTCATAACATACCTCCTGATCGTTCTTTTCTTATCATATCATTTAATGTTAACCATAAAAAAATCCCTTACCGAAAGCTCGGCAAGGGATTTTTTTTATTGAAGGGTGATAACATCTGTGTATCGACTGTCGAGCTTATCGCCTCTTTCAGCGAATGCGACAACACGATATTTCCCCGGTGCTACAGCTTGTCCGGAGATTTTTCCGTCCCATTGAAAATCGTTATACTGTTTCGGAACATCTTCGTAGCTGCCGATCATACCAATTTCTTTTGTCAGGTTGCTGTCGTATAAGAAAAGATTAACTTTGTCGGCTTCAGCAGGGAAGTAAGCTGAAAATGTGAATGCATTATTTCCTAGTTCTGTAGCGCTGATGCTAGTGATCGAAGGGAAGTCAGGCTCTTGTACAAAGAGAATCGTCGGTACGACTACTTCGTTTCTGCCGTCGCTGATCGTAATCGTTCCTTCATGATAACCAGGTGCCATCTTAGAAGCATCCACTTGTACTTTAAATTTAACGTCCTTCGAGCTTTTTCCATTAATTTTCACTTTCTTGTTTGTTGTTACTTTTACACCTTCAAGATCTACGTCAAATTTGTATTCTTTTGATTTACGGCTTAAGTTCTTGATTGTAAAACGTTCTCCTCGTACTTCTTTGCCTTTCTTTTTGGAGAAGACACCAAACGAATGGCTGCCAGGAGATACGAGTGTATCTGTTTCAATCGCTTCAACGACACGGATACTTCCTGCTCCTTGTGTATTATGCGGATATAGCTTTCCAGTAGCATCGAAAAGATCTTCCGCTGTATTCATAAGAGCTGCTTTAATATCTTCAACATCCCAATTAGGGTGTGCTTCTAATAAAAGAGCGGCAGCACCTGCAACGTGAGGAGATGCCATGCTCGTCCCTTGCTTCGCGCCGTAGCCATGAGGGTTTGCAGGATCATGAGTCGGCACAGTACTTATGATGTTGACACCAGGTGCTGAAACATCAGGTTTGATCATCCACGTATCCATTACAGGACCACGAGAAGAGAAGTCAGCCATCAATTCACCGACTTGTTTATCAAACTTGGTGCCAAGTGTTACTGTTGTGTTTGGATTAGCGCTTAACAAGCTTTTAAGCTGAACACCCTCAGCGTTCGTAAGCTTGATTGTTGGTACTGCCATTCCAGGCACATCCACGATCTCACCCGCAACGTTGTTGTAGATGACCATTCCGATGGCGCCAGCGTTCTTCGCATTCGTTGCTTTGTCTACAAACGCATACGTGCCTCGTTCTGCTAATACAAGCTTACCTGCTACGTCTTTCCCTGCAAAGTCAGCTGTTCCTGCTAAGCCAACATCCACGATCGGCAATGTTTTTCCGTTAAGTGCTAAAACGGATTCTTCAGATGGAAAGCCCATAACTTTTGCGGAAGAAAAACTAGCATTTCCGGCCTTTAAAGTAGCAGCATACACGTTATACGGAAGCTGTGTAGCTCCGACAGAAATGGCTTCTCTAGAAGTACCGGGAGAGCCGACCGTCCAGTTGTTTGGTCCGCTGTTACCGTTTGACGTTACCGCCACGACACCATCAGACATTGCTTGATCAAGCGCGATACTCGTTGCCCAGTCTGGGTTGTTTAACGAGTTTCCAAGAGATAAGTTCATAACATCAGCGCCGTCTTCTACTGCTTTTTCAACGCCGGCAATTACATTCTCAGTCGAACCGCTGCCACCAGGTCCTAATACGCGGTACGCTAATAATGTTGCATCAGGTGCTACCCCTTTAATGCCGCCATCTGCCGCAACTGTACCCGCCACGTGCGTGCCGTGCGTAGTTTCAGCTCCTCTTGGATCGCCTTTAGGCGTTTCTTGTGGATCGTTGTCATTATCAACAAAGTCATATCCTTTGTAGTTACCGAATGCTTGATCCAAATCAGGATGTGTATAATCAACGCCTGTATCAATAACGGCAACCGTCACACCATCTCCTGTGTAACCGGATTCCCATGCTTGGTTAGCACCAATAAAAGGCGCTGAATTCATCATCTGAGGCGTAACATCATCGAATGAATGGTCACCCATGTCATCACCTGTCGTGTGGTATTCAACATCAGGATAAACCGCTTTTACACCCGGCGTTGATAGTAGGTTTGGAATCTCGTTCGCTGCGATCTCTAGGGCGAACCCAGAGAAAACATGATCGTACTCATTTTTTACTTTATATGTTTTGGAGCGAGTGGAGATTTCTTTTACCACTGCTTCACGTTTTGATTTTAAATTTGATTTCGTTTGTTTTTGGCCTTTCTTTTTTGCCTCTAGTACAGATGGTTCTTTTAATTCAACCATTACTTTTGTAACATGAGAAGAGTTTAAATTGTACTTCCCATAAAGCGGTGCTAGTTCTGGCTCTGAATTGTTTGTAGATGGAGCAGCAGATACACCAGAAAAAGCAGAAAAAACAAACGTACATGCTAATGTGAAACTAGAAGTCTTGCGTAAAAAACTTTTCATCCAAGCGTACACCCCTTATTTTTAATATCAAGGTAATATTCTACCGCTGTGTTTAAATCCCTTGAGTGTATGGTAAAAACAGATAATAGGTCCTTATATTGGAAGTGCGGTGCTAGTCTTTTAGCCATGAAACGTCATGAGCAAAACGTAACGCTAATTCCTTAGGCCCATGATAAGATAGGAATATTGTTTTTAGAGAAGGCTGTTTTCTAAAAAAATTTTGTTTTTATATTTTGTTTTTCATACGCTTCTTTGAAAAGTTGATTGGAGTGCAAGGTGCGAGACTCCTGCGGGACAGGCGGGCAGGTGAGACACTTAAAAGTGAAACGTATGAATGTGGCTCACCGCCTGCCCCGCGGAAAGCGAGCAACCTGGAACGGAAATTAACTACTATCAAAAGCAACAATGAATAAGAAAACAGCATTAGAGAAAGAAGGTGAACGAATGGCTAAAGAGGAAGGCTATGGAACGATTCAGGAGAACCGGATCATTCCATTATGGAGTCTTACGGTATGGCTTGTTGTCATGAACACGACAATGTTTAATGTGGCACTGCCGAGTGTGATCTCTCAATTTGATCTCAGTCCTACTGCGGGATCATGGATTGTTTCAGGCTATTCGATCGTGTTTGCCTTATCGACGATCACATTCAGTAGATTGTCAGATTTTATACCGATTGGAAGATTATTATTTACAGGTGTCATCATCTTAGGAATCGCCTCCATCATCGGATATTTTTCAAATAGTTTTGAGTTTGTATTGGTAAGCCGTATGGTTCAAGCAATGGGAGCGGGTGCGGTGCCAGGTCTAGGCATGGTGCTTGCCACAAGATATATTCCGATTTCAAGAAGAGGGCGTGCCATGTCGTTGATCTCATCAGCGGCTTCTCTTGGTTTCGGGTTAGGACCTGTAATCGGAGGCGGTATCACACAATTGTTAGGTTGGAATTTTCTTTTCATCGTAACAGGTCTTGTTTTGCTGTTGCTCCCTGTATTTAAGGTCTATCTGCCTGTTGAACAAAAACGGGAAGGATCGTTCGACTTTGTGGGTGCATTGTTAACGGGTGGTGGCGTAACCTCGTTATTACTCTACCTTTCTTCATTTTCTTGGTACTTGCTGGCCTTGAGTGTACTATTCTTTGGCACACTCGTATTCTATTCAAAGAAAAAAGAAGATCCGTTCATCCGTGTGAGTTTGTTTAAGAACACACTGTATGTGTCGCTCTTAATCATTGGACTTATTGCGTTCATGACCCATTTTGCGCTGTTGTTCGTGATGCCCGTCATGTTGTCGAACTTATTCGGTAAAGAACCAGCTACGATTGGCTTTGTTATCTTTCCAGGTGCCATGCTTTCCGCGTTCGCAGCAATTTATGTGGGACGCTGGATTGATCGATTTGGAAATCTGCCTGTGATGCGAACGGGACTTATAGCACTTTTGGTGTCGGTCGTGCTGTTTTCTCTTTTTGCAACAAAGGCATTCTATCTGACAGCAATCTTTTACATGTTTACGAGTATTGGATTTTCTAGCTTAACCTCAAGCTTGGCCAATGAAAACTCTAGAATCTTAAGCGAGGATGAAGTAGGATCTGGAATGGGTATGCTTCAGCTTGTGCAATTTTTTGGTGGTGCGCTCGGTGTAGCCGTTGCGGGGCTCTTAATCGAGGGACAACAAGGCATCGCGTTAGATGCTATTTATCGAAACGTGTTTATCGTCTATACCATTCTCGTCGTTATCGCCATTGTGATCTATCGAGTGAAAATAAAAAGAAATGTGAGCCTGGAACTTGAATAAGTTCTAGACTCACATTTTTTATTTCAGCATCTTAAAGTCATAGGAATAGATAGACTTGCCTTTGATTGATTTGAGGATGTCGTTTAAGCCATTGATTTTAATATTTTCTATCTTCTTTCCTTCGGTTAAGGAATAGTGTTCAATGTAGTATTTTTCTTTTGATTTTTCGTCATGTCTAACGACGTAAAGATTGTCGTTTTTATAGAAAAGCTCCTCGTTATGTCTCACTCCGTCTTTTCGAACGTTTTTCATAGAGAGTTTTTTGATTACTTTTTCAGTTTTTGTGTCAAAAGCAAATATCTCACCAAGGCCGTTGGCGTAGTAAAAGACGTTGTTATATAGGTGAGCGGAGTTTTTTATATTGAATGGGTAGTGCGCTGTGATATTTTTTTCATTTCTATAGGAAGAAATGATGAACTCATCTTGTGCCTGCGTTTTTTTATTAATCCGATACAGCACAATATCTGAATCTATTGTTTCCGTAACTTCTCCTAGCGTTTTCTGTCCTACAAAATAGTAAAACGTATCGTCACTCAAGATTGGAGACATACTGCTAAAATCAGTTTTTTTGGAATGGTTAACTTTTAGAATATCTTGAGTATTCATCTTGTCCTTTGCCAACTTCACTTTTCTGATATGAAACTCTTCCTTTTGATTATCTTGGGTTAATACAACGATTTCACCTTGATCTATTCCTGAAGCCGCAATGTAATGGGGAATGTTTTCTTTATGAAAGCCTTTCTTGTTACCATACATAATATTTGAATCATACCCGCCGTTAGCACCTACACCTGTATTGAAAACAGTAAAGTATAATTTTTCTTTCTCCAAATATCCAGTTCTTTCACCCGTATACTGGGATTTTTCCATACCAAACTCTTTATATGTGTCTCCGACTAGACGAATTTTATTTTTATCGACTAATAACACTTCATTTTGACTCGCAGCTACACTGCCGAGCTCTAAGCCTTTCATCTTAAATGCATCTGCTTCACCTTTGTCATCAATAAAGACAGCAAGACTTACTCCTTTTCCATCCATGTCTTGATCAGCTGTTGTTGAAAAATAGAGTACCGCTTTCTTATCAGTTAAAAATTTTTCTTGCTTGAGCGCTTCATTCTCAATAGAAAGAGAAGCACTGAGATTCTGACTCCAGTACATTTTATATAAAAATCCACCGATTAAGAGAATCAATAATGAAAAGAAGATTATTTTTTTCACTGTAATCACCTTCTTATAAAAACAAGGCAATAAGTGCGTAGTTCTACGTCCTTATTGCCTTATTATTTTTTATATATTCCGGACAAGCTGTGTGCCAGGTGCATCCCGCACATCCCGAGGATAGACACCTAACCCGCCATCTACGTCTAAATCTAAGTTTCCATTTAATTTAAATGCCGACCAGACCAGTTTGGAACAGTTCTTATCACCGATATGTGAAGTCGAACGGTTGGTCACGAAGTTATAAGAATATGCGTCGATGCCTACACGGCTAAACGCCCAGTTTGCAGCATTATTACGGTTTGACGAGCTTGTTGTAACAGATTTGACCTGCGCATCTCCTTGATCCACTTTTCGTAAAGTGGTTGAGATCGTTCTCACACCTGTTTCAGGGACAGATTCAACAATGACGTCGCTCGAGTAATACATGCCCACGTGTCCATGGTTCATGTAAGCTGTTTGAGATGCGGTGTAATAGAAGTTTCCTTTCGAACTAGGTCCAACAGAAACGGTTCCTCCGCTGCTGCCCATTGTGCCGATTTTACCGCTTTGTTGCTTTTCTTCCTTGCTCTTTGTTTGATCATGTTTCAATTCTTCGTAGATCTGTTTAAGAAGTGCATCCTCTGTATCACCTGTATTCTTTGCTAGAGCCTGAACGCTAGAAAGCAACTCAGCTGATGTTAAATCCGGCTGCATACTTAGGATTTCATCTTTGTACGAAATTTGATTTTGAGCAAAAGCACTTGGTACCGAAAAAGCTGTGAGACAGAATGCTAAAACACTAGTAACTAGATGTTTTTTCATATTCCAAACCTCCTGCCGTAATACGGGACCCCTTTGTCGACATGTTCAATTTACCATTTATATACAGATGCGTAAATACGATAACGAATAAACAGTAGGGTGGACTTATAAGGGAAATGAAAGATACACCTAAAGGACTGTGCGGGAATTACATAAAAGGAAGGGAAACAGGTCAAAAGGTATTGCAGAGTACTAGTAAGATTGGATGCATTTCATGTTTGTATAAATTACCGAGATCTTGAAACGAGGAATGTGGATGGCCTCAAATGAAGTATTCTTTTAAGAGCTGTTGAGTAAATGAGTGAGGGAAATAAATTGTGTGGGGTCAGACCCCTCATTAAACTTTCTATGAAACAGCCGATACTTATAATGAATTGTCTAAACAGGCGAAAATTTAATATAGTGACACAATTTCGGAGAAAGATGAGGGACGAATTCGTGGAAAGAAACAAAGAACTGATTGATTCATTATTGAAGCTTCAGGAGCTATTAGACACAGTACCAGATACAGTAGAGGCCATACCCGCTTTCACACAATACATCCGCTCTTTTTTACGTATTAAACCAACAGGCAGAACGTTACCGACTATCGAGATGATGACCATGATCAAAAAACGAAAGCCTAACTTGTATCAACTTTTTAAACGGCATTCTAACGATGACATGCTATCGATGTTAACGAATCTAGATATGGATTATGAGCTCGCTCATACAAAGATCGAACGCATTCTTCAAGGAGAGGTCATCGCTTAATAAGCGGTGTCTTTTTTATTTTCGTTGTTCTTCGTTATAATGGGTGAAAGGAGTGAGGACATTTGCAAAGTGTTGGATTTATCGGAACAGGTGTAATGGGAAAAAGCATGGCCGGTCACTTGATGAATGCAGGTTATCCAGTCCATGTTTATACGAGAACGAAAGCAAAAGCAGAAGATCTTCTTGAAAAAGGAGCTAAGTGGGCAGACACACCAAAAGAAATTGCTCAAAACTGTGATGTGATCATCACGATGGTCGGCTATCCGAAAGATGTAGAAGAAGTCTATCTAGGTGCCGAAGGGTTAGTCGCTCACGCTAAAGAAGGTTCATATTTAATCGATATGACGACTTCTAGTCCGCAGCTAGCACAAAAAATTGAGCGCACAGCTGCTGAACGGAATATTGCAACGCTGGATGCACCCGTTTCTGGCGGTGATATCGGTGCGAGAGATGCTAAACTATCCATCATGGTAGGTGGTTCAGAGTCCGCATTCCACGATATGGAACAGATATTCTCTAAAATGGGTACGAACGTTGTTTATCAAGGAAAAGCTGGATCTGGTCAGCATACGAAAATGTGTAATCAGATTGCGATTGCATCAGGTATGATGGGTGTTTGCGAAGCGATTCTTTACGCAGAGAAAGCAGGATTAGACCCAGAGAACGTGCTGAAAAGTATTGAATCTGGTGCTGCAGGAAGCTGGAACCTTAGCAATCTTGGGCCAAGAATTTTAAAAGGAGATTTTGCTCCTGGCTTTTATGTGAAACATTTTATAAAAGATATGAACATCGCATTGAAATCAGCTGAAGAGATGGGTTTATTAACACCAGGATTACAACTCGCAAAGAAGCTATACGATGAGCTTGCTGAGATGGGTGAAGAAGATAGTGGGACACATGCACTTTATAAACGTTTAGCGAACCAAGGGTAAGTCTACCTTGGTTTCTTTTTTTTGCTCTTTACAAAACGTAATAATTACGATTTAATAAATGGAACTGACTAAAATTAAGGAGTTATTACTATATGAAAAAAATGATTATTGTTGGTGGGGGTATACAAGGTTGTACGTTAGCCATTCATCTATTAAAAACGAAAAAGCTCGATAATCATGAACTGTTGATTATAGATAAAAATAACAAGCCACTTAATAATTGGAGAGAATGTACGGATCTGATCTCGATGCCGTTCTTACGATCACCTTCAGTGCATCACCTTGATGTAAATCCTTTTTCACTCGAAAAGTTTTCTAAGAAAGAGGGCTATCATAAGGTTAGTCATTTTTATGGTTATTATGACCGCCCGTCTCTAGAGATGTTTAACGAGCATTGCGGAACATTAATTCGTGATCTAGATATAGAGAGTTGCTGGAAACAGGCTTCTGTAACTGGCATAGAAAAAAAGCAAGCCTACTGGACTGTTCAGACAGAGAAAGGTGAAGTTGTGGAAGCGGAAAATCTTGTTCTAGCCATGGGGTTAAGAGAGCATCCTTTTTGGCCGAAATGGGCAGAAGATGCGAATTCAAGCGGTGCTCAGGTTCATCATATCTTTCAAAAAGAAATGCCTGACCTTGATTCGTGCTCTGCTCCCGTTTCAATTATTGGAGGAGGAATATCTGCTGCACATCTTGCTCTTTCTTTGGCAGAAAAATATGAGGGGAACGTTTCGTTAATTTATAGAAAAGACTTAGAAGTTCATACTTTCGATTCTGATCCTGGGTGGCAAGGGCCGATGTTCATGGATAAGTTTAATCAAATAAAAGACTATTCCGTGAGAAGGAAGAGCATTGTAGAAGCCAGACATAAAGGTTCTGTCACAAAAGAACTTTATTTAGGGTTAAAATCCGCGGAGAAAAACGGTAAAATAAAGCTGTTAAAAGAAGAGGTAGAATCGTATTGCACGAGTTGCAATGAGCTGGTCTTCCAATCCGGAGAAAGGTATGAAGCGAAAACGGTCCTTCTTGCTACGGGGTTTCATTCCACACCTCCAGGAATTCACTGGCTAAAAAATGTAATACAACACGAAAATTTAAAGTGTGCTAAATGTGGTTATCCAATTGTTAGCCCTGAAACGCTAGAGTGGGATCAGGGGCTGTTTGTTATGGGCCCTTTAGCAGAGCTTGAGATTGGTCCAGTTTCGAGGAATATTGCAGGTGCTAGAAGAGCGACAGAAAGAATAGTAAGAGCTATATGAGTATCTATCATAAAAAATAGCTCATTTCATAGATTAGAAAAAGAGGTGAGAATATGGGTGCGTATTCCACAAAAAAAGATGTGGTAAGAAAAGAAATGATAGGGCTATTATTGCTGGCTATCTTTATTATTTCTTTTCTATTTATGGAAGAAATAAAGAATGATTCTGTATTTGATAACTTACCAAGTTCCATCATGCATGTGAACACGGTTTTTCTAAGTATTTTAATAGAAGCAGTTCCTTTTATTTTATTAGGCGTTTTTGTTTCGGCTTTAATCCAAACTTTTGTAACAGAACAGCATATTCAACGGTTGATTCCTAAAAATCCATTCTTAGGTATCGGAGTCGTTTTGTTCATGGGAGTCATCTTTCCTGTCTGCGAGTGTGCGATCATACCTGTCGTAAGACGCCTGATTAAAAAAGGACTTCCGCTGCACCTTGGAACGGTTTTCTTATTAACCGTACCAATCGTAAACCCAGTCGTTATCCTATCCACTTTTTATGCGTTCCGTAACAATATGGCAGTCGTATATGGAAGAATTGGACTGGCACTTCTTGTGGCGATCATTATTGGATTGATTGTATATTGGGCATTTCGCAATAAAGATCAACTCAGATCACACATAGAACATGGCGCTCATGATCATTCCCATGGTATTACGATGAGTCGTTGGAAACAAACGGTGTATCACGCATCTGATGAGTTCTTTGATACTGGGAAATTCCTTATTTTTGGTGCATTTTTAGCGAGTATGTTCCAAGTATTCATCAATCGCAATGATCTATTGGCGCTTGGTGGGAATGAGTGGTCATCAACAGGTCTGATGATGGGTCTTGCTTTCTTGCTATCCATTTGTTCAGAGGCGGATGCCTTTATCGCCGCTTCATTCGGAAGTACATTTACGGTAGGTTCGATCATCGCGTTCTTGGTATACGGTCCGATGCTTGATGTGAAGAACATGCTTATGATGTTTGCTTATTTTAAGACGCGCTTTGTATTTGTGTTAATGGGACTAATAACGCTGACTGTATTTGCTGTAACGATGGTGTATCAATTTGTGGTGTAGAAAGGGAGGTAGGATACTTTGAACAAAGAGAGTCGTGATTTTCATACGTATTTAAGAGGTATCATCTTAATCGGTTTCATGCTTCTGCTGATCGGATTAATTACAACAGGGAAGCTTAATTATTATGTAGCACCGAAAATGCACATCTTTGTCTATTTTGCGATCGGCATTTTAGGGATACTAGGTGTGATGCAGTTCTTTAGAAGGTCCGATGAACAGCATGATGATGCATGCGGATGTGGTGTAGATCATACACCTAAGGGCAGACCGCTTAAGCATTTCTTTATCTATATGATCTTTGTGATCCCTCTTCTTACAGGTTTCATGATTCCAGAAAAAGCGATGGATAGTTCCGTTGCTGAAAATCGCGGCATTCGTTACGGAACAGGATTGTACGCGAAACCAGCTCAGAAAACGGAAGAAGGTAAAGTAACCACAACACAGAATATTGATGTGGAAGCCTATTTAGATGATCCAGAAGGTTATATTAAAGAGATGGAAAAGAACGTTAAGGAAGAAAATCCGGTCGAAACGTATGATGTAACAGAGTATTATAAAAAGTTCGGAAAAGAACAGTTAGCGAAGGAAAAAGTGAAAGTTACATCGGATCACTATCTCGATACGATGACTGTTTTGGATATCTACCTTGACAAGTTTAAAGGAAAAGAAATAGAAACGACTGGATTCGTGTATCGTGAAGACGGTATGAGTGAGAATCAAGCCGTTATAGCACGCTTCTCGATGAACTGCTGCAGCGCGGATGCTGTTGTCTATGGAACCATTATTGAAGGTGATGGAGTTTCGAAACTTAAAGAAGATGAATGGTACACCGTAACAGGAATCATTGATGAAACAGAATTAAATAAAGTCCGTCTACCGTTAGTGCAGGTTGAATCTCTAGAAAAAATTAAGCCAATTAAAGATCCGTACGTTTATCCGAGCCCTGAGAGTTTGGGTGCTTATTAGAGAGTAATAAAGCATAAGTCAGCTAATTTCTTTATGAATTAGCTGGCTTATTTTTATCTCCAAGCTTCTGTTTATTGACTTGCCGTTTGCCGTTTCAGCCCAAAGAGGATAAATAGTTATTAAATAGAATATATATTTTGTTGTGTTTCACAAAAGGGTGATTTAAAAAGATTGCATAAATGAGTGGGAGGCAGGCATATGACATTGGATGAAATTAAGAAGATGAGAAGGCAGCAGTTTCTCTTAATGAATGTACTTCTACTTATTCTTGTAACTTTTTATTTAATCTTAATTCAAATTATCGGTGTAACATCTTCTCAATTTTTTATAACTCTGGGAGTGGTATTACTTATTCAATCCATTATAGGGTTTATCCGAATTAACTCGACCAAATCACTTTTTTCTATTTATGAGAAGGTAAGTCTATACGAAAAACAAAAAATGGGTGCTGAATGGAAGAAACAAAGAAAGATAAGTTATATATGGATGTTGATTACTAGTAGTTTTTTATTCACGCAAGCATACTTGAATAGAGATATATCAGGAGACTTTCTTAAATTTGATATTCGTTATATGGTACTGATGCTTATCTTTATACTCGGGTTATCAAATTTAAGTCTTTTAATTCACGTTAAAAAAGTTGATAGCTCGAAAGCTGCACAGGATCTAAAAGGTTATACTCGAAAAACAAATATAACAGCAGTCTTGCTAGGAGCAATTTCTGCAATAATCCTTATTTTTATCACTCTTTTTTATATTATGATCTAAATATGCTTTGCAAAATATGTAAAAGCACTGCGGTCTTTACCAGCAGTGCTTATTGTTACTATCAGCTATTCTTCTAGTAAACATACGTCCCAACAACAAAGAGTTCGAACAATACGGTAAGTCCGATAAAATAAGAGACTTGTGCAAACAATCCCCAATCCTTATCTCTAGCTACCTGCATCACCCACAGTGCTATCGCGGAAACGATCATAGGAATGATGAACGAGCTTCCAGTAAAGGTAAGGTATTTTGGTGCTAGTGTATAAAATGTGTTGTTGAACAAAGACTGAATGACATAAAGCTGAGTAATTATAAAAAGTCCGATTGCAGTCCATTTTGCCCAAGGTTTTTCATCCTCAATAACGTCTATCCGTACAAAATATAGGATGCCTAAAAACAATACAGACGGCACTACCCAAATGAATGCGTTTGTCATAGCGATGAACGATACAACGAAAGCCGTAAACGCGTCAAACGTGGCAGTATATATATCTTGTTTCCCCATTTCTTTACTCGCACTCTTAATCTCTGAATCTTTGCTTGCTAAATAAAGTCTATAATCACTGACAGATTCTGCTTTTAACCACGCAATCGTCTTTTCATCCACCTGTAACGGATATACTGAAAAATCACTCGTTGTACTGATTCGTGCTGCTTCCCACTTGTCGCCATTTAAGGTTGCTTTGTAGATGTTGCCCGCTTCCTTTTTAGTAGAAATTGGACCTTTCGCTGCAAATAGAATGATAGGTTTGTTGTTTTCTACGTTCAACTGCTGGTAGGAAGGATTCTCGATCTCATAACCAAGCGCTGAGCTATATAATTTAACATTGCTGAAATCAATAGCTGTAAGCTGGTCCTTTGGCGCTGCACCGTAAAACGTTTTAAACGTCTTCGTTCCTTGCTTAGAAGAATAAAAGGTATACATAAAATGAACCTGATCATCTGCTTCAGCAAAACGGAAGTTATAGATCTTATCTGTCGGCGTTTTGCTGTATCGCGTAATAGATTGAGCGCTATATTTTCCGGCAGCCTCTTTTAAATAAAAAGCTTCCATTTCTACTTTTTCGCCAACAGTCAGGATAAATGATTGAGATGCTGGGTGACCTGATAGCTCTGTTAGTTTTTCCTTAGCTGTAAAAATGGATTGACTCTCCCCATCAAAGGGATTGTATACAAAAACTTCATTACCCTTTGAATAAGCAAAGCGATCTTTAGCATCAGCTAAAAGATCTACATCTTTATCTACAACGGTTTGTTTTCCATCTTCATAAAGAATAAGCTCACCACGAGAGATAAAGGCAATCTGTTTCCCGTTTGTCCAATAGTTCGCTCTTTCATCCAGAGCAAGATTCTCTTTTTTTTCAGAGACTAGATTTAGCTTTTCGTCTAAAGTTGTCACCTGTAAACCGTCTTTTTGATGAGTATAAGCATAATATTGGTTATCTTTTTTTATAACAGTTGGTTCAGCACTAATGGATTGAGCGGGTGTGCTAATCGAGCGGCTCCAATCAGGATCTGGAAGCTTTGTTTCTTGACTGACGTTATTCCAGATGACTGCTCCGATCAGAATCAAAACGACTGCAAACGGAAGTAATAAAGCTCTGTAATTGGATTGATTTCTTTTCTTTTTCTTTTTTGTATTTACATTCGTGTTCATGATGATAGATCCCCCTATTTTCTATAAAACGACAAAGTAATACATTCGTTATATGAGACGGATCTCCTTGTAAAAAATTTCAATTATTTCATAAAAAGATTTTGTTGGATATAAATAATTTATTCTTAGAGTTCTTTGTAAGTTTTTGTAGAATAACATTTATTACCCTGGAAATATTGTCGAATATCATCAACGAATTTTTAAAGTGATAGATAGAAACTGGTGGTATAATTTGGATTACGAACAATTAAGGAAGAAGGTGGGGAACAATGATGGAACAATCCATTCATATTTATGTGACAAGTGATATTCACGGCTATGTTCTCCCGTTAACGTACGCTAACAATGAAAAAGCAGATATAGGGTTGGCAAAAACTGCAGCATTAATAAAAGAAAACATGTCTAACCACCTCAACAACTTCCTCATTGATAATGGAGACCTCATCCAAGGAACACCACTCACTTACTATCACGCAAAAACAGAGCAAAGTAATGTTAATCCAATGGTTCATGTATTAAATGAACTGAACTATGATGCTGCGATAATAGGAAATCATGAGTTTAATTATGGTCTTCCTTATCTATATGAGACGATTGAAGAATCTAGATTTCCTTGGCTTTCGGCTAATATCGTGCACCAAGGAACAGAGAAACCGGTATTTGGACAACCTTATGTGATCAAAACATTTGATTGTGGAATAAAAGTAGCGCTCTTAGGAATAACCACACAATATGTACCGAACTGGGAGAATCCTGATCATATTAAAGGTCTTTCCTTTCTAGATGCGGTAGAGACGGCAAAGAAATGGGTTCCTTATTTACGGTCGAAATCAGATGTCATGATCGTTTCTTATCATGGTGGGTTTGAGAGAGATCTCAAAACAGGGAAACCGACGGAAACGCTCACGAAAGAGAACCAAGCATATCAGCTCTGTATGGAGGTAGAAGGGATTGATGTGCTTTTAACAGGTCATCAGCATCGCTTGCTTGAAGGTGAAGTGAACGGAGTGACAATTATTATGCCTGGAACACAAGGAACTGAGCTAGGGTATGTAGAAATAAAGGTCCATGGTGAGGGTGATTCATGGAAAGTGAAGAATAAAGAAGCAAAACTGATTTCTGTGAGTGACTACGAACCTGATCAGCAGGTGCTGGATCTTATTCAGCCTTATGAGAGGAAAACACAGAAATGGCTGGATCAAGCTTTAGGACAAGTAGACGGAGACATGACGATTACTGATCCGATGTTAACGAGGCTAGTTGATCATCCGTTTATTGAATTCATTAATAACGTGCAGATGGAAGCAGCAGGTGTAGATATTTCAAGTACTGCTCTATTCGATGACCATTCCAAAGGATTCTCAAAACATATTACGATGCGCGATATCGTTTCAAACTATGTGTACCCAAACACGTTAAAAGTGATCGAGATTACAGGACGGGATATAAAAGATGCATTAGAACGGTCAGCTTCTTATTTTTCTGTGAACAAAGAGGGTGATCCTGTCATCAACCCAGCGTTTTCAATTCCAAAGCCTCAGCATTACAACTACGACATGTGGGAAGGTATCGATTACGTGATCGACCTGTCAAAGCCGATCGGACACCGCATTGTGACTTTGATGTATAAAGGAAAACCGATCGAAAACGATTCCTTGTACGAGGTAGTAATGAACAACTATCGTGCAGGTGGAGGCGGTGATTATCCTATGTTTAAAGGAAAACGCGTGGTGAAGGATATTCCGATCGATATGTCAGAACTGATGGCAAACTATATTTTGAATAGAGGAACGATACAAGCAACGTGCGATCACAATTGGCGTGTTCTTTCTTAAAAAAATAAGAGAAGCAGGTGAAGCGGATGAAAAAGTGGGGTTTGTTCATATTCGTAATCATAGCAGTTTTGCTTGCTGGGTGTTCGAGTGAAGAAAAAAGAACGCTGAACGATAAAAACTTAACAGTGCAAGACCATCCAAAAGGTGCTTATCCTCGTTATTACGACCAAGTTTCTAAGAAAGAAACACTTAAAGCTGTTCCGTTCTCACTGGAACTGCCTGATCGATTGCCTTTTAAAGTCGCTCTTTCAACCTATCAGATCTCGGATTGGGGTGAAAAACGAAACATCCTTGTAGACTCGGTTTTTTATCCGGAACAACAAGGGCAGAATGTATATTTAGCTTATCGAGTATCCAATTTTCTTCCAAAGACTGAGAAGTTAGAAACGAAAGACGAAGTGGAGCTTAGTGATGGAACGAATGCTTATTTTTCAGGCAGTGCAGATTTGCCTATCCTTGCTTGGAAGAAGGATGGTTTATTCTATAGAATGGAGTACTTAATAAAGGAAGATACAGACAGAAAAGCGGAGAAAACGAAGCTTATCGAAGCAGCAAGTTCTGTTTTTGAATAATTATATATAAGAAAATGTGGCCGTGGAGTGACTGAGCTCTTGCGGCTTATTGTTTGAAATTCAGTGGTTTGCAATAAAATATGATAATATGGTTCAAAGGAGGGGATAATCTTGCAAAAACTGGAGTTTGAATCCGCATGGGACAAGACTATAGCCCGCCAAGACAGAGAAGAGATAGA
Source organism: Fictibacillus norfolkensis (assembly GCF_014836645.1). Taxonomy (GTDB): domain Bacteria; phylum Bacillota; class Bacilli; order Bacillales; family Fictibacillaceae; genus Fictibacillus; species Fictibacillus norfolkensis. The sequence continues at coordinate 131,809 of NZ_JACSQM010000009.1, forward strand.
ACGGGTCTTCTCTGAGTTGCACTCAGATGAACATAGGAGACAGCAGGCTGTGATATTGAAAACAGCTTATAATCATAAGGAAGAATTTTTAGTGACAGTGCTTGTAAATAATTATTCAACAGAGCCTTTCTCTTTAATCGGCAAAAAAGTGTTGTATATAGAAGAGGAGCACACAGTCGGTGACATGGATTCCCGTTATACGTTGGAAGTTCCTGCTGAAACAAGTATGCCATGGACGTTTATTTTTCCGGCAGCATCACTAAAAAAACAGCCATCTCGAGAATATGGAAAATTAATCATCATGTAAAGCGGGGGAAACGTGTGAGAACGATTATTTGGTTTATTTATTTTTGGGGAATTTTATTAAAGTTAATCCCCTCATTAAACCGTGTAAAAAGGTTTTACAATGCTGGAAAGATAGAAGAGCGTGACCGGTTGGTTGATCAAAAAGTAAAAGAGTGGTCAACTTCGCTCGTTAAGCTTAGTGGAACGCGAGTATCAGTAAGCGGTGAGGAACATATTCCGAAAGATACAGCTGTTCTTTTTGTCAGCAATCATCAAGGCAACTTCGATATTCCAATTCTTTTGGGATATATCAAAAAACCAAAAGCCTTCATCTCGAAGATCGAGGTCAAGAAGATGCCTTTTATTGGGACGTGGATGGAGCAATTGAACTGTTTATTCATGGACCGTAAGAATGTAAGGCAGTCTGTACACGCGATCAATGAGGGAGCTAAACTGCTGAAGAACGGAACATCTCTTGTTATTTTTCCTGAGGGAACGAGAAGTAAAGGCGACGATATGTCAGAGTTTAAAGCGGGAAGCTTCAAACTAGCGACTAAGTCTGGTGTTCCGATCATTCCCGTTACAATCAACGGTTCTTATAAAATCATGGAACAACAAGGATTTTGGATCAAGCCAGCGGAAGTTCACCTTACCGTTCATCCACCGATCTATCCAGAACAGCATCATGATGCTAAAGAATTGGCTAGGTTGTCAGAAGAGGTTATCAAAAACGGTGTAAAAAAAGCAGTCTCTTAAATGCAATGTATCAAGTGAAGTGCAAATGTTGACGAAAACAGCTTAACGATTAACCTGTACGAACAGCATGAATATTTGTTATTATTGGGATAGAAGGTAATAATTTCTAGGAGGAATACCATGACAGGAACAATTACAGTCATTATGATATTCTCAATTCCCATTATTGCAATCGTACTAGGTCATTTTCAACAACAGACGAAACTTAAACATAAGATGCTACAAGATGAGATAGAACTGGAACGTTTAAAGCATGATAACTATGTGATTGAAACCCAAAAGATGAGGATTGAACTCGAACAGATGAAACTGCTCGATTCACCTGATCAGAAAAAATCCGTATAAAAAGAGGATGACTCAAGAGCTAATAGCTTTTGAGTCATCCTTTTTGTTAGAACCTTTTTATCTGTAATTGATGAACTGCACGTCGATCGGCAGGTTTGCTTCTCTAACAAGTGCAATAATCTGCTGCAGGTCGTCTCGGCTCTTTGCTGTTACACGAACTTGATCATCTTGAACTTGGCTTTTTACTTTAAGACCAGAATTTTTAATCAGCAAATTGATTTTCTTTGCGTTGTCTTTATCGATTCCAGTAACAAGTTTAGCGCGTTGGCGAACCGTTCCACCTGAAGCTTGTTCAATTTTGCTGTAATCCAAGTTTTTTGTTGGAACACCGCGTTTGATCAGCTTTGTGATCAAAACGTCTTTTAGTTGCTCTAGCTTGTACTCATCATCAGAAACTAAAACGAGCTCTTCACTAGATTTGTCTAGTGTGATCTCACTTTTACTACCCTTAAAATCATAACGAGTTGTAATTTCTTTTGTCGCGATATTGATCGCATTGTCTACTTCTGATAGATCTACTTGTGAAACGATATCAAATGAACTTTCTTTAGCCATTTTGTGAAACCTCCTGACGATTACTTCGTTTATATAGTTACAGTATAAATACATTGTGGCTATGTTTCCAGTTTGTACACATTCTTTTACGGGGAAACGGGTACAAAATATTCGTTTTTATGTTAAAATGAAGGCTGGAAAATTTACAGAATGTTTGAACCACTAGGAGGAGTACTTGTTGCTTCATTACAAAACGTACACACACGAAAAAAATCATCAATGGGTGATTTTTGTCCATGGAGCTGGGGGCAGTTCATCCATCTGGTATAAACAGCTAAGAGAATTTAAACAACATTTTAATATTTTGCTTGTTGATCTTAGAGGTCATGGCAAATCACAATCCGATACATTTTTATTGAAAAAATATTCGTTTAAAGAGGTAAGCCTAGATGTGCTTGAGGTTATGGATCATTTAAAGATTCAAAAGGCGCACTTTGTAGGCATCTCTTTAGGTACGATTCTTATTCAAACGATCGCCGAGCTCTATCCTGATCGAGTGGCTTCTATGACACTCGGCGGCGCGGTAACAAAAATGAACTTCCGCTCGCAGTTTTTGATTGCGATGGGGAACTTATGTAAATCGTTCATCCCATACATGTGGCTTTACAGCTTATTTGCTTGGGTGATCATGCCGAAAAAGAGACATGAAGCTTCACGTTCTTTGTTTATTGGAGAAGCGAAAAAGCTTTGTCAAAAAGAGTTCAAGAGATGGTTTAAGCTCACACTAAAGATCAATCCATTTTTGCAAAAGTTAACTAAAAAAGAAATTCCGATTCCAACGCTGTACATCATGGGTGAGGAAGATTATATGTTTTTACCGCCGATTCAGGCGTTCATCGATAAGAAGAAGCACTCGAAGCTTTTGACTATTAAAGATTGCGGACATGTATGTAATGTTGACCAGCCTGATCTCTTTAATAAGAGTTCGATTGAGTTTATTCGTAAGCAGATTGCTGCTGCACCGAATGCGTCTTAAAAACGGATGTTTGCGTTAACTTAGTTGTTCTTGAAAGTGGTTGATTTCCGTTACAGGTACTCGCTTTCCGCGGGGCAGACGGTGAGCCCCTTGCCACTTCGTGCCATTAAGTGTCTCACCTGCCCGCCTGTCCCGCAGGAGTCTCGTACCTTACACTCCAATCAACTTGTCACGGATGCCTTTTTAAGATGGCGGTAGTAGCTACCATCTTTAACGACTCAGTTTATATCAAGAAAAAACACAAGAAACGACCCTTTCAGCAGGGTCGTTTCTTTGTGTTATTTTAGTTTTGTCAGTTATTAATCGTGGTTCCGGTCCGGAAGATGGGGTGGTGAACGTAGGATTTGTTCAGCTCCACTGCCCTCCGAAAGAAATCATCCTGTAGCGAATTAACCATTACCAAGAACTACAAAGACAGAGCTTTACAAATGTTTTTTTACAAACTTACAGCGCGTGCGATCGTGAATAATCGTGAAGCGGGATGGAAGCCTTTTGTGATCAAATCTTTGATGATGGTTGCGCCTAACATACTGTAGACGGTACCGTTACCGCCAAAACCTAAACAATAGTACTCACCAAGACGGTTCGGATGTTCACCGATATATGGCAGTCCGTCATGCGATTCTCCAAACGTCGCACACCAAGAATGTGAGATTTTTGGCGAGAGATCAGGAAAATGTTCTTTAATCTTTTGAAGAATTCTCTCACCGCGCGCTTCGATAAGTCCTTCGTTTAATGGCGCTTCAGCTTTATCTTCATCAAGACCGCCTGCAACGATTCTTCCGTCCTTAGTCGTTCTCATATAAAGGTAAGGGCGTTTCGTTTCCCAGATCATCCATTCTTCGTACCACGTTTTAAGTGATGGAATTGGTTCTGTTACGATCGCGTACGAACGATTCAAGTCTGCTCCTAGTTGTTGAGCTAAAAAGTCGTTCTCGTAACCAGTCGCAAAAATAACATAGCGCGCTGAAATGGTGCCTTTTTCAGATTCACAGGTAAAGCCATGAACGGTTTTTGTTTTTCGAATAAGAGGTGTGTGTTCAAAGATTCTCACTCCTGAAGCAGCTGCATCTTTCAACAAGATCTGTACACACTTGTACGGGTTCACATCTGCATCGCCACTCGTAACGAGAGCGGCTGGTTTTGAAAAAGGAAAACGTGAAGAAATCTCTTGAGGTTCTAAGTATTCGACTGGAAAATCGTATTTCTTTAATGCCTCGTATTCACGCTCAAGTTTTAACGTATCTTCAGTAGAGCTCGCATAGTACAAGCTCTTTTGTTCACGGAATTCAGGGTCTTCGGATAGTCCTGAAGTCATCTTCTTTAAATCTTCTAACGCTTGTAAACAAAGCTGATAGAAATAGACAGCATCCTGTTCTCCTTGCTCTTCAATGAGTTCGTGCAGCATCTTATCGCTTGAGAACTGCAGAAGTCCTGTGTTTGCTGAGGAGCTTCCTGCACCTGGGTGTCTTCTATCGATCAATACAACATCTAGTTCTTTTTCTTGACCGAGCACATGGGCACAAAGGGCACCTGCCATACCTCCACCAACAATTAGTACATCACACGATATATCTTCTTCAAGAACCGGGTACTGACCCGTGTTTGTATAAGTTTCAGGCCAATAGAGCTGACCATTGTGTAAATTCATAGTGACTCCTCCTCGTCTTCTCTTCATTCCCCCTATCTTCTTTAAAGAAACGCTTCACGAGAATGTTTTTTCAAATATATGGATTTTGTGTGAATACTTCTGTCACAGGGTTTTTTTAGGGAAAAACTTTACTAAAGATGAATGAGGAAGGTTTAAAATTTTTGTACAAAAAAAAGCTACATGCCCTATTGGACATGCAACTCTCTTCATCACCTTATGGCAATGTATTTACTTTATCTTCTTCTTTTACGAACAATAAAAGTTTACCCATGTCGAGCTTCTTTTCATATTGATCCGCTTCTACATCAGATAACCCTAGTTCTGTCATCTTGTTACGAAGCTCATCGCCTCTAGACTCAAATACATTGCTGAGTGCCGTGCCGAGTCCTTCTTCTTTTAATCCGATTGTATTTACATCTGCGTCATGAGCAATATCTTTTGTATCATCCTTTTCGTGGGATAATACATATAAGTTGTCCTCATGAATGCCTCGAGCTTTCAGATCACTTGCAGCTGCAATCAATTCTTGTTGAGAGTTAAATTCATGTACGATAGGTTTTACCATTTACAATCCTCTCCTTTAAAACGAAGTTATAGTGTGTATTCACGATTTCGAACAGGATTAAACATCCTTTTTCAAATGTATACCGGGATAATAGTACTAAATTAAGTGTGAAATCCACCTTTGTAGGCATAAATTCCTTTTTTATAGGAATATAACGTTTTTACATCTTTTTTACGAAAATCCTCTATCATTTTACATTTCAAAATATATACTTTTAATTGTTGAGTTTTTTACAAAATGAGTGATAGGGGAGTTTGTTTAATGAAAAAGACATTATCAGCTTTAGCACTTGCTTTAGGGATATCACCAATCGGCGCAGGCGTACATGCAGAGGAACACGACACCCAAAAACACAATGGTCGTTACTTAGATGTTCAACTGCTTGGAGTAAATGATTTTCATGGACAGATCGATATTACACGTAATGTGGCAGGGGAACCTGTTGGACGTGCAGACTATCTAGCAAGCTATTTAAAGATGAGAGAACGAGAGAACCCTAACACACTTTTGGTGCATGCAGGCGATATGGTAGGAGCAAGCTCTCCGACATCTGCATTGCTGCAGGATGAGCCGACAGTAGAGATCATGAATAAGATGGGCTTTGATGTTGGAGCACTAGGAAACCATGAGTTTGATGAAGGTGTAGATGAGATGATGCGTCTGATAAAAGGCGGAACTCATGAAAAAACAGGTTATTTTAAAGGTGCAGACTTTCCTTATGTGGCTGCTAATGTCATAGATAAAGAGACGAAGAAAAATATTTTGCCACCTTATGTCATTAAGAAGGTTAAAGGAGTAAACATCGGATTCATTGGAGTAGTTTTCTCAGACACGCCGGATATCGTCATTCCGAGTGGAACAGCTGGGGTTGAATTTATAGATGAAGCAGAAGCAATTAATAAGGCTGCGAAATCTCTTAAGAAAAAAGGTGTAAAGTCTATCGTTGTTCTAGCGCATAACCCTGTAGAACAATCAGCGACCGGGGAAATATCTGGTGAACTCGTGGATATGGCAAACAAAGTAGATGATGAAGTTGACGTAATGTTTGGTGCACACAATCATAGAAACGTGAACGCTGTAGTAGATAATAAGCTGCTTGTACAAGCAATCTCATACGGAACAGCATTTGCAGATGTGGATCTTAAAATTGATCGCCGCACAAAAGATATCGTAAAAAGTAAAGCAGAAATCGTGTCGGTTATGCAAAAAGGTATAACACCGGACTCTAGAATTACAAAAATTATTAAGCAAGCCGAAGACCAAGTAGCACCGATTATCAATGAAGTCGTAGGGAACACGAATCAACTCCTATCAGGAACAGAAGCGTATAATGGTGAGTCTGAGCTAGGGAATGTGATCGCTGATTCTATGACAGAACAGACGGGTACGGATTTTGCGTTTATGAACCCAGGCGGTATTCGTGATGTGATCAATCCGGGTGAAGTGACATGGGGAGAACTTTTTAACGTGCAGCCGTTTGGCAACGACCTTGTGACGATGACGTTAACAGGAGCGCAGATCAAAGAGCTTTTTGAATCTCAATGGGCAACGGAAAAAGAGAAGATGCTTCAGATTTCTGGTCTGAAGGCTACATTTGATCTTTCAAAACCAGTTGGAGATCGAACCGTTTCTATGGTTAAGAGTGATGGAACACCGATTGCAGCAGAACAAGAATATACGGTTACTGTAAACAATTTTATGGCCGGTGGCGGTGATGGTTATACCGTTTTATTAGAAGGAAAGAATCCGACGGTGAGTGTTACAGATCTCGAAGCGCTAGTGAACTATTTTAAGAACCGTGATACCGTATCCGCACAGATTGAAGGGCGAATCACGAAGATCAATCCATAACAAAAAAAGGCAAAGCGTGTAAGATGAACTGCACCCTGTCAAGTAGACAGTGAAAATAATAAAAACCAGCTAAGCGGCTTCAGCTCTATATTCTTTAGGG